>NZ_JAFEJK010000009.1 GCF_016888515.1 Shimia biformata | reverse complement strand
ATCAAATTCATCGCCGGGTTGCCGATGAAGCTGGCGACAAATGTGTTTGCGGGTGTGTCATAGATTTCGGTCGGGCTGCCGACCTGCTGGACGACCCCCTTTTTCATCACCACCACGCGATCGGCGAGCGTCATCGCCTCGATCTGGTCGTGGGTCACGTAGATCGTGGTCACCGACAGTTCATGGCTGAGGTTCTTGATCTGCGCCCGGGTCGAGACCCGCAGCTTGGCGTCAAGGTTCGACAGCGGCTCGTCCATCAGGAACACGTTGGGTTCACGCACGATCGCGCGGGCCAAAGCCACGCGCTGGCGCTGACCGCCCGACAATTCGGCCGGCTTGCGATGCAGGAACTCGTCCAGCTCCACCATGGCCGAGGCGCGGCGCACCTTTTCGTCATGGGTCTTGGGGTCGATGCCGCGCACCTTCAGCGGAAAGCGGATGTTCTCATAGACATTCATGTTCGGGTAAAGCGCGTAGGACTGGAACACCATGGCGACATCGCGGTCCTTCGGCTCCATATCGTTGACGCGGGTGCCGTCGATCAGAATGTCGCCCTCGCTGGCATCTTCCAGCCCGGCAATCATCCGCATCGTCGTGGTCTTGCCGCATCCCGAGGG
>NZ_JAFEJK010000008.1 GCF_016888515.1 Shimia biformata | reverse complement strand
CATGTGGCGTCGCAGCTTGGTGTTGACGTGTTCGGTGGCGGTGGCTGGGAAGCTTATGACCGTGGCGAGAAGGTTGCGCCGCGGCCGAATGAATGAGGTGTTGAGACATGACGATTGAGTATCTGAAACGGGGCAAGCCCGAGGCGGATCGGGCCGAGGATGATGCCAGGACGGCGGCGGTTGTCGCGGCCACGCTGAAGGACATCGAGGCGCGCGGCGATGCGGCGGTGCGCGAATTGGCGGTGAAGTTCGACAAGTATGACCGCGAGAGCTATCGCCTGAGCGAAGCCGAGATCGAGGCGATCATCGCCAAGGTCTCGCCGCAGGAGATGGCCGATATCAGGTTCGCGCAAGAGCAGGTTCGGAACTTTGCCCAGGCGCAGCGGGACTCGATGCTGGACATCGAGGTCGAGACGTTGCCGGGCGTGATCCTGGGCCACAAGAACATCCCCGTGCAGTCGGTCGGCTGCTACGTGCCCGGCGGCAAGTTCCCGATGGTCGCCTCGGCGCATATGTCGGTCGCGACCGCCTCCGTTGCCGGCGTGCCGCGCATCATCGCCTGCACGCCGCCCTTCAACGGCGAGCCGAACCCGGCGGTGATCGCGGCGATGCATATCGGCGGCGCACACGAGATCTATGTCCTGGGCGGTATCCAGGCCGTGGGCGCGATGGCGATCGGCACCGAGACCATCGCCCCGGTGCATCTTCTGGTTGGCCCCGGCAACGCCTTTGTCGCCGAAGCCAAGCGGCAATTGTTCGGTCGTGTCGGGATCGACCTGTTCGCGGGGCCGACCGAGACCATGGTGATCGCCGACGACACGGTCGACGCCGAATTGTGCGCCACCGACCTCCTGGGGCAGGCGGAACACGGGTATAACTCGCCCGCGGTGCTGCTGACCAACAGCCGCAAGCTGGCCGAAGAGACCCTGTCCGAGATCGACCGCATCCTTGACATCCTGCCCACCGCCGGCACCGCGCGGGTCAGCTGGGAGGACTATGGCGAGGTCATCCTGTGCGACAGTTATGAAGAAATGCTTAAGGTGGCCGATGATTATGCCTCCGAGCATGTGCAGGTGATGACGGACCGCGATGACTGGTTCCTTGAGAACATGACCTGCTATGGCGCGCTGTTCCTGGGGCCGCGGACGAATGTGGCCAATGGCGACAAGGTGATCGGCACCAACCACACGCTGCCGACGAAGAAGGCGGGGCGGTATACGGGTGGTTTGTGGGTCGGCAAGTACCTGAAAACCCACAGTTACCAGAAAGTCACCACGGATGAGGCAGCGACGCTGATCGGCGAATATGGCTCTCGGTTGTGCATGCTCGAGGGCTTCGTCGGCCATGCCGAACAATGCAACATCCGCGTGCGCCGCTATGGCGGGATCAACGTGCCTTATGGCGAGGGCGC
>NZ_JAFEJK010000007.1 GCF_016888515.1 Shimia biformata | reverse complement strand
GCAACCTTCTCGCCACGGTCATAAGCTTCCCAGCCACCGCCACCGAACACGTCAACACCAAGCTGCGACGCCACATGGGCGAAATCGACATTCACCCAGTTGTCGACGATCTTGCCGTCAACGACTTTCCAGAAGTCCATGTAGCGAATCTCAACCCGTTTCCCGGTTGGCGCGATCCCCAGGAACTCACCGGAATGGGTCGCCTCTTGACGGCCGAAAGCAGCCGCCCATTCGCCCATGTAGAGCCGGGCTTCGTCGATACAGACCTTGTCTGAAAACGCCGCCTGGAACGGGCGCTGCCAGTTGTCCTGAAACTCTTTCAAACCGTATTTGGTGCCGCAGCCCTGGTTGCCCATCCAGCGGAATCCATCAGCGAAGAATTCGCCGATGTCGCTGATCCGATGGTCATTCAACCCGTCCACCATGGCTTCGATCACCGCACGGGTTTCTTCGGTTTTTCCAAGGTCTGTGTCGCGGGTCAGAACCGCCTGTTCCGGTCGGGAACCTTTCATTGTCTTTGTCCTTTCAGAATGCGTTGGGAGAGTCTGTGGCCGGAAAACCCGGCACGACAGATGAAATCCCTTGGCATCCTGTTCAGGGCGGGATGGCGCCCCAGCGCGCTATGACGGGCGGACGAACTCATGCCGCCACCTTTGTCGACGTTATCGCCGCCATCCGCGCAAAAACATCGACGCCCAGTTGGGCGTACAGGTCCAGCATGTCGACCATGACCCAGCATTCGCGTATGCGGCCATTTTCGATACGCCAGAAATCGAGACTGCGCCGGGTGATCCGGCGGCCCGTAGGTGCCAACCCGAGGAAACCATCACCGGAATGCAGCGCGGTACCTGACGGCCAGCCGGTAAAGGCGACAAGGTCGCCATCGCCGAAGAAAATACCCTCGTCGAGGTGGCGCGTGTTGTCGGACAGCCCTTCGCGGAACTGGCGGAAAATCCGGTTGGCAATGTCTGCATGTCCGCGTGCTGTGCCAAGTCCGGTGGGGCCGTACCAGAAAGCGTGATCGTGCCAGTATCCGCCAAGGCCGCGCTCCGGTGTGCCGGCAGTCCCTTGTTTGAGATCATGCAACATGTCCCAGACCAGCCGAACCGATGCGTCCACCCGTGCCGCATCAAAGGGCGCCGTAACCACCCCCTGCCCATCGGCAGGGCCCGGGCACATCCATTCCACGCCCAGTTGCGGCGCCATCGGCCAGACCCCGGACTGCGCCATGATTTGCGGTATGTCCCACAGCCCTTCCATCTCGACGATCCTGTCGTCTTCGATGCGCAGATATTCATGATAGCGCATGAAAACCGGCCCCCCGCAGCCGGGAATCCCCAGCCAGTTTCCAGACAAAGTGCCCACGAAATTGCCACCAAGCCCCACCCAGTTGCCGCCGTCCTCCTTGCCCCAACGGGGACCAGCCATGACGATAAAGTCGCGGCGCTCCATATCGGGCATTGCATCGATCAGCGGCGCATAGACACGGGTCCAGAGTGCCTCGGGTCCGGCCAGTTCCTGGAAGGGGAAGCCAAGGCGGATCTTTGCATCCGGCGCAAAGGCCTTCAGCAGCGCCGCCCGGACCTGCGCCGCATCGCAACTGGCGAATGCGGAACGCAGGGGCGCGACTATGGTCTTGTTGTGGTCGTGGACCGACATGGTTCAGCCTTTCACTGCACCCGCAGTCAGTCCCGACACGATCTGGCGCTGGAAGAACAGGATCAGCACGAACAGCGGGGCGGTGGCAGATACCACGGCGGCAACCGCGTACATTACCTTGCCCTCAACCTGGGTGGTGCCCATGAAGCTGTTGATGGCGGGAATAATGGTCTCGTTCTCTTCGCTCAGAAGCATCACGGCGACGGTGAAGTCGTTATAGGCCAGAAGGAAGCTGAACAGGCCGGTAGTGATAACGCCGGGCCACATCACCGGCACGATCACGTGCCAGAAAGCCTGGAACCGGGTGCAGCCATCGACCATGGCACTTTCGTCCATGTCCTTGGGAATGTTCTTGAAGAAGGAATGCAGCATCCAAAGCGTGAAGGGCTGGTTGATTGCCACTAGCACGATGATCGTGGTGGGCAGGATACCCCAGACGTTCCACTCGAAGAACCACAGCAGATAGCCTGAAACCAACGTCATGTGCGGCATGGCGCGGAACACCAGCGCGGCCATCAGGATCCAGAAGGCATACCGGAACCCTGAACGCGCCAGCGCATAGCCCCCCAGCGTCCCGAAAGTCAGCGAGATGATCACGGTAAAGAACACGACAATACCGGTGTTCTTGAAGTTGAACCAGAAATCCTCAAGCACCCAGGCACCGTGATACCCCTGCCCGGTAAAGGCGCTGCCGGTCTGTTCGATGGTATTGGCGCCAGTCAGCGCGTTCATCCAGTCGGCCTTTGACAGGAAGTCGGCCTGAACCTTGAAGCTGCCCCAGAAGGTCCAGAAGAAGGGGAAAGCCGCGACGATCAGCCAGAGCAACACGAAGGAATACGAAAACAGCTTGAGCGGGGTCATGCGGGATTGAGCAGCAGTTGCCATGTTCGTGTCCTCAGTGAGATTTGCGAGAGAAGTCGCGCCAGGTGCGGATCAGGACCGGCATCATCAGGATGATCACGATGATGATGGTCAGCAGCGATGTCGCACCGGCCGATGCATAAAGCGGATTGCCGCTTTCACGCAGGTCGTTGAAAATGATCCAGCTGAGCGAGCGGGCATGCGCCTCGGCCGAGAAGCTGACGATCGGTTCGAAAACCCGCAAGTTGTCCATGATCAGCATGAGGGTCACGAAGGACACCAGCGGCATCAAGTGCGGAACGACCACATGGATCAGGCGTTGCCACTTGCTGGCACCGTCGATCTGGGCCGCTTCCATGGTGTCCTCGGGTACGGTCTGAAGCCCGGCATAGAAGGTTATGAAGCTGAACGGCAGAGTGTGCCAGACCCCATAGATCATGAGCATGATCCACATCAGCGGCGTTGACGCCTTGAGACTGAGCGAGGGGTCGTTGAATATCTTCTGGATGGTCGCACCGATCACGCCGTCACCGTCCACCATCCAGAACAGGATCAGTGAGCCGACCAGAGGGGTGACGAGAAACGGCAGAAGCGAGACGAAGATCGCCAACCCCTTGAGCATAGCGGGAAGGTTGTTGACCCCCACCGCGATCGCAAGGCCAAGCACCAGCACCAGTGGCGTGACGACGAACGCATATGTCAGCGTGAAGGTCAGGGCGTTGTAAAATGGCAGATTATAGACCTGTCCCCAGAACTCGCCCATGGTTTTCGAGGTCGCCCAGGCTTCGCTGATATCCGCGACGGCCAGGTGCGAGCGGTTGAGGTAGGTGCCAAGCCCGTTGAACTTGCCCAACGGTTGTTCCTGGCGCAGCTTCTCGGTGGCCTCGACATCTACTGCCGTTGACGGTTTGCAGCCAAACGGACCGCAGTTTTCCGTCACCACCAGCACCTGCTCATGAGCCACAAAGAGGGATTGGACAAAGACCGAAACGATGGGCAGCGCTATGAAAAGAACCATTGCCGAAAGCGTCGGCAGGATGAACCAGAAAAAGGTGCGGTGCTTCATGGCATATGTCCTGATCGTCGGAGTTTGTTGGAGGGGTGAGAGGCCCCGAAGGGCCCCTCTGGGGAGGTATTACTGAAGGAAGCCCGCTTCCTTGGCCGCGGTGATATAAGCGGCTTCGACGTCAGCCAGGGCCTTTTCGGCGCTTTCGCCGCCCTTCAGGAAGTCGGCCAGCTCGGATCCAAGCGCGTTGTGCATCAGGCCGATCTGCGGCAGCATCGGATAGGGCTGCGCCCCCGCCTGCGCGGTCGCTGCAACGCCCGCAGCTGCGGCACCCGGCTTGAAGCCTTCCAACAGCCAGACGGCGTCATCGTTGTGCCCGGCCACCATTTCAGGGGTCAGGGCGCTGGCAAGCGCGGCAAATGTGGCTTCGGCTTCGGCGTCAGAGATATTGGTCGCGATGGTGAAACCGTCCCACCACAGAGTTGCACCGGGCGTACCGCCGGGTTCAACCGAAGGTGCCGCCGAAAGCACGGTGTTCGACGTTACCTCTGCAGTCGAGCCTTCGTCATCCAGGATCGGCGACCCGCGCGAACCCCACATGATGCCAAGCGCAGCTTGACCGGCTTCCCACAGGCCCTGCGTCTCGTTCGACGCCTGGGTCAGGTGGTCGGGATGGGCATATTCGACAAGCTCTTTCAACGTATTCAGCGCAGCAACACCCGCCGGGCTGTTGACCGAAGGCTCGGCGGTGCCGGGTTTGAAGAACTCACCACCATGCGCAAGGAAGGCAAGGTTGAAGGACTCACCCACGTTCCAGCCGGTCTTCATGTTCATCACGATCGGGTGTTCCATGATGCCCGCTTCGCGGATGGCCTTGGCCGCAGCCACGACCTCATCATAGGTTGACGGGATCGTATCGATGCCTGCCTGGGCCAGGATGTCCTTGCGCGAGAACAGATGCTGCGAGTTAGCCATGAACGCCACGGCCATGATCTTGCCGTCGATGGTGATCATCAGGTTCTTGGGCAGGTGAGATCCGTATTTCTCAACCAGATCGTTCAGCGGACGCACGAGACCGTCGTTCATCAGCTGGGTCAGGGTCGAGTTGGCAACGATGACCGAGGTATATTCCGACGGGTTCGGCGTCAGCGCGGCATTCATGATCTGGCGCGCCTCGGTGGTGTGGTTGCGGCTGAATTCTGCGGCGGCAGCGCCACAATTGGCTTCGGCCGTGCCCGCAACCGCGTGAATGGCGGGGAAGTCACTGGCCAGGATGCGGATCGACTGGCCCGAAGGGCCGCAATCGGCAGCAAAAGCCGCAGTTCCCATAAGGCCGGCTACGGCCCCGGCGATGGCGATCTTCTTCAGAAACATCTTAATCTCCCTGTTTCCTTTGGTGTCGGATGTGCTCTGAGGAAACACATCCTTGGGTGACCCCGCCCCGATCAGGCGGATGGCCGTTCAAAGCCTTCAATTCTCAAGCCGCTCCCCTGTCGTGGCATCAAACAGGTGACAGATTTCAGCTGGCACCGAGAGCGAAACAGACGTGCCAATTTCGGACCGGAAGTCCTTGGGCGCGCGCACCGCGATCAACTCGCCGCCGATGCGGACAGTGACCATTGTGGCATCACCCAGAAGTTCAAGGGTGTAGATCGGCGCAGTGATCTCGTGGTGCCCGGCATCCCCCAGCCCGGCATCTTCGGCCCGGAAACCCAGTGTGACCGGACCATCGGGCGCCTTCAGCCCCGGGATACGCACATTTTCGGCGACGAATGTCCCAGCTTCGATGCGACCGTTCATCAAATTCATCGCCGGGTTGCCGATGAAGCTGGCGACAAATGTGTTTGCGGGTGTGTCATAGATTTCGGTCGGGCT
>NZ_JAFEJK010000006.1 GCF_016888515.1 Shimia biformata | reverse complement strand
CGCTTTTTGACATTGTTGAATATCTGAAGAGATATGTGGGCGGTTTGGTTTCGTTTTTCGACGGATCGACGTTTGCATATCAACGCCGGGAGGGTCTTATGGATCTGATGATCGGTGTCAGCTTCACTGTTTGGGTGGCTTTCGGTTTCTGATGAAACCTGGAGCACAATCAAACAGATGACTTCCAATGCGTCTCTGTTCCTAGCCGGGTGGAGATAGTGATCGCCCCCTAAGTGGTCACGAAGTATTGGAGATGTGCAGAGGTTCGAACGTCAAGGATACATCTTCGGATGTTTCAACTTGAGAGTTTGATCCTGGCTCAGAACGAACGCTGGCGGCAGGCCTAACACATGCAAGTCGAGCGCATCCTTCGGGGTGAGCGGCGGACGGGTTAGTAACGCGTGGGAACGTGCCCTTCTCTAAGGAATAGCCACTGGAAACGGTGAGTAATACCTTATACGCCCTTCGGGGGAAAGATTTATCGGAGAGGGATCGGCCCGCGTTAGATTAGATAGTTGGTGGGGTAATGGCCTACCAAGTCTACGATCTATAGCTGGTTTTAGAGGATGATCAGCAACACTGGGACTGAGACACGGCCCAGACTCCTACGGGAGGCAGCAGTGGGGAATCTTGGACAATGGGCGCAAGCCTGATCCAGCCATGCCGCGTGAGTGAAGAAGGCCTTAGGGTCGTAAAGCTCTTTCGCCAGGGATGATAATGACAGTACCTGGTAAAGAAACCCCGGCTAACTCCGTGCCAGCAGCCGCGGTAATACGGAGGGGGTTAGCGTTGTTCGGAATTACTGGGCGTAAAGCGCGCGTAGGCGGACTATTAAGTCAGGGGTGAAATCCCGGGGCTCAACCCCGGAACTGCCTTTGATACTGGTAGTCTAGAGTTCGAGAGAGGTGAGTGGAATTCCGAGTGTAGAGGTGAAATTCGTAGATATTCGGAGGAACACCAGTGGCGAAGGCGGCTCACTGGCTCGATACTGACGCTGAGGTGCGAAAGTGTGGGGAGCAAACAGGATTAGATACCCTGGTAGTCCACACCGTAAACGATGAATGCCAGACGTCGGGCAGTATACTGTTCGGTGTCACACCTAACGGATTAAGCATTCCGCCTGGGGAGTACGGTCGCAAGATTAAAACTCAAAGGAATTGACGGGGGCCCGCACAAGCGGTGGAGCATGTGGTTTAATTCGAAGCAACGCGCAGAACCTTACCAACCCTTGACATCCTAGGACAACTCCAGAGATGGAGCCTTCCTTCGGGACCTAGTGACAGGTGCTGCATGGCTGTCGTCAGCTCGTGTCGTGAGATGTTCGGTTAAGTCCGGCAACGAGCGCAACCCACGTCCTTAGTTGCCAGCAGGTTATGCTGGGCACTCTAAGGAAACTGCCCGTGATAAGCGGGAGGAAGGTGTGGATGACGTCAAGTCCTCATGGCCCTTACGGGTTGGGCTACACACGTGCTACAATGGCAGTGACAATGGGTTAATCCCAAAAAGCTGTCTCAGTTCGGATTGGGGTCTGCAACTCGACCCCATGAAGTCGGAATCGCTAGTAATCGCGTAACAGCATGACGCGGTGAATACGTTCCCGGGCCTTGTACACACCGCCCGTCACACCATGGGAGTTGGTTCTACCCGACGGCCGTGCGCTAACCTTTCGAGGAGGCAGCGGACCACGGTAGGATCAGCGACTGGGGTGAAGTCGTAACAAGGTAGCCGTAGGGGAACCTGCGGCTGGATCACCTCCTTTCTAAGGATGTTTCTGGCAGATTTGTTCGCAAATCTCGTGAAACACTTAGCAAGATCAGCAATCAAAGCTGATCAAACTCCAAGAAATTGAGCCGTCCTCATATCTCTTCAGAATAAGCTAGGTCCTGCGTGGTAGACTACGCGGGGTTCCAGGCATGGGGCCTTAGCTCAGCTGGGAGAGCGCCTGATTTGCATTCAGGAGGTCAGGAGTTCGATCCTCCTAGGCTCCACCACTGACCGGCTCGCAAGAGAATGGGTCGGTAGCTCAGGTGGTTAGAGCGCACGCCTGATAAGCGTGAGGTCGGAGGTTCAAGTCCTCCTCGACCCACCATTCTTCGATTTGATCGTTAAGCACCAGTTTTGGTTCTTAACCGTCCAATCGGACATACGTCCTGACATCGCCGCAAGGCGGTGGGGCACACTTACTGACATCGTGAAGAGATACAATAACGACACTGTTGGTGCCACGAGTGGGTGGTTACCTCGGGTCTGTGCCAAGGCTTCGGCCGCGGCAAGCTTGCGGAATTGGGTGTTTCCTCGCCCGTCCGCCGAGTATGCAGTCCGAAACGAACAGTGTTGTCCAAGTCAAGTACACTAACCCGCGCAACCAAGCGGTTGCGCATTGTCCTTTTTCCTCCATGTGGGGCCGACCGACATCGGCAGCATGGGTTCCAGGGGAAAGGGCGGGAAAGTATGACTTTTGGTTCAGAAATAGAGGCGTGCATTCTTGCCAGCGTGCGTGCCGTGACGAACTGGGTTTTATCGCGACACTGGTTGCGGGCGGTCAAACGTCCTCAAGTAGCGCAGCGGTAGGACATCAAGCCAGTCTGTCTCTTTCTGGATCAAATCAAGCGCGAGAAGGGCGTTTGGTGGATGCCTTGGCAGCAAGAGGCGATGAAGGACGTGATACTCTGCGATAAGCTAGGGGGAGCCGAGAATAGGCTTTGATCCCTGGATCTCCGAATGGGGCAACCCACCTGAAAGTTCTCTATTACTACTTCGGTAGCTAATAGGGTTCTTAACCAGGTACTTAAGACCTGAATACATAGGGTCTTAAGAGCAAACCCGGGGAACTGAAACATCTAAGTACCCGGAGGAAAGGAAATCAATATGATACTCCCCTAGTAGCGGCGAGCGAACGGGGACCAGCCAAGCCAGATGAGTGAGAAGAACATGTTGGGAAGCATGGCCATAGCGGGTGACAGCCCCGTATTCGAAGCTCTGATGGATGTATTAAGTAGGGCGGGACACGTGAAATCCTGTCTGAAGATCGGGGGACCACCCTCGAAGGCTAAGTACTCCTTGCTGACCGATAGCGAACCAGTACCGTGAGGGAAAGGTGAAAAGCACCCCGACGAGGGGAGTGAAACAGTACCTGAAACCGAACGCCTACAATCAGTCGGAGGCTCCTTGCGAGCTGACGGCGTACCTTTTGTATAATGGGTCATCGACTTAGTGTATCTAGCAAGCTTAAGCCGTTAGGTGTAGGCGCAGCGAAAGCGAGTCTTAATAGGGCGACTGAGTTAGATGCATTAGACCCGAAACCGAGTGATCTAGGCATGGCCAGGCTGAAGGTAAGGTAACACTTACTGGAGGGCCGAACCCACATCTGTTGAAAAAGATCGGGATGAGCTGTGCCTAGGGGTGAAAGGCCAATCAAACTCGGAGATAGCTGGTTCTCTGCGAAATCTATTTAGGTAGAGCGTCATATGAATACTCTCGGGGGTAGAGCACTGGATGGGTAATGGGGCCCCACAGGCTTACTGATCCTAACCAAACTCCGAATACCGAGAAGTACTGTATGGCAGACACACTGCGGATGCTAACGTCCGTAGTGGAGAGGGAAACAACCCTGACCTCCGGCTAAGGCCCCTAATTCATGGCTAAGTGGGAAAGCAGGTGAGACGACCAAAACAACCAGGAGGTTGGCTTAGAAGCAGCCATCCTTTAAAGATAGCGTAACAGCTCACTGGTCTAAATAAGTTGTCTTGCGGCGAAGATGTAACGGGGCTCAAGCCATGAGCCGAAGCCGAGGATGCACGTAAGTGCGTGGTAGCAGAGCGTAGTGTGACATAGGACTTATCTTTATTATCGCACTGAGAGTTGCTGAGCATTCGTGCTCAAGTAGCCCTCCGGGCGGTAGCACAAGATAAAGTCCTTTCGATGAAGCCGGGGCGTGAGCCATCCGGTGGAGAGATCACTAGTGAGAATGATGACATGAGTAGCGACAAAGAGTGTGAGAGACACTCTCGCCGAAAGTCCAAGGGTTCCTGCTTAAAGCTAATCTGAGCAGGGTAAGCCGACCCCTAAGGCGAGGCCGAAAGGCGTAGTCGATGGGAACCAGGTTAATATTCCTGGGCCAGGAGGATGTGACGGATCATGAAGGTTGTTCACCCTTATCGGATTGGGTGGGCCGCTGATTGGTTCCTGGAAATAGCCCTCCATGAGATCGTACCCTAAACCGACACAGGTGGACTGGTAGAGCATACCAAGGCGCTTGAGAGAACGATGTTGAAGGAACTCGGCAAAATACCTCCGTAAGTTCGCGAGAAGGAGGCCCAGTTTCTACGCAAGTATTGGCTGGGGGCACAAACCAGGGGGTGGCGACTGTTTACTAAAAACACAGGGCTCTGCGAAGTCGCAAGACGACGTATAGGGTCTGACGCCTGCCCGGTGCCTGAAGGTTAAAAGGAGGGGTGAGAGCTCCGAATTGAAGCCCAGGTAAACGGCGGCCGTAACTATAACGGTCCTAAGGTAGCGAAATTCCTTGTCGGGTAAGTTCCGACCTGCACGAATGGCGTAACGACTTCCCCGCTGTCTCCAACATCGACTCAGCGAAATTGAATTGCCTGTCAAGATGCAGGCTTCCCGCGGTTAGACGGAAAGACCCCGTGCACCTTTACTACAGCTTCGCACTGGCATCAGGCACAGCATGTGCAGGATAGGTGGTAGGCTTTGAAGCAGGGACGCCAGTTCCTGTGGAGCCTTCCTTGAGATACCACCCTTGTTCTGCTTGATGTCTAACCGCGGTCCGTTATCCGGATCCGGGACCCTGCGTGGCGGGTAGTTTGACTGGGGCGGTCGCCTCCTAAAGCGTAACGGAGGCGCGCGAAGGTTGGCTCAGAGCGGTCGGAAATCGCTCGTTGAGTGCAATGGCAGAAGCCAGCCTGACTGCAAGACTGACAAGTCGAGCAGAGTCGAAAGACGGCCATAGTGATCCGGTGGTCCCAAGTGGGAGGGCCATCGCTCAACGGATAAAAGGTACGCCGGGGATAACAGGCTGATACTGCCCAAGAGTCCATATCGACGGCAGTGTTTGGCACCTCGATGTCGGCTCATCTCATCCTGGGGCTGGAGCAGGTCCCAAGGGTACGGCTGTTCGCCGTTTAAAGAGGTACGTGAGCTGGGTTTAGAACGTCGTGAGACAGTTCGGTCCCTATCTGCCGTGGGTGTAGGATACTTGAGAGGAGTTGCCCCTAGTACGAGAGGACCGGGGTGAACGATCCACTGGTGGACCTGTTGTCGTGCCAACGGCAGTGCAGGGTAGCTATGATCGGACAGGATAACCGCTGAAGGCATCTAAGCGGGAAGCCCCCCTCAAAACAAGGTATCCCTGAGGGCCGTGGTAGACCACCACGTCGATAGGCCGGAGATGTAAGCGCAGCAATGCGTTCAGTTGACCGGTACTAATGGCCCGATAGGCTTGATTTGATCCAGTAAAAGACAGACTAATCATCTGAAAACTGGAACAAAAAGTCATACACCAGCTTGACTTGGACAGTTCGCCCTCAAGTAGCGCTCCGCGCGGTAGGGCAACAAAAGTCGTTATCTCAGGATTTTCCTCGGTTTGGTGGTCATAGCGCAAGTGAAACACCCGGTCCCATCCCGAACCCGGAAGTTAAGCACTGTTGCGCCGATGGTACTGCGTCTTAAGACGTGGGAGAGTAGGTCACCGCCAAACCTAGAAAAATCCTGAAACACGTATCTCTCAATCACGATACAATACCCATAGCGCGGGATGGAGCAGCCCGGTAGCTCGTCAGGCTCATAACCTGAAGGTCGCAGGTTCAAATCCTGCTCCCGCAACCAAATACACAGAACAAGCCGCCCAAGGGCGGCTTTGTTCGTTGGGCAACACGCCAAAACCCAGCAATCCCCCAAAGCGGACACCACCTCGAAAAACAGTTGGTCGAATCCCGCGGAAACGGGACACGT
>NZ_JAFEJK010000005.1 GCF_016888515.1 Shimia biformata | reverse complement strand
GGGCCGCGCCAGCGGTGACGTCCGGCCGGGCCCGGCTGTTCATCGATGCCCAGCACGGGCTGGGCAACCGGCTGCGGGCCATCGGTTCAGCCGGGGCAGTGGCTGAGCGGACGGACCGCGAACTGGTGGTGGTCTGGGAGCCCGATCACCATTGCGAGGGCCGGCTGTCGGATCTCTATGACTATGACGGCGCGGTGATTGAACAGACCTTTGCCCGGGATGCCGCCGAACAGGGGATGCAGGTCTTCAACTACATGGAAGTGGAAGAGGGCGCCGAAAAGGAAGCCTGGATCGCCCCGGAGACGGCCGGCGATCTCTATGTGCGCTCGGCCTATGTGCTGAACTCGCCCCATTCCGACTGGGACGCCGAGAACCGCTTTCTGCGGGCGCTGTCCCCGGTGGCGGCGGTGCGCGCGCTGGTGGCCTCGGTGCGCAGCCCCAACGATCTCAGCGCCCATGTCCGCATGGTCGGGGCGCCGGGCAGCGACACCGCCAGCTATGACCGCGCCGAGAACTGGACCCCCGAGGGCCATGCCGAGATCCACCGCTGGCGCGAGAGGAGCCATTTCTCGCATTTCATGCGCCGGATCGACACGCTGGTCGCCGAAGGCCGCGCCGACCGCATCTTTGTGGCCGCCGACAAACCTGAAACCTATGCCGAGTTCCAGCAGGCTTACGGCGACCGCCTCGCCTATCTGCCGCGCACGCTTTACGACCGCTCGGCCGAACAGCTGCGCTATGCCTTGGCGGATGCGCTTTTGCTGGCCAGTTCACCCTTGCTTCTGGGCTCGTCATGGAGTTCCTTCTCGGAGCTTGCGATGCGGCTGAGCCCGCAGAAGATGACCATCGAATTGAGCGGCAAGGATTTCTAAATGCGCATCCTGCATTCCGAAAAAATCATTTTCGTGAGCAAGCCTCGCTGCGCCTCCACCTCGGTCCGACGGTTTCTGTCGTCCCGGATGGTGGAGGGGGACATCGCGGTCGATGTGCCCGATCATGACCGCAACCTGCACCCGCACATGTCGGCATTCGCCATCCATAACTGGATGCAGGCCCACGGCTATGACCCGGCTGAGTATTTCACCTTCACGGTCACCCGGAACCCGATCTCGATGCTGTGGTCCTATTTCAACTACTTCCAGCCCGATCACAGGTCGCGGTACAATTTCAGCTCCGACTATGACGCCGGCCAGCGGATGGATTTCGTCGATTGGCTGCGGACCGGATCGCTTGGGCTGGGCAAGAGCTGGCGCGAGACCGTGCCCAGTTTCATCTCGGAATCCAACCTCAGCCCGCTGAACCTCGAAACGCATGTCTGCGACCCCAGCGGCCGGGTCTGCGTCGACGGGATATTCATGATCGAGGACCGGGCGCGGCTGGAGCAGTTCCTGACCCGCCGCTGTGGTCTTGAAGGGGAGCTTGCCAGCCGCAACCAAAGCGGCGCGGGCGCAGAAATCCCGGCCATTCCGGCTGATGCCTATGCGCATGTTCTGCGCCAGTTTCCCCTGGAATCAGCGCTTTACGATCTGCGGGCCCGGGCCACATGAGAGCATGTAGCCCGGTGATCACAATCCAAGCGTGCGAGTTTTAACATGAAGCTGATCGAACTGACCGATGTCGAGCAGAGGGTGCACGCCTATAGCGCGCTGGCGCGGCATCAAGACCGGCTTGCCATTGACCGGTGTTTCTACATTTCGCACCACGAACACTACCCGGCCTTCAAGCAGATCTTGGTCGAGAGCCTTACCAAAACCCGCCCCCACTGGCCTCTGGGACCACGAGATGTCGTCGTGATTGACCGCTCGCGCGAAGCCGGAACCCGTTTCGACACGGATCAGGCCAGGGCGTTGTCCGAGTTCTGCAAGACCGCGGGCCTGCCGCTGGCCAATGTGGTGATGGTTTCGCAATCCAATAACCTCGGCGCGTACTACCAGTCTTTCAGGGAAATTGGCGCCACGCAAAAACCCGGCTGGGTCGCCTATCATCACTTTTTCCAGCGGCTGGCAGAATTTTACGCCGATATGCCGCTGACCGATTGCGACTATGACCGCCTGGTCGACCTACCGCCCCGGTTTCTATGCACTAACAACAAGCTGAGATCCCATCGCAGGGTGCTGGTGGAATACCTTCTGGCGACAGAGAAAACCGAAAGATACTTTCTGTCCTTCCGTATGAAGGACGTGTTCGGGACAGCCGCCAATTACGATACGTTTGTGCAAAATCATTTCCCGGGATTTGAACAGCTCCTGTCCCGGCAGCACGCAGGTGGGGCAGAGCCTCAGGAGTTCGACCTGGACGAAGGGGAAGCCAAGGTCAGCTACATCGACAGCTATCCGGAAGACCCGGCCCGGCAATCCATCCTCGCATTGGTGTCGGAAAGCGACATGCTGCCCCCCATGCTGCGGGTCACGGAAAAGTCGCTGAAACCCTTTGTCTTTTTCCGCCCACAGATCGTCTGGGGACCCGCAGGCGCCCTGACCCTGCTCAGGCAGTTCGGCTTCAGGACCTTCGGGAATGTCATCGACGAGAGTTACGACGCGACCGTGGCACCGCAGAACCGGCTGATGCAGATTCTTGCCGAGATGGATCGGCTTTACGAACTCCTGTCGGATCGGGATGCCCGGCAACGGTTCATCGCGGACACGCGCGATATCTGCGCGCATAATCAGGTCCATCTGCAGAAACACCTGATTGACAGGATCCAGGAGGATTTTGTCCAGGCGTGCAATTTTCTTGTCCAGAGATCGGTGATGGGGCTGGAACAACCGATCCCCGCCTGCGACAGCACCACGGGCACGGCGACCGAAATTCCCCCTGCGGCGCGCCAAAATTGAACAAGAAGAAGGTTTCATCTCTATGAGCAAACGCGCATTGATCACCGGGATCACGGGACAGGACGGGTCCTATCTGGCGGAGTTCCTGCTGGACAAGGGATACGAGGTCCATGGCATCAAGCGGCGGGCCTCGTTGTTCAACACCCAGCGGGTCGACCACATCTACGAGGACCCGCATACCGACCATGCCCGGTTCCACCTGCATTACGGCGACCTGACCGACACGTCGAACCTGACCCGGATCCTGCAGGAGGTGCAGCCCGACGAGGTCTATAACCTCGGGGCGCAATCCCATGTGGCGGTCAGTTTCGAGGCGCCGGAATACACGGCCGATGTCGATGCGATGGGTACGCTGCGCCTGCTCGAGGCGATCCGCTTCCTGGGGTTGGAAAAGAAGACCCGGTTCTACCAGGCCTCGACATCCGAGCTTTACGGGCTGGTGCAGGAGATCCCCCAGCGCGAGACCACCCCGTTCCACCCGCGCAGCCCTTACGCGGTGGCCAAGATGTATGCCTACTGGATCACGGTAAACTACCGCGAGGCCTATGGAATCTATGCCTGCAACGGCATCCTGTTCAACCACGAGAGCCCGCGCCGCGGCGAGACCTTCGTGACCCGCAAGATCACCCGCGGCCTGGCCAATATCGCCCAGGGGCTGGAGCCCTGTCTTTACATGGGCAATATCGACGCGCTGCGCGACTGGGGCCATGCCAAGGATTACGTGCGGATGCAGTGGATGATGCTGCAGCAGGACCAGCCGCAGGATTTCGTCATCGCCACCGGGGTTCAGTACTCGGTGCGGGAGTTCATCACCTGGACGGCGGCAGAGCTGGGGATCAGCCTGGCCTTCAGCGGCGACGGCGTGGACGAGATCGCCACCGTCACCGCGATCGAGGGCGACAAGGCCCCGGCGCTGAAGGCCGGCGATGTCATCATGCGGGTCGATCCGCGCTATTTCCGCCCCGCCGAGGTGGAAACCCTGCTGGGGGACCCCTCAAAGGCCAAGGCCGAGCTGGGCTGGACCCCGGAAATCACCGCCCAGGAGATGTGCGCCGAGATGGTGGCCGAAGATCTCAAGGTCGCGCGGCAGCACGCGCTCTTGCGGGCGCATGGCTACAAGATCCCGGTGAGCGTGGAAAACGGCTAGGGACAGGTGCGGCACAGGGGCTGCTCCTGTGCGGGACCCATTTGGAAGACGGGAAAAGAAGATGACACAGACCTATGACCTGACTGGCAAGCGCATCTGGGTCGCGGGGCATCGCGGCATGGTGGGGGCGGCGCTGGTGCGGCGGCTGCGGCAGGAAGACTGCGAGGTGATCGAGGCCGGGCGCGATGTGGTCGACCTGGTGGACCAGGCTGCGGTGCATGGCTGGATGGCGGCCGAACGCCCCGACGCGGTGATCCTGGCCGCGGCGCGGGTCGGCGGCATCCATGCCAACAACAGTGCGCCGGTGGATTTCCTCTATGACAACCTGATGATCGAGGCCAATGTCATCCACGCCGCCCATGCGGCGGATGTCGAGCGGCTGCTGTTCCTGGGCTCGTCCTGCATCTACCCGAAACTCGCCCCCCAGCCGATCCCCGAGGACAGCCTGCTGACCGGCCCGCTGGAGCCGACCAATGAATGGTACGCCATTGCCAAGATCGCCGGGATCAAGCTGGTCGAGGCCCATCGCCGGCAATATGGCCGTGACTGGATCTCGGCCATGCCGACCAACCTTTACGGGCCGGGGGACAATTACGACCTTGAAACCAGCCACGTACTGCCCGCGCTTCTGCGCAAGTTCCACGAGGCCAAGCGCGACAATGCCGAGACGGTCACGGTCTGGGGCTCGGGCACGCCCCTGCGCGAGTTCCTGCATTGCGACGACCTGGCGGATGCGCTGATCTTCCTGCTCAGGACCTATTCCGGCGACACCCATGTCAATGTCGGCTCGGGGGTCGAGGTGTCGATCCGCGAACTGGCGGAAACCATCGCCGAGGTGGTCGGCTACGAGGCCGAACTGGTGTTTGACGCCACCAAGCCCGACGGCACCCCGCGCAAGCTGATGGACAGCAGCCGCCTGCACCGGATGGGCTGGAACGATGTCCGCAGCCTGCGCGACGGGCTTGGACAGACCTATGCCATGGCCTGCGCCGACGGGGTTCTGTCCTGAAAGGGTCGCCTCAGGCGGCGCGCGCCGCGTCCAGCACTCCGGTCAGCGCGTCGGGCACCGCTCGCGCCAGGCGGCGGCGTTCCGCGATCCAGGCGGCGCTGTCGCCGAACAGCGCCGACAGCCGGGCCTGGGCTGTGGCATAGGCGTCGAACGTGGCGCTGTCGGGCTGCCAGCCGCGCAGCCGCGCGGCGGCCTCGGACGGGTCCAGCCCATGCAGGTTGATCCAGGCCTCTTCGGGCAGGCCGAAGCCATGCACGCGATGCTGCGGCGAGGCGACGTAAAGCGGCACCGCGCCGCAGGCGAAGGCGTCAAAGAATTTCTCGGTGACATAATCGGGCTGGTGGGTGTTCTCGATCGCGCCCATCATCCGGGTGCGCCCATCCAGCCGGGTCAGCTTGTCGAGATGCCAGTCGGGCAGGTCGAAGCGGCGCGTGCCGCCCTGCCAGGAATGGCCCAGAACTTCGGTTTCCGCGCCAGTCTCTGCTCTGGTGTCAGGGGTCAGGCAGGCCTCGGCCAGCCGGGTGCGCCAGGCACAAAGTCCGACCAGGTCGCCCTCGGGCCAGCTGACATCGTGCCAGGGTTCGGGGCGGCGTTCGAACATCAGGGTCAGGGCCATCCGGCGCGCGGCAAAGGCCGCCTTCCAGTCGCGGGCGCTCTGCCGGGCATTGCGGGCAAAGCGGAACCGATAGGCATTGGCAAAGCGGTGGTTGGTCAGCAGGTAATAGGGGATGCGGTCGAACCGGAAGATATCGCTGGTCTGGTGATTGAGCTGGATCACCGGCAGGTCGCCCCAATCGGTCGGGACATGGATCAGCCGGTCCATCGGGCGACGCCCCCAGATCGTGTCCCAGAACGGTTCCTCGGACATCAGCACCACCGGCACCCGCCGCCGCCGCCAGTCCTCGACCAGGGCGCGCGGGGCCTCCTGGATGTCGGGAACATGAGAAAACAGGTAGAGATCGGCCCGCGCCGGCTGGCCGACATATTTGATCTGCCCCTCCCAGAGCGGCGCCAGCGCCGGGTAGGACAGCGGCGTCCGGTGGGAATGCAGGCCGATGCGGAAGACGCGGATCATCGGGCGCGGATCCGGTCATAGAGGCGGCGCAGATAGTCCGGCCCCGGCAGGGCCAGGTCGAGATCGGCGCGCAGCTCTGAAAGCGCGGCGGCCAGGGCCTCGGTCCGGCGCTGCTCGGCGGTTGCGAGGTCCAGAAGCAGCCCGGTCAGCGCCATGGCGCGTCCCTCGTCCTGCAATGTGCGTAGCAGATCGGCGGCAGGCCCGGTGCCGGGGATGCCGGCGGCCGGGATCAGCTGCGGGGTAAGCCGGGCCAGCAGGTCTTCGGCGGCGCGCAGGATCGCGCGCGCCTCGTCCGGGCCGGTAAAGGCCAGCGCGTCCCCGGCCTGTGTCAGCGCCTGTTCCCGCGCGGCGGGAGCGGCGTCATCCCCGGCCGGGATCGCGGCAAAAACCGGGGCGGCCGACCGGCGCCGGAACCGGCTGAGCCAGACCACGTCGGACCAGGGCAGGGGGCGTTCGGCCCGCTCAAGGGCAAGGCGCCACAGCGCCACGGGGTCGGTTTCGTCGGCGGCGTCGAGCCGCGCCAGCAGGTCGCGGTGGATCACCAGCCGGGCCGGGTCCGGCATCAGCGCGCCAAGCGCCGCGCGGTCGGGCCGTGGCGCCAGCGCCGCCAGCCGGTCCGCGTCCGGGGCGGGCAGGGCAACAGCCGGGGCGCCCAGCCACCAGCCCCGGTTCACCACCACGAGGTCCGGCTGATCCGGGCCGTCTCCGGCCAGCCGCCGGCGCAGCCGGTCCAGCGCGCCGGGGTCGATCATGTCGGCGGCATCCAGCGCCAGAAGATAGGGGCCCCCGTTCTGCGCCCCCTCCCGTGTCCCGGCCTCTGTCCGGTCCCGGACCAGAGACGGGACCAGTTTCAGCGCCGCGGCCCAGGACAGGTCGGCCTCATCCATGCGGACCGGGTCAAGCCCCGCCCGGGCCAGTTCGGGCAGGGTGTCGTCGCCGGGATCGCCACAGACCAGCGCGACCAGGTGGTCGGCCCCGGTCAGCGCGTGGCGCAGGTGGTCCAGTGCCCGGCGCAGCACCGGCGCGGGCACCGGGTCGGCGGCATGGATGCGCAAAAGGATGGTCAGCATGTCAGGGCCCTCCGGCTGTCGTCCCCACCGTTGTTCCCACTGTCGCCCGCGCTGTCACCCCCGGCCATCTGCAGGCACAGCCGCAGCGCCAGCACCGGGTCGCGCCGGCTGATCCGGTCAAACAGGGGCGGGTCCATGTGGGTCTGCCAGAAGGCGCGCGTGGCCTGGTCCAGCGCGGGGTGATGGGCCGCATCAAGCGCGCTCCGCACCCAGTCCAGAAGCCCGGCGGCGAAGGTGATGAACGCGTCCCCGAGCCCCGGAGGTCCGGCCGCGTCGGGCGCGTCCGCCAGCGCCGCGGCGACCTCGGTCAGCGGCTCGAAGACACAGAGCCGCTCTGCGCTGGTGCGGTTGGTCATACGGCCGCCGCCCTCGCGGACCTCGTGGATCGCCGCCACCCGGTCCGAGGCCAGCACGGTGTCCGCGTGCAGGAAACTCATCCAGTGCAGGCGGATGTCATTGTGCAGCGGCGTCGGGGAACAGCGCACGTCAGGATGGTCGCGCAGGAAGCCGGTGCGATAGATCTTGTTCCACGGGTAGTTCGCGGTTTCCGCCAGCGCCGCCAGCGCGCCGCGCGCCGGTGTGAACAGGGTGGCATGTCCCGCCCCGGCCTGCCGCCACAGGGCATTGTCCAGCGCCATCTGCCCCCAGATCCCGCGCCTCTGCGAGCGGCTGTCATGGTGGCGGAACAGGCAGAAGTCGAACGGTTTTCCCTGCAGCTCCTGCCACAGCGCGCCCAGGTCGCGGGTCAGTTGGTCGTCGCTGTCAAAGAACAAGAGATGGCTGGTGGTGACATGGGCGATGGCGCGGTTGCGGGCGGCGCCGGCCCCGGCCGGGCTGTCCTGGCGCAGGATCACCACCTGTGCCTCCTCCGGCCCGGTATCAAATCCGCAGCCATCGGCATGGGCGGGCGGCTCCGAGCCGTCATCGACGATCACAACCTGGTCGAAAATCCCCAGGCCCGCCGCCTGGCGCAGCACCCGGCACAGCCTGTCCTGGTCGTTGCGGACCGGAATGACCAGGACAGGCTCATCGCAGGCGCCCTCATACCATGAAGACACGCAGGTCGATCAGGGCAAGGCGGAAATCCTCGGTCGGCAGGAACAGGATCAACTCGCGCCAGGCCGCCTCGACCGGCAGATCGTCGCGGTACCCCACCGGCAGCGCATCGAGATGGCTGGCCTCTTCGGGGCGCAGCAGAAGATGCTTGTCAAAGAAACAGTCGGTGAAGCTGTCGCCGTCGCCCGACCGCAGACAGACGCGCAGAACCGTGGTGTCAGAGGCGCTGGTACGGGCGGCAAAGCCCAGGACGCCCACCTCTTTCAGGCTGCGGGCGGGCAGGGACAGGTGCAGCCCGACCCAGTCGCCGGCGCCGCCCATCCGGGCGTCCAGTTCTAGGATCCGCCCGCGCGGGGATGTATACTGCCCCGACAGGCGCAGCGCGGGATCGGCATGCAGCGAGAAACCGGGCAGGAATTTCACAATGTCCTTCAGGTCGCCGGTCCGGGACTTACCACGCATCACGGCAAGCTTGTGGTTGGCTTCTCCGTCCGGGCCCAGGGCAATACTGCTGAACATAAACCGCATCTCCTCAAATCCGATTTTGTTGGTGCGGGATTATCGGTGCGAACTCAACTGTAAAATTTTTCCCAGGATCAGCGACGCGCCGACGACGCATGTCCGCAAGGTTTCATCCCGAATGGATCTGGCGCTGAACAGGCAAGAGGCTGCGCTTTTGGGGTAGGATATGCTCAAGGCCGACTATCTGGGTAGTTTCGGCGACGACACCCAAGCCGAGATCGGCGCGATCCTGACCGCACGCTTCGACCGGGATTTCGACGGGAGGCATATCCACCGGCTGCATTCCGAGGATTTTCCCAGGCGCTGGAGCTGGCGTGACAGTTGAAATATTGACGTGACTTTTTTCGTCAGCGACGGTCGGTGCGCTTAGAGCTCCGTGTACTCATACTTCAAGTCGTTCCGTGATGCAGAGCCGAATCGAGCAAAGAACGATAGCCAGCATTTATACCGCCGCCTACTATTCATCGAGGGGGCATTGCCTTCAACCGCAATTGCCTCGAAACTTCCGGAAACTCTGTAAACTTAAGCTTAAAGCCCTTCCGCCCCTCTGACGGGATGCTGACCCAAGCGCCAAGTGTGAACAACTGCCCGTCTATGTCGACAACTCCCTGAAGATCCGGGTCTTCGGCAGATAGTCTCGCCTGATTAAACTTGAGTACACATTCACATTCCCCACGTTCTGTGTCCTTTGGCCAATAGATCTTAAGCGTCAATTCCGCCTCGAATCTGGAATGCACCGCCATATCCGCCAGAACCAGTGCGCGAGCGTTCTGTAAGTTCAGGTACCCTATCCAATCCTCGGTCAGAACCGGCTGGAGATTTTTGTTTCGCACCAACTGGCCGTCAGATTCACCTCTCATTTCCAACCCTTTCCATAGCCCGGGTTGAACATGACCGCGGCCTTGCAAGTCACAAACGCACCCAGTTTCCGATTGTCTCTTGCACGCGCTGCCGCAGCTCCAATCCAGACAGAATTGACAGGCAAGATGTGTCGCTAACCGCCGATACCGGAATCTGGGGCACATGAGATTGGGAGAAGAGGCGCATGTCAGAATCGGAGCAAAGGATTCAAACTGAGCTGCTTGGACTCAGGCTGCATCCTGATCTTCACAGACTGCTCGTCGAAGCTGCTCAGGCCGAGGGACAATCCCCAACCTCACTGGCGCGGTTGATCCTCGCAGATGCGCTTGGCTATGTAGGACCGTGCCCGCTCCGAAAGGCTCCACGCCGACGACGATCAAAAGTGTCGCAAACCGAGATTCAAGTCTCGCTTAGATTTCTGAGTCAGCTTCAATCTGTCGACCAGGAACTCCGGCAACTGGCTCGCCTTGCCCGCGCAAAAAGCGGTTCTTCTGACACCAATTCACCACGCTGGCAAAGCGCTCTTCATCATCAGCTGGGAGAGTGCCTTTCGCTTCTCAAAGACATCAAATCGCAACTGATCGGAGATAGCATATGATCATTAAATCCAGCCGCGTCCCCACAAACCGCACCAAGCAGATCGCAAACTACTTTGGTACCCAGGGCGACAATGACACGGTGAAATGGATCCGAGGCGGAGCGCTGGACATAGAGATGATGGGGGTGAGCTCGCGTATCGCTGGGGCAGTTTTCTCGGTTCATCATGTCATAATTGCTCCAGAAATCGAAACTTGCCACGGAGAGCTCCGTTTGGTTCTGGATGAGTTCGCCCGCGAGTATCAACTGTCCACAGATGCCCGCGCCCAAATTTGCATCGCCGAGCATCAGAAATGCAGGGTGGGGGAGGGCGCCGCGGATCGTCATTGGCACGTCGCGTTGCCGGAGGTCGACCCTTTCACCTGTCGTGTTCTAGATAACAAGTTCACGAAGCTACGCGACGAAAAGGTCGCCCGTATTGCCGAGTTGCGCCTGGGCCATCCGGTTGTTGCCGGGCGATTCAATCGCGCAGTTTTCAAGACTCTCCAATCTGAGCGCCCTGAACTGGATCTCACACCATACAAAAAGGCTCTGCAGTACCTCGCCGAAGAAACAGATTTGGGCGCCGACCGATGGCTCGACGCCCGCCCGCCTCGCCGGACCCGGCAGATCACTCTTCCTGATTTATCCAAGGGGTTTGAAGATCAGCTCACAGCCGGCGCGATCTGAAATTGCTTCATACGTCGTCTGGGAGGAACACACTCAATCTGGAGCGACCGGCAGATTCTTCGCCCGAGTCATGATGTCCGCGATCTGCACCAGTCGATGATGCCAGACATCAACGCAGACATTTACCGCATCCTGGTAGCCAAGGTGGGCATCTTGCACATGCCCAAAAAGGAGCGCAGCACCAGAATGCCGTCGATTCCAATCCCGCAAAGGGGAGTGACACAGTATCAGCCTTTGCGTCCCGGCACACGCTCAAAAAATCGCCGCAATGTCCTCTCGATCTCCCAGCGCGGCCTAAGCGCGACATCTCCAAGGATCCACAAATCGTCATGTTTGGTCACGCTGCTTTCAAGCATCTTCAGATAATGCGCATCCATGCCTCCCACGGACGCAAATGGTCTCTGGCAGGAACCAATGACATTGGCGTGTCCAAAATGAAGGTCGCTCATGAACCAGTTCGCCATTCGATTTCTCCCGCGTAGATAGTTCAGTTGAAGTTGGGCGGGTTGGGCTCATGAGGCCTCGGCATGCGGTGATAATGCTGAGGCTGGACCAGACGTCGGGCGGGCGTCGACCTCCACTTTTTCCCCACTACCAAGAAACACGGCGATGTCGGAGCTTGTCAGTTCACGCTCCTCGACAAGCGCATCCGAAAGCTGTCGGATCTCACTTTCTTTGCACCGAACGATTTCCGCGGCCTGGGCATGCGCGGATTGGATATGCTGCTCGATCCGATTAGCGACAGCTTTGTCAGCCAGAACCAGCGGAAGGTTGGCCGCACTCACATCCCGCCAGACAAGGCTGCCGCCGCCAAGCCCGAAGCTAACCTCGATCCTGGCGGCCAGCAATGTCGCCCGGGCCAAATCGCTGTCTTCGCTGCCTCCGGCCCCGGCAGAGGGATCTCCGACCAGCATTTCTTCCGCAACGCGTCCAGCCAAAAGTGTAGCCAACTCTGTATTGAGATCCGAAAGAGTAGGGCAGGGGGAGATTGGATCGAAAATCACCTGGCCGCCTGCGGGTCCGACGCGCATCCGCTGAGGGAGACCCCTCCCAAGCGAGTACCCTACCAACGCGTGGCCCGCTTCATGAATCGCAACCCGCGTCAGGTTTGACGTATCGATTGACGGCGCCGTTTCGGAAATCGCTGCGTTCAGGTCAGCTTCTGTCAATGTCCGGGCGTGTCGGCGCGCATGGGAATGTGCAAGCCGAACCGTCGCGGCCACATCGGCTCCACTTTGCCCCACCAGCCGAGCGGCGTATTCCCCAAGATCGAGGCGCCCGAGTTCTGTCGGCAGGTGATCTCTGAGAATCCCCTGTAGCGCCGCTTTGTCGGGCAGGGGAAGCTTCACTTTGAGATCAAATCGCCCGGATCGCACAAGCGCAGAATCGAGCTTGTCGACATGATTGCACGCGGCAACCACAAAAACGCCTTCCGTTTTTTGGCTGCCATCCAACATTTCAAGCAGTCCATTGACCACGGCTCGTACATACTCGGCATTGTCACCTGTCACCGTCGCGCGGTCGCCAAAAGAGTCGATCTCGTCGATGAAAAGGATACTTGGAGCATTATCCTGTGCGTCCTGGAAATCCTTCCGCATCGCCGCAAGCATCTGGCCCATGTGGCCGTGCTTTTGCCAATCTGAATAGCTTGTCGGCACGAAATGCGCACCCGCCGCGCTGGCAAAACGCTCTGCACAGTATGTTTTGCCGGTGCCAGGTGGCCCACTGAGCAACAGCCCGTGCGGAATCGCACCCCATTCGAGATCGCCAGCACGCCAGCTCGCGATGTCCCTGGCGCATTGTTCCAGCATCCCGCGTGTCTCGCCCAATCCTTTGACATCGTCCAAAGCCATCGGATTGTCGGTCGCACTTTTCTTTTCCCCCGCGCTGCGACACAGGTGGTGTGCCACAGCCGTCGGTGAAGTCTGGCGCATGGCTACTGCCAGATCGCTCATTGAGACATGGGACAAAGAGAGATCAGCAGGAATACGGCGTCGCAGCGCGTGAAGCTGATGCTGCCAAACCGGGCTCTTCAAGCACGTATAGAGATGACAGATCTGGTCAACATCAAGCCGGGGGAGGGAGACCGTCAGCGTAGAGGCTGCTTTCGCGGCGTCAGGAATCTGGGCAAGGTCAGCAGCCACCACGATCAGTGGCGTCTCACTTTGCAGCGAAATATAGATGTTTTCTTCAAATCGGCCGCTTGACCAAACGCTGCTCTTTTGAGGGTCATCCGAAATAACATTTGGCGATGGCAAACCCTTGTGCTCTTTGGTGATCGCCGCAACCAAACCGGCATCGAGAGCACAGCCACATGCTGAAACGGTCTCTTCGCTGCTCGTTTCGATGAGCGTGACAGAGTATCGCGCAAACAGCCTGTCGACGAGGGCACCACGACCCTTTGGCAGCACACTGCAAAGCTGGATCAACGTAAGCGTCTGATCGATATCCGCGCGACGGCCTTCGTCGATCCAATCTTTGCAAGTTTTTGAATACTGATCAACAGTGTCTGCCCGTCGTGTCTTGGAATCGCGCCAGTTGTCAGAAGCCAATGATTTCAATGCGGACGTGAACCATGCGCCCAGGTCAGGCAGTCCTGGTTTCGGGGAAAGAGTAGAGTCGGACATGGCGATGTCCTTTCACAAGTAAGATTCCTGGGAGCCTGCGCGACGACAGGCAAAAAGAGCGATCTCAAATCGCTATTCGCGCGTGCTGGTCTGCCGCTCCAGGATTCCGTCTTGTGAAGGTCATTGTTCACCACTCATTTCAATGGCATTCAATCTATCTTGACAATTAATCTATTGCAAGCCATTAAATAGATATACGTATCGGTCTGTAGAGGGCAGGGGATGGCGGACAATAAGAACAACGCTAAAATTTGCCGCGAGGTGCTACTGGAACTGCTGCCCAGGCTGCACCGACAGATCTCCCGCGATCTCGCGGATGCCCTTCGCCCACACCGAATGACACCTGCCCAATATTCGATTGTTGCTCTCCTGGACACTGAAGGGCCGCTGCCACCCCGGCGAATATCGTCTGCTCTAAGCCTTGATCAGTCGACCGTGGTCAACACCCTCAACAGGTTGCAGCGCGATGGCTTTGTCAGCCGGCATGATGACCCGGATGATGGCCGCAGCTGTCTTATAAAACCGACATCTGAAGGCCAACGAATACGAAAGAAATGCGAGAAGGCTGTTGAAGGTCTGATGAAAGACTACTCGGACAACTTGTCTGGGTCTGGCTGGTCAAAGCTCTTGGAACTCGTCGGAAAGCTTGAGGAAAGGTTGGTACGCAATGCGGATCCGACTTGAAAAGATCAACCACATCAAACGGCAAAGGCGATTTTACGAGCTGGATGTGCAGAAAACCCTATTCGGCAATTGGTGTCTGAATCGCTCATGGGGTCGCATTGGAAATCAAGGGGGCCGATCAATCGAAGACGTATTTGGATCTGAATCTGAAGCAAATCAGGCCTTGGAAGCTCTCAAATCGCAAAAACTAAGACGTGGATATGCATCCATTCCTGTGCAGCTGAAACTGTTCTGAAGGGTAGGGGCAACACGCGGCGCCAACTCTGACCCAGAACAATCAGGCGGCAATTAAATTTGGTTTTTGAGAAAAGACATTTGAAGACTGCGGACACGCCCGCAAGTACATCGCTTCCTAGGAAGTGGGTCAGGGCGTAGCCGCCCCCGTTATTTGGATCACAAACAGGATCATCCTGGTGCTCCTTACGCGATGAAGCCGGCTGTGACGATCTCGGTCACGAATTTGGTGACATAGACCATCACGGCGACCTCATGGAGACGATGAAACAGATGCTGAATATGCTTGATCATTGTGATCATCCTTTGTGATAGATAACACGTGTAACATTTAATATTGTTTATTGTCAATAGGTTAAATGGAAAAATATTTCTAAAGGATGAATTTGGGTCTGTGCAGAGATCGGTGTCAGAACGCTCTAATTTTTTGTCTTCATTTCCCGAAATCGCCGTCTTCACGTCAGCAGATTAGATCTGAAGACTTTTTTGTCTAAAAAATACGCGGAAGGACCGATGCTCGCGCGATTTTTAGACCGGCGCGCGCATCTGAAGACTGATAACGACGATTCTTAGAATTTTGAAGTTCGGGTAACGGAGGGGAGGGGGGGTGAGCCCCACAGATTTTGCGCTGTCAAAGCCGCCTGTGCGCTACGTCACGGCAAAATTCAGCGTTGTACGGGTGCAACACCAGGATCGAATTGTGATTTCGGCTTCAGGTTTTGGCGGACAGTCACGAACTCAACGGCGGACAATTCAATCTGAGACAATGCAAATTGATTTTATCGAACTACTCAGGTGAAACCTTGGGTTCAACTCGGTTCAAGGTGTGACCAAATGAAGAAAGAGCCCCCCGCACACGGCGAAGGGCCCTTCCAAGTATCCCCACATTCGCGGGGCCGGACCGCGCGCTCTTGATCTTCTTCGGGAACTCTTACAAACGCAAGAACACGAAAAATTTCAACAACTTTAGAGCGAATGTTGGGCTATCCCCACTCTTGTGGGGAAGAGAAGCAAGCTTCTCTACATTCGGCGCTACACAGTCCTTGATGCGATTGATAAAGGATCGCCACATTGCGGTCAACAGAAAAATCACTTAAGCTGTTGAAAATATTGAATTAGTGTTGACAATCCCGAATAAGTTGAAAGTTTCATTGTTGGCAAAATGACGGTACGCAAGAGGGCTGTTGTTTTCTTGAGCGCCGCGGTCGATTTAGAACAATCAACGCTTGTATTTCCACCTTTGATTTTTCAGGGATCTGCTCTGCCAGCCTCCAATGCGCTGAAACCTGCCCTGAAGACGCGGTCGGTTTAGGCGCCTCAAGCCCTCTCTGTCAGAACTTCGAATAATGCCAGCTCTCCGACCGTCTTCTCAATCATCTCCCGCGCGGTTTCAGCTGAGACAAAGATCACCGCCTCCTGTTTGGCCTCGCGCTTCCCTGGTTGTGTCACGCGCTTGTACCTGACCCGCCCCAATGGCTTAGTGTCACATTCGTCTAATAGATCTTTTCCTTCAGCCTGATCTGACAATAGCCTCACCGCCTCGCCATCTTTGCGGGACAGCTCGGGATTGGGCCAGAGGTCGGGCATGACGCGTGATCTTTCCCGCACCGAGAGCGGCAGAAAGCGATACTTGTGGATAGCCCGCTCGATGCGCGTTCCCCCATTCTTGAAATCTTTCCACGTAACAACCTGGTCAATCGTCGCGTCGATTGCGACAGGCGACAGGAGATAGACTGTTTTTGGTGATGTGTTGTGGATCAATCTGATCCGGTCGACCGCTTGCTCGATTTCTGCCTCACGAATCTGACGCAATACGCGGTCTGCCCAGGGATCGGGATGTGTCATGACTTCAAGCGGAACAGCGCCATCTCGCGTGCGAATGCCGCGCCAGGTCGGAACATACTCAGATGGCTTGAGCGTGTCACCGGCCTGCGCGGCAAAGGCGCGGGCGATCCGCTCGACATCCCGCGGCGATGGTTGCTCTCGTCCGATAATGATCGCTGAAGGATACTCCTCCCAGGTGTTGCGGCCGCGCAGATTGCCAAAATGCCCGGCACGCTCTTCGCCATCCAAACCAAGCGCTTCCAGCACCGGGCGGCATGCAAAAACCGCAGCCTCAGGAATCCTTCCGACGACCTCGCGGACATAGCGACGAAAGCGATTTGTATCCTCATTTGCATCTTCGTCCGCGATCACGCGACTTGAATGCCCACAGATCCGGGACTTGGAAAACTGGGTTCCAACAATTTGGGTGAAGCAGGCATTACGCTCGACCGGCACGTGATGATGAATCAGATCAGATCCAAACAAAGCCCGGGCAATCTCGATTTCTCCCGTACCGTCGAGATGAAGGAGTGGTGTTTGCTCTCCATGAACAATGGGCCTTATGCGGCTGACATAGATCACGCAGCCCTCGCCATTGGTGTCTTCAATCTCAATCCCCTCCGCTGCGTCGCTATCCCGGTCAATCTGGAGAAGTAGCGCCTCGAACAGAATTTGCAGTTTCTTGAGATTGCTATCAGGCAAGAGCGACAGTTGATGCTGCGCTGCCGCGAGGGCCTTGGATGCACTTTGTGCGGATGCATGGGCCGTGGCTCTTTTGCAAGCCGCATGCACAGTGCTCGAGACATCCCATGGCTGGAAGCAGTCAAGACCTTCCAGTGCTGTCTCGATCAGGTCTTTTGACACGTCCCGACATCGGAGGCCGTGCAGCAGTCGATCCGGATCGTCCTGAATAGCTGCGAGTATGGCTTGCTGTAGCGGTCGGATAGCAGAAAACTGATAGAACAGGGCCTCCAGGCGCGCCTCTTCTGCTTTGCTCGGCGACCGCAGCCAAGGCTCACCGTGATACTCCAGATCTTCCCGCAGAACGGATGGATCGAGATCGATGATCTCCACGCCAAGATCCCGAGGACGTTCATCAAAGACCACCTGATCGGGCCGAACCTGACCTGGCAAGGGATAGTGAGCATAGTCATGCGGTGCAAAGATGACGGCGCCTTGTGATGATGCAGCCGACCTCTTGATTTGCTTTTCCTGGTGCAGATAGCCGCAAGTCTGACGAAAAGGACATTTGGTGCAGAGATGGCCACGCACGGACAGGCCTTGTCGAGACAGCTTTGCCGCCAATCCGGTCACCCGGCACATCTGCTGGCCGGGCTGGTTCGGATCCTCCTGACCTCTTCCGCGCAGAATGATGGCTTTGGGGGCATCATCGTCCGCATTGCGCTGGAAATCCTCACACGCCTCAGCGACTTTGGCATGGCCGGGCAAGAGCATCAGCGTAACAAGGCCGGTCGCATCGTGCAGCACATCGGACCGGCCATTGCGACCCACCAGAGCGGCTGTTTTACCGACGCCTTGTGCTCCCGTCAGCATTTCCCGCGGACATGAGAGGGTAGGGGGTTCCACCCCATCTGCTGCCTCCAAATCCGATGGCAAGTGACCTTCCATGGCAGCCTTAGCAGCTCTTGCATAAGCGATGGCTCTGCGACCCCAGTCCCGGATGATGTCGCCATGACGCTGAATGGCGTCAGCGCGGCGCTCGCTTGGTGCATCGTGAAAAGGCGAGATCTCTGAAGGGTGTTCAGAAATTGAAATCGGACGCAGCTGACCTGCCGCAAGGCCATTCTCAACCGCCTGCGCATATCGCCTGTGGCCAGACGCTTCACCGGCCCGCAGCAAAACATCTTCAGCGTCTGAAAGCGCCACCACTCCGCCGGCGACGAGGCCACCGATGTAATAGGATTGCGTGTAGATCGTGGTGTTCCGTTGGGCTGCGGCCAGAATCTTCCGTTCGGCAGCACGTAATGCCTTCCGGCCAAATTGGCTCGTGGAAGTGGAAAGACGCGTGGGCGCGGGTGTACGTGGTGTTGGGCGCGGTGAGGGATGGTTCTGTTTATCAGATTTCTTCTGCACCACCGCCGGTGGAGAAATCTCTGCCCAGTCTTGACCACCCTCAAAAACACCTGATCGCGGCAAGCCAGCAAGCGGATCGACGACATTAATGAATGCCGGGCGCGCGATGTAGTGTGGCTGCGCGGCTCCGGCGAGGCTCTCGTCAGCACCAGTTTTCAAATAGATCTCTTTGCGCTCATCGGCGCGGAGCGTTCTGCTGGACAAGCACCAAAAATGAAACTTCGCCAGATGTGCCACACCGGCTGTACCCGCCCGACTCGAGGCCTGCCAAAAGACATTGGCGCCCCTCAGATCGGGCAGACGTTCGACAATGCCATCCCAAACCCATTGCGCCAGCGATGTCGGATCATGCCAGCCCAACGTGTCGGGAAACTCGAGGTCATCGATGTCAAAATTCAGCAGGTTTGACCCGGCATCGACCAGCGTCGCTTTGGCATCGGGCTTGTCATGGATCAGCCGACGGATGACGGATTGGGAACGGGCGTCGTCGGTGACGCTGCCCTGAACAACAATGCTGTCGGTCCTTTGTTCAAGTGCGCGCAGCAAAGTGACCAGATCATCAAAACCGCCAATGACAACCGACTTGGGCTCGAAAAAAGTTGCCCGGTCATAAGGGGCGACTTGATCTGGATAGATCTTCTTTGAAAGGTGTTTCCCTTCAGTCGAGCGCAGAACCGTGATCCGCGCGTTCAATGGGGTGTTTTGTTGCTCGTCAGGTAAAAAGCTGTGTTTGTGTTCCAATGCCTCGGCTCCCGCGAGGCTTGCGGATCGCTGTATCCAGAGGAGCTTTCTCCAACCGTTTCAGCATGACCTTCGCCTCGTCATTCTTGCGGGCGGAATTGCCCGTGAGGCTGGTTTGACCGGAGGCGGTTTCGTGGGGATTAAAATGCGAGGTAACCAAACCTCGGTGTTTATGGTGTCTTAACTATTATGTGCGTCAGACGCTGGTCAGGCCTTTGAAGGTGGAAGGTACGGTCTGAAAAGACACATGCGCAGTTGGCGATTTCGATGCGAATGGACCGAACCCTGCCAACGATTTAATCTTTCCCCTGATGAACGCAAAAAGCCCGCCGACATTCGGCGGGCTATTCATTTGATTACGGCTGAGAATTCTCAGACCAGATTATAGAGGTGGTGTTGGCGCACTATTGGCTCACCATCCGAGAGGTCGACATCCATCAGATGGACTTTGTGGGGACCGATGAGCTGCGCGATCACCTGCCTGCTCGTGTGCCCGAAAAAGCGGGACTGCAAATACGCGTCATATTGGCCCATCTTTGCAAGGCTCACTGCACCACCCTGGCCGCACAGCTGAACCGCAACCGCGACGGATGTCTCAGTGTCGGCACCCACAAAACTCATCCCGATTTCGACCTGGCCAAAACTGGCGATATGTGTCCGTACCTGACTCTGTAAGTGATACATGTCGAGTTGCAGAAAGTCGCTCAGCACGTCGCCTGAGCGCAAAATGGCCTCCAGCAGCGCGGTGCCCTCCAGTCCGAATTCCCGGGCGGTACCAGGCGTCGGATCTTCCAGCCAGGACATCTCGATGTCGTCTGGTGCCTCGATCCAAAGCGGAGCGCTTTGCGCCATTACGTACTGTCCGCGACCTGCTGGTTCAATTGACCAGGCCTTTCCTTCGGTCGCAGTAGCCTGGATCCACGCCGGTAGCGGGGCACGGTGTCGATAGGCGTAAAGCACATCTCCAATATTCGAAGGCGGCGACACGCCGAGATTGTTCGCAGCCGCCACGAGATCTTCGCGCGTGAAGGACAGCGCGGTCTGATCGGGGTGATATAACGTTGAAAACAAGACCGAAATCAGTGCCTCGTATTTGGTGATCGCACCCGTTTCCAGATCGGCCTTGATTGCATCAACAGACTTGACCTGCGGTGCCTTGGGAAGGTCGTCAATAAACAGCTCTTCAACGCCGTCAATTTCGAAAATGCTGGATTGAACACCCTCAGGATTTTGGGGGCGGGAAGGGTCGGTGGGGCGCAGGTGCGAAACTTCGGCCGCATCAGATTGGCGGTCCAAGATCTCTTGCAGGAAGTCGGAGTCAGTGGTGTAGGTCATTTTTCTATCCATTTGTTGTTAATACAGAGCTTTGGCTCGAGAGCCTTGCTAACCGCGCGCGGTTAAACTCAGTTTAAAAAGAATGAAGATTGGGCTTGGACCGGATTGAGGCTAGGGTCAGGATCCATAACCAGTAGATGACGACGGCTGCGAGCGCGATGGCTGAGAGGAAGACCTTTGGGCAGCGGTCGTATCGGGTTGCCACGCGCCGCCAATCCTTGAGCCTGCAGAACATGATCTCGATCCGGTTCCGGCGTTTGTAGCGGCGCTTGTCGTATTTCACAGTTTTCTTGCGCTGCTTGCGGCCGTGGATACACGCGCGTAACCCTTGTCTTTCAACGCTTCTCTGAACCAGTCGGCGTCATAGCCGCGGTCCTCGAGGAGCCAATCGACATCCGGCAGGCTGCTCAGCAATGCCCGCGCGCCGATGTAGTCGCTGACTTGACCGGCAGTCACAAAGAGGTTCAGAGGACGCCCGCGGCTGTCGCAGATGGCGTGCAGCTTCGTGTTCATGCCGCCCTTGGTCCGACCGATCAGGCGTCCACGCCCCCCTTTTTTACGCCCATGCTGGTCGCTGTTCGGTGGGCCTTCAGGTAGGTCGCGTCGATCATAACTGTCTTCTGTTCGCCGTGCTCGGCAGCCAACCGGCAAATACATTTCCTACACCTCGGAAAACGCGAACAGCCTGAAAAGAGAAGCGATCCCGTGTTGTTCAGACCTCTGTTTGCTGCGTCAGCAACACTGTGGATCTCCACAGAAGGGCGGACTCCGATAATTCGTCGCGGGTGCGATGGGATCGTGCCTGGAAAGCGAGAGCAAACGTTCAGAACGGCTGAAAGGTTCAATGTGGAAAATTTCCGCATCCGGGCATTTGGTTTTTGCCGCACGAAGAACAAACCCTTTGAACGCGGATCTGAACAACGAGATGGTGGATGCATTTTGAAATTCCGACCAATCAATAACTTCCCGCATTGCGTCTGCTGAAACACGATATAGCCACCAATGCAGGTCAAGGTGGAGGGATGTCGGCAACAGTTCGGTAGCATGGTCCAATTCGAAGGCCATTTCGTCCAAAATTTCCTCTACAATCTCGACTTGGCTGGCACAGGTAGCCACGAGGGACTTCAAGGCAAATCCAAACAGGCAAAACACCGACACAAAGTATGGTGTTTCATATCTTCCTCGATGAATCGTGATGTCCGGAACCAATTCCCCTTGGCGTATCAAATCGCAAACTCTGTCGCGTGTCATGCCCAGCGCTTCAGCAATCTCGCTCACAAAGACAACTTGATCGCGGGGGTCTGTGACCATACTGGAATCCGCAAACAACTGTTCAATTTCCTTCAATCCGTTGGCCAAATCCGCGTCTGCCTCCAAAGGCTTGTCACGGAAACTAGACGGGTGTCATCACAGCTCGGAAGGGACCGGCGGCCCTAGCCGAGGGGATTACAAGTTTCAGTTTCAGTTTTGGTTTTCAGTTGATAAGTTTAGTGCTGCTCAACCCGTTCAGATTGGCAAAAATTGGTTACAAAACGATTAAATTTAGGCCAAAATTTCAAAATCCAGAGCACTCAAGCCCACGCTTTGTATTGACGCAAGCGATTCAACCGAAAGTTCTATGGATAACGTGTTGGTTACTCCGTCTTCAAAATCGCTGCTGAAGTCAATCTGAAGATTCTGCCCATGTAGTCTCAGGGTCAACGCGTCAAACAGCACGGTTGGTTGAGAATAGAAAATCAAACTATCTCCTTCAGAGATAGAAAAGTCTTCCAAGCGAGATTGGGAAGACGTGGATGTGAATTCAAAAACGTCAGCGCCCGATCCACCTACTAGAGTGTCGGCCCCTGCTCCTCCAAAAATAATGTCATCGCCAGCCTCCCCTTCCAATCTCTCACTGGAAGCCGACCCCCAAATCGTATCATTTCCATTGCCGCCAAGGACAGTTACGCCACCACTAACAAACATGTGGCTGGTCATGTCCACCAGGTCGTTTCCGCCACGCGCATCTATTATTTCTATATTCCGGAAACGTGCAGGACTCTCATTTCCCCAAGGGCTTAGTTCTGTATCGACGCCGTCCGGCATGTCCGCAAAGTCGTCTTGCAAAAAGTATGCATCGTTTTGATCACTCAAGACGAGTGTATCGATTCCGCTGCCACCATCAACTACATCGGAGTACCTGTTCATTCCGTCTATACTTACATAGCGCATTGTACCAACTTGACCGTTTCCGTTAACGTTCAGTCCGCTCCAACCAAGCTCAGCCACTTCACTTGTCCGAACAAAAATCAAATCACTCCCGTCGCCACCAAGCACATGATCAGATCCCTCGCCCGAATAGATTGTGTCATTTCCATCACCGCCAAGAAGGACATCGTTTCCATCATCCCCACGAAGCACATCGTTTCCGATTCCACCGTGAAGCTCGTCCTGGCCATGACTGCCTTCTAGACAATCATTCCCGGTTCCTCCGTACAGAATATCTTCGCCCCAGCCCCCCTTTAGAGTGTCGTCGCCTTCGCTACCACGCAAAGTGTCGTTGCCCTGCTTGCCTTCAATTGAGTCGTCTCCGCCGAGCCCATTGATCCAGTCGTTTCCTCCCATTCCGCGGATAACATCGTTCAAATTCGACCCGTGGAGTTGGTCGTCTTCGTTCGAAACAAGTTGAATATCAACCAACGCCAGTTCCCAAGCACCTAACTCAAAAGACAAATCACCGTTTGCCATATAGCCACCTGAGTTCGCCACAACAGCGTTCGCTGAATTCTCGTCATGTACTCCATTTTCAGAAGTAAGGCCGGATATCGTGACAAAATAGAAGTTGCTGACCCCTAAACCCTCCAAATTCAGAGTAATTTCATTCGAACCGGTATTGGCCTCACCGTCTCGATCACCAACAAAAATTGCCACACCATCATCATCTCCAAAGGCATGCACGGACAACTCGCCTTGCACCTCAAAATCTGCGATAGCGGACATTCCAACCGTCGCCCTCGACAACCAGGCGAATGCCACACCACCAAACGTCAACTCACCATCCACGCTATCAATCAATGTTCGACTTTCCGTATTCGGGTTGGCGAAAGTCATTGGCCAAAAGTTTGCACCGTCAATTCCGTTTGAAACCAACTCAAAAAAGACCTCGACCGTCATGTGAGCATATTGAAGCCCGTTGGCGTTCCCAAGATTGTCAGCCCCATCGGTATGGCGAGGATTCCTCGGAGACCATTCGGTCACAAAGTAGTCGAGATTGGTTCTGCCAATTCTGCTGCAAAAATGGTCGAAAATCGATGCCAGCGCAAAATCACGCTGGCCATCCACGCCATCAAATCCGCCATCAAAGTAAACATGTTCAACCACACCGTCGATAACGTTTGAAGCTGGTGGGTTGGCCAGAATCGCATCAGCAATTGAGCGTGTCTGGGTTATCGTGTTGCCGTTTGGCGGCATTGTCGCAACAATCCAATCAGAAGGAGGAACTCCATCAAAAGACGAGGCTTGGTGTATGATGAAGTCTCCTGATCCATCCGGTTCCAAAAATACTTCGCGAGCCTCAACAGGACTGAACGTTCCTGTTCTCGCGACAACCTGAACGATGATTTCAACCCCAGGATACTCATGGTCCAGAAAGTTCGCTATCTCTGCCGCCACAAAGCCATACTCAGCAGCTGACATTTCCCCTCCTAACCAGAATTCGTTTCCGATCTCGAAGCGCGTAACTTCAATTCCGTTCGCCTCGGCCTCTTCAAGTGCCTGGTCAACGAAATCCCGCAACAGGTCGAAGTACTGGGGATCCAACTCGTTTCGGCCTCCGTAATTGCCCTCAGCAAGCGCCTGACCAGCTGATTTCAAAAATGCTATTCGAGTAGGGATAACTAGTTGAACATCGGCATTTACTTGACCGGCAGTTGCAAAGAAATCCGCAAGAGGAGTTAGCGTTCGCGCCTCGCCGTTCCACTCCATTGATTCGGCGGACCAGTTCCCGGTTAGGAACGATGCCTCTGCGAACTCCCCTTCAGTCACTCCGCCTCCCGGAAATCGAAAAGTACTTACACCAAGAGCTTCCAAAACCTCATTTAGGTTATCATCTTCGGAAAACTCATAGTCGTATGTTGTGACGAAATTCGCGCCAAACATTTCGATACCAATTTGTTCTGTAGAATAATTATTGTTATCTACAATGGTATAGCTAGGCATGCCGAAGTCCTCACCCCAAATGATGGCGTGATAATTCGCGCTCAAATCATCCAATATTGGAGGAAAATGAGGCTAAACGCTGAATATTATGAAGTTTTTTTTGAAAATCTTGCCATCTCAAAACTTGTGAGAAAATTTTGTGCGCAGCTTTTAGATTATGTATATAGTTCAAGTTTTCCCTGAATTTGTGCTAATTCAGCAATTCTTAGATGGGAGGTTGCGCACAGCACCCCAAAATATATAGCTAGTACTACATCTTGAAATAGGGGCGAAAATATTTTTGGAAATATGCACAAATATCATCCAATTCGCGCAGCTTGAATTTGATGAAATTTCTAAACTCTGACAATGTCGATATTGCTTTCGATCTCCGGAATTCCCAGGCGGAAGTCATAGATAAACTGCACTTCGCCATTAGCATCCATTTCTGTTCCGAATGATCCCGTTTCAATTCGAGAAATTAGCCTAATGCTCCCAAAATCTTCCTCTCGGTCTGGCATATCAGTAGTATTGTAGAGGGAAGCTCCTTGTTCGGACCACTTGTAGCCCTCTGGCCACTCATCTCCCTCTGCAGCAAAGTACAAGTTGAAGCCGGTGTGGGTATTTTCCGCGTCGCCGATCGCGTCGTCTTGCACTTCGATGTAATTGGCCGGAACAATTATCAGAGAACCTTCGGTTCCCTCAGGAAACTCAAAACTGACCTGGTCTTCCTCTCCTGCCGTCACACGTTCCACGTCAGATTCGACAACCCAATCCGACAATGGCCCTGGAAGGTTTTCAATCTTTTCGTCCGAAATGGTGACTTCAACAACGCTTCCAACTTCAATTTGCTGATCGGCATCTAGTTGAACCCCGGGCTCTGAGGGAAAAAGGACATCAAGTATGCTTGGCTCTATTTCGGTCGGGCTTGGATTGCCTGCATCATGATCTTCCTCGTCTTCCGGGTTATTCGATTCGTCTGAATCTTGTTCGGAGAATCCATCAAAAGCTAACGAACCAGCAAAAGCCGCGCCGCCCAACAGTAACAAAATGCCAAAGAACATGACTCCCTCCACAGTGGGAACCATACTCACAAAGGTGGCCGTTTTTCATCGGCTATTTGCGAAATTGGTTACTATTGTGAAAACTCGACTTGTAAGTTTGCAAGTCTGCCTTTGTAGCTTCGAGAACTTCGCCAGCCAAGTGTACAGAGATTTGGTGCTGATCCCGAGCCGCTCCGCCACCTCCTTGACCGAATAACCCCGCTCCGTGACCTGCGCCACTGCGTCAATCTTAAACTCATCCGAGTAGCGAATTTGCCCTGACATCTGCATCGTCCTTTGCTTCCAAAATTGCCAAGCAAAGCGTCTACAAATCTAGGGGCACCCCAAACAAACTGCCAGCACGACCTTTCACAAACTTCTTTTAACATAATACAAATTATGTGCAGAAAAATTTGTGGCCGGAGCGCGCTACCCTGAAGTGCGACTCCTATTGGAAAACAATGAGTTATCTAATGAGGAGATTGTGCCATGGGAGCTGTTTACACGCAACTGAGCATTGAGGAACGTCGCAGATTTGAACGCTGGCGACATGCAATGGTCCCTGTTCGCGAGATAGCGCGTGTGCCAAAGTGCTCGAAAGCCACGATCCACCGTGAGATCAAACGGAACTATTTCAGCGATGAGTGCATGCCCAAGTGTGACGGCTTCTATGGTGCCGCGGCCCATCTGATGGCCCCCGGTCAGCCCGCCACCACCGCCTGCAGGTCGAAGATCGGCAGAAGCACCGCCAACACGATCAGCAGCACGAACCCCCCGACCACCATCATCAGCATCGGTTCCAGGAGCGCGGCGATGCGCTTGCGTTCCAGCGACAGGCTGTTTTCCACCATGTCCGCCGCCCGCGCGGTCATCGGCGCCAGCCGGACCGAGGTCTCGCCCGCGCCGATCAGCTGGCGCGCCACCGGCGGGATGATCGACATGTGGTTCAGCGCGTCGGTCAGGCTTTCCCCCTGGCCAAGCGCAGTCACCACCGCGTCCCCCTCGGTGCGCAGGCGCGGCACGGTCAGCACCTCGGCGGCGCTCTGAGCGGCGGTGATCACCGCGTGGCGGCTGCCCAGGACCAGCGCCAGGGTGCGCATGTATTGCACCGCCGCACCCAGCGACATCAGCCGCCCGACAAGGGGCAGGCGCAACAATGCCTGATCGCTCGCCCGCCGCCACGGGGGGACGCGCGCGGCCAGGACCATCAGCAGAACCAGCACCACAAAGAACCCCGACAACAGAACCGCGTGGTTGCGGATCCAGTCGCTGGCCGCCATCACCACGCGGGTCAGCTCTGGCAGGGGCCGTCCGGTCAGTTCGAACATTGCCACGATCTCGGGCGCGACCGTGGTCATCAGGATACCCGCAACCAGGAACGACACCGCCGCGACAAAGGCGGGATAGACCAGCGCCGCGCCGATCTGGGCGCGGTCGGAACCGATGGTTTCAAGATGGTCGGCCAGTTCGGAAAACACCGCCGCCAGGTCGCCAGCATCCTCGCCGGCCCTGAGCGCGGCGATGTAATAGGGTGGGAAACCGGCGCCGCTGCCCTCAAGCGCCGCCGACAAGGGCGCCCCGTCCAGAAGCGCCGCCCGCGCCCGCGCCGCCACGGTTTCCAGCGCATTGTCGCCGCCCAGCCGCACCGCCTCGAGCGCATCATCTGCGGGCAGTTCCGCGCCCAGAAGCACCGCGAGCTGCCGGGTCATCACCATTTGCAGGTCGCGGTTCAGCGCCCCGCGCCGCCAGCGCGCCGGGCGGGGCGGTTTCTCGTCCAGTTCCGACACGAACAGCCCGCGCGCCGCAAGCTCTGCCGTGGCCGCGGCCTCGGTCTCGGCCACCACCGCGCCGCGCCGCATCCGGCCGCTGTCGGTATAGGCGGTATAGCGATAGGCTTTCACGCGGCGCGCTCCTGACCGGTTGCGGGACGCATCATACCATGTCCCCCACCACACGCTGCACCTCGGCCAGGCTGGTGCGACCCCGCGCGACCTGCATCAACCCCTGCCCGGTCAGCGTCTCGGTGGCGGCCAGCGCGATGTCCTTCATCTCGGCCTCGCTTGCGCCGCGGTCGATGGCGACGCGCAGCCGTTCGCCGACCTCGACCATCTCGAAGATGCCGACCCGCCCGGCATAGCCGACCCCGTCGCAGCGGGGGCAGCCCGCATCCTGACCGGCATCATGGAGTTCCGGCGGCACCGCCAGACGGTGGCGCTGAAACAGCGCCGCCTCATCCGCATCCGGCGCCCGCGCGGTCCGGCAGTCGGGGCAGAGCCGCCGCAAAAGCCGCTGCGCGATCACCCCGCGCAGGGTGGCGGCGATCAGGTAATCCTCGACCCCGAGGTCGCGCAGCCGCACCACCGCGCCAACCGAGCCGTTGGCGTGCAGCGAGGAAAACACCAGGTGCCCGGTCATCGCCGCCTGCCCCGCGACGCTGGCGGTCTCGCCGTCGCGGATCTCGCCGACCAGGATCACGTCCGGGTCCTGGCGCAGCGTGGCGCGCAGGCCGGCGGCGAAGGTCATGCCGATCTCGGGGTTGACCTGGGACTGGCCGATGCCGGGCAGGTCATATTCGATCGGGTCCTCGACGGTGACGATATTGCGCTCGGAACGGTTGGCGAGCTGCAACAGGGAATAAAGCGTGGTGGTCTTGCCCGACCCGGTTGGCCCGGTGGCCAGGATAATGCCGTTGGGCAGGGCCGAGAGCCGGTTCAGAAGCGCCTCCTGTTCTGTCGACAGGCCAAGGTCGGCCAGCGGCATCAGCCCCGACGACCGGTCAAGGATCCGCAACACCACCCGTTCGCCATATTGCCCCGGCAGGGACGAAACCCGCGTGTCGATCACCCGCCCGCCATGTTTCAGCGGGATACGCCCGTCCTGCGGCAGCCGGGTCTCGGCAATGTCGAGCCCGGCCATCACCTTCAGCCGCGACACCACCCGGCGCACCGGCACATCGGACCGGTCCATGACCTGGCGCAGGAAGCCGTCGACCCGCATCCGCACCCGCAGCCCGCCTTCGTGTGGTTCGACATGCAGATCCGAGGCGCCGGCCTGCACCGCGCGGCGCAGCAGCTGGTTCACAAGCTGGATCACCGGCGCGTCCTCGGCATCCTCCAGAAGGTCGCGCGGCCCCTGTCGGCCGGTCTGTTCGAGATCGAACAGCAGCCCGTCGCCCCCTGCGTCCCCGTCCTCTTCCTGATAAAGCCGCGCCAGCAGGGTCTCGAACCCCTCCTGGCTTTCGCGGACCACCGCAATCTCGCCGGTTTTGTCCCCCGAGAGCGCCACGGCCCGGCGCTGCGCCTCGCGCAGGCCCAGCATGGTGGCGCCGGGACCAAGGATCAGGCGCGGTGGCAGATACCCGCTGTCCAGCGCCACCTGCTGATCGCGGGCAAAGGCAAAGGGCAGACGCGCGCTCCCCGGCCCGCCCGGGTCCGCGGCCTCAGCGGAACTGGAGCCGCGTCGGGAGGGGGGGGAAGTTTCGGCTTTGGGCGACATCATCTATGAATCCGGCATCGAACGGTTGGTTCAGGTCCGCCCCGTCATAGGGCAGAGAGCCCATGCTGGCCCGGGGATAGCCTCCTTCATCCAGCGGCCGAATGGAAGCACTTGTCGCCTGCGCCTTCTGGGTCATGGTCTGGGTGATGCGGGCGGCCTCGGCATCGCTGTTGACCACCTGCGGGCGCAACAGCACCAGCAGCACGCGCTGCTGCTTGGTGGTGTTCTTGCCGCGGAACAGCCCGCCCACCAGCGGCACCCGCGACAGGCCCGGCACCCGCTGGTTGACCGCGCCGGACCCGTTTTCCAGCAGACCGCCCAGCATGATGACATTGCCGTCGCGCACCAGCGCGGTGGTCTTCAGCGCCCGCCGCGCAGTGATCTCGCCACCCGAGGACGAGGTGTTGTTGGTCAGGTTCGACACTTCCTGCTTGATCACCAGCCGCACGGTGCGGTCGGCATTGATCTGCGGCGTCACGTTCAGCGTCAGCCCGACATCCTGGCGTTCGATGGTCTGAAACGGGTTCTCGGGATTGCTGCTGTTGCCGGTCGAGGTATAGCTGCCGGTCACGAAAGGCACGTTCTGGGCGACGACGATCTCGGCTTCCTGGTTGTTCAGGGTCAGGATCGACGGGGTCGACAGCAGCCGCGAGGAATTGACCGAGGCAATGGCCGTGATCAGCCCGACGATACCGTTGCCGTCGCTGTAGCGGCCGCCGCCGATGACCCCGGCGGGACCAAGATCGGGCGTGACGCCGTTGGCGACCGCCGAGACCAGGTTGATCAGGCTGGTACGTCCGGGCAGGGTGAACTGCACGCCGCCGACCAGCGCGTCGTTCAGCACCGCGGCGAACTGGGTCGAGAGATCGGAAAACCCTTCGACCGTCATCTCGAAGATCACCGCCTCGACCAGCACCTGGGTCGGGCGGCGGTCCAGGTAGGCGACGATCTGGCGGATGTCATTGATACGGTCCTGCGGCGCCGACACCAGAAGCGAATTGGTCTGCGGCTCGGGGATGATGCGGATTTCGCCCTGGGCCTCGGAGCCAGTGCCGAGACTGCGCAGGACCACGTCGGCAATGGCGGTGGCATCGGCATAGTTCAGCCCGATCGCGTGGCTGACCATATTGTTGTTCTGGCGGTCCAGCCGGGTCGCCAGAACCCGCACCTGTTCGCGCAGCGCGTCCGATCCCGTCACCAGAAGCGCGTTCGAGCGCCTGTCCACCGTCACCGCCGACCCTTCGGGGATGATGTCCATCGACTGCACCACCTGCAGCACGTCGGCGGCATTGGCATTGCGCAGCCGGATCATCTCGATCGGTTCGCTGCGCGGCTTGTCCAGCCGCTCGATCAGCGACACGATACGGGCGTGGTTCTGGCCGCGGTCCGACAGGATCAGCAGTTTCGACCCGGGCACCGGAGTCAGCACCGCCTCGGAGGGCAGAAGCGGGCGCACCACCTCAATGACCTCGCTCATCGGCACGTGGCGCACCGGGATGACGCGGGTGGCATAGCCCGCCGGGGCACCCGCCCCGCCCGTCGCCAGTTCGCGGGCCACGTTCATCGGTACGATCCGCGCCGCGCTGCCGCCCTCGATCAGGGTCAGCCGGTTCAGTTCCAGGACCGACAGGAAGACCTCGTAAAGCTCATCGGCGCTCATGTCGCCGGGCGCCAGCACCGTCACCGTGCCGCGCACACCGGGATCCAGCACGAAGCGTTTGCCGGTCGCCTCCGAGACGATCTCGACGAAGCTGCGCAAATCGGCGTCGCGCAGGTTCAATTCGACCTGCGCCAGCGCCGCACGCGGCATCACCGCCCCATATCCAATCGCCAGCACCAGGACGCAGAAAGCGGCCCTCAGCCTTGACATTGCATTCATGATCATGCCTGCCCATCTTGCCCGCCCCGCCCCGTTTTCGGGGTCATCGGCCGGCCTGCTCATTGTTGTTTGGGCCAAGTCTAGCCCATCCGCCATCAAAGATCACGTCCAGAGTTGCCGCGCGGCACGATATGCAGCAGCGCCGCCACGGTCCGCGTCCGAGGCGATGCTATTCCTCAAACGCCAGAAGCTCGGGGTCGCCCCGGCCGCGGTCCAGCCAGACCCCGTCATTGTCGATGCGCACGACGCGCATGTCCTCGCCCAGCCGATCGCCCTCGCGCAGGATCACCGCGCCGGTGGGATGCGAGACCATGGCCCAGACAGAGCCACCTGTTCCATCACCGGACCCGTCTCCGGTGCGGATCATGCCGGTGACCGTGTAACCCAGGCTGTCCAGCGGCGGCAGCGGGGGCTGGGGCGGTTGCGGTTCGGGGGCGGGGGGTGGCGGCGCGGGCGGCTGCGGTTCGGGTTTCTGGTAGCGGCCGAACAGCGGCGGCCAGGACGGGGGCGGGGATGGCGGCTCAGGGGGCTGCGCCTCACCGGTGCCCGGCGCCAGCGCCAGCGGCGGCAGATCGGGCGGCGGCGTGGTCATGCCCTGCCACAGCCGCACCCCGGACAGGGCGGCGCCGACAAGCAACACAATTGTCAAAATCCAGGCGACCAGGCGCATCAAACCCTCTTTTCATGGACGGACAAGGCCGACCTGTGATATCTTCACCCCAAGCTACAAAACAAAAAACCGCTTAAAAAGAGCAGAGTTATGAAGGCAGGTCTCATTCTACGCGCCGCGTTTGCGGGCGCTTTTCTGACATTTCTGGCCTCGTGTGAATCCGGCGGCGTCACTTCGGGTGACGGGTTCCGCAAGCAATACACCGTGGCCCGCACCGCCCTGGAAGAGGGGCGCTATGACGTCGCCATCCGCCATTACCAGCGCATGATCCCCAATGCGGGACGCGCCGCGCCGCGGCTGCAACTGGAATATGCCCATGCCCAGCTGCGCGCGGGCGATTATGCCGGGGCGCGGGTCAGTGCCGGCACACTGGCACAGGAACAAAGCGGCGATGCCCGGCTTGCGGCACTGGCCGTGGCGGGTACGGCGGCGCATGAACTGGGCCTCGCCGCGCGACAATCCGGCGATCCCGCCAGCGCCAAGGCGCTTCTGACCGAGGCACAATCGGCCATGGCAGAGGTGGTGAATTCCAACCCCGACCTCGACCCGCTGGGCGCGCTGTCGGGGCGGCTGGCCTCGATCAAGGTACAGCTGGCGGCGCTTTAGGGCCAGGACCCCCCAAGATGCCACCCAGGACCCCGGTCAGGACCCCTGCGGTTCCAGCCGGAACAGCGCTTCGACCAACCCTTCGGTATCGCTGGCCTCGATGCGGAAATCGATGATCTCGTAGCCCCAGCGCGGGTCTGCTTCCGACAGCCAGCGCATCAGCGCGGTGAACTCGACCGCGGCAAAGCGCAGTTCGATCCCGCCATCCGCCCCGGCGCCCAGATCGGCCACCGCGTCACGCAGACCGGCGGCGACCAGGCTTTCCTCGACCCCGCCAAGGCCAATCGGCGGCATTTTCGGGTGCGACGCGGTTGCCGGGGCACGGGTGGCGTGGTCAGCGGCGCGCCCGGCCACCCATTGCCGCAGCGCCAGCGCCTCGGAGCGCGCGGTTTCGGCTGCGGCGTGGCGGGCGGCAAGCGGCTCGATCCAGGCCAGCGCCAGCGCCAGGGGCAGTACCACCAGCACCAGCGCCGCCAGCAGCAGCCGTTCACGCGGGGCCAGCCGCAGCAGCATCTCGATCAGCCGCGAGGTCATCTCGTGGCCTCCATTCCTGTGATCGCAAAGACCGCCCGCACCCCGTCGCCGCTGGCGCGGGCATGGGCGGCTTCGCGGGTCACGGTCATCCCCGCCGCCGTCAGCGCCGCCTCAAGCCGCGCAGCGGCCGAGAAATCCGTCAGCCCCACGGTCAGTTCCAGCCCGTCGCCCCGGGCATAGGTCAGCGCGGCCGAGGTCGCCCCCGATGCCGCCACCACATCCGCCAGCACCGCCGTCACCGCCAGCGGGCGCAGCGCCGCCGCCTCTGTGTCGGCCGCCGGGCCCGCCATGGCGCGGGCCACCTGTGCGCGCACGTCGAGGATCGGGCCGGTGGGCAGGAAATGCTGGCGCACCAGCGCCTCGGTCTCGGCCCTGAGCGCGGCGGTCTGGTCTTCGATGACGCCGATCTCGTGCAGTTCGGCGGCCGACCACAAGGCCACAGCCGCGATCCCGGCCAGAACCGTCCAGCGCCAGGGCAGCACCCGGCGGCGCAGCCGGTTGCGGGCGGCCTGCGGGTCGCGGCGCAGGTCGGCGCCGGCCTCGCCATGGCCCAGCACCACCGGCGGCTCCAGCTCCAGCGCGCGCGCGCCGCCGGCATCGCGGATCACCGCCAGCCCGCGCGCCGCAATCAGCGCGTCGATCGCGGGCAACTCGGCCCCCAGCCGCAGCACTGCCTTCGGGCTGGCGTCGCCGGGCTCGAGCGCGGCTTCCAGCATCGCCAGCGCCACCTCGGGCGCGGCGCTGAACCCGTCTTCCAGGCCAAGCCGCACCAGCACGCGCGTCCCCGAGCCATAGATGGTCCACAGATCCGGCGCCGTGGGCAGGGCCAGGTAATCCGGCAGCACCGCCCGTGCGCCCGGCCCCGCCGCCGCGCGCCATGTGGCGATGTCGCCGGTCTCGGCCACCAGCGCCCGCTGCCACTGGTCGGGATGGCCCGTTCCGGGACAGGGAAGCAGTTCCAGACCGGCGCCGCCCGTGCCCAGCCGGTCGCGCAGCTGCCGCCGGGCCACGTCTTCGCGCGCCTGTCCGCGCAGGCGGGGTGGCAGGTCGAAGGTCATCATCGGCACCAGCGCGCCGTCCACCAGCGCCACCTGTCCGGGGCGCGGAACCACGCCGGATCCGTCGCCCGCGTCCAGCCGGACAAACCGCCCATCCTCCGTGCGGTCTCCTGTGCCGTCCTGTGCCTCTGCCTGTTCCAGCCTGGCCACGCCAGCCCTCCTGTCACTATCCTGCCGGAACGCTAAAGCGTTTCGGGGCCGATTGAAATCTCATTGCGCGCCCACCGCGTGGCTGATCCGCCATGCCACCGTGATCCGCCCCGGCGCGGGTGGGCGGTGCAGCACCAGATGGCGCGCGACCCGGCGATGATCGAGCTGCGCCGCCGCCTCGAGCCGGAACCACTCGGACCCCGCCGCCAGCCGCGCCCGGGTGATCAGGGGCGCGCCGGGATCGGCCTCCCCCGTCCCGCCTGTCTCCTCTTCGCCCTCCCGGTCGGCGCCGGGCAGACCGGCGGCATCGGCAAAGGCCTCACCCGAGGGGAAGGGCGCGGTCCGGCGGGACTGCATCAGCTGGTCGATCCGCGCCGCGCCAAGGCCGGGCAGAAAGGCGGCCAGCACCTCGGGCGGGGCGGTGTTGACGTTAAGCAGGCTGTCACCGGGCAGCGCCGTGGCGACCCGGCGCAGCCGTTCCAGGTCGCGCGGCGTGATCCCCGGCACCTCGGCCAGCTGGTCGAGCATCAGGATCGCGCCGCCGACCGGGTCCGAGGGCGGCGTCCGCGCGGCATAGGCGGCACGCGCGCCGGGGCCGCCCAATGCATGCGGCCCGCCCGGTTGCAGGAAGGCGCGGATCGCGGTGACCCGCGCCGGGGCCAGCCCGATGCGCCGCGCCAGATTGTCAAAGGCCAGCTGCATGTCGGTGTCCTCAGGGTCGGCCAGCCAGTTGACGTTGAACAGCCCCTGAAGGTCGGTGATCGTGCCCGCCACCCGGCCCCGGTCCAGCGCGACGTTGAAATCCGCCCCGGCCCAGGCCTCGCCCAGGTGATCGAGCGACCCCGCCGCCCGGTCGCGGTCCAGAAGCGTGACCGCCAGCGCCTCGGCGCCGCCAAGATACTGCGCCACCTGCGCCGCCCCCTGCCCCGCCTCAAGCCGCGCCCGCCCGGTTTCCGCCCGCATCAGCAGCACCGCCGCCACCGCTGCCATCGCCGCCACCAGGACCAGCGCGTTGACCAGGACAAAGCCGCGGTCCTCCGGGGTCACGGCCGCCCTCATTGCAGCCCCTCCACCAGCCGGATCTCGCCATGGCTGCGGGTGGTGATCACCACCGCCACGGCGCGCGGCAGCCGGTCGGAATAGACCTCAGGGGCGGGGCCGATCGTGTCGCTGTCGCCGGCCACCGGCGCCGGGGCCGACAACGCCGGACCCGAGACACCGGGCATCCAGCCGAACTGGTCCCAGAAGCTTTCGACCCGGAGTGCGGTGACATCGTCAAGGAACACCCGTTCCGGGGAAAGCGCCGTGGCGCTGGCCGGGGTCAGCAGCGGCCAGACCCGGCGCGACAGGGTGGCCCCGGCGCGGTCAAAGCGCCATTCCACCCGGTGCATCCGCAGATCGCCCGACAGCCCGGCCTGCCCGCCCACCGACAGGGCCAGCACCGCGCCGCCCGCGTCCTGCTCCAGGCGCAGCGCCGAGCGCGGCTGCCCCCCGCCCGGCGGGAAGAACAGCATCGGCACCGCCGCCGACAGGTCATTGCGGAGCAGGTCGGCAGAAAGGCCCAGCCGGGCGGTGTCCTCGTCCATGCCCGACAGCCGCTCGCCCAGCCGGATCGAACCCTGAAGCCCCTGCAGCCCCATCACCGCGATCAGCGCGAACAGCGCCATCACCACGACAAGCTCGATCAGCGTCAGGCCGCGATCATCGGCGCCCCCCCTCATGGCGCCACCCCCGGCAGCCATGTGACCAGCACCGCGCCCGGTCCGGCGGCGGTGCGGGCGGTGATCGTGACCTCGCTGAGGCCGGCGGCGGTGGTGGCATATTGGGCAAGAAGGGTGACGGGCATGCCGCCGATCTCGACCGTCCCCGGCAGCGCAATCCCCGGCAGACGCAGTTCGGCGGCGCGGTTTTCCGCCGCGATCCGCGCCAGAAGCCGGGGTTTCGCCTGCCCGATCGCCAGCCGCGACTGGTCCGCCGCCGCCAGCGCCGCCAGCGTGCCGATGGCCAGCACCAGCACTGCCACCGCCAGCTCCAGAAGGGTCAGGCCCCGATCCGTTCCCGCCCCGCGCGGTTTCAGCCACCCACGCATGTCAATCCGCTCCAGCCGTCACTTTCACAACGCCCGTCCGCCCCGGCCGTCCCGCCCGCGTCGGCAAAAGAGACCGAAAAGACACTGGCCTCGCCGGTGGGCAAGAGGATGACCTCGGGCGCGTCGGAGAGGCCCGGGGACCGCACCGCCGACAGGCTGACCCGGCCGCGCCAGCGCGTGCCCCGGCCCAATTCAAGCCAGCCCTCGGCGGTCAGCACCGCCTGCCCCATGCCCCTGTCGGTGACAAAAATCCCGCGCGTCTCGCGGCCCTGCACCGCCAGCGCCTGCGCAGTTCCGAAAGCCCGGGCAAACCGCGCCTGATCGCTGCTGCCGGGCCCATGCCTGCCAAGGCCAAGAACCAGCCCCACCGCCAAGACCGACAGGACCGCGGTCACGATCAGCGCCTCGATCAGGGTAAAGCCCGCCTCGGGTCCCGCTTGCGGGACAGACGTGGCCGGGGGCGGGTTCACTCTGCGGCCCAGGACCCGATATCGGCATCGGTCCCGGTCCCGCCCGCCGCGCCATCGGCGCCATAGGAAAAGACGTCGAACTCACCATGCACACCCGGCGACAGGTATTGATAGGGCGTGCCCCAGGGATCGACCGGCAGCCGGTCGATATACCCGCCCGCCGCCCAGTTCGGCGGCACCGGCGCGCTGCTGGGCCGTGTGACCAGCGCCGCCAGCCCCTGTTCGGTGGTGGGATAGCGGAAATTGTCCAGCTTATAGAGCTTCACCGCGCTGGAGATCGCCGCGATATCCGACTGCGCCCGCGCCGCGCGCGCCTGGTCGGGGCGGTCGATCACCCGCGGCACCACCACCAGCGCCAGGATCGACAGGATCACCACCACCACCATCAGCTCAAGAAGCGAGAACCCCGCGTCGCGCCGATTGTCGGTCCGGTTCTCGTTCTGGTTCTCATCCTCGATCTGCGTTACGTCGGTCATGGGTTTCCCGGTCCGGTTCATTGCCTTTGAAAGCGACTAGAACATGGCACGCGCATCGTGGCCAAGGTCAAATCGACGGAAATCCGGGGCCAGATGGCGCGGCGCGGCAAATCGGCCTTTCGCCGACGCGTCCAAACCCGCTAGGCAGGGCATATGGAGTTCCTGACCCTCGCCTCTGTCCTGATCCTGCTCTGCGGCCCCGTGGCGGGCTCGTTCATCGGGCTTCTGGCCGACCGGCTGCCGCGCGGCGAACCGGTGGGGATGACGCGCTCGGCCTGCCGCGACTGCGGCGCGCGGCTGGGGCTGCGCGACCTGGTGCCGATCCTGTCCTTCATCGCCCTGCGCGGGCGCTGCCGGCATTGCGGCGCCACCCTGCCCGGCTGGTTGCTGCTGACCGAGATCGCCGCCACCGGGCTGGCGCTCTGGGCGGTGCTGGCGGGGATGTCAGCGGGGATGCCCCCGGCCCTTGTCGGGCTGGTCGCGCTGGTGCTGTGGCTGCTTCTGGCGCTGGCGCTGACCGATCTGCTCTGGCTGCGCCTGCCCGACCTTCTGACCGGGGCGCTTCTTGTGCTAGCACTGGTACTGGCCATCGCGGGCCATGGCCCGCCGGTGCTGATGGCGCTTCTGGGCGCGGGGATCGGCGGGGGCAGTTTCTGGCTGATCCGCGTCACCTATCGGACCTTGCGCGGGCGCGAGGGGCTGGGGCTGGGCGACGTCAAGCTGATGGCGGGGATCGGTGCGCTTCTGGGGCCTTTCGCGATCCCACTGGTGGTGCTGGTGGCGGCGGCCAGCCTGCTGGCCGTGGCCGGGCTGCGCCACCTGACCGGCACGGCACGGCTGAGCGCCACCGCTCCCCTGCCCTTCGGCGCGGCGCTGGCGGGCGCGGCGGGGCTGGTCTTCGTGCTGACGCTCTGAGACGGCACCCAATTCAGTTTGACCCGCGCCGCATTCCCTGCATCATGGGCCCGTCGCCCGAACAGATTTTCCAAGAGACCGAGATCATTGTGAAACCTGCCCTTTTTCTGCCGCTGCTGATTGCCCTGTTGCCCGGTTTGACCAGTCTGGCCGCCCTGCCCGCCGGGGCGCAATCGACCCCGCCCGCCGAGACCGGAGAGGCGACGAATCCGGCCCCCGATCAAACCTCTGACGAGACCCCGGACCAAACCGCCGATCCCCGCCCCGAGATGGCGGCGATCGAACAGGCATGGCAGCGCGGCGATTACGTCTTCGTGCGACAGGGGCTGAAACGTCATGCCGAGGAAACCGGCACCGCGCTGGCGCAGTTCCGCTATGGCCAGGTGCTGTTGCAGGGCCGCGGCGGGCCGCGCGACATCGACGCCGCCATCGACTGGCTGCAAAAGGCGGTGGCACAGAACCATGTCGGGGCGATGACCCTTCTGGCGCGGGTCTATCTATCGTCCGGCTTCGAGGACCAGGACCAGGTGCCCGAGGCCACCCGCGACCCCGAGGCGGCGGCGAAACTCTTGCTGCGCGCCGCCCCGCTTGGCGGTGCCGAGGCGCAGTATTACCTGGCCCAGCTCTATCGCTCCGGAACCGGGGTCGAGCAGGATCTGGCGACCTCGTTCACTTGGATGCTGGCAGCGGCACGGCAGGATCATGTCGCGGCGCAATATGAACTCAGCCGGATCTACTCGCGCGGACTGGGCACCGGTCAGGATGCGGGTCAGGCGATCCACTGGCTGACGCAGGCGGCCGAGAACGGCCATCTGCGGGCGCAGTATTTCCTGGCCCAGGCGCTGGAACTGGGCAATGGCACCGAGAAGAACATGAGCCAGGCAATCGGCTGGTACCGGCGCGCGGCCGAAGGCGGCCTACCGATCGCGCAGCGCATGCTGGGCACGCATTACCTGGCCGGGAACGGCGTGGAGCAGAACACCGACGAGGGGCTGCGCTGGCTTGTCGCCGCGGCCCGGGCGGGCGATCCCGGCGCAATGTCGAACCTGGGCCGGGCCTATGCCGCCGGCGAAGGCGTGGCGCGGGATGATGCAGAGGCCGCCCGGTGGTATCGCCGCGCGGCGGAATACGGGCTGGGCCGGGCGATGATCGCGCTTGGCGCGCTCCACGAGACCGGGCGCGGCGTGCCGCAGGACACCGATCAGGCGATCGCGCTTTACCGAAAGGCGCTTGAGACCGCCGATGCCGGGCGCGCCATGGTCCGGCTGGGCCAGCTGGCCGCCGATGGCACGCTGGACGGGCGGGTGGCACCGCAGGTCGCCATTCCCTGGGCGCTGGCGGCGGCCGAAACCAGCGATGCGGCGGCGCTGGACTGGCTTGAAACCCAGGCCGGGGCCGGGTCGCGCGCGGCGCAGGCGGGGCTGGCCGCGCTCTATCTCGACGGTGACGACGACGCCCGGGCCGCCAAGGGCGCGGCATTGCTGCAGGCCGCGGCACAGGGCGGCGATGCCGCGGCGCAGCTGCGGCTGGGGCAGATGCACATGACCGGGACCCACGTGGCGCTGGACTATGTCGCGGCACATAAATGGTTCAACATCGCTGCCACGCTGGGCCAGGACGCCGCCCGCGACCTGCGCGAGACTGCCAGCGCCCTGATGACGCCCGAGCAGATCGCCGAGGCCCAGTCCGCCGCCCGGCGCTGGTTCGCCGAAGAGGAACCTCAGCCGCCCGAAACCCGGCAACAGCAGCGCGAGACCCCGGCACCGGAGCGCTCGCAATGAGGTCGCGTCTGCTTCCGACCCTGTTTCTGGCGCTAGTCCTGCTACCGGGTTTCGGCGCGGCGCAGGAAACAGGCCAGAATACGGGCCAACATCAGGGCCGCCCCGCCGATCCCGCCGCGCTGACCGACCGGGCCGAGGCCGGCGACGTGGCGGCGATGACCGCGCTGGCCTTCCTCTATCACGGCGGCCAGGAAGTGCTTCAGGATTTCACCGCCGCCGCGACCTGGGCCACCCGCGCAGGCGAAGCCGGCGATCCCCGCGCCCAGAACCTTCTGGGGCAGTATTACCATACCGGGCTGGGCGTGCCCCGCGACAGCGACCAGGCGCTGCGCTGGCTTGGCATGGCTGCGGAAAGCGGCGACCCGCAGTTCCTGTTCGACTACGGCGCTGCGCTGGAACAGTCCGCCGACCGCACCGCCGAGGCCGCCACGGTCTATGCCCGCGCAGCCGAGGCGGGCCACGTCGATGCCGCCGTCAGCCTTGGCGTGCTTTATCAGGAGGGGCGCGGCGTCGAGACCGACTACGCCCGCGCCCTTGCGCTTTATGAAGGCGCCGCCGCGCGCGGCCATGCCCGGGCGCTGAACAACCTTGGCCTGCTCTACGTGCGCGGCCATGGCGTGGCGCAGGATTACCAGAAGGCCGCATCGCTGTTTGCCGCCGCCGCCGAACAGGGGCTGGACCAGGCGCTGACCAACCTGGGGGTGATGTATGAAAACGGCTTTGGCGTCGAACTGGACGAGGCGCGCGCCGCCGCGCTCTACCGTGAGGCGAAGCGCGGGGCCGAGGGGCCGGGGCTGCGCTATGATCCGCGTCTGATGCCCCCACCCGAGGACCCGGCCCTGCAACAGGCCCTGCTGCGCGCGGCCGAGGCCGGTGACCCGGTGGCGGCGTTCCAGTCCGGCTGGCTGCTGACCGGGACCCCTGGCGCCTCGACGGTCGACCTGTCGCGCGCCGCGCGGCTGTTCCACGCCGCCGCCCGCGCCGGGCATGGGCCATCGATGATCAACCTGGCCCTGCTCTATTTCGACGGGCGCGGGGTGCCGCAGGACTATGTGCTGGGGCAGATGTGGCTGATCCTGGCCAGCGCCGCGCAGATGCCCGACGCGCTGACCCTGAGCCGCCACTTCCACGCCCGTATGACGCCGGGCCAGATCACCGAAGCTCAGGAGAGGGCCCAAGAGAGGGCACTGGTCGGAGGGGCGCCGCAGGAGCAGCCGGGAACGCCTCGCCCGCGCGCCGGTGACCGGTGACCGTCGCCCTTATCCCCGTAGAGAACCACCCTTTTATTAAGATTTGTTAAGATTCTCTTAGGATTCAGCTCACCCTGTGTGTTACGCTGGGGCATCATTGCAGCGAACAGGGGCCAGCGGCCCTGATTTTGGTATTGAAAAGGCCGCCCGGCGGCCTGTCAGGTTATTAGGGAGACGACCATCGTGACCGGCACCACGCGCCTTGTCCGACAGTTCCGCAACTTCGCCCTGGGGGGCGTCCTGACCATCCTCGCCACCGGTGCGGCCCTTGCCAGCGAGCCGGTGGAACAGCACAATTCCAACGCCTTCTGGTTCGAGAACTGGCGCGGGCTCAGCAATGCCACGCTGACCGTCGCCGCGCCGGATGGCCGCCTGACCGAGATCTTCGCCGCCACCGGCACCCCGGTCTTCCATCTGTCGGGATCCAAGGTGCTGGACGGGGTCTATCGCTATGAACTCAGCGCCGCCACCGACGAACAGGCCGAGATCATCAACCCGATCAACAACGGCCGCGGCGAGAACCAGCGCGATACCCGCGCCAAACCGTTTTTTACTGCGGGGCATTTCACCGTGTCCCGAGGGGTGATCATCACCCCCGAAGACATCAAGGAAGACAATTAATCTGGTGAATCCTGGCCGGACGCCCGGCCGACATGTTCAACAAGGAGAAGAAAAATGGCACTTTCTGCGACCCGCCTGCTTCTTGCCAGCGCCGGCCTCACCGCTCTGGGCCTCGGCACGGCACAGGCAGACCAGGTGATCCTGGACGACCTGATCGTCGATGGCTCGGCCTGTATCGGTCTTGACTGCGTGAACGGCGAAAGCTTCGGCTTCGACACGATCCGCCTGAAGGAAAACAACTTGCGCATCAAGGCTCAGGATACCTCGGCCTCAGCCTCGTTCCCGACCAATGACTGGCAGATCACCTTCAACGAAAGCTCGAACGGCGGCGCCAACAAGTTCTCGATCGACGATATCGACGGCGGGCGCACCCCCTTCACCATCGAGGCCAGCGCCCCTAGCCATTCGCTTTACGTCGACGATGGCGGCCGCATCGGTCTGGGCACCTCAACCCCGGTGGTCGAAGTGCATGTCAAGGACGGAGACACCCCGACCCTGCGCCTGGAGCAGGACGGCTCGTCCGGCTTCACCGCCCAAACCTGGGACGTGGCGGGCAACGAAACCAACTTCTTCGTGCGCGACGCCACCAATGGCAGCCAGCTGCCGCTGCGGATCCGCCCCTCGGCCCCGTCAAACTCGATCTTCGTCGATACCGACGGGGATGTCGGCCTGGGCACCTCCAGCCCCGCCGCACCGCTTCATGTCGTGGATACCGCCAACGCCGGGCCGGAAGTCATGCTGCATCTCGAGAACAACGGGAACCCGCAGATCATCCTGGACAACACGGCCGTTTCGCGGGAATGGGAAATTGGCGCCGGGCTGAACCTCGTCTTCGAAGAGCTGCTTTCGGGCGGCGGCGCGAATGCCATGACCCTGTCCCCCTCTGGCGATATGACACTGGCGGGCAGCCTGACAGTCGGCGGTACCTGTATGCAGGTCGACACCATGGCCTGTACCTTCAGCACCGGCAGCGGCGTCTCGTGTTCGATCGGGTCCTGCCCGTAAACCCGACGCCTCGGTTCGAGATACATGACAACGGTCCCTTGCTGGGGCCGTTGTTTTCTGGCTTTGACACTGCCACCCACAGCAGACGCGACCCACCTTTTCAATGCAGACCACCAACACCGTTGCCCGTCGATCCCCCACCCCCGACCTGCATCTGACGGTCATCGTCGGCTGCCAGCGCAGCGGAACCACCCTGACCGGTCAGATTCTCGGGGCGCATCCAAACGCATTGCTCCTGGACGAGCAGGAAGGGCTTTACACCTGGTTTGACGGGCTTCTGTCCGGCGAGACCACCCTGCACGGGGCGTCTTTCCACAGATTCCTGGGCGGAGCCCTAGCGAAATATGCCGACCCCGACGACCGGTTTGTCCCCGCCCCGGATGGCGGCGCGGCACTGGCGCCCGAGATCACCCACCTGGTTCTGAAGGCCCCCAATCTGCTTTACCGGTTCCGCGATCTTGCCGCGCTGGATGTCCCCGTCCGCATCATATACCCGGTGCGCGATGCCCGCCCCGTAGTGGCGTCCATGGCCCGGCTTGGTGAAATCCCGATGGTGGAAAACCAGGCCGCGCTGCTGCGCGCCAACCCCGAGTTCGTGGCGCGCTGGGAAACCGAGATCCGCATGCTCGAAGACACGGCTGTGCCCCTGCATGTTCGCCGGGCGATCGTCTGGCGCATCAAATCGACCCAGCAGGCATGGTTCCGGGATGCCGGGCTTCGGGTCTTTTCCTTCCGCTACGAAGACCTGACCACCACGCCCGATGCCCTGTGCCGCCGCGTTATCGCACAGAGCGGTCTGCCCTGGGATCCGGCGGTCCTGTCCCACCAGGGCGTTTTTGTCGGCGTCGGACCGGGTCGGACGCTTCGGACCCGCCCGATAGATCAATCATCGCTGACGAAATGGACCCGCGATCTGACCCCGGACCAGGAGCGGGATATCCTGCAAATCACCGGGTCCGACATGGAAACCCTCGGCTATGATATCACCCCACAGGTCCCGGCCAGCGACCCCACCCCAGTGCCGGGGCCATCTTCCACCTGTTGATCTTACACATGACGGTCCTGCGGCGCCATTCTGTGCCCGCCGAATTCCAGCATTTTGAGGCCCCCTGAATGAACACGATGCCCTCTCAAGACACCGGTGCGGAAAACCACCGGGCCCAAGACCTTCTGGCGCATCCGACGGTGCTTGTCGGGCGTGGCGGTAGCGGAACCCGCCTGCTCAGCCAGATTGCCATGGATGCCGGGATATTCCTCGGGACGGATATCAATCCGACAAATGACTCGATGGAATGGCGGGATGTGATCTATGACGCCGCCATTGCCAAGATCGAGGCCAGGATCGCTCCCAACCAGTTGCATCTTCCCGACACGGCGGCACAGTTTCTTACCCACGCGCAGGCCATCCTGAAACGTGCCGAGGACCGGTCGTTTTCGCACTGGGGCTGGAAACTGCCCGAAACGATCTTTGTTCTTCCCGAGGTTCTGCAGGCCTTTCCCGGGACGAAGGTGGTGCATATGGTCCGCCATCCCGTGACCTGCTGCCTGCGCAAGCAGCATGTGACGTCGGATCCGCATCACCGTGTCGGAAAGGCGGTGCTGGGGACAGGCTATCCAGCCCTGGACGTTGACCCCGACCAGGAGATCCTGGAGCGGCAGATCATGCACAACACGGTATCGTGGCTTTACCAGGTGGCGGCCATCGAGCGGCTTGGCCAGACCCTTGGGGCCGAGAACCGGTATTGCGTCGTGCGCTACGAGGATATCTTTGACGATTGGGACCGGTTTTCCGGGACCCTGTCCGACTTCCTCGGTATCCCGATCCACGACATAAGGCGGCCGGACCTCAATGACAGCCGCCGACAGGCTTTCAATCTCCCCGACCCCAGGGTGCAACATGTCTGGGGCCTATGCCGGGACGTGGCGCAAAGATTCGGCTATGACGTGGATGAAACCGGGACACCGCGGTCCTGACATGAAATCCCATCCGCCGCAAAACCCGCCCCAAAACCAGCAAGACCCGGATCGGCTGATTGTTCAGTCCACGCGCCTCTTTCCCAAGGGGCAGGGTGCGGATGCCTATCGCATCGAGGGCATTGCGGCCAGGTGCGACTGGGTTTTCCTCAGCGACTGGATCCAGCCGCAAACCCACCTGGTCCGCAACACCGGGACCGACACGCCGCGCCACATTTTCCTGTCCCTGCGCGCGCCCCAGATCGCGCTGCGCAGGTTCGCCGAGGATATCCTGCCCCGCCTGTCACAGGATTTCATTCTGGTGTCCGGCTCAGAGGACGCCACCCTGCCACAGCAGATTGACCATCGCTGGCCGCGCGGCGACGGCCAGTTCGCCGACGACGTCCGCGCCATCCTGGACAGCCCGTATCTGCGGCACTGGTTTGTCGAGAATCTGGACACCGACGGGATCGCCCGCATGTCGCCGCTGCCCATTGGCCTGGTATTCCCCGAGGGCTATCCCGAAACCGGGATTGCCGTTCCGCCGACGACACCGCTTGGCCAAAGACCTTTGCGGGTCCTGTGTGCCCATCACCATCGCGAGGGGCCACAGTGGGAACCGCGCAGGCACGTGAGCGGGTTGGCAAAACACGCCTGGTCGGACTGGTGCACGGTGCTGGACGCTCCGATCCCCCTGCCGGACTATCTGCGCCTGATTGACGGCCACGCTTTTGTTCTCTGCGTCGAGGGCGGCGGGCTGGACCCGGCGCCAAAGGCTTGGCACGCCCTGCTGCATGGAGCGATCCCGATCATGCGCCGCAACCCGACCAGCGACGGCTACGCTGATCTGCCCGTTGTCCATGTGCCCGACTGGACAGAGGACAGCCTGAGCCTGGAAAAACTGCAGCTCTGGCAGGCGCAATATGCCCCCCGCCAGGATGACCCCGACAAGCGGCGCGCCCTGCTGGAACAGCTGGGCCTGGATTACTGGTGGGAGAAAATTCGCCAGAAGGCACCGATACGGTAAGCCCCCGGTACGACCCGCCCCCGGGCGGCGTTTTCCCTACCCAGCACGCCGCAGTTGCGCTAGGATTCTGGAAAATCCCTTTATTTGCTGGCGGCGTATTTGATGTCTTCTCTCGTCTCCCCCCTGTACCAGAAGCGCTTTTTCCTGGCCTCGCTGATCATCATCATCCTGGCCTACCTTTTCTGGACCGGCTCGCGCTATCCCGCCTTGGATGAAAAGGCGATGATGTCGGGGGCGATCCAGCTCGAGGACAGCCTGTCGTTCGAGGCCAAGTTCCCGCTGTCTGACGACATGGGCTTTGCCGAAAAGGTGTTCTGGTCGACGCTGAACTGGATCAACACCAACAAGAAGGGCATGACATTCGGCGTCCTGTTTGCCGCCGCCTTCCTGACCGCCGCCGCCTATCTGAAACAGCGCAGTTTCCGCGGCGGCTTTGCCAATTCGCTTTTGGGGCTGGCGATCGGCACGCCGCTTGGGGTCTGCGTCAACTGCGCCGCGCCGATTGCGCGGGGCATGTATTCCGCCGGTCTCAGGGCCGAGACGACGCTCTCGGCCATGGTCGCCTCGCCGACGCTGAACATCATCGTGCTGACCATGCTGGTGTCGCTGATGCCGCTTTACATGGTGGTCACCAAGATCGCCCTGTCGCTTCTGGTGATCCTTGTGGTGGTGCCGCTGATCTGCCGCACCCTGCCCCAGACCGAGATCGCCCCAGAGGTCGCCGCCCCCACCCCCTGGAGCGCCGGTGAACTGGCGCAGGGCGATCCTTCCGGCCAATCCGAAAGCTTCCCGGCTGCGCTTTGGGCGGTGGTCACCGGCTATCTGAAGAACCTGTGGTTCATCATCAAGATGACGGTGCCGATGATGCTTCTGGCCGGGTTTCTCGGGGCGCTGGTGGCGACCGCGCTGCCGCAGGACCTGATCCTCGGGCTGCCCTGGTCGATCTGGGCGCTTCTGGCGATCGCGGTGGTCGGCACCTTCCTGCCCGTGCCCATCGCCTTTGACGTGGTGATGGCGGGGGCGCTTCTGGGGCTGGGGCTGTCGCATGGCTATGTGATGGCGCTGTTGTTCACCCTTGGCACCTTCAGCGTCTATTCCTTCCTCATCGTCTCGGGCGCGCTGGGGCTGCGGGCGGGCTGGATGCTGGCGGCGGCGGTGATGATCCTGGGCGCGCTTGGCGGTTGGGGGGCCGAGCGCTATCACCAGTGGCAAAGCGACCGGGCGCTGGACCTGCTGTTGTCGGAGGCTGCCCCGGTCCCACCCTGGGGCGCGGCCCAGGCCGCCGGGCTGGATGCGGTCACGGTGACCGCCACCCCGCTGGCCCCGCCCTCTGCCCCCGCCGCCCTGCCCTTCACGCGGCAAGAGGCCATCGGCATCGGCATCGACAAGCCGGTCGAGTTCACCATGCGCGACATGTGGCCCCCGTTCTGGGAGGGGCGGTCGCTCAGTGCCGGCGATATCGACGGTGACGGCGACCTTGACCTTGCCGTGGCCTCGACCGAGGCCGGGATCTATCTTTACGACAATGACGGCGCCGGGCGGTTTACCCGGCAGGCGCTGGCCAACCCCCTGCCCACCGACCATGTCTTCAACGCCGCGCTGGTGGATCTCGACAATGACGGCTGGCCCGACCTGGTGCTGGCCACCTACCTGCACGGGGTCTGGTACTGGAAGAATGCCGGCGGCACCTTCGGTCCCGAGCCACCCGTCCTGTTGCCCAATCGCGCCGACGCGCCGCTGGCCATGGCGCTGAGCTTCGGTGATGCCGACCACAACGGTTACCTCGATATCGCGCTCGGCAACTGGGCGGCGGGCTGGTACCGGCGCGTCCCCGGCGAGGAAAGCCGCAACCGCATCCTGTGGACCGAGAACGGCGTGCCCGGCGCGCGCCAGACCGACCTGCCCGGCCTGCCGGGGGAAACCCTGTCGATCCTGTTTTCCGATATCGACCGGGACGGGGCGGCGGACCTGATCGTCGGCAATGATTTCGACATTCCCGATTACATCTATCTCGGCGACGGGGCGGGTGGTTTCACCATGCTCGACCATGCCAGCGGCGCCATCCCCCACACCACCACCACCACCATGGCGGTCAAGACCGGCGACCTGACCGGCGATCTTGCCGCTGACCCGCTGCCGCAGCTTTACTTCGCCCAGATCGCCGGGCGCTCGTCCGGTGTGTCGCGGACGCTGAAGATGCAGGATCTCAGGCTTTACTGCGACGGGATCGAGGATGCCGCGGCCAGGGCCACCTGCACCCGCAACATGGAAATCAAGCGCTGGTACCGCTCGGGCAACAGCTTTGATCCGACCTATGCCAGCCGCTGCCAGGAGATGACCCCGGCGACGCTGGGCGACATGGCGGCGCGCTACCAGGGCGAATGCAAGGCGATGCTGATCAAGGATCTGGCGATCCAGCGCGATGACGCCAGCATCTGCGCCCTGATCCCGGCCGATCAGACCGTGGCGCGGGCCTATTGCGACCTGCATTTCCGCCCCGCCCGCACCCCTACCGCCGAGGAAATCGCCCTGACTCATCCGCAGATCCTGCGCTCGAACGTGCTGCTGCGACATGACGGCGCGGCCTATGGCGACAATGCCGGGGCGCTGGGGCTGGATGTGGGCGGCTGGAGCTGGGACACGAAATTCACCGATGCCGATCTCGATGGCGATCTCGATGTCTATATCGTCAACGGCACATGGGTCCCGAACGAGGTCTCGCCGTCAAACCTGTTCTTCCTCAATGACGGCAGCGGCACCTTCACCGAGGCCTCGGGTCCCTTCGGGCTCGAGGATTACCTGATGACCGCGGCGGCGCTGGCGGTGGACCTGGACGGCGACGGCGACGAAGATCTCCTGACCCACCCGGTCAACGGCCCGCTGACGGTGTTTTTCAACAATGCCCAGGCCCCGCGGCTGGTGGTGACGCTTGAGGATCACGTCGGCAACCGCGCCGGGCTGGGGGCGGTTGTGGACCTGACCACGGCGGAGGGCCGGGTCCTGCGCCGCGAGATCCAGTCCGGCGGCGGCTTCATGTCCTTCGATGCGCCCCGGGTCAGCTTCGGGCTGGGCGAGGGGCACAGCGATGCGGCCGGACCGCTGGTGATCCGCTGGGCGGACGGGACAGAGACCACCCTGCCCGGCCCCTTTGCCGCGGGCCGACAGTATCACGTGACCCGCCCCTGACCGGATCACCCCGGATCAGACCGGATCGGGCCCGATCGGGCCGGACATGGGTTCCCTCTGTGAACCGGGGGGGATATACAACCATGGACAGGTGCAAGGCCGGCTTTCCCCGGAGTATTAATGAAGGTCATTCTCTATATCGGGCATCACAAGGTCGGCTCGACGGCGCTGCAGCAATTCCTCGCCAAGAACAGTTTTCGCCTGCTCGAAAATGGCATTCTCTACCCCGCCACCGAAAGCGAGGGCCTGAGCTACATGATCGCCAAATCGGTGGCCGGGCGGGATTTCGACGACCACCTGCCGATCAATATCCGCGAGCCGCATAACGCGCTGGCCTTCCGGCTGATGGCGCAGCTGGAAAACCACCGCATGCCGCCGTTTCACACCTCCATTCCCGGCCCGAACCAGATCGCGGCGATCCTGCAGAACCAGTTTACCTTTCTCGACCCCGAGACGGTGCTGATCTGCTCCGAGGTACTGGCCAATTTCGGCGGCGCCGGACCGCAACTGATCGACCAGCTGCTTGCCATGCTGGGCGATGTCGATCTCGAGATCTATTGCGCCCTGCGCCGGCCCGATGACTACCTTGCCTCCTGGCACGGGCAGCGGCTGAAATTCGGCCACAAGCTCAAGCCGCTCAGCGCCGATGCGCTGGACGGCTATGTCAATTCGATCCATTTCAACTATCGCAAGATGCTGGAACCCTGGCTCAAGCGCTGCCCCGACGCCCGGCTGCATATCCGCAACTATGCCGACATCCTGCGCGCCGGAGGCTCGGTTGCGGATTTCATGGCCCGGACCGACATCGGCTGGCCTGACAACCTGATCCCCGTCGACCGGGCCAACCCCTCGATCCCGGTCGCCCTGCGCGAGATCATCCGCCGCGGTAACCACCAGCTTGCGCCCGACCAGGCCGAGGAGCTGCGCCACGGGCTGATGGCGCTGCGCCGGACCCTGGACCTGCCCGCCGACCCCGAGATCGAGCTGTTCGGCGCCGAGAACCGCCAGCGCATGTATGACGCGTTCCAGCCGCATGAGGCCTTCCTGCGCGAGGTCACCGGCCAGACCGCCTTCTTCCCCGACCTCGATCAGATGCTGATCGCGCGCCCGATGCCCGAAGCCGAGGCCACCGCCATCGCGCTGGACCAGATCGCCGCCCTGCGCCATGCCGGGGGTGAAGGTGGGGCCGGGGGGAAAAGTGGGGCCGTCGCCGAATTTGACCCCGATCCCGCGATGACCGCCTTCCTTGACGCGCTCTCGGCCGGATCCGGCGCGGCGGCCTCCGCCACACCGACCTGACCCGGCCCGACCTTATGCCCGACCTGCCCCCGAACCCCGTGCTGCAGACCCTGCTCTGGCCCCACCCGGCCCTTTGCGACGACCCGGCGCTTTATGCCCGGCTGTCCGGGCGTGCGGAGTTTGCCGGCAGCGGGTCGGACCACCCGTCCCTGCGCCTTGGACCCGGCGCCGAGGCCCGGTTCGACAGCTATGCCAACCTGTTCCCGATGGGCAAATGGCAGCGCCACTGCGCGCTGGAACACCTTGCTCTGCGGCTTTCGGGGACCGGGCGGGTGACAGTGCGGGTGCGCCTGCAGCGCCCGGCCGGGGACACGGACTGGCGCGAAACCGAGCTGCTGTGCCAGGAGTTGGAGCTGAACCAAAACGCTGGCCAAAACGCGGAGACCGCGCTGGACATCACCGTCCCCGGCGGCTTCGGGCCGGATGACCTGATCGACTTTGCGCTGACGGCACAGGGGCCAGCTACACTGACCGGGGCCGACTGGCTCACCGCCCAGGTGCCGCGTCGGACCCCGAAGATGGTGCTTGCCATCACCACCTTCCGCCGCGAACAGGCGGTGCGCGCCACTGTGGACCGGTTCGAGCGCTTCATCACCGCCTCGCCGCTGGCGGATCACCTGCACCTGGTGGTGGTCGACAATGGCCAGACCGCCGAGATCGCCGCCTCTGACCACGTGACCCCGGTCGCCAACGAAAACCTCGGCGGGTCAGGCGGCTTTGCCCGCGGGCTGCTCGCAGCGCGGGCGCGCGGCGCCAGCCATTGCCTGTTCATGGATGACGATGCCTCGATCCACATGGCGGCGCTGGGGCGGACCTGGGCGTTTCTGGCCTATGCCCGCGATGACAGGCTGGCCATTGCCGGGGCGCTGGCCAATGCCGTCGACCCGTGGCGGCTGTGGGAAAACGGCGCGATCTTCGACCGCGCCTGCCGCCCGGCCCATATCGGCATGGACCTGCGTGAACCCGACAATGTCCGCCAGCTCGAGCGCGACAGCGCCGCGCCGAAACCGCCGAATTTCTATGGCGGCTGGTGGTATTTCGCCTTTCCGGTGGCCGCCGCCAACCACATGCCCTTTCCCTTCTTCGTGCGCGGCGACGACATCAGCTTCTGCCTGGTGCATGACTTCACCATCGTCACCCTGCCCGGCGTGATCTCGTTCCAGGACGAGAATTTCGCCAACAAGGAATCGCTGCAGACGCTCTATCTCGACCTGCGCAGCCACCTGGCGCATCACATGGCGGTGGATCACATGGACATCGGCCGACGCGCGACGCTGCGCATTGCCATGTGGTTCTTTGCCCGCAGCCTGTTCCAATGCCACTACGAGACCCTCGAGGCGCTGAACCTGTCCTTTTCAGACTTCATGGAAGGTCCTGATTTCTTTGCAAAAAATACAGATATGGCCGAGCGGCGCGCGAAGATCGCGGCGATGTGCCGGGACGAGGCATGGCAGACCCCCGAGACACCCCTGCACACCGAAAGGCGCTGGATCAACCCCGATTACCGGCTGGTGCGCTGGCTGATGATCGCCTCGCTGAACGGCCACCTGATCCCGTTCTTCCGGCTGCTGGGAAACCGGGTGGTGCTTGAGGCAGGCATGCGCGGGCAGTTGCACCGGGTCTGGGGCGCGGCAGAGATCACCTATCACGACCCGGAGACCGGCAAGCGCTTCACCCTGCGCCACTCCAAACGGCGCGCGGCGGCGCAGACCCTGGCCTTCCTGCGCCTGTCCCGGCGCTTCTGGCGCGGCTATGACGGGCTGAAACGGGACTGGCGGGCGGGTTATCCCGCACTGGCCAGCACCGCCTTCTGGACCCGGCGCATGGGGATCACCGCCGAGGGTGCCCCGCGCCCGGAAACCGAAAGCGGGGCCTGAGGCATGTTCTGGAAGGCGATCACAAGGGGCAAAGGCAAATCCTCCGGGTCCAGCCAGCTGGTACTGCATATCGGCTCGCACAAGACCGGCACCACCTCGATCCAGCGCGCCTGCCGGCAGCACCTGCCGCGCGGGGTGCATTACCTCGACATCCGCAGGCCCGAGACCCGGATCCTGCAATGGCGGGGCCGACTGGACCGGTTCCGCGTCACTCTGGACCTGGCCGCCGCCGAGCAGGTGCTGCGCCCGCAGCCGGAGGGCGGCCTTCATGTGACCTCGAACGAGTTGCTGTTCTGGCTGGATGACCCGGCGGCGCTGGACGCGCTGGCGGCAATGCTGCGCGACCGGTTCGACGCTGTCACCGTGCTGTGTTACCTGCGCCGCCAGGACCGGCTGGCGCTGGCCCATCGCAAACAGGTGATCGCCGGGACGCTGGCAACCCGGTTCTATGGCATCGACGTGACCCCGCTGCCCAGATACCGGCCACATCTGCAGTCCTATTTCGACTATGCGGCCAAGCTGGGCGATCTTTGGGCGGCGGCCTTCGGCAAGGACAACGTGCAGGTGATCCCCTACCGGCGCGATGCGCTGGTCAATGCCGACGCGGTCGATGATTTTGCCCATCGCTGCGGCTTGGCCTTCCGCAACAAGACGCCACTTGCCTTCAACAGTTCCTGGGCCGGGAACCAGACCGCCCTTGGCCTCTACCTGATCCGCGAGGGCTTTGCCGAAGAGGACCGCCTCAGCCTTCTCAACGCCCTCCCCCCCGAGGGCGACTTCCTGCCCACCCGCGACGAGGCACGCGCCTTTCTTGCGCATTTCGACGCCGCCAATGACCGGCTGGCCCGCGACTGGCAGTGGCAGGGCGCGCCGTTCCGCTTCGAGACCGGGTTCGACATGTATCCCGATCCCCCCGCGCCCCGCTGGGAGGAGGCCGATTTCATTGACATGCTGCGCGCCGCATCGGACCACCGCGCCAAGGAAAGGATTCCGCCATGCTGAACATCCTGCGCCGGATGCGCGCCGCCCGGCCCGGCCGGGGCCAGAAACCCGGTCGGAAAACCGGCACCCCCCCGGCACCTCTGCCCGCGGGGGCACCGAAGACCGGCAAGCTGATCCTGCATGTGGGCGATCACAAGACCGGGTCGACCTCGATCCAGTATGCGCTGGCGGCGGGGCGTGTGACGCCTGAGGGCAAGACCCTGTATTACCCCGCCCAGCTTGCCCATAACTACCTGCGCAAATCCTTCGATGCCGCCGGCCGGGGCGAGGCCGCCGCGCCGCTGGCACAGCTGGCCCGGCAGATCTCGGGGCTCCATGCCGATTTCACCGTGATCTCGGGCGAGGACCTGGAAGGGGTCAGCCCGGACAAGGCCCGGGCCGTCTGGGACCGGCATTTCAGCCAGTGCGCCCAGTCGATGCAGGTCATCGCCTATGTCCGTCCGCATGCCGCCCGGGTGCTGTCCAGCTGCGTCGAACAGATCAAGATCGGCCTGTTCCACGACCACCGTATCGAGGATTTCCTCGACCGGGTGCAGCAGAATGGCCGGTTCATCTATGCCCCCCGTTTCGGCAGGTGGCACAGCGCCTTCGGAGCGGATTTCACCCTGCGCCCGATGATCCGTGCCGAATTGCACCAGGGCTCGGTGGTCGAGGATTTCCTGCAGGCCACCCTGGACGGCACCCCCTATCGGCTGGACCAGGTGACGGCGGCCAATGAATCGCTGCCGCTGCGCGACCTGATGATCGTCCGGCTGATCCAAGACCGGGTGCGCGATATCCCGCGCGAACACCGGCTGGCTCTGGGCTGGGCGGTGGCGCGGCACCTGGGCACGGCCCCCGGCGCCAGTGACGAGAAGCTGCGCATCCACAAGGGACTGGCCCGACGGATGGCCGAGGTCTACATGACCGATGCCCGCGACATGGACGGCACCTTCTTTGACGGGAGGCCGCTGTTGCAGACCGAGCTGGAAAAGACCGTCGACCAGGCCCCCGAAACCGCCCAGAGCCTGCGCCCCGAGGACCATTTCAGCGCCGACGAGATCCGCGACCTCGTGGCCCTGGCCAATCTCATTTCCGAGATGATGCACAACAAGCGTCAGCCCTGGCCCAAGCATTTCCGCGAAACCCGGATCAAGGCGCTGACCCGGGGCTGATCCCCGATCCGTTATCCCGGTCAGCCGATTGACAAATACTGTTGCTAAAGCGGCGGCACCGCGAAGGCGGGCATCGCGTCGGCGCCGCGGGTGTTGAACATCTCGACCACGTTCAGCGCCTCGCGGATGGTGACATCCATGTCGAGATAGCGATAGGTCCCCAGCCGGCCGAGGAAGGTGACGCCGCTGGTCCGTTCCGCCAGCGCCACGTAATCGGCCAGGAGCGCCTTCTCGCGCAATTGCCGGATCGGGTAATAGGGGATGTCGCCGGGGGCGCAGGCGCGGGAATACTCGCGATAGAGCACCGAGCCCGCGTGCTCCTCCCAGGGCGCGAAATGCTTGTGTTCGGTGATCCGGGTGAAGGGCACGTCCTCTTCGCCGTAATTCATCACCGCGCAGCCCTGCCAGTCGCCCTGATAGGTGAAGCGTTCGAAATCCAGCGTGCGATAACCAAGATGCCCGAGCTGATAGTCGAAATACCCGTCCAGCGGCCCGGAATAGAACACGTGGTCGGCGCCTGCGCCCATGTCGCGGCTGAAGCGGGTGTTCAATTCGACGCTGATGCCGGGATGGTCGAGGATCTTCTCGACCAGCGCGGTATAGCCCTCTTCCGGCATGCCCTGGTGGGCATGGGCGAAATAATTGTCGTCATAGCTGAAGCGCACCGGCAGGCGCTTGAGGATCGACGCCGGAAGCTCGCGCGGGTGCAACCCCCATTGCTTCAGCGTGTAGCCCTTGAAGAAGGCCTCGTAGAGATCAGGGCCGACAAAGCGCAGCGCCTGCTCTTCGAAGCTTTGCGGGTCGGTGATCGAGGTATCGGCCTGTTCCTCGATAAAGGCGCGGGCCTCGTCGGGGCGCAGGGTCTTGCGGTAGAACTGGTTGATCGTGTGCAGGTTGACCGGCAGGGAAAACACCTCGCCGCGGGTGGTCGCCTTGACCCGGTTCTTGTAGGGGCGGAACCGGGCGAACCGGGTGACATAGTCCCAGACCCCGGTGTCGTCGGTGTGAAAGATATGCGGGCCATAGACATGCACCATGACCCCGGTCTCGGGGTCGCGCTCGGTATGGCAGTTGCCGGCCACGTGGTCGCGGCTTTCCACGATCCGCGCCCGGTGCCCGGCCTCGGCCAGACCCCGCGCCGTGACCGCCCCGCTCAGCCCCGCGCCAACCAGCAAAATTTCCACGCGTCCTGTCTCCTGCCTGTGGTCATGGGGCGCCGCCCCCCGGATGTCGTTTCCCATGTCACCACGGGCTTGGCAATTGCGCATTTGGGCGAACCATCGCCAAACCCGCAACGGAACGCCCCATTTTTGCCATCAAATCAGGTCTATAAACACGACCGCAAGTTAGATTAGAACTGGTCCCCGGAACCATGCCTTGCGGAGCCGCCGGAGACGTAACCGGACAACACACAGCCCGAGACCACCAGCATGGGGCACTCAAGCGGAGCGACAACATGACTGCCAAATCCAGCCCTGACGGGTTCAATCCCACCAGCAGCGCCCTTCTGGGGGCCGATATCGCCGAATCCGGCGATGCCGCCGCAAGCACGGCGACCACGGCCTCGGTGTCGGTGGACGACACGTTCCTGGGCACGATCGGGTCGGGCAGCGACCAGGACTGGATCGCGGTCGAACTGACCGCCGGCGAGGATTACGTCTTCTGGGTGCGCGGGGTGAACGGCTATTTCGACGGGCTCTCGGACACCACGCTTGCGGTCCATAACAGTTCCGGCACCCAGCTTGCCTTCAATGACGACGTCGAGATCAACAACCTGTTCTCGCTGGTCGAGTTCACCGCTCCGACAACCGGCACCTATTACCTGAATGTCGGCAGCTTCGGCACCAATACCGGCGATTACGCGCTGGAAGTGTCAACCTCGACCTTCTCGGTCGACCAGATCGCCACCTACATGACCGAGTTCGGCTGGGGCTACAGCGTGCCGATCCACTTCGACGCCGGTCCCGGCGACACGCTGACCTACAATATCTCGGGTCTCACCTCCGATGGCCAGGCGCTGGCGGAATGGGCGCTTGAAACCTGGGGCACCGCGCTGGGGATCACCTTCCGGCGCACCTCTTCCTCCTCGGCCGATATCGTCTTTGACGACAGCCAGCCCGGCGCCTTTGCCGGACCCAGTTCCTTCAACCCGGTCGACGGGATCAACGCGGCCTCGACGGTCAATATCTCGACCACCTGGATCTCGGCCTATGGGTCCACGATCGACAGCTATTCCTTCCAGACCTTCCTGCACGAGATCGGCCACGCGCTGGGGATCGGCCATGCCGGGCCCTATGACGGATCGGCGACATTCGGGGTCGACAATGTCTATGTCAACGACAGCACCCAGATGACGCTGATGAGTTATTTCTCGGTCGCTGAGAACCCCAATGTCTCGGGTGATGACGTGACCGTCGTGTCGCCGATGTCGGCCGATATCGCCGCCATCGCCGCGCTTTACGGGGCCGCCTCGGTCTATGGCGGCAACACCGTCTGGGGCGCGCATTCCAATGTCGGCGGCTGGTTGGAAGATGTCATGAACGAGCTATTCCTGGGCATCGACACCGCGATCTATGACGGCGGGCCGATCGGCTTCACCATCTACGACACCGGCGGCATCGACACGCTGAACCTCGAGACCGCGACCACGGCCCAGGTCATCGACCTCGCGCCCGGCACAATCCTGAATCTCGCCGGGCTTGCCGGGAATGTGGTCATCGACGCCAACACCGTGATCGAGAACCTGAAAGGCGGCGGCGCCGATGACATCCTGACCGGCAACGGCGCCGCGAACCAGATCCTTGGCGGCAATGGCAATGACGTGATCCGCGGCAACGCCAAGGCCGACATCCTGATGGGCGAAGCTGGCAACGACCAGCTGTTTGGTGGCACCGGCGGCGACGAGCTGAGCGGCGGCGGCGGACGGGACAAGCTTTATGGTCACGGCGGCGCGGACGAGCTGCAGGGTGACGCCCAGGGCGACCTCCTACTTGGCGGCGGAGGGAAGGATATCCTGGAAGGCGGCACCGGCCATGACCGGCTCAATGGCGGGGCGGGCAAGGACACGCTGATCGGCGGGGCGGGCAAGGACCGGCTGCTGGGCCATGCCGGGGATGACATCCTGACCGGCGATGCCGGGGCCGACCAGTTCCGCTTCCTGCTGAAAAAGGGCGAGATCGGCCATGACACCGTCACCGATTTCGAGCTTGGACATGACATGCTGGAACTGGATGCCGGTCTCTGGAGCGGCGCCCTCACCGCGGTCGAGGTGGTCACGCAATTCGCCTCGGTGATCGGCGGCGACGTGGTGTTCGACTTCGGCGGCAGCGACAGCATCACCCTTGAGGGGCTGACCAGCACCGCGGACCTGGCCGACGACATCGCCCTGGTCTGACTCCCGACCCTAGAAAAACAGGAAATCGTCCGGGTCGAGGGCGGTTTCCACCATCCCTTCCAGCAGCACCCCGCCGCCATCCCAGACGATCTGCACCCCGTCGTCCCGGTCGAACCGTTCTAGGTCATCCCAGCCAAGGCCCGAAATGTGGAACTCGACCCGGTCGGTGCCGGGGGTGAAATCGGTGATCCGGTCGCGGTGGCCGCCGGGCCGGAAGACAAAGCAATCCGCGCCCGCGCCGCCGGTCAGCCGGTCGCGCCCGGAGCCGCCATCCAGCGTGTCGTCTCCCGCATCCCCGTTCAGCACATCCTCGCCGTTGTTGCCGATCAACAGATCGTCGTCGTAATAGCCGAAAAGCCGGTCGGCACCGGCGCCGCCGTGCATCTCGTCATTGCCATGGCCGCCGCGCAGGTCGTCCACGCCGCCGCCGCCCTTGAGCAGGTCATCACCCAGCCCGCCGCTGAGCGTGTCATCCCCGCTGCCCCCGTAAAGGCTGTCGTCGCCGCCGTCGCCGTCGAGACTGTCGCCAAGCTTGCCCCCGCGCAGGACGTCCGCGCCGCCGCCGCCCAACAGCGTGTCCGCCCCGTCGCCCCCATAAAGGCTGTCGTTGCCGTCGCCACCCTCAAGACTGTCGTCAAGCTTGCCCCCGCGCAGGACGTCCGCACCGTCACCGCCCAAGAGCGTATCGTTCCCACCGCCGCCTAAAAGACAGTCATTGCCAGTGCCGCCGTCCATCCAGTCCGCGCCCTCATTGCCCTGCAGCGTGTCATTGCCGTCGCCGCCATCGGCAGTGTCATCGCCGGTCCAGCCCTGCAGGAAGTCCGCGCCCTCGCCCCCATACAGCAGGTCGTCCCCGGCACCGCCGCGCAACGTATCCTCGTCCCCGCCACCGCGCAGGTCGTCGCGGCCCGGCCCGCCAAGTATGCTGTCATCACCGCTGCCGCCCGCAACCGTATCCGCGCCGCCATCGGCCAGGATCAGGTCATCGCCCTCCGCGCCCGTGATCCAGTCCGCGCCGCCCTGCCCTGTCAGCGTGTCATTGCCCGCGGTGCCCTCAAGCGTATCCGCCCCGGCGGACCCGGTGACCGCGACCCCGGGGACCGACGCCGGTTCGGGGTCTGGATCGGGCGTCGGCTCGGGATCCGGTGTCGGATCAGGAGCGGGGTTCGGGAACGGTCCCGGCCCCGCGTTCCCGGCCATCACCAGGGGTGGACGGTCCGGGCCGCCGATCACCGCCTCCAGCACCTCGAACGCGGTGATCCCGCCCAGCTCCTGTCCCGGCGCGCGCACGATCGTACCCAGATGCACCAGCGCACCGGTGGGCAGCAGCGAAAACAGGCAGACCCCGCCATCGCCGGTGGTGGCGACCACGAATTCCTGCCCCGCCACCGTCACATGTTCCAGATCCCGGATGCCGATGCTGGTCACATCGGCCCTGGACGCAATCCCATCGGTCCAGCCTAAACTGTCCATACCCGCCCCACGGTTTTCCCAACCCGGTCACCCTGGCCGGGACGGGTGCCGGCAATGCGGTTTCGATCCGGGCGGAATTGCGGCGTTTAGGGAAAATGCCCCCGATCTTGGCGGCCCTTCGCGGGGGTTACAGGCAGGATTACAGGCGCATCAGGCGCTCGTGCAGCGCGATCGCCTCGTCGAGGTCGTCGAAATACTGGATCTTGCCATGTTCCAGCACCAGCCCGGCATCGCAGAACTGGCGGACCTGCTGCATGTCGTGGCTGACCAGGATGGCGCTGGATTTCTTCATCCGTTCGCGGAACACCGCGCGGCTCTTGCGTTTGAACCTGGCGTCGCCGACGGCGGTCACCTCGTCCACCAGGTAGGTGTCGAAACGGATTCCCATCGAGGTGCCGAAGGCCAGCCGCGATTTCATCCCCGAGGAATAGCTGCGCACCGGCATGTGGAAATGCTTGCCGATCTCGGCAAAGACGCGCACGAACTCGATCAGCTCCTCGGTGTCGACGCCGTAGATCCGGGCGATGAACCGTACGTTCTGGGCGCCGGTCAGCTGGCGGTGAAACGACCCGCCGAACCCGACCGGCCACGAGATCGTCCCCTCCGAGATGATCCGCCCGCTGTCGGCGCGCATCGTGCCCGCGATCATCTGCAGCAGGGTCGATTTCCCCGCCCCGTTGCGCCCCAGAAGCGCCAGCGACTTGCCGGTCGGCAGGGTGGCCGAGAGGTTGTCGATCACCACCTTGCGGCTGCCGTTGACCCAGAAGCTCTTGGTCAGGTTCTCGAACCGGATCATGCCCCCCTCCCGGTCAGCGGCGGTCGCGGATCGAGTAATAGACCAGGGCCAGGATCGCCCAGCTGAGCAGCAGCAAAAGCCCCAACAGCCCCAGCCCCATGGCCCGCTGCGGATATTCCGCGGTCTCGGCGCGGGTGGGCTGGATATAGGCGGCCAGGTAGCGGCTCTGCCGCGAGGCCTGCGCCCGCGCGCCCTCGACCGCGGCCAGGGCCGCGCGATAGTTTTCCTCGGCAAACTCCCGGTCCACCACCAGCCCCTCGTATTCGGCCAGAAGCGCGGGGTAATCCTCGCGGGTGGCGGTGCTGCCGGAGTCGCTGGAAAAGGAAGCGCGCTCTTCCTCGATGCGCTCGCGGATCACCGCGATGCGCTGGCGCGCCTGCGGCAGCCGCACGTCGGTCTCGCTGAGAAGGTCATATTCGATCAGGGCCTGGGCCAGCTGCTGCTGCAGGTTGTTCAGCACCCCCATCCGGCCCCGCACATCGGCGGCGGGATCGACGATATGGGTGCGGGTGCGGAAGGCGGTCAGCGCCTCGCGTGCCTGTTTCAGGCGGGCGACGGCAGTGTCGAGATCGGTCAGCGCATAGCGCATGGCATCATCGCGCGCCTGGGTGTTGAGCGCGTTGATCATCTCCTGGCTTTCGCTCAGCACCTGCTGCGCGACCTCCTGGGCAAAATCGGGATCGAAGGCCAGGACCTGCAATTCCAGCAGGCCGGTGGCCTGGTCATAGGTCACCCGCGCCACCCGTGACCAGTGATCCAGAAGGTCCTCGATACTGGCATCCGGCGTCAACGAGAACAGCGGGTCGACATCGTGATAGGCGGCGTAATGCGCCTTCAGGTCCAGCCGGTCCTGGATCCGCTCGACCATGCCCTGGCTCTGGATGAATTCATAAAGCACGTCGCCATCGGCCCCGGTGCCCGCGCTGGCCCCGGCAAACTGCGCCAGGCCGCCGATCAGGTCGGCCGAATCCGCCCCCTCTTCGCTGCGCACGGTAAAGCCAACGGTCGAGGCATACTGATCCTGCGCCACCCCGAACAGGTAGATCCCACCCAGCACGGTTGGCACCAGCACCAGGATCACGAAGCTGAGCATCAGCCGCCAATGCCGCCGCTTCATCCGCGCCGGTTCCGCCTGCGGGCGAATCTCGACCACCGGGGGGCCCTTGCGCTTGCCGCCTTTGCCCGATTTCTGGCCCGGTTTCTGGCCGGGATTTAGCCCCGCATCGGGACCTGCACTGGCCGCGCCATTGGTCTCTGCCCCGGCGCCAGCGGCGGCCTTCGGCGATTCATCGGTATTTGCGTTATCCGTCAAAAACTTGCCCGGCATTGTCAGTTTGAAAACATCCTGGTTGTTGTACATAATCGCCGTGCCAAACGCTAGAACAGGTTCAAGATGTCGTCGCCTCCTGATGCTTTCCCGTCATCGCTTCCTGACACCCCTGCCCAGCCCCTGCCGACCCGCAGTTTCGCCACCCTGCGCACCATCATGGCGCTGATCCTGCGCGAGATGTCGTCGCGTTATGGCCGCTCGCCGGGGGGGTATCTCTGGGCCATCCTCGAACCGCTGGGCGGCATCGTCGTCCTGGGCTTTGCCTTTGCGCTGGTGGTGCGGACCCCGCCGCTGGGCAGCAGTTTCCTGTTGTTCTTCTCCACCGGCTTCCTGCCCTTCAGCCTCTATGGTGGCATCGAAAACACGGTGGCGCGGTCACTGCAGTTCTCGAAGGCCCTGCTGTTCTACCCGGCGGTCACCTGGGTCGACGCGATCCTGGCCCGGTTCATCCTGAACAGCCTGACCGGGCTTCTGGTGATCTACCTGCTGATGACCGGGATCATCCTCACGCTGGACACCAGGATCGTGCTGGACGCGCCGCCGATCTTCCTGGCGCTGGCGCTGGCGCTTCTGGTGGGGCTGGGCATGGGCACGCTGAACTGCGCCCTCATCGGCAAGATCCCGGCCTGGGACCGGGTCTGGTCGATCGCAACCCGGCCGCTGTTCCTGGCCTCGGGGGTGTTCTTCCTCTACGAGGATATGCCGAAAGCGGCGCAGGACATCCTGTGGTACAACCCGGTCCTCCATATCACCGGCTACATGCGCATGGGGTTCTACCCCAATTACCAACCCGATTACCCCTCGGTGGCTTATGTGCTGTTTGTCGGGCTGGTGCTGCTGGCCTTCGGAGTCATCCTGATCGGGCGCTATCACCGCGACATCCTGAACGACTGATCGGACCAACTGACCGGACCAACTGACGGGCGTCACTTCACCCCGGCCAGGGCCGTGACCGCAGCCAGCCCGCGCCCCAGCCGCCGGCGCAGCCCGTCTCCGACCGCCGCGCCAAGAAGCCGCAGGAATGCACGCCGCTCGCCCTTGTGGTAGCGCACCTTCAGCAGCCATTTCGGCAGGATCAGGCACATCAGCGGCCAGAACAGCCAACCCGCCGCCAGCCGGTAGAGAAGCAACAGGTTGCGGTGATAATAATAGACCTTCCACAGGGGCCGGAAGCGACCGCGCTGATCGCTGCCGAAGGTCGAGCAGTCATGCTCGAACCGCACCGAGGGCTCAAAGCCGATACGCCCCCCGCGGCGGCTGAGTTCCAGCGTGTAGATGCCATCATCGCCATAGATGAACAGCCCCGGGTCGGGATATCCCGCCTGGACCACCCCCGCCCGCGAGATGAAGAAACCGACAAATGAGGTGATGTCGACCGGCCGCCCCACCCCGGCGTCATAGGCCGCCGGGTCGAGGTGAAACCCGTTGCGCCCGCCGCCGCGCAAAAGGGTGCGCAGGAACTCGCGCCCATGCCAGAACGGGTTGCGCGAGGGGCGGTTCATCTCGCAGATGGCGCCATCGGGGAAATAGACCGCCGCCGCCACCGCGTCCCAGCGTGACAGGTCCAGCGCGTGAAACGCTGCCAGCGCGCCGGGGGCCGGGCGGCCATCGTCATCGGTCAGAAGAAGCCAGTCGGGATCAAAACCCGCCACCGCGTGGCGCATGCCGGCCTCGAACCCGCCTGCCCCGCCGGTATTGCTGGCCATGCGCAGGACCGAGAGCCGGGGATCGGTCTGGGTCGCCAGCCAGTCTGCCGTGCCATCGGACGAGGCATTGTCGACCACCACCAGATGCGCCAGCTCTAAGGCCGGGCTTTCCAGGAACCGGGCCACCGTCGCCTGAAGCTTGTCCAGCCGGTTATAGGTCACGATCACCGCTGCCAGCTGTCCTGCACCTGCCACGAAACGTCCTTCCACTCGTCCTATGTCGGCAGTCACCATGAAATGCCGCCCCTGTCAAACCAAGCCCTGTCAAACCAAGCCGCGCCACCGTCACCCTCCCGCCACTGCTCCCGTGACAGGTCCCGGCTGGCTTGCTACTGCTGGGCGGGCACAAGGCAGCGACACGGCACGGACAGGAAGGCAGGCACAGGGCGGACATGCAGATCGAAACCACCCCCCTTCCCGGCGTTATCATCCTGACCCCGGCGCGGTTCGGCGATGCGCGCGGCTTTTTCAGCGAAAGCTGGAACCGCCAGCGGATGGCCGAAGCCGGGATCGAGATTGATTTCGTGCAGGACAATCACTCGGTCTCGGCGCAGAAAGGCACCGTCCGGGGGCTGCATTTCCAGGCGCCGCCCCATGCGCAGGCCAAGCTGGTGCGCTGCGGGCAGGGTGCGCTTCTGGATGTCGCGGTCGATCTCCGCACCGGATCACCGACCTATGGCCAATGGGTGGCGGAGGAACTCAGCGCGGAAAACGGCCGCCAACTGCTGATCCCGGAAGGTTTCGCACATGGGTTCGTGACGCTGATGGACAAGACCGAGATCGTCTATAAATGCTCGGAATACTACGCTCCCGACTGCGACCGCGCCATCGCCTTCGACGATCCGGCGCTGGCAATCGACTGGGGCGTGACGCGCGCCGCGGCGATCCTGTCTGACAAGGACGCCGCCGCCCCGACCCTGGCCGACAGCCCCAGCCCCTTCCGATACGAGGTCACGCCATGAAGCTTCTGGTCACCGGGGGCGCGGGGTTCATCGGATCCGCCGTGGTGCGCCGCGCGGTCACGATGGGCCACGAGGTTCTCAACCTCGACGCGCTGACCTATGCCGCCTGCCTCGACAATGTCGCCCCCGTCGCCGATGCGCCCAACTATCACTTTGTCCATGCCGACATCCGCGATCGCGCCATGTTAGACACTGTTTTCGCCGAATTTGCCCCGGATGCGGTGATGCATCTGGCTGCCGAAAGCCATGTCGACCGCTCGATCGACGCCCCCGCCGCCTTTGTCGAGACCAACGTGACCGGCACCATGGCCCTGTTGCAGGCGGCGCGCCGCCACTGGGAACGCGCGGGACGGCCCGCCGGGTTCCGCTTCCACCATATCTCGACCGACGAGGTCTATGGCACGCTTGGCCCCACCGGGCAGTTCACCGAAGACACCCCTTACGCGCCCAACTCGCCCTATGCCGCGTCCAAGGCCGCCAGCGATCACCTGGTCCGCGCCTGGGGCGAAACTTATGGCCTGCCATTTGTGATCACAAATTGTTCGAACAACTACGGCCCCTATCATTTCCCCGAGAAACTGATCCCCGTGGTGATCCTGAACGCGCTGGCCGGCAAGCCGATCCCGGTCTATGGGCAGGGGCAAAATGTGCGCGACTGGCTTTATGTCGAGGACCACGCCGAGGCGCTGCTTCTGGTGCTGGAAAAGGGCGTGGTCGGGCGCAGCTACAATATCGGCGGCGAGAATGAGGCCACCAATATCGACCTGGTCCACAAGCTCTGTGCCATCCTCGACGGGATGCGCCCGCAGAACAGACCCTATTCCAGCCTGATTTCCTTTGTCGCCGACCGTCCGGGCCACGATCTGCGCTATGCCATCGACCCAACCCGCATTCGCAGCGAACTGGGCTGGCGGCCCTCGGTAACGCTGGACGAGGGGCTGCGCCGCACCGTGCGCTGGTATCTCGACAACGAAGACTGGTGGCGCGCGCTGCAGGCGCGGGACGGAGTCGGGGAACGGCTGGGCACGGGCGGCTGACGGAAAGCTGACGGGGGCTGAACAGAGGACCGCCCCCCCTGCCCTGCCCCCTCTGTCACAAATTGACACAAGCCGGCGCACGGGCGGTTGAATGCGGATTCGATTGCCGCCAGAAAGGGGCCGGCAACAAGCGCCAGGGACAAGCCGGAGTGGAACAGTGACACATATCCTCGTGACGGGCGGGGCCGGTTATATCGGCTCTCATGCGTGCAAGGCGCTGAAGGCGGCGGGGTTCACACCGGTCACCTATGACAACCTGTCGACCGGCTGGGCCGAGGCGGTGAAATTCGGCCCCTTCGAGCAGGGCGACCTCTTGGATCGGGCGCGACTGGAGCAGGTCTTTGCCACCTATCGCCCGGCTGCGGTGATGCATTTCGCCGCGCTCAGCCAGGTCGGGGAAAGCATGACCGACCCGGGCCGCTACTGGCGCGAGAACGTGACCGGTGCGCTGAACCTGATCGAGGCGGCGGTGGCGGCGGACTGCCTGAACATCGTCTTCTCTTCGACCTGCGCCACCTATGGCGAACAGGACGGGGTCACGCTGGACGAGGACTGTGCGCAATTGCCGATCAACGCCTATGGCGGCTCGAAACGGGCGATCGAGGACATGCTGCGCGATTTCGGCGCCGCAACCGGGCTGCGCCACGTGATCTTCCGCTATTTCAACGTCGCCGGTGCCGATCCCGAGGCTGAGGTCGGCGAGTTCCACCAGCCCGAGACCCACCTCATTCCGCTGATGCTGGACGCGATTGCCGGCAAGCGCGCCGCGCTCACCATCTACGGCACCGATTACGACACGCCCGACGGCACCTGCATCCGCGATTACGTACATGTCTGTGACCTGGTCGATGCCCATGTGCTGGGGCTGAAATGGCTGCTGGCGGGCAAGGACAGCCGCGTCTTCAACCTGGGCACCGGCAAGGGGTTCTCGGTCCGCGAGGTGATCGACCATTCCCGCGCCGTAACCAACCGCGATGTGCCCTTTACCGAGGGGCCACGGCGGGCAGGCGACTGCACCCGGCTGGTCTCGGGCTCGACCCGCGCCGAGGCCGAGCTGGGCTGGCGGCCGGACCGCTCGACCCTGCAGACCATGATCGCCGACGCCTGGCGCTGGCATCAGACCGGACATTTCGAAAGATAGACCCGGACCCGGCGCGCGCGTAGCATGGGCGGCACGGACGGGGCAGCAAGGGACGGCGCAATGGTCACGGCAGCGGGGCAGGGATGAAGCTTCTGGTCTTTGGCAGGACCGGGCAGGTGGCCCATGTGCTGCAGGCGCTGGCGGCCGCAGATGCCGGCCTGCATGTCACCGCTCTGGGCCGGGACCAGGCCGACCTGACCGATCCCGAGACCTGCATGGCCCGGATCGCCACCACCGATGCCGATGCGGTGATCAATGCCGCCGCCTATACCGATGTCGACGGCGCCGAACGGGACGAAGCCACCGCCACGCGCGTTAATGGCGACACCCCCGGCGCCATGGCCCGGGCCGCCGCCGCGCGCGGCCTGCCCTTCCTGCACCTGTCGACCGATTACGTCTTTGACGGCAGCGGCACCACCGCCTTTGCCCCGGACGCCACCACCGCACCGCTGAATGCCTATGGCCGCTCGAAACGGGCAGGCGAACTGGCGATCGCCGCGGCTGGTGGGCAGGCGCTGATCCTGCGCACCTCCTGGGTATTCTCGTCCCATGGGCGGAATTTCGTCAAAACCATGCTGCGGCTCTCGGACACCCGGTCGGCGCTCTGGGTGGTGGACGACCAGATCGGCGGCCCGACCGCCGCCGATGACATCGCCAAGACCCTGATCACGCTGGCACAAGCTCTGATCGCGGGACATCCGGGCGGGATCTATCACTATGCCGGCGCCCCGGCGGTCAGCTGGGCCGGTTTCGCGCGCGAAACATTCCGCATCGCGGGTCGCGCCGTCGACGTCACCGGGATCACCACCGCCGATTACCCCACCCCGGCGCGACGGCCGCTCAATTCCCGGCTGGATTGCGCCGCACTTCAGGCCGATTTCGCCATTACACAACCGGATTGGAAGGCGGGGCTGGCCCGTGTGATCGACAGGCTGGAAGGACAAGCATGACACAGCGCAAGGGCATCATCCTGGCGGGGGGCGCGGGCACCCGGCTTTACCCCGTCACTATGGGCGTGTCGAAACAGCTTCTGCCGGTCTATGACAAGCCGATGATCTATTACCCGCTGTCGGTGCTGATGCTGGCCGGCATCCGCGAGATCGCGGTGATCACCACCCCCCAGGACCGTGACCAGTTCATCCGCGCCTTGGGCGATGGCAGCCAGTGGGGGCTGTCGCTGAGTTTCATCGAACAGCCCTCTCCCGACGGGCTGGCGCAGGCCTATCTTCTGGCAGATGCCTTCCTCGACGGGGCCCCCAGCGCCATGGTGCTGGGCGACAACATCTTCTTTGGCCACGGCCTGCCCGAGGTGCTGGCGGCGGCGGATGCCCGCACCAGTGGCGGCACCGTGTTCGGCTATCGCGTGGCCGATCCCGAACGCTATGGCGTGGTCGATTGCGACAGCCAGGGCCAGGTCCGCGCCATTGTCGAGAAACCGGCACATCCGCCCTCGCCCTTTGCGGTCACCGGGCTTTATTTCCTGGATGGCGATGCCCCGGCCCGCGCCCGCGCCGTCACCCCGTCAGCTCGCGGCGAGCTTGAGATCACCGACCTGCTGGACAGCTACCTGAAAGACGGCCTGTTGACGGTCGAGCAGATGGGCCGCGGCTTTGCCTGGCTTGACACCGGCACCCATGCCAGCCTGCTGGACGCGGGAAACTTCGTGCGCACCCTGTCCGAGCGCCAGGGCCAGCAGGTCGGCTGCCCCGAGGAAATCGCCTTTGCCGCAGGATGGATCACCGCCGACCAACTGCGCGCACGCGCCGCAACCGTCGGCAGGAACGGCTATGGTGCCTACCTGCTGCGGCTTCTAGACGGCTAGGTCAGGACCCGGCCCGATGCGGTGTGGTTTCAGCTTCAAGTAACGCAACCAAGACCATATATTGCCGACAAACAGGGCAGGCTGTGACAGCCGACGGCAAGGGGCACAGACATGAAAATCGCAATGATCGGCACGGGCTACGTCGGCCTGGTCTCGGGGGTTTGTTTTTCGGATTTCGGACACGAGGTCGTCTGTGTCGACAAGGATCCCAGGAAGATCGAGATGCTGGAGCGCGGCGAGGTGCCGATCTATGAGCCCGGCCTCGATGCGCTGATGGCCAAGAACGTGGCCGCGGGACGCCTGTCGTTCACGCTGGACCTGAACGCCGCGATCGAGGGCGCCGAGGCGGTGTTCATCGCCGTTGGCACCCCAACCCGGCGCGGCGACGGCCATGCCGACCTGACCTATGTGATGGCCGCCGCGGAAGAGATCGCCCACGCCGCCAGCGGCTATCTTGTCGTGGTCACCAAATCGACCGTGCCCGTGGGCACCAACCGGCAGATCAAGCAGGCGATCCGCAAGGCCAACCCGGAGCTTGACTTCGACGTCGCCTCGAACCCGGAGTTTCTGCGCGAAGGCGCCGCGATCGAGGATTTCATGAAACCGGACCGCGTTGTGGTCGGCGTCCAGAACGACCGCGCGGCACAGGTGATGGCCGAAATCTATCGCCCGCTCTATCTGCGCGATTTTCCGATTGTCACAACCGACCTGGAGTCGGCCGAGATGATCAAATACGCCGCCAATGCCTTCCTTGCCACCAAGATCACCTTCATCAATGAAATCGCCAGCCTGTGCGAACGGGTGGGCGCGGATATCAAGCAGGTGTCGAAGGGCATGGGGCTGGATGGGCGGATCGGCAACAAGTTCCTGCATGCCGGGCCGGGATATGGCGGGTCCTGTTTCCCCAAGGACACCAAGGCGCTGGCGCGGATCGGTCAGGACAACGCGGTGCCGATGCAGATCACCGAGACCGTGATCAAGGTGAACGAGGAAACCAAGCGGCGCATGGTCGACAAGCTTCTGGACCTGTGCGGCGGCAGCTTCAACGGCAAGACCATCGGCATCCTCGGCGTGACCTTCAAACCCAATACCGACGACATGCGCGACGCGCCCAGCCTGACCATCGTACCGGCACTGGTCGGCGGCGGGGCCAAGGTGCGCGTCACCGACCCGCAGGGCCGCCACGAGGGCGAGGCGCTTTTGCCCGGTGTCACCTGGGTCGAAGATGCCTATAGGGCGGCGCAGAAGGCCGATCTTCTGGTGATCCTGACCGAGTGGAACGAGTTTCGCGCGCTGGACCTGAAAAAGCTGGCCCGCAAGATGGAAACCCCGCTGCTGGCCGATTTCCGAAATATCTATGATCCCCGGGATGCAAAGCGCGCCGGGTTCATCGGCTACGAAGGCATCGGACGCACGGGATTTTTGAACAGCGCCGAGTGAGTGTTTCGCGCGCGAAACATTTTACGAAAATTTGACCTTTGCCTTTTCAAGACAAACGGCGATTTGTCAGAAATTCTGCTCCAGCCAACCAATCAACGCGTCGCGCATATCCGCATCCACCGCCGCGCCCCTGATCACAAGGCTGCCGTCGACACGGGTCTGCACCTGAAGACCGGGCCGCAGCTGGACCGTCTCCGACCTGTCAGAAACCGCAATATCAGTCTCTAAACCGCCTGTTAGGGACTGTTTTTGTGCCGAAACGGGGGCAGGGGCCAGCGCCGCCTGCAGGATGGCCTGTTCCGCCTCGGCGGATGTTGGCGCAGCACGTTCAAGGTCGGTGATGATCCTGGAGGCAAACTCGCCGTCGCCATCCAGCGCCTTCGCCAGTTGCAGGCCCAGCCGTTCGCCGATGGCCTCGGGGAACCGCAGGTGCCCGTCCAGCGCCCGCACGATGCTTTGAAATGTGCCGATCTTGGACCGCTTGGCGCGGCTGGCATTGGCAAACAGCGCCTGCAGCGCGTCCCGTTGTGTCACGAACACACCCTGATCTACGGATTTCGCCACGATGCGGGCGCGCTCGAAATAGCTGAGGCCGACGCGGATCTCGTTTTCCTCGACCATGGCAAGATAGGCATCCGACGACTCCTCGGGGCGCCGCAACAGCGCCAGCACCGTGCCGAACCGGTCCTCGCCAGTGTCCTCCAGCAGCCGGTCCAGCGCCCGGCAGCGCCGCCAGCCCGAGATCAGGCCGAACGTACCGTCGCCAAGGTCCGCAACCTCGATCGGGGTCTGCTGGCCACGCGCCGCGATCGAGGCCATCAGCGACCGCATCTCGTCATCATCCTCGGCCACCCGGTCGCGCACGAGGTAATCCAGTTGCACATCCGACAGCGGCAGTTCCAGCACCAGCCGCCCGTTCAGCCGCGCGGTTTCCCAGGCCGAAGATACCTCGTCCAGCGCAGCCGTCGCCGCGGCTTCGCCGGCAACCTCGGCAATGGGCGGGGCAGGGCGGAGATAGCCCCCGTCGGCATAGGCCGGGAACATCGCCTCGGTTTCAAGCCCGCCCTTCGGCAGGTAGTCGGGGTTGGGGCCGCTCAGACGTTTGCGTTTGGCCATGTCTCTGTCTCCTCTTTCGCCCGATCCTGCCCGTTAACAATGAACAGATGGTCACCGCGCCGACTCGTTTCGCGCGCGAAACACCTCATTCGGCCGCCGTCGCCGCCTGCTCTGCCATCTCGTCACGCCGCCAGGCTCCTATCAGGAGCTGCTTGAACGCGGCATAGGTGGCATCAAAGGTCTCGCGGCCACGGACATAGGTCTCGCGGTTGAAATCGCGGTAATCGGCCTCGTAGATGCCCTGCACCTGTTCGCCGGCCTGACCGATCAGCGCGGTGAAATCCTGTCGGTGCGGCGACAGGGTGGGGCCAAGATAGGCCTGCATCAGCGCCGCAAGCTCGGCCTGCTGGCTACCGTCATAGCGGGTGACCACGGCGCGCACCGCGTCCCATTCGAAACTCAGCCCCTCGCGCCCCAAAGCACGCGCAGCCATGTTCTCGGCCTCTTCGATTGAAGAAAAGGTCGAATGCAGCATGTCAAAGAACCGCCCCGTCGAGTCGAACTCGAGGAAAGATGCTCCAAGCGGTACCAAAAGTATATCCGCCGCCGCCAGCCCGTTGATCGTCAGGTAGCCAAGTGCCGGGGGCGTATCGAGGAAGATCACGTCATACTGATCGAGGATACCGTCGGCGACAAAGCTCTCGGTCAGCGCGTCCCACAGTTTCCAGCCCCGCGCTGCCATGCGCCAGACCGGGATCTGGAACTCGGCCCAGTAAAGATTCAGTTGCGCGCCAATGAGGTCGATATTGGGCCAGTGGGTCTTCTGCACTAGCGACTGGGCGGAGACATCCAGCGCCTCGGCCAGGCTGTCATCCAGAGGGTGCGGCGCCTCGCCCCGGTCCAGCCGACGCTGGTTGTCCGATTGCAGCTGACGGCCATAGTGGCGCGCGATCAGCGGAAAGACGGTCTGCCATTCATCCGCCACCTTGCCGCCGAAGATCGAGGTCATGGACCCCTGGCTATCGAGATCCACCACCAGCACCCTGTAGCCATCCAGCGCCGCCGACATCGCCAGATGCGCCGCGGTCGAGGTCTTGCCCACCCCGCCCTTGAAATTGGCCACGGCCACCATCTTGGCGGGCTGCCCTTCGGGGCGATAGGGCTGGTAGTCCTTGGCCTTGGAACCTTCGGCGGCGAAATGGGCGCGCAGGCGCAAGACCTCATCGAGCGTGAACCACTTGGCGCCGCCCTGGGTTTCCGACCGGCCCTGCGGCAGGTCGGGGTTCTGTTTCAGCACGCGGCGGAAATGGCCGGTGGCGACGGGGATCAGATAGCGGGTGATTTCCCAGGTCGAGAACAGCCGCAGGGATCGCGTCCCGCTTTCCTCAAGACCCCGGCTGGCCAGGTCGCTGCGCCCGGCTTCGCAGGCGCGGGCAATGCGTTCGAACCCGGCGGTGGTGGCCGGCTCGCCCAGCTGCGCCAGCGCCTGGTCGGGATTGATGTTGAAATAGGGGGGCAGGGGGGTGGCGGTGTCGGGCTTCATCTGCTCTGCTCGTGCATCTGGTTTTGGCGATGTTCGCCTTTTTTGCCAGAATACCGAAAAACCCCGCACATGGAAGTTTTTTGCGCACACCGATCCGTTTTTTGAGCTTTTCTCAGTAAATTCCGGGGTTTGAGGCCAGGGATAGGGATCAGGACAGTCGCCGCCCGGTGCTTTGTTCCGCCATATCCTGTTATTTTTTTGTTATATAGAGGTTACAGGGATTGGTGGTATTTGTCAGCAGCCTGATTTCCAAGGGTTTGCGGCGTTTTTTTTGGGGCTGTCTGACTCTGAAACCCCGATAGAATGACTCTGATCCCACGTTGCGCCGACTCTGATCCGACGATCGGGGGCGGGGCGATGCTGGACGCAGCTTGTGGATAACTTTAGGGTGAGTGTCACTGAAACCCCGAAAAACGGGGGCGGGGATTCGCGCGGCCCCATCGAACACAAACAAGACCGAATGGTCAGGGTAGATGGCGCGGGGCAGACGGCGCCGGAGGGACAGGCAGGCATGACCGTGACAGGCGGGACCGCGAAAGCGGGGCAGGGCGTGGTGCAGGCGGGTGGCCTGCTGCCGGACCGTCATCCCAATGGCGACTTCTTCATCTGTGACATTTTCGATGCCAGCCCCAAGGATGATCTGGCCTCGATGGAGCATCCGATCTTTTCGCTTTCGACGCGACCCGACCGGCGCATCCTGTCTTATGAACACAATGGCACCACCGTGCAGGTCACGCCCAGCGTGAAGGGCCGCGCCACGATCCATGACAAGGATATCCTGATCTATTGCATCAGCCAGCTGATGGCGGCGCTGAATGCCGGGCGCCAGATCAGCCGCACCCTGACGCTGAAGGCGCATGACCTGCTGGTGGCGACCAATCGCGACACTTCGGGCGACGGCTATGGCCGGTTGCGCGAGGCGTTTGAACGGCTGGCGGGCACGCGCATCACCACCAATCTTGAGACCGGCGGCACCGAGACTACCACCGGCTTCGGCCTGATCGAAAGCTGGGAAATCGTGCGCAAGTCACCAAGGTCAAGCAAGGGGGGCGGGCGCATGGTCAGCGTGACCGTGACCCTCAGCGACTGGCTTTACCGCGCGGTCTTGTCGAAATCGGTGCTGACGCTCAGCCGCGATTACTTCCGGCTCAGGAAACCGCTGGAGCGGCGGATCTATGAACTGGTGCGCAAACATTGCGGCCGTCAGCCCGAGTGGCGGGTCAGCGTCAAGGTGCTGCACAAGAAGTCGGGATCGACCGCGCCGGTGCGGGTGTTCCGGGCGGCGCTGCGCAAGATGATCGCAGAAGCCAACGTGCCCGATTACGAGATGACGGAACAGGAGGGCGACCTGATCCGCTTTGCCCGCCTCGGCCAGGTGGTCGAGGACGGGCCGCTGGCACCGGAAACGCTGCAACAGGCGCGGGCGCTAATGCCGGGCGCCGATGTCTATGCGCTGGAGGCGGAATGGCGCAGCCTGGGCCGCCAGCCGGGGGCGCAGACCCCCGACACGGCCTTCCTGGGCTGGGTCCGCAAGCGGGCGGTGGCAGGGTGAGGCGCGGATATGGCAAGAGGTGAGCATGGGTTCCGATATTGACCCCAAGGCCGAGATTGAACTTCTCAGGGCACAGCTTGAACTGGCGCAGATGATGTTGGAACGCGAGACCCGCGCGCGGATCGCGCTGGAAAAGCAGCTGGCCGCGCAGGAAGAGGCTGCGGCGGCACAGCAGACCCCGCCGGAGGTTGAGCAGGGGTAAACCCGGCGCACGACCGCGCGGCCAAGTCTTAACCGCCTGTCCCTAGAACCGGGCCTGCAATCTCTGTTCTAGGAAGACGTCATGCCCGAACTTTCCGCCCGGCTGGGCCTGCCTTATCTGCAACCCTCTCAGGCGCAGAAACACGTGACCCACAACACAGCACTGTTGCAGTTTGACGGGCTGGTCCAGATGACGGTTGCCACCTTTGATGCCGAGACCCCGCCGCCGGTGCCCGAACCGGGCGAGATCCACGCCCTGGGCCCGGCCCCGCTGGGCGACTGGGCAGGGTAGGGCGGGCTGCTGGCGATCTGCGACGACACTGCCTGGCGCTTTGTCACCCCGCTTGCGGCCAGTGTCGCAGGCGATGTGCTGACGCTGAACGGCGAGACGTTCGATTTCTCGGGCCTGCCCGAGGGTGCGACCCTGCCGCGCCCCCTTAGCCCGCCCGGTCAGATCAGGTCGGCTGGAACGGGGCCTCGGGGTCCGGGTCATATCCAAGCCGGTCGCACAGCGCCTCGTAGGGGGCGTTGTCGCGCAGCTCGGGAGTCAGGTCGGCTGGAATCGGGCGGCGCGGCCGCAGCGGGCCGATGGTCCGGCTGACACGGCCGCTGCCGCCCGACAGAATGATGTCCGGGAACAGCCGGGCGTAATCGGGCGAATAGGCCAGGTCGAACAGGTCGCAGATCCAGGCCATGTGGCGGTCGGGCTCGGTCACGAAATCCTCGTACCGCAGGCGCGCCATGCCCTGGTGCCGGTCCAGGAAGACATGGTAGCGGCGGCAATATTCGGCCAGCGTGCCGGGGGTGAAATGCACCCATTTGTTGTTCATCAGGCTGAGATAGGAATCCAGCGGATGGCGGACGCTGACCAGGCTGGTCGGCTGGTAGGTCTCAAGCAGGATCTCGTCTAGGGTTGGACGGTCGGGAATCTCCGGGCCGTGGCTGAAATGGCCGTGGGCGTGATCGCGCAGGATCAGCGACAGGCCGCGGTCCCGGGCGGTGTCGTAAAGCACGTCCAGCCCGGCCCGGAACAGGGCCAGGTCCAGGTCATCCCCACCCGGCTGCGAGCTGAACCGCGCCAGCCCGATCATGTCGGTCGGGACAAAGGGGTGGGTATGGGCAATCGGGCTGAGCGGGTCGACCTCGCTCAGGAGCCAGGTGTCGGGCTGGGCGCTGAGACATTGGGCAATCAAGGTGCCACCGGTGCAGGCCAGGTGATGCAGGCAGCGCAGGTGGCGCGGGGCGGTGCCGGTTAGCGCGCGGGCCTGGTCGCGCAGGTCGGCCAGTCGCGTGGCGACCCCCTGCGTCGCGCCCGGATCCCGGGCCAGCCGCGCCACGGCCAGGTCCATATCGGCCACCAGGCGGGTCAGGATCTTGTCGGGGCTGTCCGGGGTGTCGGGAACCTGCCCGGCCCGGCCCGAACGGCCGGTCTGAGCACCAAAGCGGAAATGCATCTCGGGCAGGTCGGGGTCGCTGCGATCCTCGGCCGCCACCCGGTAGTCCCTGGCCTCGAGCCAGCTTTGCAGCGCATCGCCGTCCGGCGCGCCCTCGTAAAGCGGCAGCGCGGGCAGGCGCAGGAGGATGTCGGTAAAGCCGATCAGCCGTCCCGCCGCGTCCAGCTGCTCCAGGATCACCGCCTCTTCGCCATGCCCGTCCAGGATCAGGATGCCGGTTCCCGGGCCCGAGGGCGACCGCGGATCGGGAAGCGCGGTGCGCGTCAGCAGGGTTGGCAGGTCGATGGCCTCGACATCCGTTTCGCCAAGGGCGCGCAACCCGGGATAAAGCGTTTTCAATCCGGTGGGGGCGCGCAGTCCCGAGCGGTCGGGCAGGGACAGGTGGTGCAGGGTGGCGGGGCCGTTGTGATCGGTGACCGCCAGATCGAGGATTTCGACCCGCGGGTCCTTGCCGGCGGCGCGGCGCAGCGCCCTGGCCCGGACCGGGTCGGCCTCGGTCAGCACCAGCCGGGGGATGTCGGTGGCAAGGCAGGCGGCAAGGTCGCGCCCCGATCCCGCGCCCAGGTGCAGCAGCACGTCATACGAGCCGCCCTCGGCGATCGCGCCCAGAATACCGGCGCGAAACCCTGTCATGTCCGGCCTCGTCTTAGGCGTTGCTGGGCCCGCCGCACAAGATCCCCGAGCTGGCGCAGGGGGGCGGTCAGCCGGATCGACCGCGAGGCCATCACCCGGTCCAGTTCGGCCTGGATCGCGGCCCGTTCCTCTTCTCGGTCCCGGATCTGGGCGCGCAGGGTCTGCTGATGGCCGGACAGGGCGGTGATCTGATTGTCGCGCCGCGCCAGCTGCGTGGTCACCTCGTCCAGCTGCGCCTGGCTGCTGTCCAGCCCGGCATTGACCTGTTCAAGCCGCTGCTGCAGCCGGTCCATCTCGTTGGTGGCGGCCTCGGTCAGCCGAAGCTGGACGTTCAGCGCGGTTTCGGCGGTTTCGGCGCGGCGGGTCATCTCGGTCAGCTGCGACCGGGACAGCTGGAGGGACAGGAAGGCCGCGGCCGGGTCAGCCGGCAGCGGCAGCGCGCCATCGGTGAGATCGGGGGTGCTGGCGGCCAGTTCGTCGGCCAGCAGGCTGGCGGTGAGATCAGCGCGCAGGCTGTGTTCGGCCAGAACCAGCGACAGCGGGTCCGGCCCGGACCCGTCGGCGGGGACATCGGGCAGATCACCGGGTAGCTCCAGCAGGTCGGCCAGCGCCTCGGGGTAGGCGCGGGCGCTGGCGGCATCGACGAGGTGGACAAGGCGCCGGTGGCGGCGGAACAGCCCCAGCATCGCCTCGGTCTCGGCGCTCCAGTCGCGCAGCGCTTCGGTCGGGGGCGTGCCCCGGTCCAGCGCCGTGGCAATCACGCTCCGCGGATCCGCGCTCAGCAGCACCAGCGGGGGGGTGCCGGACTGGTCCAGCGCGGTTTCCGCCGCCGTCAGGTCCCGGACCACGGCGGCCCCGGCCGCCGCCGCCAGCCAGTCGGCCAGCGTCGAGAGGTCATGGCGCGGATTGTGCCAGATCAGCATGTTGGGTCCCTGTCTTCCGCGTTTCAGCCGCGGGAATAGATGTCTTCGTAGCGGATGATATCATCCTCGCCGAGATAGCTGCCGGTCTGCACCTCGATCAGCACCATCGGCACCTTGCCGGGGTTTTCCATCCGATGCACCGCGCCGAGCGGGATGTAGACCGACTGGTTCTCGCTGACCAGCCGGACCTCGTCGTCGATCGTGACCTTCGCCGTGCCCTCGACCACGATCCAGTGTTCGGACCGGTGGTGATGGCTTTGCAGGCTGAGTGCGGCGCCGGGATGGACGTGGATGCGCTTGACCTGGAAGCGGTCGCCGATGACCAGGCTTTCGAACCAGCCCCAGGGGCGGTGGTCCTTGGGAAATTCGGTGGCCTGTTTCGCGCCCTTTTCCTTCAGCGCGGTGACCGCCTGCTTGACGTCCTGCGTGCGCGACAGATCGGCCACCAGAACGGCATCGGGCATGGCCACGGCCACGATGTTCTCAAGTCCGATGCCGACCAGCTCGACGCGGCTGTCCTCGGAGCGCAGGAGCGCGTTGTCGCAGTCGATCGCCGTGGCGTGGCCCGACACGGCCACGCCGCGCCCGTCCCGGCCCGAATCCATCCACACCGCATCCCAGCCGCCCAGGTCCGACCATTTGCCGGCAAAGGGCACCACCGACAGGTTGGGCGCGTGTTCCATGATCGCATAATCGACCGACACGTCCTCGGCGCCGTCCCAGGCGGCGGGATCGAGCCGGATGAACCCGAGATCGGCGGTTGCCTTCTCTACTGCGGCGCCGACCGGCTCCAGCAGGGCCGGGGCATGGGCGCGGAACGCCGCGATCACGGATTTGACGGAAAACAGGAAAATCCCGGCATTCCACAGGTAACTGCCCGCCGCCAGCATCGCTTCGGCGCGCTCAAGAGACGGTTTCTCGACGAAGCGGCGCAGCGGGATGGCGCAGTGGACGCCGGTGCCGGGGGCATGGTCCAGCTCAAGATAGCCATAGCCGGTTTCCGGGCGGTCGGGCTGAATGCCGAAAGTGATGATCTGGCCGGCCCGCGCTGCGGCTTCACCGGCGGCGACGGCGGCGTGGAACGCCTCGGAATCGGGAATCTCGTGATCCGAGGGAGCCACCAGCATCAGCGCCTCGGGATCGGTGCGCTCGAGCCACAGGGCGGCGGCCAGGATCGCCGGCGCGGTGTTGCGGCTGGAGGGTTCGATCAGGATGGCGGCCGGGTCGATGCCCTGCTCGGACAGCTGTTCAGAGACGATGAAGCGGAACGCGTCATTGGTCAGCACCAGCGGGGCGGCAAACCCGGGACCGGACAAACGCCCCAGGGTTGATTGGAACAGGGTGTCCTTGCTGGTCAGGGGCAGGAATTGCTTGGGGTAACTCTTCCGGCTGAGCGGCCAGAGCCGGGTACCAGAGCCGCCGCACAGCAGAACGGGAACGATCATATAAAATGTACTCCGATCGGGTCAAAAATTTGTACAAGGTATCGTTAAATCTGAGCGGGTCTGCAAGCCTGTCTCTGGCCGGATGAAAATCTGTGCGCCCTGCCCGCCACCGGGCAGACCGGGGCAGGGCGGGGGGTAGGGGCGGACATATACGCAGGCAGGGAAATTGAGCGCCTTGAAACCTAAAGGTGAGTGTGGTTTGAAGCCCCGGTATCGGTACCTTGTCTGTTTTTTGTGCAAATTCGCCGGGCAAGGGGACTGCCGCGATGTTTCAGAGTGGATTGTTTGTGCCCGATTTTGTTGAATTCTGGAAAAGCATCAATGCCGCGCAAAAGGCGGCGATTGCAGGGAATCTGGCTGCTGCGGAAGCCGGTTTGAACCGCGCCAATGCGCTTGGCAAGACCGGTGACGCCGATTTTGATTCCCAGCGCCGCAATGTGGTCTCTCTTCTGGCGCGCACCTACAAGCTGACCCTGACCGGGACCGGTGATGCAGACAGCGATCCGGGCGATTCACATGACCTGCAAGCGACAGGCAGACCCGCGATGGCGGAGCCCGGTCCGACGGCCCCGACCGGGGCGTCAACCGGGGCGCCGGTTGCGCTGGGACCGATCACCGCGGATGGCACCAACAGCGTCAGCCTGGTGACCTGCGCGATGAACCGGACCGAGAACCTGCTCAAGGCGCTGCCGACCTGGCTGGCCTGTCCCGAGATCGCCGAGATCGTGATCGTGGACTGGAGTTCCGACGTCCCGGTGCGCGCGGCGCTGGACGCAGCGGGGGTCGACGATGCGCGGGTCCGGGTGATCCGCGTCGATGGCGAACCGCGCTGGATCCTGTCCTATGCCTTCAATATCGGTTTCCGCGTGGCGCGGGGCGGGCGGATCCTGAAAGCGGATGCCGATATCACGCTGAGTTCGGATTTCTTTGCCCGCAACCGGCTTGATCCCGGCTGTTTCATCGCCGGGAACTGGCGCCGGGCGCAGGAAGATCAGGCCCATGTGAACGGGTTTTTCTACCTGCACAAGGCGGACTTGGCGGCGGTCGGCGGCTTCAACGAATTCATCACCACCTATGGCTGGGACGATGACGATATCTATGAACGGCTGACCGCGCATGGGGCGGACCGGCGCGATGTCGACCCCCGGACCATCTTCCACCTGCCTCATTCGGATGCCGAGCGGATTGGCGCCGGAAGCGACGAGGAGGTCTCGGCTCGCGGCGAGATCACCGGCGGCACCATGTACCGGATCCGCCGCAACCGGTTCCTGGCCAACGTGATGCCCTATTGGGACAGGAACAAGATTCCGCTGCCGCTGGAAGGCGATGCCGATACCGGCGGGGACATGCGGCTGGTGCGGTCGGGCTGGCTGCCCAACCCGGTGCCGCCGCAGATCGACGCCGATGCCGATTACTACGCACTGCTGGAAATGACCGCCTGGCGGCTGGGATGGCGGGTGCTGGGGTTGGACCGCGCCGGATTGCAGACCCTGACCAGCCAGCCCTTCGACCGGCTCAGCCCGCTGACCGTCGAGGTGCTGCTGGCCGGCCGGCCCGGGATGTCCCCGGCGCCGGGGGGCTACCTGGTGGTCGATCTCGAGACCGAGATCCCGTCGGGGGACAACGCCTCTGCCCGTGCCCTGGAACGGCTGGACGGTCTGGCCGCGGAACAGGGCAAGGACCTGGTGCTGCGCGCCGATCTGATGGCCCTGCCGCCAGAGGCCAGCGCCCTGGCCTGCAGCCTGCCATTCGTCCCCACCTGGGAGAATATCGGCACGCCCGCCTCGATCACGACCGAGGCGCTGATGCGTGGTGACCTGCCCGCAACATCAGGGCCGGATCTGCGTATCATCCTCGATGGCGCGGCGGTGGCCGCGCTGACTGGTGCTGGGACTGGCGCCGGGGCAGACAGGGCCGCGCCAGCGGTGACGTCCGGCCGGGCCCGGCTGTTCATCGATGCCCAGCACGGGCTGGGCAACCGGCTGCGG
>NZ_JAFEJK010000004.1 GCF_016888515.1 Shimia biformata | reverse complement strand
TGCAAACGTCGATCCGTCGAAAAACGAAACCAAACCGCCCACATATCTCTTCAGATATTCAACAATGTCAAAAAGCGAAGAAGCAAAACCGAACAGAACCACCACCTTGATGGTGCGTCCCGCCCAATCTAACCTCTAGATTTTTTACCGTCAGGAGCGCTTCCGTCCGTCAGGTGTTTGCCGTCGTCCGCCTCAGCAGCGCCGGTGAAGGGGGTTCTAAGGTTTACCGCTGTCGGCTGCAAGCGGTTTTTTCGCGGAAATGCGATTTTTTTCACATTCGCCCATTCGAACGCCGCAATGCCCTTGTTTTATTCGCTTTTTATCGAGGGTAGCTTTGCAAGAAATCCGGTATCCTGAGGTTCTCTTAGGGGTTCACCCCCTTCAGATAGCTCAATCGAACGAGTCGCCCCTCGTCACGACCGAATTTTTGCCGCCTTAACGACTCGAAGGGACGTGAATCACCACAGGTTGGGCGACTCGGCCACCGGATAACCGGCGTATTGAGTCGACGCCGCATGCGATCGCCTCAAAAAACGGCCACGCTTTCGCGGCCGCTTTTGACCTGGCGGCAATTCTTTCTTGGATGCTGGCGGTGTTAGCGATACCAAATGCGCATCCTGAACAATGCCGAGGACGACATGATCGAAGCTGAATGGATTGCCGTCGACTGGGGAACATCCCACCTGCGCGCCTGGGCCATGCAGGACGGCGCCCCTCTTGCAACCGGCGACTCTACAAAGGGGATGGGACGGCTTGCGCCGGACGAATTCGAACCGGCACTGCTAGAGGTGATCGGTGGCTGGCTGAAAGATGGGGGTACCGATGTGATCTGCTGCGGCATGGTTGGTGCGCGTCAGGGCTGGCAGGAAGCTCCCTACTCCGCCGTGCCAACCAAGCCCTCTGAGCTGCCCCCTATTTTTACTGTGTCGCAGGACCCACGGATTTCGGTGCATATCCTGCCGGGTCTGCGCCAGGATAACCCGGCGGATGTGATGCGTGGCGAGGAAACCCAGATCGCGGGGTTCATCGCGCAGAACCCGAATTGGGACGGCGTGCTGTGCCTGCCCGGGACACATACCAAATGGGCGCATGTCAGCGCGGGAGAGGTTGTCAGCTTTCGCACCTTCATGACAGGCGAGATGTTTGCGCTTCTGTCGTCGCAATCGGTGCTGCGCCATTCCGTTACGGGTGACGGCTGGGACAACGACGCGTTCCTTGCAGCGGTTTCAGATGCCATGTCCCACCCTGACCGCATCGCCGCGCGGCTGTTTTCGCTGCGGGCCGAGGACCTGCTGCATGGTCAGGGCGCGGAAGTGGCACGCGCCACCCTCTCGGGCCTGCTGGTCGGGGCAGAGCTGTCCGCCGCCCGTCCCTTCTGGCTGGGTCAGCAGGTGGCGCTGATCGGTTCCGGTGCGACCGCGCCGATCTATGGCGCGGCTCTGAAGGCACAGGGCGTGCCGACCCGCACCGAAGATGTCGCCCGGATGACCCTGGCCGGTTTGACCGCCGCCTATATCAGATTGAAGGAAACCGAATGAGCCGCCCCCTGATCGCCATTTTGCGTGGCCTGACCCCGGACGAAGCTCCCGCCATGGCAGCCGCCCTGATAGAAGCCGGAATCGATCGGATCGAAGTGCCGCTGAATTCCCTTGACCCGTTCACCTCGATCGAACGCATGGCGCAGTCGTTTGGTACCATGGCACTGATCGGCGCTGGCACGGTGCTAACGACCGTTGAGGTCGACAAGGTCGCCGCGGCCGGGGGGCGGCTTATCGTGTCGCCCAATTGCGATCCCGAAGTGATTGGCCACACGGCCGCGCTGGGGCTGCAAAGCTGGCCCGGGGTGTTTACCCCGACCGAGGCTTTTTCCGCGCTCAAAGCTGGGGCGACAGGTCTTAAATTGTTCCCCGGCACAATGGCTGGTCCCGAGGGATTGAAAGCGATGCGGGCTGTGCTGCCCAAAACGACCGAGGTCTACGCAGTTGGTGGCGCGGGCAGCGATAATTTCGCGACGTGGATCGCCGCGGGCGCGGACGGGTTTGGCATTGGTTCGGCACTTTACAAGCCCGGCCTGTCGGTGGCTGACGTCAGCGCACGGGCAAAAGAGATTGTGACAGCTTATGATGAGGCAACGAAATGACCGAAGCGACCGTATTTGACGACCGCCGCTGCACCCTGGGCGAAGGCCCGCTTTGGCACCCCGAACGCGGGCAACTGTTCTGGTTCGACATCCTTGGCAAGAAGCTGTTGACGCGGACCGAAGAAGGCCCTGCCGAATGGTCCTTTGACGAATATGTCTCGGCAGCGGGCTGGGTTGATGCCGACACGCTGATCCTGGCCTCTGAAACCGCGTTGTGGCGGTTTTCGATCGCGGACGGGTCGCGCCAGAAGCTGGTCGATCTTGAAGCGGACAATCCTGTCACACGGTCGAACGATGGCCGGGCCGACCCGCAGGGCGGATTCTGGATCGGCACGATGGGGATCGAGGCCGAACTGAAGGCCGGCGCGATCTATCGCTATTACAAGGGCGAACTGCGGCAGTTGTTCCCCGGTATTTCGATCCCGAACGCGATCTCATTCGCGCCGGATGGCAAGACCGCCTATTTCACCGACACGCTGACGCAGCAGGTGATGCGTCAGGCGCTGGACGGCGACGGCTGGCCGATGGGAGAACCGTCGGTCTATCTGGATTTGAAGGCGGACAAGCTGTTCCCTGACGGCGCGGTCGTCGATGCGGATGGCAACATGTGGCTGGCGCAATGGGGGGCGAACCGGGTCGCGGCCTATGCGCCCGATGGCACATTTCTGCGCGCGGTCGCTATCGGCGGGCGTCACTCTTCTTGTCCGGCCTTTGGTGGAGCGGATGGCACAACCCTGTTCTGCACGACTGCCGCGGTTGACCTTTCGCCCGAAGTGCTGACGGCCGAGCCCGGCAATGGGCTGGTCTTTGCTGCACCGGATATTGCCAGGGGGCAAACCGAACACAGGGTCATTCTGTAACAGGCGCGGAAGTCTCTGCGCTGTCGCCCTGCCCTTCGGCAATCGCGTTGGCGACGGCGCGGCGGAAAAGCTGCATCAAGGGCGTGTCCGGCAGGTCCGGGCGCGTCATCAGTCCGACCGGTCCCAGCGTGATCCCGGTCTCGACCGGCAACGGCACGAGGAACCCGTCGGCAATCTCATTTGCCACCACGCCTTCGGAAATGAACCAGACGGAATCGGTGCGGCGGGTATGGACCCGGCCAAAGGCCCCTGAGACGGTCTCGATCTGGTTCGGCAGATCCCCGACGCCGTTGGCAATCAGAAATCGGTCCACAAGAGACCGGATCGCCGCGCCTTCCGGCGGGTAAATCACTGGCCAGTCTGCCAGCCGCTTTAGGTCGGGATCATCAAGCAGCGGATGCCCCGCCCGCACGATCAGGGCCACCCGCTCTTCATAGAGCTGCGTAAATGACAGGCCCTGCATCATCTCGGGCCTTCCCAGTCGCCCGATCACCAGATCAAGCCGCCCCTGGCGCAGCTGTTCGATCAGATAGGCGACTGGGCCATCAATGATCCTGAGCCGTGCCTTGGGCGCCAGCCCCGCGAATTCCCGCGCCGTATCCGGCATCAGACGCGCCGCGACCGAAGGCAGCGCACCGACCGACAGGGTTTCGGCCCCGGCATCGCCCAATTGTTCGACTCCGGCCAGACCCTGCTGCAGCGACGCCAGCGACATCTGCGCGAAATGCAGGAATACCTTTCCTTGCTCTGTCAGGCTGACCCCTGCCCGGCTGCGGTTCAACAGCTTGGCATCAAGGATTTCCTCCAACTCCTTGAGAGTTTTGGAAATTGCTGGCTGGGTCAGGAACAGTCGATCCGCCGCCTGTTTCAGGCTTTTTTCTCGGCAAATTTCGACGAAACACTGGATATGGCGGAACTTGATGCGTCGGTCGATCATATACTTTCCGTTTCCAGCAAGATATCCGCACGATATATCAATTTCATTTACCGAAACAAGCATGCATGGTCGCCGCAGGAGGAATTCCACAATGCGGACACAAGTTGCAATCATCGGTGGCGGCCCATCGGGTCTTCTGCTTAGCCAGCTTTTGCACAAACGCGGAATCGACACGATCGTCCTTGAGCGCAAGACGCGGGATTATGTGCTTGGGCGCATCCGCGCCGGGATCCTTGAAACAGGGTTCGTCGAATTGATGCGCGAGGCCGGAGTCGCCGACCGGATGGACCGGGAGTGCTTTGTCCACGATGGCACGGTGATTTCCTACGGCGACAATGAATTCCGTATTGATTTTGTCGAACACACCGGCACCCCGGTCGTGGTCTATGGCCAGACCGAGGTCACGCGCGACCTGTATGATGCGCGTGAAGCGATGGGGGGCAAGATCGTCTTTGAAACCGAGGACGTCACCATCCACGACGCCGACAGCGATGCCCCTTATGTCACATACACCACTCACGGACAGGAACACCGCATCGACTGTGACTTTGTCGCGGGCTGTGACGGGTTCCACGGGGTCAGCCGCCAGACCATCCCGCTGACAGTGCGGCGAGAGTATGAGAAGGTATATCCCTTCGGCTGGCTCGGCATCCTCTCAGAAACCCCACCCGTCCATGAAGAGCTGATTTATGCCGGGTCGGACCGTGGCTTTGCCCTGTGTTCAATGCGCAATGCCAATCTCAGCCGCTACTATATTCAGTGTTCCCTGTCCGACAGCCCCGAAGACTGGACCGACGCGGCCTTCTGGGACGAGTTGAAGCGCCGACTGCCCGCCGAACATGCCGAAAAGCTGGTCACCGGCCCGTCGATTGAGAAGTCCATTGCACCGCTCCGGTCTTTCGTGACCGAACCGATGCGCTGGGGCCGCCTGTTCCTGTGCGGGGACGCGGCGCATATCGTGCCGCCCACAGGTGCCAAGGGGCTGAACACCGCCGCCAGTGACATTCACTATCTCTATCACGGCATGGTGCAGCACTACTTGGATGGCGACGACAGCGGACTTGACGGCTATTCGGAAAAGGCGCTGGCGCGGATCTGGAAGGCCGAGCGGTTCAGCTGGTGGATGACAAACCTTCTGCACCGTTTCCCGGACCAGTCCGAGTTTGACCTCAAGATGCAGCAATCCGAGATCGATTTCCTGCGCTCCAACCGCGAGGCGCAAAGCGTGCTTTCGCAGAACTATGTCGGCCTGCCCTACTGATCGGCGATTGACCAAGAGGAAGACCAATGAGTGACCGTTTCGAAAAAGGCATGGCCGTGCGCCGCCGCATTCTTGGCGATGCGCATGTCGACCGCGCCGAGGCGGTCAAGACTGACCTTGACCAGCCTTTTCAGACCCTGATCACCGAAGGTGCCTGGGGCACCGTCTGGGCGTCGGACGGGATCAGTGACCGGGAACGCTCGATGCTGACGCTAGCGCTGCTGGCCGCGCTTGGCAATTTCGAAGAGATCGCAATGCACGTCCGCGCCACCGCCCGTACCGGGGCCAGCAAACAGGATGTGCTTGAGGCTTTCCAGCATGTCGCGATCTATGCCGGGGTTCCACGTGCGAACCAGGCGTTGAAGATCGCGCGGGAAACCTATGCGGAAATGGAACGCGAGACAGGGCCGCAAACGCGGTAGTATGCAATCAAGGGATTACGAGGAGAGGACAGCATGTCGACCCAAGGCCCCAAACCGGGCGAGTTCTATCAACGGGACCGGACCTGGCATCCACCTGCTTTCGCAAGGGATTACAAGACCAGCGTCGCGCGCTCGCCGCAGTACTCGCTGATCAGTCTTCAGAACTCGATGAGCGAAATCACCGGCCCGGTGTTTGGCCACAACGATATCGACCCCATCGACAACGACCTGATCGCGAATTACGCCAAACCCGGTGAAAGTCCCATCGGGGAACGCATCATCGTGCATGGCCGTGTTCTGGATGAAAACGGCCGCCCGGTGCCCAACACGCTGGTCGAGGTTTGGCAGGCCAATGCGGGGGGACGCTATCGCCACAAGAAAGACACCTACCTTGCGCCGATCGACCCTAACTTTGGCGGCTGCGGCCGGACCCTGACGGATGAAAACGGCTATTACTATTTCCGCACCGTGAAGCCGGGCGCTTATCCGTGGCGCAATTGGGTCAATGACTGGCGGCCGGCGCATATTCACGTTTCGGTTTTCGGTTCGGGCTTTGCTCAGCGCCTGATCACCCAGATGTATTTCGAGGGCGACCCGCTGATCGCAAGCTGCCCCATTGTCAATACCATCCCGGACAAGGCTGCCATCGGTCAGTTGATCGCCGCTTTGGACAGGAACGCCACGATCCCGCTGGACACAATTGCCTACAAGTTCGACATCGTGCTGCGAGGGCGCCGGTCCACGCTGTTTGAAAACCGGCTTGAGGGGAACTGAACATGGTCCAGAAACTCGACTATCTGAAAGAGAGCCCCAGCCAGACCGCAGGGCCTTATGTCCACATCGGACTTGCCCCCGGAGCGGCAGGTTTTGATATCTATCGTCAGGAGCTGGGTTGGGACATCGCCGGTCCCAACGCCAAGGGTGAGCGCATCCGCGTTGAGGGTATTGTCATCGACGGCACAGGCAACCCGGTCAAGGACGTGCTGCTGGAAGCATGGCAGGCCAATGCCGATGGCATCTATGCCCACCCCGAACACCCCGGAGACGTCGAAGAGGGGTTCCGTGGATGGGGGCGCGTCATCACCGATTTCGATACCGGCGAATGGGGATTTGATACCATCAAGCCGGGATCGGTCATGGGCCGCGACGGTCGCCCGATGGCCCCGCATATCAACCTGTGGATCGTTGCGCGTGGCATCAATATCGGCCTCAACACCCGGCTCTATTTCGACGACGAAGCCGAAGCCAACGCCAAGGACCCGGTGATCAACCTGATCGAGTGGGAAACACGCCGCAAGACACTGATCGCAACGCGGTCAGACCGCGACGGGGTTCCGGTCTATCGTTTTGATATCCGTTTGCAGGGCGACGGCGAGACCGTCTTTTTCGACATCTGACAACTTTGGCGGGAAACTTCCTGCGAACGATTTTCTGTAAGCGGACGCCGGGTTCTTGGCAGGAAACGGCCGGGCGCGCGAACATGCGCGCCCGCTTTTTTTGACCATATGATTTCTTCGGCAACGCGTTCGACACTCTATTCCTTGCTGCGTTGCCGAATATCCGATAGTCTCGTTGAATACTAAGGTGCATTGCACGAGACATAGATGTTCAATCTTTCGGAACTCCCAAATCTGCCACGTTCCACGAAACGCACCATCTACCTGGTCGCAGATACGCTTCTGATTCCCGTTTGCCTTGTGCTTGCCTACCTGATGCGCTTCGGCGGACTTCCACCGATTGACGGCACGTTCTGGTTGTTTCTTGCGGTGATGACCCTGGGCGGTTCCGTCCTTGTACACCTTCTGCGCGTCCCACAAATCCGGCTGCACGCATTCGAAAATCGTGCGATGGCCCAGATCGGGCTTCTGGCGTTGAGCCTGATGGGGCTGGCAATTGCTGTCGGGCTGGTGCTTGGGACATCGAACCCGGTTTCGCTGGCGCTGATTTTTGCCAACTCGTTCTTCCTGTCCTCCGTCGCGATGCGGATCATCGGGTTGTTTGTGCTGCGATTTCTCGCGCAGGACCACACCGACCGCCAGAACGTGGTGATCTATGGGGCGGGTGCGGCCGGAATCCAACTGGCGTCGGCGCTGCGACAATCACGCGAAGCCCGGCCAATAGCATTCGTCGATGACAACCAGAACCTGCGCGGCCTGATGGTTGCCGGTCTGCCGGTGCATTCGCCGCGTGACCTGCCAAAGCTCCTGCAGCGCCATCAGGTTGAACGCGTACTGCTGGCCATTCAGCAAATCCCGGAATTGCGCCGCAAGAAACTGATTTCCGACCTCACCGCGCTTGGTGTCGAGGTCCAGATCCTGCCGTCATATGTCGACATGATGGCGGGCAATGGCGCAGCCAAGGCACTTCGCACCGTGACACCAAGTGAGCTTCTGGGCCGCGACTCGGTTGATCTGGATGTGCCTGAAATGGCCCGGTCATTTGCCGGACGTGTGGTCATGGTAACCGGCGCAGGGGGCTCGATCGGAGCCGAGCTGTGCCGACAGCTGATCCACTGCAACCCCGCCGAAATCGTGCTGTTCGAGCGCAGCGAATTCAACCTTTACAAGATCGATCAGGAATTGCGCCCACTGGCAAGCGCAGCCGGCATCGTCCTGACGACCCGACTGGGTTCGGTGACCATTGCCGAAACGGTGCGCCACATCATCGAGGACCGCAAGGTCGACATCGTTCTGCACGCTGCGGCCTACAAACACGTGCCGCTTGTTGAGCATAACGAACTGGAAGGCGCGCGGAACAATGTGCTTGGCACACGGGTCGTGGCCGAGGCCGCGTTGGCCGCCGGGATTGAACGCTTCATCCTGATTTCGTCGGACAAGGCCGTGCGCCCGACGTCGATCATGGGCGCGACCAAGCGCATGGCTGAGCTGGTGATCCAGGACCTTCAGACCCGCAGCGACAAGACCAAGTTTGCCATGGTCCGTTTCGGCAACGTGCTGGGATCCTCCGGCTCGGTCCTGCCGCTGTTTCAGAAACAGATCGAGGCCGGCGGCCCGGTCACCGTAACCCATCGCGAAATCACCCGTTTCTTCATGACTATCCCCGAGGCGGTCCGGCTGGTATTGCTGGCAGGCGCCTATGCACGTGGCGGCGACGTCTTTGTTCTGGACATGGGTGAACCGCAGAAAATTATCGACATTGCTCACAGCATGATCCGACTCGCCGGTCGTACGGTCAAAGACCCGCAAACCGGCAGGGGCGACATTGCGATCAAGATCATCGGGCTGCGCCCCGGCGAAAAACTGTTCGAAGAGCTTTTGATCGACCGCGGCCAGATGACCGGAACGGCGCACCCGAAGATCTTGCAAGCTGAAGAAAACATGCTCTCCGAGATCGAGGTCGCGGCCATGCTGAAAGAACTTCAGGCGTGCCTGCGAGACTGCGACACCGAGCGGCTGCGCCAGCTGGTGATGACGCGGGTCGAAGGGTTCCGCCCTCAGGCCAACCGCGCACCGATTGCCGGCTGACCCCCCAGTATCCCAAAAAATTCAAAGCCCGCATCACTGGATGCGGGCCGTTTTTGCTACGAATTGTGACGCGGGATGGATTACGTCCAGTGGACAAGCCGCGCTTCAGGGAAAGTGGCAATGCTGGCCTCGGCCGCGCCGCGCTCCAAGAGGCAACAGGCGGTCGACAGACCATCTGCAACAGCCGCTGACGGCGCCGCCACCGAGACGACACGCGCCGCATCGACATGCCCCCCGATAGGAGACAGGATATGCAGCAGCCCATTACCCCCCATCCGCATGCCCGACGGAGATGACGTCGCCAACGCCTGATCGGACAGCGCAACACGGGCCACAACCTGACCACCCTGCCCGGCTATTCCCACTGTCCAGTCACGCTGCGGCCCAGCCTGCCCGAGGGCAACAATCTCGCCCATGTCGACCAGAACATTTCTCAGCCCGTGCCCGCGCAACAGTCCGGCGATCCGGTCAGAGACATACCCTTGAGCGATCCCGTTCAGCGTCAGCGCCCCACCCTTGCGACCCAGGTTTATCCGGGCCGGCGAAATCTCAACCTGGTCCCAGCCGACTCGCGCCCTGGCTTCTGCGATGTTGCCGCCGGTGGCATGGGCCTGCCACAAGGGTTGCACGCTGGGGTCAAAAGCGCCGCCAGATGCAGCATGGATCCGGTCCGCAAGCGACAGAATCTCGACCATCTCAAGGGATGGCGCATCCAGATACCCGTCCCGGTTCAGGCGCGAAAGTTCAGACGTGTCACGATAAAGGCTGAACACGTTTTCCAGCCGCGAAAGCTCGGTTTCGACTGTGGCAAACAGGGGCCCAGCGTCCACTTGCGCCATGCCAACAATTTCCATCCGCGCAGACGCGCCCAGCGCAACTCCGCGCCAATGGGCGCTTTCAGATGCGGCGTTGGCGGGGGTCGAGCCAACAGCGGCGACTGCGGCTGAAATCGTCAGGAAGCGGCGGCGGCTCAAGGACAAGGTCATGCGGGCGTCTCCAGTTCTTCTTCAAGGTCGACAGGGCCAATGGCCGCGTCGTCCGGTATCTGTTCCAGAGTCAGCACGTCACCGCCATATTGCGCCACAAAGGCGTCTGCCCCGGCTTGGCTGGCAAAGGGCACGATCTCGGGCGCGCCCATGCCGCCCTTGACGCCGGCTCCGACTACAAAGACCGCTGCGTTGGCGTCGGTCCAGTTTTCGATGCCGGGCGCGTCCCAACTGGGAGCGACGCCCATGTCGCTGACATAGATCGCGGTGATCTCGGCGTCGCGCTCGGGGCTTTTCAGATAGGCGACCAGATCGCGCACCTGCGCAAAGAACAGGGGCGCTGGCATGCCATCAAGGTGGATCTGCCCCTTGGGGCCACCATGTTCGGCCACGCCCATCTGACAGAAGTAACTCAACGCCTCTTCGGTCAGCGCCACGGGCTGTGGCGGGGCTTCGGCCACATCTTCCTTGCAGGCGGCAAGGGAAGTGGCTGCGATGAGGGCGATCAGGGCAAGACGGTTCATGGCTCTACCCTGCGGAATGCGGCCCGGGCCAGAAGGAAACCCGCCACCGGCCAGATCACAAGCGACAGGGGCGCGGCCCAGCCCGGCAAGGCGCTGGCTGCGCCCGCCATGCCACTGGTGATCGCAACCGAATCCGAGGCGGCGATGTTCCATACACGGAACGCGTCAGCCGGGTTTGCAACCATGGCCCAAGGGAAGATCTTTTGCGTGAAAACACCCCCGGCGTCCATGACCACGGCCCCGAGAAGCCCAAGATCATAAAGCACGACGAAGACCAGCCACAAACCCGCCGACAAGCCCGCCGCGCCGGTGGCGCTGCCCGACAGCGCCGACAGCGCATAGCCCAGCACAAGGAACACCGCGCCCAGAAGGACAGAGGTGCCGATCAGCCGCAACAGCGACACCAGGCTTTCCGCCCCGGCCCCACCGTAATAGGCCGCGACCGCCCCGGCGGTGCCAAAGCCGATGGTCATGGCAAAGCCCAGCGCGGCGAGATGGGCCAGGAACTTGCCAAACAGCAACTCCCCGCGTCCCGCCGGATAGGACAGGATCAGGGACAGCGACCCCCGGTCACGGTCGCCAGCAACGGCATCAAAGCTCATCATCAGCGCCAGAAGCGGGGCCAGATAGACCGACAACGTGGTCATCGACGCAACCGACACGGTCAGCATGTCGACACCCAGCGACCCTGTCGGCGCAGAGCCCGCGAAGGTCAGCGCCAGCGCGAACAGAACCATGATCAGCGTGGCCATGAACAGCCAGCGGTTGCGACGCAGGATCAGCATCTCGGCGCGGGCAATGGCAAAGGAACGAGGCGTCATCATACCCGGCCCTCCTTGGCGTAATGGCGATAAAGGTCTTCAAGACGTGGCGGCGTCATCTCGATATCCGCCACCGTGTCGCCCATCGCGGCGATGCGGCGCAGTTCGTCCATCTTCTGGTCGGGGCCGCAGGTGATTTCGACCGACACACCATTGACGCGGGCACCGCCGGTTTCGGCGGCGATCTGGTCGGCACAGCCGCTTTTGGCAACGACGCGCAGTTTGGTGGGAAGCCCGGCAGCGGCCGAGAGATTGGCCAGCGTGTCATCAGCCACTTTCACCCCCTTGCGTAGGATGGCGATACGGTCGGTGCGCGCCTCGACCTCGGTCAGCGCGTGGGACGCGATTAGGACGGCGGTGCCATTGGCGGCCAGTTCGTCGATGATAGCATAGAGATCCTGGCGTGAAATCGGGTCAAGCCCGCTGGTCGGTTCGTCCAGCAGCGCCACCTTGGGACGGCCCAGAAGAACCTGCGCCAGTCCCAGCCGCTGCCGCATCCCCTTGGAATAGGCGCCGACGCGGCGGTCGATGGCATCACCCAGCCCGACACGGTCCAACAAACCCGCAATATCGGCGCGTTTCTCACCCGAAAGACGGGCGAACATGGTCAAAAGCTCACGCCCCGTCAAAGCAGGATGAAAGCTGACGGCTTCGGGCAAGAAAGCGGTCGCCTTGCGCGCGGCGGCACTGCCCGGTTTTGCGCCGTCGATGCGGATCTCGCCACCGCTCATCGGTGTGAGTCCGAGGATCAGTTTCATCAGCGTGGATTTCCCCGCGCCGTTGTGCCCCAGAAGGGCCACACGCTCGCCCGCGGCGACGTCAAGGTCGACGTCACACAGGGTCTGCGTCTTGCCGCGCAACTTGGATGCGCCGCGAATGGTGAGGACTTTATCCGTCATGGGTGAACCTTCTCATATGCGTCAGGTTTGACGGGTTGCATCAAGGGATTGCTGTCGATCACGCCGCCCGGCAACAGGGCCGGGAACGCCGATTGCGACCAGCGCACCAGCTGCACGGCAGGTGAACCGAGCAACAGTTTGGCCGAAGGTTGTGTCCAAAGCACGTGATCCATGCTGTCGTTGGGACGATAGGCGCTGTCGGCGATACCATTGCCGTCAACGTCGAAGGCAGCGAAATCCGACCAGAAATTGCCGCTGCCGTTTTCGGACCATTCATGCCAGCGGGTCGAGACCAGCTTGACCTGGGTCCGGTTGCCGATGAAGGCATTGCCGACGATCCGGTTGTTGTCCGAACCGGTGAAATGGATGCCGATGCCACAGCCCTCGAACCAGTTGCCGGAAAAATCGTTCTTGTGGCTGTTATAAAGGAACGTGCATTTCTCCTTGGCTCCGCGCACGACGTTTCCCGTGATCTCGGAGTTGTTGGCATAGTTCAGCATCACGCCATGTTCGCGGTCGTCGATCGAGACATTGTCCGCGACGCGCACGAATTTCGAAAACATCACCGCATAGCCAAGATCGTTGCCGATCGAAACGTTGCCGGTGACTTCCGAGTTGTTGGCATACATGTAATGCACTGCGAAGCGCAGGTCGCGGAACAGGTTGTCCCGAAAGATGTTTTTCTTGGACGAGTTGACGAAGATCCCGTCGCGGCCCCAGCGGATGTCGTTCTTTTCCACCAGCGCGCCGGGCGCGTTCCACAGGTAAACCCCGTTGCCGCGGTCATTCATACGGTGATCGGTGCGGCCTTCGATGACATTCTCGGCGACCAGCGCATCCCGCGCGCCATGAATATCCACGCCGTAGAGGTTGCCCTTCAGCACATTGCCGATGACCTGCGGACGGTCCGCCGTCTTGGTCAGCTTGATGCCCGAGTCGATGTCTTCATGGTCCGAGCCAGAGCCGATCACCGTCAACCCGCGAAGAATGACATCATCGCCGGTGACGGTGATCACACTGCCCCTGCCCCCGCCATCGATCGTCGCCTTGCCCGCCCCCTCCAGAGTGACGGACCGGTCCACAATGACGGTTTCACGGTAGGTCCCGGCCCCAAGGCGCAGCGTGTCGCCGTCCTTGGCCCGGGCCAGGGTCTCGGAAATGGCCCCGTCGCGCACCGGCACGTCCCAGTCGGCCGCGTGAAGCGGCACGGCAAGGGCCGCCAGCAGGATCGGAAGGGACCATTTCATCTTGTCACACTCCTTACGAGGCGCGCGGTTCAACGAACATCCGGCCGCGCATTTCCATGTGCAGCGCGTGGCAGAACCACTGGCAATAGAACCAGTGAACGCCCGGACGTTCGGCCACGAAGGTCACCGATGCGGTCGCCTGCGGCCCGATCTCCATGGCGATACCATAATTCGCCATGCAGAAGCCGTGGGTCACGTCATCGACATCATCCATGTTGGTCACATAGACGGTCACCTCGTCACCCTGCTTGACCGTGAATTTCTCCATCGAGAATTCCGGCGCCACCGAGGACAGGTAAACACGGACCTTGTTGCCATCGCGGATCACCTCGTCGTGACCCCAGTCCAGATCGACGCCATCGGCCTCGGCCTGCTTGCGCGCATCTTCCCACAGCGGGTCGTTGCGGTCATAGACGTTGACCGGGTTGACGATGTCGCGGCGGACGATGATCGAGTCATGTGGCTCGGCGAAGGTCGGGCCGTCATGGACCACCTTCATCTTGTCACCCGAAATATCGATCAGCTGCTCGTTCTCAGGCTTCAGCGGGCCAACGTTCAGGAAGCGGTCCTTCGAGAACTTGTTCATCGAGACAAGCCACTTGCCGTCCGCTTCCGCGGTTTCACCCATCGAGGTCGAGTTGTGACCGGGCTGATACTGCACGTCCACCTTGTCGAGGATCGGATCAACATCCGCACCGGCATAGGCTTCGATCGCCTTGGCGATGTCCCATTTCACGACCTGGCTGTCCAGGAACAGCGTGGTGTAGGCGTTGCCCTTGTTGTCGAACGCGGTGTGAAGCGGGCCAAGACCCAGCTGCGGTTCGGCAACGATGGCCGAGCGCGGATCGGCGCCACCGAAGACCTCGGGCAGTTTTTCGACGTCGATCACCGAGACGGTGGGCGACAGCTTGCCGTTGATCATGATGTGCTTCTTGTCCGGCGCCGCGTTCACGCCATGCGGAGAGTTCGGGATCGGGATGTACTTGGTCACATTGAGCGACGAGCCCTTGCGGCCATCGACAACCTTGACGCCTTTCAGCTCTTGATAGTCACCGTTCGCGACAGCGGCTTCGATCGCCTTCAGGTCGAAGACAACGACGTGGTCCATCTCGGACTCGGTCATCTCGGCCAGGTTCATACCCATTTCCGAGTTGTACGAGGTCGAGAACGCATAGTTGCCCTGATAGTCGCAGTCGGTGTTGTCGAGGTTGCCCGACACCATTACCTGCCATGCGATTTCCATCGTGTCACCGTCGATGGCAGTGAAGATGTTCACATACTCATCGGGGTTGTCGAGGATCTTGCCATCGTTGACCAGCGGTGCTTCGTGTTCGCCGTTGGCAAAGACGTAACCGGTGCGCGGGTATTTCTGCGGACGCAGGCCGTGGATGTCATGCGCGTTCGGGATCTCGATGATCTTGTCGCATTTCATGATGTCGCAGCGGACACGGGCAACGCGGGTGTTGGCCTTGTCGTTCATGAACAGGAAGCGGCCGTCATAGGTGCCGTCAGTGAACGACATATGCGGGTGGTGCAGGTCGCCGTTGTCATAGGTGACCTTGCCGTTTGCCGCGAGGAATTCCTTGGTTTCGGGCAGCAGGCCTTCGGTCAGGATCTTCAGCGACTCGTTGGTCTGGCCCCAGCCGGTGGCCGAGCAGCGGTTGAAGACCGGCACGCGCATCAGTTCGCGCATGGACGGCACGCCAAGGATACGAAGTTCCCCGGTCTGGCCCGAGGACCAGAAGCCATAATAATCGTCCAGCTCACCGGGGGCGAGATGGGCGGTGCCTGCTTCGGCCTTTGCGGGCGTGGCCGACATCAGTGTCGAGCCGATCCCGGTCGTGGCCGCAACAGCGCCGGTGGCCGAGGCCGCCAGCATGCCGCGCCGCGACATGGCAAGTTTCTTGAATGCTTCTGACATGGTTCCCTCCTTCAGGAAGCGGTTGAAGTCTGTTTGGCGTTCGGATGGTTCGCCGGTGGACGTCCGGGCACGGTGCCGGTCTTCTCGCGCCGCTTGAGCTGGCGGATAACAACCGGGCATTTTGCGTCGGACTGATAAAGCACCTGACAATGCAGGCAGTTCACGCATTCGTTGGGGTTGATCTCACCCGTCGGGTGGATCGCCTGAACGGGACATTCATTCGCGCAGGTCTGACACGGGCTGCCGCATTCCTTGTAGCGTTTCAGCCAGTCGAACATCCGCATCCGCGCAGGGATCGCCAGCGCCCCACCCAGCGGGCAGAGGTAGCGGCAATAGAAGCGCTCGATGAACAGGCCAGCCGTCAAAAGGAGCAGCGCGAAGACAACGAAAGGCCAGTCGCGAATGAATTTCAGGATGATCGCCGTCTTGAACGGTTCGATCTCGGCATAGGTTTCCGCCATCGGGATCGACACGAAAGAAAGACCGAAGAGTCCAAGGAAGATCATGTATTTGGCGGGCCAGAGCCGTTCATGCAGGCCCCAGGGCAGTTCCCATTGCGGGACCTTGAAGAAGCGGGCGACCTGGTTGGTCAGTTCCTGCAGCGCACCGAAGGGGCAAAGCCAGCCGCAATAGGCCCCCCGGCCCCAGAACAACAGTGCGGCAGCGACGGCGAACCATTGGATAAAGACCAGCGGGTCCATCAGGAAGGCGTCCCAGCTGAACCCGGTGCGCAGGCTGCCGGCAAGCGCCATCAGGTTCACCACCGAAAGCTGCGCATTGGCATACCAGCCGATGAAGACCAGGGTCATGGTCAGGTAACCGATACGGAACCAGTAAAACGCGCGCTGATGCCGGGTGAACTGCATCTGGAAGAAGAAGACACCCGTCAGCACCAGAAGCATCACCCCCAGCACCGCGATCTCGACCGTGCGGTCCTTCCAGATCCGTTTCCAAAGTGCGGCCTTGGCTGCGGCCTCTGCCTCGACATCGTTTTCGACGACCGGTTGCACTTGAGGTAGCAGGAAACGCTCGGGCAGCTTGTAGCCTAGATCGAAGGTCAGGAAGGTCTTTTCGACCGCCCCGATCGCCCGCTGAACCAGAAGCTGCATGCGGAAGGGTTCGGCCGGATCAAACTCGGCATCGGCGGGGATCTTGAAGATGTCCAGCTCGGAAAAGCTAGGGCTGTCCAAGGTTGCGAGGTCCCCAAGGCGGCGTTGCTGCTTATCGAAAAAGCGGACCGACGTGTCGCCCTGGATCAGTTGAATCCGGTCAAAAATGCCCCCGCGCACATAGCCCGAGCCCTTGAAGGAATAGGCACCGCGCCCAAGGACCAGAACCGCATGTTCGCCTTCGTCCAGCCACTTGGTCAGGTTCTCGTATTCATGGTCGCCCAGCAGCGTGCGCCCGATCGACGGCACCGACACCAGCGCCATGTGCATGTCGATAAACGTGTCCTCTGGCGCGCCCGGTTCGGGCCGCTTGATCGCGCGGGCGTCGCCGGTCGCCTCGAAGGCGGCGTTAACCTGACCGATATCCAGCGTCAGCCGCCGGACCGAGCCGTCGCCGGACAAGGTCTGCCAATCGCTGACGTCGGACTTGGCATAGTCGATTTCTCGTTTCGGGCCGGTCTCGACCACGGAAAGCCCGCCCAGCCCCAGCGCGCGCGCCACCTTGATCCCGGCCCGCACGAGGCTGTCGTCGATGACCATGATCGTCACCGTCGCGCCCGAGATGATCTCAAGATCATGGCCCTCGCCACCCGTGGCGGCCTCTACCTTGAGGTCCAGCCCGGCATAGCTTTCGGTCAGCGCAACCATTTTCGAGTTGGGGATACCGATCAGGACGATCGGTTCGGAATGTTTGACCAGTTTCACACCGGTCAGCACGGCATCCGTGTCAATCGCGGCGACCACGTGGATCGGTTTGCCGGAATAACCGGTCGTGCCGACAAAATCAGAAGTCAGGAACGCATATGCGACAGTTTCGCCGCCCTTCAGCACCGGCGCGACGGTCACATCATCACGGATCGGACCGAAGGCATCTGCGCCCTCGACCAGATCACCGGGCGCAAGGTCCGACAGGAAGCTGGCAAGCGAGTCGGCCCTTGCCGCGCCCGGGAGCGCCGTGACCACTGCCAGAATCATCACCATAAGTGCGGGCAGGAATTCTGCTGCGATGCGCCTTACCACGTCGGCGCCCTCCTATTTTCTTTGTTGTTCAATGGTGGCCCACGTGACTGTCGCCAATATTGCGCCGCGGCCGGGAGGCCGGCCTGCTGCGATAGGTGAAATCGCAACGGGCGCTGTTTCGGCGCGGCAACCGACACCTCCTGCGGCAGGATCGACGCGGCAGCGGCGGCACAGAACAGACAGTCGCCGCAATCGGGGCACGCGCCCGAGTCGCCGCCGGGGGTAACACCGTCGATCCGCACTATCTCGGCACCGTTTTCGCCGCAAATCTCGATCCAGTCGCCGCCCCCCATTTGGGTCATGGCAAAGGATTGAGTTGCCAGAATCAGAATCACCACGATCGCCGGAATCAATCGCACAACCGCATGCAGGCGGTCGCTGAGATGCTGATTTTCATGGCGATTGGGGATCAAGGTCTTTGTCCGAACTGGCATTTGCAGGACAGAACCTAGGCGCCCCTCAGGGTCGGCACCTTGACTTATGTCATCTGTCCGAACGATCTGTGAAAAGCCGTATTTCCGGGGTGCCTTTGGTAGAAAAACACGTTAGATTCGGCACAATTGGGGAAGCGCCGAAGGGGAAAACTCCTGCATGGCTTATGAAAAACACAAGGCGGTCGCGCGATCGTCCCTGTTCATGCGTTCCTTGCCTGAACAGCATGTCGAACGCCTGCTCAGCCGTTCGACATTCAAACACTATGAGCGGGGCGAATCTCTGTTCATCCAGGACGAACCGGCCTCGGTCATCCACATCGTTCTGGATGGCTGGGTCAAACTCTACCGCATGGCCCCGAACGGGTCCGAAGCGGTGGTCAGCGTCTTTGCCCGGGGCGAAAGCTTTGGCGAGGCGGTGGCGCTGCGCGGTGTGAACTATCCGGTCTCGGCCGAAGCCGTGACAGCTTGCGAACTGGCGCTTTTGCCCGCCTCTGCGTTGATCTCGCTCATGAAAGAAGACCCGATGATCAGCGTGTCGGTCCTGGCCTCGACATTCACGCACCTTCATTCGCTTGTGGCGCAGCTTGAGCAGTTGAAGGCGCAGACCGGTGCCCAGCGCGTGGCCGAGTTCCTTCTGGACCTGTGCGACAATGAAAGCGGTGCCGCAACCGTCACGCTGCCCTACGACAAGGTCCTGATTGCGGGACGTCTGGGTATGAAGCCCGAAAGCCTTTCGCGGGCCTTTGGGCGGCTCAAGTCGGCCGGTGTCCTGATCAAGAAGAACCACGCTGAAATCAAGGATATCGACATGCTGCGAGACTATGCCGAAGTCGATCCTGCCATTGCCTGGAACAAGAACTGATGTCGAAGCTTGAGACCGTGATTGCCGCCATTGACGCGGCCAATGAAAAGGACCCGCGACTGGACGAGGGCCAGCCCGAGGCACTGCTTTATGGCCAGCGCATGACGTCCGAGGCGACGCGGCTGTTCCCCGATGCGTCCGATGCCTTGCAGATCGCGGCACGCGGCCAGCATATCGAACGCTGGGTTCTGAAACGGGCGGACTATCCCGAGGGGCGTGTCGGCTACCTGAAATGGCGGCGCGACCTTGCGCTCCACCACGCGACGCGCGTCACGGGCATGATGGAAGAGGCCGGTTATGATGCCGACACCATCGACACGGTCGGGCGGATGCTGCGCAAGGAAGGCATTAAGCGCGACACGGATGTGCAGGCGCTTGAGGACGTGATCTGTTTCACCTTTCTCAAGTGGTATTTCGCGCCTTTCGCGGCCAAGCACGCGCCGGAGAAGGTGCAGGACATCGTTGAAAAGACCGCGCGCAAGATGTCACCCGAGGCGCGGGCCCGCGTGCTGGACGAGTTTGACCTGCCCGAAAACCTTGCGGCCGCTTTCCGCGTCTAGGCGCCAGCGACCAGAAACAGCCCCAAGAGAAGCCCGCCGAAGATCCACAGGGTCAGCGTGAAGCCGCGCAACCAGCTGGGCGCTGCGGCCAGATCCAGGTAACGCGCCAGAATCACCCGCGACTTCATCAGGGCCAGCACCAGAATCGCCGTGCCGATCAGGCGGCGGTCAACGCCCTGTCCCGCCAATTCCGCGACAAGAGCCGAGGCCCCCGACAGCGCCAGTAGCGTCAGCCAGGCGCGGCGCAGCGGATCGGGGTTTTTGACGGGTTCATTCATAACTCAGGCCAACAGGTAGATCACCGGGAACAACAGCACCCAGACCAGGTCGACCATGTGCCAGAAGGCTCCGGCGACCTCGATGTTCTTGGCGGCATCCTTCCATGCCACCAGCATCAGGATCACCACGCCAGCGACCACGTGGGCGGCATGGAACCCGGTCAGAAGGTAATAGAAGGTAAAGAAGGGATGCGTGTCCCACGCGATCCCCTGTGCGGCTTTGCCCGCATATTCCGCGCCTTTGATGACCAGAAACACCACGCCCAGCGCCGCCGCCCCGACCAGCGCCAGACGTGCCTTCCTGCGGGCTCCACCCTCGCGCCAGCGCAGCGCCAGCGCCGCAAGGAAGCCGCTTGTCACCAGGACAATCGTGTTCAGCGCCGCGCCGGTTCGGTGAAGATGGTCCTGCGCTTCGGCAAAGCCTGCTGGGTCGGTCAGCCGCACGCCCAGAAACGCGGCCAGTCCCATGCCGAACACCAGAAGCTCGGATACAATCAGCACCCACATCAGAAGTTCGCCGGGCAATTCGTCCAGCGCGGTGGCCTCGCTCATGCGCCGACCAGTTGCCGATAGATCTGCGGCAAGGCGAAGATCAGCTTCTCGGGCTCGGGGATGACGGCGAACCCGCCCTGCCCGAACATGCGCGGGAACCAGCTTTTGCCGGTCTTGTCGATGGTGACACCAAAAACCGAATGCCCGGCCCGGCGTGCTTCCCGCACGGCCATGGCTGTGTCCTCGATCCCGTGGCGGCCCTCGTAATGGTCAAGGTCATTGGGTTTGCCATCAGTGATCACCAACAACAATCGACGCTTGCGGGTCTGGTCGGACAGGTCCGCCGACATGTGCCGGATCGCGGCCCCAAGGCGGGTATAGAAACCGGGGCGCAATGAGCCGATCCGTTCCTCGACAAGGCTGCCCATCGGTTCGTCGAATCCCTTGCACTTCTGGATGTAGACCCGGTGCCGCTTGAGCGACGAAAACGCGTGGATCGCAAAATCGTCGCCACAGGCGTTCAAACCCCAGGCCAGCGCGTCGATCGCCTCGCGTTCGACATCAATCACCGCACGCCCCCCGCCAACCGCGCTTTCGGTCGAGCGGCTGACATCGAGGAGGATCGAAACGGCAAGGTCACGCGCCTCGGGGCGGGACTGCATCCAGACCCGTTCGTTGCCCTCGCCGCTGGCCATGCGGTCGACCTGCGCACGCACGGCGGCCTCGATGTCCAGCACGTCGCCATCCAGATGCCCGCGGGTCATCACGCGCCCCGGGCGCAGCGCCTCGAACTGACGTTTCACTGCGCGGATGCGGCGTTTGGCGCCGGGGTCCTGCGCATAGGCGTCGGCGTTTTCTTTGATCTCGGCATCCGAAGTCAGGACGCTGACGTGGTCAGGCAGATACTGGTTCGTGCGCACGTCCCATTCGGGATACATGATCTTGCCCGACGCCTTCTCGCGGTCGACATCCTCGGGTGCGAGGTCAAGGTGCAGCTTCAGCTTGGTCGGCGGCGCCTTGGAAATCTGGCCCAGCCCGATTTCATCCTGATCGTCGGCGGCTTTCTTGGCGTTCTCCGGGTCGTCATCATCGACGCGGCGGTTCAGGTTCAGGAACTCGGTCCAGCTGAGGATCGCCTCGAACTTGTGCAGGATGAAACTGTCGCTGCGCTCGGCCTGATCGGATTTCCGGCGGCGCGCACGGTGGGTTTTCTTGCTATCGCTCTGGTCGGTATCGCCCTCGGTCTCGGGGTTTTCAACCTCGTGACCTTCGGAAAACATCACGGGCCGCAATTCAGGCCACAACGCCACGGGGCGATAGGGTTGATAATTGCGCGGGGCCAACAGGGCCTCGACGTCGCCCGCGAGCATCGCTTCCCACAGGGGCTGGGCCTCGGCAGGAAGATCCTCGCCCAACATATGACGGACCACCGCTTCGATCTGCGCCTCGACAGGCGGCAGTTTCGGCACGGGGCGATAGTGCAGAATCCCCTCACGGAGCGTCGCGTAAAGCTCTCTCAGTCCAGGGGCCTGGGCAAGTGTCAGCTCAACCATCTCATGGGCGGCTTTTAGCGCGCGCAGGTCGGCGCGCAGTGGATCGGCGTCGTCGATGCGGTCGGGGGCATGGGCGGCAGCCGCCGCCAGCCAGATATAAAGCGCGGCATTGGCTTCGCGGGACGGGAACACTGCCAGTCGCGCGGGAAGCCGCAGGATTTCACCGTCGAACGAGGTGCGCGGCACGGCCTCGACCTCGGTTCCCAAGCGGCGCAGCCAGCTCAGGCGGTGATGGGACACCTCGTCAGAGACGGGGCGCAGCTCGATGCTCGCGCTGCCCCCCAACCCCCTGAAAAGGACTGCCAGCCGCCCGCCGACCTCTTCGAGGTCGACGCCGGCTCCTTCATGCGCCTCGGGCGCATCCAGGCGGCTGGCAAAGTTGTGCCACAGTTTCCCGACGGTTTCTTCGGGTTCCCATGGCTCAAAGTCGATCTTGACCATGGCTGGCCTCACCCAAAGACAGCAGTGACAAGATCGAGGAGCCCGCGTTTGACGTCCTCGTCATCCGTCAGCGGCTCAATCATGGCCGCGCGGATTGCACGATCGACATTCATTCCCTGAGCGATCAGGGTTGCGGCATAGACCACGAGGCGGGTCGAGACCCCCTCTTCTAGGTCCTGCCCCTTGAGGCCGCGAAGCTTGTTCGCCAGCCGCACCAGCGGCTTGACGCGTTCTTCGGACAGCCCGCTTTCCTCGGCAACGACCTTGATTTCCAGCTCAGGCGCAGGGAAATCGAACTCGACCGAGATGAAACGCTGCCGCGTCGACGGCTTGAGCGTTTTCAGGATGTTCTGGTAGCCCGGATTATACGAGGCCACGAGCATGAAGCCGGGTGCTGCCTCAAGCTCTTCCCCCGTCCGGTCGATCGGCAGGATACGCCGGTCATCCGTCAGGGGGTGCAGAACGACGGTCACGTCCTTGCGGGCTTCCACCACCTCGTCGAGATAGCAGATCGCCCCTTCCCGCACGGCGCGGGTCAGGGGACCGTCAACCCAGACCGTTTCGCCACCTTTCAGAAGGTAGCGCCCGATCAGGTCCGCCGCCGCCAGATCGTCATGGCAGGCAACGGTATAGAGGGGGCGACCCAGCTTTTGTGCCATGTGAGCCACAAACCGGGTCTTCCCGCAGCCTGTCGGACCTTTCAGAAGGACCGGCAGACCATTTTCATGCGCGGCTTGGAACACCTCGCACTCGTCACCCTGGGCGAGGTAGAAGGGGGCATTTGCCGCCCCCTCCGTGATGAGAGTGGATCCGTCCATGTTGCTCACTCCGCTGCGACTTTGTCAGCTGCGCCGGGCTCGATCACCTCTTTGCGAGGCACCCAGATGGCGTAGAGGAACAACAGAACGCCCAGGATCACCACCACACCGGCGCCGAAACGCATCCAGTAGAAGATGGCTATCTGGTCCTGCACGTCCATGAAGTAGTCGCCAAGAACCCGTTGCAGGTGGGTCTGGACCGTGCCGGCGAAGGTCAGGACGAAGGTCATGAAGACCATGCCGGACGTCATCAGCCAGAACGAAGCCATGTTCAGCACCTGGTTATAGGGATCGCGGTTGCGCAGGATCGGCATTGCGTAGCTGAAGATCGCAATGTTCAGGCAGACATAGGCACCAAAGAAGGCAAGGTGACCGTGGGCCGCGGTGATCTGCGTGCCGTGGGTATAGTAGTTCACCCCGTGCAGCGTATGCAGGAAGCCCCAGACACCCGCGCCAAAGAAGGCCAGTGTCGCACAGCCCAGGGACCACAGAAGTGCGGCCTTGTTCGGGTGGTCACGACGTCCTTTCCAGACCATGACGAAGGCAAATGCCATCATGGCGAAGAAGGGGATGACTTCCAGCGACGAGAAGATCGAGCCGATCCACTGCCAGTAACCGGGCGTGCCGATCCAATAGTAGTGGTGGCCGGTACCGAGGATGCCCGAGAACAGGGCGGCGGCAACGATGACGTAAAGCCATTTCTCGACGATCTCGCGGTCAACACCGGTCAGTTTCAGCATCAGGTAGGCCAGGATCGAGGCCATGATCAGTTCCCAGACGCCTTCCACCCAAAGGTGAACGATGTACCACCAGTACTGTTTGTCCAGTGCCAGGTTGCCAGGATTGTAGAAGCTGAACAGGAACAAAAGCGCCAGACCCCAAAGACCCAGAAGCAGGATGTTGGTGATCGCGGTTTTCTTGCCCTTCAGCACCGTCATGGTGATGTTGTAAAGGAAGATCAGCGCCGCAACGACGATGCCTGCCTTGACCCATTTGGGCTGTTCGATGAACTCGCGCCCTTCCTTGCCCAGAAGCCAGTTGCCCTGGAACAGGTCGAACGTATAGGTCACCACAACACCCAGCGTGCCAAGCACGAGGATGGCCAGCTGGATATAGGCCAGCGTGGGCGAGTGGATTTCGCGTTCCGCCTCTTCCGGGATCAGGAAGTAGGCCGCGCCGAAGAAACCGAGGATCAGCCACACGACAAGCGAGTTGGTGTGAAGCATCCGCACGATGTTGAAAGGCAGGACCTCGGACAGCGTGTTGGGCGACACATAGATCCAGCCGGCGAGCAATCCGCCCAGCACCTGGACCGCGAACAATGCCATGGCTACCGCAAAGTAGACAAAGGCGATTTTTTGGGTTTCGTATTTCATGGGTGTAACCCTCCTTAACCGGCTTCGTTCGGCGGCCAGCCTTGCGTGTCAATCGTGCCTGTCCACAGGAAGAAATTGGCAAGATCGCGGATCTCTTCTTCGGACAGGTTGAATTGCGGCATCTGACGGCGGCCTTCGATGCCGGTCGGTTGCGACTCCATCCAGGCCGCCAGCGCTTCGACAGCGCCTTCCGGGTCATCCTGGACGCCCCAACGTTCCATGACGTTGCCGACTTCGGGCGCAAAGTATGCGCCTTCGCCGAGGAGCGAGTGGCAGTTGATGCAGGCGTGCTTTTCCCAAACGTGTTTGCCTGCAACCACGCTTTCGGTCAGCGTTTCCACATTTGTCGATGTGGTCACGATATAACGGTGTGAATGGAACGAAAGTCCCAGGAAGATAATGATGAAGAACAGTGACCCGCCATAAAAGATATTGCGGGCCATGCTTTTGGTCATGACTTCGCGCATTGCGCTCTCCTTTGCGCCGCGTTGATGGTCTGGTCGTTATCGGCGGAGGTCCGCCGACCTTCCTTAACCAAAGTCAAGATTCTGACGGGAACTGTCGGGAACCTCGCAATATCTGGGGGTTAGCACCGAAAAAGAGCGCCCGTTTGGGACGCTCTTTTTCATGGAACAGATGGATTTCCGGGGGGTCAACCGTCCTGTGCCCCGAGTCGCGGCCCCGTCAGTGCAGGCCAGAGCGCGACTAGAAACAGGGCAAAAACCAGCGCCCAGGTCAGGCTGGCGGCTATCATCATCGGATAATAGAGCCCCTCGCCCGCCTCTGCGCCAAGCCAGCGCAGAAAGGCGGCAAGCGGGATCAGTACGTATCCCAGCGCAACGGGTTTTGGCGCCACCAGTGGCCGCCCGGAATGACCCAGTGAGGCGCGGCTCATAACGGCAAGTGTCATGCCGCCGACACAACCGATTCCCAACAGATGCAGCGCCGCGATTTCCTGACCCAGCCCCAGCGCCGCCGCGCCCCAGGCCAGCATGCCCAGTCCCAGCATCACGATACCCAGATGCAGCGCGATCAGAATCGGCTGCCGCAAGGCCCAGCGCCATCCCCATTTCGACACGCGCAACAATTGCAGCACACCGAAGACCACGGCAATGGCGCCGGAAATCGGCGCCGGCAGTCCGAAAAGAACGGTCAGCGGCAGGGCCAGCGCCAGAACAACCGTAGGCTTCTCGATCTTCGCGACAGAGACAGGCCAGACAGTTTCAGGTGCGCCGGCGCGGTTCATTGCGTTGCGTGTGAAGGCGGGCGTGATGCGGCCGCCCAGAATGGCGATCATGGCACAGAGGGCAAACAGTCCGGTGCGCAGCCCCGCGCCCGCGTCTCCGCCCGGAAGGTCCATCCAATCGAGATGCATGCGCAGATTGCCGGCCCAATAAAGAGCAAGGATTCCAAGGAACATGACATTCTGCGGCTTGGGACGCTTCACCAGCTGGCTGGCGATCTTGGAGCCAAGGATGGGCACGAAAAGAAGATCAATCGCCGCGACCGCCCCAAGCGGCATTGTGCCCGAATACCACAGGACCAACCGCCCCGCCGCCCATGCCAGCGCCGCGACCGCCAGAAAGGCAGACCGCGCCGATGGGGTGTCGGTCCAGTTCGGAACCGCAGTCAAAAAGAACCCGCCCAGCGCAGCGGCGCCATAGCCGAAGACCATTTCATGCGCATGCCAAAGGGTTGGAGTCATGGCTGCAGAGCTGGCGACGGAACTGCCTTCGCCAGCCTGCCCCATCAGCCACAGCGCCCAGATCGCGCCGGTCAGGACACCAAAAACCCCGGCAGCAAGAAAGAAGACCCTGAACCCCTGGCTGAAAACCCGCCTGATACCCGCCAACATGCCACGCTCCTGTCAAATGATTCCGCTGCAACGCAGCTTTGCTCAAACCCTATGGGCGCGGATCAGCGTCAGACTTAACCAAAATCAATTTCGACTGCGAAAGACCGGCGTTCGGCCCCCGCCAAGCCCCACGGCCTGCGGCGCCTTGTCCCGCCGATCACGAAAACGCGAGTTCCGTTGACTTTGGTCAAGGTTCGACTCGGGCCCCCGGCGCAGGTTCGCCCTGCCTCACCGAGCAAATGGAGAGTGATCATGTCACTTGGAATCACCTACAAGAAATCAAGCCGCGCCCTCGGGGTCGGCTTCGCGATGCTGCTTGGCACTGTAGCAGCACCCGCATTCGCCGAGGGCCCGACCCTAAGCGAGGAGAAATTCGAAGCGTCGAAGCAACTGTATTTCGAGCAATGCGCCGGTTGCCACGGCGTTCTGCGCAAAGGCGCCACCGGCAAGAACCTTGAACCCAGCTGGAAAAAGACCGCCAAGGACGGCACCGTCACTGAAGGCGGTACGCTGAAACTGGGCCAGGAACGGCTTGAGAAAATCATCGCCTGGGGCACCGAGGGCGGCATGAACAACTTCTCGGACATCATGACCGAAGAAGAGATCAAGGACATGGCGACCTACATTATGATGGACCCGCCGAAGCCGCCGGAGATGTCGCTTGCCCAGATGAAAGAGACCCGCAAGATCTATGTCGAAGAAGCCGACTACCCGACCGAGCCGCTGCATGGCCGGAACTGGGAAAACTTCTTTGTCGTGATCGAGCGTGACGTTGGCAAAGTGGCCGTGATCGACGGCGACACCAAAGAGGTGCTGACCCACATCCCGACCGGCTACGCCGTACACGTGATCAAGGCCTCCGAACACCATTCGATCTCGGAACCGGAAAACCCGGGCCGCTTCTGGTACACCATGGGCCGCGACGGGAAGATGACCAAGATCGACCTCTGGCAGACGCCGGACAAGATGCTGGTTTCCGAAGTCAAGATTGCCTACGACGCGCGTGACGTGGCCATCTCGGGCGATGGCAAATACGTGATCGGTGGGGGCTACTGGCCGCCGCACTTCGCGATCGTCGACGCGATGACCATGGAGCCGCTGAAAGTCGTTTCGACCCGCGGCGTGAACGTGGACGGGGACTATGTGGAAGAAAGCCGCGTGGCCGCCATCTACACCACCCCGCACGAGCCGACCTGGATCGTTGCCGTGAAAGAATTGGGCCAACTGTGGCAGGTCGACTATTCCGACCTCGACAACCTGCGGATCGACAAGATCAACTCGGCCAAGTTCCTGCACGACGGGTTCTTCGATCCGACCGGCCGCTACTTCCAGATCGCCGCAAACGCGTCGAACAAGATGGTTGTCGTCGACACCAAAGAGCGCAAGCTTGAAGCGATGATCGACACCGCCCCGCTGCCGCACCCCGGCCCGGGCGCCAACTGGAACGACCCGAACTGTGGCCCGGTTGCCGGCACGACCCACCTGGGCGAAGGCACCGTGACCGTCTGGGGCAACGACCCCGAGGGTCACCCGGATCAGGCCTGGAAAACCTGCTATGAGGTTGAAACCGACGGCGCGGGCCTGTTCATCCGGACCCACCCGAACTCGGACTACTACTGGGCTGACCAGACCAAGCACCCCGAGCCTGAAGTTCAGCAGTCGGTGCAGGTCATCTCGAAAGAGACCGGAGAGATCGTGAAAACGATCCAGATCACCGAGGAAGAAGGCTCTGCCGCGGTCCACTTCGAGTTCAACCAGGACGGCACCGAGGTCTGGGTCTCCAAGTGGAACCTGTCGACTTCGAAAGAGCCGAACGGCGAGATCGTGATCTTCGACGCCAAGACGCTGGAAGAGAAAGCGCGCGTGAAGGGTCTCTATGCCCCGACCGGTAAGTTCAACGTCTACAACCGTTCGAACCACGTCACCTGATCGTGACCGGATAGGTGAACCGAAAGGGCGGGCCTCGCGCCCGCCCTTTCTCACATTCGCAGACGGGATCGTGACAGCCGGGGGGCATCCCCCAACACACCGCCCAGGCACCCAGTACGCCCGACCAAGTACGCCTGGCCGCCCCCCGCCCCTTGCGATCCAAGAAACAGCCAATCGGTCCGACCTAACCGGACCAGAACAAGAAAGCCAAACGGAGCCTGGACATGACACAACCCAGCCAACCGGAAGAAAAGAAACCTATTTGGCGGAGGTATTTCATCCTTGGAATGCCCCTTGCCGGAATTGCCGCTGCTTTCATTGCCGGCATCGTTTTCTGGGGTGGTTTCAACACCGCCATGGAAGCCACCAACACCATGCCCTTCTGCATCTCGTGCCACGAGATGGAGGACAACGTCTATGCCGAATACAAGGGCACGATCCACGACGTGAACCGTTCGGGTGTGGGCGCGGTCTGTTCCGACTGCCACGTGCCCAAGGACTGGACCCACAAGATGATCCGCAAGGTGAAAGCCTCGAAAGAACTGTGGGGTAAGATGATGGGCACCATCAACACCCGCGAAAAGTTCGAAGCCAAGCGCCTGCATCTGGCGATGAATGAATGGGAGCGGATGAAAAAGACCGACAGCCGCGAATGCCGCAACTGTCACGACTTTGAGTCGATGATGCCCGAGTTCCAGAAACCCCGCGCCCGTCAGCAGCACCTGAACGCGATGGAGGTCGGCCAGACCTGTATCGACTGCCACAAGGGGATTGCCCACTCGAGCGCGCGTGAGGAAGCAGAAGAGGAATACCTGGCCAAGCTGGAAGCGCCGAACCCGAAATTCAAGCGCGAGATCCCGCAGGAATACATCGACTCGCTGGCCCGCATCGAAGCCAAGGAAGCAGCCGAGGCAGAAGCCGCCGCAGCCGCAGCCAAGGCCGAGAAAGAGGCCATCGCCGCCAAGATCGCCGCAGCCGTCGAAGCCGCGCGCGAGGAAGAACGCGCAATTGCGGCAGGCACGGCCAAGGAAGCCTCGGCCGCCGGTGGCGCGGACGTGGCGCCCAACATCAACTGGGACAATGTCGCTGCGTCCAACCTGACACTGTTCTACCCGGGCCAGGTCTCGTTCGAGTTTGTCCAGAACGGCAAGCAGCACGGCGGCGCGCGTCCCCTGACAAAGGGTGGCGACCAATGCTCGACCTGCCACGCCAAAGAGCTTGAGACCATCGGCAACAAGCTGGTCAAGGGCACTGAGGAATCCGAAGCGATGCCGATCCCCGGCAAGCGCGGCACCATTCCCGCCACGATCCAGGCGGCCCATGACGGCGAGAATGTCTATTTCCGCCTGCAATGGGACGACGCGGGCCACACCCCCGTGCCCTTCGTCGATGGCGGCAAGATGGACCCCGAGAACCAGATCAAGGTCGCCATGATGATCACCGGCACCGGTATCGAGCTGGGTGAACAGGCGGGTTGCTGGGCCACGTGCCACGCTGACAATGCCTATATGCCCGCAGCGCCCTCTGCCGACGACATCGCCGCCAGCGGTTCAGTCGCTGAGCAGATCCAGGCCAAGGAATTCGTCTCGAAATACCTGAGCGAAAGCCGCACGGATATCGAGATCAAGGGCCGTCGGGCACCGCAAGGTGGCTGGGACAAGGTGAAATCCGCAGAAGAGATCGAGCAATATCTCAAGGATGGCACATTCATGGACCTGATGCGCGTCTACGCGGATGGTTCGGCGACCAACGGCTACCTGCTGGAGCGTCGTGTGCAGAACGAAGGCCAGATCGCGGCCTCAGCTGCGATGGATGCCGCCGGCACCTGGACCGTTGTCTTCACCCGCCCGCTGAACACGGGTGCGGCAGGCGACATCGCGCTGGAGCCGGGCAAGACCTATACGGTCGGCTTTGCGATCCACGACGACTATGCCGATGCCCGCTTCCATCACGTGACGCTGAACACGTCGCTTGCTCTGGATGACGACAGCGTCAACATCAACGTCGTCGGGCAATAAACCCCCAGTGGCGGCCGGGTCATCCGGCCGCCACGTTTCTCATGCAGGAGGATATCAAATGTTTCAAACCCATCCCCTGACCCGCGCCGCGCTTGTCGCGGTTTTTGCGTCTTTTGCCTTTGCGCCTGCCGCCTTTGCCGGTGACGACGACACCGCCGCGATCTGTGCCGAGGCGGAAGAACGCTATCAAAAGATTTTCGGCGCGCCGTCGTCCGAGGTTTCTGGCGCGACTGTGGTCCTGATGTATGACTACAATTTCTGTCCCGCCCAGATTTCCGTTCCAGTGGGCACGACAGTGCGCTGGGTGAACGTGGACAAACGAACCTCGCATTCGGTGCTGGTCAAGGATTCGGGCCAGCCCGAATCCGACCGCGCCTTCCCGGAAGAGGTGATCGAGTTCACCTTTCTCGAACCGGGTCCGCAGGACTATCTGTGCGGACCACATTGGGAAACACAGAACATGATCGGCATGGTCACGGTGACACCCGAATAGGGCCGAATTCACCCCCGCGACAATTCGCTTCCGCCGAAGGCCCGTGCAACCGCGCGGGCCTTGCCTTTTGTCAAGGAGAGGCCCCGGCAAAACCGCCATCTTGGCTGCATGAAACGCACGCGACCGCCAGTTCTGCCCCTGATTTGCGTCCCCCGATTCGTGTCGGGTGGGAACAGGCTGGCGGGCGCGCCCTCACCCAGGTCACCCAATACACCAGAAACGCGAGGTCTCAGATGAGCGGCAAGGTCTTTCTCATTGGTGCAGGTCCCGGCGATCCCGAACTGTTGACCCTGCGCGCGCTGCGCCTGATCCGCGAGGCGGATGTCGTGGTCTATGACCGGTTGGTCAGCCCCGAGATCATGGCGCTGGTGCCGGACGGGATCGCGCTGATCCCTGTCGGCAAAGCGCCCAAATGCCATCCCGTTACTCAAGATCGGATCAACGACATTCTGGTCGAACAGGCCCGTCTGGGCCGCCGTGTTGCCCGATTGAAGGGCGGCGACCCGATGATCTTTGGCCGCGGTTCGGAAGAGGCCGCTTACCTGATCGAACGCGGGATCGAGGTCGAATACGCCCCCGGCATCACCGCCGCACAGGGCGCCAGCAGCGCCACCGGCGTACCGCTTACCCATCGCGGGCTTGCAACAGGTGTTCAATACGTGACCGGCCACCGCCAGGCGGACAAGGCTCTGGACCTTGACTGGAAACGGCTGGCGGACCCGAACACGACCCTGGTTGTCTATATGGGGGTCGCCAATATCGGTCAGATTGCCGTTGGCCTGATGACCGAAGGCCTGCCGGGATCGACCCCGGTGATGGCCGTTGGCCGCGCCACAACGCCGGATGAGACCCGAATGGTATCGCGGCTCGACAAATTGGCAGGGGACGTGCGCAACGCCGGGTTGAAAGCCCCGACCCTGTTCATCATCGGCCGGGTCGTCACGCTTTATGCGCAGATGCCGGACGCGGACCTTGCGCGAGAGCTGGTTCAGGTGCAGGCCAATGGTTAACCGGAGAAAAAATACGCCCGGCACCGCCGGGCAGCGCCCGACCGCCCCCCCAGGCGGGCGTTTCACGCCCCCCCGCGGCCGGTCGCTGCCCTCCGTTCTCATGGCCATGCTGATCGCCACCCCTGCCCTCGCCAACGACGCCCCGGACCTCGTGGAACTGAAACGGCTTGTCCATCAGGATTGTGGCTCGTGCCACGGTCTGACGCTGAAGGGCGGGCTGGGCCCGGACATCCGTCCGCAAACCATCGAACACTATGACCCCGACGTCCTGACAGGCGTCATCCTCGACGGCATCGAGGGCACCGCCATGCCCCCATGGAGACCCCTGATCACCGAAGAAGAGGCCATCTGGATCGCCGATTACCTACTCAAAGGGGAATGAACCCATGAAAGCCCTCACCCACGGCCTTCTCACCTCAGTTTTCCTGACCGCCGCCACCCTGACCCCGGTTGGTTCAATGGCTGAACCAACGGCCACCGGCGATCTTGGTCTTGTCATTGAACGCGCCATCGGCTCGGTTCTGCTGGTCGATCAGTCCGACCGCGCCGCATTGGCGCGGATCGAAGGGCTGGGCGACCTGTCCCATGCCTCGCTGGTCTATTCGCCCGACGAACGATTTGCCTATGTGTTTGGCCGCGACGGAGGGCTGACCAAGGTCGATATCGTCAAGCGCGAGATCGCGAACCGTGTCGTGCAAGCCGGCAATGCCATCGGCGGTGCGATCTCGGATGATGGCACACTGGTCGCTGTTTCGAATTACGAACCCGGCGGCGTGCGGATCTTCGATTCCGTCACGCTGGAAATGGTGCTGGACATCCCCACAGACAGCAAGACCATCGGCCTTGTCGACGCGCCGGGACGCCGTTTCGTCTTTACCATGTGGGACACGGGCGAGACCTGGATAGCCGACCTGTCCGGCGATGACCCCAAGATCACCAAGATCAAGGACATGGGCGAAAACCCCTATGACGCGCTGATCACCGCCAATGGCCGCACTTACATCACCGGCCTGTTCGGAGAGGACGGGTTGACCGCGCTGGACCTGTGGTCCGACAATCCCGAACCAATCCGCGTCCTACCGGGATACGGGCGCGGCCAACAGGAAATGCCGGTCTACAAGATGCCCCACCTCGAAGGCTGGGCGCATACTGGTGACGAATTTGTCCTTCCCGCCGTTGGACATCACGAGATCCTCTGGGTCGACGCCAAATCACTCACGGAAACCGGGCGCACCAAGACCTATGGTCAGCCCGTCTTTGCCATGGCGCGGCCCGATGGACGTCAGGTCTGGGTAAATTTCGCGCACCCGCTGAACGACACGATCCAGGTCGTGGACACGGTCACGAAAGAGATCATCCATGAATTCAAACCGGGTCCGGCCGTGCTGCACATGGAGTTCACCCCGCGCGGCCACGAAGTCTGGATCAGCGTCCGCGACGCCGGGAAGGTCATGATTTATGACACCCATACCTTCGAGAAACTGCACGAGATCGAAGCCGACAGCCCGTCGGGCATCTTCTTCACCGCGCGCGCACATCGGACGGGGCTTTGAGGAATGAAAATTATCTCCGACCCCATCGACCGCCGCCTTCTGGATGACTGGCAACGCGGGTTTCCGATCACCCCGCGCCCATTCGCTGTTCTGGCAGACACGCTGGACCTGACTGAGGAAGAGGTCATTGCGCGGCTGACCCGGATGAAGAACGCTGGCCGCGTCACCCGCGTCGGCGCGACCTGCGCGCCCAATGCGGTTTCGGCCTCGACCCTGGCCGCTGTCGCCGCCCCGCCCGAACGCCTGGACGAGGTTGCCGCGATGATCGGCGCAGAACCCGGCGTCAACCACAATTACCATCGCGAGGACCGCTGGAACCTGTGGTTCGTCGCCACCGGGCCCGACCGCGCCCATGTCGACGCGACCTTGGCCCGGATCGAGGCGCGCACCGAGTTGCAGGTGCTGGATCTGCGGCTGGTGTGCCCCTTCAACGTCGATTTGGGCTTCCGCATGACAGGCGGCAGCCGCGAAGTGCCTGCGCCGCGTGGCGATATCGACGTGAACGTGCTGCGCGATGGCGACCGTGAGATCCTGCAAAGCCTGACACAGGGAATGACCATCTGCGCCGCGCCCTTCGCCGCGCTGGGGGCCGGTCTGAACCGCAGCGAGGCCGACATTCTCCAGCGCATCTCGGCGCTGTCGGACGCCGGCATCATAAGCCGCCTTGGGGTGATCGTGCGCCATCGGGCGCTTGGGTGGTCCGCCAACGCGATGGTGGTCTGGGACATGCCTGTCGATCAGGTGTCTGCCGCTGGCCCGGCCCTTGCCGCGCTGGACGGGGTGACCCTGTGCTACGAACGCCGCCCCGTGGCAGGTATCTGGCCCTATCGACTCTACAACATGATCCATGCCCGCAGCCGGTCCGAGGCCCTTGAAGTGCTGGACCGCGCACTGGCCCTTCCCGAAACGCAAGGGGCGCGCCACAAGGTCCTGTTCTCGACCCGGTGTTTCAAACAGACCGGCGCATTGATTTCGGACCGGAAAGAGGTGGCGGCATGATGCTTGACGCAACCGACCGGGCGATCCTTAACCGGGTTCAGGATGACATCCCGTTGACCCCTCATCCCTTCGCCGATCTCGCCGCCGAACTGGACCTCACCGAGGCCGACCTTCTGGCGCGGATCGAGCGGATGAAAGCGGACCGCATCATCACCCGTTTCGGCCCTTTCTTCGACGCTGCCGCCATGGGCGGTGATTTCTGCCTTTGCGCCATGGCGGTTCCGGCAGGCGAATTCGAATCCGTCCTGACCAAAGTCAATGAACATGCAGAAGTCGCACATAATTATGAGCGCACGCACCGGCTGAACATGTGGTTCGTTCTGGCAACCGAAACGCCCGAGGGGATCACCGCTACAGCCGATGCAATCGAGACGGAAACCGGCATAACCGTGCATCGGTTTCCGAAACTGCAAGAGTTCTTTATCGGCTTCAAGGTTGCGGCATGAGCACGATTGACGACACTGACAGACAGATCATCACCGCCCTGCAAGGCGGGCTTCCGCTTGTGCCCGCTCCCTATGCTACGGTTGCGGGTGAACTTGGGATCGCCGAGGCCGACCTGATCGACCGCATTTCGGCGATGAAGCAAAGCGGCGTGATCCGCCGTGTGGCTGCCGCTGCCAATCACTACAAGCTGGGCATGACCGCCAATGGCATGACCGTCTGGGACGTGGCCGATGACCAGATCACGGAACTGGGCGCGCAGATTGGTGCCCTGCCCTTCGTGACCCATTGCTACGAACGGCCGCGGGCGCGACCCGACTGGCCCTACAACCTGTTTGCCATGGTGCATGGTGAAACCAATGACGAGGTGGAAGAGAAACGCGCGCAGATCGCCGCGATCCTTGGCGAGGCATGTGTCCAAAGCGACATTCTCTATTCCACGCGGATACTGAAAAAGACGGGGCTGCGGCTTCGTCGGAAGGGATAAGCGCGATGTTCCGACTGACTGAATACATGCAGCAACTGGTGGACCCGAAACCGGTGCGTCCCCGTCGCCCCGGCCCGGTGAAACCTGTGGTGATCTGGAACCTGACCCGCCGCTGCAACCTGAAATGCCGCCATTGCTATACCGTTTCGGCGGATGTGAATTTTCCCGGCGAACTGACCCATGAACAGGCGATGGCGACGCTGGAAGACCTCGGCGAATTCAAGGTGCCGGCCCTGATCCTGTCAGGCGGCGAGCCACTGGACCGGTTCGACATCTTTGAACTGGCACAGCGGGCGCGGAAACTGGTGCGCGTGCTGGCGCTTTCAACCAACGGCACCAAGATCCACGGTGAAACCGCCGACCGCGTGGCCGAGATCGGCTTTAACTATGTCGGCATTTCGATCGACGGTATCGGGGCCACGAATGACTGGTTCCGGGGCGTCGACGGCGCCTTTGATGATGCCGTGCGCGGTGTGCGCGAATTGAAGAAACGCGGTGTCAAGGTAGGCCTGCGCTTTTGCCTGACCGAAGGCACGCAACACCACCTGCCAGACCTGTTGAAGCTGTGCGATGACGAGGGGGTGGACAAATTCTATCTCTCGCACCTCGTCTATGCGGGGCGCGGCGACAAGAACCGCGGCGAGGACGCTGAACACCTGCCCACGCGGCGCGGCATGGACCTGCTGCTGGAACGCGCGTGGGAATCCGTCTCGGGCGGGCGCTATCTGGATATCGTGACCGGCAACAATGACGCCGACGCGGGGTATTTCCTGCGTTGGGCGACAGAGCGGTTCGACGAGGCCACCGTCGCCAATATGCGCGAGCATCTGGTCCAATGGGGCGGTAACTCATCCGGGCTGGGGGTCGCCAATATCGACTTCCTCGGCAAGGTTCACCCGGACACCTATTGGTCCGACTACACTGTCGGGAACGTCAAAACGTCGACGTTTTCTGAGCTTTGGACCGGCGACGACAAGATGCTGGCAATGTTGCGCACCCGACCGCGCCCGCTGAAAGGGCGTTGCGGGGCCTGTGCGCTGAAGGATGTCTGTGGCGGCAACACCCGCATCCGCGCCTTGCAACTGACCGGTGACCCATGGGCCGAAGACCCGGCCTGCTACCTCAGCGACGAAGAGATCGGCGTGACGGCGGACGGCGAACGGCTGACAGTCACCCCTTTCCGTGGCAAGCGCCACGACCCCGAACACGTCTTTTACTGAAAGGAATACACCCATGTCACGGGCAGACGCCTCCGGCGGGAGTATTTGGACAAAGATGAAGCTGGCGGCCGTCGGCCTGCTGCTGGCGGGCGTGGCGACAGCGGACCCAAAAGCCGACTATGCCGAATATTGTGCCGAGTGCCACGGCGCCGAGCGGATCGGCGCAATTGGTCCGGCCCTGACGCCGACCACGCTGAAACGGATGCGCGGGGCCAGCCTGACGGATGTGATCCGCGATGGCCGTCCGGCAACCCAGATGCCCGGATTCGGCGCGTTTCTGGACGCGCCCGCCATCGACGAACTGGCCGCGTTCCTCAAGACCGAACCCGATCATATTCCCGAATGGCGCGAAGCCGCGATCACTGCCAGCCGCACATTGGACGAAGATTATGTCGCGGCGGATGCGCCCATCTGGGACGCCGACCCGATGAACATCACCATCGTCGTGGAAACCGGCGATCACCATGTCAGCGTGCTGAATGGCGACACGTTTGAAGTTCTGGACCGTTTCGAGACCCCGTTTGCCGTACATGGCGGGCCAAAGTACAGCCCCGATGGGCGCTATATCTTCGTGATGTCTCGTGACGGCTGGGTTCAGAAATACGACATCTGGTCGTTGAAACAGGTCGGTCGCGTGCGCGCGGGGCTTAACAGCCGCAACATCGCCATGAGCGGCGACGGCAAATGGCTGGCGGTGGCGAATTACCTGCCGAACACCCTAACGATCCTCGCAACCGACGATCTGAGCGTCGCCAAGGTGATCGAGGTCGAAGGCAAGGGCGGCGTTCCCAGCCGGGTGTCCGCCGTCTACCAGGCGCCGCCGCGTGAAAGCTTTGTACTGGCGCTGAAGGACGTACCCGAGATCTGGGAGGTCTTCTATGGTTCCAACCCGCCGCATTATGGCTTTGCCCACGACTGGCGGATCGAAGGCCCGGCCAAGAACAAGGACCCCTTCCCGGTGCGCAGGATCACGACCAAAGATTTCATCGACGATTTCTTCTTCGACCAGTCTTATGAATACCTGATCGGCGCCAGCCGGGACGGGAAGTCGGGACAGGTGGTGGACCTTGTCATTGGTCACAAGATCGCTGACCTGCCGCTGGCCGGCATGCCGCACCTCTCGTCCGGCATCACTTGGAAACGCGGCGACACCACGATCATGGCAACCCCGCATATCACGGAAGGTTTGGTCACGGTGATCGACATGGCGACCTGGCAACCGATCAAAGAGATCAGGACCGAAGGCCCCGGCTTCTTCATGCGCAGCCATGAAAACTCGCCTTATGTCTGGGTCGACGTTTTCTTTGGTGAAAACAAGGACGTGATGCATGTGATCGACAAGCAGAGCCTTGAGATCGTCAAGACGCTGCGCCCCGCGCCGGGCAAGACCGTGGCCCATGTCGAATTCACCAAGGACGGAAAATTTGCACTGGTTTCAATCTGGGAGGATGACGGCGCCGTAATCGTCTATGATGCGCTCACTTTCGAAGAGGTGCGGCGCCTTCCGATGCGAAAACCGTCAGGGAAGTACAATGTCTGGAACAAGATCACCTTTTCCGAAGGCACAAGCCACTGATCCCGGCCCCCGTTCCGCGCTGATCGTGGCGCATGGCCAACCCTCGCGCCCCGGCCCGCCGGAACAGGCACTGGCGCGGCTGGCGGTCGAGGTGCAAGAACGGGTGCCGGGCTGGACCATCCGCTCGGCGACGATGGCCGCGCCGGGCGCGCTTGAAGCCGCGCTTGCGGACTTGCCAGACGGCGCCACCATCTATCCCCTGTTCATGTCCAAGGGCTGGTTCGTGTCCCATGCGCTTCGGGCGCGATTGGGGACGCGCGACCTTGTGTTGACCGATCCCCTTGGGCTTGATCCGGCCCTACCTGACCTTGGCGCACAGGCGATCATGGCCGAGGCGATGCGGCGGAACTGGCCAATAGGCGAGGTGCGCGTCGTGCTGGCAGCCCACGGGTCAGGGCGCAGCGACAAGGCCGCCGAAGCCGCCTATCGCTTCCGCGACCAGCTTGCCGCGATTATCGAATGCCATTCGATCGACGTCGGGTTTGTTGAACAGGCGCCTTCGATTGCCGAAGCCGCGACCGACATGGGCCGCACGGCCTTGTGCCTGCCGCTGTTCGCCTGCGACGGCGACCACGTACAGGATGACATCCCGTCCGCCTTGGAAAGCGCAGGCTTCATGGGGCACTTGATGCCGGTCATCGGCCACCACCCATCCGTCCCGGAACTGATCGCGGCATCGCTGCGGGATACCCTGCACCAAAGGAACGCGGCATGAGCGACACAAGCGGAGCAATCTCGATGAGCAATTCGGACGGACGCTGGCCGGTCTGGAAACTGGCGCTGATGCTTTATCCTTTCACCGCCGCGACAGTGGCAATCAACCTGTTCCTTCTGGGTCTCATCAGCCATGCCATCGGCTGGCCCGAAATCACGCCGGTCACCGCGTTGGTCTGGTCGATCCCGCTTGGCGTTCCCGCCACGTGGCTTGCTGGCCGCTGGGTGCGGTCGCTGATGGATGAAGCCGAGGACTGACTCCAAAAACGATCAAACCATAGGCAGTTCGCACAGTTTTTCATCAATAGCGCTGCACCGCAGCAATCAGATTCACCTGAACCGCTCTGTTTCTGGAGCCACGGCAAACCAGTGACTATCGACGTGGTGAACCAGCCACCCTGAGCCAGTTGTGCCCGACCGCCTGACCATCATCCTTGTCGAAGAAGACACGGCGCGCGCCGACGCAATCCGCGCCTCGTTGACGGACTCTGGCCAACATGACGTGCATGTGCTGACGGGTGAAAGCGGGCTGGCGCGCTCGATCGCGGAGTTGAACCCGGATGTGGTTCTGGTCGACCTCGCCAACCCGTCGCGCGACGTGCTTGAGGAATTAACACTGGCTTCGGGGCCCTTGGACCGCCCTGTGGCGATGTTCGTCGACAAAAGCGATGATCGCCTGATGCGAGCGGCAATCGAGGCGGGTGTATCGGCCTATGTGGTGGACGGGTTGCGCCCGGATCGGGTCAAGCCGGTGCTGGATGCGGCCATCGCGCGGTTCCATGTGTTTCAGCGCATGCGCTCGGAACTGGAAACCACAAGGCGCGCACTGGAGGAACGCAAGATCATCGACCGCGCCAAGGGCATCCTGATGCGCGCCCGCGGCATTGGCGAGGACGAAGCCTATGCGCTGCTGCGCAAGGCGGCGATGGATCAGGGCAAGAAACTGGCCGATGTCGCGCAGGCGCTGGTCACCGCGTCAGAGTTGCTGTCATGACGCGGCCGGTGATCTCTGCCGGGTTCATCCCGCTGGTCGATGCCGCACCCTTGATTGTCGCGCATGAAATGGGTTTTACCGAAGAGGAAGGCATCCGGCTGGCGCTGGAACCTTCGCCCAGCTGGTCGACCCTGCGCGACAAGCTCACGCTTGGGCAGATTGAAGCGGCACATATGCTGTCGCCCGTGCCAGTGGCCATGGCGCTGGGGCTGGGCGGCATCGGCGACCGGATCGACGCGCTGTCGGTTCTTTCGGTCAATGGCAACGTCTTTGGCGTCACAGAGGCATTGGCCGACGCGATGATTGCCACGGGATTCACGCCGGACTTTGCCACGCCCGAGGCTGTTGGCGACGCACTGGCCGCTTCGGGACTGGACCTGCGGATCGGTGTCCCCTTCCCTTTCTCGATGCATACCGAATTGCTGCACCGCTGGCTGGGCACCGGCCCAAACGCGGCGCAGCTGACCGTTCACACCGTTCCTCCGCCGCTGATGGCCGAAGCGATCAAAAAGGGCGAGATCAACGCCTTCTGTGTAGGTGAACCCTGGGGCTCGACCATTGTGGACGCCGGGCTGGGTGCATTGCTGCTGCCGGGTCGTGCGATCTGGGCCTTCGCCCCGGAAAAAGTGCTGGCCGCCCGCCATGACTGGGTCGAGGCGCAACCTGACCTGACCGGACGGCTGATGCGCGCGGTCTGGAAGGCGGGGCGATGGCTTGGCGATACTGACAAGCTGGGGCCAGCCGCTGATATTCTTGCCCGGCCAGAATACCTGGGTCTGCCCTCGGGTCTGATCGAACGATCGCTGACCGGCCGCATGGTGATCGCACCCGATGGTCCGGCGCGGCGGGTTGAGAACATGATTACCTTTTTCGATGGTGCCGCGACTTTCCCGTGGAAATCACAGGCGGCGTGGATCGGCCGCCAGCTGGCTGCGCGCTATGGGTTGAACCCACATGAGGCCGCAAGCAAGGCGGCAGATGTCTTCCGCTCGGACCTTTACCGCCTGCACCTTGGCCCCGCGGGGGCCGACATGCCCGGCGCGTCAGAGAAACTGGAAGGCGCGCTGAGTGTCGAAACGCCGGTGGCATCCGAGTCGGGCACACTGATTCTGGGGCCCGACCAGTTCTTTGATGGTCAGATTTTCGACCCATCCCTAGGCAAGTGATGCTTTTTTGTGCAGTTGCAGCGAGATCATGCGGCAATGCAGCAAATTCCCCTCACACGACTTGCCCGACAGCCACACCAGGTGCCTAATACCAACAAGCCGAGGCAATGGCGTCTCGCAACCGACCCTCCCAATGACGTGGGACGCTGAGCAAAGCCGCTCGACCCTCTGCACCGCGCAGAGTGAGTCAGCGGCTTCTTTTTTGTTTGCCCCGATCCTCCTCCCAGGGGCCCAACCAGAGGAACTGGACATGAAGAAACTCTTTTCCGCACTGGCCGCCACGACCATGCTGGTCACCCCGGCAATGGCCGAGCTTGAGCTTGAAAAGGACGAACTGACCTTCGGATTCATCAAGCTCACTGACATGGCGCCACTGGCGGTCGCCTATGAGCAGGGCTTTTTCGATGACGAAGGGCTGTTCGTGACGCTGGAAGCGCAGGCCAACTGGAAAGTGCTTCTGGACGGCGTGATCGACGGGCAGCTTGACGGCGCGCATATGCTGGCCGGTCAGCCGCTGGCAGCCACGATCGGCTTCGGCACCGAGGCACATATCGTCACCCCCTTCTCGATGGACCTGAACGGCAACGGCATCACCGTGTCGAACCAGATCTGGGAAGAGATGAAGCCGCATATCCCGCATGACGACGCGGGCAAGCCGATCCACCCGATTTCGGCAGCCGCGCTGAAGCCGGTGGTCGAGAAGTACAAGTCCGAAGGCAAGCCCTTCAACATGGGCATGGTCTTCCCGGTGTCGACCCACAATTACGAACTGCGCTACTGGCTGGCCGCAGGTGGTCTTGAGCCCGGTTTCTATAGCCCGGAAAACATCACCGGGCAGATCGGCGCGGACGTGCTTCTGTCCGTGACCCCGCCGCCGCAGATGCCCGCAACGATGGAAGCCGGCACGATCTATGGCTACTGCGTTGGTGAGCCGTGGAACCAGCAGGCCGTGTTCAAAGGCATCGGCGTTCCGGTCATCACCGATTACGAACTGTGGAAGAACAACCCCGAGAAGGTCTTTGGCATCACCGCCGAGTTTGCCGAGGAAAACCCGAACACCACGCTTGCCATCGTCAAGGCGCTGATCCGTGCGGCGATGTGGCTGGACGAAAACGACAACGCCAACCGCATGGAAGCGGTCGAGATGCTGAGCCAGCCGGAATATGTCGGTGCGGATGCAGAAGTGATCGCGGCATCGATGACCGGCACTTTCGAATACGAAAAAGGCGACAAGCGCGAAGTACCTGATTTCAATGTCTTCTTCCGCTACAACGCCACCTACCCCTATTACTCGGACGCGGTCTGGTACCTGACCCAGATGCGCCGCTGGGGGCAGATCGCGGAAGCCAAGCCGGACAGCTGGTATGACGAGGTCGCCAAATCGGTCTACAAGCCCGAGATTTATCTCGAAGCGGCCCGCCTTCTGGTCGACGAAGGCCTTGCCAACGAAGCCGACTTCCCCTGGGACAGCGATGGCTACAAGGCCCCGACCCCGGCCGAGGACATCATCGACGGCATCGCCTATGACGGCAAAGCCCCGAACGCCTATCTCGACAGCCTGCCAATCGGTCTGAAAGGCGACCAGAAGGTCGTCGGAACCGAAGTGCAAGGCTGACGCGACCCGGGGATGGCGCGCTCCCCTGCGCCATCCCCCTTCCCACATTCTCTGACCCACGGGTTAAGCCCAACCCCATGAGGACCCGAACATGACAACCGTTGACCCCGATTTCGCAGCCGAGGCCGCCCGCGAGGAACGCCGCGCCCGACTGTTCACCCGTATCAACAAGGCCGATGCCTGGTTCCAGGTGCTTGGCCTTTCGTGGATCACCCCGATCCTGAAGGCCGCCGCAGGCGACAACCCCAAGGCCCAGATGAAGGAAATCTGGCGGCTGCTGGGTGTGCCGGTTCTGGCGATTGTCGGCTTTCTTGCCCTCTGGGGCACGCTGGCACCAACCGTCCAGACCTCGCTTGGTGCGGTTCCGGGGCCGTCGGAAGTCTGGACCGAGGCGGTGAACCTGCATCAGGACGCCATCGCCAAGGCCGAAAAGGAACAGAAATTCTATGACCGCGTCGACGCGCGCAACCAGAAGTTCATCGCCAATGGCCAGCCCGAAAAGGTCAAGGACATCGCCTATACCGGCGCGCCCAGCTATTACGACCAGATCTGGACCTCGATCAAGACGGTGTTCTTCGGCTTCCTGATCGGATCGGCCATCGCCATTCCGCTGGGCATCCTTGCTGGCCTGTCGCTTTATGCCAATGCCGCGATCAACCCGCTGATCCAGATCTTCAAGCCGGTCTCGCCGCTGGCATGGCTGCCGATCGTGACCATGGTCGTCTCGGCAACCTACACCGTGGATGACGGGCTGTTTTCGAAATCCTTCCTGACCTCGGCGATTACCGTGACGCTGTGTTCGCTGTGGCCGACACTGATCAACACCTCGCTGGGTGTGGCGTCGATCGACAAGGACCTTGTGAACGTCTCGAAGGTCTTGAAAATGAACACCTGGACCAAGATCACCAAGCTGGTCCTGCCCTCGGCCCTACCGCTGATCTTTACCGGCCTGCGCCTGTCGCTGGGTGTCGGCTGGATGGTGCTGATCGCAGCCGAGATGCTGGCCCAGAACCCCGGACTTGGCAAATTCGTCTGGGATGAGTTCCAGAACGGATCGTCCTCGTCGCTGGCGAAAATCATGGTCGCGGTCTTTACCATCGGCATCATCGGCTTCCTGCTGGACCGGCTGATGTTCGCGATCCAATCCCTGTTCACCTTCACTTCGAACCGGTGATCGCCATGAGTTTCCTTAAATTCGACAACGTATCCAAGAGCTTCGGTGAAGGCACAGCCAAGACCGATGTCTTGCGGAACATCGACCTCGACGTCAAGGAAGGTGAGTTTCTGGTGATCCTCGGCTTCTCGGGCACCGGCAAGACGACGCTGATCAACCTGATGGCCGGCCTTGAAATGCCGACCAAGGGCACCGTCACCTTCAAGGGCAAGCCGATCACCGGCCCCGGCCCGGAACGCGGCGTGATCTTCCAGAGCTATTCGCTGATGCCCTGGCTGACGGTGACCGGCAATGTGCGCCTTGCACTCGACTCGGTTCACCCGAACATGCCCAAGGCAGAGAAAGCGGCGACAGTGGCGAAATATGTCGACATGGTCGGCCTGTCCCATGCCGCTGGGCGCCGCCCTGCGGAACTGTCGGGCGGGATGCGCCAACGGGTGAACGTCGCCCGTGCGCTGGCGATGAACCCCGAAGTTCTGCTGCTGGACGAACCCCTGTCTGCCCTCGACGCCCTCACCCGCGCCAACCTCGCCGATGAGATCGAGGCAATCTGGGACGCCGACAAGAAAACCTGCGTCCTGATCACCAATGACGTGGACGAGGCGATCATCCTCGCTGACCGCATCATCGCGCTGAACCCTGATGGCTCGCTTGGTCAGGAATTCGAAGTCACCATCCCGCGTCCCCGCGACCGGATGGAAATGAACCACCACGACGGCTTCAAGAAGCTGCGCGCCGAGGTCACGAACTACCTGATGGATGTCGGGATCGAGGCCAAGGTTGAATCCAGCCGCGAACTGCCGAACGTCACCGCGATCCACAACCTGCCCAAGGCGCAGGCGGATGTGAAGGCGACGCAATCGCTGCGGACCGACCGCTATCTTGAATTCTCGCAACTGCACAAGGTTTACCCCACCCCCAAGGGGCCGCTGACCGTGGTCGAGGATTTCAACCTGAAGCTCGACAAGGGCGAGTTCATCTCGCTGATCGGGCATTCGGGCTGCGGCAAATCGACGGTTCTGACCATGGCTGCCGGGCTGAACGAGATCTCGAAAGGGGTCATCAACCTGGACGGTCGCGGTGTGATCGGGGCCGACCCGGAGCGCGCCGTGGTGTTCCAGTCGCCGAACCTTTTTCCCTGGCTGACCGCCAAGGAAAACGTCGCGATTGGTGTGGACAAGGTCTATCCCAAGGCAAGCCAAGCCGAGCGTCAGGACGTCGTGGAATACTACCTTGAACGGGTTGGACTTGGCGACGCGATGGACCGCCCCGCGCATTCCATGTCGAACGGCATGAAACAGCGGGTCGGCATTGCCCGGGCCTTTGCACTCTCGCCGAAACTCCTGCTTCTGGACGAACCCTTCGGCATGCTCGACAGCCTCACCCGCTGGGAATTGCAGGAAGTGCTGATGGAAGTCTGGGACCGTACCAAGGTCACCGCGATCTGCGTCACCCATGACGTTGACGAAGCGATCCTCTTGGCCGACCGCGTTGTGATGATGACCAACGGACCGCAGGCGACCATCGGCAAGATCGTCGATGTCGACCTGCCCCGTCCGCGGTCACGCAAGGCGCTGCTGGAACATCCCGACTACTACAAGTTCCGCCAGGAAGTGCTGGATTTCCTTGAGGAATACGAGCACGGCGCCAAGCCCAAACCCAAATCTCCGGCCCCTGCGCCGATTGCAGCGGAGTGAACTCCATGAAACAGAAACTCGTCATCATTGGTGCTGGCATGGCCTCGGGCCGCGCGCTTGAGCACCTGTTCGACACTGCGCCTGACGCCTATGACGTCACCCTTTTCAACGCCGAACCGCGCGGCAACTATAACCGCATCATGCTGTCGCCGGTCCTGTCAGGCGAAAAGACCTTCGAAGAGATCGTGACCCATGACACCGACTGGTATGAAGCCCATGGCGTGACCTGCCGCTTCGGCGAGCATGTGGTCAGGATCGACCCCGAGATGAAGGTGGTCGAAGGCGAAAACGGCCATGTGCCCTATGACAAGCTGGTCATCGCCACGGGATCGGCTCCGTTCATCATCCCGGTGCCCGGCAAGGACCTGCCCGGCGTCATCACCTATCGCGACCTCGACGACACCAACGCCATGATCGAGGCCGCCAAGAAACCCGGCGCAAAAGCCGTGGTGATCGGCGGTGGCCTTCTCGGGCTTGAGGCCGCCGCCGGTCTGAAATTGCGTGGCATGGATGTCACCGTGCTGCACCTGATGGGCCACCTGATGGAACGGCAACTGGACGAAGCCGCCGGATACCTGTTGCGCCGCGCGCTTGAGGACAAGGGCATCGAGATCAAGTGCCAGGCATCGACCGCCGCCATCCTCGGCGACGACAAGGTCGAGGGCGTGCTGCTGCAGGACAAGACCATGATCCCCGCCGATCTGGTGGTGATGGCCGTCGGCATCCGCCCTGAAACACGGCTTGCCAATGATGCCGGGATCGAGGTGGAACGCGGCATCGTCGTTGATGACGCGCTTGTCACCTCGAACCCTGACATCCTTGCCCTTGGCGAATGTGTCGAGCATCGCGGCCAGCTGTTCGGCCTTGTCGCCCCGCTTTACGATCAGGCCAAGGTTCTTGCCAAAACACTCACGGACGAAGCATCCGCCTTTGAACCCAAAGAAGTGGCGACCAAACTCAAGGTCACAGGTTGCGACCTGTTCAGCGCCGGTGACTTCGCCGAAGGCGAAGGCCGCGAGGACATCGTGTTCCGCGACCCGGCCCGCGGCGTCTACAAGCGCCTCGTGATCGAAGACAACCGCGTGATCGGCGCGGTCATGTATGGTGACACAGACGACGGCAACTGGTTCTTCGGCCTGATCAAGGACAAGACCGACATTTCCGAGATGCGCGAGACGCTGATCTTTGGGCCTGCCTATCAGGGGGGGGCCGCCGTGGACCCTATGGCGGCCGTTGCAGCCTTACCGGATGACGCGGAAATCTGCGGCTGCAACGGCGTATGCAAGGGTCAGATCGTCGAGGCGATCAATGCGGGCTCTCATGACCTGGGCGCAATCCGCGCCACGACCAAGGCCAGCGCGTCCTGCGGGACCTGCACCAGCCTTGTCGAACAGGTTCTGGCGGTCACGCTGGGTGATGAGTTTGTCATGCCCGCCAATGCTGCGGTCTGCGGCTGCACCGATCTCAGCCACGAGGACGTGCGCCGCCTGATCAAGGCGAAAGAGCTGAAGTCCCAGGCCGCTGTCTGGCAGGAACTGGGCTGGACAACACCAAACGGCTGTCACGTCTGCCGCCCGGCGATCAACTACTACCTGCTGGCCGATTGGCCGGTCGAGTATCAGGACGATCCGCAAAGCCGTTTCGTCAACGAACGCCGCCACGCCAATATCCAGAAAGACGGCACCTATTCGGTGGTGCCGCGCATGTGGGGCGGGTTGACCACCCCGGACGAATTGCGCGCCATTGCCGATGCCGCCGAGAAATACAACGTCCCCACCGTCAAGGTGACCGGCGGCCAGCGTATCGACCTTCTGGGTGTGCGGCGCGAAGACCTGCCGGCCATGTGGTTCGATCTGAACCAGGCCGGTCTGGTGTCGGGCCATGCCTATTCCAAGGGCCTGCGCACGGTGAAAACCTGTGTCGGATCAGAGCATTGCCGCTTTGGGACGCAGGACTCGACAGGTCTGGGGGTGAAGCTGGAAAAACACCTCTGGGGGTCGTGGACACCGCACAAGCTGAAACTGGGCGTATCGGGCTGCCCGCGCAACTGTGCCGAGGCCACCTGCAAGGACATCGGCGTGGTCTGCGTCGACTCCGGCTATGAAATCTCGGTCGCGGGTGCTGCTGGGATGGAAGTGAAGGAAACCGAGCTTCTGGCCAAGGTCGCCACCGAGGAAGAGGCGATCGAGATCATCTCAGCCTTCACCCAGCTTTATCGCGAAAACGCCAAGTATCTCGACCGGGTGTTCAAATGGGTCGCCAAGGTTGGCCTTGACTGGTGCAAGGAACAGGTCGTCGACGACCTCGAAAACCGCGCCGCACTGGTTGCCCGGTTCGACCTTTCACAAAGCGTCTATCGCAAGGACCCGTGGGCGGAACTCGCCGCCCCCGAGGAAGCGCGGCAATTCCAGCCGCTGGCAGACCTGACACTGGAGGCCGCAGAATGAGCTGGCTTGATATCGGTTCCATCGACGACATCCCCCTGCGCGGCGCGCGCATCGTGAAAACCGTTCATGGCTGTGTCGCCGTGTTCCGCACCGCCGAGGACGAGGTCTTTGCTTCGTCCGACCGCTGCCCGCACAAGGGCGGTCCGCTGTCGGAAGGCATCGTGCATGGGAAATCCGTCACCTGCCCGCTGCACAACTGGGTGTTCAGCCTTGAAACAGGCGAGGCGCAGGGCGCGGATGAAGGTCAGATCGCGACCTATCCCACCAAGCTTGAGGGCGGGCGCATCCTTCTGGATGCCACTTTGCTCAAGAACCCGGTGGCCGCGTGATGGACGGGGCCGGACTGCCAGAGGCCGCGACCGGGGCCGAGGCTCCGGTCACTACGGCCACGACCTGCGCCTATTGCGGTGTCGGCTGCGGCGTCCTTGCGACGCCCGCCGCCGACGGGTCAGTTGCCATCAAGGGCGACCCGGACCACCCCGCCAACCTGGGGCGGCTTTGCGTCAAGGGATCGGCCCTTGGCGAAACCCTGTCAACCGAGGGGCGCCTTCTTGCCCCCCGCATCAACGGACAGGACGCCGACTGGGACACCGCGCTTGACCTTGTCGCGGACAAGTTCCACAAGGCCATCGACACGCACGGCCCCGACAGCGTGGCCTTTTATGTCTCGGGTCAGCTTCTGACCGAGGATTACTATGTCGCCAACAAGCTGATGAAAGGCTTTATCGGTTCGGCGAATATCGACACGAATTCACGGCTTTGCATGGCGTCCTCGGTGGCAGGACACAAGCGTGCCTTTGGCACCGACACGGTGCCCGGCACCTATGAGGACATAGAACAGGCCGATCTGGTGGTTCTGGTGGGCTCGAACCTGGCGTGGTGCCATCCCGTGCTTTACCAGCGCCTTGCCGCCGCAAAGGCCGCGAACCCGCGCCTGAAAGTGGTCAACATCGACCCGCGCCGGACCGCGACCAGCGACCTGGCTGATCTGCATCTGGCCATCGCGCCGGGCAGCGACGTCGCCCTGTTCAACGCGCTTCTGGTTCATATCCACGAGATGGGCGCGGTCGACAGCCGCTTCGTCGCCGACCATGTAGACGGGTTCGACGGCGCCCTTGCCGCCGCCAGCAGCGACGATCCGGCCAGGACCGGGCTGACCGAGGCCGAAATCTCGCGCTTCCTGTCCCTGTGGACCGCGCGTGAAAAGGTCGTCACGATCTATTCGCAAGGGGTGAACCAGTCCTCGTCCGGGGCCGACAAGGTGAACGCGATCCTCAATTGTCACCTTGCCACCGGACGGATCGGCAAGCCCGGCATGGGTCCGTTTTCCGTCACCGGCCAGCCCAACGCCATGGGCGGGCGCGAGGTTGGCGGGCTGGCGAACATGCTGGCCAATCACCTTGACCTTGAAAACGCAGACCATCGCGACGCGGTGCAGGGGTTCTGGGCATCGCCAACCATGGCCGACAAGCCGGGCCTGAAGGCGGTCGATATGTTCAAGGCAGTGAAATCGGGGCAGATCAAGGCGCTATGGGTGATGTGTACAAACCCGGTCGTGTCGATGCCCGATGCCGATTATGTCCGCAAGGCCATTGCGGGGTGCGAATTTGTCGCCGTGTCGGACATGTACGGCTCTACCGACACCGCGCAACTGGCCCATGTTGCCCTGCCCGCCACAGGCTGGGGCGAAAAGGATGGCACAGTCACCAATTCCGAACGCGTGATCTCGCGTCAGCGCCCGTTCCGCCAGCCGCCCGGACAGGCCCGCCACGACTGGGCGATCATCGCAGATGTCGGGCGGCGCATGGGCTGGGAGGAGGCGTTTGCTTTCTCCAGCCCCGCCGAGGTATTTGACGAATACGCACGGCTTTCGACGGTCACCCGCAGCTTTGGCCGCGATTTCGACATTTCCGGTCTAAGTGGGTTGTCCGTGACCGACTACGACAACCTGTCCCCAACCCGCTGGCCTGTCACGTCAGGCAAAACCGGAGGCCGGTTCTTTGGCGACGGCGGTTTCTTCACCGCCTCGGGACGCGCCAACATGCTGGCCCTGCGCAGCAAAGCTGTGGCACAGGCCCCTGACTCTGACCTGCCCTTTGTCCTGAACACGGGACGCGTGCGCGACCAGTGGCACACGATGACACGCACCGGACAGGCGGCGCGGCTGTCGCAGCACACAGGCGAACCTTATCTGGAAATCCACCCCGAGGACGCCGCCAAGCTGGGACTGGAACCCGCCACGCTTGCGCGGCTCGCGAACCCGCACGGCAGCGCGGTCCTGCGGGTCAAACACTCGGACAACATGCGCCGGGGTGAGGTTTTTGCCCCAATGCACTGGACCGGGCAGACGGCTGTCACAGGTCGGATTAATGCGCTTGTCGCCCCTGTCACGGACCCGGTTTCCGGCCAGCCGGAAAGCAAGGCCGCAACCGTGGCAGTTGCGCCCTATGCACCCGCTTATTACGGCTTTGCCGTCAGCCTGTCCGAGTTCCACCCACAGACGGGATACTGGGCGCGGGCACGCGTTGCCAATGGCTGGCAGGCAGAGTTTGCCGACATCACCGCGCCCGAGGACTGGCTTGCCTTTGCCCAGACATTGTTCGGGATCGAAGGGGCCGACGTGACCAGCCTGATCGACGACGCCACGGGCATTGCGCGCGTCGCTCTGTACAAGGATGGCAAACTGGTAGCCGCCCTGTTTGCCAGCCGAGACCCCGTCGCCGTGGCACGCGGCTTTGTCGCCGGGCAATTGGGCACCTGTGGCCGCGCGGTTCTGGCCGGACAACCCGGTGCCGATCAGCCCGATCCTGGCCCCACCGTCTGCGCCTGTTTCAATGTCGGCATCAACACCATCCTGCGCGGCATCGACGAGATGGGGCTGACATCGGTTGACGCCATTGGCGAAGCGCTGGATGCGGGCACCAATTGCGGAAGTTGCCGACCGGAGTTGTCGGCCTTGCTGAACACGCGCAAACAGGCGGCAGAGTAGGCCATGAAGTCGTTTCCACTGTTCCTGAACCTACAAGATCGGACGGTTGCCGTGGTTGGCGGTGGCGAGCAGGCCGCACAGAAGGTACGGTTGATGTTAAAGACGCAGGCGCGGATCGTGGTGATCGCGCCTGTACTGGACCCGGAACTGGCCGGACTCGCCGATGTCCGGCGGATCGACCATGTCGCCGATACGTCCCGCCCGGACGTGTTCCGCGATGTGGCACTGGTCTTTATCGCAACCGAAGATGGCGAAGACGTCATCGCCATCCGCGACATGGCAAAATCCGCAGGTGCGCTGGTCAATGTCGTCGATCAGCCTGACCTGTGCGATGTCACCACACCCTCGATCGTCGACCGCGACCCGGTAGTGGTGGCAATCGGGACCGAAGGCACCGCGCCCGTCCTTGCGCGCCAGATCAAGACACGAGTGGAACAGATGCTGGCCCCGAATCTGGGGAGCTTTGCCGCGCTTGCGGGCCGTCTGCGTGGGGCCGTGGCAGACGCGATCCCTGATGGCGGCGACCGTCGCCGGTTTTGGCGTGACGCCTTTACCGGGGCGGCATGGGCCGCGCACAAGCGTGGCTCGGAACGGCAGGCGGCAACGCTTCTGAAAGCGGCGATTTCTGATGCGGGCAAGGCCCCTGCACGCCAGGGTACAATCAGCCTGATCGGCGCAGGCCCCGGCGCACGCGACCTTTTGACCCTGCGCGCGGTCGAACGGCTGCAAGAGGCCGACATCATCTTCTATGACCGGCTGGTGGACCCGGATGTCCTTGAACTGGCGCGCCGCGACGCGGAACGGGTCTGTGTCGGCAAGGCGGTGGGCGCCAACCAATGGCCGCAGGAGCGTATCACCGCGCTGGTCATATCCGCCGCCCGGCAAGGGAAATCCGTGGTGCGTCTGAAATCCGGCGACCCATGTGTCTTTGGCCGTGCCGGGGAAGAGGCCGAAGCCGCCCGCGCCGCCGATATCCCGGTCGAGATCGTGCCCGGCATCACCGCCGCCAGCGCCGCTGTCGCTGGCATGGGGCAGGCGCTGACGCAACGCGGCAGAACCCATCATGTGACATTGGCGACCGGCACCTCTCGTCCCGGCGCCGAAGACCCGAATTGGGGTGACATGCTGCGGCCCGGCGGCACGCTCGCGCTCTACATGGCCGTGGCAAACGCGGGCAAGGTTCAGAAATCGCTTCTGACCCGCGGCGTCCCTACGACCCTGCCCGTGCATATCGTCGAGAACGCCAGCACTTCGCGCGAACGCCACCTGACCACCAGCCTCGGCGAACTGAGCGACACCGTCACCCGCGACGCGGTTCAGAACCCTGCGATCCTGTTGATCGAATGGCCAGAAAACGTCGCCGCCGCGCTGTGCATTCCGGCCTGAGACCCAGCTTTTACCGTTTTTCCAGAAACGCGCCGATCCGGTCCACCGCGCGGCGGATGTTTTCCTGACTGTTGGCATAGCTGAGGCGGATATAGCCCTCGCCCAGAATACCGAAGTCGGGGCCGCCGATTGTGGCGACACCCGCCTCTTCCAACAGCGCAGATGCCAGCGGTTTCGCCTTGAACCCGGTCTCCGAGATGTTCGGGAAGGCATAGAACGCGCCCTTGGGCGTGATGCAGCTGACGCCCGGCAGGTCGTTCAGCAAATCCACGACCAGCTTCCGCCGCGCATCGAATTCCGCCACCATCTGCGCGACCGCGTCCTGCGGTCCGGTCAACGCTTCAAGCGCGGCAAATTGCGCGGGCGTATTCACACAGGACCACGCGTTGACGGCCAGCTTGCGCACCTTGTCGATCAACCCGTCCGGCCAGACCGAATAGCCCAGCCGCCAGCCGGTCATGGCATAGGTCTTGGACCAGCCATTCAAAAGGATCAGCCGGTCGCGGATCGACGGATAGTCCAACAGCGTGACATGTTCCTCACCGTCATAGACCATCTGGTCATAGATCTCGTCCGACATGACCGCCACGTCCGGGTGCGCCTCAAGTCCCTTCACCAGCTTGTCGATCTCGGCGCGTGGGGTGACCCCGCCGCAGGGGTTCGCGGGTGAGTTCAAAATCAACAGCCGAGTCTTGTCATTGATCAGCGACAGTGTTTCCTCAGCCGAAATGCCAAAGCCGTTTTCCTCGCGGATCGGCACCGGGATCGGGGTCGCGCCGGTGAACTCGATCATCGAGCGGTAGATCGGGAAACCGGGATCGGGATACAGGATTTCGGCCCCCGGTTCACCGAACATCAATATGGCCGAAAACATGGTGACCTTGCCGCCGGGCACGATGATGACGTTATCCGGGTTCACCTCGGCCTGAAAACGGCGATGCAGGTCGGCGGCGACCGCCTCGCGCAGGGGCGCGATGCCGGTTGCGGGGGTATAGCCATGCTGCCCGTCGCGCAGCGCCTTGACCGCCGCTTCGACGATGTTTTCCGGCGTAGCGAAATCAGGCTGGCCGATGCCAAGGTTGATAATGTCCTTGCCTTGTGCCGCCAGCACACCTGCGCGCGCGAGCACGGCAAAAGCGTTTTCCTCGCCGATCCGGTCAAATCCCGCGATAGTCTTCATTTTGGTCCCCGTTACCGTTAACGGCGCGACTTTAGCAATCGCGACGCGGGATGCACGGGAAATCTTAGCGTTTCACCATCTCGCGCAGGTCGGTCTTTACAACCTTGCCGTAATTGTTCTTCGGCAGGTCGGGCAGGAACACGTACTTCTTGGGCCGCTTGAAACGGGCGATATTGTCGGTGCATAGCCTGTCCAGCGCGGTGGGGTCGATCTGACGTCCCGCCTCGGCCACGATGCAGGCCACCACTTCCTCGCCCCACTCGGGATGGGGGCGCCCCACGATCGCGGCCTCGGCGACATCCGGGTGGGTCAGCAGAACCTCTTCCACCTCGCGGGGATAGATGTTCGATCCGCCCGAGATGATCATGTCCTTTGACCGATCATGCATGGTGACAAACCCATCGGCATCCATCGACCCCATGTCGCCGGTCCAGAGCCAGCCATCACGCAGCGTTCCGGCGGTCGAATCCGGGTTCTGCCAATACCCCTTCATCACCGCCGGGCCGCGCACGACGATCTCTCCGACGGTGCCCGCCGAAACAGGACAGCCGTCACCGTCGACGATCCGCACCTGACTGACAGATTGCTCGTAACCAACGGAATTCAAGCGATCTTTCCACCGGGGGTGGGTTCTGTCGCTGACCATTTCCTTGGGCAGGACAGTGATTGCCATCGGGCATTCCCCCTGCCCGTAAATCTGGGCAAACCGGTCACCCAACACCTCGACCGCTTCGACGATATCGGCGAAATACATCGGCCCGCCGGCATAGATCACCGTATCCAGCCCCTCGCCCGTGTCGCCCGTCGCCTTGGCGACATCGATCATGCGGCGCACCATGGTTGGGGCCGCAAACATCGAGACATGGCCGAAGTGCCGCGCGAGGTCGAAAATCTCGGCCGGGTCGAACCCGCCCGAAGCCGGGCAGACATGCCGCCCGCCCGCCATCACGAACATGAAATTGTAGATCCCCGCGCCGTGGCTCATCGGGGCGGCATAGATCGTGGCATCTTTCGCGGAGTGGCTGCCGATCCCGTCCAGATACCCCGCCACCATTGCGGCCATGTTCTGAGCCGTGATCATCACCCCTTTGGGCCGCCCCGTCGTGCCGGACGTATAGAATAGCCAGATCATGTCATCGCGGTCGACATCGGCAGGGGCTGCCATCGGGTCGGCATCGTAAAGCGCGGCGAATTCCGGCGTGCCCGCGCAGAGGGTCATCTCCAGACAGTCGGGGGCAACAGGCGCGAGTTCGGCAGCGTTTTCGGAGGAGGCAAACAACAACCGCGTTCCCGAGTTTTCAAGGATGAACGCCGCCTCTTTGCCGTGCAGTTTGGCATTGATCGGCACCGCGCAGGCGCCGGCCCACCAGATGCCATAGAGGGTCTCAAGGTATTCGGGCCGGTTCTTCATCAGGATACCGACGCGGTCGCCCTTGCCGATGCCGCGCGCCTGCAATGCCCCCGCGATCGCGGCGGCGCGTGCCGCGAAGACATGATAGCTGGCGACGCATTCCGTCCCAAGAAAAAGCGCCGCGGCGTTCGGCGTCAGTTTCGCAGTCCGCAAAAGCCAATTGGCCGGATTCATTCCGATCCCCCCTCTTAGACGGACAAAGTCTAGCCCGAGGGTTCGCGCCCTGCCAGAGGGTGGAAATACCTACGCAACAGCACCCGGTTTCTGCCCCGTTCCCGCGACATAGGTCTGCACCACGGCACGGTCATCGCCCAGCATCATCAGGACAAACAGCTCTTCGGCCAGCGTTTCTGCCGCCTGCATCCGCAGCGCCATGGCATGCGTCGCGGCACTGTCCAGAACCACCACATCTGCAGACGTTCCCGCATCCAGCGTGCCGATCTCGTCCTGCATCCCCATCGCCACCGCGTTGCCACGCGTGATCCAATGGAACGCGCGGAAAGGATGCAGCGCCTGCCCCTGCAATTGCAGCACCTTGTAGCCCTCGTTCAGGGTTTGCAGCATGGAGTAACTTGTGCCCGCGCCGACATCCGTCGCAATGGCATTGGCGATCCCGCGCCCGCGCAGCCCGGCATCGTCAAACAGGCCCGAGCCCAGGAACAGGTTTGAAGTCGGACAGAAGACAGGGCGCGATCCGGTATCCGCCAAAAGGTCGATCTCGCGCGGTTCCAGATGGATGGCGTGGCCAAGAAAGGTCTTTGGTCCAAGAAGGCCATAGCGTTCATAAACCCCGAGGTAATCCAGCGCTTCCGGGAAAAGCTCTTTGGTAAAGGCGATCTCGGCATGATTTTCGCTCAGATGGGTCTGGACGAAACAGCCGGGATGCTCCGCCACTAGATTGCCTGCGATCTCAAGCTGCGCCCGGGTCGAAGTGATGGCAAAACGCGGCGTGATCGCATATCGCGCCCGCCCAACCCCGTGCCACTTGTCGATCATTGCCTTGGTGTCCTCATAGGAGGATTGCGGCGTGTCGGTCAGCCCTTTGGGGGCGTTCCGATCCATCATCACCTTGCCGCCGACCATCGCCATGTTGCGCCGCGCGGCCTCGGAGAAATAGGCATCGACCGATTGGGTATGGACGCTACAGAACGCCATCGCCGTGGTGGTTCCATGCCCGGTCAGAAGATCAAAAAACGCCCGCGCCATGGTGTCGGCATGATTCTGATCGGCAAAGGCGATTTCTGCCGGAAAGGTATAGTTGTTCAGCCAGTCCAGAAGCTGCGCGCCCCAGCTGGCAATCACCTGCACCTGTGGAAAATGGATGTGCGTGTCGATGAATCCCGGCATCAGAAGATGCGGTCGGTGGTCGATGACCTGTGCCTCGTGATGCGACAGGTCCGACCAATCGCCCAAAGCTTCGATCCGGCCTGCATCGATCAGGATCGCGCCGTCTTCTAGGTAGGTGAAAGCGCCCGTGTCGTCGGGGGATTGCGGTTCGGCGTGGAAGGTCAGGATGCGGCCACGCAACAGGGTCTTGGTCATCGTCTTTTCTCTGTCATTGAAATGCGCGGGCCGGGGTTGTGGCCCGCGCGGTTTGGTTACTCGGCAGGGGTGACGGGCGCCTCGTCCACCACGACATTGGCGTTTTCCATATCCCCTTCGCGGTGGACCATCGGGTAGAGGAACAGGAACCCCGCAGCGATCAGATAGCCCACGGTCACACCATCCAGCGTCGGCAGGTGCAGCGCGGCGGAATGCACGATGCCGATTGACGACATCGCCGCGCCCGCCAGAGCAAAGCCAAAGGCATTGCGGAACCGTCCGTCAATCACGCTGGCAACAATCGCCCCCCAGACCAGACCGGTGATGATCGCGCCCTGGCTTAACGCAAGATGCCCCTGGAAATGCGCGCCCTGCTGCAACAGGGCCACCGTCAGCGCCTCATCCCCCAGACGCGGCAGGCCCTCGACCCCGGTGGCGCCCAGCGCGTTCATCAACGATACCCATTTCACCATCAGGAAGGCCGAGACATGCGGCATCATCGCGATGGTGACGGCAGCCATATGCGCGGGTTTGACCGAATGGGCGGTATTGGTGATCAGGCTGAGCGCCACGAAAACCAGCACCGGCGCGGCGGCGGCAACGGGGATCAGGTTGTTGAGGAAGGCCAGCAGCCCAAGGAAGGCCGCCACCGGGATCACAACACCAACAGCGATGATATAGCCCGAATGCGCCCCCATGCGCTTATAGGCGGGGTGTCCGATATAGGCCGTGGTCGGGAAGGGCGAGCCAAAAAGCGCCCCGATCATCGTCCCGGCCCCGTCGATCACCTGCGCGGTGCCAACCGGGTAGTGATCCCCTGCGGCCTCGGCGCTTTCGACGTTATTCATGGTCTCGATGAAGTTGTAGATCTGCACCGGCACCAGAACGAGGAACAGTTCGGGGTTGGCAAACAGGTGCTGGATACCCGCCATCAGGTCGCCAAGATAGGGCATCGGCAGATAGATCGCGACGCCTTCGATGCTGACCGAGGCCTTGCCCGCGATCAGAGCAACCACCGTCCCGACGATCAGCGCCAGCAAACCTGCCGGGATGTTGAACGGCAGGCGGAACCGCCCGACCAGCCCCCAGAGAATAATGATCATCGAGGCAAAGCCGATATAGGGGTCTTCGAACACGGTCGCCAAAGGCACGGTGCCGATGAACACAAGCGCGATGCCGCACAGCGTGCCCAGCATGCCCGCGCGCGGTGTGACCCGCTTCAGCCAGGGACCGACCAGCGCGCCACAGGCGGCGACGATCCCGCCCATGAACCCGGCTCCAATGCCGACCTGCCAGGCAAGAACAGGATCGTTCGTTGCCCAGTAAATCGGGCCGATCACGCCAAAAAGATAAACGAACATCACGGGCGTCGAGATGCCATAAGGCAGCGCTGTCACATCGCGGCCCGCCTGTTTCGCCGCCCGCTTCGCCAGCCAGACATAGGCCGCGATCCCGGCCATGATCGCCACGGCAGCACCCGGCACGATGCGGCCAAAGACGATCTCGGCTGGCATGCCAAAAACGAACTGGCAAACGCCTGCCAGCACCATCAGGTTGATCAGGTTGTCGGTGAACAGCGCCCAGAACGCGCTAAAATCGCTGCGGTGAAACAGCTTGTATTGGTAACCTTGTCCGCTCATCGCGGGTCTCCTCCGTTTTGAATGGGCGCACCCCCGCCGACCCTCCTCAAGCCATGAGGCGGGGGCAGCCCGTCTACATCCTCTGACCGTCGGGTCAGAAACGTGCCTTCACAGGCGAAACTGCGGCAGTTTCAGAGGTCAGTGCCGTGATCACCTCAGCCACCACGGTGGCGGCGATCACGGGCGGCCGCTTGTCGCGGCTACCGCTTGCCCCGATGGGGCAGACAAGCGCATCCGTCGAAAGAGGCCCGCATTGCTTGCGGACGAAGCTTTCGAAAGAGGCGCGTTTCGTGGCCGAGCCGATCATGCCGACATAGGCCGCGTCCCTCCGGGCGAGAGCCTCGGAAGTCAGCAGAAAATCAAGCGCGTGGTCATGGGTCAGGACCACAAAGGCGCTGCGCGGGGGCGCACTGCAAATGACCGCTTCAGGCAGAGCGGTCAGCACCGTTTCGACCTGCGCCGTGTTCAGTTGCAACTCTTCGGCGCGGGGATCGACCAGCACACAAGCCACCGGAAGATGCTGGAACAGATCCGCCATGGCGCGGCCCGTATGACCGGCCCCGAAGACATAGACATGGGGCAGCGCGTCGGTTTCGGCCTGCGCCTTTTCAACCGCTGCTACCTTGTCCGCATCATCCATCAGGGTCAGCGCAATCTCGACACGCCCGCCGCAACATTGCCCGATCTCGGGGCCAAGCGGTACGTCCATCTCCGCGCCTTTACCCGACGATTTCAACAGCTTGCGCGCCTCATCCAGCGCCATGTACTCCAACTGACCACCGCCGATCGTTCCCAGAAGCCCAGTCTGCGTCACGAACATCGTCGCCCCGACCTCACGTGGCGAAGACCCTCGCACACGGGTCAGCGTGACCCGGACCACCGGGCCGCTGGCAAGGAAGGATTGCAGACGGGCGGGGGTCATTGGACTACGCCCCCTGAAGACGGTCAATCGCCATCAGCACCCGTTCCGGGGTCGCCGGCGCGTCAAGGCGCGGGCATTCGCGGTAGTCAGCAACCGAGGCAACAGCCATGCCAAGCGCTTCGAACACCGAGATCGGCAGCATGAAGGGCGGTTCGCCCACTGCTTTCGACCGTTTGATCGTCAACTCGCGGTTTTCGGACCAATCCGCCAGCTTGACGTTGAAGACGCGCGGGATGTCGGATGCCAGCGGGATCTTGTAGGTCGACGGCGCGTGGGTTTTCAGCTGCCCTTTCTGGTCCCACCAAAGTTCCTCGGTGGTCAGCCATCCCATGCCCTGCACAAAGGCGCCCTCCACCTGGCCCTTGTCCAGAATCGGGTTCAGCGACTTGCCGACGTCATGCAAAACATCAACGCGATCAATGACATACTCACCCGTCAGCGTATCAACACTGACTTCCGAGACCGAGGCACCATAGGCATAGTAATAGAACGGGCGCCCCTGCCCTTTGGCCCTGTCCCAGTGGATCTTCGGCGTTTTGTAGAAACCGGCCGCCGACAATTGCACGCGGTCCATGTAGGCCGCCTTGATGAAGTCATTGAAGCCATGCACATCGTCGCCGACGCGCACTTCATTCGGCAGGAACCGCACCTCTTCCTCGGTCACGTTCCATTTCGCCGCCGCCCATTCGACCAGCCGCGTCTTGATCTGATCGCAGGCGTTCTGCGCCGCCATCCCGTTCAGGTCCGACCCCGAGGACGCGGCGGTGGCCGATGTGTTCGGCACCTTCTCGGTTGTGGTCTTGGTGATCTTGATGCGGTCGATATCGACCTGGAAGGCATCGGCGACGACCTGCGCAACCTTGGTGTTCAGCCCTTGCCCCATCTCGGTCCCGCCATGATTGAGCATGATTGAACCGTCATTATAGAGATGCACCAACGCGCCGGCCTGATTGTACCAGGTCGCGGTAAAGCTAATGCCGAACTTGACCGGCGTCAGCGCGATCCCCTTGCGGATCAACCCGCCCTTTGCGTTGTGATCCAGCACCGCCCTGCGCCGCGCCTGATAGTCGGCGTCCTCTTCCAACTCCTCGACCAGCCGCAGGATCACGTTATCCTCGACCGTCTGGTGGTAAGGCGTCAGGTCACGTCCCGGACCGCCGTAGAAGTTCAGTTTTCGGATCTCCAGCGGGTCCTTGCCCAACTGATAGGCGATTTCTTCGACCATGCGTTCCGCCGCGATCACCCCCTGCGGACCACCAAACCCCCGGAAGGCAGTGTTCGACACGGTGTTGGTCTTCATCGGCCGCGAGGTCAGGCGCACATGGGGATAGAAATAGGCATTGTCAGCGTGGAACAGCGCCCGGTCCGTCACAGGACCGCTAAGGTCCGATGTCCAGCCGCAACGCGCCGCGAATTGACCTTCGACCGCGTGAATCCGACCTTCCTCATCAAAGGCAACGTCATAATCGACGACGAAATCATGCCGCTTGCCGGTGCTTTCCATGTCCTGATCGCGGTCGGGGCGGATTTTCACAGCGCGGTTCCATTTCTTGGCGGCAACCGCCGCCACCGCGCAAAACAGGTTCATCTGGCTTTCCTTGCCGCCGAACCCGCCACCCATACGCCGCACGTTGACCACCACGGAATGCGACGGCACGCCAAGGACATGGGCCACCATATGCTGGGCTTCGCTTGGGTGCTGGGTCGAGGAATGCACAATCACGTCCTCATCCTCGCCGGGCTCGGCAAAGGCGATATGACCTTCAAGATACGTGTGATCCTGCCCGCCAACCCGCATCTGACCCTTGATCCGATTGGGGGCCTTCTGGCCCTCGGCCACGTCGCCACGTTCCAGTTTCAGCGGCTCGGTGACATGGGGATAGCCCTGCGCCATCGCATCGGCAGCGTCGGTGACGTGGGGCAGAATCTCGTAGTCCACCTTGGCGAGAGCCGCCGCACGGCGCGCCTGATCCCGCGACTCGGCAACCACGGCAAAGATCGGCTGACCCCAGAATTCCACGATGTCCGTTGCAAAGACAGGCTCATCGTGGCGCCCGGTTGGACTGACATCATTGACGCCGGGAATATCGGCGGCGGTCAGGATACCAACGACGCCCGGCGCGGATTTGACCGCATCGAAATCAATGTCCCTGATGCGCCCGTGCGCCACGGTCGAGGTGCCCAGATAGGCATGCAAAGTCCCGATTGGTTCAGCAATGTCGTCGGTATAGTCGGCCCGCCCGGTGACGTGCTTGACCGCGCTGTCGTGTTGAAGATCGGTATGGGTGGCACCCCGGATGCTGACAGTCTGTTTCATCTGATCCCCCTTCACGCGCTTTTCAGTTGGGCTTGGTCGCCCGTTTGATCGTGCCAGAAGCGGCGGAACAGGTTGCGGGCAACCTTCAACCGATATTCGGCGCTGGCACGCATGTCCGTAAGCGGTGTGAAATCGCGGCCCAGTTCATCCGCCGCCGCCTGCAACGTGGCCTCGGACCAGGGCCGACCGACCAGCGCGGCCTCTGCATGGGACGCCCGTTTCGGAGTCGCCGCCATGCCGCCAAAAGCAATCCGCGCGGCGGTGATGACGCCGTTTTCCACCGTGACATTGAAGCCTGCCGCCACGGAAGAAATATCCTCGTCCCGGCGCTTGGAAATCTTGTAGGCCGCATGTCGTCCGGGTTGATCCAGAGGTACCGAGATGCTTTCGACAAACTCGCCCGCCGTGCGGTCCTGCTTGCCGTAGTCGATGAAGAAATCCTCAAGCGCAACAACCCGGCGCGCGTCGCCCTTGCGCAGCGTGATGGACGCTCCCAGCGCGATCAGCACCGGCGGCGTATCCCCGATGGGCGAACCATTGGCGATATTGCCGCCAACCGTACCCATATTGCGCACCTGCCATCCGGCAATCCGGTCCCAATACGGGGCCAGATGCGGGAAATGGCGCGCCAGCACGTCCTGGCTTTCGGAATAGGTCACGCCAGCGCCAAACGTCAGACTGCCGTCGGTTTCGCTGATCTCCTTCAGCCCGTCCAGATGGCCGACAAAAACCGCCGGAGAGACGGTGCGCAGGAACTTCGTCACCCAAAGCCCGACATCCGTTGCACCCGCGATGATCGTGGCTTCGGGCGATTCCGACAGCACGGCAGAAAGGTCATCGACATCCGCCGGCAGGATCGCCTGAGACTCTCCCTTCTGGACCAACACCCGCTGCCCATCCTTCAACGCCGCAAGCCGCGCCGCAATCCTGTCGCGTTCGACCGTCAGATAGTCTGACGACGGCGTGCCATGTTCCGACACCGCCAGCGCCGCGCGGATGATGGGCGCATAGCCGGTGCAGCGGCAAAGATTGCCCTGAATTGCGGTCTCGACCTGTGCCGCTGTGGGATGCGGCACCTGCATCCAGAGCGCATAGAGCGACATCACGAAACCCGGCGTGCAGAACCCGCATTGCGAGCCGTGATGCTCGACCATGGCCTGCTGCACCGGATGCAGGCGGCCATTGGGCCCGGCAAGATGCTCGATCGTCACGACATGACACCCGTCCAACGAGGCAAGGAACCGGATACAGGCATTTACGGTTTCATAAACCAGCCCCCGCGTCGTCAACCGGCCAACCAGCACGGTACAGGCACCGCAATCGCCTTCGGCGCAGCCTTCTTTCGATCCCGTCAGCCGCCGATCAATGCGCAGGAAGTCCAGAACCGTGTCGTCGGCACCGACGTCGGACAGGCGGACCTCCTGGTCATTCAACAGAAACCTGATCTCGGGGCGATATGTCATGAAACCTCCTGCCGGCGCACACATGGGCACCGTTGAGTGTCAGCTTAGAACACTTGCAGGCTTCAACGAAATGAGGGTTTTCGCTAATCTATTTCAACGATTCCTTGAAAAACTGCTGCCGATTGCGGCGCTATGCTGAGGCAATCGGCAAAGTTCAGCCGCCGGGAGGCCGAAAGGAGACTGTCATGCCCTATCTCGAAAGCCTCAAGGTTTTTGTGCGCGTGGTCGAACTGGGAAGCATAACGGCAGGCGGGCGCGACCTGCGGCTGACACCGGCGGTGGCGTCGAATCGCGTCAAGGAACTCGAGTCGCGGCTTGGTGTGCGGTTGTTCAACCGCACCACGCGCAACCTGTCCCCAACCGAGGTGGGCAAGGTGTTTTACGATCACGCCAAGACGGTGATAGAACATCTGGAGGATGCCGAGGCCGTGGTCGCCGGGTTTTCTGACACGCCACGCGGGGTGATCAGCGTCACGGCCCCGCTTGGCGTCGGACGACGCATCATCGCGCCGCTGATCCCGCGGTTTTCCGAAACCTACCCAGAGGTGCAAATCCGGCTGCGCCTGTCGGATCGCAAGGTCGACATGTTCGAAGACGGGCTGGATGTCGCCTTCGTGCTGGGTGAACTGGTCGATTCCAACTTGAAGCTGCGCAAGATCAAGGACTGTGACCGGGTTTTGGTCGCCGCACCGTCCTATGTCGAGAGGTTCGGGGAACCGGAACGGCCCGAGGACCTGTTGCGCGGCCATAACTGCCTGCTCCTCCGGTTTCCCCGGTCGCCCGAGTATTTCTGGACACTGAAAACCCCTGAGGGCCCGCGCAAGCTTGAGGTCACGGGGCGTTTCGATGCCGATGACGGTGACGTGTTGACCGAATGGGCACTGGATGGGCGCGGCATTGCCAACAAGCCGCGATTTGACGTGGCACGTCATCTGGCCAGCGGCGACCTGGTGGAACTGCTGCCCCAGACCCCGCCGATGCCGGCCAGTTTCGGGTGCCTTTACCCGCACCGCAAGTTTCAGGATCCCAAGATCCGGCTTTTCGTGGACTTCATGACATCCGAAGCCCGCAAACGGCTTGAGGTGCTTTAGCTCAAACGCCCACCGCGTCCGTGTGGATGGCCGGATCAAACAGCGTGGCCTGCCCCCGCCCCGCGTGTTTCGACGCGTAAAGCGCAAGGTCGGAATCACCCAGGATCCGGTCCTCGGTCAGCGGGTCGGTCACGTCCGAAATCGCGATTCCGATGCTGGCTGAAATCTCGCACGTCGTTCCTTCGAACGGGATCGGCACACGGCAACGTGAAATGATGCGGTCTGCGATATCCTGAAGGCGGCGTCTGTCGGTCAGTTCGGCGAAGATCAGCAGAAACTCGTCACCGCCGGTCCGGGCGACGCAATCGCTGTCACGGGTTTCGGCCCGAAGGATAGCAGCGACTTCCCGCAGCACATGATCGCCAGCGGCGTGTCCGCGAGTGTCATTCACCGACTTGAAGAAATCAAGGTCCAACTGCATGACCGAAAACCCCCCGCCGCCGGCAATGAGACGCGGCAGGATATGGTTCACCGCGCGGCGGTTCTTGAGACCGGTCAACGTGTCGGTAAATGCCTTCTCCTCGGCCTCAACCATCGCGCCCTGCAGCCGCAGGTTCAGTTTGCGCGAGGCCGCCATCGCCGCCGATTTTGCCTCAACGAGGAACAGCATTTCCATGGCGAGGTCGGTCAGTGCGAAATCCGCGCTATTCAACCCGAACTGCCCAACCGCGTCCGGCAAAGAGATACCAAACGACAGGTTTACGATGGCCCCGCCGCAGGCCTGCGGCACCAGAAGCCCCTTGAGGCGGGTCGCGGGCGGACACCTCAGGCGCAGGCGCAGCGGCACTCCGACATGTGTCATCAGGTCGGCAAAGGCGCGGACGTCGCGCGGGTGGATCAATTCGAACAACTCAAGAAACCTTTGGCCCGCGACCGGCCGATCAACCAGTTTGGCTGCGGTGGGCCCGGCATGGGTCACGTGCCCGGTTCCGGACAGGCGCAGGTGCATCGGACAAATCAGGTCCAGCATCCCGGCATCGATGGCAACCGCACTCATCCCACGGCCCGCGCGCCCAGGTCAAAGGCTCGCCCATCAGCAAAGGCCGTTTCGATCACGGTAATGTCGATCAACTCGGATCGTTGCACCCGCCCCATGTGTTCAAGCAGAACCAGTGTGCCGTAATCATCCGCCATTGCCCGCAGCATGCCGACCAGCACGTGGCCGCAGCCCGGATAGCGGGAGTCGACGCGCAGGCTGAACATGTTGCAGCTATGTTCCCGCAGCTCCAGCCGCGGCGGGTCGAGGTCGTCCACCGCAAGGCGGGCGCGTTCGGGCAATTCGTCAAGTGAATGCAGGAACTCGACAAAATCGGCACCGCCAAACCGCAAAAGCCGCCGCACTGCCTGAACCTTGGGATTGGCAACCAGATAGGTGCCGACATCCTCAAGCACCGTGTCATAGGGCGTGCCAAAAGTTCTCGTGATTGCGTCGATGACCTGAAGCGTCATACGGTCAGGGTAATGCAGCATGGTTTCGAACTCGACGAATTCCAGCCCGGCAAGATGGGCGATCTCCACCCACCGCGCGCGTCCGAAGTTGTCCTGAACGAAACCTTGTATCGACCTGTTGACCAGCCCGTGCATTCCTGTCCCCATCTGAACCGACGCCAGCGCGCCATTGCCATCAAGGTGGGGCAGAAGGTTTAAGACTTCCTCAAAAGATCAATTCTTAGGGAAAATCTCCTTGCCGCGGATCCACAGCGCCTTTTTCCGGGGGGCAGCGGCGCGCCAGTTCCCGTTGAGCACATCGCGCACATCATCCTGAGTCAGATCGACCCGGCCCGATCCGGCCATGGCATCGACGTAACGGCCCAGCACCAGGTTGCCGTCGATCACGCGAAGGGATACGGCATCATAGGTATCAAGGCCTCCCTTGCGGGGCAGCAGCATCACGCCTTCCAGCCCCCGTTCGCCGGGGTCGAACTGCGACAGAACCATCACGCAGCCCGGTGGTGCTGCGCCAATGCAGACGTCCTCCCAGTCTTGAAAGACATAGTCGCCAAGCGTGCCCAGAGTGGCCAGAGACAGGGTTTCGTTTTCCGGCCGAAACGAAATCGACCCGTGCAGCTTCTCGATCCGATCAGACTTGTCCAGAACCGCAGTTTCCCGGTCGTATTCGAAAAACGTGTCAGTTTCGCGCGCCTTGGTTATGGCGACCTGCAGCTCGGCTGTGTCTTCACCGGGCAGCGCGTCCAACTCGGCAAGTGCGGCACGGCCGGGTTGCCCCCAGTCACGCGCCATTTCCCAAAGCGGCATCTGGCCAACGGTCACACCGCCACGCATCCAGCGGGCGAGCTGGCTATTGGCCGAAATCTTCTCGGCGTTGAACAGCGGTGTCAGCCACAGGCACGAGACCAGTACAACAAGCGCCGCCATCACCACATTGGCTGCACGGATGCGCGCCATCCAGCCCGCGCCCATGACCACGGAGACCGCATAGACCAGCGCATATGCCAAAGCAAACCCCGCAGCAGTGGCCGCCGCCACCCGGTCCGGTGTCCAGCCATATTGCCCAAAGCGCAACCAGACCGCATAAAGCGCAAGCCCGGAAACCACGGGCAACAAGAGGGCCAAAACCCGCGTCGCGGTCTTCATCCAACCTGCTGACACGGCCTCGCGGTCATTTTTGTCCAGGGCAGTCGAGATCAGCGTGATCGCGCCCAGCGCCACTGCCATCAACGTGGTCGCGGCGGAAAAGTTGCGGAACAGCCCGTCGAGGCCACGGAAAGGCAGCGCGGCGATAAAAACCGCGACCACGACCACCAGCAGCGGCAAGAGAAGCCGCAGCAGGCGAAGAATCAGGAAGGGCGAGACATAGGCCCGCATCTCATGCACCACCGACAGCGCCAGTCCCAGCATCAGGCCGCTCAGGGCAAAGGGCACGGCGTCGATGTCGATCAAGTCCTCGATCAAGGTGATCCCGACCATCTCGAGCAACGCATTCGACAGAAACAGAACCAGCCAGAAGATGCTGACAAAAATCCACGCGGCGGCATAGCGGACGACGATGTTCCAGCTGTGGTCGAACAGATGCGCATAGTCCGGCCAGCGCCCCCGAACTTCCAGCATGGCCGAGGCAATCGGCGTCGCGACGAACAGGAAGACCCCCCACGCCAGAAGCGCGTAACTGCCTTCGATGAACGGATCAAGCGCATCGTAGCGCAGTGAGGACCAGCCGATCAGCGCCGCTCCCAGCCCGGCCAGAATTGCCGCGGCAAGCACCGAAACCCCAATACGTGCCGGGCCCGCCAGCGCCAGGAGAACCGAGAAGAAGCCGGCCACTGCGGTTGTCACCACAAGATAGAGATGCGGGCTGATCAGAACATCGTCCAGCCACTCGATCAATGCCCACAGGGACAGGCCCGCCAGCCCCCCGATCAGAGCCATCAAAAGGCGGCCTCCAAGGTCCCCGGTTTCGTTTCGCATGTGACGTCCCTCACGGCTTTCCCGGAACTCTAGGGTCAAATGCCGTGCGAAAACAGTTTTGTTTGCGTGACCAATCGGGGATCAGAAGTCGGTTGGTGCGCCGCCTTCTTCTTTGCGGCGGGCCACAAAAGCGGCGAGTTCCTCGCGGATGGCCTCATCCATTGGCGGGGCTTCGAAGCTGGCAAGTATGTCCTTGAAGATCTGATGCGCACGTTCTGGCGTCCAGACCGCTCCGGCCGCTTCCCACGCCTCGTAGTTGCGCCAGTCCGACACGAAGGGCTGATAGAATGCGGTGGTATAGCGGTCCTGCGTATGCTGGATGCCAAAGAAATGTCCGGCACTGCCAACGTCGCGAATTGCGTCCAGGGCAATCTCATCCGGGCCGGTCGCGGTGATCGAAGGTTCGAAATAGCGCTGGATCATCTGCAGCACTTCGCAATCCATGATGAATTTTTCAGGGCTCGCGATCAGCCCGCCTTCAAGCCAGCCAGCGGCGTGATAAACCATATTGGTGCCCGACTGGACCGCCGACCAGAGCGAGTTCGACGTCTCCCACATGGCCTGACCGTCGGGCACGTTGGCCGCACAGACGCCGCTGGCGCGCATCGGCAGCTTGTAGAACCGCGCCATCTGCCCGGTCATCTGGGTTGCGCGCATGTATTCCGGGGTGCCGAAGGCCGGGGCGCCGGACTTCATGTCGACATTCGAGGTAAACGTCCCGATCGCGCAGGGCGCGCCCGGACGGATGTACTGCGCCAGGGCAATCGCGCACAGCCCCTCGGCCAATGACTGCGCCACCGCGCCCGCCATGGTCACGGGCGCCATCGCGCCCGCCAGCGTGAACGGCGTCACCACCAGCCCCTGCCCACGCCGCGCCAGCCGCATCCAGCCATCCATCATCGGCTCGTCATGTTTCAAAGGCGAGGTCGAGTTGATGTTCGTGTACATGCGCGGCGTGGCGTCAAACTCCTCATGGGTCAGACCACCGGCAATCCGCACCATCTCCATCGCATCTTCGACCCGTTCGGCCCCCAGCGAATAGGTATGGGCCACCTTGTCGGTCAGCGTCAGCTTGTCATAGAGGACATCAAGATGCCGGACCGAGGCATGAATGTCCTGCGGCTCAACCGGATAACCCCCGGCAAAGTGGATACAGTTGAAATATTGTGTCAGTTTCAGAAGGTTGGCGCATTGTTCGCGGGTACCCGGCACCTTGCGGCCCAGTTCCAGATCCCAGTAATTCGGCGGGGACGAGACATTGCCGAACACAATGTGATTACCGCCAATGGTCAGGGTTCTGTCGGGATTGCGCGGGGTCAGGGTCCAGCTTTCGGGCGCCTTGGCCACCATCTCCATAACGAAGTCTCGGCCCATGCGGACGGTATCACCTGAAACCGTGCAACCGGCCTCTTTGAGGATGGCGCGAGATTCGGCGTTGAAGAATTCAATCCCAATCTCTTCGAGGATCCGCATCGCGCCCTCGTGGATCGCGGCGACGCCCTCCTCGGTCAGAGGTTCGGTCGGACGGTCGGTATTGACGGGGATCCGCCATGGCATCTGGTCAATTACTGCCGTCCCGCGCCGTGCTGCATTGCCAGCGCGCCCGCCGCCGCGTTTTCTTCTGCCAGCCTGTGTCGCCTGATCCGCCATGACACCCTCTCTGTTCGCGTCCCTGTCTTCAGGAAACACGCAAACCAAATGGGGAAACACGTCCGAAAGCGACAGAAGCTGTCGATTTCATGGCGCCAGCCAAATGCAGGGTCAGGCGGACAGCCAATCGGGGATGTGGCCGATATCGGGAAACACCACGTCGGCAAAGGGCGCAAGTTCATCCGCCCCCGCCATTCCGGTCAGGACGGCGACGGTCTGCATCCCGGCCGCGCGCCCGGCAATCAGATCGTGGGTGCTGTCACCAACCATGACGACCCGCGCAGGTTCCAGCCCCATACGGTCGGCAAACGCCAGAAGCGGGTCCGGGTCTGGCTTGGCGCCATAGCCGCTGTCAAAACCGAGGATCAGGTCAAAATCCTGCTCGACGCCAATCGTGCGCAGGTGCGCGCGCGCTGCAAATTCCGTGTCATTGGTCATCACGCCCAGCCGCAAACCCTGCGCCGAAAGCCCCGCAAGATAGTCGCCCAACCTCAAGACCGGCATCGGCGGCGCCTTGGCCGCGCTTTCCATCAGAACAATCTCAAGGGCCGAGACGTCCGACCCCGGCAGGGCCGATGCTACGGCCTCGGCCGCGTCGCGGTTGGTACCCGCGATAATGGCGCTGTGCGGCAGGAAGGTTCGGTTGGCCAGATCATATGCCAGGGCATCGGCAATCCGGTTCGCCGTTTCGATGTCGCCCTCGGCAAAGTCCGCGATCATCTGGCCGGCCCAGGCATTCCAGGTACCTGCGAAATCGATCAACGTGCCGTCCTTGTCGAACAATATCCCGTCAGCCCGCATTATCCTCGCCTGCCCGTTGACCCGTGTAACGATTGCAACCTGCCTGCCCCGGTGTTGATTAACAAGGGGCTTCGAAGTGGCGCTCAGGTCCAGTGCCGCCCGGCCTCGCCTGCAAGCACCGCGCTGGCGATCATCGGTGCCTCGTAAGGGTCGCCTGTCGTATCGCAGAATGCCACGACCCACGCGTCGTCCATGGTCAGAAAGCCAAGCACAGAACCAAGGAACGCGCGGTCGGTGGCGGCCGATTTCAGATCATCGACAGAAGCCCCGGACGCACCGAGAAACACGCCCAGTAGTTCATCATTGCCGGCCAGCCAGCCCAACGCGCGCAAGGCCAGAAGTTCGGCGGCATCCTCGGTCATCGACATTTTTTGTCACTCCCGAAAGGTTTCCTTAACCAATCCGATTACAGACTGGTTTAACCCGTTGGCAAGCACTGAGGTCGTCATCCATGCCCGGAAAGATCCTGATCGTCGACAGCACAGCCACGAACCGCATCGTGCTGAAGGTCAAGCTGACCGGCGCCTTCTATCAGGTCGTTCAGGCGGCATCGCCGGAAGAGGCACTGGACGCACTCAAGTCATCCCCACCGGATCTGGTGCTGCTGGGCGATGGTGGCTCGAAAGAGGCGATGGAAGGGTTGTGCCGTCACCTGAAAAACGACCCGAAGCTTGCCGTGACGCCAATCATCGTCGTCAGCGCCACCCCGACACCGCGCCTGCGTCTGGCGGCACTGCGGGCCGGCGCCGATGATGTTCTGGACGCGCCGGTGGATGACCAGTTCCTTCTGGCCCGAATCCGCGGCCTTTTGCGCAGTCGCGATTCGATGGAAGAAATGCGGATGAAAGGCGGCACCGCGCAATTCTTTGGCCTGGCCGAGGCGCAACAGGAGTTTGCCGGATCCGCAAACGTGCTGATCTCGGGTGGAGATGCGGGATCGGCCCTGCGATGGCGCGCTTTGCTGAAACCGCTGGTGCCCTACACTGTCCGCAGCCAGCGCATTGGCGAAACCATGATGAGCCTGTCGAAATCCGCTGCGCCGGACGCGGTTATCATCGTCCCGGGACCGGGTGATGGCGACGATGGGCTGCGACTTTTGGCGGAACTGCGCGCCCACAAGGACACCCGCCGCGCAGCGATACTGGTGGTTGGACAAACCCCCAACCGCGATGTCCTGGTCGACGCGCTTGACCTTGGCGCCGATGACGTGATGCCTGCCGGGTTCGATCCAGAAGAGGTCGCCCAAAGGCTTGAGGCACTTTTGCAGCGAAAACGCCTGACCGACCGGCTGTTGCGCGACGTGCAATCGGGTCTGACGGCTGCCATCGTCGATCCCCTGACCGGGTTGTTCAATCGCCGCTACGCCATGCCGCGACTGTCTGCCATGGCTGACCTCGCCGCCACCGCTGGGGGCGAGGACTGCGCGGTCATGGTTGCTGATCTCGACCATTTCAAAAGCATCAACGACCGTTTCGGCCACTCCGCCGGGGACGACGTGCTGATCGAAGTCGCACGTCGGCTGCGATCCGTTCTGGGTCCAAGGGACCTGATCGCGCGGATCGGTGGCGAAGAGTTCCTGATTGCCCTGCCCACCGCCACCAAGTCCCGCGCCCAGGATGTTGCCCGCCACCTGTGCCAGCGCGTCGGCCAAACGCCCGTGGTTCTGGCACGACAGGATATCTCGATCCCGGTGACAATTTCCATCGGTGTGGCAATGGGCAGCGAACTGGCGGAAAATTTCGCCTATTGTGATGGGTCACAGCTGGCGGCCTCGATCCTCGACCGGGCCGACCGCGCGCTTTATGGGGCGAAGTCGCACGGCCGCAACCGTGTCACGATGAGCCTTCCGGTCGCCTGACCCAAGCCAAAACTAAGCTACGCAACGGTCAGAAGTCAGAGGTAAGTATCCAGCTTAGTCGTCGTGACCGTCGCGCTTCTTTTTGTCGTCCTTGTGGCCCTTGTCCTTACGGTCCTTGTGCCCCTTGTGTTCCAGCACCTCTTCCAGCCGGTCGGCATAGGCTCGGCGGGTCTTGGCATCCATTGCGATGACATGAGCCAGCCATGCCTCCTGGGATGTCGTGAACCGGGTCCGCGCGGTGGCTGCCTGCCGCTCGAGCAAAGCGCGCATCGCATCGACGTCGAAAGGGTCGGCGCGCAGCGCGGCAACCGCGGCCTGATAGTCCTGGCGGTCGCCGTCCCGGTCGATCCCGATGTTGCGATATGCTTTGCGGATTGCCCGTCCGACTTCGCGACGGTCGTGCGAATCCAAAGCCCGCACAAACGGAGGCGCGCCGCTGTCCACGCGATGCGGCGGCGGGCCGTCCCGCGCGATTTTTGCACCCACCCCGACTGCTGCGCCGATGACCAGAAGATTCAGCCCAAGGGAAAGGATCAGCACGACGCGCATCTTGCGGCCCATTCGCTGCGGTGTTTCTTGTGTCTCGCTCATGGCATCAACCTTCTTCGGTCTCAAGCGTCAGGTCAAACCCGCCCGACAGCTCGGACAGGTAAACTTCGGTGCCAGCACTTGTCAGGCTGTCCAACCCGTCGGGTAAATAGGTCGACGACAGCCCGAAGCCGATCCAGACCCCGGCGAGCGTTGCGACTGCCAGCCCGCCAACCGGCTGCCAGCCGCCCAACGCCGCGACCAACGCCGCTATCGGCCCTTTGCGCTTGCCACGCACCGGTGCAGGCGCGGTTGCCGCGAACTGCTCTGCGGCAGCATCCGCCATGATGCGCTGCAACAGCGCCTCGGACGGGGTCGCGGACGGATCGGCGCGGGCTGCGTCGAAGAACGTCTCTAGCACGTCTGTGTCGTCGTGTTTTCCGGTCATTCCGTATACCCCAACTCATCCTTGCGCCCCTGAAGGGCCGCTGTCAGTCCCCGTTTTCCCCGTGCGACCAGGCTTTCCACTGCCTCGACCCCGATGCCCATGATCCCGGCGATCTCGGGATTGCCCAGACCCTCGATGTGCCGCAAGATCACGGCCTCGCGCTGTCGGTCGGGCAGCGTCGCAAGCGCGGCCTGCAATGCTTCGGCCCGCGTGCGCGCCTGTATCTGATCGGCCGCGCTTGCGGTTTCGTCCTCGGGTTCAGCCACGCTGTCCAGCGCCTGACCTCGCCGCCGCCGCAGACGGTCGGTGCACAGGTTCGCCGTCACACGATACAGCCAGGTCGTGACCTTGGCCTCACCCTGCCGCCAGTCCGGGGCCTGCTTCCACAGCCGCAACATGGCCTCTTGCGTGACGTCTTCGGCCTCGGCCCGGTCAGAGAGAAGCCGGTAGGCATGACCAAAAACCTGCGGCGTCAAGCGTAGCGTCAAAACCCGTGCGGCATCCGCGTCGCCGTTGGCATAAAGCACCAACAACGCTTCGTCCGGGGCCGCCTCCGGGTCATCGTCACGCGCATCATAAGGCATCTCTGTCACACGTCTGGCCTAGCCCGTTCCCGCCAACCTGACAAGCGGGGCCGCGTATCCGGACGCGACCCCGCCCTACGTCTTATTGATCGTCCGCCTTGCCGTGGCGCTTCTTCTTCCATTCGGCCTTGCGCATTTCGCGGGCTTTCGCCGCCTCTTCCTTCGAGATCAGGCCGTCGCCATCGGTATCCAGCATTTCGAACATCTTGTCCTTGCGGTCGCTGCGGGCCTGCATGTCTTCAAAGCTCAGCTTGCCGTCCTTGTCCGTATCCATGCGTTCGAACATGCGTTCGGCACGTTTGTTCATACGCTCCTTGTGCTCGGCTTCGCGCCCGGCAACGAATTCTTCGGCCGAGATAAAACCGTCACCGTCCGTGTCCATCTTGTCAAAACGCGCCTTTGCATGGGCATCCAGTTCCTCGCGGCTGAGCATGCCATCACCGTTGGTATCGGCCTCATCGAACAGCATCTCGAAACGCGGGCCATGGTGTTTGCCCTTCGGCCCCTTGCCTTCGCCATCATGCGCGACTGCGATGCCCGACGTCGTGGTCAGGGCAACGGCAATGGCGCTGGTCAGCAGAATGATCCGTTTCATGTTATGTCTCCTGTCTCGGGTCTTGATTGTCATTGAAACCGACGTTTCCGCCGCTTTCTGAAGTGTCTTACGGAGCCGCAGACTCTTTCCGTCGCAAAAAATTTGTCGACTTTTTTGCGACATCGGGACGCGGGGCGGTTTTGTCCCCTTCAAAATGCCCCATCTTGCTTCCATCCTGCGAACGGGACGAGCGAGGACAAGATGACTGATATGGTGATGGCGGCGGACGACCGACCGCTCTGGCCAGCTATTTTCAAGGGCTGGCGGCGGAAATGCCCGAATTGCGGCAATGGGCCTCTGCTGAAGAGCTATCTCAAGGTGCGTGACAGGTGCCCGGTCTGCCGGGAAGAGTTTCACCACCATCGGGCGGACGATGGTCCGGCCTATCTGACGATCCTGATCGTCGGGCATATCCTTGCGCCGATGCTGCACATCGTCTTTGTCACATGGCGTCCCGAGCCTTTAATCCTGTTCACCATTTTCGCGGTTGGCTGCGTCGCGCTCTCGCTCTACCTTCTGCCAAGGCTCAAGGGGGTCGTGGTGGCGTTTCAGTGGGCCCGGCGAATGCACGGGTTTGGGAAGACGGCCGAATGACCCCCGTCACAGGGGAGTGAGCGAAGATGGACAAGACCGCCATTCGCAACGCCGCGACGGTGATCGTGCTGCGCGACAGGAAGACCGATCCGCATATCCTGATGGGACAGCGCGGCGCCAAGGCCGCGTTCATGCCCAACAAGTTCGTCTTTCCCGGCGGCGCAGTGGATGCCGATGACGCCCGCATCCCGCTGGCCCGCCCCCTGCCCCGCGTCTGTCGCGACCGTCTGGCCGAGCAATGCACGAAGGACATCAGCCACGCGCTGGCGGCAGCGGCGGTGCGCGAATTGTGGGAAGAGACCGGGCAAATTCTGGGTCAGACCGGAACATGGCCCGTCGACCCACCGGATGACTGGTCGGATTTCGCCGATACCGGCCATGTTCCAACCGCCAATGCCCTGCAATTCGTGTTTCGTGCGATTACGCCTCCGGGCCGCCCGCGCCGTTTCGACGCGCGTTTCTTCCTGCTGGACGCGGATGCGCTGGTCAGTGATCTGGACGATTTCTCATCGGCCCATGACGAGCTCTCGCACCTGCAATGGATTCCCCTGAAAAAGGCGCGCGAGTTTGACCTGCCGTTCATCACCGAGGTCGTTCTTGCCGAGGTCGAAGGCCGCCTGCATGACACCGCGCCGCCCTACAGCGTGCCGTTTTTCAAGAACGATGACGAGGAAAGCCTGTTCCTGCGCCTGAAAGGGCGCAGCCCCGATGCGCGGGACGAATGACGCGCGCGTTCAGTGCAGCAGGACCAGCGCCACAATTGACAGGCTGAGAAGCGCGATACCCGTGACCTCGCGCCCTGTGATCTTTTCGCGGAAGAACAGAACCGAGGCGGCGATCGAGAAAATCACCTCGACCTGACCAACGGCAAAGACATAGGCCGCGTTCTGAAGCGTGAAGGCCGTGAACCAGCACAAGGACCCGGCGAGCCCGGTGATCCCGGTCCAGACCGCCGTGCGCCGCGCGGCCCAGACGCGGCTCAGCTCTCCTTTTTCGCGCCAACCCAGCCACAGCGCCATGCCAATGGCCTGAGACAGCGTGACCGCCATCAGTGACAGCGACGCGCGCATCAGCGGATCTGTGCTGGAAATCTCAAGCGTTGCGCCGCGATAGGCCACCGCGGAAACGGCAAAGAACACCCCAGACAACAGGCCCAACCCCGCCGCGCGGTTGATCAGACGCCGCGCCCAGCCACCCGCCCCGCCGGGCATTTCCGACAGGATCAGCACTCCGATCAGCCCGATCAGAATGGCGATCAACCCCGACAGGCTGATGCTGTCGCCCAGCACCACAAAGCCAACCAGCGCGGTCAGGACGACTTCGGTCTTCTTGAAGGTTATGCCGACGGCGAAATTGCGGCTGGCAAAGATCGCCACCACGCACCATGTCGCCAATATCTGGGCCAGCCCGCCAACCAGCGCATAAGCCCAGAACACGCCCGAAAGGGCACCGGGTGTGTCCGGGGTGACCTGCCAGTATGCGGCCGTCAGCAGGGTGATGAAGGGCGCGGAATAGGCAAACCGCGCAAATGTCGCGCCACCGGTGCTGAGTTCACCAGTGCTGAGGTGCTTTTGCAGCATGAAACGCAACGTTTGAAACGCTGCCGCTGCGATTGAAATGAAGACCCATGCGCTCATCCGCGCAGTTGTGGCCTAGTTTCCGCGCCCTGACCAGAGCGGATGCGGCACCGGGTCCTTGGCGCGCCAGAAATACTGCCGAAACACCTGCCGGTATGAGCGGAAGTAATAGCCATCATTGCGCGACAGGTATCGGTCGCGATTGGCGGCAAACAGCTTCGGAAGCCGGTACCAGGGCATCTTGGGGTGCATGTGATGGACGACGTGCAGATTGTTGTTGAGGAACATCCACGAAAGCGGCCCCTTGTCCTCGATAATGACCGTACGACCACGGGCACGTTCATGTGCCTGATGCTCAAGGAAGGTGCGGATCTTCAGGACCGACAGGGCGGCATAGGCGCAGATCAGGTAGGCCCAGAACGGCATCCTGGCCACGAACACCACCCAGACCAGCGTCAGCATCAGCGCCGGAACGTGCCACATCCAGCCCTTCAAAACCGCCCGGTTCCCGCCCCGGATCGCCTGCCAGTCGTTTGCCATGAAACTTGCCTGCCCCAGCGCCGGCCCAATGACCAAGCGCCCCAGAAGCGTGTTGTTGAAACGGTGAAGCACTTTTCTCCACCCCGGCAACGCATCCCAGACAAGTGGGTCCAGATAGTTCGATTCCGGGTCGTCATAAGGATCGGTCAGGATCGAATCCTGATGATGCGCCAGATGGGTGTCGCGGAACCTGAGGTAAGGGATGAACAGGCCGACGGCAGGAAAAACCAGCGCCTCGGACGCGGCGCGATTGTTGAACGGGTGGCCGTGCAGGACCTCGTGAGACAGCGAGGAATGCAGAGCTATGGCAAGCGTGGTGAACGCCATGCCCAGAGGCAGCCACAGCGCCGTTGCCCAGGTCGTGCCGAGAGCAAACAGACCGTAACACAAGCCGATCATGGCCAATGTCGGCCATTCGATATCAAATCCGATCACGCGCCGATCAGACATGGCGCCCCCAGCGGATCGCCGTCCAGACCCGTTCATAGATGACGTAGAATGCCAACCCGACTGCGGTATTGATCAACGCCATCATGCCGCCAAGGGCAACTGACCCCGTCGAGATCAGTCCAACGACCGACATGACAATCAGTCCGATGACATTCCAGATGACGGCCTTCACGACCGTTCTTGTGCGGCTTTCCATTTGGTCCTCTTTTCGCGATCTTCACAAAAGCGTTACACCGCCCCCGGGACTTGCGGAATTCGGGCTTTGGTTCACAAAACTCGGCAATTGTGATATTTCTCACCATATGAGTGAAAAAATAGACAAACGAGACCGCGCCGACCTGTTTCGTACCCGCCTGGCGCGTGCCATGCGGGACCGGGACAGCAACCAAAGCGCCCTTGCCCGCGCCATTGGTGTCGACCGATCTACCATTTCCCAGCTTCTGAAGGATGAGGGCGCACGCCTGCCCAACGCCCATGTGTTGGGGGAATGCGCCTTTGCGCTGGGGGTGTCGGCGGACTGGCTTCTGGGGCTGACGGACCGGCCAGAGCGGGCCGCCGATGTGCTGGCCAACAGCCTGACCCTGACCGAAGCGCCGCGCGCGCTGGTCGACGAACAGATCTTTGCCTGGCACCAAGAGGCGATGGGCTACAAGATCCGCCACGTTCCGGCGGGGCTGCCCGATATGCTGAAAACGCCCGAGATGCTGGAATGGGAATACTCGCCCCATCTGGGCCGCACCACCGAACAAGCGATCAATGCCTCGCGCGACCGGCTGGACTGGATGCGTGCCTCACCTTCGGATTACGAGATCGCGCTGCCGATGCATGACCTTGCCGCCTTTGCCGCCGCAGAAGGTTATTATCGCGGGGTGCCCATCGACATCCGCCGCCGCCAGTTGGACCATTTCGCCGAGATCAGCGCCGAGATCTATCCCCGCCTGCGCGTTTACCTGTTTGACGCGCGCCAGCTTTATTCATCCCCCATCACGGTGTTTGGCCCGCTTCTTGCGGTTCTGTATCTGGGGCGGAACTACCTTGCCTTCCGCGACAGCGAACGGGTGGAGAATTTCACCACCCATTTCGACAACCTTGTCCGGCAGGCGACGGTGACAGCGCGGATGCTGCCCGATCACGCCATCGCGCTGCGCAACCAGCTTTAGCGCGGCTGCCCCACATACCGCCCCGCCCCTTCGGGTGCGGGCAGACCGGCATGAGCCGCCACAAGCGCGCTCAGGTTCTGCGCGATCTCGGCCGAAGGCGGCGAAGGGCGGCGGGTTTCAAGGCTGACATGCAAAAGGAAATGCTCGCCCGTGGCCAGCAATCGGTCGCCGCAAAACATCTCGTGCCACAGGTGCATCTTCTTGCCCTCGCCTCTAAGGACACGGGTGCGGACCTCGATCACCTCGCCCAGCTTCGCCTCATCGATATGGCGGATATGGGTTTCGGCGGTAAAATAGCTGCCGCCCGAAGCGATATAGTCCTGATTGCAGCCGATGATCTCCATCAGCCGGTCGGTGGCGTCGGCAAAAGCCTGCAAATAACGGCTTTCGGTCATGTGGCCATTGTAGTCCAGCCAATCGACCGGCACGGCGCGGCGCTGGGTCAGGACGGGTTGAGAGAGGTCGCCGATCCCGTCCATGTCGCGCGGCATCGCGCCTTGTTCGGACAAGCGGCGGTCATGGGCATTCATCACCGCCCCCGCGCCCCAGTCCTGTCCTTTCAGCGCCCGCATCATCGACACGAGGTTGTCATCACGGATCCGCTCCATCTGGCGGATCGGGATATGGCCTGACTGCGCATCCGACTGGCCCGCGATCAGGTCGACCAATTCGTCGTTGAACTCGGGCACATCCATCAACTTGGTCCATGGCCATTCCAGCGCCGGGCCGAACTGCGCCATGAAATGCCGCATCCCGGCCTCGCCGCCCGCCACGCGATAGGTGTCAAACAGACCCATCTGCGCCCAGCGGATACCGAACCCCATGCGGATCGCCTCGTCGATCTCTTCGGTGGTGGCAATGCCGTCCTTGACCAGCCACAGCGCCTCGCGCCAGACCGCTTCCAGGAACCGGTCCGCGACATGGGCGTCGATTTCCTTTTTCAGGTGCAGCGGGAACAGGCCAAGACCCTCAAGCGTCTCTTTGGCGCGGGCAATCAGCGCGTCCGGGTTCTGTGGTGTCGTCACCAGTTCGATGAGCGGCAACAGGTAGACCGGGTTGAAGGGGTGCGTGACCACGATCTGGTCGGGGCGTGAAGCGCAGCCCTGCAACTCGGACGGCTTGAACCCAGAGGTGGACGAGCCGATGATCACCCCCGGATCGCAATGTTCCTGAAGGGTCTGGAACACTTTGCGTTTCAGGTCCAACCGTTCCGGCACGCTCTCCTGTATCCATTCCGCCCCGGCGACCGCGTCCGACATGGTGTCGTGAAAACTGAGTGCACCCTCGGGCGGCAGGGGCGCATCGCTAAGACCTGGCAAAGCGCGGCGGGCATTGGCCAGCACTTCGCCGATCTTGCGCTGTGCTTCGGGATCGGGATCAAAGACCCGCACATCCCAGCCGTTCAGCAGGAACCGCGCGGCCCACCCGCCGCCAATCACGCCGCCACCGATGATCGCTGCCGTTTTTGTCATGATGCCCCCATCAGCTTCGCAACTTCATCCGCCAGCGCCCGCCCCAGCGCGTCATGCGCCTCGGGACCGAAATGCACGCCATCCAGCGGATCGGTCGCAATCACCGAATTGGCGTCGAAAAACGCTGCCCCGGTCTTGGCCGCAACGGCGTGGATATGATCGGCCAGCCCCTGCCCCCGCGCCTCGGCCCCGGCAAAGACTTCGGCCAGACAGCCGCGTTCCTGCACCATGGGCGGGCAGACCAGCAGGGTCCGGGCGACAAATCCGGTGCCTTTGGCGAATGTGATCAGACCGCGGATGTCTTCGGCAATGGTATCTGCTGCGACGCCATGCACCGCCTTCAGGTCATTGGTCCCGAGCATGAACACCATCACGTCGATCGGCCAATGGCTTTCGAGAATCGCCGGAAAGACGCGGGTGGCGTTGCGGTGTGGTCCCACGTCAGGGTCGTCGCGCGTGGTGGTGCGGCCCGGGTTTCCTTCCTCGACCAGATGCCAGCGCTCGCCCAGCGCCCGCCGCATTACCCACGGCCAGCGGATATCCGGCCCGAACCGCCGCTTGTCCTCAAGATGCACCATCGGCGGAGTGCCGAACGTGTTGCTGTCTCCGAAACAGAGGACCGTGGGCATGGGCTGTTTACCTTTCCATCTGCGGCACTGCACGCAGTTCAGTCACATCATAGCCGTTGTCGGAGAGAACCTGCATCGCTTCGCTGAGCGCCGCATCTGAAATCTGCGGGCTGCGCGCCAGGATCCAGCCGGTCCTGCCCGCAGGAGTTCCTACAACGGCAACCGAGTAATCGGGCGTCACATCCAGAACCCAGTAGTCCCCGCGCAGAAACGGCAGGACACTGGATCCCGGCGCAAAGCCTACCTCAAGCTTGCCGGGTTCCGCGACAATTGCCACGCCTTCCGCCTGTTTCACGGGGCCGTCCACCGCCCCCGTCCGGCAGGTGTTCACCACCGAAATCTTGCCGTCCTCGCGCAGTGCGTATTCCGCGGTCACGGCAAAGCAGTTTTTCTCGAATCGGTTGGGAAACCGGGCGATTTCATACCAAAGCCCGGAATAGCGGTTCAGGTCCAGCCCGGTGTCGACCTGCATCGGAACGGCGGTATCGCGATAGCTGTCGGCAATGGCGGGCGTGGTGGCAAGCATCAGGGAAAGGGCGGCAACAAGGCGGATCACGGGTGTCTCCTTCAGGTCAGCGATCAAGGTCACCTCTTGAACGTCCGGGACCGGCGTTTGGTTCACTTTGAAACCGGCGCCCGCTTGGTCAGACGCAGTTTTTCGCGCACCTCGGCGGGGCCAATGACCCGCGCTCCCATGTTCTCGATGATCGTGCCTGCTCGTTCGACCAGTTGCCAGTTTTCGGCCAGCACCCCCTTGTCCAGCCATAGATTGTCCTCAAGCCCGACACGCACGTTGCCGCCTGCCAGTACCGCCGCCGCGACATAGGCCATCTGGTTGCGGCCCAGCGAAAACGCGCTGAACGTCCAGTCCTGCGGCACGTTGTTAACCATGGCCATGAAGGTGTTGAGGTCATCCGGCGCGCCCCAAGGCACCCCCATGCACAGTTGTACCAGCGCATCCGATTCCAAAACGCCATCTGCAACCAGTTGCTTGGCATACCACAGGTGGCCGGTGTCAAACGCCTCGATCTCGGGCTTTACGCCAAGCTCGGTCATCATTCGCCCCATCGCCTGCAACATGCCCGGCGTGTTGGTCATGACGTAATCGGCCTCGGCGAAATTCATCGTGCCGCAATCCAGTGTGCAAATCTCGGGCAGGCACTCGGCGACATGGGCCACACGTTCGGTTGCGCCGACCATATCGGTGCCCGCAACGGGGGGCAGCGGCGTTTCGGTGCCGCCAAAGACGATGTCGCCACCCATGCCGGCAGTCAGGTTCAGGACCACGTCGGTGTCACTGTCGCGGATGCGTTCTGTGACCTCTCGGTAATACGCCAGATCGCGGCTGGGCGCGCCGGTTTCGGGGTCGCGCACGTGGCAATGCACGATCGCCGCCCCAGCCTTGGCCGCGGCAATGGCGCTGTCGGCGATCTGTTTCGGAGATCGCGGGACATGCGGGCTGCGGCCCTGTGTCCCGCCCGACCCGGTGACGGCACAGGTGATGAAAACCTCGCGGTTCATGGCAAGCGGCATGGCGGACCTCTCTTTTCCCGACCTGATTCCCACGGTCTGATTGACAGTATCTCCTGACTTGGCAGCAACTATTTGATGTTTTACGAATCACTTATGACTAAAATCGAAGACACCAAGTGGGCCGAACGCGGCGATCCTGTTTCGGTCGTGGCGCTTGTTCTGACGGACACGAACACGTTGACCTTTGCGGCCGCGATCGACCCGATGCGCGCGGCGAACCGGCGTGCCGGGCGGCAGCTGTTTGACTGGCGTTTCGCAACCCCCGAGGGCGCCACGGTGACGCTGACCAGCGGGGTTGAGATTGCCGGGGCGCCCCTGCGCCAGATCGACAGTTGCGATCTCTTGATGGTGCTGGGCTCATTCGGAGTTTCGGCACAGGCGACCCCTCCTCTTCTTGCCGGTCTGCGCCGCCTCGCGCGGGCGGGCGCGCGGGTCATCGCCGCCGATGGCGCGGTCGAAGTGCTGGCCCGATCCGGGCTTCTGGACGGGCATCGCGCCACCTGCCACTGGGAGGACCTGACCGACTTCGCGTCGCGCCACCCCGCGATCCATCTGGTCCGTGACCGCCATGTCATCAGCGGCCCATATGCCACGGCGGGTGGCGCGTCGCCGACACTGGACCTGATGCTGCAGCTGATCGGGTCATGGTTTGGCGCGTCATTGGCAACGCAGGTCGCGAGCGCCCTGGTGCATGAGGCCCCCCGCCCCGGTAACCGTCCGCAAGGCCCGCTTCTGTCGCTGCGCCCAGAGGTCAGCGATCCCGTTGTGGCGCGCGCCCTGAACTGGATGGAGGCAGCCATTGACGATCCGATACCCATCGCCGCCATAGCCGCCCGGCTTGACCTGTCCACGCGCGCCCTGGAGGCCCGCTTTCACAAGCAGGTCGGCGCCGCGCCGAAACAGGTCTACATGGCGCTTCGGCTGGACGAGGCGCGGCGACTGGCCGAGGAAACCCGCCTCCCCGCCGGAGAAATCGCCTTGGCCACGGGGTTCAACGATCAAGCCAGTTTCGCCCGCGCATTTCGGCGGGCACATGGGGTGTCGGTCCGGGATCTGCGGGCGCGCGGTTAGGCCCCGACATCGCTTTGGGAAACCGCCACCGATTTGATCACCGCATGGATCGGCTGCCCCACCGCCAGCCCCATGGCGCGGGCCGAGCGCCGGGTGATGCGCGCCAGCAGCATGGCGTCTGCGCATTTGATCCGCACCAGAACACCGGGACCGTCGCCCTCGCGAATCTCGGAAATCTCACCGGCGAGGTGGTTCAGGGCGGACGTATCGACAGGCCGCGACCGGGCCAGCAGCACGTCATGGGCCAGGATACGCACCCGCAGCTCCGTCCCGACCCCGGCCCGGACAGCTGGCAGGAACAGCGATCCGCCGCAGCCCTGCAACTCGGTCAGCCCATCGTCGTGATGCGCAACAACCCGGGCCGAAAGGACCGATCCGGCCTCGCGGATGCCCATCGCGGTCACCGCGCCTGTGTCGGAGAAGACCGAGGCCACGCCCCCCTGAGCAGCAACCCGACCCTGATCCAGCATCACCACCTTTGTCGCCAGACGCGCAACCTCGGCCACGGAATGCGAGACATAAAGGATCGGAAGCGCCGCTTCGTCGCGGAGTCGTTCAAGGAACGGCAGTATCTCGGCCTTGCGCGCCTCGTCCAGCGCCGACAACGGCTCGTCCAGAAGCAGGAGTTCCGGCGATGACAGCAAGGCGCGGCCAATCGCAACGCGTTGCTTTTCGCCCCCAGAAAGAGCGGCGGGACGGCGATCCAGAAGGGGGCCGATGCCCAACAGGTCGACCACATTCGAAAACGCAACCGAGTCTGCCGCCAACCCCTGCACCTTGCGGCCAAAGACCAAATTGCGGCGCACATCGAGATGGGGAAACAGCCGCCCCTCCTGGAAAACGTAGCCTACCCGACGCTGGTGCGGCGGCAGCCAGATACCCTTTTCGTGGTCGCAGAGAACCCGCCCGCCGACGACAACCCGTCCTGCGTCGGGCTTCAACAACCCCGCCACCGCGTTGACCACGGTTGTCTTGCCCGCACCGGACCGCCCGAACAGCGCGGTCACCCCGGCGGGCCCGTCAAAGGCGACGTCGAGCATGAACGCCCCAAGTCGGCTTTTGACACGGACCTCAAGCATCCTGCCCCCCGATCCGCCGCGCGATCCGGCGGCTGACGACTTCGGACAGGGCCAGTGCGCCCATCGCCACGCAAACAGAGACCAGCACCAGTTTCATCGCATCGTTCTCGCCCCCCGGCACCTGCAGGAAAGCATAGATCGCCGATGGCACCGTCTGGGTCTCGCCAGGGATGTTCGACACGAATGTAATCGTTGCCCCGAACTCTCCCATTGCCTTGGCGAAGGCAAGGACGGTTCCGGCAAGGATACCCGGCGCGATCAGGGGCAGGGTTACAGTCAGAAAGACCTGCAAACGCGAAGCTCCAAGTGTCGCGGCAGCCTGTTCCAGCTTCGGGTCAACCGCCTCGACCGCGATACGGATGGCGCGCACTGTCAGCGGGAAAGCCATGATCGCCGCCGCCAATGCCGCCCCGGTCCAGCGGAAGGCGAAGGTGATCCCGAAGGTGTCTTGCAGGAAGGCTCCAAGTGGCGCCTGCGGTCCAAGACCAAGCAGCAACAGATAGCCCGTTACCACCGGCGGCAGGATCAACGGCAGATGCACCAGCCCGTTCAGAACCCCATGCCCCGGGAACCGTTTGCGGGCCAGAACCCAGGCAACGGCAACGGCAAATGGCAAACTGACCAAGGTCGCCCAGAACGACACTTTCAGCGACAGCACCAGCGCGGCCCAGCCTTCGGGTCCCAGCCAGCTCATTCCCGTGCCTCCACAAGGCCAAAGCCGTGTCTGGCAAAAACCTCCGCCGATTGCCCGGTCAGAACGTCAAGGAAGCCCCGTGCCGCATCGGTATCGTGCACCAGAGCCACCGGGTAGCGGATTGGCCCATGTGTATCCTCGGGAAAGGTCGCAAGGATGGCAACGCGCGGCTCGGCCCGCGCGTCGCTGGCATAAACCGCCCCCAAGGGTGCGGCGCCCAAAGCCACCAGCGCAAGCGCGGCGCGCACGTTGTCGGTTTCGGCCAACCGCCCGGCCACGGCTGGCCACAGGCCCAGTGACGTCAGCGCCTGTTTGGCATAGATGCCCGCGGGGACGGCATTGGTCATCGCAACCGCCAACCGCCCATCCCCCAAACGCGCGACAAGGTCATCGGACGACAGTTCCAGCGGTTTTCCCTCGTGCCCGACCAGAACAAGGCGGTTGGTCAGAAGGTCGGTCCGGCTGTCCACGACCAGCACCTCTGCACGCTCCAGTTCATCCATCCAGTCGGTGCTGGCCAAAAACACGATATCCGCAGGCGCTCCCGCCTGAACCTGCCGCGCCAGCCGCGCACTGCCTGCATAGGTCAGGACAACGTCGTGGCCGGTGTCAGCCTCATACCCTGCGGCGATCTCATCAAGCGCGTTTTTCAGGCTGGCGGCGGCAAAAACCGAGATCCGGTCCGCCAGAACCGGTCCGGCCAACAGCAAAAATGCCGCCGCCAGTCCGAGAATTCCGCCTCTCTGTCGCCTGTCCGACACGTCCGTCCGCCATTTCACCAATTGCCACGGGACTTTGCCCGCGACGCCGGACAATGACAAGCGGCTCAGCGGGCCGCCGCAAGAAGGCCCGTGACGTCCAGATGGGTTTCCATGTGGTCGGCCAGCTGGTTCAGCACCGTTTCCACGGTTGCATCATAACACTGCGCGCCAGCCTGACCGCCAATGGCGGCAAGGAAGGCCGCGCGAAAACCGTCATCGCGGAACATGCCGTGCAGATAGCTGCCCATGACCCGCCCATCCGGGGACCGCGCGCCTTCGGACCGGTCCGACACCGTGGCAAACGGGCGGGCACAGTCTGCGCCCGAGGTGCGGCCAATATGGATTTCATAGCCGCGAAACGGCGTGCCCGAGGACGCATCGACTGCGTCAACCTCGGTCAGCCGTTTTTCCGGTGTCATCTCGGTCTCGACCTGCAACAGGCCCAGCCCCGGCGTTTCACCCGCCGGACCTTCGATCCCGTCCGGGTCGCGCACCACCTGCCCCAGCATCTGGTAGCCGCCGCAAATTCCCAACACATGCCCCCCGCGCCGCACATGGGCGGCAAGGTCGATGTCCCAGCCCTGCTCGCGCAGGAATTCCAGATCCCCACGTGTCGACTTGCTGCCGGGAAGAATCACCAGATTGGCATCGCCCGGCAGCGCTTCACCAGCCCGCAACACCGTGAGGCGCACATCCGGTTCCTGCGCCAGCGGGTCGAGGTCGTCGAAATTCGCAATCCGGCTGAAGCCGAGCGCCACAACGTGAAGCGCCCCGGTGCCGCGATTCCCGGAAAGGTCCAGCGCGTCCTCGGCGGGCAGTTTCCACGCATCCGTGAAATAGGGCAGCACGCCGAAACCACTCCAGCCGGTCTGTTCCTCAATCAGCCGGTAGCCGTCGTCAAACAGTGAAGGATCACCCCGGAATTTGTTGATCAGGAAGCCCGCAACCTGCGCCGCGTCCTCGGCGCACAGCACCACCTTGGTGCCGACCATCTGCGCGATCACCCCGCCACGGTCAATGTCTCCGGCAAGAATGACGGGCACGTCAGCCGCGCAGGCAAAGCCCATGTTGGCGATATCGCCCTGACGCAGGTTGACCTCAGCCGGACTGCCCGCGCCCTCGACGATCACAAGGTCGGCGCGTGACTTCAATCGGTTGAAACTGTCCAGCACCGACGCCATCAACTGCGGCTTCAATTTGGCATATTCGCGTGCGCGGACAGTGGTCAGCCGCTTTCCCTGAACGACGACCTGCGCGCCGACATCGGTTTCGGGTTTCAGCAGGACCGGGTTCATGTCCACCGTCAGCGGCACGCCGCATGCCAGCGCCTGCAACGCCTGGGCGCGCCCGATCTCGCCACCATCGGCGGTCACGGCGGCATTGTTGGACATGTTCTGCGGCTTGAACGGCAGCACTTTCAGCCCCCGCCGCACCGCCGCCCGGCACAGGCCGGCCACCAGCATCGACTTGCCGACGTTGGACCCCGTCCCTTGGATCATGATGGCGCGGGTCATCCGAATATCCTTTTCGCCGCGTCGAAATGTGGCCTGATCGCTGCAGAGTTACGATCCGCCCAAAGCCGACAATAATCACTGACGAAACCTTCGTCTGGTACATTGTCGGGATCAAGATCATCCGGGCCGAGGTTCATCTGTTCGAAAAGCGTACCCAATCCAACTAGCAAGTCCATGTTGCCTTGCGTTCTCAGTGGCTTGGCGACAAGGGATCGCACTCTTTCGTCAAGCAGCGCAGGCGAGCCGAGCGCCGGCAGAATGCGACACGCCTTCCAGATCAGGTCGGCCTCTTCATGGTCCCGGATGCGCGTCATGCCGATCTCGTCGATTCCACGCCGGACTGCGTCTTCGAAAGCGGTCGGCCACATGGTTTCCGCTTCGTTGGCCAATTGCGATATGGTGGCTGTTGCGTATCCCGCCTCGATCAGCTTCCAACTCAGCGCCGACCACCGGTGCGGTTCGAAATTCGAGCAACCGACCCATGCGATTTCCGCCAGTACTTGCAGCCCCAGCGGCGCGGGCAGGTTCACGACGCTTCTGCCCGTTTCGGAAGGAAGGCTTCGACCGCAGCAGAGGCAATCACCACCACGTTGCCGTCGTCGGGATTGGTCACGTTCAGCCCACCAAACACGGCACTGACTGTCGCCTTGCCACGCGGCAGCTTGGCCGCAAGCGCGTCGCAATCGACCTTGTCAGGCTCCTGCACGCCTACCGTGACCTTAACCCGCATCTGGGCTGGATCGATGCCAAGCGCAGAAAACATCGGAATGGCGGAATGGCGGATGGCGTCCTCGATCGCGCGGGCGGCGGCCTTGGTATAGTCCTGCCCATACTGGTCGTTGCCCATGCCCATTTCGATGATGAACCGCTGATCGCTCATGCCGCATCTCCAAGGTCCAGAGCAACCGAAATCGCCACGTTTGCCATGACGGTCGGGTTTCCGTCCGGGCGCGGCACGTCAAGGCCACCCCGCACCGGCAGCACTGTAACCTGCCCATAAGGAAACACCTCGGCAATAGAGGCTGTGTCGATCTTGTCGGGCTGCTGAACGGCGACTTCGACGGTGATCCGCATGTCCGACTTGTCCTTGTCGAACAGTTCGGCAAGATTGATCGAATTGTGCCACAACGCGTCCTTGACCGCGCGGATCGCGGCCCCGGTATAGTCCTGCCGGCGGAGGCTGCTGCCCATGCCAAACTCGGTCAGAAGGCGTTTCTCAGCCATCAGAATTCCACCCCCGCCTGCGCCTTGATCCCATCGCGGAACGGGTGTTTGACGACGGCCATCTCGGTCACGAGGTCAGCAGCCTCGATCAATTCCGGCTTTGCATTGCGCCCCGTCAGAAGTACATGGGTCATTTCGGGTTTTTCGGTCAGCAGGAAATCGACCACGGCGTCGATGTCGAGATAATCGTTGCGCAGTGCGATGTTGATCTCGTCCAGCATGACAAAGCGGTTGGCGGGGTCGCGGATCAGGGACTTGGCCAGTTCCCAGCCTGCTTCGGCCTTGGCTATGTCGCGCTCGCGGTCCTGTGTCTCCCATGTGAACCCTTCGCCCGAGACATGGAATTGCACCTTGTCCGGGAAGTGTTCCTCTAGGAAGGCCCGCTCACCGGTGGCCATCGCCCCCTTGATGAACTGCACCACGGCGACGGGCATGTCATGGGCGATGCAGCGCATGATCATGCCAAAGCCCGACGACGACTTGCCTTTTCCGGGGCCGGTATGGACGATGATCAGCCCTTTTTCACCCGTCTTGGTCGCCATCATCCGGTCGCGGGCGGCCTTGATCTTTTTCATCTTTTCGGCGTGGCGGGTGTTCTTGTCGATCTCTGTCATGGCGGCCTCGTCGCGTCACTGGGTCGGCGGGCACAGAACCATAGCATCTGAGGCGGCGCAAGGTGGTCAGGGCTGACGCGCGCCGCTGAACACAGGGCGCGGGACCGGACCGCGCAGACCGGGCAGCATGGTCAGAAGGAACAGCCCCCAGCCCGTGGACCAAAGCGCGGCAGCTTCGGGCAGCACCTCTGCAACCCGCAGCCAGACCGACACCCAGACAAAGGAAAAGGCCACGATCTGCCCATTCCGCGCCCGAAGCCCAATTGAGGTTCGCCTTGCAAAGGCGCGGGCCGAGACCGCCATGACCAGCCCACCCATTCCGCCCATCAGCAACAGGTGCAGCGCAGGGGTCGAAGACGCGCCAAAGGCCAGCGCGACAGCCCATGCCACAAGGCCAAGGGGCAGCCAGAGATAGCCTAATGCCAGCATGGTCAATAGCCCTTCGCAACACGCGGAAGCCAGCGGCCAGCACAGCCACCGCACCAGTTGAGTCAGCCCCGCGACAGCCAGCACAACACCCCCCGCCCGGTCCCAGCCCAATGCCAGAACCGGGGCGGCGGTGACCAGCGAGCAAAGCCCAACCCAGCCCAGCCATGCCCGGTCCGCGCGCAAGCCCTGATCCGCGCCCGGCACGGCGCGGTTCAGAAAGGCCGGGACCATGCGCCCGCCCACCGCTATAAACAGCCCGGCAAACAGCAGGGTTGCGCCGGGCAGTACCGGGAACACCCCCTCGACCACCAATGCACTGAAACCGCCCGCAACGATGCAGAACGCTAGAAAACCGGGTTTCTGCCCGCGCCCCGCGATGCGCGCCTCGGACCACAGAAGCCATGCCAGCCAGAGGAACGGCAGCGGCGCCAGCGCACCCAGCCCGGCGATGGCCCCCAACCGTGCAGCACCCCAACACACCGCCAGCCCCATGACCCGCCAGCCACAGACCGGCGCGCGGCCTGTCCAGCTGGCCGAGGCCGTGGGCAGATACCCCATCAGCGCCGCGCCACCCAATCCGAACAGCATCTCATGCGCATGCCAGCGCACAGGATCGGACAGGCCGAATCGCGCCCCGCCCCATTGCCACAGCCAGACCGACGCCACCGCCCAGATCGCAGCGAGCGGAAACATCACCCGGTAGGGCGCACCAAGCATGCCGCTTGCGGGCCATGTGGTGCCGGTATCTGTGCGGGACGTTGCGATCACCTGCTCTCCTGCTTGACAAACCCCGCCCTGCTGCCGCAGGTGGGGCTGCTGGTTCCTGTGACTCTTACAGGTGAAAAGGGAATGCGACAGGGGGTCTCCCCCAAAAAGCGCAGCCGCCCCCGCGACCGTGACCGGAGAGGTCGCCCGCTGCCACTGGCCCCATGGGGACACGGGAAGGCAGGGTGACCGAAGGGCCAAAAAAGGCCCGAAATCCGCAAGCCGGGAGACCTGCCAGCAGACGAGACTACCAACCGGACGGGGGTTTCCGGTGTCGGGTCAGGCCGCGCGCTTTCCCGTTCCCGCCCCGTCCCTGTGAAGGGATTGAACGAATGGCTGATGCCACTGAACCCGTCGAGTTGCTGGTCTGCACGACCTGCCGCGCCGGTGCCCCAACCGATCAGGATGGCCCCCGTGCCGGAGCCGCATTGTTTGACGCGCTTGGCAACGCGGAACTGCCCGCGAACATCACCCTGCGCCCGGTCGAGTGTTTCTCGAACTGCGACCACGGCTGTTCGATCACCCTGCGCGGCGGCGACGCCCGCTGGACCTATGTCTATGGCCGTTTTTCCGGCCCCGAGGATGTCGCGCTTGTGGCCGAAGGTGCCAGCAAATACGCCGCGACCACCGACGGGCTGGTGCCATGGCGCGAACGCCCCGTCCATTTCCGCAAGAACTGCATCGCCCGCATCCCCCCGCAATCCCCGGCTGAGGAGCCAAAACTATGACCGATCTGGCAAAACTTCCCGTCACCGTGATCACCGGCTTCCTTGGGTCCGGGAAAACCACTCTGGTGCGTCACCTGATGCAGAACCCGCAGGGCAAGCGGCTGGCCGTGGTGGTCAACGAGTTTGGTGATGTCGGCGTCGATGGCGAGATCCTGAAATCCTGCGCCATCCCTGATTGCCCGGCGGAAAACATCATGGAACTGGCCAACGGCTGTATCTGCTGTACCGTGGCCGACGATTTCATCCCTACGATCGAAGCGCTGATGGCTCTTGAGCCGCGCCCCGATCACATCCTGATCGAGACCTCGGGACTGGCCCTTCCGAAACCGCTGCTGAAAGCGTTTGACTGGCCCGATATCCGCTCGAAGATCACCGTTGACGGCGTGATTGCGCTGGCCGATGCCGAGGCGGTGGCCGACGGTCGTTTTGCGCCCAATGTCGCCGCCGTGGATGCCCAGCGCGCCGCCGATGACTCGCTCGATCACGAAACCCCGCTGTCCGAAGTGTTCGAGGACCAGATTTCCTGCGCCGACATCATTCTTCTGACCAAGCCCGATCTTGCCGGGACCGAAGGCGTGGCCAAGGCCAAGGCCGTGATCGCCGCCGAAGCACCCCGTCCACTTCCAGTGGTCGAGGTCGCCGAAGGCGCGGTGGACCCGCGCGTGATCCTTGGGCTGGGTGCTGCCGCCGAGGATGACATGGACAACCGCCCCAGCCACCACGACGGCCATGACGACCACGAACATGACGATTTCGAAAGCGTCGTGATCGACCTGCCCGAGCTTGACGACGCGGCCCAGCTTGTCACGCGGATCGAACGCATGGCGAAAGAGCAGAACATCTTGCGGGTCAAAGGCTATGCCGCCGTCAAGGGCAAGCCGATGCGCCTTTTGGTGCAGGCGGTAGGCGCGCGTGTGCGCCACCAGTTCGACCGCCCGTGGAAGCCGGAAGAAAACCGCCGCGGCCGTGTTGTCGTGATTGCCGAACATGACGACGTGAATGTCGAAGCGATCCGCGCCGCGCTGACGGAATAATCGACCATGCATGTCGTCTTTCGTGAAAGCCACGGGTTGGAAGAGACCGAGACCCCGACGGACCTGGGCCAAAGCCCGGCCGATCTGGTGGTCCTGTCGTTCTCGGATTCCGACCTCGGCGCTTTTGCGGCGGGATGGCACCGGGCCAAGGGGGATTTACCGTCGCTGCGGCTGGCGAACCTCGCTGCGCTGAAACACCCCCTGTCCGTCGATACCTATGTCGAACAGACCTTGTCTGGGGCCAAGGCGATCCTGATCCGGCTGATCGGCGGGATTTCCTATTGGTCCTACGGCATCAGCCAAGTGCAGGCGCTGGCGCAGGAAAAGGGCATCGCGCTGGCGGTGCTGCCGGCGGACGGGCGGCCCGATCCAGCGCTGGACGGGGTCTCGACCCTGCCAGCGTCGACCCTGCACAGGCTGGCCCATCTTTGCGACACCGGTGGCGCTGTGGCGGCACAGGCGGCGCTGGCGCAGGTGGCGATCGCGGCGGGGCTTTACGCCAAGCCGGTGGTGGGGAAGAAGACCCTGCCGGATTTTGGCGCATGGACACCGGAAACCGGCGTCTGCGATGCTCAACCATCCGACAGGCCGCTGATTGCGCTGACGTTTTATCGCGCCTATTTGACCGCGGCGGATACGCACCCGCTGGAGGAGCTTTTTACCGCTTTCCGCAGCCGGGGCTTTGACGTCATCGGCCTGTTTGCGCCTTCGCTGAAGGAACCCCGCGCGGCCGCTTGGCTGGCGGACAAGCTGCGCGACCTGCGCCCTGTTGCCGTGGTTAATGCCACCGCATTTTCCGGCAAGGGCGATGACGGAACCTCGCCTTTGGACGCCACCGACGCGCCGGTTTTCCAGGTGGCGCTGGCGACAAACGAGGAAAAGGCATGGGCCGAAGCCGAGCGCGGCCTGTCGCCCGCCGACCTAGCCATGCATGTTGTCCTGCCCGAGGTCGATGGACGCCTTTTTGCCGGTGTCGCCAGTTTCAAGGCCGCCAACCCGCGCGACGTGGCATTGGAATATGCCCGCTTCGCGCATCGGGGTCACAGCGACCGCATCGCCGCGATTGCCGACCGGGTTGTGGCGCAGGTCAGGCTGGCGGGGCTGGAAAACCACGACAAACGGTTGGCTTTGGTCCTGTCCACCTATCCGGGGCGCGACTGGAACATGGCCCATGCGGTCGGGCTGGACCCGTTGGCCAGCGTCGAGGCGATTCTGGCGGATTTGGCGGAGGCGGGATATGTCACAGAGGATCGCGCCCGACCCGAGGGTGGGTGCGAGAATCGCACCCGCCCTGGGGGGCGGGTCGGGTGCGATCCGGTCCGCGACGCGGACCGGGAACTGGCCTTGGCGTTGACCCATGACGCAATAACCTTCCCGTTGTCCGATTACCGCATCGCCTTGGCCTCTCTGCCCCAATCTCTGCGCGACGACCTTGCCACCGTTTGGGGCGATCCCGAGACCGACCCCGATTTCCGCGACGGGGCGTTCCATTTCAAGGCCACGAGGCGGGGCAATGTCCTGATTGCACTCCAGCCCGAGCGCGGTCAGCCCGAGACCCGCGACGCGGAGTATCACGACCTCGCCCGCACCCCGCGCCACGCCTATGTCGCCTTCTACCTGATGCTGCGACAGCAAGCGGACGCGCTGGTCCATGTCGGCGCTCATGGCACGCTGGAATGGCTGCCCGGCAAATCCGTCGCCTTGGGCGCGACCTGCTGGCCCGAGGTTCTGACGGGTCCGATGCCCGTGATCTATCCCTTCATCGTCAACGACCCCGGCGAGGCGGCGCAGGCCAAACGCCGCATCATGGCGGTCACGATCGGGCACATCCCCCCGCCGCTGGCGACCTCTGCCACGCCGGACCGCTTTGCCACGCTGGAATCGCTGCTGGACGAGTTCTCAAACGCCGACGGGCTTGATCCGAAACGGCGAGACCGGCTTCAGGAAAACATCCGTGACGAGGCCAATGCGCTGGGGCTGGCGGATGAACTGGGGCTGGACGGCGCGACCTCATTGGCCGAGGCGCTGACGCGGATCGACACCTTTGTCTGTGACATCAAGGAAAGCCAGTTCGGGGACGGTCTGCATGTCTTTGGCCGTCCACCAGAAGGCCAGACGCATTTCGACGCCGCCCCCAGCGCCGCCGCCGAATGTGCCGCCCTGCTGCGCGCATTGGATGGCAAGCGGATCGATCCCGGCCCCTCGGGGTCACCCTATCGCGGGCGCGGTGATGTCCTGCCGACGGGCCGCAACCTGTTCACCACCGATCCACGTTCCGTGCCGACCCGCGCCGCCTATGCCCAGGGCGTCAAGCTGGCCGAGGAACTGGTGCGCAAACATCTTCAGGACGAAGGCGACTATCCGAAGTCGTTGATTGTCGACCTCTGGGGTTCCGCGACAATGCGCACGGCGGGTGAAGAATTCGCCATGGCGCTGCATCTACTTGGTGCAAAACCGGTCTGGGATGAGGGGTCGGAGCGGGTCTCGGGCGTGGAAATCCTGCCGATTGCCATGCTGGAACGACCACGGATCGACGTCACGCTCAGGGTCTCTGGCTTGTTCCGTGATGTCTTTCCCACCCTGTCTGGCCTGTTCGCACAGGCGGTGAAGGCGCTGACGGAACGCGACGAGGCGCCGGATTGGAACCCGTTTGCGGGCCGCGATCTGACCCCGCGCGTCTATGGCCCCGCGCCGGGGTCATATGGGTTGGGCATGGGGCACAGCCTTGAGGATTATTCGGACGAAGGCCGCCGCGCGGCCGGCGAAGCATGGATGGCCGCCAGCGCATGGGCACTGGACCGTGCCGAACCTGTCCGGGACCGGGACGGCATCGCCGCGCGGGTCGCCGGGGCCGACAGTTTTGTCCATCTTCAGGATCTGCCGGAAACCGATCTGTTGCTGGCCTCCGACTATGCCGCGCACGAGGCCGGGTTTGCCGCCGCGCAACAGCTCACCGGCGGCAGGGCGGCGCTCTATCACCTCGACAACACCGATCCCGCCCGTCCCCGCGCCCGAGGATTGGCCGAGGAAATCGCCCGCGTCGTCCATGCCCGCGCCGCCAATCCCAAATGGATCGAAGGCATGATGCGCCACGGCTTCCGTGGCGGGGCCGAAATCGCGGCGACGCTGGAACACATGGCCGCCTTTGCCCATCTTGCCGGTGTGGTCGCGCCCACATTGTTTGACGCCTATCACGACGCCACGCTTGGCAATGATGACGTGACCGCCTTCCTTGAGGCCGAGAACCCCGAAGCACTGTCGGCAATGCGTGACCGCTTTGCCGAACTGATGCGCGCGGGGCTGTGGACCACGCGCCGCAACTCGATCCTCGCCGATCTGGAGCGCCTGACATGACCCGCCCCGCCGCCAAGGGATGGTGCCCCGGCGCCTATCGTCCGATGATGTCCGGTGACGGGTTGGTGGTGCGGGTGCGGCCGCGTCTGGCGCGGCTGACCATGGAACAGGCATTTGCCCTGTGCGAGGCAGCGACCCGGCACGGCAACGGCATGATCGACCTGACCAGCCGCGCAAACTTCCAGATCAGAGGCGTGGCCGAAGCCGATCACGAGGCGCTGTTGCAGGAACTGCATCAGGCCGGTTTGCTTGATACCGACCCCACGCTTGAGGGCCGCCGCAATATTCTTGTCGCACCGATTTGGCAGGCGCATGACGACACCAGCCGGTTGGCGCAGGCACTTCTGGACCGGCTTAGTGAGTTTCCCGACCTGCCTGCAAAGGTCGGTTTCGCCGTGGATTGCGGGACAAACCCGATGCTCACCGAATGCTCAGCCGATTTCCGCCTTGAACGGGGGGCAGCGGGCGGATTGATCCTGCGGGCAGATGGCGCGTCGACGGGGTGTTCGGTCACCGTCGAAAACGCGGTGGATGCTCTCATCGACATGGCCAATTGGTTTGTCGAAAGTGGCGGGCCGGAGAACCGGCGCATGGCCGCACATCTGACACGTAACGACCTGCCCGACAGGTTCACCGGTAACATGCCCGCTCCATCCGCCGTCCCGGTCTTGCCGGGTGCTACCGACATCGGTCCTGCCTTCGGTGTCGCCTTCGGTCAGGTTGAAGCCAGTGCATTAGCCGTCATCCTTGCAGAAAGCCACGCGACCGCCCTGCGGGTGACACCCTGGCGGATGATGATCCTGGAAGGTGGGCAATTGCCCCGTCATACCGATGCCATCACTGATCCCGGAAACCCCCTTTTGGCCATCGACGCCTGCCCTGGTGCGCCCTTTTGCACCTCGGCCACGGTCGAAACCCGCGACCTTGCCCGCACCCTCGCCGGTCGAACTGGGCACCACCTGCATGTCTCGGGCTGCGCCAAGGGGTGTGCCCGCCCCCGCAAGACCGCGCTGACGCTTGTTGGCGATAACGGTCACTTCAACCTTGTCCGCGACGGCAACCCGTGGGATGAGCCCGCCCTGACGGGTCTTTCCCCTGACACCCTGCCCGACCGCATCGGAGAGTTTTGATGCCTTACGAATACGAAACCGATGGCGCCGCCATCTATAAACAAAGCTTCGCCACGATCCGGTCCGAAGCCGATCTGGACCGCTTCGACAAGGACGAGGAACAGGTCGCCGTGCGCATGATCCATGCCGCCGGAATGGTCGGGCTTGAAGAATACGTGCATTTCTCGCCCGGTTTCGTGACCGCCGCCCGCGCTGCGCTTGAGGCCGGCGCGCCGATCCTTTGCGATGCGCGCATGGTCTCGGAAGGGGTCACGCGGACGCGCCTGCCCGCCAAGAATGACGTGATCTGCACCCTTCATGCCGAGGGCATTCACGATCTGGCGGCGAAGATGGGCAATACCCGCTCGGCCGCCGCGCTGGAATTGTGGCGCGACCGGCTTGAGGGCGCAGTTGTCGCCATCGGCAATGCGCCGACCGCCCTGTTTCACCTGCTGAACATGCTCGAAGACCCAACCTGCCCGCGCCCAGCCGCGATCATCGGCTGTCCGGTCGGCTTTGTCGGAGCGGTTGAATCGAAGGACGCATTGTGGGCCGCCCAGCCCGTTCCGTGCTGCATCGTGAAGGGGCGGCTAGGCGGCAGCGCCATCACCGTCGCCGCCGTCAACGCCATCGCGAGCCGCGCAGAATGAGCGTCGGGACAATTTACGGCCTCGGGCTTGGCCCCGGTGACGCCGACCTGATGAGTGTGCGCGCCGACCGGCTGCTGAGGAACGCACGTCACGTCGCCTTTTTCCGCAAGAAGGGCCGCAAGGGACAGGCCCGCCAGATCGTCGAAGGGATGCTGCGCGACGATGTGATCGAGTTCCCGATGGAATACCCTGTCACCACTGAAATCCCGGTGACCGACCCGCGTTATAACGAGCTTCTCAGCGCGTTCTACGCCGAGACCACCGCCCATCTGCGCCACCTGTCGGCCGCAGGCGAGGACGTGGTGGTCCTGTGCGAGGGCGACCCGTTCTTCTATGGCTCGTTCATGCATCTCTATTCCCGTCTGGTAGACCACGTGCCGGTCCAGATCGTGCCCGCGATCACCGGCATGTCGGGCGCCTGGACCGCGACAGGCGCGCCGATCACCTGGGGCGATGACGTGCTGACGGTGCTGATGGGGACGCTGGACCAACCCCGGCTTGAGGCGCATATAAAGGCGACTGACGCGCTGGTTGTCATGAAGATCGGGCGCAATTTCGACAAGGTGGTCGCGGCGCTGAAAAATGCCGGGAAATACGATGATGCGTGGCTGGTCGAGTTCGCGACGATGCCCAACCAGACCGTGAACCGCCTGCGCGATGTCGGCGGCAAGATAACGCCCTATTTCTCGATCATCGTCGTGCATGGGCAGGGACGGCGGCCATGACAGGCTGGGTCGTGATCGCCGGGATCGGGCCGGGCAATGACGCCATGGTCACGCCCGAGGTGACCGCGGCATTGGCCGAGGCGACGGATGTGGTGGGCTACATTCCCTATGTCGAACGCATCGCGCCGCGCGATGGCCTGACCCTTCATGCCAGCGACAACCGGGTCGAGATCGACCGATCCCAGCACGCTCTGCAGATGGCGGCCGAGGGTCGGCGCGTTGTCGTGGTGTCCTCCGGCGACCCCGGCGTCTTTGCCATGGCCGCAGCTGTGTTCGAGGCGGTCGAGTTCGGCGACCCTGCGTGGCGCCAACTGGATATCCGCGTTCTGCCCGGAATCACCGCGATGCTGGCGGCATCTGCCGCCTGCGGCGCGCCCCTGGGCCATGATTTCTGCGCCATAAACCTCAGCGACAACCTGAAACCCTGGCACGTGATCGAAAAGCGGCTGAGGCTGGCGGCAGAGGCGGATTTTGCCATGGCCTTCTACAATCCCCGCTCGAAATCGCGGCCAGAGGGGTTCGCCAAGGCCCTGAATACATTACAGGAAACCTGTGGCGACAATCGACCGATGATCTTTGCCAGCAACGTATCGCGCCCGGATCAGGCGATCCGTGTGGTGCCGCTGCAAGACGCCAAGCCCGAGATGGCGGACATGCGAACGGTGGTTCTGCTGGGCAATTCACAAACGCGGATCATTCCGGGGACCGAGATGATCTATACCCCGCGCCGGTCGGATTTGTGACGGGCCGTTCCCGAGGCAGGGACATCGCCCGGCCCGCGCAGGCAGGGCGCAAAGCGCCCGCCCCGTGGGGTCAGGGCGCTGTCCGGGTCGCATGCCACCCGAACCAATCAGTTCCCAACCCATCCCAACACGTCCGCCACTGTCGCCAGTTCCAACCGACCCGGCAGCTTTGGCCGATCAATCATCACGACGGGCAATCCCAGCTGACGCGCGGCGACCAGTTTGGCTTCGGCCCCGGCCCCGCCCGAGTTCTTGCAGACCACAAGGTCGATCTCGTGATCCCGCAAAAGAGCAAGATCGCCTGCAACGCTGAAGGGCCCCCGATCGACGACCACAGTGCAATCTGGCAGTGGCAGAGGTGCATCGGGCGCATCGACCAGCCGCAGGACATAGTGGTGTTGCGGCGCGGTGGTGAAGGCGGGCAGGTTCAACCGCCCCAGCGCCAGAAAGACCCGTTTGCGTGCGCCTGCCAGCGCCGCAACCGCCCGCTCTATATCTGCCACCGCGTGCCAGTCGTCGCCCGCACCGGGCTTCCACGCGGAGCGCTGCAAGGCCACCAGAGGCACGCCTTCGGCGGCGCAGGCGGCGACCGCGTTGCGGCTCATCTGCGCGGCAAAAGGGTGTGTGGCGTCAATGACATGGGTGATGCTATGGTCGCGCAAATAGGTCCGCAACCCGTCCACCCCGCCAAAGCCGCCCACCCGTACAGGGAGCGGCTGGGACTTGGGCGCGGCGACGCGGCCTGCATAGGAAAACACCGCGCGCAGACCCTGTTCGGAAACGGCACGGGCCAGCGCGCTGGCTTCCGTGGTGCCACCCAGTATGAGGAGGTTGGGGCGCATGGCTGAAACTCCGTGGCTGACCATTGTCGGTCTGGGCGAAGATGGACCGGATGGCTTGCCGCCTGCAAGCCGCCGGGCGCTGGAAAAGGCGGAAATCGTCACAGGTGCGGCACGGCATCTGGACCTGCTGCCGGAGGTCGCGGCCAAGGCCCGCCCGTGGCCAGTTCCCTTTGCGGATGGAATTGACGCACTGTTGCAGCTGCGCGGACGTGACGTGGTGATGCTGGCCTCGGGCGATCCGTTCTGGTTCGGCGCGGGTTCGGTGCTGGCCCGGCACCTGAAGCGTGGTGAATGGCGCGCCCTGCCCGCGCCCTCGTCCTTGTCACTGGCGGCGGCGGCACTGGGCTGGCCCCTGGAGCAGACCCCCTGTTTCGGCCTGCATGCCGCACCTTTTTCGCGGCTGCGTCCGGCACTGCACCCCGGCGCACGGCTGCTGGCAACGGTCCGGGATGGTGCGGCGGTGGCGCGGTTGGCCCATTGGCTTGAGGCGCAGGGTTTTGGCGAAAGCGGGCTCTATGTGCTTGAGGCGCTTGGCGGTCCGCGGCAACGTATCCGCCTGATCCCCGCCGACGGCCCCATCCCCACCAACATTGCCCACCCCGTCATTGTCGGGATCGAGGTCGCTGGTCAGGGCGCGGTGGTACCGCTGGCCTCGGGACGCCCCGACACATTGTTCGACCATGACGGCCAGATCACCAAGCGGCCGATACGGGCCATGACCCTGTCGACCCTCGCCCCCTGCCCCGGCGAACACCTTTGGGACATTGGCGGCGGCTCGGGTTCGATCGCCATCGAATGGCTTTTGGCCCACCCTTCAACCACCGCCTGCGCTTTCGAGATCAATCCCGCCCGCGCCGCGCGGATCGAGGAGAACGCCCACAGTCTTGGCGTCGACCGGCTTGAGGTGCTGGAAGGCGACGCGCTGACCCGGATCGGCGACCCGGACCTGCCCGACGCGGTGTTCATCGGCGGCGGCATCTCGGGCGCACTCCTAGCCGAGCTGTGGGACATGCTGCCCGAAGGCGTGCGGGTCGTCGCCAATGCCGTAACGCTTGAGGGCGAATCCTTGCTGACGGAATGGCAGGGTATGAAGGGCGGAGAATTGATGCGGATCGAGCTGGCGACGGCCCAGCCGCTTGGCCGTAAACGCGGCTGGAAGGCCAGCTACCCGGTGGTGCAATGGAGCGTGGTGACATGATGGTTGCAGGGATCGGCTTTCGCGACGGGGCCACGGTTGAGGCGCTTCAGGACGCGGTGCGCCGCGCCGCTGGTGACAGTAAAATTCACTGCGTCGCGGTGCCTTGGGACAAGGCCCAGGATGAGGTCGTCACCGCGCTGGCGGTGTCGCTCTCTGCCGGGATCCGGCCGGTCTTTGCCAGCGAAATGAAGGCCATCCAGACACCGACCCAATCGGCAATTGCCCTGCGGCATCGCGGCACCGGCAGCGTCGCCGAAGCCTGCGCCCTTGCAGCCGCCGGGCAATCGGGGCAATTGGTGACGGGGCGGGTGATTTCCGGGGATCGGATGGCCACCTGCGCCACAGCGACAAAGGGCCAGCGATGACCGTTCACTTCATCGGCGCCGGACCGGGCGCCGCCGATCTTCTGACCTTGCGCGGCCGCGACTTGATCGCGTCCTGCCCGGTCTGCCTTTATGCGGGTTCACTGGTTCCCGACGCGGTGCTGTCCCATTGTCCCGACGGCGCGCGGGTGGTGAATACCGCGCCAATGGACCTTGATGCCATCATCGCCGAGTGCAAGGCCGCGCATAAAGCCGGACAGGATGTCGCCCGGCTGCATTCCGGCGATCTCTCGGTCTGGTCTGCCATGGGCGAACAGATCCGGCGTCTGAAGGAAATTGGCATCCCCGTCTCGGTCACCCCGGGCGTGCCCAGCTTCGCCGCGGCAGCCGCCGCGCTGGAAACCGAACTGACACTGCCCGGGCTGGCGCAATCGGTGGTCCTGACCCGCACACCGGGACGCGCCTCGACCATGCCCGCGGGCGAAACGCTGGCCAATTTCGCGGCTACCGGCGCGACGCTGGCGATCCACCTGTCGGTTGGCAATCTTGACCATGTCACGGGCGAACTGTCCCCGGCCTATGGCGGCGACTGCCCGGTCGCCGTGGTCTACCGCGCAAGCTGGCCCGATCAAAAGATCATCCGCACCACCCTGTCGCGACTGCCGAACGACGTGCCCGAGGACGTGACCCGCACCGCGCTGATCCTTGTCGGTCCGGCTCTTGCAGGAGAAGGCTTCGACGAAAGCCGCCTTTATGCCGCCGACTATGACCGCCGCTATCGCCCGCAAAGCGCCGACAGCCCTTGGTCCGGTTGGAGACACGGCGATGACTAAGCACCTCGTCTTGCCCGCTTCCTCTTGCCCGAAATACCTCGGGGGTGAATTGAGCCGCATGGCTCAAGAGGGGGCTGGCCCCCTCTCCCCTACAGCCGAACCGGAATACCTGGCATGACCCAAACCGCCCCCGGCCTCCTCATTTCCGCCCCGTCCTCTGGCACCGGCAAGACCACCGTGATGCTGGGGTTGCTGCGTGCGCTGGCCGACGAGGGTCTGACTGTTCAGCCCTTCAAGTCCGGCCCTGACTATATCGACCCCGCCTTCCACCATGCCGCCGCGCGCCGTGAGGCGTTCAATATCGACACATGGGCGATGCACGAGGGGCTGATCGGCGGCATTTCCGAGCGTGCAGATGGCGCCGACATCATCGTTGCCGAGGGCTCGATGGGGCTGTTCGACGGGGTGGCCACGCGTGGCGAAAGCGGCTTTGGCTCATCCGCGGAAACCGCGCTGCACATGGGCTGGCCCGTGGTTCTGGTGATCGACGTGGGTGGTCAGGCGCAATCCGCCGCCGCCACCGCACTTGGCTTCAAGACCTATAACCCTGACCTGCCCTTTGCGGGTGTCATCCTGAACCGATGCGCCTCTCCCCGGCACGAAAGGCTGGCGCGTCTGGGTATGGATAAGGCTGGCATCGACGTGCTGGGTGTCCTGCCCCGACGCGGAGACCTGACATTGCCGGAACGCCACCTTGGACTGATCCAGGCGGTGGAACATCCAGACCTTGAAACCGCCATCTCGGGGTACGCGTCCTTCCTGCGCGAAAACGTCGACCTTGCGGCGATCAAGGCTGCCGCCCGGTCCGGCCCCGCCCGCACCGGCACCCTGCCCCCGCCCCCGGCCCAGCGCATCGCGCTGGCCCGCGATGCGGCCTTCAGCTTTACCTATCCCCACCTCCTGACCGGCTGGCGCGAGGCCGGGGCCGAGATCCTGCCCTTCTCGCCCCTTGCGGACGAGGCCCCCGATCCCACCGCCGACCTTGTGTGGCTGCCCGGAGGCTACCCCGAACTGCACGCGGGCAGGCTGGCCGCCGCCGAGACCTATCTGGCAGGGCTGCGCAAACATGCCGAGACCCGGCCCGTTCACGGCGAATGCGGCGGCTACATGGCGCTTGGGCAGGCGTTGATTGACAAGGATGGCAGCCGTCACCAGATGGCGGGGCTTTTGGGGCTGGTGACGTCCTATGACAAACGCAAGTTTCACCTTGGTTACCGTCAGGCGACGCTGAACGCCCCGATGCCGGGCTTTGGCGCGGGCGCACGGCTGCGCGGGCACGAGTTCCACTATTCCACCATCCTTGACGAGCCGGACGCGCCGCTGGCACAGGTCGGGGATGCCGACGGCAACCCGGTCCCCGAAACGGGATCCGTCCGGGGCAACGTCACCGGCACGTTCTTTCACCTCATCGCGGAGGCAATCGCATGAGCGGTTTTGTCAGCTTCGTCGGCTCTGGTCCCGGCGACCCCGAACTTCTGACCCTGAAGGCCGTGAAACGGCTGCAAGAGGCGGACGCGATCCTGTTTGATGACCTCTCGTCGGGGCCGATCCTGGAACATGCCGGACCGGATGCCGACCTTGTCGGAGTTGGCAAACGCGCGGGCCGTGCGTCGCCCAAACAGGACCATGTCAGCCAGCTTCTGGTCGACTATGCCAAGACCGGTGCGCGGGTGGTGCGGCTGAAATCGGGCGATCCGGGGCTGTTCGGCCGTCTGGAAGAGGAAATCGTCGTGCTGCGCGCCGAGGGTATCCCGTTTGAAGTGATCCCCGGTGTGACCTCGGCCTGCGCCGCTGCCGCAGCTGCACAAATCCCGCTGACCCGCCGGTTGGTGGCGCGGCGGGTGCAATTCGTGACGGGCCATGACGTCGCCGGTGCCCTGCCCGACGATCTGAACCTGCGCGCCCTCGCCGATCCGCTGGCCACCAGCGTCGTTTTCATGCCGAAACGCACCTTCCCTGCCCTCGCTGACCGGCTGATCGAGGCCGGGCTGTCGCCCGACACGCCCGCGATGCTGGCCGAAAGCGTCAGCCATCCCGACCAGCATATCGAGCGGTCGACCCTTGGTGCGCTGAAGGCAAAGCTGGCGCAGGAAGTCGGCACCGCGCCGGGGCTGATCCTGTTCGGCGAACTTCTGGAAGACGCCTGATGTTCCGGCTGGCTCTTGTTGGCATCGGGTCGGGCAACCCCGCCCATCTGACGCTTCAGGCGATCCGCACGTTGGAAGGCGCCGACGTCATCCTTCTGCCGCGCAAAGGGGCTGACAAGGCCGACCTTGCCGATCTGCGCCGGATGATCGCGACCGAGATCCTGACCGACGCGCCCCCGGTTGTCGAATTCGACCTGCCGGTTCGCGACGAGGCAACCCCCGACTACCAATCCCGCGTGAAGGACTGGCATGACGAGATCGCCGGTATCTGGGCCGAAACCCTGCGCGGCGCCCTGCCTGACGGCGGCACCGCCGCTCTGATGGTCTGGGGCGACCCGTCTCTTTATGACAGTACCCTGCGGATTGCCGAGCGCCTGCCGGGATTGGGCGTGCCGGTGCAAGTCGCCGTGGTGCCGGGGATCACCAGCTTGCAAATGCTGACAGCCGCCCATGCGATTCCGCTGAATACCGTGGGTGGCCCGGTGCAGATAACCACCGGGCGGCGGCTGCGCGATCATGGCTGGCCGGATGGCGTCGATACGGTGGCGGTGATGCTGGACGGGCAATGCTCGTTTCAATCCCTCGACCCGACGGGCCTGCATATCTGGTGGGGCGCCTATGTCGGGATGGATCAACAGGTCCTGATCGAGGGGCCGTTGCCCGAAGTCACAACCCGGATAGTCGAGACACGCGCCAAGGCGCGGGCTGATCATGGCTGGATCATGGATATCTACCTGATCCGCAGGGTTTAGCGGCTCAACTGCCGACGCTGAACGCCAGAACCCGGCTGATCTCGGTCAAGCTGCGGCCCGACTGTTCGGCCCAGATGTTGAACGCATCCTGCACCGCCGCCATGTCGCGCTTGGATGACGGCACCTTGTCCACCACGCCTTCGGCGATCAGCCGTGCAGTTACATCCCGCGACAGCATGAACCCGTCCTTGCCCATCACCCGCAACATGCGCTGGCCGGTGTTTCCGCCCAGACGCGCGCCGTTTTTCTTGAGGTGATCCAGCAAGCCGATGAATTCCGTGCCCGGCCAGTCGGCCACGAACCGCCCCATACCGCCGTGTTCCGCTGCCAGGTCAACGACATAGCGGGCGTTATCCATCACCGCCGCGATCTTTGGCCCGTTGCGCACGATCCCCTTGTCCGAGATCAGCCGATCCATGTCCTCGTCATGGTAATGGGCCACCCGAACCGGGTCGAAACCGTGAAATGCCGTCTCGAACCCGTCCCACTTGGCGTCGATGACCTTCCAGTTGAACCCGGCCTGAAAGATTGACTTGGCCATCGCTGACAGCCAGCGGTCATCGGGCTGCGCGGCAACCTTTTCCGGGCTCATAGGCCGGGACAGCATTCCTTCCAGCGCCTCGATCCCGCCCTTGCGGTCGGCTGCGATGGTGAAAATCTCATCGAATGTGCGCATCGAATCCTCCGTGTTGGACGGAGCCTAGCAGATGCGTGTTTCAAGTCCGTGCTTTTTCAAATGCACTCCACGCCTCGGCGAATTTCTCGATGTCAAAACCCGGCTGGCGGGCGGGATCAAGGATCACCTTCTCGGTTTCCAAGAGCTTGAGGATTGCCTGTTCAAGCACAGGGATCACTTCGGGCGGCACCACCAGCGCACCGTGACGGTCGGCATGGATCAGGTCGCCATCCGTGACCGACATCCCGAATATCGTGACCGGCTGGCCGACCGAACGCACATGCACAAATCCGTGGCTTGGACCGATTGACCCCGCGACCACGGGAAACCCGTCAGGCAGGTCGCCAAGGTCACGCATCACGCCATTGGTCAACGCACCGGACAGCCCAAGCCCCTTGTGGACGGTTGTATTGATCTCGCCCCAGAAGGCGCCGATGCAATGCGGGAAGTCCAGGTCCTCGACCACCGCGACGCGTGGCCCCGGCCCAGACGCCATGTGACGGTAATAGTCCATGCGCCGGGCCTTGATGACGTCCGCAGCCTCGGTCGGGGGGGCCACGGCTGCAATTTGCGCGGTGCGGGCATAGCCGACCATCGCGCCTTCGTCGGGGGCGCTGCACAGCATGGTGCCACGGGTAAAAACGTCAAAGCCGCGTTTGCCTTGCGCCACTTCGATGGCGTTGCAGACCGTGGGAGTGTCGACCTTGCGCAGCAGGGTCAGAAGAGTGTCATTCATGATTCCTCCAGCCAGCGCGCCAGCGCTGCATTGGTGTCCACAGGGTTTTCAAGCGTGGGCAAATGCCCTGCACATTCAATGACTTCCAGTGTCGAGTTCGGCAAAAAATCGTGCATCAGTTCGTGCCGCGCCACCGGGCACAGCCCGTCATCGCGACCGCAAAGGACAAGTGCGGGACGATCATAGCCGCGCAGGGTGTCAGTTTGATCCGGTCGGTCACGCAGGGCAATCGACTGGCGCACGAAAACCTGTGGCCCAAGGTCCATCGCCATCGCCATGCACAAGTCAAGGATCGCCCCACGATTGGGACCGTCCGTCAGGTAGTTCGGCTTCATCTCGTCCCGCATCACCTGTCGCAACCGGCCAGCATGGGCAGCGGCGATCTGCGGTGTGCGGCGCGCCTTGACCTGATCGAGTTCCGCCAGCGGATTGGTGTCCAGAAGCGCCAGCCGATCCACCCGATCAGGTGCCTGCCGCACCATCTCCATCGCCACGATCCCACCCATCGACAGCCCTGCCAGCGCAAAGCGCGGCGGGGCGTGGGCCAGCACCTCGGCGGCAATTTCGGTCATGGTTTCATGCCCGCCAATCGGCGCGCACATGACCGGCATCTGGTGTGAAAACGCGTCAATCTGCGGTCCGAACAACCGAGCATCGCACATCATTCCCGGCAAGAGCAACAGCGGGATCACATCCGCCCCCCGGCCAGCGCCGCCCCTTCGGACAGGGTTGCAAGCTTGGCATAGGCAATATCGGGATCGACCGCGCCGAAACCTGCAAACGTCCCAAAGCCGCAATCGCTGCCCGCAATCACCCGGTCCGCGCCGACAATGTCGGTGAACCGTTCGATCCGCTGGGCGACCAGTTCGGGATGCTCGACGAAGTTGGTGGTCGTATCCACCACGCCCGGCACCAGCACCTTGTCGTCTGGAATTTCGGATTTGCGGTCGCGGAACACGGTCCACTCATGGGCATGACGGGGGTTCGAGGTTTCGAACAGCAGATAGCGCGCCTTGGTCGACATCAGCGTCGAAAACACCTTGTCCATTCCGATATCGCAGCAATGAGGCCCCTCGTAGTTGCCCCAGCAGATATGCACCCGAACTTTATCAGCAGGCACATCGCGCAGCGCATGGTTCAGCGCGGCGACATTCTGGTTGGCGATCTCGACAAACTCGTGGTCGCTGAGATCGTTGAACAGCATATGCCGCGACACCGCCAGGTCGGGACAATCCAGTTGCAGGTCAAGGCCAGCGGCGATGATCGTCTCGTATTCTTCCTTCATGGCATCGGCCAACGCGGCAAGATATGCCTCGCGCGAGGGGTAATAATCGTTGGGCAGAAACAGGGAAATCACGCCGGGACTGGCCGCGTTCATGAAGCCGCGCGCCGCGCCGTGTTCCGCCATTGCCGCCTTGAGATTGGCAATGTCCTTCTGCAACTCGCCCTGCCCTTTGGATCGGACCTCGCCAACGCACATGGGTCGGGCATAGGTCGGGGTGCCACCGTCATCGGCCAACCGCTTCAGAAAGCCCGGAAACATCTTCAGATCGGCCGGCGCATTGCGCGGGCTGTCGCCTGCAAAGCCGGTGTACCGATCCTTGACATAAGTGGCATATGAAATCTTCGAGGTCTCACCATCGCTGACGATGTCGATGCCCGCTTCCACCTGCTTACGCACGGTTTCGGACACCGCCGCCGTCATGCAGGTATCGAAAGCGGCCTGATCGTATGGCTGTTCCTTCTCGCGGGCGAAGATGAAATCCACAACGTCCTGCGTGCGTGGCAGGCTTCCTACGTGGCTGGTCTGGATTTTTGTCATGTTCGGTTTCCTTCATCCGTTTCCGGCAACAACGCCAAACGTGGAAAACGGGGCCACAATTGTTGCGGCCCCGTGAAAGCGCCTCAGGCGCCTGTCCAGGTCGCGCCCGCCGGGTCGTCGGTCGCGGTGATGCGATAAAGCCCGGCCTCACCGGTCATCGAGGGCGCAACACTATAGCTTTCGCCGGGCAGAACCACCGCGGTGTCGCCCCTGGACAGGGTGACCTCAACCTCGTTGATGCGGATACGCCAATGGCCGCTGGCAGGCATCAGGACAACAGGCTTCACCGCCTTGACCGGTTCGTCCACGCTGGATCCGCGCGACAGGAAATCGACCTCGAAACCGGGGCGGTCCTTGATCAGACCGTTTTCGCCAATCACCACGGCTGGTTTCTTCGCCGACAGCGCCATCAGGTCCCAGTAGCGGGCGACATAGTCGCGCACGACGTTCTCGACAGGCACTTCGGGGTAATCTTTCAGCTGCTCCTCGGTCAGAAGCGGCATCGGGGCGACCCCTTCGGGCAGTGCCTGCCCCTTCTTGCTGTCGTAAAGCTTGCCGTTTTCACCCAGCACCAGCCCGTGATCGCGCGCATCCTCGATCACCTGCGGCGCCCAGGTCACGCCGCCGCCGGCATCGTCGCCGCCAAGGATCGACATGATCATCCCATAGTCCTGGCCGACGTTTTCGAAACCACGGAAGATGCCCGTGGGAATGTTGAAGATGTCGCCTTCCTCGGCGATGAACTCACCCGCCGTCCCGTAACGGCCCCAGAAGAACCGCCACCGGCCCTTGGCCACAAAGAACACCTCGGCGGTGGTATGGCTGTGCAGCGAGTTTCGGCATTTCGGCGGCTGGCCCGCGGCGCCGATGTTAAAGCCGATCTTGTCGGTGATGTGGACATGCTGGTCGGGGCTTTCCGACACGCCACCGCCGACGATGGTGAAGTTTTCCTTCTTATCGCTGCCCGGGGTATGGGCGTCGATGAAGGCGGTTTTGCAAGGCTGCAGGTCGCCGTAGCGGACGATCCGCGAGTGAATGTCAGAGTTACTCATACGTCATTTCCCTTATTAACGTTCATTGTCCTGTGTCCCGGTTGGGGCCGCGTTCGTGCCATCCCTTGCGATAGGAATGCGGGGAAGATCCGAAGCGGGCGCGGAACCGGCGCGCGAAATGGGGGGCGGCAAAGCCCGTGGCGGCGGCGATTTCCGCAACCGAAAGATCTGTTTCATTGATCAGCGCAAAGGCGCGGGCCAGGCGCAGTTCGGTATAGAACCGCATCGGCGTCTGGCCGGTGTGTTGCCTGAACAGCCGCTCCAGCTGGCGCTTGGAGATGCCCGCCCTCTCTGCCACCTGTTCCATGGTCAGCACGTCTTCGAACTGTTCGCGCATGACGGCAACGGCGCGGATCAATTGCGGGCTACGGCTCCCCAGGGCAGCGGAATCCGGTGACCTTTGATGGCTGATCTCATCGGCACCGCGACGGTGCAGACACATGTCGGCGACAATCAGCGCAAGGTCCGTGCCATAGTCCTGTTCGATCACCGAAAGCATCATGTCCGTGGCCGCGTGGCCTCCGCCGCAGGTCATCAGCCCCCGGTCGATTTCGAAAAGACGCGACGACGGGGTCAGGTCGGGGAATGTCTCTGAAAAGGCCGGCTGGTTTTCCCAGTGAAGCGTGAACGTGCGGCCTGACAGCACCCCAGCCCGCGCCAGCGCAAATGCACCCGAGCAGATGCCACCAACGCCACCTCCATGCACCGCATGGCGACGCAGACCGTCGATGATGCGGCGGTCCGTGATGTCCTGGGGTTGCACGCCACCGCAGGCAAACACAAAGGCCCGTGGCGGCACCCGGGACAGCGCCATGTCGGGGGTAATGCTCAGGCGGTTCGAACAGCGCGACGGCGCGCCGTCCACCGTTACCGTGAACCAGCGATAAAGCGCGCGCCCCGCCAGCTGATTGGCCACACGCAGGGGTTCGATCGCGGCGGTGAACCCCAGCATTGTGGCATGCGGCAAAAGAAAAAAGAAAAAGTCCCGCGCCGCGCCCTTGTCAGGCACATCCAGATGTGCAGCGCCACGCGGCACAAAGCCGTCGTCTTCGGGCACGGGCAAGGTTGGGTGCAGGGACATCCTTCTTTCTTTCAAAGGGTGGCGCGCCGATGGCGTCAGCCGGTTTGCAACACGATCTGTTTCCAGACCGAAGTTTCATCGAACAGGGTGAATTCACGGCGCAGTTTGGGCGCCCCCCCAACAACGGCGCCGAACTCGGCATGGCTGATACCCAGCACATAGACCTCGGCCCCGGTTGGCACACCGAAGGCACCCCAGCCGTCATGTTTTCCCCAAAGGCTCCAGCGGACGGCGGCGCGCGGGCACATCATCGGGTCGTCGCGACCGATCACGTGTTCAATCTTGAACTCGGCATTGGGGAAGGCGGCCCGCAGCCCCATCCAGAAAGTGTCGGCCGATCCCCAGCCGTGCCCGGTGACACCACCGGGGTATTCGGTCTGGACCGCACGGTCATAGTCACGTTCGATCACGCCCATGTCCGCGCCCATGATCCGGGTCAGGATATCGGCATATCGCTGCCCCCATTCATTGTCGTTGCCCTTACCCGAATAGGGGCCGGGTTTGTCCGTCCGGGGCGTCAGTGGTTTGACGCAATTCTCGGGTCCGCCTTCGTTTTCAATAAGTTGCGCGGCATACTCCTTCGGATCCCACCCCATCTGGCGCACAATCGCACCCTGATCGCGGATCAGCCATTCGTCGTTGATCTGGTTGTCGATGGCATGGCAGTCCGCAAGGATGCGGTATTGCAGCTTCTTGCCCGTCGCCTTGCCATAAACCCCGTCTCCCGCGTGGGTCGCGGTCGAGATGATGCGGTGACTGGACAGCATCCCGTCTTCCGGCGTGCCGGACCAGATCACATCCTCGCCCAGAAGCTCCCGGTCAGGGAATTCCGCCAGCGTCGCCATGGTCGCGCCGATCACGTTCTGGTTGCCGATCACGACCGACGCCGGCGACCGCACAACAATGTCAGGCGAATAATAGTGGTGCAGGGTCGCGATGCCGCGATCCTCCCAGATTTCCTTGGTAATCCCGATGATATAGTCGGGAAAATCCACGAACTTCTCGTCAAAGCCTTTCATCTTGCTCATCCTGTCCTTGTGCGGTTGGTCGGGATCCGGGCCGAGCCGCGCACGACCAGAGGCCCGTCGATGGCCACTTTGCGCGGTTCCACCATTCCCGGGTTTTCAATATTTTCCATCAGGGTCGTCACGGTCTCGGCCACCATCAGATTGGCGCGCTGGCGCACGGTAGTCAGGTCATAGGCGGCCCATGACGCGGGCGGCACGTCATCAAACCCCACCACGGAAACATCCTCGGGGACAGACAAACCCAACTCGAAGCGCAATACGTCCATGACCGCTATGGCCATGTGATCGTTGGCAACAAACACGCAGTCGGGGCGCGCATCCTCGGGGCGGTCGAACATGCGTCGGGCCGCGTCCTTGGCCCCATCGACAGTGAAATCGCCCACACCACGCGCGAACAGGTCCTGCCCTGCTGCGGCAAGCCCGGCCCGAAACCCCGCCTCGCGGTCGCGCTGGGTCGAGGCCCCCTCCCATCCGGCAATATAGCCGAAACGGCGGTGCCTGCCTTCCACCAGGAATTCGGCCAGCTTTCGCCCACCTGCGACATTGTCGGACGTCACCGCTGAGATATGGTCAATGTCCTGGCTGCGGTTGAACAGCACAACCGGCACCCCCGCCGCCTGGCAGCGCGACGTGATATCCGAGGACAACGCGACACTGGCCAGAACAATTCCATCGACCTGGTAATCGAGGATTTCCTCCATCACGTCATCTATGTTTCCCGCCGTCTGTGACGCCATGAAAACCAAAACGTGATAGCCCTGTTCCTGAAGCGCGTTCGACAGCTTTTCCAGCGCAGACGGATAGAAATAGTTTTCCAGATAAGCGACGACCAGCCCGATGATCCGGCTCTTGCCGGACACCATCGCGCGCGCCAGGACATTGGGCCGATAGCCCAGTTCAGCCGCTGCCACCCGCACCTTTTCCGCGGTGCGCTTGCTGACAGATGCCCCCGGCGTAAAGACACGACTGACCGCCGACTGGCTGACCCCGGCCCGTTCCGCCACTTGCAGAGATGTGACCTTTTCCTTCATCAATCTGCTGTCCACCCGCCGTCAATCATCATCGCGCTGCCGGTCACCAGCGCCGAGGCATCCGACGCCAGATAGACCACAGCCCCCATGATATCCTCGACCTCGCCGACGCGCCCCAACTTGATCTTGTCCTCGATCCACTTGCGGCGTTCGGGGATCTCAAGCGTCTGCGCGCCAAGCGGTGTGCGGATGAAAGTCGGGCAGATCGTGTTGATGCGGATCTGGTCCGGCCCCCACTCGATCGCCATGGATTTCACCATGCCTTCCAGCCCGTGCTTGGTGGCGCAATAAACCGCGCGGTCGATACCGCCCACATGCCCCATCTGGCTTGAGATATGGATGATGGACCCCGGTTTTCCTTTCCCCTTCAAGGCCTTGGCTGCGAAAGCTGACAGGAAATAGGCGGACCGAAGGTTGATCGACATCACCGCGTCAAAATCTTCCACCGTGGTCTCGATGGCCGGGCTGTGACGGGCAAGCCCGGCCGAGTTCACCACGACATCAAAGTCCCGCTTCGCAAACACCGCCTCAAGCGCGCCCAGATCGGCCTGGTCCAAAACCAGCGCTTCAGCTGACTGCCCTCGTGCGGCAATCGCGGCAACTGTATCCTGCAGCTTGTCCGCCCCCCGCGCGGCACACACCACATGTGCCCCCGCCGCGGCCAACGCCGCCGCGCAGCCCTGGCCAATACCCGAAGAGGCTCCGGTAACCAGGGCTGTTCGGCCCGCGAGTGAAAAGGAAGGGGTGTCAGGCAACTGGGTCATAGGCTCATTCCATCAGGGATATTCAGACGCCCCATGTTGCGAACCTTGTTGAACTCACGCAACCGGGCAAAGACATCGACGCCAAGCTGGTCGTAGACATCAAGAAGATCGACCAGAACCCAGTTCTCGCGGATCTTGCCGTTCTCGATGCGCCAGAAATCAAGGCTGCGCATGGTGATTTTCCTGCCGGCGGGCGCGATGCCCAGCCAGCCGCCCTGTGTCAGGGTCTGGGCCATGTCCGGCCAGCCGGTCACGGCGGCATAATCCCCGTCGCCGAAAAAGTGGTGACTGATCTCACCACCGTGTTGCCCGCGGTCGGGCATAGCCTTCAGAAAAGGGATCTGGTGCCAGTTGCGGAACCCCGCGATGCCGCGGGCCGTGCCGATACCAGAAGGTCCATACCAGCTCATCTTGTCGTGCCAGAACCGGTCCATCTCCATCACCTCGGGACCACCCATGGAAGGGTGACGTGTCATATGCTCCAGCATGTCGATGATATGCTGGCACGAAGCGGCACTTTTCTTTTGGTCATACGGCCCCGGCACGATGCCGTCGCAGGTCGCTGGCCCCGGCACATGCCACTCCCGCCCGAGCGACGGCGCCAACGGCCAAGCGCGCGCCTGCACCATGACCTCGGGAATGTCCCAGACGCCCTGAAACTCCACGATCTTACCGCCTTCGATCCGAAAGAACTCGTGAAACCGCATGTGGGTCTGATGACCCGTTGGCGGAATATCGAGCCATGGCGAAATGAAACTGCCGGTATAATACCCGCCGCAGCCAACCCATTCGGCCCCATCCTCGTCCGGCCCCGCCATCACGATCCAGTCGCGCCGTTCAAGATCAGGCCAGGCATCCAGAAGCGCGCCATAGGCATGGTCACAGAATGCCTCGGCGCCAACCGTGTCGCCAAAGGGAAAACACAGGCGGAAGACTGCATCCGGCGTGGTCGCAGCGGACAGGACACGTTTCAGCCGGTCCATGTCAAAATCATACATAGCCGCCCGGATTGGCGCGATCAGGTCCTTGTTGGCCGTTTGGGTATCCATCTCTTCCTCTTGCCCGCAATACCTCGGGGTGCGCGAGGGGCTGGCCCCTCGCTTCTGTTGTGTGTTTACTCTGCGGCGTCCCGATAGGGGGCGCCCTCGCCATAAGGCACGTTGATCCCGCCATAGCGGCGCACGCGGATGTTGCATTGTTCGGCATGGCCGACGAA
>NZ_JAFEJK010000003.1:247518-264427 GCF_016888515.1 Shimia biformata | reverse complement strand
ATCAGAATGTCGCCCTCGCTGGCATCTTCCAGCCCGGCAATCATCCGCATCGTCGTGGTCTTGCCGCATCCCGAGGGGCCCAAAAGCACCAGGAACTCCTTGTCGGCAATGGTCAGGTCGAAGTTGTCGACCCCGACAAACGTCCCCCAGCGCTTGCCCACGTTACGCAGTTGAATTTCGGCCATGTATTCCCCCGAGCGGCTGATGAAGCCCTGTTTTGCATACGCTTGCAACAAGACTAGCCGTCGCTGCGTCAACTTGGCAAGAATTTTTTGCAAACGTATGCACTCATTTCCAACACCCCCCTACCTCCACATGAAAAAATCTCGCAAAAATGCATCTTTAGGCTAATTTTTTGTCTTTGAATGTTAGCGCAATCGAAAGTAGCAAAGGTGTCCCCACCCTCCCGAATCGCTTTTGATGCATCAGCTACCGGGAGCAAACGACGGCCAATTCACAAGGGCGCCAGGGTATGTCCGCGCACTTCGATCACCCAGGTTTGCCACGGTCAGGCGAACATGTAGTCGTCAAGGATCAGGCTGGTACTTCACCGGAGCAGAAATCAGCGATTTTCCTGCAACTCCGTCGGCAGGCTTTCGGTCCATTTGCGCAACTCGTTGAGAAAGCCCAGCGCGGTACGTCCGAATTCGGTGATCTCGTAATGCACCGTAACCGGCGAGGTATCCAAAACGCTGCGTGACACCAATCCCTGGGCCTCCAACTGCCGCAGGCGTTCGGTGATCATCTTTTTGCTCGCCCCGCCAACCATGCGGGCAAGGTCGTTGAACCGCACCGGACCGTCCTTGAGGTGCCACAGGATCGACCCAGTCCATTTGCCGCCGATGATCCGCATCCCGCGCTCAATTGAGCAGGGCTCCAGGCAGGCTTCGCTCACCCGGCGACGCCCCTTGTCGTCTTGTTCCACCCTTGCCCGCACTGCATGGCTCCTCTTCGCAGAAACCAGGTTACCAAAAGTATACTGGTTGCCTTTTGTTCATAGAGTACTCAAGTTCTCCGACACGCCGCCGCGAGTCAAGCGGCTCCACGAAACTTGAAAGACAGATGACCTGGAAAAGTGATGAGCAACATCCTGATTATCAACGGCACACAGCCCTATGAATTTGCCCCCGGTAAACTTAACGAAGCATTCACGACCCGCGCCCGTGACGCACTGACGGACATGGGACACGACGTGCGCCTGACCGTCGTGGCCGAAGGCTATGACGTCGAAACCGAAGTCGCGAACCACCAATGGGCCGGCGACATTATCCTGCAATTCCCGGTCAACTGGATGGGAGTTCCCTGGGCCTTCAAGAAATACATGGACGAGGTTTATACCGCCGGGATGGACGGGCGGCTGAGTGTCGGGGATGGCCGTACACAGGATGCCCCCAAGGTCAATTACGGCACCGGCGGCACGCTGGATGGCACTCGCTACATGATCTCGGCAACCTTCAACGCTCCGCGCGAAGCTTTTGACACCCCCTTGGAACCTTTCTTCCAAGGCGCCAGTGTCGACGATTTATTGCGCCCGATCCACCTGACCGCCCGCTTCCTGGGAATGAAGCCGCTGCCGACATTTGCGGCCTTCGACGTAATGAAAAACCCCGAGATCGAGGCCGATTTCGCCCGATTCGACGCCCATCTTGTTCAGCAATTCGCCGAGGCCCAGCATGTCGCAGCCTGATATCCTGCTCTATACCGCGAACACCATGAATGGCTGGAAGCCGCTGATTTTTCTGCACGAAGGCGAAATCGACTATGACATGGTGCCCATAAGCTTTGCCAAGAAAGAGCAAAAAGCGCCCGAGTATCTCAAGCTCAATCCAAATGGGCGGATTCCCACGATCGTCGACAGAGGCAACGGCGATTTCGCCGTATTCGAAAGCGGCGCGATCCTGTGGTATCTGGCCGAAAAATACGACATGTTCCTCAGCCATGATCCAAAGGAGCGTTCAGAAACCCTGCAATGGTTGATGTTCCAGATGGGCGGAATCGGGCCGATGATGGGCCAGGCGATGTTCTTTCAGCGTATCGCCAAGCCCAACGGCAACGATGTGCCCTATGCGATCAAGCGCTACGTCGATGAAAGCCGCCGATTGCTCGAAGTACTGGACACACGGCTAGCGGGGCGCGAGTGGCTGGTTGGCGATCAGATGTCGATTGCCGACATGGCGACCTATCCCTGGGCGCGCAGCTATTTCTGGGCCACTGTCAGCGTCGACGGGTTGCCCCACCTGCAAGCCTGGTTCGACAGGATCGACGCGCGGCCCAGGACACAGGCGGCACTGCAATTGCCCGAACCACGGCCATCGGCCTTTGGCAAAGGCGACATCGACGCCGCGGCCAAGGCAAACGCCGCGCGGTTCAAGGATTGACGCGCGGAGATTGATCCTGCGACGGAGGGCGCGTCGGGCGCCCTCCTGACGGCCGCACGCCGTTTTCGGGTAGGCGACAGGCAACAGCAGAAGTCATCCCAGCCACGCAAGATAGTCGCTGACCAGGAGGTGCGTGGGTTCAGCGTCTTCTTCCACCTGAGCAAAACGACCTATGGGTTCACGAAAGACGTTGTCGGTTTCGTCATCATTCACGGTCGAGACTTCACCGATCAGAACGTCCCCTCCGTCACCCCAGAAGGCATGCCAGTCTCCTGGCATCAGCGTGACGCTTTCCCCCGGCGCCAGACGCAGCTTTTCTCCCGCGGCAAAATCACGGCGCAGCCCGTCACACCAGACGGTGCCCCCACGGTCTCCGTCAAAAGAACCCTCATCGTCAGAGCCAAACAACTCGACAACAAGCGTCGCGCCCCCACGGTTGATAATGTCTTCCGCCTTGATCTTGTGAGTGTGGCACGGCGACAGTTGATCCTGCTTCGAGATCAGCAGCTTTTCCGCATAGCACATCCCCCGCCCGCGCGTCAGATCGGATAGCCTGCCGTTGCGCAGGGTGAACAGGAACAGACCCATCTGATCGAACGCTCCTGCGCCGTAGTCGGTGATGTCCCAACCGCACCGGGCGTCGATAACACCGCGCGCGACATTCCTGCGGGCACGGAAATCATCCGGTGACCAATAGGCAAATGGCGGCAAAGTAAATCCATGGCTGCGGATCATTTCATCAGCTTCGGCCATGATTTCGTTGATCCGGGAACGTTTCATTTCTGCTCCATCCCCAGACCGACCAGAATTTCGATGACCATCGCGGCAGTCCACGTGAAAGTTGCACCGCCGCAGGGTTCGGCGGTCATGGGGTCATAGTATTCGGCAAAGCCGGCCTTCCCGATCAGGTCGAGGCTGCTTTGGTCAATCTGCTCGGCTAGGTCGGACAAACCACCCTGGCGCAGGCCATCCGCGATCATGAAGTTCACGATCAGCCAGATCGGCCCCCGCCAATATCGAAGGCCGTCAAACCTCGGGTCGGCCGGGTCGTGACTGGGCACAAGGTAACGGGTCCGATTGGCCAATTCACTTATCCGGCGCGCGATGGCGGCTTTGCGCGGTTGCGGGATCGGAGCGAAGGCGGCAAGAAGCCCCGCCACGGACGCGCTGTCCACCGCTGCACCAGCGACCCGGTCAAAGCAGCGGTACTGCCCCAGACCTTCGTCCCACAACTGCTCCAATGCAGCGACACCGCTTTCGACCCGGGCTCGCGAAGCCGCCGCTATTGCGTTTTCACCAAGTTGTTCAGCCAGGTCCGCAAGGTCGTTGCACGACCGAAGCAGGATGCCATTGAATCCGGGGTCAACCAGCTGGAAAGGCGATGCATCATGCAGCTTGTCATTGTCCCAGCCAAGAGACCTGAACCTCTGCACCAGCCAGACATAGCGCTCGTATTGTGCCTGTGTCGGGCGGTGGTCAGGATTGGCGTGCTGCGTGTCACGGCGAACAAATGGCAAAACGCCCTCCGTAGGCACTCGCTTGAACGCCTCGTCCCAGTCGATCGAATTGTCCCGGCCAGATTCCCACGGGTGAATGATAGCGACAAGCCCCGTGCCCTCTGGGTCACGACAGCGATAGAACCATTCGTGCCATGCTTGGATCTTGGGCAAGAGCAAGCGGGCCTTTTCCTCGGCCAGCGCTTTGTTCTTGGCGCGCGCGGCCAGTCGCGCGACCGAAAACCCCGCGACGGGCGGCTGCGTGATACCCGAAGTTGGAACCGGCCTTCCGGTGGCCCAGATTTCAGGGCCGGGAAAATACCCGTCATCTTCCTTGTGGAAGATGATATGCGGGACCATCCCGTCATCCCATTGGTGTGCAAACAGCGTCTCGATTTCGCGCCAGGCGCGGCCCTCGTCGAACTGGCTTTGCCCCAGCGCCGTCAGGCAACTGTCCCAATTCCATTGAAAGGGATAAAGGCCATGCGTCGGAACGGTGTAGTCGCCCAAGTCATTCTGCCGCAATATTTCGACGGCACGATTGATGATGTTCTCTGACATCTTCGATCTCCGGGAGGTTGTCAGGCAACGGCCTTGGTCGTTTCGGGGTCGAACCAACGCACCCGGTCAGGCTGCGGCGCAAGGATCAGCTTGTCGCCGGACCGGATCGCAAGGTCGCTGTCCAGCACGGCGCGGAACATTTCACCCTCGATATCACAGGTGACCAGAAGATGCGCGCCAAGCGGCTCGACGATTCTTGCAACCGCGGTTAGCCCTGTCTCGGCCGGGCGCACGTCCTCTGGCCGCACTGCGAACCTCAGGGCCCGGTCCACTTGCGGCCCCTCGATCACCTGCCCCGCAACGTGCCACTGCCCGCTGCCAGCGGGTGCGGCGGGTAGGAAATTCATCGGCGGGTTACCGATGAACCCGGCGACGAACTCGGCGGCAGGGTTGCGATATACCTCGATCGGAGACGCCGCCTGCACGATCTCGCCTTTGTGCATCACACTGATCCGGTCGGCCATTGACATGGCTTCGACCTGATCGTGAGTCACATAGATTGCCGTCGTGTTGCTTTCGGCCAAAACACCCTTGAGTTCTGCGCGCATCTCCATGCGCAGCAGCGCATCCAGGTTCGAAAGCGGTTCATCCATCAGGATCACGTCCGGCTCCATCGCAAGCGCGCGGGCCACGGCAACCCGCTGACGCTGACCGCCGGACAATTCTCCTGAATACCGCTGGAGAAGCTGGTCGATGTGCATCAGGCCGGCGGTGCGCTCGACCCGTCGTGTGACCTCATCGTCAGGCAGTTTCTTCATGCGCAGCCCGAAAGCGATATTCTCGAAGACCGTGAGGTGGGGAAAGACCGCGTAGTTCTGGAACACCATCGAGATCCCCCTGTCCTTGGGCGGCAGGTGGTCAACACGCTTACCTCCGATCCAGACTTCGCCTTCGGTCGCGGTTTCCAGACCGCAGATGATCCGCAGAAGCGTGGACTTTCCACAACCCGAAGCGCCCAGCAGAACCATGAACTCCTGATCCTCGATGGTCAGGTTGATATCCTGCAACGCCTGGTATTCGCCAAACCGCTTTGCGACGTTCTTGATTTCGATGACAGCCATTTTTCTGGCTCCTTTTCCTGCAACCGCATTCAGCGATTGGCGATACCCCACATGGCAAACAGGTATTTGCGCACGGCGAAGATGAAGACGAGTGCCGGCACGACGAGGATGAAGCCTCCGGCGAACTTCAGGTGAAGCGGGGATTCCGACAAGGTCTGCAGCAGAAACGCCGTCAGCGTCCGGTTCTCGATCGTCAGAACAGCGGCTGCAAAAACCTCATTCCAGCTGATGACAAAGGCAAAGATCGCCGACGCGGTAATCCCCGGAAGGATCAACGGCAGGACAACCTTGGTGAAGGCAGTCAACCGGGTGCAACCCAGCGTCCACGCGGCTTCCTCCAACTCAAGCGGGATGCCGGAAAACAGGGAAAACGTGATCAATACGGCAAACGGGACGGCCAGGGTGGTATGCACAAGGGCCAGACCGAAGGCGGTATCGTCCAACCCAGTCCGAATGAACAGTACCGCCAGTGGAAGCGCCAGAAGCGGCAACGGAAACGCCCGGGTCAGTAGGATCAGCAGTCGGAACACTTCCTTGCCGCGAAACTCAAACCGTGACAGCGCATATCCCGCAGGCGCGCCGATCAGGATCGACAGAACCATGGTGATGGCCGCCACGATGATGGAGTTCTTCAACGCCACCAGCATGCCCGAGAAGCCCGCAAAAAACTCGAGCGAGCCAAGGTCGAACCCGGGCAGGAACGACTTGGGAAAACTATTCACCGCCTCGGGTGAAGACAGGGTGTTGACCAGTAGAAGGTAAAGCGGGATCAGCACCCAGGCGCACAGCAGGACAACGCCAGAGACATAGACAAACCGCCCGGCCTTGTTGGTGGAATGCCCGGAAACAGAAGCTGCATCACTCATATCGTTGCCCCCTTCGGCACACGCAGGGCGCGCAGGATGACAAGAGTGAAGCTGATCGAGATCGCAAGGACGATCAGAGCCAGCGCCGCCGCGGTTCCGCCATTCTGCAGGTTGAACTGGTTCTCATAGATCTGCTCCATCAGGACCGGGAAAATCGACCCGCCCAGCGCTGCTACGACCGCGAATACCTCGAATGCCAAGACAACACGCAGGATCAGCGCGGTCTGCAAGGATGGGCGCAACAGCGGCAGGGTGATCTTGACAAACCGTTTCCAGGGCGACGCGCCAAAGACTTCCGCGGCCTCGTAATACTCTTTCGGTATCAGTCCGATCCCAGCGACAATGATGACCAGCATGATTGCGGTCGCCCGCCAGATCTCGGCCAACATGATCGCGATGAAGACAACCGTCATGTTCTGGTAGGACAGGAAAGACGCCGGTTGGTCGACAACGCCAAGCCCATAAAGCATCGAATTCAGGAAACCTGACTGTTCAAAGATCGCCAGCCAGATGATCCCGGCGGCAAGGTCCGAAATCCCCAGCGGGATCGTCCAGACATAAAGCACGAGGTCGCGCCCCCGCTTCATGTTGTTGACCATCGTCGCCATAAGCAGGGACAACGCCAGCTGAACGGGCACAACGGCCAAGGCCAGAAGGAATGTGTTGCGGAGCGAAATTGGGAATTTCCAATAGCTTACGACTTCACGGAAGTTGTCCATCGTGAACCCGTTGCCAGTTGTGAACGCCTGCTGCGCCACAAGGAAAAACGGGTAGAGGAAGAAGACGCACAGAAACAATGTCACCGGCGCAATCAACACATATGGCAGAACCCGAGCGTTCATGGGAAAGCTCCTCGGCTAGGTTGGACGGGCTGGACCGCAACCGGCCCCTTGCGCCACACATGGTAGGTGGCGTGGTGTTCGGGCCGGTTCTGCGGCCCGAACAAATTGGTCCACCGGTGCTTCGGTTACTCGACCGGGCACGCACCGTCCGAGGGCGCATCCGGTGCCCAGCAGGGCGCACCGGTGTCGTCCATGATCTTGGCCAGTGCCCGTTTCTGGTCCGCCAGAACACGGTCGATGGGCTGACCGGCAAGAACGATACGTTCAAAAGTGTCGACGAACACACGGTTGAAGTCACCCCCCTTTGACCCAAGGCCAGCCGGCAACAGGCCGGGGTTGGCGTCCGGCGATGCGCTCATCTTGGCTACCGCGTCGCCCGCCGCGCGCACAGCCGGCGGCAGGTCGTCAGGCAGATCGACGTCGACGACAGGGAAGAAACTTGTCGCGCGCAGGGTCGCGAGCTGGGTCTCGGGTTTCAACAGGTACTTGACCAGTGCCATCGCCGCGTCCTTGTCGGGCGCGGTTTCCGGGATGGCGACACCTGCCAGAACCGGCATGAAGCCGCGACCGGTCGGGCCCGCCGGGGCGGGGAATGCAACAAAGTCATCCGGGCGCTCATTGAACGCCTGCGCCAACCGCGAAGTATGGTCGAACACGATCCACGCGTCACCTGACAACAGCTGCTCCTGCAAGAAGTTGTAGTTGGTCGATGCGGGGTTGGTATGCGCCCAAAGTTCCTTGAACTTCTCCCATGCGGTCACGGCCTCGGGCGAAGCAAATGTGCGCACCACGCCGTTGGTATAGGACGGATAGAGATACCCCTGGAAGAAGCGGTGTTTCAGCCCCTTCGGACCGGCGGGAAAACCGAACTTCGGTTGACCAACGGCCTCATGCACATTGGCGGTCCATTGGATCAATTCATCATAGGACAGCGCATCAATATTGGCGCCTTCCGGCAGGTATTGCAGCGCTTCCTTGTTGGCCGCCATGATATAGCTGGCCTGCATCCAGGGAACGTATTGCATGCTGTCAGTGCCCAGCTTTGCAAGGTTGTTGAACGTCTCGCTCGACGACATCACACCCAGGCCATCCAGGTCCATCAATGTGTCCGCATCCAGCGACGAAAAGTCCCCATGCAGAGAGCCCAGCACGCCAATCGAACCAGAGCCAGCCTCGATTTCCGCCTTGAAACGGGTCAGCCATGGCCCCGCCTCATTGGGTTGATAGTCCACACCAGGACCAAAACCGCCCAACACCTCGACCCGCATGGCCTGTGCCTCCTCGGCTGGCCGCGCCTGGGTCGACCAGAACAACACCTCTGCTTGAACAGCCACCGCCGACGTCAAGACCGCAACACCGGTCATTGCTCCAGCCAACTTTGTTTTGAACGACATCATTTCCTCCAAATCTGCATTTGGCCGGATCTCCGACCTTCCTCCCGCAACGGTGCACGACCCCACTCGGCACAAAATGGCCAAAAACAGGCAGAATCGGCCCGCGATGCGGAAACCATGATATATCGTTATACCTCAAGTCAAACTTTATTTTCATACGTGTGCAATTGAACATGTGGCACTATTTGCCAAAACGTTTGATTTTTTGTGCAAAATTGGTGAAAAGATAGGATGGAACCATATCGACAACGAACCGAGGATTGATGGAGCAGAAACCGAAACTCGCGGATGTCGCCCGGGCTGCGAATGTTTCCACCGCTACCGCCAGCCAGGTTCTACGCGGCACCGGACGGATATCCGAGGTCACCCGCAAGCGTGTCCTCTCGGCTGCAAAGAAGCTCAACTACGTCCGCGATGGCCGGGCCGCCTCAATGCGCTCGGGCGAAAACCGTGAGATCGGATTTGCAGTCCACAAGATTTCAAACCCGTTCAACGCCGAAGTCATCAGCGGTGTGTCAGACCTTCTTGAAACCGAAGGATACCTTGTGTCCGTGCTGGACAGCAACGACGACGCCAACCGGCAACGCAGGAACCTTGAGGCGTTCATTCAATCCTCGCGCGGCGGACTTCTCTGGGTTCCCGCAGAAGAAACCGACGACGCCACCTATGACTTGCTTAAAGCTCACGGCATGCCGGCAGTCACGTTCCTGCGGCGATCAGGAAAAGGCCGCTTCGATCACGTTGGAATTGAAAACGCGGCCGCCACTGAAAAGGCCACGCGCTACCTCGCCGACCTCGGCCACCGCCATATTGCCTATCTGGGCGGCACGGCAGGTTTCGGGGTTCGCGTCGAGCGGATCGAGGGCTGTCGGAAGGCACTGTCTGAGCTGGGATTGCCGGATCTTGTCGTCTGGAATTGCCCGGACGAAAAGACGTCAGGGCTGGTCGAAATATCAAAACTGCTTTCCGCACACCCCGAAGTGACCGGCGTGATATGCAATGGCGACATGGTCGCCATTGGCGCGTGTTCCGGACTGACCCGGATGGGGCTTTCGCCGGGCAAGGACATTTCGGTCGTGGGCTTCGATGATGTTCAGGATGCCGCGATTGCGACCCCGCCCCTGACAACCCTCGCCGTATCGCCCTATCAGCTTGGACGGAAACTCGCCCGGGTGGTCCTGGAACGGATTACCGCGCCGGACATGCCCACAGCAGTTTCACTCGTCCCCGCCGAACTGGTGATAAGAGAAACTACCGGGCCCGCCCCCGAACGCCGCCGCGAGTAGCCACATTTGTACAACACGTGCGGACCACCTTGCCGCCCCCAAAAAGCGCGCCACGACAGGCTGGACAGACCACCACCCACCAACCTGGGGGCCAGCCCGACAAAGGCAGGCAGCATTTTGCGTCCTGCCAATCCAGATTTTCGCTGAAACAGAAATTGACTTGGGGATGTCGGTGCTGTCAGGCGGATCCGACCTCGTCTCAGCCAGGACAGATCCAATGTCACCTAATACCCCGCAGAGACCAGGCATTTGGTCACGAGCGGCAGCGCGGTTCAGTTTGAATGACCTGGTATAGAGACTCCGCTCCGATTTGAAGGCGCTGAGAACCGAGGCTTGGACAGGGGCGAGCTTTGACAAACTGCGCAATCACCCGCAGCGATGTATCGGCCTTTCGCGTCGCAGGAATGGCACGCCACGAACAATCTCCCAACGCCCGTTTCCCGTGGCCTGTGTTGCCATTTCCGTCAAGAACATCTCATCCACATGCGACTTCCAAATGGAGAGGGAACGCCGCAAGCTGACGCAGGCAGGGTCAAATCGCCGGCTGCTGCACCAGGCGCGTTGATACCTTGCCCTACTCTTCGGTCAGCGTCGGCGGATCGTCATAGACCGACCAGCCATAATCCGAGCGCGACTCGGGCAAAGTGTCTTTGCTCAGGTTGCGAATGATGAAGGTCTTGGCGATAAAGTTTGCAGTGATCGGGGCGGTCAGGAACAGGAACAGCGTGATCAGCAATTCGTGGATCGACAGGTTACCCTTGATCAGGAAGAAGAAAAGCATCGAGGCAATCAGCACACAGCCGATCCCCAGTGTGGTGGCCTTGGTCGGCCCGTGGAGGCGCTGCATGGTTTCACGCAGTTTGAGCAGGCCATAAGAGCCAACCAGCCCGAACACCCCACCGAAGACAATGAAGATCGCGATCAAGACTTCTGAAACGGTTGCCACGACAGATCCCCCTTACTCGATAATGTCGCCGCGCAGCACGAAGCGGCAATAGGCGACGGTAGAGACAAACCCGACCATGGCCACCAGCAGGGCGGCCTCGAAATACATCGCGGTGCCTTCAAGGATGCCATAAAGTACCAACAGCGCGATCACGTTGATCACCATCGTGTCCAGGGCCAGGATGCGGTCTGCAGAGTCAGGACCCACGAGAAGACGCCACATACAGATCAGCAAGCCAAGGCCGAAACAGGCGAAAGCGAAATACAAGGCGGCGGTGATCATTCGAATACCTCCTTCAGGGGCTGTTCATAGCGCCGTTTGATCTCGGCGACCGTGCCTTCAAGATCCTCGGTGTGCAGGCAATGCACCAGGATCGAACGTGCATCAGCCGAAAGCATCGCCGACAAGGTGCCGGGGGTCATGGTGATGGTCCCGGCCAGCACCGTGATTGCCTCGGGCGATGTCAATTCCAGAGGGACCACGACCCAGTGAGAGCGGAAATCCTCGTTGCGCTTGAACGCGATCATCAAGGCAACTTGCACATTCGCCACCACGATGTCCCAGAGCACGACAAGTACATAGCGAATCGCGACCATAGGACGCCGCAATGTCGGCCGGTTGGGCCAGTAAGGCGCGGTGACCATTGGCACGACCCATCCAAGGATCGCGCCCAGAAGAACGTTGCCGGGTGTGACCTTGTTGACGAGGCCAAGCCAGACAAGCGTCAAAGCGATACTCAGAAACGGGTGCGGGATAAGTCTGCGGATCATCTCACTCCTCCCCCGCGGTGCCCAGTACCGCGCTGACATAGCCATCGCGGTCGAACAGTTGCGCCGTGGTCTGGTCCAGGTATTGCGTCAATGGCCCGGCCAGAACGGTCACCGTCGCCAGAACGCCTATGGCAACCATCACCGGGGCCACTTCAGCGACACCGGCCGCCGGCGGGACCTCGGGCAAGGGATCGTCCGGCCCGGCCTCCTCAGGAACCACCGAAACCGACTTCCAGAACAGCTGACTGCCGGCGCGGGCAAACCCGACGATGGTCATGAGCGAGCCGATCAGGATCGCTGTCCACACCCAGGCCATGATTTCGGGAGCGCGCAGCGCATCAAGCACCAGAAGTTTGCCAAGGAAACCACTGAGCGGCGGCATCCCCGCCATCGCGATGGCGGCAGCAAAGAACAGCGCAGCAAAAAGGCCATTCTGCTGGGTGGCTGCCTGCACAGCAAGACTGTCGCTTTTGCGCCGCGCAACAACCATATCCGCCACGAGGAACAGAACGGCTGCCGCAAAGGTGGAATGGATGAGATAGTAGAGCGCCGCCGTTGTCGCCTGTGGTGTGAACGCCGAAATCGCGGCCATGAGCGTACCCATCGAGCCAAGAACCGAGAAGGCGATCAGGGGCATCAGGCGGCGGGCACCGAGGACACCAATCGCGCCGACAGCAATGGTCACGATGGCAGCGGGGAACAACCAAGTCTGCGCCAGACCGTCCGTCGCCTCGACGCCGGGGCCGAACACGACGGTATGCACCCGCAGGATCGCATAGGCACCGACCTTTGTCATAATCGCAAACAGGGCCGCCACAGGGGCCGGGGCATTGGCATAGGTGCCGGGCAGCCAGAACTGCAACGGAAACAGCGCCGCCTTGAGCGCAAAGACGATCATCAGAAGCATCGCCGCCACCCGCACCAATGCGGCGTCCTCGGCGGGATAGGCCTGAAGTTTCTGCGCCAGGTCAGCGATATTGAGCGTGCCGGTGGTGGCATAAAGCACCCCGAGCGCAAAAAGGAACAGGGTCGATCCGGCCAGGTTGATGATCACATATTGCAACCCGGCCCGCATCCGCTCGCGCCCGCCGGAATGGATCATCAGTCCGTAAGACGCGATCAGCAGAATCTCGAAGAACACAAACAGGTTGAAGATGTCGCCGGTCAGGAAGGCGCCGACGATCCCCATCAGCTGAAACTGGAAAAGCGCGTGGAAATGGCGCCCGCGCGCGTCCCATCCGGTTGCGACTGCATAGAGCAGCACGATCAAGGCCAGCACACTGGTCAGCAGAACCATCATTGCCGACAGACGGTCCAGCACCAGGACGATGCCAAACGGGGCGGGCCAGTCGCCCAGATAATACGCCTGCGGATCGCCCGCCGACATGACGAACAGCCCAATCGCGATGGCAAAAAGCGCGACGGTGCCAAAGATAGAGGCCGTCCGCGCCAGCACGATGTCGTGGCGCATGACAAAACCGATGACAGGGGCAAGAAGCGCCGGCAGGACGACGGGCGCGATGATCCAATGATTCATGTCGCGTCGCCCTCCCCGACCATGTCGTCGCCATCCATGTCGATCCGGTCATCATCTGACTCCAGGTAGGCGCCAAGCGCCACCATCACCAGAACTGCCGTCATCCCGAAAGAAATCACGATGGCGGTCAGCACAAGCGCCTGCGGCAGCGGGTCAGTATAGCCGCCATTGCCGTATTTCGACAGGATCGGCGGCATGTCCACTGCCAGCCGCCCGGAAGCAAAGAGAAAGACGTTCACCGCATAAGACAACAGCGCAAGGCCCAGAATGCTGGCAAAGGCGCGCAAGCGCAGGATCAGATAGATTCCCGCAGCCGTCAGCGCGCCCACGGAACTGGCGACAATGAATTCCATCTCAGCTCTCCTTCTCTGCCGCCTGCACGGGGTCGGACGGGTCATAGTCCATCGGCTCGGTATTCACGGTTTCACCGGCATAACGGGCAATGCGCGACAGCGAATAGAGCATCAGCATCACAGCTCCAAGCACCGCAAGGAACACGCCAAGATCGAACAGGAACGCGGTGCCGATGCCGAATTTCTCGATCGGGGCAACCTCGATGTAACCGTAAAGGCTCGTAAGGAATGGCGAGGCATAAAGCCAGGCGGCCGCGCCGGTCAGACCCGCCAGCACCACGCCCCACCCGATCAGCGAGTGGTACTCGATCCGCTGCCGGTCCTGGGTCCAGGCAAAGCCTGAGGCCATGTATTGCATCAACAACGCGATCGACACGACCAGACCGGCGACAAAACCGCCCCCCGGCTGGTTATGGCCACGCAGGAAGATATAGGCCCCGACCATCAGCGCCACCGGCATCATCACCCGCGTCGCGATCACGACCATCAGAGGGTGGCGATCCCGCGATCGATCAGCGGAATAGTCTGTCCGGCGCAGCTTGCGAGAAGCCGGACCGTTCAGAAGCGCTTCCATGATCGCAAAGATGATCAGGCCGGCAATCCCCAGCACGATGATCTCGCCATAGGTGTCGTAGCCCCGGAAATCGACAAGGATCACGTTGACGACATTGGTGCCGCCGCCGCCCTCATAGGAATTGTCGAGGTGGTATTGCGAAATCGTCGAAGTGTCGCGCAGCATGAAGGCATAGGCCAGCGCACCTACACCGCCACCAGCCGCCAGCGCAATTGCCCCGTCGCGGATCCGGCGGGTGGCGCTGCTTTCTATTGGCGAAGATTTGGGCATGTAGTGCAGTGCCAGCAGCAAAAGCATGATCGTCACTGTCTCGACCGAAATCTGGGTCAGCGCGAGGTCCGGCGCTGACAGATAGACAAACCCGACCGAAATCGTGAGGCCGATCACCCCAAGGACAACCAGAGCCCGGAACCGTTCGCGGTGCATCAGCACAACCGACGCGGTCGCCGCCATCAGGAGGATCCAGATCACAAAGACCAGGGGGGGGATCGGTAGAAGTGCGCGTGTCTCTGCAGGCATGGCCGCCCCGCGCCAGGCGATATAGCCAAGCGCCGTGGTCGCGACGACAAAGATCGCCAGATAGCGCGACATGGCGCCATCATGCGTCGCGTCGGAAATCCGGCGCGACAGGTTTACCAGCGCCGCAATCAAACGGTCGAAGATGACCTTGGCCTCGGGACGCGGCGCGCTGGCCCAGATCCGGTCAAGCGGCACATGCAACATCAACAGGATCAGACCACCAACCGTCGCGATAACTGACATGAACAAGGCGGGTGTGAACCCGTGCCAGATCTTGAGATGGAAATAGGGAAGCTCCCCCCCGGTGACAGCACCAGCCGCAGTTTTGACCAGCGGCTCAACCACATGTGGCAAAAGCCCGATCAACACGACAAGGCCAACCAACAGCGCCGGGGCAGCCCACAGGCCAAATGGCGGATCATGGGGTTTATGCGGGTAGTCCTCACGCACCGGACCAAGGAAAACATGCGCCACAAAGCGGAAGGAATAGGCCACCGACAACAAGGCCCCTACCGTTGCTAGAACCGGCAGGGCAAGGTGGCTGCCGGCCCATGTCGTGTGCGCCGCCTCTTCCAGCATCATTTCTTTTGACAGAAACCCGTTCAAAAGCGGAATGCCCGCCATCGACAACGCTGCAAGCGTTCCGATCACAAAGGTGATCGGCATCAGGGTGCGCAGACCGCCGAGCCGCTTGATGTCGCGGGTGTGGGCCTCGTGATCGACAATGCCGGCGGTCATGAACAGCGCCGCCTTGAAGGTGAGGTGGTTGATGATGTGGAACACCGCCACAACTGCCGCCATCGGGGTACCAAATCCAAGGAGCATGGTCAGAAGTCCAAGGTGGCTGACCGTAGAATAGGCCAGAAGCGCTTTGAGGTCGTCCTTGAACAGCGCAATCAGCGCGCCGGTCACCATCGTGATCAGGCCAATCGTTGCGACAATGTAGAACCACGCATCGGTGCCCGCCAGAGCAGGCCACATCCGCGCCATCAGGAAGACGCCCGCTTTGACCATGGTGGCCGAGTGCAGATAGGCCGACACCGGCGTCGGCGCGGCCATCGCATGTGGCAACCAGAAATGGAACGGGAACTGCGCCGATTTGGTGAATGCTCCCAGAAGGATCAGGATCAGCGCCGGGAGATACCAGTCGGACGCCTTGATCAAATCGCCTGCCGCAAGGATATCCGTCAGGTTGTAGCTGCCGACGATATTGCCAAGGATCAACATGCCCCCGATCATCGCCAGCCCGCCCGCACCGGTCACGGCCAGCGCCATGCGCGCACCCTGCCGCCCTTCAGGCAGATGTTTCCAATAACCGATCAACAGGAAGGAGCTGAGCGAGGTCAGCTCCCAGAAAATCAACAAAAGCAATATGTTGTCCGACAGGACAATGCCCAGCATTGCCCCCTGAAACAACAGCAGGTAGGTATAGAACTGCCCCATCGGGTCCTCACCCGAAAGGTAGAACCGCGCGTAGAGCGTGATCAACAGGCCAACGCCCAGGATCATCGAGGCGAAAAGAAACCCAAGCCCGTCAAGGAAAAACGCCGCCGAGAGACCCAGCTGCGGCAGCCAGTCGACCTCTGCCACATACACCTGGCCCGCAAATACGCCAGGCGCCTTGGTCAGAAGCATGACAAGCGCCAAAGCCGTCGGAACCGCCGTGAATGCAGCGCAGGCATTGCGGCCCGCACGGATCATGACCCCCGGAACAAGCGCCCCCAAGAATGGCAGCAACGCGATAATGATGAGCGAATTGTCGTCTACGGTCACTGACCTACCTGTCCCATAGTTAAAGGTATCTGAAACCTGGCCCTATCAGCCCTTCACCTGCAGATATGGCAACCGGGTGCCTAAATCAATCTTGGCACATGCGAAACTGCTTTAGGCAAAACAACTTTTCTGCCCGGAGGCTTCCCCGACAGGCAAAACCTGGATTGATGGGGCACGGACCGTCCAGTTCAGATCAAGTGCGCCCTTGGGTGCTGACAGACAGATTTGAACCCGTCTCAGCCTGGGTAGGATATTGCCGTTTGTTCAGCCAGCAACCTGTTTCCGACCGACCGCAGCACCACATCGATTTCGTTGGAAAATTCAATACGGGCTCATGTAGCAGATCCCCGACACCCCGGAACGGCAGAGAAAACCGCATGTACATAATCACCGCCAAGCGGATGATTTCGGGACTAGTCTCGAAATAGCAAAATGTAGAACTTTTGAATATAGCCGGGGCGCGATGTCGGGACCCTTTAGGCTCAGGACTCATAGCCAGTAAATGACGAGGACTGCCAACGCGATTGCCGACAGGAAGACCTTTGGGCACCTG
>NZ_JAFEJK010000003.1:0-247418 GCF_016888515.1 Shimia biformata | reverse complement strand
TTAGGCTCAGGACTCATAGCCAGTAAATGACGAGGACTGCCAACGCGATTGCCGACAGGAAGACCTTTGGGCACCTGTCGTATCGTGTTGCCACCCGCCGCCAGTCTTTAAGTCTGCCAAACATGATCTCGATGCGGTTGCGCCGCTTGTATCTGCGCTTGTCGTATTTGACGGTTTTCTTGTGCTGCTTTCTACCAGGCATGCAGGCGCGTATCCCTTTGTCTTGCAACGATTCTCTGAACCAATCAGCGTCATAACCCCGGTCGCCGAGCAGCCACTTGACGTTTGGCAAGCTGCCCACCAAAGCTCGTGCGCCGATGTAATCGCTGACCTGACCGGCAGTCACAAAGAGGTTCAGAGGGCGCCCTTGGCTGTCGCAGATAGCGTGCAGCTTTGTGTTCATACCGCCCTTGGTTCGACCGATCAGACGGCCACGCCCCCCTTTTTCACCGCAAGGCTGGACGCCGTGCGATGAGCTTTGAGATATGTTGCGTCGATCATGACCGTCTTCTCTTCACCATGATCAGCGGCCAAACCAATCAGCATCTCGGCGAAGATGCCCTTGTCGCTCCACCGTTTCCAGCGATTGTAAAGTGTCTTGTGCGGTCCGTATTCCCTGGGCGCGTCGCGCCACCGTAACCCATTGCGATTGATGAAGACAATGCCGCTCAGCACGCGCCGATCGTCGACGCGGGGTTTCCCATAGGACTTTGGGAAGAAGGGTTCCAGACGGGCCATCTGCTCGTCGCTCAGCCAGAAAAGGTCAGACATGTTCACCGCTTGTTTTATGCGCGATGAATCACGCCGAACGGCGGAAATCAATGGGTCCTGAGCCTAGGCGCAGTCAAAATATGCCTAGCGCCGATGAAGGCCGTAACTGCCGCTCATTGTTCTGCTTCGGAAGCTATTTTTAGCCAAATCTCTTCCAACCGAGACCAAATCTTCTTGGGATTCGTTTGATCCGACACCGCGGTTCTCAGGGCCTTTGATGCCAAGGTTTGAAACGCAATGTATCCATCGTGTCGTGGGCGGACGTAGGCGGTCTCGATGGTTTCGAGCGTGTCCGAGTAGAACCGACCCCAGTCGGCATTCACTTTCGGATCGGTCCATGCGCTCCGCAACGAGGGTTGACCGTTGTTGTCGGGGATGAACCCGCTTTGGGTCTCAGCCGAGAGCAATCCAGTCAGGTGGCCGATGAGGAAAGGTCCTGGCGTGAACCGCGTTGACAGGGCGAGACCGGTTCCACCAATCACGGTGCCCCGTCGTCCCGATCGGCCAGCGGGTGCGTTGCCGAAGGTCAGCGCGTTGCCCTGAACCGGCGCGGCATAGTTCACATAGCCATAAACGAGCGGACAGTAGATTGTGTCATCGGCCCGTGTCATATGATCCAGGAGGCCGATCGGATTGAGGTCCTGCGTTGCTTTCGGTTGCCGCTCGGCAAGGCGGAAAAGGATATCGATGGCCTCTTGGCCAAGGGACCGATCCGTGATGAAGGCCTCTCCCCGACCCGGATCTTCACCCAACGAGACGCAAATCGACATCAGGCTGAGGATCGGGTGCGGCCCGCCCCAGGAGAGGGCAACGCGGCCCGTTCTCTCGGACAGTCGGAGCACCTCCTCCCATGTATCAGGAACTTCAGCCAACAGGTCGCCGCGCCGGGCCGAGACCTGCGTCGCGGCATCTAGCGGCAGCGCCCAGAGTTTGCCGTTCAGATGATAGCTTGCGAGGCTGGGGCCCACTGTATCGCGGCCAAGTGCCTCGATCCACGCGGCGTCTACCTGTTCGTCCCACGGCTGCAAACAACCACGCGCCAGCGCCTCACCCAGATGCGGATGATCCATGACCACCACGTCGTAATTGGCGCACAGCTCTGCTATCGGTGCGCTTTCGAACCCTTCCAAGGGTTGCACATCCCACGTCAGTGAAAGCCCGTCTCGCACTGGGTCTAGCGTGGCGGCGGCGGCGATCAGCGCGTCCTTGCCGCGCGGGTGGTCCCAAGTCAGACCACGGACGACCTCGGTCATGCTGTCTTCCCTGCGAACACGGCGCCGGCCGCGACCAGTTTGTCGATATCCGGTTGCGAAAACCCGAGATCCCGCAGCACTTCCTCGGTGTGCTCTCCATTCAGCGGCGCACCACGTTGCACCTTGCTTGGGGTCTTGCTGAATCGGATCGGGAAGCCTGGCGACTTAACAGGGCCTTCGGTCGGGTGGTTGTATTCGACAAATGTGCCATTGTGTTTGATCTGGGGATCATTCACCAGATCCTCATAACCATAGACCGGCCCGGCCCAAATGCCGGCTTTGTCAAACAGGTCCAGCCACTCTGCCGAAGGTCGCGTTACCATTGCTTCGCGGGTGATGCGGAAGATCTCATCGCGATGACTGAACCCATGCGTCTCGGCGTCGAGTTCCTTTAGACGGTCATTGCCGATCAGATCACCCAGCACGTCCAGCGGCGGAAAGGCCAGGATGATATACCCGTCCGAAGTCTGGAACGCCCCGTAAGGCGCGCGAATATAGACATGCGCATGCGGTTCTTCACTGCGGGTCTGCGGGATGCCGCCCTTGGTGAAGACGGTCAATTCCTGCATCTGGAGCGCGGTAATTGCGTCCAACATGTTGACTTCGACCTTCTGGCCCTCGCCTGTGCGCTCGCGGTGGAACAGCGCCGCCAGCGCGCCTTCGAACGCGGTATAGGCGGTGATCGCATCGACAAGGTATTGTCCGGCGGCATTGGGCGGCTCGCCAGCGCGGCCCGCCGACTTCATAGCGCCCGACATGCCCTGCAGGATCAGGTCCTGACCGGGGCGCATGGCATAGGGCCCGTCCTCGCCATAGCCTGACATGGCGATATAGATCAGCTTGGGGTTCACCGCCGACAGGGTCTCGTAATCCACGCCCAGTCGCTTGGCGACACCGGGGCGATAATTCTGCAGGAACACATCCGCCGTTTTCACCGCTTCCAGCAGCACCTTGCGGCCTTCGTCGGACTTCAGGTCGACAGACAAGGACCGCTTGTTCCGGTTCAGCGACAGGAACGACACATTGACCTTGTTGCCTTTCGCCCCGCCAGCCGAAGCGTGCCGCTGCCATTCGCCGGATGTTGGTTCAACCTTGATCACATCCGCCCCCATGTCGCCCATGCGCTGTGCCGCGAACGGGCCCGCCATGGCGATCGAACAATCCAGCACGCGGATACCTTCGAGGATACTCATCTCAATTGTCTTTCTTCATCGGCGACCGCATTGCGCGCCGCCCTTCGATTTTGGGAAAATTGCCGGAAAGGGCAGGAAAATCTTCGTCGGGTTGCGATTGGTGCGCCACGCGCGCTTCGGCTTCCTTGATCTCATCGCTCGAGGTGAGGATGCGGAACGTGCTGTCATAGTGGCGTTCCTCGCCATGACCGAGCCAGATCATTTCACCGCGGTCACGCGCGGCCTGATTGCCCAGAACATGGTTCGTAGAAGGTTCGATCCCCAACGCGTATTGCCCGGCTTGCAGGTTTTGCCATTCATACATGGCTGGGAACTGATCCTTCTGGGTGATGACTTCGAAACCAAGCGACAGCGCGTCATTGACCAGCGCGACAGAAACACTCCCGTCCGTATCGGGCGTCATATCATGCTGCCAGACCTGTTCGTGGAAACCGTCCTGCGGTCCAGGGAAAGTGCGATACCCAACACCCTGATCGCGGTAGGTCTGCTCATGCGCGGCCCAGACCACATCATGGATCGGCGCAAGATAACGCGAGCCTTCAGCCAGAACCGGATGGCCGACATTGATGTGATAGCAATACATGTGGGGGGTCTCGTAGAACCCTGCATTCCGCACCACGTCGTGTAGCTGGATGTCGTTTGTGCCCACCTCGATCTCGATCCGGCGGGTCATTTCAAGGTATTCGCCAAAAACCGCCGCCTGCCGCACCACGCCTTCGGCCCAGAGGAAACAACGGTCTCCGTCCCAACGTTCGCCGTAACCTGTCAGCCGCGCCGGAATGGTTCCGGCCCGCCCGTGGATCGAATGAGACGCCGTTGGGCGCGGACCATAGTTGTAGTTGCCTGCATCCACATCATTCATGAACAGGATATGATCCATGCCGCAGGTGATCATCAGCCCCGAGAACGACCGCAGGAAGCCCAGCCCGCCTTCGCCCTCATATTCGTGAAGGGCGGGATGGCGAAAGCCCGACGGGGAGTTCCAGCCCACCGCCATCCCGCGATAGTCGCAATCCGCGACATCCATACAGCGATCCACCAGAACGGTGAAGCGCAGCCCCGTGCCGGAGCGGAATTCGAGCATGCGAATCCCCCGCTCAAGCCCGTCGCCCAGAGTCATCAGGCGCACTCCGGCGAATTGCGACATGTCACCGGCGCGGGACGCGACCTCGCGCCGGGACAGGGTTTCTCCGTAAAGCTTCATGTCAATGTGCCTTCCCGCGCATCTCGGCGGCCAACTCTTCCGGCTCTGCCCCCATGATGATCGCTTCCAGCGACAAGAGGTCGGTGTCCTTGATCATCAAGTCAGCCACAATCCGCCCCTGCCGCATGACCACGGCGCGGTCAGCCACGTTCATCACGTGATGGATGTTGTGCGTGATGTAGATCACCGAATGACCTGCCTCGCGCACCTCTCGGATGAACTTCAGGACGCCGTTGGTTTCCTCGACGCCAAGGTTGTTGGTTGGCTCGTCAAGGATGATCAGCTTGGCAAAGAACTGCATCGCGCGGCTGATGGCGATGGACTGACGTTCCCCGCCAGACAGCGACGCCACCGGCGCATCGGCATCAAGGTTCTTGGAAATCCCGACCCGCTTCAAGAGCTTCGCGGCCTCTTCCTTGAGCCGTGTCAGGTCCAGAGGCGCAAAGACCCCCAAAGCCGGAATGGTCACCGGTTCACGACCCAGGAAAAGGTTGCGGGCGATCGACAGGTCAGGGGCAAGCGACGTGTCCTGATGGATTGTCTCAATCCCCAGATTCATCGCATCTTTCGGGCTGTTGATCTGGGCGGCTTTTCCGTCCACCGTGATTTGCCCCCCGTCGATGGGGTAAATGCCCGAGATCGTCTTGATCAGCGTCGACTTACCCGCGCCGTTGTCGCCAAGCAGCGCCAGAACCTCTCCCTCGCGCACCTCCAGATCGACACCTTGCAGCGCCTTGATCGAGCCGAAATTCTTCTCGATCCCTTCGAGTTTCATGACATGGCCCATGATCACTTCCTTTCCGAGGATTTGTGCAGCTTTGCGTGCAGGACCAGCATGGCGAGGATGATCACACCAACGAAGATGTTGAACGCGAGGCCCGGGACACCCACCAGCACGATGCCGTTGCGGATGATGCGCAGCATCAGGACACCGATGATCGTGCCGATGATCGTGCCGCGCCCGCCGGTCAGCGCCGTGCCGCCGACAACCACCATGGCGATCACCTCCAGTTCGTATTGGCTGCCTGCGACCGGTGAAGCCGACGAGATGCGAAGCGACGAGATTACGCCTGCCAGACCCGCCAGCATCGACGTGGCGATAAACAGCCAGATCTTGACCTTGTCGGCAGGAACCCCACGCGCCACGGCTGCATTGCGGTTCGACCCGATGGCGGTGATCCAGTTGCCCACCTTGGCGACGTTCAGCACATATAGCGCGAACAGGCTGAGCAATCCAAACCAGATCAGCGAGGCATAGATGCGGATGCCGCCCACGTAAAAGCTGCCAGCAAGGATTGTGCGGATCCAGCTTTCCTCGTCCCAGCTTTTCAGCGGGAAGCCCTGGGTCAGGAACAGCGACGCGCCGCGCACTATCAGCAGCATCGACAGTGTCACAAGAAATGACGAAATGCCGATCTTGGTGACAAGTATGCCATTCAGCGCCCCGATACAGAAGGTGGCAGCGAAGGCGATGATCAGCGCCAGTTCCAGCCCGACCCCGCCGTTCTGCACCAACAGCATGGTGGACACAGGCGTGAAGGCAAAGACTGCGCCGACGGACAGGTCGAACTCTCCTGCGGTCAGCAATAGGGTCATGCCCAAGGCGATGATCCCCAACTCGGGCATGAAGGCCAGCAGGTTCGAGATGTTGAGCGGTGACAGGAACCGGTCATTGGCCAGCGTAAAGCCGATCACGACCAGGACCAGGATAATGAATGATGTGGTCTCGGGCTTTTTCAGCGCCGACGACATGGTGGCGGAGGCCATTGTGCTATGTCCCTTTGGTGGCAGGGGCGCCCCACCCGTCTCGGGTGGGGCTATTGTCGGATTACTCTGCATAGAGATCGAGGATCGGCTGGACGCTGTCTTTGTCGTAAAGATTCAGCGTGATGATGTTGTAGCCGATCGGGTTGTTGTCGGCGGCGAGCTTCAGCAACGCGACGGGCATGAACCCTTGTGCCGACGGATACTGCCACAACGCGGCGTTGACATAGCCATCGCGCACCGCTTCGGCTGTCTCTTTCGAGTTGCCCCAGCCGGTGACGGGGATCGAGCCGGGCTGAACGCCCACATTGTCAAACACGCGTTTGACCGACGACGCCACAAGGTCGCCAAGGGCAATCACCGCGTCGACGTCATTGGCGATCATGTATTCGCCCATCTTGTTGATGACGCCTGCCGGATCGACACCAGCATCGACCACGTCATATGTGATGCCCAGCGGGTCGAACACGGATGCGATACCCTCGGTTTCAAGCTGCTGATACGACGCGCCAGGCACCTCAACGGGCAGGAAGACGTGATCGCCTTCTTTCACGAGGCCCTTGTCGACCAGATAGTTGGCCCACAGCACTCCGGCGCCGCGCAGGTCGGCACCCACATAGGCGTCGCGGCCTGTATCCGGGTCATCGGTGTTGAAATAGACCACAGGGATACCGTTGCCCTTGGCCAACTTGACTTCTTCCGACCATAGACCCGGTTGGGCCGAGGTGGTGGCAATGCCGTCAGGCTCGGACGCGATTGCAGCGTTGAATGCCTCTTTCTGCACGGCGCTGTCACCGCCGGCAAAAGACACGTTGCAAGTGACCTGCATCAACTCGCAGGCATTCTGAACACCGGCGTTCCAGTCGATCCAGAACGGGTCGCTTTCTCCGCCATGGCTCAGCAAGTAGAAAACCTGCTTGTTTTCAGCCATGGCCGGTCCGGCCAGCGCAGCCGCACAGACGGCGGCAGTCAAAATACGTTTCATGTTGGTTCCTCCCTATTTGAAACGTGAGTGATGGCGACGCTCAGCGCCGTTTGAAGTTCGGGGGTCGATTCTCGGCAAAGGCTTTGCGGCCTTCGTCGGCATCCTCCGTGGCGAAAGCCACGGTTTGCAGGTCCAGCTCGTAGCGCATTGCGTGATCGGCGGGCATGTTGGCCGCCGCATCCAGGTTCAGCTTGGCGTGTTCGGCGGCAATGGGCGCTCGCGCGGCAATCGCGGCAGCTATCTCACGGGCGCGGGGCAACAGCGCGTCGCGCGCACAGACCTCGCTGACCAGCCCCCACTTGCAGGCGGTTTCAGCATCTATCGGGTCACCCGTCATCAACATCAAAGCCGCGTTTGACATACCCGCCGAGCGTGACAGGTGCACCGCCATTCCGCCGCCACCAATCCAGCCGAGCTTGATCTCTGGTGCGCCGATCTTCGCGGTCTCGGACGCGATGCGGATATCCGCCCCCATCGCCATTTCCAGCCCGCCGCCCAACGCGTAACCATTGATCGCGCAGATCACGGGGCGGCGGATACGGCGCACGGCGGCGCAATAGTCCTCGCGGTTGCGAATGCCCCAGATCGTGTCGAACTCGTCCAGCTGCTTCACGTCGGTGCCGGCGCAGAAAGCTCGGTCGCCGGCGCCCGTGAAGATCACAGCGCGGATATCCTCAGAGTTACAACGCGCGACCGCCACATCCATCTGCCGCGCCATCTCGCGGCTGACCGCGTTCAGCTTTTCGGGCCGATTGAGGGTGATCGTCGCGACAAACCCATCAACTTCAAAATCAACTGTTCCGCTCATTGCATCACCCATCCGCCGTCAATCAGGAAATTCTGTCCCGTTACAAAGCCGCTTTCGGCATCCAGAAGAAATGCAGCGGCATGCGCGAAATCTTCCGGAGTGCCCCGCCGCTTGATCGATTGCTGATCCAGAACGAAGCGGTTGTAGCCCTCGGGGTCAGGGTGGATTTTCTCGGCATCGGTCTGGAACGCACCGGGCGATATGCAGTTTACAGTAATGCCGTCAGGGCCCAGCTCGCGTGCCCAGACCCGCGCCAACCCTATCAATGCGCCCTTTGACGCGACGTATGCCGACAGTTCGGCAAATCCGAGCGAAAAGGTGATCGAGGACACATTGATGATCCGGCCAAATCCCGCGCGGCGCATGTCGGGAACCACGGCTCCCATGATCGATGTTGCCGCTATAGCGTTGACATCAATCACATTTCTCATTTCGTCAACGTCCTGTTCCTCGGCTGTCGCCTTGGGGTAGATGCCGGCGTTGTTGACAAGCGAGTCGATTTTCCCCTGGGTCGCGATAACTGTCTTGACGGCCTGACCTGCGGCCTTCGGATCCGACTGATCAATGCAGGCGGTCGTTAGTGTGCCTGCATTCGAAGCTATCGACGCCTCCAAACCGGCCAGCTTTTTCGCTGATACATCAGTGCCGATAACATGTGCACCTTCCGCGACAAGCCGGGCGCAAAGTGCCGTCCCCAACCCGCCGGCAGCTCCGGTCACCAGAATGCGACGTCCTTCGAATCTTTTCACGGTGTCCTCCCGTTGTCTTGCGAGACTCCTATCGGGGAAGGATGCAAACACTCAAATCAGAAAAACATCAAAAAACATCAAATCACATATTTTCTTGATTCATTTTTTCCCGTAGAACATCAAACAGCATCGGAGGATGTGATGAAAAAGGCTACCATCAAAACCATTTCGGACCGGTCAGGGTTGTCCACGGCGACCGTTGACCGGGTTCTCAACAATCGCCCAGGAGTCAGCGCCTCCGCGCGACACAAGGTCCTGTCTGTGGCACGCGACCTTGGTTACCTACCCGAGGAAGACAGCACCCCGATGCCCGCACAACCGGCGCAACTTGAGTTTCTGATGCCGATCGGCACCAACGCCTTTCTTCGTGAGTTGGCCTATCAGATCGAGGATTTCTGCGACCGGTTGCCACTGGTCGCATCGGTCAAACTGCATCAGCTGAAGGGGTTGGAACCGGAACACCTTGAGGAAGCCGCAGCCGAATTATCCCCAAGCACCAGTGGCGTCGGAGTCGTCGCGACCGACCACCCCCGCACTCGTGAGCTGCTTAAGGATCTGACTCAGACCGGCACTCGGGTTGTGACCATCGCGTCCGACGTGCCCTCGATCCCGCGCGCGGCTTATGTCGGGGTCGACAATGTAGCCGCCGGACGGGTTGCCGGATTGCTGACTGGCAGGCTTATCGGAAAGCGTCCGGCACGTGTCGGCATCATTCTCGGATCACGTCGGTATCGCGGCCATGAAGAGCGTGAGATGGGGTATCGCTCGATCCTGCAAGAGGAGTTTCCGGGAATCACCGTCACCAGTTCCGGCGAGGTGCAGGATGGCCGAACTGAAAGCTATGATCTTGTGAAATCGCTGCTTGCCGAAGATCCGGGAATATCAGGGCTATATTGTGTCGGGGGCGGTCGGTCGGGAGTGGCTCAGGCATTGAAGGAAGCCGGGCGCGCGCAAGAGGTCGTCTTTATCTGTCACGACCATACCGACGAATCTCGTAAGTTTCTGTTGGACGGAACGGTGGACGCCGTCATCGATCAGAACGCGCGGCTGATCGCTGAACAAGCTGTTATTGCGCTATTGGGGTCCATCGCGACGTCGTTGCCGACCCTGATGCGGAAATTCATCGAACCACGGATCATCTTCAAAGAAAACATCCCGACAACGATGCAAAGCCCGTCTGTCTAGAGGCCGACAGGCTCTGATAATTCTAATGACGGCCCATGCAATTCAAGTGTGAATGGATTGTCTTGCGCCTAGGGGTAAATCGCCATGGGAGTTTTGGATCATCACGCTGGTTCGAAGCCAAAGTGCATCCCCAACTTGGAATCAAAAAATTCTTAGGACTTCGTCTTCCCGAGGAGAAATTGGATCGCTAAACTCGTGGCGTCGAGCCATTCCTTGCCGTGAAAAGTTCTGAGATCATAGAAAGGCACGATGTCCAAATGCAGCGCTTGAGTATTCTTTTTCGCTATACCGTTTCTGATCGAGTTGAAGATGCGTCGAACCACCCGTTTTTGTGCCAGCGCCCCGACGCGTGATGCTCTGCGCAAGGCGTGTCGATGTTTCCAAACGGAGACAGATAGAATGGTTGTTAGGCTCAGGACTCATAGCCAGTAAATGACGAGGACTGCCAACGCGATTGCCGACAGGAAGACCTTTGGGCACCTGTCGTATCGTGTTGCCACCCGCCGCCAGTCTTTAAGTCTGCCAAACATGATCTCGATGCGGTTGCGCCGCTTGTATCTGCGCTTGTCGTATTTGACGGTTTTCTTGTGCTGCTTTCTACCAGGCATGCAGGCGCGTATCCCTTTGTCTTGCAACGATTCTCTGAACCAATCAGCGTCATAACCCCGGTCGCCGAGCAGCCACTTGACGTTTGGCAAGCTGCCCACCAAAGCTCGTGCGCCGATGTAATCGCTGACCTGACCGGCAGTCACAAAGAGGTTCAGAGGGCGCCCTTGGCTGTCGCAGATAGCGTGCAGCTTTGTGTTCATACCGCCCTTGGTTCGACCGATCAGACGGCCACGCCCCCCTTTTTCACCGCAAGGCTGGACGCCGTGCGATGAGCTTTGAGATATGTTGCGTCGATCATGACCGTCTTCTCTTCACCATGATCAGCGGCCAAACCAATCAGCATCTCGGCGAAGATGCCCTTGTCGCTCCACCGTTTCCAGCGATTGTAAAGTGTCTTGTGCGGTCCGTATTCCCTGGGCGCGTCGCGCCACCGTAACCCATTGCGATTGATGAAGACAATGCCGCTCAGCACGCGCCGATCGTCGACGCGGGGTTTCCCATAGGACTTTGGGAAGAAGGGTTCCAGACGGGCCATCTGCTCGTCGCTCAGCCAGAAAAGGTCAGACATGTTCACCGCTTGTTTTATGCGCGATGAATCACGCCGAACGGCGGAAATCAATGGGTCCTGAGCCTAGGGCACATAACGACACCAAGATTACCGATGCAGTGCTTTGCATTATGTGGCGTCACCGTTTGGCCCAAGGGTTTCGATGCAATCTTGAACGCGTTGGCAATTGCATGTGTCGAAGACATGACGGGCACCGGATCTCGATCTTCACCGATGTGATCCGCGGGCAGGTTGCTTTCGTCGGGAAACAACGCGTCTTTGTCTGTAAACCCTAGTTCCAGAAGCTCCTCCTTCCAGTCTCTCACTGCCTTCTCAAACTCTTCGGGCATCGGGAAAAACTCTACCTTGAGGCTTTTCCCGTTCTTGGCGCGCACCTCGCTGGCATTCTGGTAAATGAGACGGGTATCAAAGTTTACGTGTTTCAGCCAAAGCGACGTGACCGTATCGGCACGCAAAGCGCCGAGGAACGCAATGGCGACCATGGCACGATCTCGGCGTTCCTTGATGGTTCCAGTTGGCATTTCCGTGAGCATTTTCAGAGCGTCGGGAACTGTCGGCACGTACCGTGTGTCTGTGTTCAAAGGGGCGGCACTGAACCGCTTGGGAAGTTGAAGGTAATCAGACAAAGATCTGTTCAACCCCTTGTACCCATCCTGATTGATCAACCAGGAAAGAAAACCTCGCAAGTGGGATGCCTTGTGGCGGACGGTGGAGATGCTGAGAGGCCGGGTCAACACTTCGCTTCAACTCTTCTCGGAAGCCGCCAACGTCCGACACATTCAGCTTCGAGAAGCACTTTTCGTGGCAAAACGTCTCGAAGGTTCGAATGGTCGCATTCTTGGCATCCGTCGTTTTGACGTCCCAACAGCCAGCACGAGCCAGCCATGCGTGGATGATGCGATCATTTGGTTTGGAAAATGTCTCGTTCTCGCAATGCCCATCATTCACAATACTAACCGGGGTCTCCTCTATTTCTTCGTCTAGGGAGTCCAGGCTGGTATTGGTATCGATGCAGACTTTGATTTTGTCGCAATTGGTCGCAGTCAAACGCTTCCTAACCCGTGTTCCGCAGTCCGGACACTGCCCGAAAGCCAAACACGAGCCGCTACTGGATTGGTCTATTTGAACGGACTCGATGTCTGGAAAAACACGGCCCTTGCAGGCCACGCATTTGAACTGACCCACACGCAAGGGAGAGTTGGTTCTTGCCCGCCGCTTTTTGTGGAAACGGATTACCTCCGCTCCGTTGAACATCAAAGGGTGATTGTCATCAGACGCCCGTAACCCATCTCGTCGCCAGTTCGAGACAGTGTTGCGCACCACATCGCATTCCGCCATGAGCTCATCGACGGAGTAAACATAATGCTTCTTGAGATGAACATCCTTGTAGGAGCGACTCACGGCTTCGCTCCCGTCTTGGAGTTGGCTTCCTGTGCGCGGCACTTTGCAGCCCGGGCGAGTCGACGTTCGTATTCCTCGAGATCTTCCTCGCGCCAACGAGTCGTCTTCGCCGACAGCTTCACCGGCTCGGGAAAGTCCGGATTATTTGCGAACCAACGCCAAATAGTGGCTTTGTGCACCCCGAAGCGGTGAGCAACAGCTTTCACGGAGAGGTATTTTGACGACGCAGCAGGCTGTTTACGACGCTTCCGGCGACCGGCCGGTGGCGCTTTCGAAGGACGCTCGCGGTCACCTTGAGACACCTTGATTTCCGTCTCAAAGTCAAACATGTCGCGAAGCGCATTGTTCGGATCGATTTTCGTCGGCGACATCTGCTCAATCCCGCCCCGCCGGAACAACTCGGTGCGCTTCGGCCCAGGCATTCAGATCAGAGCCGCGATAGACAATCTTGCGGCCAAGACGATAGAACGCCGGGCCTTTATTCTTGTGACGCCACTGCGCCAGCTTTGCGCGGTCACCGAAAAGTTCGAGCTCGGGATCGCCCAACACATAGGTGCGATTGTCGTCAAACAGTTTGGACATGATTGAGAGCTTTCCGGCTGCATTCGATTACAGCCGCTAAACCCTCACATTCCGCGGTATGAGTGCAGTCCCCGACCTTCAAATCGGGGAGGTTAAGTCATTGGTTCAAATACAAAAGAAATCTGCTCGGCAGTAGGCACATAGGGGTCTTTTGTGTTCTTGGGACAGTTTTCCGAGAGAGCCTGCCGAATCTCCTCGGCCAGTGGAAGCACATTGGTGGCGGGCAAGGATTGCTGCTCACAGATGTCCAGCGCCATCCCGAGATGCACAACACCGCGATAGGTTTGCCAGGACTTGCGAACGGTATCGTGGTCGCGTGCGCCATGTGTCCCGCTGTTTCTTCCAATCTCGGTGACTTGGTGGATCAATCCGGAAGGTGTTTGGACGCCTTTGAGCTTGCCATCATGGATGGAAAGATAAGCTAGCAAGCCAACATGCTCTGCGACATTCAGCCTGCGTTCGTTCCCTCCATCGTAGCGATCAAACACTCGGGTCAGTGCGTAGAGCGCCTCATGGCGTTTGGGTGACGTGCTCCGCATCCACTCGGCAAAGTCAGCATTTTCCGGAGCTTTACCCCAACCGCGGCCAACCCTCTCTTCGAACAGCTCTATCTGGTTAGCAACAACGTCATGTTTGACACACTGAATGGCCGTCAATCGGTCCTCGATGTTGTCTTCGCTGAGCGCAACACGAAACAGTTCGAGGAAAAACAGCTCCTCATGATTAACAGAGATCGTGTGAATCATGACACCTCCGCAGCGCGACCGGATGCGACGAATTGCGACCATGCATTCATCAGTTCGCGGCGCTTGTCGAGGAGATCGGAACGCGCATACGCCCGCTCAACATCGCTCCCAACCGTATGCGCGAGGCTTTTCTCGGCCACCTCGCGAGGGACATCCGCGCATTCCGCCGCCCAGTCTCTAAAGGTGGATCGAAACCCATGCACGGTTGCCCCCTCAGCGTTCATGCGCCGCAACAGCATCAACATCGCCATATTGGATAGCGGCTGATGACGCTTCTGACCTTCAAAGACGTAATCCGACCGCATGGCCAGCAAAGGCTCCACGATCGCGACCATCTCATCGGTCAAAGGGACCCGGTGCTCTTTCCCGGTCTTCATGCGTTCGGGCGGGCAGGTCCACACCTGCTCTTCAAAATCAATCTCCGCCCAGCGCATACCCAAAACCTCGCTGGTTCGCGACGCCGTAAGGCAAGTGAACATCAATGCCTTCGCCGCCATGGCATTGCGCGTGCGCAGTTTGCCGTAGAAGTCTGGTACATCTTGCCAGCGCATAGCTTTGTGATGCTTCGGCTTCGCTTTGACCTTCGGCAAGACCTGGGCGTCCTTTATCGACGTCACAGGGTTCTCGCCGCTCCGGAACCCCTTCGACTTGGCCACGTCCAGAACAACCTTCATGCGTTGGGACAACCGTCGCGCGGTCTCGTGTTTCTCGGTCCAGATCGGGGAGAGGCACATCAGCACCTCAGGCTGTCCAATCGCATCGACCGGCATTCGTCCGATTTTGGGAAAAGCATAATCACGCAGCGTATTGATCCATTGCTGTCCGTGCTTGGCGTTTTTCCAGGTTGGAAGCCGATCAATATGCACTTGTTGGGCAACCTCCTCAAAAGTCGGGACCTCTTGCCTAGCATTAAACCGCGGATTGAGCCCCTGCCTCGCCATGCGTCGATACTCGAGTGCACGTTCCCTTGCCTGGTTCAGCATCACTAGCTCGGCACTGCCCAATCCAAAGTCAGTACGCAGTGGTGCGCCGTTCTTGTTCTTCTGGCCTTTGACCACCACCCGAACAATCCAGCGCCGCGCGCCGGATGGATCGACGACCAGATACAATCCGTTGCCATCGCCGTGACGCCCAGCGCCGAGATTCTCCACTAGCTTTTTGGTCAGCTTCCCCGAAAGAGGCATTCGTCATACCACATTCCATACCACTCAAGGAACAGAATTGAATAAAACCGAAGGAAACGCAAGAGAAACGCGACGACCAGGCAAAGCACTTAAATAAAATGACAAATACGGGTTTTCGCAATCAGGAGAAATTGGAATAAACTGTGTGGTGGCGGAGGAGGTGGGATTCGAACCCACGGAGGGCGTTAACCCTCGCCGGTTTTCAAGACCGGTGCATTCGACCACTCTGCCACTCCTCCGGCGCGACCTCCCTAATCTGCCAGAGGACGGGCTGCAAGAGGAATGGCGGGGAAAATTGCCGATCGGTCAACGCGCGGCTTTTATTGTGCGCCTGCCCTCGCTAGACTGCGCGATAACGTGGTCCCTTTGGGGAGCGGGACCAAAGGGAAGACCGGTCAAACCGGTCCCGAGGGCATAGGGCAGAGGGCTTGCAATGACACACTCACTCCAACCGGGGCGCCGCTGGGCCAAAGGCGCGGTTTCGATGGCCGCTCTTTGCGCATTTGCGTTTCTCGCCGCATGCGAGGAAGGGGACGGCCTGAACCCGTTCCAGACTGCGCCCGTGGCAGACGAGGACGGGACCCAGCAGCGTTCGACCAAGATTGTCGAGCGTGATGTAGAAGCCCCAGAGGTGTTCCAGGTGAATGAAGCCGGGCTTTGGGATGGGCGTCCCAGCCTGGGCGGGGTCTGGGTTGCGCACCCGGATGCCAAGGACCCGGAACGGGTCATTATCCGCAACAATTCGAACGGCAAATTCGTCATCGGCGCGCTGTTCCGGCGTGAACGGGCAATTCCCGGCCCGCGCTTGCAGGTTTCATCTGACGCAGCTTCGGCCCTCGGTATGCTTGCGGGACAGCCGGTTGAACTGAACGTGACGGCTCTGCGCCGCGAAGAAGTGGCCAAAGAGCCCGAAGTCACCCCGGCCGCAACCGAACCCCCCAAAGAGTCCGACGCTTCCAAAAAGACCGAAACCAAGAAATCGACTGAGGCCGCGAAAGCTGCGAAAATCCCGGCAAGCGACAGTGGTGCCGAGGTCGCGACAAAAGCGCTTGGCACGGTCGCTGCCGCGGAAGCGGCGATCGCGAATGCCGAGGCCGCAGAGGAAACTGCGGCCCCAGCCCCAATCGCGGCCGCCCCTGTCGCTGAGGCGCCAGCCCCCAAAGCCACGCCCAAGGCGTCGTCGCTTGAAAAACCTTTTATCCAGATTGGCATCTTCAGCGTCGAGGCCAACGCTCAGACCGCCGCCGGTCAGATGCGGACCGCGGGCATGGTGCCCATCGTCAAGGACCAGAGCGTGAAGGACAAGAAATACTGGCGCGTGCTGGTTGGCCCGGCGCAGAACCGGTCCGAAAAGAACGAGTTGATGAAGAAAATCCACGGTGCGGGCTTCACCGATGCCTATGCCGTGACGAACTGACGGAGAGTTGTCGTGTTCCGCCCGCTGAAACGCCCTGCCGCAGCCCTGATCACATGTCTGTCGATGGTCCTGGTCCTGTCCCTTCACACGACTTCGGCTCAGGCGTTCGAGACCAAGGCACGCGCGGCTTTTGTCATCGACCAGACCACCGGCACCATCCTGATGGCAAAAGAGGCTGACACCCCCTTACCGCCGGCCTCGATGTCGAAGCTGATGACCCTTTACATGGCCTTTGATGCGATCCGCGAGGGGCGGCTTTCGACACAAGAGACCCTGCCGGTGTCTCGGCACGCCCAGTCCTATGGCGGTTCCACCATGTTCCTTGACACCCGCGACAACGTGAAGGTCGAAGACCTGTTGCGCGGGATCATCGTCCTGTCGGGCAACGACGCCTGCGTTGTTATTGCCGAAGCCCTCAGCCCCGATGGGACCGAGGCCGGTTTTGCCCGCCTGATGACGCGGAAGGCGCGGAACATGGGCATGACCAATTCGACCTTTGCCAATTCAAACGGCTGGCCCGCGCCGGGACATGTGATGTCGATGCGCGACCTCGTTCTGCTGGCGAACCGGATCATCACCGACTTCCCGGAATTCTATCCGATGTTCTCGGAAACCGAATTTGCTTTTGACGGGCGCGCGCCCAAGAACACTGAGAACCGCAATCCGCTCTTGAAACTTAACATCGGTGCGGACGGGCTCAAGACCGGCCACACGACTGAGGCGGGCTATGGGCTTGTCGGTTCGGCGCGGCAAGGCAACCGGCGGGTGATTTTCGCCATTTCCGGCCTCGACAGCGCCGCCGACCGCGCTGAGGTGTCCGAACAGATCGTAAACTGGGCCTTCCGACAGTTCACCGAAACGACCCTGGCCAGAAAGGGTGATCGGATCGCGGAAGCCGAGGTCTGGATGGGGCAGTCCAAGAAAGTGGCTCTGGTGCCCGAGAAGGACATGACACTGTTGTTGCCGATTCTCTCGACCGAGAACGTGCCGGCCGAGGTCATCTATGACAGCCCCATTGCCGCACCGATCGCCGAGGGTCAAAAACTGGCCGATCTGGTGCTGCGCCCCGAAGGTCTGCCGGAAATCCGCGTTCCGCTGGTGGCCGAAAAAGCGGTTGGCGCAGGTGGGTTCACCGTCAAGATTCGGACCGCCGCACAGATGCTGATTTCGCAGTTCGGGCTTGTTGGTGAGCAGCCAAGTTGACCCGTCCCGCCCGTTTTATCACCTTCGAAGGCATCGACGGCTCGGGCAAGTCAACGCAGGCCCGGATGCTGGCCGATGCGTTGCGTGCATCCGGGCATGACGTGGTGCTGACCCGCGAACCCGGCGGCAGCCCCGGGGCCGAGGAAATCCGTGCACTGGTGCTGGAAGGCGACCCTGACCGCTGGTCTGCCGAGACCGAGATCCTGCTGTTCACCGCCGCCCGACGCGACCACCTGGAACGCACGATCCTGCCTGCGCTCGCGGCTGGAAAAGTGGTGATCTGCGACCGGTTCGCGGATTCGACCCGCATGTACCAGGGCCTGTCGCGCGGCGACCTGCGCGGCATTGTCGACCAGTTGCACTCGCTGATGATCGGACGCGAGCCCGACCTGACCATCCTGATCGACATGGATCCCGACAAGGGCCACGCCCGTGCCAAGGGCCGCCAGACCGCCGAAGAACGGTTCGAGGATTTCGGAACCGAGTTGCAGGCCCAGATGCGCGCCGGGTTCCTTGCGCTGGCCAATGAGTTCGCCGACCGTTTCCGCGTCATCGACGGCGACCAAGCTATCGAAGCCGTTGCACGAGAGGTTCTGACGACGGTCGAGGCTGAATTGTCATGACCGAAGAAATCCCGGAACCCGACAGGATCGAGGGCGCACCGCACCCGCGCGACACCGTAACGCTGTTTGGGCAAGACGCGGCGCAAGCGGCGTTTCTGGACGCCTATCGCTCTGGCCGTCTGCACCATGGCTGGCTGATTACCGGGCCGCGCGGGGTCGGCAAGGCGACGCTGGCGTGGAAAATCGCGCGTTTTCTTCTGGCCACTCCGAAACCGGACGAAGGTGGACTGTTCGGCGATGCGCCCCCTGCCCCGGACACGCTGCACATCGACGACGAACACCCGGTCTCCCGCCGTATTCGTGCCGGCTCCGAACCCAGCCTTTTTGCGCTCCGCCGCCCCGTAAACGAAAAAACCGGCAAGTTGAAAAGCCAGATCACCGTCGACGAAGTGCGACGGCTGAAAAGCTTTTTTGCGCTGTCGGCAGCGGATGGCGGGCGGCGTGTGGTGATCGTCGATTGCGCTGACGAGATGAACGTCTCGGCGGCCAACGCCCTATTGAAGCTGCTCGAAGAACCGCCCGAGGACACGTTCCTGTTGCTGATCTCGCATCAGCCGTCCCGCCTGTTGCCCACGATCCGCTCGCGCTGCCGCGAATTGCGCCTGTCGCCGCTTTCGCCCGAAAACATGACCGCCGCGCTGGATCAGGCGGGGATCGAGACAAAAAACGGCATCGCACTGGCGGAACTCTCCGCCGGGTCAGTAGGCGAGGCGATCAGGCTGGAACTCTTGGGCGGGTTGAAACTTTATGCCGAGCTGGTGTCGATTTTCGCCGAAGCCCCGCGGATCGACCGTCAACGCGCACTGGACCTGGCCAACGCGACTGCGATGCGTGGGGCCGAAGACAAGGTCGACCTGTTGGTCACTCTCACCGACCTGTTCCTGACCCGACTTGCCCGCACCGGAGCAACCGGGCAGCCGCCGTTGACCGAGGCCGCACCAAACGAGGCACAAGTTTTGACGGCGCTGGCCCCCCACGCAGGGGCGGCGCGCAACTGGGCGGAAATCGCACAAGAGATCTCTGGCCGGATGCAACATGGCCGGGCCGTCAACCTTGACCCTGCGGCGCTGGTCCTAGATACGGTTTTCAAGATCCAATCCACCGCAGCCCGTATCCGATGACCGACACGCCCCAGATCACCGACAGCCATTGCCACCTTGATTTCCCCGATTTCGACGGCCAGCACGCCGATATCGTGACCCGCGCTGCGGACGCAGGGGTGACACGCATGGTGACTATCTGCACGCGACTGCGCAACGAACCAACCGTCCGCGCCATTGCCGAGGCCCACGCCCCTGTTTTCTATGCCGCCGGCACCCACCCGATGAGCGCCGCCGACGAGCCGCTGGCCACGGTTGAGCAATTGGTTGAAATCGCTCGGCACCCCAAGATGGTCGGCATCGGCGAAACCGGTCTGGATTATCACTACACCGCCGCAAGCAAAGCCATCCAGCAGGACAGCCTGCGCATCCATGTCGAGGCTGCACGCCAGACCGGGCTGCCGCTGATCATCCACAGCCGGGACGCTGACGACGACATGGCGCAAATCCTGACCGAGGAATTCAACGCAGGTGCCTATACCTGCGTTATGCATTGCTATTCCTCGGGTCCAGAGCTGGCACAGAAGATGGTCGATCTTGGCTTCTACCTGTCGATGTCGGGCATTGCCGCTTTTCCCCGCAGTCAGGAAGTGCGCGACATCTTCGCAGCCGCCCCGGTTGACCGTATCCTTGTCGAGACCGACGCCCCCTATCTTGCGCCGCCGCCCCATCGCGGCAAGCGCAACGAACCGGCCTATGTCGCCCACACCGCCCGCGTCGGGGCCGAGGTGTTCGGGATGGACTATGCCGCCTTCGCCGCCCAGACGCAGGCCAATTTCAATCGTCTGTTTTCCAAGGCAGCCGCATTTGCCGAGGCCGCATGAGCGCGCGGCTGATCTTCACCATTCTTGGCTGCGGTTCGTCCGGCGGGGTGCCGCGTCTTGGCGGGTTGTGGGGCGATTGCGACCCCGAGAACCCCAAGAACCGCCGCCAGCGCTGCTCGATGCTGATCGAACGGGAATCCGAGGCTGGCACGACTCGCGTTCTGATCGACACCTCTCCCGACATGCGTGCCCAGCTTCTGGCCGCAGATGTGGGAGAGTTGGATGCGGTGGTCTATACACACTCCCACGCTGATCACGTCCACGGGATCGACGATCTGCGCATGGTGGTCTTCAACATGCGCAAACGCATCCCGGTCTGGGCTGACGGCCCGACTCAACAGGCGCTTTATTCGCGCTTCGACTATGCCTTCGTACAGCCCGACGACTCTCCCTATCCGCCGATTCTCGACATGCATACGATCAAGGGCGACATCGAGGTCACCGGAGAGGGTGGCATGATCGAACTGACCCCGATCAGGGTCAACCACGGTTCGATGGACGCGCTGGCCTTCCGGGTCGAGGGCCTTTGCTACATGCCTGACGTGGCCGAAATCTATGACGAGGCCTGGACCCAGTTGCAGGGGCTGGATTGTTGGGTTCTCGACACGCTGCGCCGCGCACCGCACCCCACCCATGCGCATTTTGAGAAATCGCTTGAGTGGATCCGCCAGGTCGCGCCTCGCCGTGCGGTGTTGACCAATATGCATAACGACCTGGACTATGACACGGTTTCGGCGGAAACGCCGGATCACATCACGCCTGCCTATGACGGCATGCGGATTGTCTATGATCTTTAGATGCAGGCGCTGATCGAAGTCATCCTTCCGGTCTTTCTGGTCATCGGCTTTGGCTATGTCGTTTCCTGGCGTGGCCTGTTCACGGAAATCCAGGTCGACGGGCTGATGCGTTTTGCGTCAACGTTCGCGGTGCCGGTCCTGCTGTTCAAGGCGATCTCGGGGCTGGACCTGTCCGCCGAAATGGACCCGGCTCTGTTTCTGTCCTTCTACACCGGGGCGCTGGCCGGGTTCCTGATTGGCCTTTTCGGGGCACGATTCCTGTTCAGGCGCGATTGGGAAGACTGCGTCGCCATCGGTTTCTGCTGCCTGTTTTCGAACTCGCTTCTACTGGGCCTCGCCATAACCGAGCGCGCCTATGGCCCCGATGCCCTGACCGCGAACTACGCCATCGTGTCGATCCACGCACCGTTCTGCTACGGGCTGGGGATCGCGGTGATGGAGGTGGTCCGGGCGCGCGGAAAATCGGCGCGCGCTATTGTGCCGACCGTGTTGAAAGCGATGTTTTCAAACGCGCTGATCGTCGGTATCACGCTTGGCTTTGTCGTCAATCTCAGCGGGTTCCCAACACCCGAACCGATCCAGGTCGGCGTTGATCTGATCGCCCGTGCCGCCCTGCCCGCCGCCCTGTTTGCCATCGGTGGCGTCCTGTTCCGCTATCGGCCCGAAGGCGACATGCGGGCCATTGCCTTTGTCTGTCTGGTCTCGCTGGTCCTGCACCCGGCGATTGTCTGGGTTATGGGCAGCGCCGTGGGCCTGTCAAAAGAGGCGTTCCGCTCGGCCGTTCTAACCGCGTCCATGGCGCCGGGGATCAACTGTTATCTCTTTGCCGCGATCTATGGCCGGGCCCAGCGCGTGGCGGCATCCTCGGTGCTTGTCGGAACCGCGGCTTCGATCCTGTCGATCTGGTTCTGGCTGACCATCCTGCCCTAAGGTCGCCTGGGCACGCAGTTGATTTTGCCGCGCAAACCCCCATCTGAAGACCCACACCATAAGGAGCCCGCCATGCAAGACCCGATCCGCGTCGACATTGTTTCTGATGTTGTCTGCCCGTGGTGCGTCATCGGCTATCGCCAGCTTGCCAAGGCCAGCGCCGAGACCGGGATTGCGGTTGACGTCTATTGGCACCCGTTCGAACTGAACCCCCAGATGGCGCCAGAAGGCGAGAACATCCGCGAGCATATCATGCGCAAATTCGGCTCATCGGCCGAGGATTCCGCCCGCGCCCGTCAAAGACTGTCCGATCTCGGCGAGACGCTAGGGTTCCCCTTCCAATGGCGCGATGACAGCCGCATTTACAACACGTTCGACGCCCATCGGCTGTTGCACTGGGCGTCGCTGTCGGGACAGACACATGATCTGAAACAGGCGCTGTTTGCCGCCTATTTCAGCGAGGGGCGCGATGTCTCGGACCGCGCGGTTCTGGTGGATGTTGCAAACAAAGCCGGCTTTGACGCGGATCAGGCTCGCCAAGTGCTGGACAGTGGCCAATATGCAGACGAGGTTCGGGAAAAGGAAACCTTCTGGACGTCCCGCGGCATATCTGGCGTTCCGGCGATGGTGTTTGAGGCACAGCACCTGATTACCGGCGCACAGGGCGAGGCAAACTATGCCAACATCCTGCAACAACTGATCCGCATGCGCACCGACACAATGGCCGAGGAAACCGCTTCCTGACACGTGCCTTCCGGCTTGGGGCTTGGCCCTCGCGGACATTGCGGCCATGATGGTCGGCAAGGCAATCGGCAAAGGGCAGGCATGGCGCATTTCTTCACCAGTTTCTTAACCTGCGGGCCTGTCGCGTGATCTGGTGGCTTCTCATGGCCGGGCTGGGCGCGCTGTTTGTCGTCGTCTGGCGTCACAATCCCACCCGGAAACTGGTGCAACGGACACTGGACCCGACATGGCACCGCCGTTCGGCCCTGCCCGACTTCGATCCCGAGGAATTGGCGCACGAGGCGCGGCGCATGTATGTCTCGTCCACCGTGATGCGCGACGGCTGCGACGTGATCTGGGACGAGTTCGACGACGAGCCCCCCCAAGGATTCACCGGTCCGCATGCCGACGGCACCGTGGTCTGGGTGAACACCATGCACGTGCCGCGTTTCATCACCGAGTTCCTGCCCCGCATGCGAGGCCGGTTCGTCCTTGTGACCGCGCGGGAAAACAACTCGACCGCCGGGTTCGACCATGCGGCGGTGCTGGGCAATCCCAATGTGCTGCACTGGTTCATCGAGAATTTCGAGTTTCCCGCCGAGGTTCTCGAAACCGGCAAGATCACCCCGCTGCCATTGGGTCTGAACTATCACAAGCTCGACCCGGAAAGCCCGAACCAGAGCCGCGACATGGGGTTGCCCGCCTCTCCCGCCCAGCAACAGGCGGCGATGAACCGCATTCGCCGTGACATCGCCCCTATCCGCGAACGCCCCCTGAAGGTCTACGCGAATTTTCACCTCAACATGGACACGTTCCTGCGCCACCCCCATGCCCAGAAACGCGCCCTGGCACGCGCCGAAGCGCGCGATGCGCTGAAAGACAAGCCGTTCATGGTCTGGGAACCGATACAAGCACCACGCAACACGGTCTGGAAACGCCACCAGGAAGCAGCGTTCGAAGCATCTCCGCGTGGCAACTCGATCGACTGCCACCGCACCTATGAGGCGCTGATCCTGCGCTCGATTCCGATCGTGAAATCCTGCGAGATGGACCCGCTCTATGACGGCCTGCCCGTCGCCATTGTCGGGGACTGGTCAGAGGTCACCGAGGCGCAGCTGGCCAAGTGGCGAGACGAGTTCGCCCCCTGGTTCGACCAGCCGCTGCCGCCTGAGATGTTTTCAGACCACTGGATCAGACGCTTTCACAGCTTCAAGCCCGGAACCGGACAAAGACCCGGTCAATAGGTCGCGCGACCGCCGGAAATGTCAAAGACCGCACCGGTGGAATAGGAACATTCAGACGAACTCAGCCAGGCAACCATGGCGGCAATCTCGTCCACCGAACCCATGCGGCCCATTGGAATTTTCGACAGCATGAAGGCGATCTGTTCCTCGGTCACGTCGGCCAGCATCTCGGTTTCAATCACCGCGGGGGTGATGACATTTACCGCGATGTTCTTTTGCGCCAGCTCCTTGCCAAGGCTCTTGGTCAGGCCGATCACGGCAGCCTTCGAGACCGAATAGGCGCTGGCGTTCGGGTTGCCATCCTTGCCCGCCATGGACGAGATATTGACGATCCGGCCATAGCCCGCGACCTCCATCAGCGGCACGATGGCGCGGCAGGTGTGGAAGATGCCGTTCACATTGACGTTCTGCACCGCCTGCCAGACGTCCAGAGGATAATCGGCAAGCTGGGTGTTGACCCCGGCAATGCCCGCGCTGTTGACAAGGATGTCGATCCCGCCCAGCGCCGCATTCGTCGCTTCTGTCGCCGCCGCAACACTGTCATAGCTTGTCACGTCCACGACCTGCACATCCACCGTCCCAGCCGGCGTCAGCGCCGCCTGCGTCTTGGACAGAACCTCGCCATTTATGTCCCACAGCGACACCGCCGCACCCGAGCCGAGGAAACGGCGCGCAATCGCCAGCCCCATGCCACGGGCTCCGCCGGTAATCACGGCGCGTTTGCCGCTCAAATCAATCTGGTTCATTTTTACCGCCTTGTCGTGTTCAGGAAATGCGAAGCTCAGTAGCCGGATCAAACAGGCAGATCTTGGCCATGTTGATTGCCAGTTCCACAGCCTCGCCTTCGCGGGGCGCATCGTCCGGCTCGACGCTGGCGACCACGGATTGCCCTGCGACGCTGCTCATCAGGATGGTTTCCGAGCCCGTCGGCTCGACCATGTCGACCAGCACCTTCAGCCGCGCGGTCGGGTCGCCGCGATGGGCGTGGACCGGGTTGAAATGCTCTGGCCGCACGCCAAAGATCACCGCCTGCCCCGGCTTTACGCCCGCCGCCTTTTCTGTCGGCAGGGGCAGCACGCCGCCATCACCGCCATCGATGGTCAGACCCAGCCCGTCACCATCCGCCACCACCTTGGCGTCGAGGAAGTTCATCGTCGGAGAGCCCATGAACCCGGCCACGAACTTGTTGCGCGGACGTTCATAGATTTCCTTCGGCGTGTCGTATTGCTGCAGAACACCCTTGAACATGACCGCGATGCGGCTGGCCAAAGTCATCGCCTCGACCTGGTCATGGGTCACGTAAACGGTGGTCTTGCCGACCCGTTGATGCAGCTTCTTGATCTCTGACCGCATCTCGATCCGAAGCTTGGCGTCGAGGTTCGATAACGGCTCGTCGAACAGGAACAGCTTGGGATCACGCACCAGCGCGCGGCCCATGGCGACGCGCTGACGCTGACCACCCGAAAGCTGGCTGGGCTTGCGGTCCAGCAGCGGCCCGATCTGCAACAGGTCGGCGACCCTCTCGACGGTCTCTTTCTGCTCGGGCTTTGGCACGTTCCGACACTCCATGCCGAAGGTCATGTTCTCGCGGACAGTCATGGTCGGATAAAGCGCATAGGACTGGAACACCATGGCGATGTCGCGATCCTTCGGGGCGTCGTTGTTGACGACGCGCTCTTCAATGCGCACCTCACCCGAGGTCACGCTTTCCAGTCCCGCGATGATCGACAACAGCGTTGACTTCCCACACCCCGAAGGCCCGACCAGCGCGATGAACTCACCGCTTTCCGCCTCAAGGTTGATGTCGGTCAGAACCTCTACCGGGCCATAGCTCTTGCGAAGGTCTTTGATGGTCAGTGACGACATGATTTCTGCTTCCTATTTTACAGCGCCCTGCGTGAGACCACGCACGAAGTATTTGCCGCCGAGGACATAGATGATCAGCGGAGGAATGGCGGCCATGATCACGGCGGCGGCTTCGACGTTGTAGTGACGTTCGCCGGTGCCGCTGCCCGAGAAGGCAACAATGGCCGAGGTGATGGGCTGGTTTGCGCCCGAGGTGAAAACCGTACCGAACAGGAACTCGTTCCAGATGCCGGTGAACTGCCAGATCACGGTCACGATCACGATCGGCGGCGACAGCGGCAGGATGATCCGGCGGAAGATGCGCCAGAACCCGGCCCCGTCGATCCGCGCCGCCTTGATCAGGTCATCGGGGATCGAGACGAAATAGTTGCGGCAGAACAGCGTGGTGAAGGAAATGCCCTGAATGGTGTGGACAAAGACCAGACCAGCGATCGAGTTCGACAGCCCCAGCTTGCCAAGAACAAAGGCCCAGGGCAGCAGCGTCATCTGCTGCGGCATGAATACGCCCAGCGTAATCAGGCCAAAGATCACCCCATCATAGCGGAACCGCCATTTCGACAGGATGTATCCGTTCAACAGGCCGAACATGGTCGACAGCACGGTCGCCGGGATCGTCATCATGAGCGAGTTCTTGTAGAACCGCGACACGCCCTCGCAGGTGCCGCCGATACAAAAAGTACCCCACGCCTCGGCCCAGTATTTTAGCGACATCGTCTCGGCCTCGGGGAGTGCGATAAAGCCGGTGCGCACGATGTCGTCTAGCGGGCGCAGGGTATTCAGCAGGATGATCATCAACGGCGCAAGATAGATCAGGGCAAACAGGCCCAGCGCGCCATAGACGATCCCTTTTGACGTGATCCTGCGGCGGGTGCCGCCGGTGGCCAGCGGATCGAATTCCTGGTGGGTGGCAGCTTCAGCCATGACGCGCGCCCTCCTTGCGTTTCTGCCAGCCGGTCCAGACGGCATAGGGGATGAGTACCAGCGCAAGCGCGACAAGGATCATGACGGCTGCGGCGGCACCCTGGGCGATCTGTCCGCGCTGGAACATGAGGTCATAAACCACGATGGCCGGGACCGTTGTGGCCACGCCGGGTCCGCCTTGGGTCAAGGCAACCACAAGGTCGTAGGTCTTGATGGCAAATTGCAGCAGGACGACCGTCACGGCGACGAAGATCGGCCAGATCGTCGGCAGAACCACCTTTCGGTAGATGCGCGGCATCGACGCGCCGTCGATCTGCGCGGCTTTGACAAGGTCGCCGTCAACGGACCGCAACCCGGCCAGGATCAGCGCCATTGCGAACCCGGACGCGTGCCAGATGCCGGTGATTACCACGACATAAAGCGCAAGGTCCCGGTCGGTGATCCAGTCGAACTTGGCCGCAAGCCATCCCATGTCATGCAGCGCCAGCTCGACCCCCGTGTTGGGATGGAAAATCCAACGCCAGACCGTCCCGGTCACGATGAAGGAAATCGCCAGCGGATAGAGGTAGATCGTCCGCCAGATGCCTTCGAACCGCACCCGCTGGTCGATCAGCACCGCCAGCACCGTACCGACCACCAACGTGCCAATCACATAGAGCGAGCCGAAGATAAACAGGTTCTGATACGCGACGGTCCAGCGCTTGCTGCCCCAAAGCTTCGCGTAATGCTCGAACCCGTGATAGGTCATGTCCGGCAGCAGGGTGGAATTCGAAACAGAAATCCACAGTGTCCAGAGCGAAAAGCCGATCACCCAGATCAGCGCCGCGATCACGGTGGGCGCCAGCACCATTTGCGGTGTCAGGTCGCTCCACTTGCGCGATCCGGTCGAATTGTTGTTTGGGGATTGCACGATGTTTACCTCTTGCGATCAGCGCCCGACGATCTTGCCCCGGCCCGCCTCGAAAGGCGGACCGGAACACTTTGGGACGGTTTACATCTGCAGTTCGACGGCGTCGGCCAGCTGGTTCGCGGCCTCTTCCGGCGAGATGCTGTCATCGGCGACGAACTCGGTGATCACTTCCATCATCGCGCCACGGTATTTCTGAAGGACGGTCATGTTATGCGCCATCGAGCGTACCAGCGTGCCTTCCGACACCGACGCCTTCAGATCTTCCAGACCTTTCTGCTGACATTTGGTGAAGCCGCCTTCGGACAGGTCCACATCTGTCCGCGCCGGGATCGAACCCTTGGCAACGTTGAAAGTGACCTGGAATTCCGGTGACATGATGATTTCGGCCAGCAGTTTCTGACCTTCGACATAGTCGGGATCGTTCTGCTTGAAGAACACCACCGAGTCCGAATTCAGGATGAACCCGTTGCCGCCCCAGTCGACCGGCGACTGGGTGCAGACATAATCCACATCTTCCTTGAACCCGGCCATGTTCGCCGAAGCGACGGTCCAGTCACCCATCAGGAAGAACGCGGCCTCACCGGTCATGGTCATGGTCATCGACTGCTCCCACGAGCGGCCATTGATGCCGTCATCCATATAGCCGACCATCTTGCGCAGCTGGGCAAAGGCCGCAACCATGCCGTCCGAGCGCAACGCGTCCAGATCGGCCTCTTGGAAGGCCTTGCGGTAAAGCTCCTGATCCATGCCATAGACGACGCTGTCAAAGGTGGTCGAATCCGACCAGTCTGCCGCGCCATGCGCGATACAGATCTTGCCCGCGGCCTGGATTTTGTCGCAGGCGGCGTTGAACTCGGCCCAGGTCTTGGGCACGTCGATGCCCAGATCATCCAAAATCGCCTTCGAGGAATACATCCAGTTCACGCGATGGATGTTCATCGGGGCAGCAACCCAGGAACCGGTCGGCTTCATCACGGTCAACAACTCGGGTGCAACAACGTCGTCCCAGCCCTGCGCCGCAGCGGTTTCATCCAGATTGGCGGTTGCGCCGGTGGCGTTCCACTCTGCAATTTCCGGGCCTTTCAGCTGCACGGCGGCGGGGGCATTGCCTGCCACCACGTCCGACCGCAGCTTGGCCAGCGTGTTCGAGGTATGGCCCGAGATCGCCGTTTGCTCCCAGATGCCCCCAGCCGCTTCATACATCTCGCCAAGCAGCGCGATGGCCGCCGCCTCCGAGCCCTGGGCCCATTGGTGCATCATGTTGGTTTTCGGTTCAGCCTGGGCAACGGACACACCGATGCCGAGGGCCGCGATTGCCGCGCAGGTTGCACGCAGCTGGGTCTTGCTTGTTGCTTTCATTCGGAACTCCTCCCGTTTTGTTTCCCGGTCAGACTTCGAACGGTGCCCTCCTGCTCCGCCCGGCCATTTCCGGTCAGGTCGCGGTTCGGTCACATCGATTCCCGCTCCACTCAAAATTTGTTAAGTGGGATTTGATAATTTTACAAGTAGTATTTTAAATTTGACAAATACGACTTGTGATGATTGTTTTCCCGTTATGGTGCAGGCAGAGATTCTGATTGCCACCAAAGGAAGGGAGGCCCCAGTGAGCAATTCGAAGGACGTGTTTGGAACCTATCCAAGCCTGGAGGACCGCCCGGTTCTGATCACCGGCGGCGGCAGCGGCATCGGCGCGTCCATTGTGACGCGGCTATGTGCCCTGGGAGCGCGTGTGGGCTTCATAGACATCGACGCCACGGCAAGTGCCGCCCTAGTGGACACGATCGCGGCGACCGATCCCCGGCATCTGCCGCTCTTTCGCAAGGTCGACATCACCAACCTTGACGCGCTTGCCGCCGCCATTGCCGAAATCGCGGCGGAAACCGGTCCGATCCTTGGCCTAGTCAACAATGCGGCCAATGACACCCGCCACTGCATCGAGGACGTGAACCCGGACAGCTGGCGCGCCGCGCTCAGCGTCAATCTGGATCACCAGTTCTTCGCCGCCCAGGCCGTGGCCGGGGGCATGAAAGCCGCCGGGCGCGGGTCGATCATCAACATGGGGTCAATGAGTTGGCGGGTCGGTCTGGACAATCTGTCAGCCTATGTCACTGCCAAGTCGGGCATCGAAGGGCTGACCAATGGGCTTGCCCGCGAACTTGGCCCCCACCACATCCGCGTGAATTGCATCACGCCGGGCTTCATCCGCACCGAACGGCAGGTCAAGCTGTGGCTGACCCCTGAAATGGAACAAGAGGTCTATGACGGGCAATGCTTGCCGGAACTGATCGAACCTGATTTCGTAGCGAACCTTGTCGCCTTCCTTCTGGCGGACGATTCCCGCATGTGCACATCAGGCATCTTTCCTGTAAACGGGGGGTGGATCTGAGCCATGGCTGACGGAAACAGAACCCCGGCCACCTGTGTCACAGCCGCCAGGCGGCCCGCCCGCGCATCAAGAATTGGAACCGTATGAACATGTCAGGGCATCCCGAACCTTCGCAAGGGCACAACATAACTCAGCATATCGTCGATGTGCTGGGTCGGCGTATCGTGAGCGGGCAAATGATCCCCGAGGAAACCATCCTTTTCGAACAGGACATCATCGACGAATTCGGAGCCAGCCGGAATGCCGTCCGCGAGGCGGTCAAAACGCTTGCCGGAAAGAACCTAGTCGTGTCGGCACGCAAGAAAGGCACCAGCGTGCGCCCGCCCGAAGACTGGAACCTGCTCGACCCCCAAATGATCGACTGGATGATCGCGGATAACTCGACCAACGAGCAGCTGATCAAATCCCTGTCCGAACTGCGCAGGATCGTCGAACCGGAGGCAGCGGCACTGGCCGCAGAGCGCGCCAGCGCCACCCAGACCCTGCGCCTGTTTGAGTGTTACGAACAGATGGTCGCGCATACACATGACGCCGAATTGTCGGTGCATTGGGATGCCGAGTATCACAAGGTTCTGCTCGAAGCCTCAGGCAACCCGCTTCTGCGATCGCTGGCAAAAGCGATCGAGCGGCTTCTGCGCAGCAATTTCACGCTGTTTACCACCGCCAACGAGGGCTACATCCGCAATGTCCACGAGCATCTTCTGATTGCCGAGGCCATTCGGGACCGAAACCCGGACCTGGCGCGGCAGCGCTCCATTGACCTCTTGAACAAGAATGAACGCGACATCGACGAGTTGAAGAAAGGGCTTGACGAGATATCGTTGCCGCCGGCCGAATAACGCCGCGCTGCGGAAACTTGTCCTTGCATGGCAACATCCGCTAGGGTTTCTCCAATGCGCAAATTTGCCGGCGGACGCCCAGCGGCGTACCGCCTGATTGGAGTCACGAATGAAAGCGGTTCTTGTTTTGTTGATTGCGGCATCCGGCCTGGCCGCCTGCTCTGAATGCACACCCGGCGCAACCGGCAACGTGAATGTCGGCGTCGGTCCCGGCGGGGTCCATACCGGCGTATCGGTTGGAAAAAGCTGCGGCCCGGTGAACTTCTCGATCGGCACCGGCAATCGCTATCACGTGGCGTTCTAGCGCAGAACGCAACGGCGTATGCCGCTGAAACACCGGATGTTCGGGAAAATGGTGCGGCCGAGAAGACTCGAACTTCCACGGGAGTTACCCCACAGCGACCTCAACGCTGCGCGTCTACCAATTCCGCCACGGCCGCACGCCTTGACTTGGTGACCGGGTCTATAGCGAGTCGGTCTGGCGATGCCAAGCGGGAAAATGGCCGCTAGATCTCTTGGTGTTGGGAAAAATCGGGCCCGGTCATCTTCGGTGCGCAGAAAGTCGCGTGTCACCGCTTCAAATCCGCCTGTCCAGTGGCTATGGCATGGGGAAAGGAGCGCACAGATGGTTGAGTGGATCACGACAGACGGCCTTGTGGATTACGATGACGCCGTGGCCTTCATGGAAGACCGCGCCGCTGCCATCGCCGAAGGCCGCGCCGAGGAATGCATCTGGCTTGTCGAACATCCGCCGCTTTATACGGCCGGAACCTCCGCCCGGCGCGAAGATCTGACCGATCCCGACCGCTTTCCGGTCTACACGACCAAACGCGGCGGCCAGTATACTTATCACGGCCCCGGTCAGCGCGTGGCCTATGTCATGCTGGACCTGAACAAGCGGGGCCGCGATGTGCGCCGCTTCGTCGAGATGCTGGAACGCTGGGTGATCGAAACTCTGGCCGAATTCAATCTGAAGGGCGAAATCCGAGAGGGCCGCGTCGGTGTCTGGATCCGACGCGATGACAAGCCCTTGACCGTGACCGGCAAACCCGCCGAGGACAAGATCGCCGCCATCGGCATCCGGCTGCGGAAATGGGTCAGCTTTCACGGCATCTCGATCAACGTCGAACCCGATCTTGAGCATTTCAGCGGCATCGTTCCCTGCGGGATCACCGAATATGGCGTGACATCGCTGGTGGACCTGGGACTGCCTGTGACGATGGACGACGTCGACGTCGCGTTGAAACGCAGCTTTGAGCAGGTATTCGGCGAGGCCTGATGATGCCACGTCATGGTTCGCGCAGGAACACAAGCGCAATCGGATTCGGGGATCGGCAACAACCGGCCTAGCAGTTCGCCACCCACACCCCATATTTTCCCATTGCTTTCAATAGACTATCTTGCAGGCGCAAGATTCTGCCAGCGATCATTCACCCGGGTAAGCCATTTCCCGCAGACCGCGTCCCCACATCTGGTTCACCGCCTTCCGACTACATACCTGTGCGCTGCCCGATGGGCACGTAACGAGTCTAGTAAATGTGAAGGACACGAGAATGAAACACTTGAACAAAGCCGCGATCCTGGCCTCTGTTGTTGCTGTGGCGACCCCCGCAATGGCCGACGACTGGACCGGATTCTACATTGGTGCCCACGGCGGCTATGGCGAAGTGTCGGGCGGCGGCGCAGACAATTCCGACTTCCTGGGCGGTGTCCAGGCCGGTTACAACTATGATTTCGGCGGCTGGGTCCTGGGTGCCGAGGTTGATTATTCCTTCGACAACCGCAGCTTTGGCGCCAGCACCATGGACGACACCTGGTCGCTGAAAGGTAAAGTCGGATACGCGTTCAACGACACGATGGTTTACGGCACCGTCGGCGGCGTGCGCGGGGGCATCGCATCGGGCGGCACGACCACCTATGACAACGGCTACATCTATGGCGTCGGTGTCGAACAGCGTCTGGCCAGCAACTGGAGCGTGGCAGGTGAGATTCTGCAGACCCGTTTCGACAGCTTCGGTGGCGGCGCAGACGTCAAAGACACCAAAGCGGTTCTGAAAGTGAACTATCGCTTCTGATTCGTGTCAGCTTCAAAGAACATGGCGGCGCCTGTCCCAGTGCGCCGCCATTTTTGTTTCCTCGGTCAAAACGGCAAATCTCGGCCTGATTCCGGCCTGAGAACCCCCGCGCGGATTTGCGCGTTGCATTTTCTCTCTACATTTTCGATGTTGCCGCCAACGCGCAATTGACCAGACTACTACCGAAAGAGAGAGGATCTCATGAAAGTTATCATTGCAGCCGCAGCCGCGACTCTCGCACTGGCCGCGCCCGCGTTTGCCGAGGGCGACGCCGCCGCAGGCGAAAAAGAGTTCAAGAAATGCAAATCCTGCCACATGATCGTTTCGCCCGAGGGTGAAGAGATTGTGAAAGGCGGCAAAACCGGTCCGAACCTCTATGGCGTGATCGGCCGGACCGCTGGCGCAACCGACTTCAAATATGCCCCCGGCCTGAAGGAAGCCAACGAAGCGGGCTTCGTCTGGACCGAAGAAGCCGTGGCTGCCTATGTTCAGGACCCCAAGGCGTGGCTCAGCGACAACGGCTTTGCCAACAAGTCGAAGATGACCTTCAAGCTGAAGAAGGGCGCCGAGGACGTGGCCGCCTATCTTGCGTCGGTCGCCCCTGCCGCCGAGTAAGCAGTTACGAATCATGCATTTTGTATGTGGTTTCGGGCCGTGGCATTCGCCGCGGCCCGTTTTTTTGACCCAAATCAAACACGGCGCGGCAATTTTTCTTGATCTGCGTCAAAGACGGACATTGCCGCCAGCCGTCGCGCACACTAAAACAAGCCAGAATCCAAGGCGCGCGAAAAGGGACTCGCGCGGCCTTTAACGCACAACAGGAGGCGAGGCATGGCAGACGCAGCCATTCATGGCCACGACCATCATGACGAGCGCGGCTTTTTCACCCGCTGGTTCATGTCTACAAACCACAAAGACATCGGTATCCTTTACCTGATCGTGTCGGCGCTCGTCGGCCTGGTCGCGGTGGTTCTGACCGTATTCATGCGGCTGGAACTGATGGAACCGGGTGTTCAATTCATGTGTCTGGAAGGGTTCCGTCTGTTTGGCGGCGGCACCGAGGCCACATGTACCCCCAATGGCCATATCTGGAACGTCTTTATCACCTATCACGGTGTCCTGATGATGTTCTTCGTTGTCATTCCCGCCCTGTTCGGCGGTTTCGGCAACTATTTCATGCCCTTGCAGATCGGCGCGCCGGACATGGCGTTCCCGCGCATGAACAACCTGTCGTTCTGGCTTTACGTTGCGGGCACCTCGCTGGGTGTCGCCTCGCTGTTCGCACCGGGTGGCAACGGTCAGCTGGGTTCGGGTGTCGGCTGGGTGCTCTACCCGCCGCTTTCGACGACCGAAGCCGGCATGTCGATGGATCTGGCGATCTTTGCCGTACACGTCTCGGGTGCGTCGTCGATCCTGGGTGCGATCAACATGATCACCACTTTCCTGAACATGCGTGCCCCCGGCATGACCCTGTTCAAGGTGCCGCTGTTCTCGTGGTCGATCTTCGTGACCGCGTGGCTGATCCTTCTGGCGCTGCCGGTTCTGGCGGGCGCGATCACCATGCTGCTGACGGACCGCAATTTTGGTACGACCTTCTTTGATCCGGCCGGCGGCGGTGACCCGATCCTCTATCAGCACATCCTGTGGTTCTTCGGACACCCCGAGGTGTATATCGTGATCCTGCCGGGCTTCGGCCTTGTCAGCCACGTCTTCGCGACCTTCAGCCGCAAACCGGTCTTCGGCTACCTGCCGATGGTCTGGGCGATCATCGCGATCGGCGCGCTGGGCTTCGTCGTCTGGGCACACCATATGTACACCGTCGGCATGTCGCTGACCCAGCAGTCCTACTTCATGCTGGCCACCATGGTCATCGCGGTTCCGACCGGGGTCAAAATCTTCTCGTGGATCGCGACCATGTGGGGCGGCTCGCTTGAGTTCAAGGCGCCGATGCTGTTTGCACTGGGCTTCCTGATCCTGTTCACCATCGGTGGTGTGACCGGTATCGTGCTGTCGCAGGCAGGCGTCGACCGGGCCTATCACGACACCTATTACGTGGTGGCGCACTTCCACTACACCATGTCGATGGGCGCGGCCTTTACCATCTTTGCCGGGATTTACTTCTACATGGGCAAGATGTCGGGCCGTCAGTACCCGGAACTGGCCGCGAAGATCCACTTCTGGATGTTCTTCATCGGTGTGAACCTGACCTTCTTCCCGCAGCACTTCCTGGGACGTCAGGGCATGCCGCGCCGCTATATCGACTACCCGGAAGCCTTCGCTTACTGGAACAAGATCTCGTCCTATGGCGCGCTGCTCAGCTTCGCATCGTTCGTTCTGTTCTTCGGCATCGTGATCTACACGCTTCTGCGTGGCGCCCGCGTGACCGAGAACAACTATTGGAACGAATACGCCGACACGCTGGAATGGACCCTGCCCAGCCCGCCGCCCGAACACACGTTCGAGATCCTGCCCAAGCAGGAAGACTGGGACAAGGGCCACGCCCACTAAGGGCCAGTCCGCAACCAAAATCGAAAGGCCCCGGCACATCACCGGGGCCTTTTCTTTGATGTCCCCGCCCCTTTACCCTGCAACCCCGCCTTCTTTCTTGCCAAAATACTCCCGCCGGAGGCATCCCGGCCAGACCTTGCACAAAGCACATGCCCTATCGCTGGACCCCTGACCAACCAACCGTGCTGACACTGTGGCCCTATCGGTCACTGCCCCGGCGTGGCTTTGCGGCGATGATCCTGATGGCCTTCACACTGGGCACGATCCCGCTCTACGGACTTCTAGGCACGGTGCTGCTGTGGGGTATCCTGCCATTTGTCCTTATCGCGGTCGCAGCCCTGTGGTGGGGGCTAGAGCGCTCGTATCGGGACGGTGAGGTGATTGAGGAACTGTCGCGCCAGGGCGACGACCTGTGCCTTGTCCACCGGCCCGCGCGTGGCCCGGTGCTGACATGGCAGGCCAACGTCTATTGGGTCCGCGCCGAACTGCACCCGACGGATGGCCCGGTCGAGGATTATGTCACCCTGACCGGCAATGGCCGTACGGTTGAGATCGGGCGCTTCCTGTCACCTGAAGAACGCCAGCAGCTATTCGACGAATTGACCGACTATCTCAGGTCCGTGCGCTGACGGCCCGCAGCAATGCGCAGCCGGGACCGGTTGCGACCGGGCGCGACGTGACGCCGCCTTCTGCCGAACTGTGAGCGCTCAGCGCCGCCATCTCCCGGTCCACCGCATCAACGCCGCCCGGCAGATAGCTTTCGCTTTCCATGCCATCGGCCATTACGATCTCGTGCTGTTCAAAGACCAGGTGAAAATAGGTGATGCCATCTGTCGGCAACGTGGTGCGAATGGTGCTGTCATTGACCAGACGGGTTGCGGGCACAAGGACCTCATCCTCGCCAAAGAACAGTTCCGCCCGCCAACCGGAAACCAGAACCCGGTGTTGCGGGGACAAAAGCACATCGCGGGCCGGTACGCCGCGCCCTAGCGCATCCCGCTGAAACTGAACCGGACGGAAGGCCATGTGCCGCTTCAGGACCACGTCCGGCAGATGAGTGCGCAACAACCGCTTCAACGGCTGCAGACCCCGGTCCCGCGTTTTGACAAGATCGCCGGCCTGCAAGGTTTCAATCGGGCGCGGTCCGTCCACGGTTTCAATCATCGCCCCTGCGGTGAAACACGGCGGCGCGGCCAGATCGACATATGGCACCGAGGGGCCTTCCTGCGATGACACAACCGTCAGTTCCACGCCGATCGGCGGAAAGCCTCCCACAAAAGCCAGGCCTTCGACCGTGGCATAAGAGGCGCCGCCGCCTTCGTTGATGTTAAAACCGACAACCGTGTATTGATTGCCGTCCGGGTCTTCCAGGGTAAGGCTATATTCTGCCTCGACCCGAACGCCGCCGGAATAGGTCGTACCGTCGAAACTCTGGCTTCCATTCAGCGATTGGCTGTTGTCGCTGTCGTCGAAACTGGCCTCGGTGTCATTGATCTCAATCGCTTCCCAGGCGTTGGCGTTCAGCGTGATCGACCGCCCCACCAGATGAGACCCATTGCCCTGCGTGATCCCCGAAAGCTGTCCGCCCCGGGAGATGGTCATCTGGGACTCGCCCAACGCATAGATGGTTTCAACTGGCATCTGAATTCACTCAACTCTTCCGACGGAACAAGGCTTGCCCCATCAATGCGCCGCAAGTTGGGCACGGAAAAGGAAAGAAAAGGTGATTATTTCCCCCCTCATTTCGACCTTTTCCAGACCGCGCCGGGATCGTGTCGAAAAAAGGGGGGTGTAGCGTCTTGGAACAGGCTTTACCCGCTCAGGCAATCCCGCCGCGGATCAGTCCCTCGGCAATACGGCCAAAGGCCTCTGCCATCGGTCCATCACCGGCGGCAATGGGTGTACCGCCGTCGCCCGCCAGCCGCGTGTCCAGATCAATCGGCAAAGCACCCAGAAGCGGCACGCCCAGCTTCTTGGCCTCGGCGGCCACACCACCATGCCCGAAAATATGGGCCTCGTGGCCGCAATCGGGGCAGACAAAGGTCGACATATTCTCGATCAGGCCCAACACCGGGGTCTTGAGCGTCTTGAACATGTCCAACGCCTTGCGCGCGTCCAGCAGCGCCACGTCCTGCGGCGTCGAAACAAGGATCGCCCCGGTCAGTTCGGTTTTCTGGCACAGGGTCAGTTGCACATCCCCGGTGCCGGGCGGCAGGTCGACGATCAGAACGTCAAGTTCGCCCCATTGCACCTGCCCCAGCATCTGCTGCAAGGCCCCCATCAGCATCGGTCCGCGCCAGACCACGGCCTTATCCTCTTCCAGCATAAAGCCGATCGACATCAAGGTGACACCGTGCGAATGCAGGGGGATGATGGTCTCTCCGTCCGGCGACGCGGGACGTTTGTTGATACCCATCATGCGCGGCTGGCTGGGGCCATAGATATCGGCATCCAGCAGCCCGACCTTGCGCCCCTTCCGGGCCAGGGCCACGGCAAGGTTCGACGACACGGTCGACTTGCCAACCCCGCCTTTGCCCGAGCCGACAGCGATGATCCGTTTCACCCCGGCGACCTTCATCGGACCCTGCTGCGGCTTGGGATGTCCGCCGACCTTCAGTGACGGCGCTGGCTTGGCGGCAGGTGCGGGGCCATGGGCGGTCAGGGCGGCGCTGACGCGGGTCACGCCGGGCAGCTTGCCCACCGCATCCTCGGCTGCGCGACGCACCGACTCCATCCGCTGGGCCACTTCGGGGCTGGGGGCCTCGATCACGAATCGCACGGTGCCGCCGTCAACGGCCAGCGCCCGGATCATATCGCGCGAGATCAGGTCCCCGCCGTCGGACAGGCTGATGCGCCCCAGTGCAGCGCGGATATCCGCTTCGGAAATTGCCATGTTTCGCTCCTTGAATCGCCTTTTCCTATAGGTGGCAGATGCATTTGCAAGGGCAAGAGGCGAATTGCCTCAATGTTGTGCAACACGTTGATGTGACACAGTTGTTTTCGCTAACAGTTGACGTAGCGTCGCTATTCGCTTGCTGCATAGCAGCATTGTTCCTTCGTCCATTGTGCAGCTGCAGCATGACCCTATATGTTGATCACAACAGACGACGATGATGAAACGAAACACGAAAGTTCAGGTGATTAGTATGGCACTTGCAACCAACAACACAGCAGTCGCTGGCGGCCTGATCGCCACCCTGCAAACGCAAGCTCATGAGCTGGCCGCAAAATACCGCGCGCACCGTGAGTACCGCAAAACCATTGACGAGCTGCGCGCTTTGACCGACCGCGAACTGGCCGACCTGGGCCTGCACCGTTCGATGATCAAGCGCGTGGCAAAAGAAGCGGTTTACGACCGCTAAGACAGATTTCGCAGGGGCTTCCTCCCATTTGCTCCTGCGATTGCGGCCTCTTTCTCCTCCTCCCTAAGAGGTCGCACAAAATACCGGTTCTCCTCCTCCCTGAACCGGGCAAGACGCAAGGTCTCTTCTCCTCCTCCCTAGGGGCCTTGTTGACCAAGAACGGCGGCGCCTCTCCTCCTCCCTGGCGTCGCCGTTTCTTTTTTGGTTACGTGATTTGAGCGCCCTGCCGCTTAGAACGGCACGTCGTCGGGTGAGGTCACAAAGCTGGCAACCACCTTCTTGACCCCGGCCTTGTCGAAATCAACCTCAAGCTTGTCGCCCTCGATGTCGACCACCTGGCCGTATCCGAACTTCTGGTGAAACACCCGCTGACCAACAGCAAAGGACGACACCGCGTCCAGGTCGATCACCGTATGACGCGATTCACGAGGCTGGCTGAGACCGCGTTCCCCCGCCCGCGCCTGCATCCGCTTCCAGCCGGGCGAGTTATAGGTGTTGGCCTTCTGCACCTGCGCATCAATGCCTGATTGCACATTGCCATACCCGCTGCCGTAAAGCCCGCCGGAAGTCAGAACTTCGACGTGATCCTCGGGCAGTTCGTCAATGAATCGCGACGGCAGTTGCGACTGCCATTGCCCGAACACGCGGCGGTTCCCGGCAAAGGAAATCGTGCAGACCTCTTCCGCACGGGTGATGCCGACATAGGCCAGCCGCCGTTCCTCTTCCAATCCCTTCAACCCGCTTTCATCCATCGACCGCTGCGACGGGAACAGCCCGTCCTCCCAGCCCGGTAGGAACACGACGGGAAACTCCAGCCCCTTGGCCGCGTGCAGGGTCATGATGCTGACTTTTTGGGCAGAGTCCGCAGCATCGTTGGCATCACGAAGTTCTAAGTATTCTAGGTACTCGACTAAAGTTTCATATTTTTCCAACCGCTCCATTAGCGATTTCAAATTTTCCAGCCGACCGGCTGCATCCGGCGTCTTGGCGTTTTGCCACATTTCAGTGTAGCCGGATTCATCAAGAACCATCTCCGCGAGTTCTCTTAGCGAGACCTCTTGACGACTGGCGAGGCGAGCCCAACGATCTAAGTCAGAGATAAGCTTTGAAAGCTTTGTCGCTCCCTTTCCTTTGACCAGCTTTTCCTCGATTGCAAGCCGCGCGCCCTCGAAAAGGCTTAGGCCATGGGCGCGAGCGCATTGTTGTATGTTTTGCCTCGCCTTGTCCCCGAGGTGACGTCTCGGGGTATTCAAGATTCGTTCCAAAGCGAGATCATTGTCTTTGCTCGCCACAACCTTCAAATAGGCATGAGCATCGCGCCGCTCTACCTTATCGTCATCTCTTGGCCCGACGATTTGATAAGGCAAACCAATCGACATAAACCGATCGGCAAAAGCTTCAATTTGATTGGTGGTCCGAACAAGGATTCCTATTTCTCCGAACACGTAGGAACGCATGCCACGGGTGCCCGATTGCATCGCCTCGATTTCCTCGCCGATCCAGCGCGCTTCTTCCTCGCCATCCCAATGGCCGATCAGCCGGACCTTCTCGCCCTCCTGCGCGTCGGTCCACAACTCCTTGCCCAGCCGGTTTTCATTGCCCCGGATGACGTTCGACGCGGCGGCAAGGATATGCGGGGTCGAGCGGTAATTCTGTTCCAGCCGCACCACATGCGCGCCCGGGAAATCCTTTTCAAAGCGCAGGATGTTGCCCACCTCTGCCCCGCGCCAGCCATAGATCGACTGGTCGTCATCACCGACACAGCAGATGTTCTTGTGATCCGCCGCCAATAGGCGCAGCCACAGGTATTGGGCGACGTTGGTATCCTGATACTCGTCGACAAGGATGTAACGGAACCAGCGCTGATAGCGTTCCAGCACGTCGGGGTGGTTCTGGAAGATCGTGACCATATGCAGCAACAGGTCACCGAAATCGACCGCGTTCAGTTCCTTCAATCGCACCTGATACTGTTCATAAAGCTCGCCGCCCCGGTGGTTATAAGCGCCGGCATCCGCAGCAGGCAGCTTGTCCGGTGTCAGCGCGCGGTTTTTCCAGTCGTCGATGATCCCCGCCAGCATCCGCGCGGGCCAGCGTTTGTCGTCGATATTGGCCGCAGACACCAACTGCTTGAGCAGGCGCAGCTGGTCATCGGTATCCAGAATGGTGAAGTTCGATTTCAGCCCCACCAGTTCCGCATGACGCCGCAACAGTTTCACGCAGATCGAGTGAAACGTACCCAGCCACGGCATCCCCTCGATCGCATGGCCCAGCATGCCACCGACGCGGTTCTTCATCTCGCGCGCGGCCTTGTTGGTGAAGGTCACGGCCAGAATTTCGTTCGGCTGGGCGCGGCCCGTGTTCAGCAAATGCACGATCCGCGCCGTCAGCGCCTTGGTCTTGCCCGTGCCGGCCCCTGCAAGCATCAGCACAGGTCCGTCCAGCCGCTCCACCGCTTCGCGCTGCGCCGGGTTCAATTCGTCCAGATAGGGTGTGGACCGCGCAGCCATGGCGCGGGCGGCAAGCGAGGCACCCTCGAAGGCGTCGGATTCGTCAAAACTGCTCATGACGCGACAATACTGCGGTCCGCGCCCAAGGGAAAGGGACGTTCCGCTTATGTTCCTCACGTCTTTGTCGTAACCCGCTAACACCCGCGCCAACACGATCCGGCCTAGCCTTGCGATGCCATTCAGACATGAAGGAGGAGACAGATGGCCAAGATTCTGATGATCACCGGGGATTTCACCGAAGACTATGAAACCATGGTCCCGTTCCAGACCCTGCTGGCCTGCGGGCATGCGGTCGATGCGGTCTGCCCCGGCAAGATGGCGGGCGACACGGTCAAGACGGCGATCCATGATTTCGAAGGCGACCAGACCTATACCGAGAAGCCCGGCCACAATTTCGCGCTGAACGCCGATTTCGACGGGCTTGAGGTCGCGAGTTATGACGCGCTGGTCATTCCCGGCGGTCGCGCGCCGGAATACCTGCGTCTGAACGCGGATGTTCTGGCAGCGGTGCGGCACTTCTTTGATGCGGGAAAACCCGTCGCCGCGATCTGTCACGGCGCGCAGCTTCTGGCGGCGGCGGGTGTGCTGCAAGGCAAGACCTGCTCGGCCTATCCCGCCTGCGCCCCCGAGGTCGCGGCTGCAGGCGGCACCTATGCCGAGATCGAGGTGACAGAGGCGGTCACAGATGGCAATCTGGTCACCGCACCCGCCTGGCCTGCCCATCCCGCTTGGCTGAGCCAGTTCATGGCGCTGCTCTGACAAGGAAAGCCCCAAAAGGAACCGCTTATGTGCCAGCTATTCATCGGCTCTGATCCCGAGAATTGGACCCCGCGCACCAAGTCGCTGCGCATTGACGGGGTTGCGACCTCGATCCGCATGGAAAACTTCTTCTGGGACGTGCTGGACGAGATCGCGATCCGGGATGCCATGACGACGAACCAGCTGATCACGCGGCTTTATTTCGAAGCGATTGACGCGGGTCACGACCTTGGCAATTTCACCTCGTTCCTGCGGGTCTGCGCCGGTCGCTACCTGTCGCTGATTGCCGATGACGAACTGGCGCGCGACAGCAACGAGGCGCTGGCGGGTCTGGATGCCCCGGCACTACTGGACCGTGAAAAACACCGCGCCCGTAGCCGCGCCGACCGCCTGCGCCGTAACCAGCCGCGCGAGGGTGGTCGTTTGAACTGAAAACAGGAATGGGCTGGACATTTCCGGCCCCTCCGCCCCAATGGGCATATGGATCTGCACGCCCGATACCCTGCCCTGTCCGACCTGCGCGAAAAGGCGCGGCGGCGCATGCCGCGTTTCGTGTGGGAATTCCTCGACAGTGCCACGGGTGACGAGATGACCAAGCACCGCAACCGCGCGGCGCTGGATCAGATCCTGTTCGACCCTTCAATCCTGCATGGCGAGATCACGCCAGACCTGACGACGTCCTTTCTGGGTCACGACTTTCCGCTGCCCATCGGCATGGCCCCGCTGGGCATGTCGGGACTTGTCTGGCCGGATGCCGAACGCAGGCTGGCCCGCGCCGCGAAAGAACTTGGCATCCCTTATGCCATCTCGACCGTGGCCAGCCGCACCCCGGAAGAGGTCGCGCCCGATCTGGGCCCGCATGGCTGGTTCCAGATGTATCCTCCGCGTGACCCCGACATCCGCAAGGACATGCTGGAACGTGCGAAGAAGGCCGGGTTCAGGACATTGATCCTGACCGTCGATGTGCCCGTCGCCAGCCGCCGCGAAAGGCAGGTGCGTTCGGGGTTGACGACGCCGCCGAAACTGACACCACGCCTGCTGGCGCAGGTGGCGATGCGGCCTGCCTGGGCCTTGGGCATGGCGCGGATGGGCATGCCCCGGATGAAGCTGATCGACAGTTACGCCGGCAACCTGACGGGCCTCAGTTCCACCGCCCATGCCGGGTACATGCTGCGGACCTCGCCCGACTGGGACTATCTGCATTGGCTACGTGACCATTGGGACGGGCCGTTTCTGGTCAAGGGCGTCATGCGCGCCCGCGATGCCGCACCCCTGGAAAAGGCCGGGGTCGACGCGATCTGGATCTCGAACCACGCCGGGCGGCAATTCGACGGGGCCGCGGCCACCATCGACGCCCTGCCTGCAATCCGCGCCGAAACCGACCTGCCGCTGATCCTGGACAGTGGCATCGAGACCGGCCTCGACATTCTACGCGCCTTCGCACTTGGGGCGGATTTCGTAATGATGGGGCGCGGTTTCCATGTTGCGCTGGCCGCACTTGGCGACGCCGGGCCCGCGCATCTGGCGGATATCCTCAGGAAAGACCTTGAGGCCAACATGGGGCAACTGGGCCTGCATCGCCTCAAGGACGCACCCTCGGCCCTGCGGCGTTAATCGGCGGTCAGGTTCTTCGGCATGGCGTCGATGGCCTCGGCCGCGCTGACCACCGGCAATCCGCTGGCGATCCAGCCCTTGCCGTTTGGCCCGCCAACCATGCCTTCGGACACGTCCAGAACGTCGTTGATATTGTTCTTCTTCAGGATCGTCTGCAACTGACCCGACCGGTTCCCCGTCCGGCAAATGATCGCAATGCGGCGGTCCGGGTTGCGGGCGATGGTCTCGATCAGCCAGCCGCCGAACGCCTGCTGACGCATATCCAACGGCCATGCCCCCTTGGCCACACCCGTGGCCTCCCATTCATCCGGCCTGCGGATGTCGATCAGGATCAGTTCGCCCGCCTCTATCATGACATTGGCGCGGGTCGCGCTCAGAACGTCCTCGGACGCAAAGCCCAGCGTCGGCGTCACGAAAAAACCGGCAAGAGCGGCAATCAGGGTTCGGCGGAAAATCATGGCTTGGCCTTCCAAAACATCGACGGTGATCTTGTCGCATGAGCCACGGACAGGCGCAATGTCAGACGCGGATTGGCGTCAAATCGACACAAGAACCCCTCAGGAACGGAATGTTTCGGAAATATGTCAGACTCCGTGGTGGTGGGTATTGCGCCGCGACGCAGCGTAATTTAGCAATTCGCCAACTTTTCAGCGGACAGACCTGCAAAGGGGGGAAACTGCCCATGACCGACTTCCAGAAGATCCTGATTGCCAACCGGGGTGAAATCGCCATCCGCGTGATGCGCGCCGCCAACGAGATGGGCAAGAAGACCGTCGCGGTCTATGCCGAAGAGGACAAGCTGTCGCTGCACCGCTTCAAGGCAGACGAAGCCTATCGCATTGGCGAAGGCATGGGGCCGGTCGCCGCCTATCTCTCGATTGACGAGATCATTCGCGTCGCCAAGGAGTGCGGCGCGGATGCGATCCATCCCGGCTATGGGCTTTTGTCGGAAAACCCGGATTTCGTAGATGCTTGCGCCGCCAATGGTATCACTTTCATCGGCCCCAAGGCGGAAACCATGCGCGCGCTAGGGGACAAGGCATCGGCCCGAAAGGTCGCCATCGCCGCCGGTGTCCCGGTCATCCCGGCCACCGAAGTCCTTGGCGACGACATGGATGCAATCCGCGCCGAAGCGGCCGAGATCGGTTATCCGCTGATGTTGAAGGCGTCCTGGGGCGGCGGCGGACGCGGGATGCGCCCGATCTTCAGCGAAAAGGAAGTCGAGGAGAAAGTCCTCGAAGGCCGCCGCGAGGCCGAAGCCGCCTTTGGTAACGGCGAAGGCTATCTGGAAAAGATGATCACCCGCGCCCGCCACGTCGAGGTCCAGATCCTCGGCGACAAGATGGGCAATATCTATCACCTCTACGAACGCGACTGCTCGGTCCAGCGCCGCAACCAGAAAGTCGTCGAACGCGCCCCTGCCCCCTATCTTTCCGAAGCCCAACGCGAGGAAATCTGCGAACTGGGCCGCAAGATCTGTGCCCATGTGAATTACGAATGTGCCGGCACGGTCGAGTTCCTGATGGATATGGAGACCGGCAAATTCTACTTCATCGAGGTGAACCCCCGCGTGCAGGTCGAACATACCGTCACCGAGGAAGTCACCGGCATCGACATCGTGCAGGCGCAGATCCTGATCGCCGAAGGCAAGTCACTGGCCGAGGCCACCGGCAAGGCGTCGCAATATGACATCCGTCTGAACGGTCACGCGCTGCAGACCCGCGTCACCACCGAAGACCCGCAAAACAACTTCATCCCCGACTATGGCCGCATCACCGCCTATCGCTCGGCCACCGGCATGGGCATCCGTCTGGATGGCGGTACGGCTTATGCAGGCGGGGTGATCACGCGCTACTATGACTCGCTCCTGACCAAGGTCACCGCATGGGCGCCGACGCCGGAAAAGGCCATCGCGCGGATGGACCGGGCCTTGCGCGAATTCCGTATCCGCGGTGTCTCGACCAACATCGCCTTTGTCGAGAACCTGCTGAAACACCCGACCTTCCTCACGAACCAGTATACGACGAAGTTCATCGACGAGACGCCGGAACTGTTTCAGTTCAAGAAGCGCCGCGACCGCGGCACCAAGGTCCTGACCTATATCGCCGACATCACCGTGAACGGCCACCCCGAGGTCCAGAACCGCCCGAAACCCCACGCCGACCTGAAACCAGCGCGCTGCCCGGCAAAACGCGCCGACACCCCAGCCAAAGGCACCCGCAACCTGCTGGATGAACAGGGCCCCAAGGCAGTTGCCGACTGGATGAAGGCGCAGAACCAGCTTCTGTTCACCGACACCACGATGCGCGACGGGCACCAGTCGCTTCTGGCGACCCGGATGCGGTCTATCGACATGATCAAGGTGGCACCGGCCTATGCCGCCAACCTCCCGCAGCTGTTCTCGGTCGAATGCTGGGGCGGCGCGACCTTCGACGTGGCCTATCGCTTCCTGCAGGAATGCCCGTGGCAACGGCTGCGCGACATCCGCGCGCATATGCCCAACATCCTGACCCAGATGCTGCTGCGCGCCTCGAACGGGGTGGGTTACACCAACTATCCCGACAACGTGGTGCAGGAATTTGTCCGTCAGGCCGCCGTGACCGGCGTCGACGTGTTCCGCGTCTTCGACTCGCTCAACTGGGTTGAAAACATGCGCGTCGCGATGGATGCGGTGCAGGAAAACGGCAAGATCTGCGAAGGCACGATCTGTTACACCGGCGATGCGCTGGATTCCGGCCGCGCCAAGTACGACATCGCCTATTACGTCAACATGGCCAAAGAGCTGGAAGCCGCCGGCGCACATGTGCTGGGGATCAAGGACATGGCCGGGCTGATGAAGGTCCCGGCTGCCGAAGCCCTGTTCCCCGCGCTGAAAGATGCGGTCGATATCCCGATCCACTTCCACACACACGACACGTCGGGCGCCGCCATCGCAACCGTGCTGGCTGCTGCCCGCGCAGGTGTCGATTGCGTCGATGCCGCGATGGATGCCTTCTCGGGCAATACCTCGCAGCCGACCATGGGCTCGATCCTGGAAGCCCTGCGCTTTACCGACCGCGAAAGCGATCTGGACATTGGCGCCGTGCGCGAGATCTCGAACTACTGGGAGGCCGTGCGCGGCCAATACGCCGCCTTCGAATCCGGGCTTCAGGCCCCGGCGTCCGAAGTCTACCTGCACGAAATGCCCGGCGGCCAGTTCACCAATCTCAAGGCACAGGCCCGCAGCCTTGGTCTTGAAGAACGCTGGCACGAAGTGGCGCAGGCCTATGCGGATGTGAACATGATGTTCGGCGATATCGTCAAGGTCACGCCCTCGTCGAAAGTGGTGGGGGACATGGCGCTGATGATGGTCAGCCAGGGCCTGACCCGCGCCCAGGTCGAGGACCCCAAGACCGATGTCGCTTTCCCCGACAGCGTGATCGACATGATGCGCGGCAATCTCGGCCAACCTCCGGGCGGCTTCCCCTCGGGCATCGTCAAAAAGGTGCTGAAAGGCGAGAAACCCAATACCGAACGCCCCGGAAAACACCTGCCCCCGGTTGACCTGGAAGCCATCCGCAAAGAAGTGTCGGACCAGCTTGAAGGCTTTGCCGTCGATGACGAGGACCTGAACGGCTACCTGATGTATCCCAAGGTCTTCCTCGACTACATGGGCCGCCACCGCACCTATGGTCCGGTCCGCACCCTGCCCACGCGCACCTTCTTCTACGGCATGGAACCGGGCGAAGAGATCGAGGCCGAGATCGACCCCGGCAAAACGCTCGAAATCCGCCTGCAGGCCATCGGCGAGACGGATGAAAACGGCGAGGTCAAAGTCTTCTTCGAACTGAACGGCCAGCCGCGCACCATCCGCGTGCCGAACCGGATGGTGAAATCCACCACCGTTGCACGTCCCAAGGTCGAAGAAGGCAACCCGAACCACGTCGGTGCCCCGATGCCCGGCGTCGTCGCCTCGATCGCGGTCGCAGCCGGACAAGAGGTGAAAGAAGGCGACCTTCTGCTGACCATCGAAGCGATGAAAATGGAAACCGGCATCCACGCCGAACGCGACGCCACCGTCAAAGCGGTCCACGTGCAGGCCGGCGGCCAGATCGACGCCAAGGACCTGCTGGTCGAGTTCGACTGACCCGCCCGCTTCTTTCTTGCCCAAATACTCGCGCCGCAGGCATCGCGCCTGCGGCGCGATTTTTTTGGCTCTTTGGCCGGACTGGGTGAATTTTCCTCTTGCAGGCGGGGCCGAGTCTTTATATCTCACGCCTCACTCAATGATGCGGGCGTAGCTCAGGGGTAGAGCATAACCTTGCCAAGGTTAGGGTCGGGCGTTCGAATCGCCTCGCCCGCTCCATTGAGAAAAAGACCACTTGGTGCGCGGGCGTAGCTCAGGGGTAGAGCATAACCTTGCCAAGGTTAGGGTCGGGCGTTCGAATCGCCTCGCCCGCTCCAAGAGGAAACGAAAAGGCGTCGGTTTTCCGACGCCTTTCGCTTTTTAGCCCGCCAGTTTTGTCGCCAGCGCATTCTGACGCTCGATCACACGCGGCAGGTCGATCGTGGTGACATGGCCGTCGCGCACCACCTGCCGTCCTTCCACAAACAGGTCACGCACACGGGTTGGCCCCGCCAGCAACAGGGCCGCCGGATCCCAGCTTCCGGCGCTTTCAATGCCGCCGACGTCCCAGATGGCGATATCGGCGCGCTTGCCCACTGCGATCTGACCGCAATCGGATCGGCCCAGCACTTCGGCCCCGCCCCGCGTTGCAATCTCCAGTGCCTCGCGCGCGCTCATGGCGTCCGCACCTTGCGCCACCCGCTGCAACAGCATCGCCTGCCGCGCCTCCAGCACCAGATTGCCCGCGTCATTGCTGGCCGAGCCATCAACACCAAGACCAACCGGAACGCCCGCATCCCGCATCGCCCGCACCGGCGCGATCCCCGACCCCAGACGACAATTCGAACAGGGGCAATGCGCCACGCCGGTCTTGGACCGGGCAAACAGGTCGATCTCCTGTCCGTCCAGCTTGACGCAATGGGCATGCCAGACATCGTCGCCGGTCCAGCCCAGATCCTCGGCATATTGACCGGGACGGCAGCCGAAGGTCTCAAGGCTGTAGGCGATATCTTCGTCATTCTCAGCCAGATGGGTGTGCAGCATTACCCCCTTGTCGCGGGCAAGGATCGCGGCATCCCGCATCAACTCGCGACTGACCGAGAACGGCGAACAGGGCGCGATCCCAACCCGCACCATTGCCCCGTCACTCGGGTCGTGATGGGTATCGACCAGACGGATGGCATCGTTCAGAATATCCGCCTCGCGCTCGACCAGCGAATCCGGCGGCAGCCCGCCATCGCTTTCGCCGATGCTCATCGCGCCACGGGTCGGATGGAACCGCATGCCAATCTCGCGTGCCGCGTCGATTGTGTCATCCAGCCGCGACCCGTTGGGATAAAGATAAAGGTGGTCCGACGTCAGCGTGCAGCCCGACAACGCCAGTTCCGCCAGCCCGACCTGAGCGGAAATGAACATCTCTTCCGGGCCGAACCGGGACCAGATCGGATAAAGCGTCTTGAGCCAGCCAAACAGCAGCGCATCCTGTCCGCCCGGCACCGCGCGGGTCAGGGTCTGATAGAGGTGGTGATGGGTGTTCACCAATCCCGGCGTCACCACGCAATTGGCTGCATTGACGGTCTCGCCGGTCGTGGAAAGCCCCTGCCCCACGGCGGCAATCTCCCCGTCGCGGACCAGGATATCGGCAGACACAAGTTCATTGCGCGCATCATCCATCGTCAGAATGGTGCGGGCGTTCTTGATCAGAGTTTCGCGCATGTTTGTCCTTTCACACTTCGTCTGGCCCGTTTCGGAAACCGAAGTGTGAAAGCCCCCGACAGAAAGCGGGCAAAGGACTCGGGGGCTGATGGGCCCAGGTTAACGGACGGGCCCGGACAGGTTCAATCTGGTATTTCCGAAAGGATTTTCAGGGCAGCCGCGTGCAATTCCGGCGTCGCCGCAGCCAGGACACGGCCGCCCATGTGGATTTTCTCACCCTTCCAGCCGGTCACGATGCCACCGGCCGCCTCGATCACGGCAATCGGGGCCTGCACGTCATAGGCATGCAACCCAGCCTCGATCACCATGTCGATTTGCCCCGCAGCCAGAAGCGCATAGGCATAACAATCCATGCCATAGCGTGTCAGCTTGCAATGCCGCGCGACATTGGCAAACCCCTGCCCTTCGTTGGTGGTGCCGACCTCGGGGAAAGTCGTAAAAACGGTGGCTTGATTCAGCGCCTTGACCGATGAGACCCGCAACGCCGCGGTCCCTATCGGCCCCGTGACCTCGGCCACACCCAGACCGCCAGAGAACCGTTCGCCTATGTAGGGTTGATCAATCACCCCATGAATCGGCCCATCCTGGTTCATGACCGAGATCAGCACCCCCCATGTCGGCGTGCCACTGATGAACCCGCGCGTGCCGTCGATCGGGTCCAGAACCCATGTCAGGCCGGTGGTGCCGGGCTTGTCATCGAACTCTTCCCCCATGATCGCGTCGTCGGGGCGGCGCTTGGCAAGAATGGCCCGCATCGCCGCTTCCGAGGCCCGGTCCGCAGCCGTGACCGGATCGAATCCGCCGTCCAGCTTGTTGTCGGCAACCAGGTCCGTCCTGCGAAAGAAAGGCAGAATCGCTTCGCGCGCGACATCCGCCAGTTCGGATGCCACGTCGCGAATATCGTCTTTCTCAGATTGATCCATTGGCTGCTCCTGCACGATCGCCGTTTTACCAGCGCTACTGCAGGTGGATCAGGAACTCAAGCGACGTCCGAAAGGACCCGTGCAAGCTCGAACAGGCGACGGCGCTGGTTCTCTGGGATCGAGTAGTAAGACCGCACCAGATCAAGGGCTTCCTTGTCCCCCATCAGATCGGCGGGCACGGCGGTGGTTTCGCCTGCATCGTCCTTCTCAAGCCCTTCGAAGAAGAAGCTGACCGGCACATCAAGTGCGTCGGCAATATCCCAAAGCCGGGACGCGCTGACCCGGTTTGCACCGGTTTCGTACTTCTGAATTTGCTGGAACTTGATCCCGACCTGTTGCGCCAGCTGCTGCTGGGTCATGCCGGTCAGCCAGCGACGCTGACGAATGCGCTTGCCTACATGAACATCGACTGGGTGCGTCATTATCCGACTCCTTAATGTATTTTTTTGCGCCCGGCTTCCGCCGGCTTAACGCGCCAACTCCCACTGCTGGCGCGCCTCCCCTTGCATTAATGTCGCCGCGCATCCCTACAGCGATGTCAGGAAGCATAACACGTCACACGGGTCGATCAAGAATTTTGCACAAGCAATCGGTTAACCATATCGCGAGCAATACAATCATTGATTGCATCTTACCTTGGGTAAAGCACGCTAAAGCCTCTGATTGAACGGTTTTTTTGACCTTTCGAGGTGCCCGTGTATACCTCGGGGCGATCAAACAGGAGTTACCGGATGCGCGCTTTTTTGACCACTTCGCACGATGCCCCGCCCAGTTTGGCGGACATTCCCGTGCCCGATCCGGGCAAGGGGGAGATTCGGATTCGAATATATGCATGTGCGCTGAACTTTGCCGATCTTCTGATGCAGAAGGGTACATATCAGGACACGCCGCCCCTGCCGTTTGTCGGTGGGCTGGAAGTCGCCGGAGTGGTCGACGCGCTTGGTCCCGACACGGCGGGACCGGCCATCGGCACCCGCGTCGCGGTATTTGGCGGCAGCGGCGGATTGGCTGAATTTGCCGTCTATGACGCGCGCCGGGCTGTCCCTTTGCCCGACGGGATGAGCTTCGAGGACGCTGCCGCCTTCATGGTCGCCTATGGGACCAGCCACGTCGCGCTGGACTATCGCGCCCGAATGCAGCCGGGGGAACGGTTGCTAGTCCTCGGCGCGGCAGGCGGGGTTGGCCTGACGGCGGTTGAAATCGGCAAGCTGATGGGCGCCGAAGTCATCGCCTGCGCGCGTGGCGCCGACAAGCTGGCCGTCGCCAAAGGCGCCGGAGCCGACCACCTGATCGACGCCACCGATGCCGACATACGCGCCGAGGTGAAGGCACTTGGCGGTGCCGACGTGGTCTATGACCCGGTGGGTGGTGATCAGTTCAAGGCCGCCTTCCGCGCCTGCAACCCCGAGGCGCGGCTGTTGCCCATCGGCTTCGCCAGCGGCGACATTCCACAAATCCCTGCCAACCACCTGCTGGTCAAGAACCTGACGGTGATGGGGCTTTATTGGGGGGGCTACATGGGCTTCAAACCCAAGGTGATTACCGACAGCCTGACCACGCTTTTTGGCTGGTACACCGAGGGCAAGCTGCGCCCGCATGTCAGCCACGTCCTGCCACTTGAGGAAACTGCGCAGGCGATGGAACTGCTCAGAAGCCGGAAATCCACTGGCAAGGTCGTGGTGCGGATCGACTGATCCCGGAACCTAAAGCGCGACCACCCGGCGCGGTAGCGGGGCATCCGCCCGCGCAACCGGGGACTTGAAGCCCCGGCGCAACAGGTCGGCCAGGTGCGAGATCACCTCGCCCTTGGCCGCGTTGCCGCCGTAAAGGTTGATGTGCTGCACCCCCAGGTCCGGCAACGCGCCCCCGTGGTCAATGACCTCAAGGTGCGGCGGCTCGGTGCCTTCCAGCATCGCCATGATGCCAAGGTCGGCGCTGACCGTCGCCTCGACCGTGCGGTCGGATTCGGTTTCCACGGCCACATCCCACTCGATGCCGGCCTTGTCCAGTGCCGCCAGCGCGCGGGTGCGGAACACACATTGTCTGCCGGACGCAAAGGGCAAGGGCCGCCGCCGCCAGCACGCCCCGCCCGGCGCGCCGATCCACGCCAGCGGCAGTGTGCAAAGCTCTTCGCCGCCATGTTCGGCCTCGGTGGTCAGGATCAGGTCAAGCTCTCCCCGCTCAAACTGCGGCTTGAGCGCACGCGTGAACGAAGACACCAACTGCACCCGCACACGGGGATAGGTGGCATTGAATTGCTGCAAGACACGCGGAATGACGGGATAGACGATGTCATGTGGCACGCCCAGAGACACCTCGCCTTCGAAATCCTCATCCGTCAGGCGGCGCATCACCTCGTCGTTCAGTGACACCATGCGGCGGGCATAACCCAGCATCTGTTCACCTGCCGGGGTTAGGGCCACGCCACGGCCCGAGCGGTCCAGAAGATCGACGCCGATCAGCTCTTCCAGCCGTTTCAACTGCATCGACACGGCAGATTGCGTCAGGTGCAGGAACCCGGCGGCCTTGGTTACGCCCCCCAGATCCGCAACGGCGACAAAGCTTCTGAGCGTGGTGATATCGAGATTTCGCATTCCATCAAGCCTCGTGATGTATCACGTCACAAACATTCGTTTTCAATATTGATCATAGAATGCCACATACATCAAGCAATTTGATGAAATCAGGACAAAGCATAACGACCGCTTGAAAGGACAACCGCTATGACCTTCGCCAGCACCATTGAACACTCGCGTAAATCCGTGACCCGCAAAGCCATCGGCCTGCGCGCATTGTTTGCCCTTGCCCGTCAGCGCCGCCAATTGGCCCGTCTGGACGATGCCGCGCTGAAGGACATGGGCATCACCCGGGCCGACGCCCGGCGCGAAGCACAGCGGGCGGCCTGGGACGTCCCGTCCCACTGGCGCGGATAATCGGCTTCGACGGCGGGCGCGAATTGCCGCCCTACCGCGGCGATTTCGACTCTGAAATCCTTGAAATCGCCGCAAAGCTCACCGATATTTACACCAAAGGCCGCGGGGATCAGCCCTGCGGCCCCAATGGGTTCAATATCGGAGGCTTCAATGGCTCAATATGATACGGTCCGGACTGCTGCGGGTACCCGCGCGGCCGCGATTGACGAGGGGCTTCGCGCCCATATGAACAAAGTCTACGGCACCATGTCGGTTGGCATGCTGCTGACCTTTGCGGTTGCCTGGGCGGTCGGCACAAGCCCGTCCCTGCTTGGCGCATTCCGCGATCCCATCACGCTGCAACCCAACATCCTGGGCTGGATCGTCATGTTCGCTCCGCTGATCATGGTCTTTGCCTTTGGCGCGGCGATCAACCGCCTGTCCGCCGCTGGCGCGCAGCTGTTCTTCTATGCCTTTGCCGCAGTAATGGGACTGTCCCTGTCGTGGATCTTCGTGGCCTTCACCGGCTTCTCGATCGCACAGGTCTTCCTGGTCACTTCGATCTCATTCGCGGGCCTTTCGCTTTGGGGGTACACCACCAAGAAGGACATCTCGGGCTGGGGATCGTTCCTGATCATGGGTGTGATTGGCCTTCTGGTCGCGTCGATCATCAACATCTTCCTCGGCTCGCCGGCGATCTACTTCGCCATCTCGATCCTGGGTGTGCTGATCTTTGCCGGGCTGACCGCCTATGACACGCAGAACATCAAGAACACCTACCTGCAACACGCTCATCACGGTGACAGCGAGTGGTTGGGCAAAGCCGCCATCATGGGCGCGCTGAACCTCTACCTCGACTTCATCAACATGTTCATGTTCCTGCTGCAACTCCTTGGCAATCGCGAGTAAGCGCAGAACACTGCACACAGAAGGGCCGGCACTGCGCCGGCCCTTTTCTTTTGCGCATCATCCCGGTCAGGCCAGCACCCGCTCCATCTGCACCGCCGGGAAATGCACCCCCGGCGCAAGTGTCAGGTCGATGACGCCCAGCCTCTGAAACCCCACCGAAGCATAGAACCGTTCTGCCGTCAGCGTGCTCAGGCACTTGAGCCGTTCAAGCCCGAAGCCTCGTGCGCTGGTCTCGGCCCGCGCCAGAATCGCACGTGCAATGCCGCGCCGAAGGTGGCCGGGATGCACGGCGACATGGCGCATGTGCCCCTCTCCTGCGCGGGCCACGCCCCGGCTGGGGCTGATATCGGTCCAGCCTCCTGCCCCGACGATCTCACCCGTATCGGATTCGGCAACATAATACGTGCCACTGGTCAGCAGCGCAGGCTGCGCCGTGGTGATCAGCGGCAGCGCCGCCCGCAACAGGGCGGCATCATAGTCGCGCGGCAACAGGTCAGGATAAGACTGCCGGAACAGCCGGGTCACCGCAGGGGCGTCACCGGAACTGGCAAGTCGGATTTTGTAGTCGATGGTCATGTCGCGCGCCTCTTCTTTCGAGTTTCGCGCCGCGAGAGTCCGGGTCCCTGAAAAACAGAAAGCCGCGTCCCTCGGGGCGCGGCTTTGTGTCAGTTCGTCGGATAGGCGATCTTACTTGATCTTGCCTTCCTTGTACTCGACATGCTTGCGCACCACCGGGTCGTACTTACGTACGACCATCTTTTCGGTCATGGTGCGGGCGTTCTTCTTGGTCACGTAGAAATGGCCCGTGCCCGCGGTCGAGTTCAGACGGATCTTGATGGTCGTCGGCTTCGCCATTGTTTTTCTCCTACGACGAGGCCAAGTTCGCCCCGTGAAATCTTATGAAGCCTGCCTTTTACCGATGCGCGCCCCCGAGTCAATGGCAATCAACGGGGAAATCCGCCGATTGCAGCATTTTCTGAAAAATTCCTCAAAGCGCGGGTTTTTCCGCGAAAAATCGAAGGGCAGAACATGCGCAGAGGGCCTGTAAGCCGGATTCTGTTGCGGTGGTTGCCCACCGCCGATGACCATTCATCTTGAGCGCCCGTTGCCGGACGCCCTCTAGCTGCCAACCCGGACCTGCTCGGGGCAAGGCGCCCCTGTGGCCAAGGCCACGCGCGGTCCCTATTTGGCATTGCTCCCGGTGGGGCTTGCCGTGCCTTGCGTGTCGCCACGCAAGCGGTGGGCTCTTACCCCACCGTTTCACCATGACCCCGACGGATCGGGGCTGACTGTTCTCTGTGGCGCTTTCCCTCGGGTTACCCCGGCCGGGCGTTACCCGGCACCGTTGCCTTGTGGAGTCCGGACTTTCCTCGCAGGCGGGTTGCCCCGCCGAACGCGGCCATCCGGCCCTCTGCGCAGGCCCGACATAGGCGCGGGCGTCGCAGCCGTCAATTGGCAAGCCGTGTGGCGGGGGCGGGATTTGGGTATTTTCGACCAGCAAAAAGGCCGGGGTTCACAGCGCAGCAAGTGCGGCGGCGGTGGCCATGTCCTCTGGGGACAGAGGGCCGCGCGCCCAGGGGCGGAACCGCAGGCGCATGGCTTCAAGCAGATCGGGATCATCCACCGAGGGGTAACCGAAGGCGCAGAGATCGTCGCGCAGGCGGTTCGGGTCTGTGTCCGGGACCGCGTTCAGCTCGGGCCAGACCGCGTGCCCGGAAAGCGCCAGACGTCGCCAGTCGAAACGCCGTCCGGGGTCGGATTTCCGCCCCGGCGCCATATCGGAATGGCCAATCACGTTGCGCGGCGGGATCGCGTGTCGCTGGCGCAGGTCGCCCAACAGGGTCTCAAGCACCCGCATCTGAGGTTCGGGGAACGGGTGGTCGCCACGATTGGCCAGTTCGATCCCGATCGAACGCGAGTTCATGTCGCCGATGCCGCACCATTCGCCCGCCCCCGCATGCCAGGCCCGATGCGATTCCTCGACCAGTTGCCAGACCGCGCCACGTTCATCGATCAGGTAGTGACACGAGACTTCGGCAGCAGGGTCGCACAGGCGCGCAAGCGCGTCGGCGGCGCTGTCCATCGCGGTGTAGTGAAGAATGATGTGATCGGCCGCCGCGCCATCCCGCCTTTGGCCGAAGTTGGGCGACGGGCAGGACATGATGTCCAGCGATGCGGCCATGACTCAGCCCCTGGCGGCCTTGCGGAAGGGTGCCGGGTTCCAGGCACATGCAAAGCCATCCCCATCGGGATCAAGCCCAAGCCGGTCAATCTGGGGTCCGCCCTTCGACAGAAACGCCATCTGCGCCTGATCCGCCGAGGGGAACTTGGCGCAGTTCTTCTGATAACGCGACTTCGCGTTCAGCGTGATCCGGCTATAGATGCGGGTCCCGACCGGATTCTGGGTCTCAAGCGCATAGGCAACGACATTCGGGCCGCTTTCCACGCGCTCCGGCACAGTGGTCGCTGCAACCACCTGATAGGCATCGCGGTTGCGTTGCAGACGGTCGGCATCATCCTGGATCGAACGCCGTTCGCCCACGGCGGCAAAGTCGTTCTCGTTCGAGATGCCGGGATTGTTCAGAAGCACCGGCGCCGGGTTCGACGGGCTGGCCTGTACGACGCCGTTCTGTGTCTGCGGGGTGGTGCGGGTGGCCGGGGTGATCCCGGCAGGTGTAGCCGCAGCCGCGGTTTGGGTGGTCGCAGGCGGCAGGGCGCTGGTGGTTGTGGCGGTTTGGCTCTGGGGTTGATCCGTGCGCAGGACACGCGGCGGCGCCAGCGACTGAACGGTTTCATCGGACATCGCCCTTGCCGGGGGCACCGGACTGGCGAGGGGTTTGGACGCGGTTGTCGAAGCGACCGGGCGCCCCATGCCTGCGGACCAATAGTCATCAATCCCCGCCGCGCTGTCGGGAATCTGTGGTGAACACGCGGCCAGCGCCAACAGCGCACAGCCGCCCAGAACCAAGCGTTTCACGATTTTTCTGCCCGTATTTGTTTTCTTTTACGGGTCTTTTACCACCATTTGCCCGGCTTGGCTACAAATCCTGCCGCCTGCTCAAGCGCATAAGCCGTGTTCAGAAGGTCGCCCTCTTCCCACGGACGCCCGATCAACTGCAGGCCAAGCGGCAGGCCCTGATGATCGAGACCGGCGGGAACCGAGATACCGGGCAGCCCGGCAAGGTTCACGGTGACGGTGAAAACGTCGTTCAGGTACATCTTGACCGGATCGGCATCGTCCATCTCGCCCAGTCCAAAGGCCGCCGACGGGGTCGCCGGGGTCAGGATCGCGTCGACGCCTTGTGCAAACACGTCCTCGAAGTCCTTCTTGATCAGGGCGCGCACGCGGCGGGCGCGGTTGTAGTAGGCATCGTAGAAACCCGCCGACAACACATAAGTGCCAACCATGACCCGGCGCTGAACCTCGTGGCCGAACCCTTCGGCCCGGGTCTTTTCATACATCTCCGTGATGCCATCACCCTGCGCCAGTTTCGCGCGGTGGCCATAGCGCACCCCATCATAACGGGCCAGGTTCGACGACGCCTCGGCCGGCGCGATCACGTAATAGGCGGGCAGAGCATATTTGGTGTGGGGAAGCGAGATATCGACGATCTCGGCACCCGCGTCCTTGAGCATCTCGCGGCCATTGGCCCAGAGCGCGTCGATCTCATCGGGCATGCCGTCCATATGGTATTCGCGCGGGATGCCGATTTTCTTGCCGCGGATATCGCCGGTCAGCATAGCTTCGAAGTTGGGCACCGGCAGGTCGGCGCTGGTGCTGTCCTTCGGGTCGTGACCGCACATCGCCTCAAGCATGATTGCCGCATCGCGCACGTTCTTGGTCATCGGCCCGGCCTGATCCAGCGACGAGGCAAAGGCAATGATGCCCCAGCGCGAGCAACGGCCATAGGTCGGCTTGATCCCGGTGATTCCGGTGAAGGCCGCGGGCTGGCGGATCGAGCCGCCGGTATCGGTGCCGGTTGCAGCAAGACACAGGTCCGCAGCCACAGCCGAGGCCGACCCGCCGGACGAGCCTCCCGGCGTCAACTGGGCATCGTCATTGCCACGACGCCACGGGTTCACCGCGTTGCCATAGACCGAGGTCTCGTTCGACGAGCCCATGGCGAACTCGTCCATGTTCAGCTTGCCCAGCATCACCGCGCCCGCATCGAACAGGTTTTGGCTGACGGTGGATTCATATTCCGGCGTAAAGCCTTCCAGGATGCCGCTTGCGGCCTGGCTAGGGACGCCCTTGGTGCAGAACAGGTCCTTGATGCCAACCGGCAAGCCACACATGGCTGGCGCATCGCCTTGCGCAATACGCGCGTCGGCGGCCTTTGCCTGTTCCATGGCAATCTCGGGCGTCTTGTGAACAAAGGCGTTCAGCGCCCCGGCCTTTTCGATCTCGGACAGGCAGGCTTCGGTCAGCTCGACCGAGGTGACAGAACCATCGCGCAACTTATCGCGGGCATCGGCAAGCGTCAGTTTGTTCAGATCGGACATTATTCAACCACCTTCGGAACCGCAAAAAACCCTTCGCGCGCATCGGGCGCGTTCGACAGGATCTTGTCCTGCTGGTCGCCTTCGGTGACCACATCCTCGCGACGCTTGAGACGCATCGGCGTGACCGAGGTCATCGGCTCGACGCCCTCGACATCGACCTCGTTCAACTGTTCGATGAAGCCAAGGATGGTGTTGAATTCCTGCGCCAGCGCGGGCAGCGCGTCTTCTTCCACCTTGATGCGGGCCAGCTTGGCCACACGTGCGGCGGTGTCCTTGTCGATCGACATCGCGAAATCTCCGGGTTGCAACTTGGCACAAGCGTTTAGCGCCCACGCCGATGGGGTGCAAGCGGCGGTTAAAGGCAAGTGGCGCTCCCGCCCGGTTCATGCGCGGCAAAGCCGCGGACAAACCGGTTGGGCGTGGCCCTCGGCTGCGCCTCGGGAAGTGGGTATTTGCGACCAGTAAAAAAGCTGCCGTGTTCAGCGCACAGGCGCGGACCGCAGGAAAAGATAAAGCGGCAGGCCGCAGCTGACACCGATGAGGAACGTGGCCGGGATCGCGACAAGCGCAATCCAGTTGCGGCGCACCGCGACCTCGGCGATGATCCACACCGCCAGCGCAATGGCTGCGATGACAAGGTCCCAGTAGAGCCCTTCCACCGCCGGGCTGCCCTTCCATTCGGCAATCAGCGCAGAGAGGTTGCCGTCATTTGTCAGAAGCCACGGCGCGAAAAAGCTCATCGGGTGGATCGCGCCCCAAAGCGCAAGCCCGAGATAGATCCAACGCAACGGGGACATGGGCACCTCAATCTGATTACCGGGCCGAGACCCTTCTGAAGCGCTTGCATGTGATCGCAAATGACCACGGATCAGAAGGAACAGAACATGGATACGGTAACACACGCAACGAACATTGGCATAGATGTCAACCGTGACTGACGGGACATTCATTGCCTATGGTCAGGATCCAATACTGACAAAGGACAACTGCGCCCGGCGGCAATGGCCGCTGGCAAAATGCACGGTATTGTTTCGAAGCCACCAGTAGGCAGGAATGGCACCTGTCGCTGCGCCCGTCGACCGGGCGCAGCGATGTTTTGCGTCAGCCGCCGGCAAGGCGTTTTGCCGCTTCGCGCAGGTATCCCGGCGTGTAGTCAGGCATTTCGTTTGGCGAGGTCGAAAAGATCATGCCGCAGAAATCTCGGGCCGGGTCGGCATAGATCCCTTGGTGCATGTTGCCATGCTTGAACATGGCCCCATCCGGGAAGACCACATCCCATTGGGCTGAGTTGCGCTCGCCCTTTTCGCCGAACCACTGGGCGTGATAGCCCTCTTCAGTGCTGCCCTTATAGGCCGCAGGATCACCCAGCGTCTGGATGCGTTTGCGGAGATCATCGGTGATCACCTGTTCGTCCGACACCACGTTCCAGCTGGGGGTGAAGATCATCGCGTATTTCAGCATGTCCTCGGGGGTGGTCATGTTCAGACCGCCGCCCACGGCGGTGCCGTCCGACGCCAGGCCAACCATGTACTGGCTTTTCACACCGATCTTCGACCAGATGCGATCGTTGAACAGGTCGGCATATTTCAGACCTGACGCGTTCTGGGCCGCCAGCACCAGAACCTGCGTGATCGAGGTCGAATAGCGGAAGCGGTCGCCCGGTTTCTCGCCTTCCAGCGGCTCGACAACCTTCAAAAGTTCGATCCATTTCGTGGCTTCACCGGCGAAGAGAGTGCCAAAGAACTGCTCGATCCAGCTGGTCGGGTCCGAGAAGGCTTCGGTGGTTTCTTCCACGTTCAGCCCCGACGCCATGTTCAGCGCATTACGCACCGACACCATGTCCCACGCAGACCCGGCAAGCTCGACAGCGTAGTCCGTGACCGGCTTTTCAAGATCCATGCGGCCTTCGCTTTCGAGAATGATGCAGAGCGAACCGACGCAGGTCTTCGAGGCCGACATCCAGATATGGTAATCCCAAGGGTTCATGCCCGGAAACGCCTCGTAGACGACCTTGCCCTTATGGGCCATCATCACCGCCTGGGTGCGGTTTTCGCCAAAGACGTAATCATGCAGCGTATCCGACTGCGACCCGTCCTCGCGGGTGAAGGTCATCGTCTCCAGCTCTGGGCGGATGTCACGCTCCAATTCGCGCGGCGGGTGGCTGGGCATGGCGATGTCGGTCGGTTTGAACGACGGGAAATGCATGTTGACATAAACACCATCGTCCCCCGCCGATTGCCAGTTGGCGACGCTGAACCGCTCGCGCACGCCCTTGGCCTCTTCCAGAGAAAGCGGCAGCTTGGCCTTGGAAATCGGGGTCGTGCGCTCGGTGATCGGGGTGATCACCGGCTTGGCGGCGTCTTTGGCGCGGGCGGCAGTTGGTGCCACCATCGCGGCGCCAAGGCCACCCCCAGCGGCAGCCAGTGTTGCGGCTCCTGCCAGGACGCCACGGCGGGTCAACTTCGGGCCAGCGGACCCTGACGGGCTGCCAGGCTTGCGGGTGTTTTCTTGCGACATGGAAATGGTCCTTTCCTTTGAAATCAACCAGTTGTGTTTAGATAACAGCAATCATTCGTTCGTGATCTGGCGCCTGATAGGGACGCCAGGAAACAAGTTCGCCTGCACCTCGGACTTGTCGACGATCACAACACCGTTCACCAGAACATAGGGAATTCCGGTCGACGGCATGGTGTTCTGCCCGGTTTCCCAGGACGAGTTGTCGGTCACCGCTTCCGGGTCGAAGATGGTGATGTCGGCGATCATGCCTTCCTGCAGACGGCCCCGCAGCTTGAACTGCGGCACGCTGTCGTCAAGAAAATCGGCAAGCTCATAACTGAGCTTCGAAAGCGCTTGCATCATCGTCACAGGCGCATCTTCGCGTACGATACGCAGAAAACGGGCATGCGCGCCCGCACCGCGAGGGTGGCCGCGCCCTGTGCCATAGGGGGCGTCGATGCCCGGGCTTGTTCCATCTTCGTTGAAGAACGGCATCCCGTCCGATCCGAACACAACGCCCGGACGCTCCAGGGCGGCGCGCATGTCTTTTTCCTTCATCGAATACATCAGAAGGTAGGTACCCGGCGCTTCTTCGCGCAGCTTGTCGAATTTCTCATCATCCAGCTGCTCGCCGGTTTCGATGACAACCAAATCCTTGCCAGTGATACCAAGCTGTTGCTGATAGCCCGGCCGCAGGTAATCCGCATTGGCGTAGGTTGAGGCAAATGTGTAGGGGTAGAATTCCCCGACCACGCGAACACCATTGGCGCGCGCCTCGTCGATCAGGTCGAGGCAAGCGGTCGTCAGCCCAAGGCAATTGCTCGGGATATGGTGCAGCAGCAAGGGAACATCCTGCAGGTGCGCCACATTGATCATCTCTTGCATCCCCAGGAAGCCGCTGGGCGGAACCTGCGCAAGATAGCGGGCATGGCTGGTGATGAAGGCGCCGTATTCCTTGGCGATACCCGCGATTTCCATCACTTCCGGGCTACCGACAGCGGTATAATAGCCGATCGGGAAGCCCACACCCAGGCCGCCTTCCTTCAACCCGGTTTCGACGGCAGCACTCACATTGGGCATGTCCAGCGGATCAAAGGTCTTGGTCTGCCATTTTGCGCCATCAGCCAGTGAATCGGCCAGCGAGGTATTGTAGAACCCGCGCCCTTTCGGGTCGATCCCGTCGAGAACAGACATCCGCGCCCAAGGGTGACCGACGGACGCCCCGTAGTTGATCTGCGCCTTGCCTTCCCAGAATTCGTAATAGTCCGAAATCGGGTAGGCACCAAGTTCCAGGTCCATGGCGGTGGTAACACCGTCGCGCAGATAGAGCCGGTGCCCAAACGGATCCTGCGCATGGCTATGCCCATCTATGAAACCAGGGGCAACGACATGGCCCGTGGCGTCGATTGCGCGTTTGCCTTCGATTGCATCTGCCGTGATCCGGGTAATGAACCCGTTGTTGATCCCGACATTGGCAATCTGGTCAAACCCGGTTTCCGGGTCCATGACCCGCCCATTCAGAATGACGACATCGAAATCCTGCGCCGAGGCGGCGATGCCTGACAAAATCGTCAAGGCAATCGCCGCTGCAATCCCTTTGGCAGCCTTCATTCGAACAGCCCAGAGGTCGCGATCGGCCGAAGGAAGCGGTGGAAGGAATCGTCAGGCACGTTGGTCGAGAAAAACGCGATCACCAGATCCTTGTCCGGCGAGACATAGAGCGCCTGGCTCTGCAGCCCGGCCTTCCAGAAATCCCCGTCGGGCCAGACCGCATCCCATTGGCGGCTGTTGGAAATCATCGTGTCGTCGCCCAGACGGTCGGCAAAGACCGGCCCGTCAAACCCGGCGGTGTAGAACTCCTTGCCCCGGACACCGTCGCGAATGCGGGCGATCATGTCGTCGCTGACCACTTTCTCGGTCGCGGTCTTGTCCCAGCTGGGCGTATAGAGCATGCCAAACCGCGCCAGATCCGAAAGGCGGCTGGTGACCAGTCCATGTGCGCCCGCGGTCCCAAACGGCGAGAGGTGCATGTTGAGCGTTCCGTCGGCACCGACCTTGGACCAGACCAGGTCGTTGAAAAGATCCGACCAGCGTTTGCCGCTGACCGCCTCGGCGATCAGAACAAGCATTTCCGTTGTCGGAGACCCGTATTCCAGCTTGGTCCCGGCCGGGGCGACCGACTTTGCGCCTTTCAGGATCTCGGGCACGGTTTCATTGCGCTTGTTGTACTGGAACCCGAATTCGGCATTGAAGACCCGAATGGCGATCGAATGCGGATCGGCCCGGGTTTCGTCGTTTTCTTCGGTGTTCATACCGGGCGTCATGTCAAGAATGTCGATCAGCTTGATATCGTTCCACTCGGTCGATGCCCAGTCCGGCATGATTTCCCCGACGGTCTGCTCCTGATCCAGAAGCCCCTGATCGATCAGATGGTCGATCACGAGACTGGTGGTGGGTTTGGCCGAGGACATCCACAGGTGTGACTCCCACGGATTGAGGCCCGGGTATTCTTCGAAAACCACCTTGCCCTTGTGAACGACAACGATGCCCTTGGCATAGCTCTGGGGATGTGCCAGCCATTCATTCAAGGTCATTTCGCCAAGAAACTTGGTCTGCGCCTTGATCTCTCCGATCTCCGGCATGATGTCCCGCTCCAACGGCATATGCGGCACCTGCACCGGCAGTTGCGCGGTATAGAGAACTTCCGACGTGCGCTGAGAGAACCAGACCGACGCATCACCGCCGGTCAAAAGCGACGGCATGTCCAGCCGGTTGCGAAAGGCCTTGTCCTGCTCAAGGGTAAATCCGTTCTTCTTGAATTCAGCGACCGGGGTGCGGTCCTGCGTATCCTGCGCCAGAGCGGCTGACGACGCGCCGGCAACGGCAAGTGATGCCGCGGCCAGCAGCTAGCTAATTGAATTCATTCTCAAAACCTCTTTTTGACTTCCAAAAAACAGAACCGTCCCCGGCAATTGCAAGGGCACATGACGACATGTTTGAAACGACTAATCTAGGAATGTGCTGGCGACATGACAACCGGAGAGAAAGTGGAACCGACAAGGCACATGGCGCCAACTGGCGAATGTCCGCCGATTGACAACTGTCCGGCATTGAGCCCTGTTTCTGAACAGGTTTTTTTGGGTCAGCGACCCGCGCGGTAACTCATACCGCCCCGGGTCCAATTTCTATCCCGGCATTCTTTGTCGGCGGAACCGGCTCTCCGTCGGCGCCACAGCCGGAAAGGGCCGCCATGGAAACGAAGGCGGCAAGAACGGCGAAATGTCGGATCATCTTGTCCTCGACTGGTCTGTTTCGGCGCTTGGGCGCAAGGTCTGCTGTCCGGGATTCAGGCTACGCCGATTCGGGTCTGGCAGGAAGCCGGCCTTGGCCGCCCATGCCAATCACCCGTTATAGACCACACCCACCCTGGCCGACCCCGAGATCGTCACGCCAGACTTGGGCTGTTCCTTCGGCGCGGGTTGCACTGGTTGGCTGGCAGGGTCGCAGGCCGCCAGCACCAAAAGAGCAAGGACCAGACTTGCGTTTTTCATTTCAGAAGACCTTTCCAGCGCGCGACCTGCGCACGAACGTTTGCCGGTGCCGTGCCGCCGTAAGACAGGCGCGAGGCGACCGAGTTATGCACACCCAGAACGCCAAAGACCTCGTCGGTGATCGCGCCATGGACGCCCTGCATATCGGCCAGCGTCAGGTCGGGCAAATCGCACCCGCGGGATTCCGCCAGCGCAACCAGGGTGCCGGTCACGTGATGGGCGTCGCGGAACGGCATGTTCAAGGCGCGCACCAGCCAGTCCGCCAGATCCGTCGCGGTCGAAAAACCCGACCCGGCTGCGGCTTCGAGGTTTTCGACATTGGCGCTCATGTCCTTGACCATGCCTTCCATCGCCGCCAGCGCCAGCATCAGGTTGTCGGCGGCGTCAAAGACCTGTTCCTTGTCTTCCTGCATGTCCTTGGAATAGGCCAAGGGCAGCCCTTTCATCACCGTCATCAACGCGACATTGGCCCCGAAGATGCGCCCGATCTTGGCGCGGATCAGTTCGGCGGCATCCGGGTTCTTCTTCTGCGGCATGATCGACGACCCGGTCGAGAACCGGTCGCTGAGCGTGACAAACCGGAACTGGGCCGAAGACCAGATCACCAGTTCCTCGGCAAAGCGCGAAAGGTGCATGGCGCAGATCGACGCGCAGGACAGGAATTCCAGCGCGAAATCCCGGTCGCTGACCGCGTCCAGAGAGTTCGCGGCAGGGCGATCGAAGCCCAGCGCCTTGGCCGTCATCTCGCGATCAATCGGAAAAGACGTGCCCGCCAGCGCCGCCGCACCCAGCGGGGATTCGTTCATCCGGGCGCGGGCGTCGCGGAACCGCGACATGTCGCGGCCGAACATCTCGACATAGGCCATCATGTGATGGCCCCAAGTGACGGGCTGCGCGGTTTGCAGGTGGGTGAAACCGGGCATGACCCAGTCGGCCCCGGCTTCGGCCTGATCCAGCAGCGCACGGATCAGCGCCTCAAGCCCGGTCACGGCCGCATCGATCTGGTCACGCACCCACAGTTTGAAATCGGTCGCCACCTGATCGTTGCGCGAGCGGCCCGTGTGCAGACGCCCCGCCGGTTCGCCGATGATCTCTTTCAGCCGCGCCTCGACATTCATGTGGATGTCTTCCAGCGCGGTCGAGAATTCGAACGTGCCGCTATCGATCTCTGACAAGACCGTGAGAAGCCCTTCCCTCATCGCGCTTGCGTCGCTATCACTCACGATGCCTGTTGCCGCCAGCATCGCGGCATGGGCCCTCGACCCGGCAATGTCCTGGGCGGCCATGCGCTGATCGAAGCCGATCGAGGCGTTGATCGCCTCCATGATGGCATCCGGTCCGGCGGCGAAACGGCCGCCCCACATCTGGTTCGAGGTCTTGTTGGTCATCGTCTTCCCTTCGGAGGGGTTCATGAAGTTCAATCGTTCCGCGCTGGTTTATACGGCCCTTCTGGTGGGCGCAATTGTAGGCGTGATCTTTGTCGGCTTGCGCGATGCGGCCAATGCCGGCGGGATCGACACCAGCGCCGCAGCGGCGCTGCGTGACGGCGACATGAAGAAGCTGAACTTCCATTCCGACCCGCGCGGGGTTTCGCAAAAGGCGTTTGTCACCGTCGATGGCGGCGAGGGCCACCTGTCGGATTACCGGGGCAAATGGGTTCTGGTGAACTTCTGGGCCACATGGTGCGCGCCCTGCCGCAAGGAAATGCCGATGTTGGAAGAACTGCAGACCGAGTTGGGCGGCGACAATTTCGAGGTCGTGACCATCGCGACAGGCCGCAACATGCCGCCCGCCATCGACAAGTTCTTTGACTCGATCGGCGTCAAAAACCTGCCGAAACACCGCGACCCGAAATCCGAGATCGCCCGCGACATGGCCGTCTTTGGCCTGCCGGTGACGGTGATCCTCGACCCCGAAGGGCAAGAGGTCGCCCGGCTTCAGGGCGACGCGGACTGGGCCAGCGACAGCGCCAAGGCCGTGCTGCGCAGCCTGATCGGGTCGACAGGCGGTTAAGATCAGGACGCCACCACCAGCCGATAGCCGCAATCGCGGCTGTCCTGCGACAGGACCGCACCATACCGCGTCGCCCATGCCCCGCTGTCCAGATCGCGCCGCAACCGTTCCACCCCGTCGCTGACATCCCCCAGATGCCAGAATGACGACATCGCTGCGCGGATCTTCGGGTCAAGATAGGCATGTGGCCGCCGCCAATAGGCCGACAGGAACCCGTCACGACAGTCATGCGGGATTGGAACCGGCGTCACCTCGACCTGCCCCAGCCACGCGCCATAGGCCGCAATCGGCGGCATCTGTTCATCGTCCAGCGCCACGAGGCCGGGGAAATAGTCGAACAGCCAGAAGTCCCGGAAGGCGGGGTCATAGGTCAGGATCACGATGGGGCCGCGGCTGACCCGCCGCATCTCGGCCATGCCGCGCGGCTGGTCCTGCCAGTGATGCACGGTCAGAACCGCCATGACCGCGTCGAAGGACTGGTCCGCAAATGGCAGGGCCTCAACCACGCCCTGCACCACCGCGGCGGCCCCTTCCGGCCGCTGGGCAATCATCTCGGACGACGGCTCCAGCGCGGTCACCAGTCGGTCGGCAGGTTCGTAAGACCCGGTTCCCGCACCGACGTTCAGCACCGAGTGTGCCCCGCCCAGCGCAGCGTTGATATGGCCCGCAATACGCGGGTCCGGCTGCCTGAGATTGGCATAATCGACGCCGATCCGATCATATTTCGCTGTCATGGCCAGCCCCTCTGCGGTGGTACCGCCCCCCTGTCGCGCAATGCGTTTCAGCAATGTGACACCGAACCTGCCCCTACGCCACCTTTGACAATCCCCTACCCCAGACCCCAACCTGTAAAAGGGGAGGATGGCGACATGTCGCTAGAAATACTGGGCATTCTGGTCGTGGCGGGAATCGGCGGCATTGCCGTCCTGTTGCACCTTCTTGGCCTTTCAAACGGCCGTCGCTTTGATGGCAAGGACGACGCCCGCGCCGCGTGGCTGCGCGAGTTTCCCGACAGGGATGCGACCGACATCCTGCTCAGCGACGACGCCCGCGCCGCCCTGATCCGGGGGCCGGACGGGCTCGGCGTGACATGGTGTTTCGGGGCCGACACGGTGGCGCGGCCTTTGGTCGACTACGACATCGTGTCAAAGACGGACGGGATACAGATCGTGTTTCACGACATCGCCGCGCCGCGCGCAACGATCCGCCTCTCGCCCACCGCCGTGACCCGCTGGCAAGAATGGATGAGACCTGAATGACAGACCAATTGACTTACCCGGACGTGGTGCAGCTGGCGGTGCCCTTTTTCATCGCCGCGATCCTGCTGGAACTGGCGTGGATCGTCATCAAGGGGCGTGGTGGCCGCTATGAAACCCGCGATGCGCTGACCTCGCTCATCATGGGCGCCGGCAATGTCGCCAGCGGTATCCTGCTGGGCTTCATCGCCTGGGGCTTCTTCATGCTTCTGTGGCAGATCACGCCGCTGGACCTCGGGACAAGCTGGTATGTCGTTGTCCTGTGTTTCGTGCTGGACGACCTGCGTTACTATTGGGTGCATCGCTTTGGTCACCGCATCCGCTGGGTCTGGGCCAGCCACGTCAACCACCACTCCAGCCAGCATTACAACCTGACCACTGCCCTGCGGCAGACATGGACCGGCACGTTCACCTTCATGATGATCGTGCGCGCGCCGCTGATCCTTCTGGGGTTTCACCCGGCGATGGTGCTGTTCTGCGGTGGGCTGAACCTGATCTACCAGTTCTGGATTCACACCGAGGCGATCGGCAAACTGCCCCGCTGGGTCGAAGCGGTGATGAACACACCCAGCCACCACCGCGTCCACCATGGGCGCAACCCGCGCTACCTCGATTGCAACTATACCGGGGTGTTCATCATCTGGGACAAGCTGTTTGGCACATTCGTACCGGAACTCGACAGCGAAAAGGTCGATTATGGCCTTGTCCACAACCTTGGCACCTTCAACCCGCTGCGCGTCGCCTTTCATGAATGGGCGGGCATCTTCCGCGACATGACGCGGCGCGGCCTGACCCTGCGCGAACGCGTCATGTACGCCATCGCGCCACCGGGGTGGAGCCATGACGGAAGCCGCGACACCTCGGATGAGATCAAGCGCAAACACCTTGCCGCCCGCCCCGAAGACGCGGGAACGCCGGGCTTTTAGACCTATTGCGAGAACAGCGGGTCGATCTGCGCCGCGGCCCGAAGATACTGGTCGATGTCAAAGCGCACGGCGGGGTCGGTGAACACGCCCGCGCGGTTCAGCCGTTCGATCACCGCCTTTTGGGACCAGTCAGAGCGGATGCCGAACTGGCGCACAACCGTCGGGGCAAGCTGCGGCTCGGCCTCGATCAGGGCGCTGACCTGAAACCGCACATTGCGCTGCAACTCCCTGCCGCCGGTTTCAGCGTGGATCGCCAACGCCTCGATCAGCGCAACGCTCTCCGGGGTGCCCATCTGCCCGGCCCGCCTTGCCGCCTCGATCACCGGCGCGAGGCCGGCCTGCCCGTCGATCTCGATCAACGCCACGGCAAACGCACCGGCCAGGGCGCCACCCGGCAGTCCGCCGTCCTCGAACTGCCCCCGCAGGAATATACGCGCTGCGTCCGCACCGGACAGCCCCAGCAACAAGGTCTTGATCGGGACATGGGTGGCATTCTCTGCCGCCCAGAAATCCTGCAACAGCCACTCGGCGTCCGGGCTCAGTTGCAGCGCATCAAGAATGCTGTAAGGCGCCCGGTCAAGTTCGGCCAACGCAAGGGCCTGAATATCCGGGTGAGGGTGGTTCAGCAGGTCCGCGAAAAACTGAAACCTGTCCTCATCGCCATCCATGATCCAGTCATCCAGCCGCGCCAGAACCTGCGCCATGACGGGTTGGACGCTTTCGTCCAGATAGATCAGCTGCTGCCACGTCCCGTCCTCGGCGCTACGGGCAAACAGAACCGAATGACCCGGGTTCGCCGTCAGTCGCAGCCGGGTCTGGGTATCGATCAGATCCGACATGTCAGCCGCACCACCCGCACCAGCCGCGCCGCGAAAGACCTGTACCACTTCGTTACGAAGAGGATCGGAACGGCTTGGGCGCAGCGACACGACGCGATCGGCCGAGAACATCCGGTCGACGGCAGTTTCCGGCGGCAGATAGCCATGAAAAGCACAGGCCCCAACCGGGCTTGCCAGAACCGACCAGACCCCCAGCGCCACGATGGCAATACCGGCCCGAAATTGTCTCATCATGCCTGCCCTCCGTCTGATCCGACTTGCCTGCGCGAGATATCGGCATGACGAGGGCAACTGACAAGGTGGTCATTCACCAATCCGCAGGCCTGCAACCAGGCATAGACAATCGTCGGCCCGCAGAACTTGAACCCGCGTTGTTTCAAATCTTTCGAGATTTTTCGGGATAATTCCGTCTCGGCAGGAACCTCCGACAGGCTGGTCCAGCGGTTCACAACAGGGGTGCCGCCAACCGCGGTCCAGACGTGGCGCCCAAATGCTTCGGGGCCGCCCATTTCCATGCAGGCACGGGCGTTTGTGATCGTCGCCTCGATCTTGCCGCGATGCCGGACGATACCGGTGTCACCCAGCAGACGGGTCACCTCCGCGTCGCCCCACCCCGCGATCACAGCCGGGTCAAACCCCTGAAAAGCCGCACGAAAATTGTCGCGCTTCTTCAGGATCGTGATCCAGGACAACCCGGCCTGGAACCCGTCCAGGATCAGCTTTTCCCACAGCGCCCGACCATCCCATTCCGGCACACCCCATTCGGAGTCGTGATAACGGACATAGATCGGGTCCACCCCTTCCCAACCGCATCCAGAGTGCTGTTTTCCAGTCATGTCGCGCCAATCCGTCAAATTCTATCTTTAAGCTCCTGTTCAGCCATTTGGCACCAATCTGACCCCCGATTCCAGAGGAGGGTGGCATGGCGCGCAGGAAATACAGGATGGGACGGCCCAAGTCCGACCCGCTGTCCGAAGCGGTCGACGTGCGCGACGCGTCAACTCTGGACATGGTGAAAGAGGCGATCACCCACAAGCAGGTGCGCCTTGCCTATCAACCGGTCATCGCGGCCCATGACCTCAAAACCCGCGCGTTTTACGAGGGGCTGATCCGCGTGCTTGACGAAACCGGGCGGATCATCCCGGCCAAGGATTTCATGCCCCAGGTCGGCGCCACCGAAACCGGGCGGGACCTGGATTGCCTCGCACTGGAACTTGGCCTTGCGGAACTGGCCCGCAACCCCGGCCTGCGCCTGTCGATCAACATGTCGGGCCGCTCGATCGGCTATGGCCGCTGGATGCAGACGATGCACCGTGGCCTGAAACGCAATGCCGACCTTGGCCAACGGCTGATCCTTGAAATTTCCGAGGCATCCGTCATCGACCTGCCAGAGCTGGTGCGTGACTTCATGGACCAGCTGCACCCGCACGGGATCGCCTTTGCACTGGATGAATTTGCGGCCGGGCTGACCTCTCTCCACCATTTCCGGGATTTCTATTTCGACATCATCAAGCTGGACGGGCGCTTTTCCCGCGCCGTCGCCACCGATGGCGAAAACCAGATCCTCGCCTCGGCGGTGGCGCAGGTTGCGCGCGCCTTCGACATCTATTCCGTGGCCTCACGGGTCGAAACCCCGCAGGACGCCGAGATGCTGAAATCGCTGGGCTTCGACTGCCTGCAGGGGTTCATGTTCGGTGCCCCCTCGATCCAGCCCCCAAACATCCAGACCGGGAAAAAAGCCGCGTCAGACCGAAGCGCGGCATGAGGACCGGCAGGCGCAAAACGGATGAGACACACTGTCAGTTGCCGCATTGCGGCGAATCCTCTATTTACGCAGGGTAAAGAAGGCATATGCGGCTTGCACCTTTGAGTCTTTGGCGCAAACCTTCGCCCAGGATTTAAGAGAGGATATCCTTATGACCAATGTTGTGATCGCGTCCGCGGCCCGGACCGCCGTCGGCAGTTTCTCGGGCTCTTTCGCGAATACCCCCGCCCACGATCTGGGTGCCGCCGTGCTTGACGCCGTGGTCGCCCGTGCCGGTATCGACAAGTCGGACGTGTCGGAAACCATCCTGGGCCAGGTGCTGACCGGCGGTCAGGGCCAGAACCCCGCGCGCCAGGCGCATGTCAACGCCGGCCTGCCGATCGAAAGCGCCGCCTGGGGCATCAACCAGGTCTGCGGCTCGGGTCTGCGCGCCGTAGCACTTGCCGCGCAGCATATCCAGCTGGGCGATGCCTCGATCGTTGCCGCTGGCGGTCAGGAAAACATGACCCTGTCGCCCCATGTCGCCTACCTTCGTGCCGGCACCAAGATGGGTGACGTCAAGTATATCGACTCGATGATCCGCGACGGGTTGTGGGACGCGTTCAACGGCTACCACATGGGCCAGACCGCCGAGAATGTCGCCGAGAAGTGGCAGATCAGCCGCGACCAGCAGGACGAGTTCGCCGTCGCCAGCCAGAACAAGGCCGAAGCCGCGCAGAAGGCGGGTAAGTTCGTCGATGAAATCATCCCCTTCACCGTCAAGACCCGCAAGGGCGACATCGTCGTCGACGCGGATGAGTACATCCGCCACGGCGCGACCATCGAAGCCATGCAGAAACTGCGCCCGGCCTTCACCAAGGACGGCTCGGTCACCGCGGCCAACGCCTCGGGTCTGAATGACGGTGCAGCCGCAGCGCTGCTGATGACCGCGGACGAGGCCGAAAAGCGCGGCATCGAACCGCTGGCCCGCATCGCGTCCTACGCCACCGCCGGTCTGGACCCGTCGATCATGGGCGTCGGCCCGATCCACGCCAGCCGCAAGGCCCTGGAAAAGGCGGGCTGGTCGGTCGAGGATCTGGACCTGGTCGAAGCCAACGAAGCCTTCGCCGCCCAAGCCTGCGCCGTGAACAAGGACATGGGCTGGGATCCGGCCATCGTCAACGTCAACGGCGGCGCAATTGCCATCGGCCACCCGATCGGCGCTTCGGGCGCGCGCATCCTGAACACGCTCCTGTTCGAGATGAAGCGCCGCGACGCCAAGAAGGGTCTGGCAACGCTGTGCATCGGCGGCGGCATGGGCGTGGCCATGTGCCTCGAACGCCCCTGATCCATTGCCCCAGAACGGCAACACGGGAAAGGGGCGTCCAAACGGCGCCCCTTTCTTTGATATGACGGGAGGTGACCTGACGTCGAAACCGCACGAATAGCTGCGGTGCGGCAATTTTCACCGCGCAACAATGTTGCGCAATGCATCTTGATTGAGTAACAGAGTTATCAACGGAATACGCCAGATTGGAGGACCCCCATGGCAAGAACAGCACTCGTGACCGGCGGAAGCCGCGGTATCGGCGCGGCAATTTCGAAAGCCCTGCAAGCACAGGGCTGCACCGTCGCCGCCACCTATGCCGGCAATGACGAGGCCGCCGCCGCCTTTACCGCCGAAACCGGCATCAAGACCTACAAGTGGAATGTCGGCGATTACGAGGAAAGCGCCGCCGGCATCGCCAAAGTCGAAGCCGAGCTTGGCCCGATCGACATCGTGGTCGCCAACGCGGGCATCACCCGCGACGCGCCGTTCCACAAGATGACCCCGCAGCAGTGGCAGGAGGTGATCGACACCAACCTGACCGGCGTCTTCAACACCGTCCACCCGATCTGGCCCGGCATGCGCGAGCGCAAGTTCGGCCGCGTCATCGTGATCTCGTCGGTGAACGGCCAGAAGGGTCAGTTTGCACAAGTGAACTATGCCGCGACCAAGGCCGGTGACATCGGCATCGTCCGTTCGCTGGCGCAGGAAGGCGCGCGCGCGGGCATCACCGCCAACGTGGTTGCGCCCGGATATATCGCCACTGACATGGTCATGGCGGTGCCGGAAAAAGTGCGCGAGTCGATCATCGCACAAATCCCCGCAGGCCGTCTGGGTGAGCCGGAAGAGATCGCGCGCTGCGTGGCATTCCTGGCGTCCGACGACGCGGGCTTCGTCAACGGCTCGACCATCTCGGCCAACGGCGCACAATTCTTCGGCTGATCGCCGCCAGTACAAACCAAAGAAAGGGCCGGCCCATGCGACCGGCCCTTTCCTTTTGCCCCGTAAGTGCCCGATCCTTCAGGCGCAGCGGGACGGCTCCGTAAGTACCGGCTGGTTCAGCGGTGCCTTGAATTTCGCAGCGACCCAGTGAAACAGGGCGGCAAAGGCCTGTGCGCGTTCGCTGTGAGCCTTGCGATATGCGGCGGCGATGCAGGCGTTGTGGCTTGTCTCGATCATGGGGAATCCCCTTCATACTGGTGCGTCTGTGTCACTCAATATGACCTTACCTTCCACCCCTCACAAACGAGACTTTTCAACCACTCAGATTAGTTTTACTTAACTGACATGCCCGACCGCCTGCCCCCTCTCACTGCCCTGCGCGCATTCGAAGCCGCCGCGCGCCACCTGTCTTTTGCGCAGGCCGCCGCCGAACTGCACGTCACCCCCGCCGCTCTGTCCTTCCAGATCAAGTCACTTGAGGAACATCTGGGCCAGCCGCTGTTTCACCGATTGAACCGCGCAGTGACCCTGACCGAAGCCGGCCGCACCCTCGCGCCCGGCACCTCTGAGGGGTTCGACGCCCTCACCGCAGCCTGGCGCAAGACGTTGCGCCTTCAGGACGACAACAGCCTGACCGTCACCGCAGGCCCTGCCTTCACCGCAAAATGGCTGGCCCCCCGCCTGTTCGAATTTGCCCGCCAGTATCCCGATATCGACCTGCGGTTCTCGGCCACGTTGCGAATAGTCGATCTTGAGCGGGACGAGGTCGACGTGGCCATCCGCTTCGGGCTTGGCTCCGACCCCGGCCTTTACGCCATGCCACTCCGCAAGGAATGGTTCGTGCCGGTTATGACTGCCGACCTTGCCGAACAGTTCCAGACTGTCGAGTCGCTGCAACAGGCACCGCTGATCTTTGACGACTCGGTACATTTCCTGCGCCCCCGATGCGACTGGCCTACATGGTTCCGCGCCATGGGGCTGGACTTCACCCCCGAACACGGCGCGCGCTTCAGCCAGGCCGACCATGCCGTCGACGCCGCGATTGCGGGGGTCGGGGTTGTGTTGGGGCGGCGCTCGATGGTGATCAAGGACCTGGCCGAGGGCAAGCTTGTCGCGCCCTTCAAGACCGCCATTCAAACCAAGGCCCAGTTCCGTTTCCTGACCCTGAAAGGCGCTGAAGACAGGCCTCAAATTCGTGCCTTCCGCGAATGGATCCTTGCAGAGATCGAGAAAACCAGTTGGATTGCCGACGAATTCACCGTCATCGATGTTGAGGACGTATTGCCGAAATGACCCGCCGCACCGCCACCCTGATCGGGTTCATCGCTGTCCTGCTCTGGGCGCTTCTGGCACTGTTCACCGTGGGCTCGGCCCCGGTGCCGCCCTTGTTGCTGAACGCGATCTGTTTCTCGATCGGCGGGACGATCGGCATTGTCTGGACCCTGTCCACTGGCGGACTGGCGCGGTTGCGGTCGGTGCCGCTGCGCGTCTATGCCTTCGGGACCGTGGGCTTGTTTGGTTATCACGCGCTCTACTTCTCCGCGCTGCGGCTGGCGCCGGCAGCCGAGGCCGGGTTGATCGCCTATCTCTGGCCTTTGCTGATCGTCCTGTTCTCAGGCCTCTTGCCGGGCGAAAAACTGCGGGCGGGGCATCTGATCGGCGCGACTGTCGGCTTCGCGGGCGCGGCCCTGATCATCCTTGGCGGCGGGGGCGGCTTCGATGCAACTGCCCTGCCCGGCTATCTTCTTGCGCTGGCCTGCGCGCTGACATGGTCAGGCTATTCGGTGATCTCGCGCAGGCTGGGCGACGTGCCGACCGATTCGGTCGCGGTGTTCTGCGTTGCCACGGCAATCCTGTCGGCGGTGATGCATCTGGCGCTGGAAGACACCGTCTGGCCACAGACCACCATCGCATGGGCCAGCGCCATTGCCCTCGGGTTGGGACCTGTTGGTCTGGCCTTCTATGTCTGGGATATCGGGGTCAAGCGCGGCGACATCCAACTTCTCGGGACGGCATCCTATGCGGCCCCGCTGTTGTCCACGCTGGCGCTTGTGGCGGCCGGGATTGCCGAGCCGACAGGACGGCTGGCAATCGCGGCCTTGTTGATAACCGGCGGTGCGGTCCTTGCCGCCCGCGCTAGCCTGTCACCTTCGTCAGGCTGACAGGCGCTCAATCTCTTCCTTGATCCTGAGTTTCTGCTTCTTCAGATCGGCAATCTGAAAGTCACTGGAACCCGGAGCGCGTTGCTCGTCTTCCACCTGTTTCGAGAGGACCTCGTGCTTCCGTTTCAGTTCTTCCAAATGCGCGCTGACGCTCATGGGCAGTCCTCCTAGATTTGTTTCCAACACTTCAAGTCGAGCATAAAATTCCCGACCTGTCACGCACCGTTTGTATCGGTTTGATGACACACTAAAAGTTAAGCTGGATTTCGCCGGTCTCAAGGGGGACCGGGGCGATTCGCGATCAGGGAAACGGAATCGGCGATCCCTCGCGCAGGACATCGCCGATCAGGGCGGAATAGTCATCTTGATCGCGCAGATGCACGTCGCCCTCATGCATCACGATTGGCGCATGCAGCCGGAACGCGGCCCGCCCCCCTTTGCGGGCACGCACCAGAACCAGTCCGGGATCGCGACCCCTGCGGGCCGACAACGGCAAGACCTGAACCGAGCCCAGACGTCCCGAAAACGCGGCCAGAAGATCGGGCAGACGCTCGGCCCGGTGGATGAAACTGGCATACCCCTTCGGTGCCAGCCGAGCCGCCGCGACCCTGACCCAGGTGTCCAGCGGCGTGTCCTCACCCATCGCCGCCTCACGCGCGGCCCCTTCGGACGGGGTCGACGCCGCCCGGTCGAAATAGGGCGGGTTGGCAATCACATGGTCAAAACCGCGTGCGCGCAGATCACCCGGCAAATCGGCAAGATCGGCGGTCACAACGTCCATGGCGATGCCATTCAGTTCGCTGTTCTGCTGTGCAAGCGCGGCGTGGTCGGCTTGCCGTTCAACCCCGGTCAGGCGCAGCCCCTGAACCCGCCAGCCAAGGCACATGCTTGCCGTGCCGACACCACAGCCAAGCTCCAACACCGACTGCCCTGCCCGTGCTGGCACAGACGCGGCCAGAAGCACCGGATCAACACCCGCGCGATACCCCTTTCGGGGCTGGCGGATCGTCACACGTCCGCCAAGATATCCGGTATCCGTCAGTTCCACCCTAGCGCCCGGTCTCGATGCCATTGTCGGCAATCACTTTGCGGGCCTCGTCCAGATCCCCTTCGCGTACCAGAATGCGGCGCGGCAATATGCCGATGGACCCTTCGAGGACGCTCATATTTACGTCCATTTCAAAGCAGTCTATACCCTCACCCTGCAACAGTGCCGAGGCAAAGGCGATGACGGTTGGATCGTTGCTGCGCAGAAGCTCTTGCATGTTGGGGATGTAAAGGCAGCACGGGGCGCATGTCCACAGGCTGTGACAGGGATGTGATGGGTCTGGATCACGCAAGCACAAAACCGCACGAGGCGCTTGCCGCGCTCCTCGCAGATGAAATGGACGCGGTCAACGCGCTGATCACCGAGCGCATGGCCTCGGAACACGCGCCGCGCATCCCGGAGGTGACCGCGCATCTGGTCGGCGCAGGGGGCAAGCGGCTGCGGCCAATGCTGACGCTCGCGGCGGCGCGGATGTGTGGCTATGACGGCCCCTATCACGTGCATCTGGCCGCAACGGTCGAGTTCATTCATACCGCAACCCTCTTGCATGACGATGTGGTCGACGAAAGCGCCCAGCGGCGCGGACGGCCGACGGCGAACCTGTTGTGGGACAACAAGTCCTCGGTTCTGGTTGGCGATTACCTGTTTTCTCGGTCATTCCAGCTAATGACCGAAACCGGGTCGCTGGATGTGCTGCGCATCCTGTCGAACGCATCCGCCACTATCGCCGAAGGCGAAGTGCTGCAACTGACCGCGGCCACCGATCTGCGCACCGACGAGAGCGTCTATCTGCAGGTGGTGCGCGGCAAGACGGCGGCGCTGTTTTCCGCCGCAACCGAGGTCGGCGGGGTCATCGCCGGGGCGGACCCGGCCCACGTCAAGGCGCTGTTTGACTATGGCGACGCGCTGGGGATTTCCTTCCAGATTGTCGATGACCTGCTGGACTACCAGGGCGACACCAAGGCGACCGGCAAGAATGTCGGCGACGATTTCCGCGAACGCAAGCTGACCCTGCCGGTGATCAAGGCGGTAGCGCAGGCCACGGAAGAAGAACGCGCCTTCTGGGTGCGCACCATCGAGAAAGGCCGCCAGGAAGACGGCGACCTTGAACATGCGCTTGAGCTGATGGCGAAATACGGCACGCTGGACGCCACCCGCGCCGATGCGCTGGCCTGGGCGGACAAGGCAAAGGCGGCGCTGGCCGTGTTGCCCGAGACCCAGATTCGCGGGCTTCTGATCGACCTCGCCGACTACGTGGTGGCGCGGGTCAGCTGAGGCGCAAAAGGGGCGCTGCCCCTCGCTTCGAAAACAATTCGTTTTCGATGCTCACCCCGAGGTATTTGTCGCAAGAGGAAGTGGCCCATCAGAGTGGCCCGCCACAGTGGCCTGTCAGAGCAGTTTCCCTGCGGCCACCCACCAATTCGGATGTACTTGGGTGAGGGTGTTGGCTGCGCGCTGTGCGTTGCCCCGCCCCGGTTCATAGAGCGCAAAACACGTGGCGCCGGACCCGGACATGCGCGCGATCAGGCAGTTGGTTTCTTCCAGTGCGTCAAGGACAGCATCAATCTCTGGGACCAGCGTGGCGGCGGGTTTGTGAAGGTCATTGCGCATCATGTGCAGCCAGGTCGCAAGGGCGCGCGCGTCTCCCCATTTCGGCAGGGTATCGGGCATCGGCGGGTTGGTCTTGGTCGAAAGCGCTGCAAAGACCGGCGGGGTGGCCACGGCGATGCCTGGATTGACCAGCAGGATTTCGCACGGCGGCAAAGGCGGCAACGGGGTCAGGTCCTCGCCGATCCCGCGCAGGCGCTGCGGGACGTGGGACAGGCAGACCGGCACATCCGCACCCAACGACGCGATCTTCTCAAGCGGCGGCAATGGCGTGTCCCAGAGCCGCGACAGAGCGGTCAGCGCAGCGGCGGCATCCGACGACCCGCCACCGATCCCTGAGGTCGCGGGCAGGTGCTTTTCCAGCGACAGCGCGGCATCGCCATCAGGTGCCATCAACCGGGCCGCTTTCAGGATAAGGTTCGTGCCATCGGTGGGCACGCCATCCGCCATCGGCCCCGATACCGTCAGTGACAGCCCCTTGCCCTTCTCTGCTGTGACACGGTCGCCGATATCTGCAAAACCCACCAGCGAGTCGAGCAAGTGATAGCCATCCGCCCTCTGGCCGGTGACATGCAGTGTCAGGTTGATCTTGGCGGGCGCAAAGGCCTCAGCCCTCATTGGCAACTTTCAGGGGCGCGGCGCCCTCTTCCTCAAGCACCTGATCCAGCCCCACATCCAGCTTACGGCGGATGCGGTCGGGCTTGGCCTCTTCCGCGGTTTCGGCATCGACAAAAGACAGGGCACGCCGCCACTGGAAGGCCGCCTCAAGTTTGCGGCCCACCGCCCAATAGACATCGCCAAGGTGGTCATTCACGACCGGGTCAATCGGCATCAGCTCGACCGCGCGCTCCATGTGATCCACCGCCTCGTCATAGCGGCCCAGCCGGTAGAGAACCCAGCCCAGCGAGTCGACGATATAACCGGACTGCGGTTGCGCGGCGACGGCGCGTTCGATCATGTCCAGCGCCTCGTCCAGCTTGATCTGCTTTTCGACCAGCGAATAGCCGAGATAGTTCAGCACCTGCGGCTGGTCCGGGTTCAACTCCAGCGCGGCGCGGAAATCCGCCTCGGCTCGGTCCCAGTCATCCAGCCGCTCGTGGGAAATACCGCGGGCGTAATGCAGGAACCAAAGACCCGGGCTGCCTTCGTCGATCAACCCGATCGCAGTGTCATAAGCGGCCGCGGCGCGGGCAAACTCTTTCTGGCCCCGCAGCACGTCGCCAAGGCTTGAATGCACGATGGAAAGGCCAGAATGACTGCGCGCCAGTTGTTCCAGCACCTCGATCGCGGCCTCATTCCGGTCCGACCGGCGCAGCGCATCCGCACGGCCAAGCTCGGCCTGGTAATAGGACGGATGTTCGGGAGGAACGCGGCGATAGGCTTCGGTCGCCAGTTCAAATCGGCCCAGTTCCTCAAGCAATCCTGCCGAAAGGATCAGGGCGTCGAAGTGATCCGGGCGCAGGAATTCCGCCACGCGCGCATAAAGCAGCGTGTAATCCGCGTTGGCCTCGTGTTCCAGCGCACTGGCAATCGAGAAAAACACCTCGGCCAGACCGTCCTTGGCGCTGGTGATCTGTGTGAACGGCAGGGTCTCACCGGCTTCTAGTCGCGCGCGGATGTCATTGAGTTCCGGGTTCAGCCCGGCACCAAAGACGCCATCCAGCAGGCTGATCGCGTCGTCGCGGCGATCAAGCTGGCTATAGATCTCGACCAGCGCCCAGGCGCCGCGCTGGGTCAGTTGCAACCCGTTGTCCATCTGTTCCTCGAACAGCGCCGCCGCGCCTTCGAAATCCCCGACCGACGCCAGCGCCAGCGCCTGGTGGTAGGAAGAAAAGGCGATCAGGCCCGGTTCCGAGCCTACAGCCTGAAACGCGGCCAGGGCCTCGGACATCTGTCCGCTGCCGACATGGGCCCAGGCTGTCATCAATCCGTCGACCAGCGGGCCGACACCTTTTTCCGCGTTCATCCGGGCGATCAGGGCGTCATAATCGCCCTTTGACACAAGACCGGCGGCCAGAACCATGCTGGCCAACTGGCTGTCTGCGCCTTTTTCCTCAAGGTGACGCGCGATGGGCAGGGCTTTTTCCACCTCGCCCAGCGCGAGGAAGGACAACACGGCGCTTTCCATAAGCCCGACATTGCCCGGGTCACGGGCCAGCGCCTGGGTGTAATACTCGGCTGCGGCCGCAAAATCGCTGTTATAGCTTGCCTGGCGACCGGCAAGATAGGCCCCCGACAGACCCTCGGCCGTCAACTGCCCTGCCGACAGGGTCAGGACCAATGAGAAAACGGCTTTTTTGAATGTTGAGACGGGCACGGAAGGCTCCTTGTCAGAGGGGGTCCAAGGGAAACCTAGTGCGCGTATGGGCCAGACGCAATGGGGCGGCCCCAGGGCCGCCCGCATCGTGATAGGATTTGAGGATGTCAGATCACATATTGGGATAGTTCGGGCCGTCGCCGCCCTGGGGCGTGGTCCATGTGATGTTCTCGCTCGGGTCCTTGATATCGCAGGTCTTGCAGTGGACGCAGTTCTGGAAGTTGATGACGAAGCGCGGCTCGCTGCCTTCCTCTTCCACGATCTCATAGACCCCGGCCGGACAATAGCGCTGTGCCGGTTCAGCGAATTTCGGCAGGTTGACCTTCACCGGGATCGACGGATCGCCCAGTTTCAGGTGGCAGGGCTGGCTTTCCTCGTGGTTGGTCATCGCAAACGACACGTTGGTCAGCCGGTCAAACGACAGTTTTCCATCCGGCTTGGGATAGTCGATGACCTTGTGTTTCGATGCTTCCTCGGTCGCCTTGGCGTCATTCTTGCCGTGACCCAGCGTGCCAAACAGCGAAAAGCCGAACGTGTTGGTCCACATGTCGAACCCGCCGAACACGGTCGAGGCCAGCATGCCCCATTTCGACCACATCGGTTTGACGTTGCGGACCTTTTTCAGGTCCTTGCCGATGGCGCCGGTGCGTACTTCGACCTCATAGTCGCTCAGTTCATCCCCTGCGCGGCCCGCCTTGATCGCGGCGGCAGCGGCGTCGGCGGCGGCGATGCCCGACAGCATGGCGTTATGGTTGCCCTTGATGCGCGGCACGTTGACCATGCCGACCGAGCAGCCCAGAAGCGCCGCGCCCGGCGCCACCATCTTGGGCATCGACTGATAACCGCCCTCGGTGATCGCCCGTGCGCCATAGGCCACGCGTTTACCGCCTTCCAGAAGCTCGGCCACCATCGGGTGATGTTTGAAGCGCTGGAACTCCATGTAAGGATAAAGATGCGGGTTCTTGTAGTTCAGGTGGACCACGAACCCGACATAAACCTGATTGTTCTCAAGGTGATAGATGAACGACCCGCCACCGGCATTGCCGCCCAGCGGCCAGCCCATCGTATGGGTGACGCTGCCTTCCTTGTGCTTGGCCGGGTCGATCTCCCAGATTTCCTTCATGCCGATGCCGTATTTCTGCGGCTCCTTCCCGGCTTGCAGGTCGTATTTGTTGATGATCTCTTTCGCCAGCGAGCCACGCACACCTTCCGAGATGAAGACGTATTTGCCGTGCAATTCCATGCCCGGCTCGGTGTTTTCGCCATAGGATCCGTCGGCTTCCAGACCAAAGACCCCGGCGACGACGCCCTTGATCTCGCCATTGTCGCCATAGACCAGTTCCGAACAGGCCATGCCGGGGAAGATCTCGACCCCAAGTTCCTCGGCCTGTTCCGCCATCCAGCGGCAGACATTGCCCATCGAGACGATGTAGTTGCCGTGGTTGTTCATCAGCGGCGGCATCGGCCATGTCGGGATGCGGATCTCGCCCGCTTCGCCCAACATGTAGAAATTGTCCTCGGTGACAGGCACATTCAGCGGCGCGCCCTTGTCCTTCCAGTCCGGGATCAGCTTGTTCAGGCCAACCGGGTCCAGCACCGCGCCGGACAGGATATGGGCACCAACTTCTGATCCCTTCTCCAGCACCACGACCTCAAGATCGGGGTCGATCTGCTTCAATCGGATCGCTGCAGACAGGCCCGCAGGCCCCGCCCCGACGATGACAACGTCGTATTCCATGGTTTCGCGTTGGATGTCAGACATCTGGCTACCTTCCTCCGGGGTCGCGTGCGCGACAGAATATTTCGCGTTTTGCTACCGTGACCGGACCAGAAGCGCAATCAGAACCCCACGGCACAAACAATGTGAGCGTAAACATCCGGGTTTCGGTCAGGCATTGTGACCAATACCGGGAAAAATTTCCCCGAACGCATGATCTTTTTGACCTGCGAGTCGGGCAGGCGTAGGATTCAGGCAACAGGCGCAGGACCCGGCGAAGATCGGGGAAACGGGCGGAACCTCACGTGAACCAGCAAGGCATCATTCAATCAGCGGCCCAAAGCGGTCTTCCCATTGCCGCATCCGAGGCGCTGGAACGTGGGGAAACCATGGACCGGCTTTTCCCCGGCCAGTTCGTATTGAGTGAACAGGACAACCTGACCTTCAACGGCTGGGTCGGACACAGGCTGAACCGGTGGACACTTTATTGTGCGCCAGGGCCAAGGGTGCGGCGGCTTTTGGACCGCAATGGAACCCAGGTCGGCTGGTTCCTGGGCGAGGGTATCGCCGCCGACGGCGCTTATGTCCGGGACGGGACGAAACTGCCGTTCAACACGCGCCGCCCGGCCGTGTTGCGAAACACCGAACAGTGGATCGAGGGCATTGCCGGACGTTACCTCGTGATCTTCGACACGCCGGACCTGCATCGCATCTACGGCGATCCCGTTGGCGATTTCGCCTGTGTCTTTAACCCGCAGGATCGTCTGGTCGCGCCGATACCGGCGCTTGCGACATTGTCCACCCCGGTCGAACACCCCTGGTTCACATCTCAAAAGGTTCTGGGCGGGGGCTTTGTGTTCTCATTGCAGCAGACGCCGGATGCCAACGTGCTGCGCGCCTTGCCGAACCATTACCTTGACCTCGACAGCTTCGCCTGTGTCCGCCACTGGCCGCGCAAGGGTGACAATCTGACCACGCCCGACACGTCCTGGAAGGACAATGCCGACCGGATCAGCGATCGACTGGAACAGATCGTCGGCGCCCTGGCCGACAACACGCCTGTGATCCTGCCGGTCTCGGGCGGCAAGGACAGCCGCAACCTGATCGGCGCGGCGCGTCCGCATCTTTCCAAGATCGCGTTCGGCTTTGCCTGGCAGTTCCACAAGATGTCAAAGCTTGACGCCGATATCGGGGAAACCATCTGCACCCGCCTGGGCGTCCCGTTCCGGCGATTGACCTATGTCGAAACGACGCCCGAGCAGCGCGACCTCTACCTGCGTCGCACCGGCTTTACCCATGTCGGCACGCCGCTGCGGATCGAGGGAACCCGGTTGCAGCTTCCCCCCGGTCATGTGGCGCTGCGCGGCAACGTGATGGAAATCCTACGCGCCAACCAGTGGAACCGTTCGTCGATGACACGACGACGTCCGGCCACAAGCTTTGCCATGCGGCGGCTTCTGATCAACCGGGCCGGCGATCAGGACGCAATTCGTGCGGCCTGGCAGGACCGTTACCGCAGCTGGGCCGAAAGCCTGCCCAAATCCGCCTGGCGGCGTCAGCTTGACCTGCAATTCATCGAACATCTTTTGCCCAACAGCCTTGGAATCCGCCATTTCGGAACACCCGACAATTTCGTGATGAACCCCTTTTCCGACCGGGCGCTGATCCAACTGGCGATGCAGATCGACCCGGACGTTCGCAAGGACGACCTGCCCAACCACTATCTTTTGAACCGCAATTGTGCCGATCTGGGTGACATTCCGATGCAACGCGATTATTCCCGCGACCTATCCCTGCTGCCGCCGCCCTGAGCGCCACCTTTCCCTTGCAATCCCCTGCCGCATTAGGTCAGGTAGCTCAGCTTCAGGACGATCGCAGCCCCTGCCCAACGCGGGGAAACGACGACCAATAGACCACGAAACGACAAAGCGACGGACAAGAGAAAAATGGAAAAAGTGCCGATGACGCGGACCGGTTTTGCCGCGCTCGAAACCGAACTGAAACAATTGAAATCGGTTGATCGGCCAGCCATCATCAAGGCCATCGCCGAAGCGCGAGAGCATGGCGACCTGTCCGAAAACGCCGAATACCACTCGGCCCGCGAGAAACAGTCCTTCATCGAAGGCCGCATCAAGGAAATCGAGGGCCTGATCTCGCTTGCCGACGTCATCGACCCCGCGTCCCTGTCCGGCTCGATCAAGTTCGGCGCAACCGTGACGCTGGTGGACGAAGACACGGACGAGGAAAAGACATGGCAGATCGTGGGTGAACACGAGGCCAGCGTCGAAAAGGGGCTGTTGAACATCAAATCCCCCATCGCCCGCGCCCTGATCGGCAAGGAAGAGGGCGACAGCGTCGAAGTCCGCACACCTGGCGGCGAAAAAAGCTATGAAATCCTGACGATCCAATACGTGTAACCAAGCCAGATGCCGCAAGAACCCGAGCAGAAGTCAACGCCGCTGGACGTCTATAACCGTCCAGACCAGCCGCGTGTTACCGGGATCGAAGTGATCGCGGTGGCGCTCAGCCTGTTGTGGCTGGGCGGGACGGTGGTTTTCTTCATGGTCCTGGAACGCGGTGAACAGGGGGCAGAACCGGATTCTCTGCGCTTCCTGATGACGATCCTTGCGATCTTCATGCCGGTTGCGATGATCTGGGTGGCGGCGACGGCGGCACGCTCGTCCCGCGTCATGCGTGAGGAAAGCCGCCGCCTTCAGGCCGCTGTCGACGCGATGCGACGGTCTTACCTGAGTCAGGCGCAGGCCAAGGGCAGCGGCGGCGGGCTTGAGCCGACCGTGACAAAGAAGTTGGACGAGATCGCAGCCGCGCAGCGCAAGACAGAAACCGCGCTGGCCATGTTCCAGTCGACCCGCGACATCGGCGGTATCCGCAAAGCCGCGGACCCCGCACCGGCCCAGACCGAAGCCGAGGATCAGGGCCTTCTGGCACTTGGCACCCCCGCCGAAGACCTGTCGCCGCCCCTGTCGCGCGACACCTTCATCAAGGCGCTGAACTTCCCCGAGAACACCGAGGACAAGGAAGGGTTTTCGGCCCTGCGCAAGGCACTGAAGGACCGGCAGGCGGCGCAGCTTGTGCAGGCGGCACAGGACATCCTGACCCTGCTCAGCCAGGACGGGATCTATATGGACGACCTGCGCCCCGACCTCGCCCGCCCCGAGTTGTGGCGCCGCTTTGCCGCCGGGGAACGTGGCCGCGCCATCGCTGCGCTTGGCGGTATCCGCGACCGCTCGTCACTGGCGTTGGCGGCGGGTCGGATGAAACAGGACGCAATCTTCCGCGACGCGGCACATCACTTCCTGCGCCGGTTCGACAAGAACTTCATCGCGTTCGAGGAAACAGCGTCCGATGCCGAAATCGCGGCCCTGTCGGACACCCGCACCGCGCGCGCCTTCATGCTGCTGGGCCGGGTGGCCGGGATTTTCGACTGATCCCGGCGGGTCGCTACACGCCTGCGCCTTCGATCATCCCGACGCGCGTCGCGTGACGCCCGCCTTCAAAAGTGGCGTCCAGAAACGCGTCCACGATCTTCAACGCCAACCCCTCGCCCACCACGCGCGCGCCGATCGACAGCATGTTGGCGTCATTATGCTGGCGGATCATTTCCGCCGAGAACGTGTCGGAACACACGCCACAGCGAATGCCCGGCACCTTGTTGGCAGCCATCATGATGCCCTGCCCGGTGCCGCACAGGATAATCCCCAACGCGCAATCCCCCGACGCCACCTTTTCGGCGGCAGCCTTGCCATGCAGCGGGTAATGCGTGCTTTCAATCGTGGTCGGACCAATATCGACCACATCCCAACCCTTGGCAGCGATATGGTCGGCCACGGCCCGGCGCAGGTCGATGGCGGCATGATCGCTGGACAGAACGATACGCTTGGTCTGGGTCATTTGGGGGCTTTCGCTTGTACACCGCCTGCCCTCGCATGCCAGCACGGGGTCAGGGGCGTGTTTCACCTGATGTCATTCGCGCGCTTCATAACACGGGTGCGACCAAGGTCCAGACGGTTTGGGCCTCACACGCGTCTAAAGACCAAACGCGGCATAAGGCAGATAACGGACCAGTGTGCCGGGCGCGATCTCAGCGGCCTCGTCGGGCAATTCAACCAGCCCTTCGGCCCAGGAAAGCCCGCTGATCCGGCCCGACCCTTCCGAGCCGAAAACCTCGACCCGGCCATCCCGCAGCCGCGCCCGTAGGTATTCCCGGCGCCCCGGCTTCTTGGATTTGCTGAACGCGGCGGGCAGAAGCAGAGGTTCAGGCAAATTCCACCCCTCGCCAGCCAGCATCCCGAAGGCGGGGCGCGCAAAGATCAGCGCCGTCACCATCGCCGCGACCGGGTTCCCCGGCAGGCCAAACACCGGCGTGCCGTTCCACATCGCCAGCGCCAGCGGGCGGCCCGGCTTGATCGCAATGCGCCAATGCGACAAAGACCCGCTTTCCTTCAGCAGGGCCGAGACATGGTCCTCGTCCCCCGCCGACGCGCCGCCGGATGTCAGTATCACATCAGCAGCCGTGGACGCGGCATCCATCGCCGCCCGCAGACTGTCGCGGTCATCCGCCACGCGGCCCAGATCGACCGGGACAAAGCCCAGCCGTGCCGCCATCGCCAGAAGCATTGGCCGATTGGCGTCATAAATCTGGTCCGCGCGGGCTTTGGTCCCCGCCTCGGCCAACTCGTCCCCGGTCGAGATCACGCCAACCCGCAACGGCATCCGCACCTCGATCCGGTCCACCCCAACCGCCGTCATCAGCGCGATATCGGCAGGGGTCAGGCGGCGACCGACAGGCAGAATCTCGTCGCCGTCGTCCACATCCTCACCCGCGCGCCGCGTATTCGCCCCCGGTTTCAGCGGCCCGTGAAAGGCGATGTTCTGCCCGTCGGTGGCGATGTCCTCTTGCAGGATCACCGTGTCCACCCCCGCCGGGATCGTCGCCCCTGTCAGGATACGGATGGCGTGACCCGGTGGCACTGTGCCGGGGAACGGCTCACCCGCCGCCGAGCGACCTTCGACCAGCGGCATCCGGTTTGGCCCCGGCACGACCCCGGCATGGGCAAACCCATAGCCATCCACCGCCGAATTCGGCTGCGGCGGGTTGCTGCGGCCCGCGATTACCGGCACGGCCAGAATGCGACCCAGCCCATCGACGGCGCGGATCGTCTCAGTCCCGGTCACCGGCGCCAGCCTGTCCCGCAACGCCGCCAGCGCCTCATCGACCGGGGTCCAGTCGACACCAGGCGGCAGGGCGAAACAATCATTGGCCAGCGGCGGCGGGGTGAGGTCTGTCATGCGGCCAGATGCTCCTGAATGAAATCGGCAATCGCGCCGGTATCGTCGAGGTCAAACACAGGCCGATCCATATCCAGCGCCACGTCCGATGCAATGGCGAGGATCGTCGCATCGCCGGGCGCGATCAGCTCATGTCCGGCCACGGCGCGGTGGGTCTCGATCTTGGGGTGGTTTTCACGCTTGAACCCCTCGACCAGCACAAGGTCACAGGGCGACAGCCGCGCCAAGAGGTCATCCAGCCCCGGTTCCGCCGCGCCGCGCAGCTCATGCATCAGGGCCCAACGCCCGCCCGACGCCAGCATCACCTCCTGCGCGCCCGCCTCGCGGTGGCGATAGCTGTCGGTGCCCGGCTGGTCGGTATCAACCCCGTGATGCGTGTGCTTGATGGTCGAGACGGTCAGTCCCCGCGCGGTGAACTCGGCCACCAGCCGCTCCGTCAACCCGGTCTTGCCAGTGTTTTTCCAGCCAGTGATGCCAAAAACCTTCATACGTTTTGCCCCACCAATTCGCGGGCCAGCGCAAAGTCTTCGGGCGTATTGACATTGAAGAACGGGTCGATGCCGTCGACCGGAAACTCTGCCGTCCCCGCCCCGTGGCGGTCGGTCCAGATCACCACCTTGCGGATCCCCTCACCCAGCGCCGCGCGCAGGTCGTCGCGCAGGGCGACGGGCCACAGGCCAAATGTCGGCTGTCTCAGCAGCCCCCGTTTCGGATGCGGTGTCGCCGCCAGCGCCATCTGGTGCGGACGCCCCTCGGCGGCCAGCAACAGGCGCGGGACAAGGTCGCAGGGAAAGAACGGCGTGTCGGCGGCAGCGGTCACGATGGTCTCGGCGCCTTGCGCGGCGGCCCAGTCCAGCCCGGCCAAAACCCCCGCAAGCGGACCGGGAAAATCCGCGACACTGTCGGCAATCACCGGCAAGCCAAACTGTGCCAGCCGTGCCGGATCGCCGTTGGCATTAAGCGCCAGCCCCGCAACCTGCGGTGCCAGCCGGTCAATCACGCGGGACAGGATCGGCTGGCCCTCAAGCTCAAGAAGCCCCTTGTCGCCGCCGCCCATCCGGGTCGCCTGCCCCCCGGCCAGGATCACCCCCAATGGCTGTTTCATTCCGCCCCCTTGCGCCGGTGTTTGCGGTCCTCATCCGGCAGGCTCTCGGGGTCGATGTCGCGGTTCAGCCGATGCTCTCCGGCAAGACAGATGAACCGCTTGCCCCGCATCCGCCCGATCAGCGTCAGGTCGACCTGACGCGCGATGTCGACGCCCCATGCGGTAAACCCGGACCGCGACGCCAGCACGGGTATCCCCATCAGCGCCGTCTTGATCACCATTTCCGAGGTCAGCCGCCCGGTGGTGTAAAGCATCTTGTCCGCACCCGAGACACCTTCGCGGTACATCCACCCCGCGATCTTGTCGACCGCGTTGTGGCGCCCGACATCCTCCATGTAGACCAATGGCCGCCCGCCCTGACACAGGACCGAGCCATGGATCGCCCCGGCCTCAAGATAGAGCGACGGGGTGCGATTGACCGTCGCCGCGACGTGATAAAGCTCGGACGTGCGGATCACCGAGGGCGGCAGGGTCGTGTCCTCAAGGCCTTCCATCATGTCGCCAAAGACAGTGCCCACGGCACAACCGGATGTGCGGGTCTTTTTCTTTAACTTTTCCTCGTGATCGGTCTGCGTCTTTGTACGCACAACGACCGTTTCAAGCTCGTCATCGTAATCGACCGCCGTCACCACATCGCCATCCGACAACATGCGCTGGTTCCGCAGAAACCCAAGCGCCAGATATTCGGGATAGTCCCCGATGCTCATCGCGGTCACGATTTCCTGGCTGTTGAGAAAGATCGTCAGCGGGCGTTCCTCGATCACCGGGATGCTTGTGGGCGTCCCGTCCTGATCGGTGCCCTGCACCGCGCGCGTCAGTCCCGGCGCCGCCGGGTCCGGGGCGATCACGAAGTCGCTGAGGTCATCAAGCGTCGGCAATTGCATCTCCTCATGGGCCGCGATAGGCCGGGTCTTAGCGAACAATCTACGGTCATGCCATGTCGTCTTCCAGTTCCAAATCTGTCTTCTGGCGCGGGGTCCGCGACGGGATGCCCTTCACACTGGTGATCGCGCCTTTTGCGGTGCTGTTCGGCGTGGTTGCGACCGAGGCCGGCCTCAATGTGTTCGAAGTCCTGTCCTTCTCGGTCGTGGTGATCGCGGGGGCCGCGCAGTTCACCGCATTGCAATTGATGCAGGAAAACGCGCCTACCGTCGTGGTCCTTGCCTCGGCCCTTGCCGTGAACCTGCGGCTGGCGATGTATTCGGCGTCTCTGGTCCCCTATCTGGGCAAGGCTCCGCTGTGGCAACGGGCATTGGTGGCCTATCTGACCGTCGATCAATCCTATGCCACGGCGATGATCAAATACGAAAACGAACCCGAGATGCCGCTGAACGAAAAGGTGCGCTATTTCATCGGCTGCGTCATCCCGGTGGTGACGGTCTGGTACATCACCAGCATGATCGGCGCTCTGGTGGGAACGGCGTTGCCGGATGGACTGGCCATCGACTTTGCCGTGCCGATCACCTTCCTTGCCCTGACCGCGCCAATGCTGCGGACGCTGGCGCATGTGGCGGCGGCGCTGGTCGCAGTCGCCACCGCACTGGTCTTTGCCTTTCTGCCCTATAACCTTGGCCTGATCGTCGCGGGGATCGCCGGAATGATGACTGGCGCGCAGGTCGAACTGTGGATGACCCGGAGGGCCGCGCCATGATCGACAATTACAATATCTGGCTCATCATCATCGTCATGGGGCTGGGCAGTTTCGGCCTGCGCTTCGTATTCCTCGGCCTCGTCGGAGACCGCCCCCTGCCCGACTGGGTGATCCGGCACCTGCGCTATACCGCAGTAGCGATCCTGCCCGCGCTAGTCGCGCCGCTGGTGGTCTGGCCCGATGCCACCAGCGGTCATCTTGACCCCGCGCGCATGGCGGCAGCAATCGCGACCCTTGGGGTCGGGCTTTGGAGCCGCAATGTTCTGGCGGCAATCGCGGCGGGTGTGGTGGTGCTTTACGCCGGGCTCTGGCTGACGGTCTGATCCTGTCACAGGCCGACGGGCTTGACGTGCGGCCTAGCTGTCTTTCTTGACCAGCGACGGATCAAATTCGCGCAGCGCCTTGGACTTGTCGTCCTCGTCATACTCATAGAGCCGCTCGAAACTTGCGCCCTTCGCTTCGAAAGCATCCATCAGTTTCAGCGGCGAATAGCTGGGCTTGATGTCTTCGAACCCCGGAACCGTGGACAGGATCTGCGACGTCGACATGGCACAATGCGCCTCGGCGACGGCGCCATAGGCCTGGACCTTGCGCAGCGTCATTTCCGCAACCTCGGCGCTGACGGGAAGTTTCTGGACAACCACGTGGAACGTCTCGCGCGCATGGTAGCGCGTATAGAAATCCACCATGTAGGGGGTCATGCCGTAAACCACGTCGTCCCGCGCCACGATCCCGTCGGCACGGAAAGACCCGGCCGGATCCCAGGCCACGCGCTGAGACGCGTTGATCAGCAACGAGGTATGTGCACCGCTGCCCGACCGGTTCGAGATCATCGTATAAAGTGTCAGGCTGGGCTGCCCGCCATGATGATAGGCCGCGCGTGCGATCTCATCCGCGCTGGCCCCGCCCTTGCCCGGTACCGCACAGGCGCCAAGCAGAGACAAGGACACCAACACGGCGCACAGACGCAGGACTAGGGCCATGACCGGGCCTCCGGCAAATTGTGGAAATGGCTTAGCTGTTGACCAGCGCCAGGAAGATCAGGATGCCAATCGACGCGGCGGCCACCCAGGTCGCTGCCTTGATGAAGCCCGCAAAGGTCTTTTCCTGGACTTCGATGTTCATTTCGCCGTGCTTGTATTCAGCCATGATCGCGTTCCCTCGATACGTTTTTCCGCTCAATACCTGATATGAAACGGGCTGTCACCACGTCAATGGCGCACAGTGTCTTTCACCGTTGTCAGTCGCCGTTTGCAGATTGTTCCAACCCCGCCGCCAGCCGGAAACCGATCCGGTTCGGCGCATCGGTTTCGTGGACGATCGGCAAGGCGCGCAGCATGACGTTCAACTGGCTGACGTGCTGAACAAGCTGGGTTTTCACCCCGTTTGCATCCGAGCCGTAGAAGGTCACGATATCGGGATCGAAAAAGCCCATGCCCTCGATCCTGAGAACCCCGGCATCCCCGCCAGTAAAACCCATCGCAACCTCGTGTTCATTGTCCAGCTGCTGCTCAAAGTTCTGGATATAGAGAATCAGCCGCTCATAGGCCCATTCCGCCGGGCTTTTCTGCGACACCGGACGGGTGGTGACGGCACAGGGTTCGTCATCGCAAACCGCGCCATCGGTGCGCACCTCGTATCGGCGCGGAAGCACGTCCCGCTCTGCGGCCTCGGCAGTGGTTTCAATCTCGTCTCCCATCATCGTCGTGGCCCCCTCAGCCCATCTTCTGCCACAGGAACGCGCCATCGTCGCGGCGCGTGCGGCTGACTTCTCCGACATGATAGAGATGGTTCAGATGGGCGAAAGCTTCAACCAGTGCCAGCCCATATTCCGTCTTGCCGATCTTGCGCTTGAACAGGGGCGGAAAACACTCGCCGGCAGTTTTGGGCGTGTCGAGGTGCCCGGCAAGCCGTTTCAGCGCGCCGTGATGGTTGTCGATCAACTGCCGCATTCGCGTCGGCATTCCGGTAAACGGCAGCTTGTGCCCGCCCAGCGCCAGATGTTCGGGCCGTGCCAGCCGCGCCAGCCGTTCGCAGGATTCCAGCCAGTCGGCGACGGGGTCGGCCTCGGGTTCGGTGGCATAGACACCGATGTTCGAGCTGATCGAAGGCAGGATCTGGTCGCCGCTGATGACAAGGTTGTCATTGCGGCTCCAGAATGTCGCGTGTTCCGGCGCGTGGCCATTGCCGATATGGACATGCCATTCGCGCCCGCCCATCGCGATGATGTCATCCTGCTTGATGCGCCGGAACCCCAAGGGCATCGGCGCCACCACGTCCGAGAAGTTGAAAGGACGTTCGGATGCACGCTGGGCAAAGATGTCCTCGTCCATCCCGGCGCTGCGATAGAAATTCAGCGTCTCCTGCGTCGGCACCGCCTGCACGTCCAGGGACAGCATCCGCGCAAACAGCCAAGCGGTGCGGGTGGTCCATAACTCGGCGCCATGCTCGGACTGGAACCAGCCCGCCAGCCCGACGTGATCGGGATGGTGATGGGTCACAACGACACGACCCACCGGCTTGCCAGCCAGTGGGCCCTTCAGGATCGTTTCCCAGATCCCGCGACTGCGTTTCGAGGCGAAACCGGTGTCGATAATGGTCCAGCTGTCGCCCTCGTCCAACGCGTAGACGTTGACGTGGTCCAGCGCCATCGGAAGCGGCAGGCGGAACCACAGGATGCCGTCCGCCACCTCGATCGCCTCGCCCTCGGCGGGCGGTTCGTCCCACGGATAACGAATGCCTGCCTCGGGTGCCCTGCTCATGCTGACAGATCGTCGATGCTGAGCGCGTAGAGGTCGGATGCGCCTTCGGTGGCATGGGCCAGCAGCCCGGCATGCTCCGGCAACAGGCGGTTGACATAGAACCGCGCCAGCCGGGTGCGCGGACCGTCGCCGCCCTCGGCCATGGCCGCCTTCAGGTGGAAATGCCCACCCAGCACGCGGGCAAAGGCGCGCAGGAACGGCACCGCACCGGCAAACCGTTCATTCATGTCGCCCTGCTCCAGCATCCATTCGACGCCTTCGCGCAGGGTCTCGGTCGCCTGCCAGACGGGTTCGGCCAGTTCCGGCATGGTGCCACGGGCGGTCTCGGCATGTTCCTCGATCTCGTCCAGAATCAGGTTCGCCGCCTCGCCCTTGTCCATCAGCTTGCGGCCGACAAGGTCCATCGCCTGAATGCCGTTGGTGCCCTCATAGATCGCGGTGACGCGCACGTCGCGGCAGAATTGCGCCGCGCCGGTTTCCTCGATGAAGCCCATGCCGCCATGCACCTGCACGCCGGTCTCGGCAACGGCGATCCCGGTGTCGGTGCCAAACGCCTTGGCAATCGGGGTCAGGAAGGCCGCCCGCGATTTCCACGCCTTGTCGCCGGTCGCATGGCCCATGTCGATGGCCACCGCGCAGGACAGCGCAATCGCGCGGGCCGCGAACAGGTCCGCCTTCATCGTCGCCAGCATCCGGCGCACGTCGGCGTGATCGACAATCGTGCCGGTCCCACCTTCGACCGGGGTGCGGCCCTGCTTGCGGTCCAGCGCATAGGCCAGCGCGTGCTGATAGGCGCCCTCGGCGATGCCGATCCCCTGAACGCCAACACCCAGGCGGGCGTTGTTCATCATGGTGAACATGGCGCGCATACCGTCATGTTCCTCGCCGACAAGCCAACCTTTGGCGCCGTCATATTCCATCACAGCCGTGGGCGAGCCATGCAGCCCCATCTTGTGTTCCAGGCTGACCACTTTCAGCGAATTCGCCACGCCGGGATTGCCGTTCTCATCCGGCAGGTTGCGCGGCACCAGGAACAGCGAAATCCCCTTGGTCCCCTCAACGCCGTCCGGCAGGCGGGCAAGAACAAGGTGGCAGACGTTCTCGGTAAAGTCGTTGTCACCCCACGAGATGAAAATCTTCTGGCCGCTCACCGAATAGGTGCCGTCGCCATTGGGTTCCGCCTTCGAGCGCAGCGCGCCCACATCCGATCCGGCCTGCGGCTCGGTCAGGTTCATCGTGCCCGACCACTCGCCCGACACCAGCTTGGGCAGGAACATCGCCTTGACCTCATCGCTGGCGTGGTTTTCCAGCGCCTCGATCTGGCCCTGCGTCATCAGCGGGTTCAGTTGCAGCGACAGGTTTGCCGCCGACATCATCTCGTTGACCACGGTGGTCACGGTCATCGGCAGGCCCATGCCGCCAAACTCGGGATCGGCCGAGGTCGAGACCCAGCCGCCTTCCTTAATCTGCTCATAGGCAGCGGCAAATCCGGGCGATGTGCGCACCACACCGTTTTCCAGCACCGCCGGGGTCAGGTCCCCGTTGCGGCGGGCGGGTTCCAGCACCTCTTCGCACATGCGTCCGGCTTCACCCAGAATGGCGGTCACGAGGTCCTTGTCGGCCTCGGCGAACTTTTCGGTCTGGGACAGGGCCTGGAAATCGACGATATTGTCGAACAGGAAGGTATAGTCGGGCAGCGGCGCGCGATAAGGCATGGCGGGCTCCTGGTGTATTGGCTTTGCGGTCAGGCGCTTGTATTGAGCGATTTGCCTCAAGGTAAAGGTCCGGCCCCGACGCCGGAAGCGAAACGCAACGTCACGGGAGATACCCGCGTGGATACGGAAACTCTGGGACCGGACGAAGACGGGCTGTCCCGCGCGGCGGAAATCCTGACCGGGGGCGGGCTGGTCGCCTTTCCCACCGAAACCGTATACGGGCTTGGCGGAGACGCCAAAAACGACCATGCGGTGGCGCGGATTTTCGCGGCCAAGAACCGGCCCACGTTCAACCCGCTGATCGTGCATGTCGCCGATGTCGACACCGCGAAACGTTACGTCAGTTGGAATGACGCCGCCGAAATCCTGACAACCGCCTTCTGGCCGGGCCCGCTGACGCTGGTGCTGCCGATCCGCGACGATTCGGGATTATCGGAACTGGTGACCTCGGGACTGCCGTCGCTGGCGGTGCGCGTCCCTGCGCATCCCGCCTTCCGTTCCTTGCTCAAGGCATTTGGCGGCCCGCTTGCGGGCCCGTCGGCAAACCCGTCGGGCCGGATCTCTCCCACCAGCGCCGACCATGTGATTGCGGGGCTTGCGGGCAAGATCGACGCGGTTCTGGATGGCGGCCCCTGCGAGGTTGGGCTGGAATCGACCATCATCGGCCTGACCGACACTCCGGTCCTGCTGCGCCCGGGCGGACTGCCCGTCGAAGCAGCCGAGGCTGCGCTTGGGTATCCGCTGGGCCGTCACAATGACGGCGACCCCCTGGTCGCACCGGGACAGATGACCTCACACTATGCCCCCGGCGCCCCGGTGCGGCTGAACGTGACCGAGCCCCGCGAAAATGAAGTTCTGCTGGGATTTGGCCACGTGACCTGTGACCTGAACCTCTCGGAAAGCGGCGACCTGACCGAGGCTGCGGCGAATCTGTTTGGATACCTGCACAGGTTGGATGAAACCGGCGCGCCCATCGCCGTTTCCCCGATCCCCGATCACGGGCTGGGCCGCGCGATCAACGACCGCCTTCGCCGCGCCGCCGCGCCGCGTCCCTGACGAAAAGCAATCCGCTCAGGCGTGACCAGCCGTTGCCGACAGCATCAGCGCGCTGACCCCGATGCTTTCCAGCGCCGCTTCCCATTTGCGGTCATTGGCCCGGTCAAAGACCAGTTCCAGCGACGCATCGCAGGTCAGCCAGCCATTGGCGGCGATCTCATCCTCAAGCTGCCCCGGCCCCCAGCCGGCATAACCCAGCGCCATCAGCGCCCGCGACGGGCCATTGCCCTGCCCCATCTCTTCCAGCACATCCAGCGTCGCGGTCATGGCAAACTCTTCGTTCACCATCAGCGTCGAAAGATCCGAGCGGTAATCAGTGCCATGCAGCACGAAACCCCGGCTGCTTTCCACCGGCCCGCCAAAATGCAAGGGCGCCGAACCGGGGCGCGGCTGGCAGGGGATTTCCAGCTGATCCAACAGGGATTTAAAGCTCATCCCCGGCACCAGCTTGTTCACGATCAGCCCCATCGCACCCGTTTCGGAATGGGCACACAGGTAAACCAGTGAATTGGCAAATCGCGGATCGCCCATGCCGGGCATCGCTATCAGAAGGCGGCCGGTCAGGTCAAGTTGCTCTGTCTTGTCTTCAGTCACGCGCGGGAACCCTCGCTTTCAGCGTTGTTCATACCTTGCCTTTTCAAGATGATACCCAGCCGCCCCGGACGCAAGCCCCCCTGCGCCGCAGGTTTCAGAATCGTCGCATATTCTCGCCCGAATGTGAGTTGGCATTTACCGCGCGATAGCCCATGTCTGGGACATGTTTCAAAAACGTGTCTCCATAATGGCCCGTGTATTGGCCTGTGCGCTTGCTGCCCTCATCTCGGTTCCTGCGACCGTGATGGCCCAAAGCTTTGACCGGGTGGTATCGGCCAATATCCTTCCGGGGTGGCGCAATGGCGACGGCAGTCACATGGCCGGGCTTGAGATTCAGCTGAACCCCGGCTGGAAGACCTATTGGCGCGCACCGGGCGATGCAGGCGTTCCGCCACTTTTTGAATGGTCCGGCGCCAATATCGCCGGGGTCGAGGTGATCTGGCCGACGCCCGAAGTGTTTTCCCAGAACGGCATGAACTCTGTCGGCTACAAGCAAACCGTGGTTTTGCCGGTCAGAATCACGCCCCGCGACAAAAGCCAGGCGATCCGGCTGGACGGTGATTTGAACATTGGCGTCTGCCGCGACATCTGCGTGCCACAGGATCTGCACGTATCGGCGCACCTGCCCGCCAAAGGCAAACGAGATGCTCGGATTGCGGGCGCGCTGGCCGACCGCCCCCTGACGGCAAAAGAGGCCGGCGTACGCGACGTGACCTGCCGCATCTCTCCGACACTGGACGGGCTTGCCATCGAAACCCGCGTCGACATGCCCAGCGCCGGCGGCGCCGAGGTCATGGTGATCGAGGCCGGCGATCCACAAATCTGGGTGGCCGAAGCCAAGACCCGGCGGAACGGTGGAACACTGATGGCCAAAAGCGAAATGATGCACGTCTCGGGACGCGCCTTTGTCCTTGATCGGTCCGCGATCCGCGTCACCGTTCTGGGCCAGCGCCAGGCGGTCGATATCAAGGGATGCCGCGCCGGATAAACGGTCAGGTCAGGGCGTGCCGGCGGCGACGCAGCAACGCGATCAGAACCGCCGAGGCGACAAAAACCAACAGCGCGATCACCGCCGCACCGATGACAAACAGCGCCAGCGCGGGCAGCACGCCCGCCAGTGCCCCCGACAGTCCGGTGGCCGCGGTCAGCAGCGGGTGCATGGCACCGGTCACAATCGCATAACCCAGGGTCAGCGCCCCCCACCCCGCCGTGGCCAGCGCCGCCAGAATCACCGGAACCCGCACACCCTGCGCCCGCAGCCCGCGCCGGAACGCCACCGCCTGACGGCTGACGTCGGCCTGCACCGCGATCAGCGCAGGCACCACGACCAGCACCAGCACCATGCCAAACCCCAGCCCATAGACCAGCGTGATCACGGTCGGTTTCAGGAACTGCGCCTGTTGCGAACGCTCGAACAACAGCGGCATCAGCCCCAGAACTGTCGTCATCGTGGTCAACATCACCGGCCGCAGCCGGTCCGCCGTGCCATCAAGGATCGACGGCAACAGCCCGCGATCTTTGGCATAGTCGTCAATGGTCGTCACCAGAACGATTGAATCGTTGATGATGATCCCGGTCATGCCCAGCAAGCCGACGACCGTAAACATCGACATCGGCAGGTCATGCACCCAATGGCCAAAAATCGTCCCGACCAGCCCGAAAGGTATGATCGCCATCACCACGACGGGTCGCGTCCAGCTTGAAAACACCCAGGCCAGCACAAGGTAGATCCCGACAAGGCACATGGCGAAACCGAAAGTGGCATCGGTCAGGAAATCGCCCTCTTGCTCGGCCAGCCCTGCCAGCCGCCATTCAACCTGCTGTTCCTCGGCGATGCGCGGCAGGATGTCCGTGCGCAGCGCAGTCATGATCTCTTCGGCGCGCACCGGGTCGTCCTCGGAAATGTCCCCCGTGACCGAGATCACCCGCACCCCGTTTTCCCGCCGCACGGTCGAGAACCCCGACCGGCGTTCGACCGTAACGATGTCGGCCAGCGGCACATATTGCCCACCTGCAGCACGCATCAGGCTGCCTTCCAGGAAATCGGCGTTCAATTCGCCATCCGGCAACTGCACCCGAATCTCCGCCGTACGCGGGCCCGACGGGTAAGTCGCGGCCTCAAGCCCGTTCAGACGGTGCCGCAGCACCCGGCCCAGACCTTCGACGTTGAAGCCCAGCGCCTGCCCCTGCGGGGTCAGTTCAAGGATCAGTTCTTCCTTGTCATAGGCAAGATTGTCCTCGACCGCCGACACCTCGGGGAACCGGACCAGCGCATCCTTCAGCGCCTCGGACGCCGCCTTCAACACATCGCTGTCGGCACCAAAGAACTGCACATCCAGCGCCTCGCCCCCCGGCCCTGACCGCCAGCCCCGGAAGGACACGGTTTCGGCCAGCGGATGCTGCACGACGCGGTCCTGTAACTCGGCGACAAAGGCAAAGCTGGAATAGGGCCGCAGGTCCGCGTCGATCAACTCGATCGCGATACCGCCCAGCAGATCGCCATCCTTGGCTTCGGACCCATAAAGCGGACGGCCCGAGTTGCCGCCGATCTCGGCCAGCACGAAATCAATCGGATTGCGGCCATAGCGGTCTTCGTATTCGCGGCCCAGTTCTTCGACCGCACGCTGCATCTCGCGCATCTGGGCGAAGGAATCCTCGCGCGTCGCAGACGGCAGCATGGCAAAGTTCCCGGTGACCGAGCCGCGTTCCGGCGCGTTCCAGAACCGCCATTGCACGTCGCCCTTGATGAACAGGACCGATTGCGAGGCTAGGATCAGCACCGCGAAGGCCAGAACCGGATAACGCGCCCAGACCACAAGACGCATGACCGGGCGGAACACGTTTTCGCGGTACCAGCGGAACCCGGTATTCACGACACGGCTGGGAATGTCGTACCAATGTTCCTTGGCCGTGTGATGCAGGGCGTGCGCCATGTGATGCGGCAGGATCAGGAAACACTCGATCAGCGACGCCAGAAGCACCACGATCACGGTAAAGGGAATGTCGGCGATCAGGTTGCCGAAATGCCCGCTGACGAAGGTCAGGCTGAAGAAGGCGATCACCGTGGTCAGGGTGGCGGAAAAGACTGGCATCGCCATGCGGCGGGCAGCATTTTCGGCTGCGGTGAACGGCGCCTCGCCCAGCCTGCGGGCGCGCATGTCGGCATGTTCGCCGACGACGATGGCGTCATCGACCACGATACCCAGCGTGATGATAAGCCCGAACAGCGACACCATGTTGATCGTCAGCCCGGCAACATACATGAACGCAATCGCGGCCAGCATGGCCACCGGAATCCCCATCGCAACCCAGAAGGCGGTGCGCGCGTTGAGGAACAGGAACAACAACACCAAGACCAGCGCCAGCCCAGTCAGCCCGTTGTCCAGCAGGATGTTCAAACGGCCCGTGATCGCCTCGGCCCGTGTGCGGATCAGGTCCAGAGTCACGCCTTCGGGCAGCGTGACCTGCATTTCGGCCGCAACCCGCTCTACCGTGCGCTGGATGCCAATAGCGTCGCCCTTGTCGCTGCGGTCCACCCGGATCGAGATGGCCGGGTTTTCACCCACGTAATAGGCGCGGTTGCGGTCGATGCCCTCGACCGTGATTGCGGCGACGTCGCCGACAGTCAGCGTGGTGCCGTCGGGATTGGACCGCAGGATAATGTCGGAAATCTCGCGCGCACTGCGCTTCTCGGTGCCCATGCGCACACGGGCCGAGGCACTGTCGACGTCGCCAGCAGGGTTGGCATCGACCTCGGCGGCGATGGCCTGCGCGATCTCGGCCATGGTGATGTCATAGGTAATCAGCTTGACCGACGGCACCTCGACCAGCGTGCGCGGCGCGGCAAGGCCGCGGATCGTGGTGCGCGTGACCCCTTCGGCAAAAAGCCGGGTCAGGAACTCATCTGCAAACCGCCCCAGCTGATCGACTGCCACCGGGCCGGTGATGACCACATCCGTCACCCGGTCACGCCACGCACCGCGCCGGACCTGGGGATCGTCGGCATCCTCGGGCAGGGTCGAAATCGTGTCCACCGCGGTCTGCACGTCATCCGCCGCCCGCGCCATGTCCCAGCCCGGTTCGAATTCAAGCGATATCCTTGCGCTCCCTTCGGTCGATCGCGCCTCGGAACTGGCGACCCCCTCAACCGCAAGCAGCGCAGGTTCAAGCACCTGCACAATCGCCGCGTCCACGTCATCGGCGCCGGCCCCGTCCCACGCGACCGAGACCGAAACGCTGTCGACAATCACGTCGGGAAAGAATTGCGCGCGCATCCGGGGCGTCGCGGCAAGCCCGGCAACGATCATCAGGATCAAAAGCAGGTTCGCCGCCGTGCGGTGGCGCGTAAAATAGGACAACAGCCCCTGCGCCGGTCCGGGTATGCCGCGCATCACCACGTCAGCCCCCCATCCGGGCTTCGATCCGCTCGACCATCTGCGCCGGGACGCGGGGTTGCGCCAGCTGGCCAAGGATACGCTGCTTGGCCTCGTCGGGAATGCGGTCGTTGGCCTCGACAAAGGCAACCAGCTTGGCCCGGCGTTCCTCGCTCAGTTCCAGCGTGGCCGGGGCCTCGGGCGCAGTGCCATCGTCGGGGCGCAGCGGTTTGACGCGGATGCCCGCCCCTAAAAGCGGGGTCCGCCGGGTCACGACCTCACGCCCCGCCAGCCCGGTCGCACGGACCAGAACGTCATCACCCTGCCGCCGCAGAAGCGACACGGGCAGCGCCTCAAGCCGGTCGCCTTCGCCCAGAACCAGCACCTCGTTGGCAGCGTTCAGTGCCGCCGCAGGAAGCTGCACAACATTGTCGAGCGGCGGTTCGGCCACGCGCACCGTGACATAGTCACCCGGTTTCAACCCGCGAGACTGGTCCAGATGGGCAAACAGCTGCCGCCCCGACTGCCCCTGCCCCACCGACGCGCTGTCGCGGGTCACCGTGCCGTTTGCGGCCAGGTCCAGCCCAAGCACATCAAGCGTCACCAGCACGGTCACCGGCTTCAGCGCGCCGCTTTCATCCAGCAGTCGCGCATATTGCGGCGTCGACAGTCGGAACGCCACTTCCAGTGCATCCGGGTCGATCAGCTTGGCCAGTCGTTCATTCACGGTCACCAGCCCGCCCTCGATCACCGCGACCTCGGACAGGGTCCCGGCAAACTCGGCCCGGATCTCGGTGTCACGAAGACGCCGCTTGGCCTCGGACAGCCCTATCCGCGCGCGCTGAAGGCGGGTCGCGGCCTGATCCACACGCGCTTCGGCCTGCGCCAGCGCCTGACGGCGCGACAGCACCTGTTGCCGCGCGCTGGCGGCGGCCAGGTCTGCCGCCTCCACCGCGGCCTCTGTCCCAACCCCGCGTTTGCGCAGATCATCCTGGCGTGCCGCGGCCCGCGCCCGCAGGTCGGACTGCACCTCGGCGGCGGCAAGGTCATCGCGTGCTAGGATCAGGGCGCGATCCGCGTCGCGCACCTCTGCCTCGGCATCAAGAAGGTCGTTCTGCACCTTTTCCAGCGCCGATTGCGCATCCGCCGGGTCGATCTGCACCAGAACGTCCCCCGCCTGCACGTGACCGCCCTCTTCGAACTGCGGCGACAGTGCGATCACCGTGCCGCTGGTCGCGGCGCGGATATCCAGCGTCCTGCGGCTGCGGATTTCGCCATAGGCCGTCAGTTCGGGCGTAACCGTTCCCGGCACCGCCCTGACCACGTTCACCGCAAAGATGCGTTCACGCCCCTCGGGACGGATCGACTGGCGCTCCATCCGGGCTTCGACCGCAGATTTGATCATGTACCCGGCATAGAGCAGCGTCCCCACCGTCACGGACAGCAGGAACAACCCCATCAGGCTTTGTCGCAGGAACCTCATTACCGGTCGATCTCTCTTGTTCGGGCCGGGCTACAATCTGCGCCCAACGCCAGAAAATTCAAAGGCATTCCCGCTTCAAACGTGCGTGACGATCATTTCCGTCGCAAATGTTCGTCCAGCCGCGGCATTATTTCGACGAAGTTGCACGGCGCATGGCGGTAGTCCAACTGGTGAACAAGGATTTCGTCCCAGGCATCCTTGCAGGCCCCCGTGCTGCCCGGCAGCGCAAACAGATAGGTTCCGCCCGCCACGCCCCCGGTGGCACGGCTCTGCACCGCCGAGGTGCCGATCTTCTGCATCGACACGATGGTGAACACGGTCCCGAAAGCGTCGATTTCCTTTTCATAGACATCCCGGTGGGCTTCGACAGTGACATCGCGCCCGGTCAACCCGGTGCCCCCGGTCGAGATCACAACATCCACCTCGGGGTCGGCGCACCACGCGCGCAGCTGATCGGCGATCAAATCACGCTCATCGGGCAGAATCTTGCGGTCGGCCAGTGTGTGGCCCGCATCCTCAAGACGTTTCACCAGCGTATCGCCGGATTTGTCCTGATCCAGCCCACGCGTGTCGCTGACGGTCAGGATGGCGATGCGGACGGGAATGAACGGGTTGTCGGGATTGATGCGGGACATGGGGACTTTCTGCGGAATATGGAATACAAGTCAGATGTTTACGCGACGACGGTCGAGATTGAACCAGTTGGGTCGCGGGCCAAGGTTGAAAACGGTCGTCGCGCCGATCTTGCCCTTCACGCCCCAGCAGTCATGCACATGACCGCAGACCGCCAGCTGCGGCTGGACACGCTCGATCGCGTCCCGGATCGCAGTGGACCCGACCGACTCGCCCCGCGAGGTGCGGTCCGCCAGCCCCTTGGGGGGTGAATGCAGAACAAGGATGTCGGCGCGGTCGCAATGATCCAGCATCGCGGCGGCCTCGTCCTCGGACATGTCGCAGGACCACGCGCCAAAAGGGGTCTCGGGGATGCCATAGCCAAGGCCGAACACGGTCAGCTTGCCCACCGTGACCCCGGCCCCGTGCAGCACCGTGGCCCCTGTCGGCGCGGCCTCGGCCAGTTCTCCGGCGCTTTCGGCATTGCCGGGGACAAGCACAAGCGGCGCTTCAATCCCGGACAGGGCCTGCATCGCCTCGTTAAGCCCTTGTCGGGCATTACAGAAATCCCCGGCCCCGATGACTAGGTCGGCCTTGGCGCTGGCCTCGGTGATCTGGCGCGCGACACGGGCAGACCCATGCATGTCGGAAAACGCCAGGATCCGCATCAGCCCTGCCCCAACCGGGCCTTGAGACTGAGCAGATCAGCCCAGGCCTGTCGCTTGGCATGGGGCTGGCGCAACAGATAGGCGGGGTGGAACATCGGCAGGGCGGGCTTGCCGAACGCCTCATGCCATTTGCCACGCAGACGGGTGATCCCGCGTGTTTCGATCGCCGCCTGACAGGATATGTTGCCCATCAGCACCAGCACCTCGGGCGCGACGATTTCGACATGGCGCTGCAGGAAAGGCACCATCATCTGGATCTCTTCCGGCTTCGGATCGCGGTTCTGCGGCGGGCGCCACGGCAGGACATTGGTGATATAGACCGACTGCGCCGACATCTGCGCGTCACGGCCCATGTCGATGGCCGCGAACATGCGGTCCAGAAGCTGCCCCGCCCTGCCGACAAAGGGCTTGCCCGCGCGGTCCTCGTCCCGGCCCGGCGCCTCGCCGATGACCATCACCCGCGCGGCCGGGTTGCCGTCGGAAAAGACAAGGCTGCGCGCGCCGTTTTTCAGGTCGCAATGCTCAAACCCCGCCATGGCCGCCCTGAGACCGTCAAGGTCGGTCGCGGCCTCGGCTGCTTTTCTGGCCTCGGCCACCGGGTCGACAGAGCGGGTCTGTACCACCGGCGCGGCCGTGGCCCCGGCACTGGCAGCCCGCCGGGGCTTTGGGCCTGTGTCCGGCAGGTCATACCTGTTCACCGGCACATCAAGGATCGCCTCGGTCACGCCAAGTTCAACCTGCCATTCCAGCAGGGCACGCGCCGCGTGATAGTCGAGGTGAGTGTCGAGACCCGATTCCATGAACCAGAGATTATGCGCAGGTGGAAGCGGGGGAAAGGGGCGCTGCCCCATCGTTTGAAAATGCGGAGATTTTCAAACTCCCCCCGAGGTATTTTCCAGCAAGAGGAAGCGGCGGCTTGTGTGTGTGGGCGCGTGTTTCTATAAGCGGCTGAGTTTGGATGCGAAGGAGCGCGGCATGGCTTTTCGGCGGAAACACCTTCTGGGGATCGAGCCGCTGCACCCGTCCGAGATCACCGCCATACTTGACCTTGCCGACCAGTATGTCGACCTGAACCGGCGCGACGTGAAACACGCAGACGCGCTGCGCGGGCTGACGCAGGTCAACATGTTCTTTGAAAACTCGACCCGCACGCAGGCCAGTTTCGAACTGGCCGGGAAACGGCTGGGCGCGGATGTGATGAACATGGCGATGCAGGCCAGTTCGATCAAAAAGGGCGAGACGCTGATCGACACCGCGATGACGCTGAATGCGATGCATCCCGATCTTCTGGTCGTGCGCCACCCGCATTCCGGCGCCGTCGATCTTCTGGCGCAGAAGGTGAATTGCGCGGTCCTGAATGCCGGTGACGGGCGGCATGAACACCCGACGCAGGCCTTGCTGGACGCGCTGACGATCCGCCGCGCCAAGGGCCGGCTGCACCGGCTGAACATCGCGATCTGCGGCGATGTCGCGCATTCCCGCGTAGCGCGGTCAAACCTGATCCTGCTGGGCAAGATGGAAAACCGCATCCGCCTGATCGGGCCGCCGACACTGGTCCCGGCGCAATTCGCCGAGTTTGGGGCAGAGGTCTACGAGGACATGCGCGAAGGGCTGCGCGATGTCGACGTGGTGATGATGCTGCGGCTTCAGAAGGAACGCATGGATGGCGGGTTCATCCCCTCGGAACGCGAGTATTACCACCGCTATGGGCTGGACGCCGAGAAGCTGGCTTTCGCCAAGCCCGACGCCATCGTTATGCATCCCGGCCCGATGAACCGCGGGGTCGAGATTGACGGCGAGATTGCCGACGACATCAACCGGTCCGTCATCCAGGAGCAGGTCGAGATGGGGGTTGCGGTCCGCATGGCCGCGATGGACCTACTGGCGCGCAACCTGCGCGCGGCGCGGGCCGAACCGGTGGAGGCCTGAGCCCATGGAAGACCCCAAGGACCCGCGCGCATCCGGCATGGTGGCCATGGTAGCCCTGATCGTGCTGTTTGCCATTGTCGGGCTGATGGTCTGGGTGGCGGGATGACCGGGGCGCTGGCGGTATCGGAACACGAGACCGGGCGCGTCCGGGTCTTTGGGTTCGAACCGCGCCCGGGTGAGGTTGAATTCCTGAAAACCGAAGACCGGGTCGACGGTGCGGCGGTGGCGCATCTTTTTGGTGTGGCTGCGCTGGATGGCGGTCACGTCGACCTGTTCCGCATGTCCGAAATCGCCGACCTGGGCCTTGCCGGTTTTCTAATCGACGGTGCCGGAGTGCCCGAGGACCAGGTCGCGCCCCACGCCCCGGCGCTGGATCAGGCGCAGGGCGTGGTGATCGTGCTTTACTCCCGCGCCTTCGGCGGCACCGCCACGCAGCTGGTCCCGGACCCGCGCCTGATGCTGCTTGGGGATTTTCAACAGGCCAAGGCCGACTTCAGCTTCGACCCCCTGCCCAGCGCGGCCACCGTCGGGTCAGTGTCGCGCGCCGGGGAAACACGCACGCCTGCAAACCCGCACCTGACCCTGATTGCCGCTCTGGTTGCCTTGCCAGTGGTGGCGCTGATCGTTGGGGCGATCCTGTGGGGAGTATTGCGATGAGCGATCATATGCAACCGACCTCGCCGCTTTCCGAGGGCGAAGAGGTTCTGACCAGTTTCCGCGCCGACCGCGCCACCTATGTCCGGGCCAACACCTGGCTTGCCGCCGGCGCAATGGCCGCCGGCATGATCGTCCTGTGGCTTCTTGGGAACCCCTATGTCTGGACCGGCGCGGTGGGCGGGCTTCTGGCTGTGGCGGTCCGCACCTTCTACCTGATGTCCGAGGAACTGTCGGTGCGCTGGGACCTGACCAACCAGCGCCTCCTTGGGCCGCAGACCCGCGCGATCCGGCTGTCCGAGGTCAAGGCGCTGAACACGCTGGGGTCGATGGTGCAGGTGGTGACTCTGGCTGGCGACAAGCACCTTATCAAATACCAGGCCAACCCCGCGGACACCATCGCCCGGATCAACGCGGCCTGCGCCGGGGGTGCGACATGAGCGATCCGTGGCAGGGTCTCCTTGATCCCGGCGAGACGATCCTGTGGCAGGGCCGCCCGGAGCCCGGCATCAGCTGTGGCGCGGGGAATATCATGACCTCTGCCTTTGGACTGGTCTTTGCCGGGTTCGCTCTGTTCTGGATGATCATGGCGTCGCGGGCGGGCGGGTTCTTCTGGATGTTCGGGCTGATCCATTTCTCGGTCGGGATCGGCCTTGCCTTCGGGCCGTTTCTGTTCGGTGCCTATCGCCGCCGCCACACCTGGTACACGCTGACCGATCGGCGCGGCTTTGTGGCCACCGATCTGCCGGTGGTGGGCAAGCGGCTGAAGTCCTATCCGATCGACGCCGGAACGGTGATCGATTTCCTGCCCGGCCCGCCGCCCTCGATCCATTTCGCCGAAGAATTCCGGCGCACGAAGAACGGGCGCCGCCGCGTGCCTGTCGGGTTTGAACGGATCGCGGATGGCACGGAGGTTTACAAATTGATGCGCGGGATACAGACCGGGGGCACGGCCCCATCCGCCGCGGAAACGGAAGAATGACGATGACCACGATTTTCACCAATGCCCGCCTGATCGACCCCGACGCCGGGTCAGAGAGTTACGGAACCCTTGTGGCATCGGACGGCCTGATTAACGAAATCTTACCGCAAGTCATTGAAATTGCTGACTTGTTTCGCGCGCGAAACGTGACGGCGGATCAGGTCGAGGTCGTCGATTGTCATGGCAAATGCCTTGCGCCGGGGATTGTCGACATCGGCGTGAAGGTTTGCGAACCCGGTGAGCGCCACAAGGAAAGCTTTCGCTCGGCGGGACTGGCGGCGGCGGCCGGAGGGGTGACGACCATGGTCACCCGCCCTGACACGCTGCCCGCGATCGACACGCCAGAGGCGCTTGAGTTTGTCGCCCGCCGCGCCAATGCCGCCGCGCCGGTGAATGTTCTGCCGATGGCCGCCCTGACCAAAGGCCGCGAGGGGCGCGAGATGACCGAGATTGGCTTCCTGATGGATGCCGGTGCCGTGGCCTTTACCGATTGCGACCACGTCATCGCCAATACCAAAGTCTTCAGCCGCGCCCTGACCTATGCCCGCGCGCTGGGGGCGCTGGTGATTGCCCATCCGCAGGAACCGGGCCTTTCTGCCGGGGCCGCGGCGACCTCGGGCAAGTTTGCTGCTTTGCGTGGGTTGCCCACAGTCAGCCCTATGGCCGAGCGTATGGGGCTGGACCGTGACATCGCCCTTCTTGAAATGACCGGCGCCGCCTATCACGCCGACCAGATCACCACCGCCCGCGCCCTGCCCGCGCTGAAACGGGCCAAGAAGAACGGGCTTGATATCACCGCCGGCACCTCGATTCACCACCTGACGCTGAACGAACTGGACGTGGCCGACTATCGCACCTTCTTCAAGATCAAGCCGCCCCTGCGATCCGAGGACGACCGGCTGGCCACGGTCGAGGCCGTGCGCTCTGGCCTGATCGACATCATCAGTTCGATGCACACGCCGCAGGACGAGGAAAGCAAGCGCCTGCCCTTTGAAGAAGCCGCCAGCGGCGCGGTGGCGCTGGAAACCTTCCTGCCCGCCGCCATGCGCCTTGTGCACGCCGGTCACCTCACCCTGCCCGAACTGTTCCGAGCCATCGCGCTGAACCCGGCAAAGCGGCTGGGGTTGAACAGCGGGCGTCTGACAACCGGCGCGCCCGCCGACCTGGTATTGTTCGACCCCGACGCGCCCTTTGTGCTGGACCGCGCCACTCTGCACTCGAAATCCAAGAACACGCCGTTTGACGGGCAGCGCATGGAAGGTAAGGTGCTGGCAACCTATGTCGCTGGCACCCCCGTCTATCGGAGATGATTGATGCCCCCCGTTGAAACCTCGGTCACGCTGCTTCTGGTCTGGGCGGCCATTGGCTATCTGCTTGGGTCGATCCCATTTGGCATGGTGCTGGCCCGCGTCATGGGTCTTGGCAACCTGCGCGAGATCGGGTCCGGCAATATCGGCGCCACCAATGTGCTGCGCACTGGCAACAAGAAGGCGGCGGCGGCAACGCTGGTGCTGGACGGGGCCAAGGGCGCCGTCGCGGTGCTGCTGGCCCGGGCCATGACCGGAGAAGACGCGGCACAGCTTGCCGGGCTGATGGCTTTTCTCGGCCATTGTTATCCGGTCTGGCTGGGGTTCAAGGGCGGCAAGGGGGTCGCCACCTTCCTTGGCCTGATGCTGGCGCTGGCCTGGCCGGTGGGCATCGCCTGCTGCCTGACCTGGCTGGCCACCGCCGCGGTCAGCAGGATCTCGTCCCTCAGCGCGCTTGTCGCCGCGGCCAGTTCGACCTTCTGGATGCTGTTCCTCGATCAGGGCGGCGCGTTTTTTCTGGGGATCGTCCTGACGCTGACGGTGTTCTGGCGCCACCGGGAAAACATCCGCCGCCTGCGGGCAGGGACCGAGCCAAAGATCGGCAAGAAAGCCTAAATTGCAAGCAACCTCATAGGAAACCATTTCATCGTTTCGTCCGAAGATAAGGCTGGGCCAGTGTCAGGTCCGATTTCTCAGGCAGAGCGTCGCGGCATCCGGCGGGAAGCGCGTCGCGTCCTGGCGCATGTTCTCGACAATGGGTTGCTTGGCTCAAGCGGGCCGCCTCCGATAGGCACATTGCGCGGCATCGACGTGATGGGCAAAGACGAAATCGCCCAAAAGCTGAGCCGCGCCCTCATCATTGCCCGAAGCGGACGCGGCGTGACTCCCGACTTGCTTCGGCCCAGGACGTTCTTTGAGAAACTGGTGTTGGCAAAATTGTTTGCGCCTGTCCCCATGCCCTCGCCTGCGGACAAGTTGGCAGTCGGGGCATACATTCCGTGCGCTTGGCGCGAACAGGTGACAACGATACCGGTCAAATGGGCCAGCCGTGATCCGCAATTGTCCGACGCGCTGAACAATGCGCCAATCCCGTCCGGCCGCTATTGGTTGAAATCAAACTGCGGCTCGGGCGGAAACATACCCGTAGAGCTTCCTGCCGACCGCGAGAAACTTGAATGGCTTGAGATGAAGGCAGGCAAGTGGTTGAATTTTGAACATGGCGTCAAGTCCGGGGAGTGGTGGTATTCGTTGATCGGCAAACAGGTTTTTCTGGAAACCGACATGACCCCAACAGGTGGCAGCGCACTGACGGACTGGAAGTTCTTTACCGGCCGTGGCCGTGTTCTGGCGGTTCAGGTCGATCTCGACCGAAGCACACAGCACCGGCAATTGATGTTTGATCGGAATTTCAACTTTCTGCCGCACGAGATGTTCTTTCCAACCGGCGCTCCGATTGACCCGCCGGACATGTTTGAAACCATGCGGTCGGTGGCTGAGGCCATTGCCCAGCCCTTCGAATTCGCCCGCGTCGACCTTTATGAAACCGACAACCGCCTTTACCTGGGCGAAATCACCCTGGCTCCGATGGGCGGCGTGCGCCTGCCCCGCTCGGCGCAGCTGGATGAGATGATGGGGGCGGCGTGGGTCAGCCCGTTCTTCGAAGGTCTTTGCTAACGGCTCACGGGATCAGTCGTTCCAGTGCCGCGCCGTTGGCCCATGTGCCGTGCAGTTCTCCGCTTGGCATGCGGACATAGACCACCGGGTATGTGTCACCCCAATTGACGATGATGACATCGCCATTTCGCTCGCCCGTGCCCTGATAGGACTGCCCCGCGATACTCCAGGTCATGGCGACGGCCCCGCCGCGTTCGGTGATCTGGACGGTGCCGGAATAGGCTGTGCCATCCGGGTTGCGGCCTTCGGCGCGATAGCTTCCACTGATGGATTGGGCCAGTGCCGGGCCAGCGAGCGCCAGCGCGACAAGGCCACCAGTCAGGATGCGGCGGGTCATGGAACGGACGGGCATGGCGACCTCCGGGGCAATGGATCAGGATAGCCTATCCTGCCCCGTCAGGGTGTCCGTCGTCACGGGATTTGTCGGTTAATAGCTGAAACCGCTGTAAATCCGGGTCAGATCGCCATTCCAGTCGCCGTTGTAATGCTCAAGTAGTTCATCTGCCGGGACCTTGCCGCTTTCGATGCTTTCCTTCAGCGCGTTCAGGAAATGGGTCTCGTCCGGCAGCAGACCGCCAGCACCCTGACGCGCGCGGGCTTTCAACCCGGCCTCGGAGATCGCCAGAACCTCGCGGGCGAGGTCATGCATGTTGATGCCGCCGACCTGCGCCTGCAATGCCTGCTCGGATGCCGCGACCCGCAGACCTTCCCGCGTTTCGGCATCCCAGCCCTTGGCCAGATCCCAGGCCGCATCGAGCGACGACTGGTCATACATCAGCCCGACCCAGAAGGCGGGCAGTGCGCACAGGCGGCGCCACGGGCCGCCATCGGCGCCGCGCATCTCCATGTATTTCTTGATCCGCGCCTCGGGGAAGATCGTGGTCAGGTGATCGGCCCAATCGCTGAGCGTCGGGGTCTCGCCGGGCAGAGCCGGCAGTTCGCCCTTCATGAAGTCGCGGAACGACATGCCCAGCGCGTTGATATACTTGCCGTCGCGATAGACGAAATACATCGGCACATCGAGCGCGTATTGCACATAGGATTCAAACCCGAACCCCTCGTCGAAGACAAAAGGCAACATGCCGGTGCGGGCATCATCCAAACTGCGCCAGACCCGGCTGCGCCAGGATTTGTGGCCGTTGGGCTTGCCGTCGATGAAGGGTGAATTGGCAAACAGCGCGGTTGCAACCGGTTGCAGCGCCAGTGCCACGCGCAGCTTCTGGACCATGTCGGCCTCGGACGCGAAATCAAGGTTCACCTGAACCGTACACGTGCGGCGCATCATGGTCGTGCCGGTGGTGCCGACCTCTTGCATGTAGCTGTCCATCAGCTTGTAGCGGCCCTTGGGCATCAGCGGCATGTCCTCGTGCCGCCAGATCGGGGCCGCGCCCAGCCCGATGAAGCCGACACCGATCTTGTCAGCGATATCCTTCACATCCGCCAGATGGTGGTTCACTTCGTCACAGGTCTGGTGGATATTCTCAAGCGGTGCGCCCGAAAGCTCTAGCTGCCCGCCCGGTTCGAGAGAGATATTGGCGCCGTCTTTTTCCAGCCCGATCAGGTTGCCGCCCTCTTCGATCGGCGCCCAGCCATGGCCGTCGCGCAAGCCTTTCAGCACAGCAAGGATCGAGCGTTCGCCCTCATAGGGCAGCGGCTTCAGGCTGTCTTTGCAGTAACCGAACTTCTCATGCTCGGTGCCGATGCGCCATGTCTCGCGCGGTTTGCAACCGGATTCCAGATACTCGGCCAGTTGCGACTGGTGTTCGATCGGGCCGCCGCCGGATTGGGGGATGGACATGATGCGCCTCGTCTCGTCGTGTTCGCAGGTCCGGCCAGTGGTGCGCGGAAAGCGGGGGGGTGTCAATGCAGGCGGGGAATATCCTTTTGCCAGATCACGACAGGGTGATCCGCGCCGCCGTTCAGTTGGGTCAGCATGAATTCGGTCCTGAGACCGGGCAGCGTGGCAAAAGCGTCAAACAGCGCCTCGGCCCCAGTCGCATTGACCGGGATCTGCAGGTCGGGCTGCTGCGGCTGTCGGATCAGCCACGCCTTGGGCCGCGATGTCGGATCGAGCGAGACCAGCGTGACCTCGCGCAGGTCAACCGCGCCGCCGTTGAGCGGGCCGAAATAGGTCACGCGCCCCTCGTCCACCTGCACCACGCCCGGCCCGGCCTGATCGCTGCGAAACCGGGCGCGCTGCCATCCGATGAAGGCCAGCACAACGCCCGCCAGCAAGACCACGCCACCGACGATCTGCAAAAGGCCGAACCCCGAGAGCCACATGGCCCCCAACGCCATCACGGGCAGCGCCGCCAGCACCTCGCGCCAGCGCCACAGGGCGGCGCGCGCCTCGGGACGGATAAAGCTCATCCCCAATCCCCCAAGGCCTGCTGCCACAGCGTCATCGCCGCCACCGCCGCCGTATCGGCGCGCAGGATGCGCGGGCCGAGGCTGACGACATGGGTGAAGGGCAGGTTGTGCAATTTGGTGCGTTCGCGATCGGAAAAGCCACCTTCGGGGCCGATCAGGATCGCCCAGGGGCCAGTTTCTTGCGCGGCGAGCTTCTTTGCACTGCCAACCTCGGCCTCATCACAGAACATCAACTGTCGGCCCTCGGGCCAGCCCTCCAGCAGGGCCTCCAGCTTCTGCATCTCGCAGACTTCGGGCACATATGTTCCGCCGCATTGTTCCGCCGCCTCGACCGCGTGGGCCTGCAACCGGTCCTGCCGGATACGTTCGGAATTGGTGAAGTCGGTCTGCACCGGCATGATCCGCGCCGCGCCCATCTCGGCCGCCTTCTCGACGATGAAATCGGTGCGCGCCTTCTTGATCGGCGCGAAGATCAGCCACAGGTCCGGGGGCATCTGCAAAGGTTTGGTCAGATCGACACAGGCCAGCACGCCGCCGCGCTTGCCCGCCTCGGCGATCTCGGCGCGCCATTCACCATCCCGACCATTGAACAGCGCCACGACGTCGCCCACCGCAAGCCGCATCACCCCAAAGAGGTAATGCGCCTGCTCGCGCGACAGAGGAACCGATTGCCCTTGCCCCAGCGGGTGATCTACATAAAGCCTGACTTTTGCGTCCTTCATGGAGACCTACATATGACCGGCCAGCCCTCAACGCCAGAGCCAGAAGGACAGGTTTCCGACGCGGTGCGCGGCAATTGGGTCGATCATACCGCGCCCGCATGGTCGCGCCCCTACCTGCGCCTTTCGCGCGCAGACCGGCCGATCGGGACTTGGCTGCTCTTGTTGCCCTGCTGGATGGGCCTTCTGCTGGCGATGTTGTCGGACAACCGCGCCACGTGGCAGGACCTGTGGATCGCAGTGGGCTGCGCGGCGGGCGCGTTCCTGATGCGCGGTGCGGGCTGCACGTGGAACGACATCACCGACCGCGACTTTGACGCCAAGGTCGAACGCACGCGCTCGCGGCCCATCCCATCGGGTCAGGTCAGTGTCAAGGGTGCAGCGGCCTGGATGGGGCTTCAGGCGCTGATCGCCTGCGGCATCCTGCTGACCTTCAACACCAGCGCGATCCTACTCGGCGTGCTGTCGCTGCTGCCGGTTGCTATCTATCCCTTTGCCAAACGGTTTACGTGGTGGCCGCAGGTCTTTCTTGGCATCGCCTTCAACTGGGGCGCGTTGCTGGCGTGGACGGCGCATACCGGGTCGCTGGGTGTGCCTGCGGTTGTTCTCTATCTGGCCGGGATTTCATGGACGCTGTTTTATGACACGATCTATGCCCATCAGGACACCGAGGATGACGCGCTGATCGGGGTAAAATCCACGGCTCGCCTCTTTGCCGAGAAAACCGGGCAGTGGCTGCAGGGCTTCCTGATCGCAACCGTCGCGCTGATGGGGATCGCTGTCGTTCTGGCGGCAATCGGGCGGTCGCCCCTGTCGCTGGTGATTGCACTGGGCGGGGTCTGGGCGATGGGGTGGCACATGCAGTGGCAGCTGCGCCAGCTGGACACGGAGGACAACGACCGCCTGTTGATGCTGTTTCGGGCCAACCGCGATACGGGCCTTATTCCTCTGCTGTTTTTCGCCGGTGCCCTGTTCCTTTGATTGCATGGGCCAAGCGCGCGTCGTATCAACATCGCCAACAAACAATGACAAGACCTTGACCGGATGCGCCTTTCCTCACTTCTGACCCTGTTCGCGACCTTTGCCGTCGCCGCCATCCTCAGCCTCGTCGCGGCCAGCCTTTCGGCGGACCTGATCGAGAACACGTCGCAGGAAAGTGTCGAGATCGCGCTGCACAAGGAGGGGCTGGACTGGACCGAGGTCCATGCCGAAGGGTTGCAGGTCTTTGTTACCGGCGTCGCCCCCACCGAGGCCGCGCGCTTCAAGGCGATCTCGGTTGCCGGGGGGGTCGTCGATGCGGCCCGCGTGATCGACAACATGCAGGTCGAGGCCACCGCCGCCATCGCGCCGCCGCGCTTTTCGGTGGAAATGCTGCGCAACGAGGCCGGAATTTCGCTGATCGGGCTGATGCCCGAGGCGTCAAACCGCGAGGACGTGGTCAAACGCATCATCAAGCTGGCCGGGGACGCGCCGGTTACCGACCTTCTGGAAACCGCCGCCTATACCCCGCCGGCCGGCTGGACCGGGGCGCTGGATTACGGGCTGTTCGCGCTGGACCTGCTGCCGAAATCGAAGATCTCGGTCGAGGCCGACAGGGTCACGATCCGCGCCATGACGGACAGCCTTGAACACCGGGTCGAGACCGAGGGGCGCCTGACGCGCCGCGCGCCCGGCAACCTGCGGCTTGTTCTGGACCTGCAAGCGCCGCGCCCGGTCATCACACCTTTCACGCTGCGCTTCCTGATCGACGAGGCCGGGCCGCGCTTCGATGCCTGCTCTGCCGACAGCGACAAGGCCCGCACCCGCATTCTGACCGCTGCGCGCAAGGCCGGGGTTCCCGGCAGAGCGGATTGCACGATCGGTCTGGGCGTCCCCACCCCGCGCTGGGCCGAGGCGGTGGAACTGGCAATTGCCGGGCTGACCGAACTTGGCAGCGGGACGGTGACCTTCTCGGATGCCGATATCACGCTGAACGCGGCAATGGGCACGGATCAGGCGCTGTTCGACAAGGTCGTGGGCGGCCTTGAAAACCGCCTGCCCGAAGTCTTTGCCCTGCATGCCACCCTGCCCGCCCCGCCCGAGGGCAACGAGGCCGGTGTCCCGGAATTCGTCGCCACGCTCAGCCCGGAAGGGCTGGTGCAGCTGCGCGGTCGCCTGCGCGAGGAACTGACCCGCGCGACGACACTGTCCTATGCCCATGCCCGTTTTGGCAGCGAGGCCGTCCATATGGCGGCGCGGCTGGATGACACGCTGCCTGCGAACTGGTCGTTGCGGGTAGCCGCCGGGCTGGATGCGCTGGCCCAGTTGCACAATGGCGTCCTGACAGTCACACCGGACATGGTCACCCTGCGCGGCATTTCAAACCGCCCCGACGCCAACGACGATATAAGCCGTATCCTGGCCGAGAAGCTGGACCAGTCAGACCGCTTCCAGATGGATGTGACTTATAACGAGGCGCTGGACCCGATTGCGCAGCTTCCCAAACCCGAGGATTGCGTTGCGGACATCCAAACCATCCTGAAGGAACGCAAGCTGACGTTCGAACCGGGGTCCGGCACGCTGGATGCCAGCGCCGCCGAGATTCTGGACGACATTGCCGCCGTGCTGCGCGACTGCGTCGAGGTGCGGATCGAGATCCAGGGCTATACCGACAGCCAGGGCCGCGAAGAGATGAACCTGGCTTTGAGCCAGACCCGCGCCACCGCCGTTCTGAACGCGCTGCATGACCGCCGCATCCTGACCTCGGGTTTTGTCGCCAAGGGGTATGGTGAAGACAACCCGATTGCCGACAACGACACCGAGGAAGGCCGCGAGGCAAACCGCCGGATCGAATTTGTCCTGATCGACGGAGAGACCGACGACGCAACCGAAGAATCCACCGAAACCGGGGCGGAGTCGGGGGGGGAATCGTCACAATCCGAAGAAACGAAGGTTGATACGCCCAACGAATCAGGCGATGACGCTGGAAACGAGGCAGGCTCGGGCGATCAGGGCGCGGGGGACGAAGGTTCCAGCGACCAAGGTTCCGGTGACGGGGGTTCGGGCGACGATGGCAGCGGCGACGCGGCCGATGCGGAGTCGGGCGCAGAACCGGACGCAGACAATAACGCCGAAAACGGCGAGGCAGGACAGGAGGCTGGTACAAATGACCAGAATTGAATTCATTATCACGGCGGCCGTGATCCTGTTCGTGGCCTTTTGCATGGGCTGGTTCGCCAACTGGCTGGTGCATCGCTTTACCCGGGTCGCGCAATCCGATGTCGATCAGCTTGAGCGCATGAGCCAGGAACTGCACGAGGCCGAGGAAACCCGCGATCAGGCGATCACCTATCTGCAGCAGCGCGAAGCGGAATTGACCAACCAGCTGACCCAAACCGAGGCGGAACTGTCAGCGGCGATGGAAGGTCTGCGCGAAGCCCGGCACGAGGCCGAAGAACTGCGCGCCTATGTCGAGCGCACGAACCAGGGCTGACGATGACTGGCCCTGACTGTCAGTCAGGCCGCGATCTCGGGCTGAGCGCCACACATCCAGACGATTTCGGGACAACCGACAAAACGTGACATGCGCTGCAATTCTGCAGCCAGCTTGTCCGCGCGTGCGCCAGTCCATTTGATGCCGGGTTCGGCCCACAGACGCTGAACACGCAGTTCGTTGGCCTTTCTGTCGGCCTTCACCTCGATGCGGCCAACCATGCGGTCGCCTTCCAGGATCGGATAGACATAGTACCCGAAACGCCGCTTTGACGCGGGAACAAAGACCTCGATCCGGTAGTCAAAACCGAACAACCGCAGCAGGCGGGCGCGGTCGCGGATGACCGGATCAAACGGGTTCAGAATACGCAGCCGCGATGTCGGCGCGCGAAGGTCGGCCAGACGCTGTTCGATGTCCGGCGGGGCATATGCGCGATACCAGGTCTTGTCCGCACCCTGATACCTGACCTCGACCAACCCGGCCCCGGCAAGGGCCAGCCAGCTTTTCACCTCGTTGGCATTTGCGATGTCCCAGAACCGCTGAATTTCGCCGGCTGATCCGAAGGCCAGCCGGTCCAGCGCCGCGCAGTGCAGGAAATCCAGTTGATCCTGTTCCGGCACTTCGAGATCCCGCACCGTTTCGGGGATCACCCGGTCTGTCAGATCGTAGAATTTGACAAAATTCTCGCGGTGGGACGTCGTCAGTTCGCCGCAATGCCACATGTAGTCCAGCGCCAGCTTGTGCGGCGGGCGCTGCCACATGTGTTTTCGTTCCTTGATACGGGTGTCGAACGCATGGGACGACAGCGGCCCCTCTCGCGCGATCCGGTCACGGATTTCGGCGCGGCCCCTGGCGTCCGGCAGCCCTTTCAGCCATCCGGCCCGGTCCATCTTTTCCCGCATCCGGCGGAACTGCCGTGTCCAATAAGGAAAGACCTCGATCGGCATCAGGCAGGCGTCATGGCTGAAGTGCTCGAACACAGCGCGGTCTTCGGCGTGCAGCTTGTGCAACATCGGCTCACGGTAGTTCTGGTTGCGGGACCAGAGGATATGGTCATGCGCCCGCGCCACCACGCGGATCGTATCAAGCTGCAAAACCCCAAGCCGGTCCACGATATCGCGCAGGTTCACGGGGCCGGTCGGTGTCGTGGAAAGACCCTGGGACTCGAGCCAAAGCCAGCGGGCTTGGCGGTTGGTGATCTCTAGCTGTGTCATGTCCTGCATCGCCTCGCGGCGAACGTAACAGGGTCAGTTCCAAGTTACCACCGGGTCAGGGCGTCCTCGTCCTCGTCCTTGGCGGCGACCCAGGCGCTGCCGTCGGCGGTGAATTCCTGCTTCCAGAACGGGGCGCGGGATTTGAGGTAGTCCATCAGGTATTCAGCGGCCTCGAACGCGTCCTTGCGATGCGGCGCGGCGGTGGCGACCATCATAATCATCTCACCCGGTTTCATCGCGCCGAAACGGTGGATGACCAAGACATCGCCCAGCGACCAGCGTTCCCGTGCTTCGCCCGCGATCTTTTCCAGCGCCTTTTCGGTCATGCCGGGGTAATGCTCGATCTCCATCCGGTCGAGCCCGCCATCACCCCGAACGATGCCGGTGAATGTGACAACCGCGCCCATATCGTGATGCCCGGCGGCAAACTCTCCGGCTTCGGCGCCGAAATCGAACGGGTCGGACTGGACGACGATCCGCATGACCTAGCCGCCTGTCATTGGCGGAAAAAACGCGACCTCACGCGCACCGGCCAGCGGCGCGTCGAAATCGGCGAGATCCTGATCGATCGCCACACGCAGCGCGGTCAGATCGGCGAAGGCGGCCTGATACCGTTCCTCGCGGTTGCGCAGTTCCTCGACCAGTTCCATGACCGTGGTGGCCGATGTCTCGACCCGCTCTTTCGGCAGACCGATGCGTTCGCGCACCCATGCGAAATAGAGGACATCCATGGCCTACCCCTTCAGATACGGCAGCGATTTGCGGAAGTAATCGATACCCGTGATCAGCGTCAGCACGGCAGCAACCCACAACAGCACCAGCCCGATCCGCCCGGACCAGATCATGCCGTCATATTTCCACAGGATACCGTGCAAATCCTCGGTCTCGCCCGCCATGATCGACTGGAACAGCGCCTGATCCATGCCAAGGACCGACATGCCGAGGTAATGCTCGAACACGCCCTGTCCGAACAGCACGGCAATCGCCACCATCTGCGTCGCGGTTTTCCACTTGGCCAGCTTGGTCACCTTGAGCGTGCCGGCGACATCGCCCAGAAACTCGCGCAGCCCGCTGACAAAGACCTCGCGGAACAGGATCACGGTGGCGGGCAGCACCAGCCACGGCGTCCAGTGTTCCGCCGAGTATCCGACGATCACCATCAGCGCGATCACCACCATTGCCTTGTCCGCGATCGGGTCGATCATCGCGCCCATCTTGGTTTCCTGCTTCCACAGCCGCGCAAGGTAGCCGTCGAACCAGTCGGTCACCGCGGCCAGCAGGAACAGGCACAGCGCGAACCAGTCGGCATAGGGGCGCGTGAAGTAAAGGAACATGACCGCCACCATCGGCGCGGCCAGCAATCGGAGGATCGAAAGGATGTTGGGGATATTCCAGACCATGACGCTTAACTAATGCGTTTCCGGCGCAGTGGGAAGCGTCGAAAATGCCCCGCCCCCCGGAACGCGGCAATCTGTGCTAAACTGATTGTGCCGGTCCCATTTTCCGGGCCCGGCGAGAACCGAGCCTGCGAGGAAAGGAGACCACATGAAACCTGTTGTTCTGCTTGTCGGCAAACTCCGTCGCGTGATCGACGATATCCCGCGCCAGCTGGACCATTTGCCGGTCAACTGGCTGGGCGCGCATGACCACGCCGAGGTGATGCGGCAGCTGGATACCGAGCCAGGGATCGCCTGTGTGGTGATCGGCGGGTCGTTGCCGGATGATATCCGTGGCGATCTTGTCAGCCTGATCGCCACGCGGCGGCCTGATATCTGTATTCACGTGAAAGACCGTGCCTCGGGACCGGATGCGATGGCGGCGTTTGTCGAAAAGGTCGTGCGCATGCAATTCGGAAAGGAACGCGCATCGGCCTGACGGCAAAGCGCCATTTTGAATGACGCATTGATATTTGAGGTGATTATGGCCGACCCGTTTCAGGACCCCGATGCAGCGGGGCCCGAGTTCATCAAGCTGTTTGCCGACTCGATGGAGGTCCGGCAATCCGATCCGGTGATGGAGGCGGTTGTCGCCGACTACCTGTCCAAGCTGACATTTGCCCCGGATGGTCTGACTGTTGAGACCGGGGCGGGCGCCGGGGCGGTCACCCGCAGGATCGCCGCCCATGCCGCGCCCGCGCGGGTTCTGGGGTATGATCCGTCGACCGGCTTTGTCGCCGAGGCGCGGGACCGGGCCGCGGGGATCGACAACCTGGCCTTCGAAGTGGCGGACGGTGCGCAGCTGCCCCTGCCAGACGCCTGCGCCGACCATGTGATCATGCACACGGTCCTGACCCATGTGCCTGACCCGGCGGCGCTGATCTCCGAAGCGCAACGTGTATTGAAACCCGGTGGTCATCTGGTGATTTGCGACGTCGATTTCTCGAAAGCCTCGCTTGCCAGTTTCGCCAATGACCCGCTTGACGCCTGCGCGCGAGAGTTTGTGCGGGTCTTTGTCACCGACCCGTTTGTTGTCGGAAAACTGGGCCGGTTGATCGACGGTGCGGGACTGACCCAGGTTGAATTCACGGTGCAAAGCCGGGTGGTCTCCAGCACATCGCAAATGCTGCCGTGGGTCGATCTTGTGGCCAATGGGATGCAGGCAAACGGGGACATCAGCCCCGAGTTCGCCGCTGCCCTGATCGCGGAACACAACCGGCGGCTGGCTGCGGGCACGCTTTATGGCTATCAGGCCATCGCGACGGCCATTGCCCGCAGGGATTAGGCCCTAGCCCTTTTCGTGGAAGAAATCGTAAATGGTTTCCGCCAATGTCCCCGAGATTCCATCGACCGCCTTGAGATCGGCAAGGTTGGCGCGGCTGACCGCCTTGGCCGAGCCGAAATGCGCCAGAAGCGCGCGTTTGCGGGTCGCGCCGACACCCGGCACGTCATCGAGCGGGGTCGCGCCGACGGCCTTTGACCGCTTGGCGCGGTGGGTGCCGATGGCGAAACGGTGCGCCTCGTCCCGGAGGCGCTGGATGAAGTATAAGACCGGGTCGTTGCGGCGCAGGGCGAAAGGCATCTTGCCAACCCGGTGGAACTCTTCCTTGCCGTGGTCGCGGTCGACGCCCTTGGCGACACCGACCATGGGGATGTCCTCGACCCCGTATTCGGCCATGATTTCCGCCACCGCACTGACCTGCCCGGCACCGCCGTCGATCAGCAGCAGGTCGGGCCACATGCCGTTTTCCCGATCCGGGTCTTCCTTGATCAGGCGTTTGAAGCGGCGGGACAGGACCTCTTTCATCATGCCGAAATCGTCGCCCGGTGTCAGGTCGACACCCTTGATGTTGAACTTGCGATAGGCGTTCTTCATGAACCCGTCCGGCCCGGCGACAATCATCGCGCCAACCGCGTGAGCCCCTTGGATGTGGCTGTTGTCATAGACCTCGATCCGCTGAGGCGGGGCGTCGAGGTCGAACGCCTCGGCGATGCCGCGCAGCAGTTTGGCCTGCGTCGCGGTTTCCGACATTTTGCGGGCGAGGCTTTCGCGGGCGTTGCGGGTGGCGCTGATGACCAGTTCCGCCTTCTCGCCGCGCTGGGGCACAAGAATATCGACCCGTTTTCCCAGCTTCTGGGTCAGCGCCTCGGCCATAAGGTCGGCGTTTTCGATGGCATGGGACAGGATCAGCTGACGGGGCGGATCCTTGGTGTCGTAGAACTGGCCGATGAAAGCCTCAAGCACCTCTGCGGCCTCGATATCGGCCCCGACGCGCGGGTAATAGTCGCGGTTGCCCCAGTTCTGGTTGGCGCGGATGAAAAAGACCTGCACACAGGCCTGCCCGTTTTCCAGATGCAGCCCGATCACGTCGGCCTCTCGCACGCCGCGCGGGTTGATGCCCTGCGCGGTCTGCACCGATGTCAGCGCCTTGATGCGGTCGCGCAGCGCGGCGGCGCGTTCAAATTCCATGGCGTCGGACGCCTGCTGCATCTCGATTGCAAGGCTTTCCTGCACCTGGGTCGAGCGCCCGGACAGGAAGCGTTCGGCATCAGCCACCGACGCGGCATAGTCGGCTTCCGAGATCAGACCCACGCATGGGGCCGAGCAACGCTTGATCTGATAGAGAAGGCAGGGACGCGTGCGGCTTTCGAACTGCGCGTCCGAGCAGTTGCGCAGCAGGAATGCCTTTTGCAACTGGTTCAGCGTCCGGTTCACCGCGCCGGCGCTGGCGAAGGGGCCGTAATAGGCGCCCTTTTCCTTCTTGGCGCCGCGATGCTTCTTGATCTGGGGAAAGGCGTGTTCGGCGCTGACGAGGATGTTGGGAAAGCTCTTGTCGTCGCGCAGCAGGACGTTGTAGCGCGGTTTCAGCTGCTTGATCAGGTTCTGTTCAAGCAGAAGCGCCTCGGTCTCGGTCTTGGTGGTGAGGAACATCATCGACGCGGTTTCCGAGATCATCCTCGAAATGCGGGCCGAATGCCCCTGCGGACGGGCATAGTTCGACACCCGCGCCCGCAGGTTTCGCGCCTTGCCGACATAGAGAACCCGCGCCTGCGCATCCAGCATCCGATAGACGCCGGGGGAGCCGTCAAGGGTCTTGAGATAGGCGTGGATGCGGGCATGGCCCGTCTGGGGCGTGGCGTCAGAACTGGTCATATTGACGAGATATGATTCTTTCCCCCTCGCTGCAATCTTCGCGCGTCTCACGCAAGGGTAAAGACATCCACGAAAGCTGTGGATAACTCTATGGACAAACTTCGACGAATTGGAAATTTCGCTTGTTTTCGGCGGGTTTCGTTACTTTGCCTATTTTTTGAGCAGGTTTTTAACTCGTTGTTTTTAAACAGTATTATTTTGTGCGCCACGCAAATTATTGAAAACATTAGTGTTTTTGTAACACTTTTGTAACTGCACTGCCCCCAGTGCAAAACTTGCAAACCGAAGTCAGGTTTACTCTACCCCCACTACGTCCGGGGTCTGCCAGGACAGGTGTTGCCCGCCGTCGATGCAGACCATCTGACCGGTCACCGCCGGGGCGTCCAGCAGGTAGCCCAGCGCCGCCGTGATGTCATCCGGCCCAGCCCCCCGGCCCAGCACGGTTGCGGCGCGTTGGGCGGCAAACTGTTCGGCTGTCTGGCGGTGACCGGGCAAAGTGGGACCGGGTCCGATGGCATTGACACGCAGATGCGGAGCCAGTCCCTGTGCGGCGGTCCGGGTCAGCGCCCAAAGTCCCATCTTTGCAATCGTATAGGTCGAGAACTCAGGCGTAAGGCGGTGGACCCGCTGGTCGATCATGTTGACGATCAGCCCCGCGGCGACGGGTTCGCCATTCTCGTCCGGTGTCGCGGTCAGCCCCTGTGCCGCCATCGCCTGGGTCAAAACGTAGGGCGCGCGCAGGTTGCTTTCGATATGGCGGTCCCACGATCTGCGCGTCGCGGTTTTCAGCGTGTCATGCTCGAAGATCGAGGCGTTGTTGACCAGGCAGGTAATCGGCCCACCCAGCGCGTCGCTGGCACGCGGCAACAGGCCCTGCGCATCGCCTTCGGACAAGAGGTCGGCCTGCACTGTGACCGCGCGCCGCCCCAGCGCCCGGATGTCCTGTGCGACGGCTTCGGCATCTGCTTCGGAGGTCGCATAATGCACGGCGACATCATGGCCGCGCCGCGCAAGATAAAGCGCCATCGCGCGGCCAAGGCGCTTGCCCGCACCGGTCACCATTGCGCGCATCGGGATCTCCTTGTTGTCAGCTCAACACGACAACAACATAGAGGATATACAGCGCGGTCAAGGCCAGCCCCCACAAACGGTTGATGTCCCTGCCGAAGAATACAAACGGCACGATCAGGATCGACGCGCCCAGCATGACCCACAGGTCAAAGACCAGGAATTCATACGGCACGGGGATCGGGCCAACGAAGGTGGCGACACCGATGATGGCCAGAAGGTTGAACATGTTCGAGCCGATGACATTGCCCAGCGCCACATCCGCCTGACGACGCAGCGCGGCCATCATCGTGGTGGCAAGCTCTGGCAGTGAGGTGCCCAGCGCGACAAGGGTCAGGCCGATCACCGCCTCGCTGACACCATAGGAGAGCGCGATGATCTCGGCGTTTTCGACAAGGAGTTCGGCACCAAGGGGCAGACCGGCAAGGCCAAGGATCAGGAAGACGATGATCTGCCACCAGGGCATGTCCGGGTCGGCGCCTTCGATCTCGTCCGGGTTCTCGGTCGCACCAGCAGGGTTTGCGCAGGCTTTGCGATGGGCATGGGCGTCGCGCACTGAATCCGCCAGCACCAGGCCAAGACCAATCAGCAGGAATATCCCGCTGCGCCACGTATAGATGCCATCCATTGACAGGGCGATGAACAGCAAGGTCGCAAAGACCATGTACACATAGGTCTTGCGGCTGTCGCAATGGCTTGTGTGCAGGGTGGAGAAGATCGCCGGCAGGCCCAGAACAAGCAGGATATTGGCGGTGTTGGACCCGACCACGTTGCCGATGGCGATGCCCGGCGCGTTATCCAGGATGGCCTGGATCGAGATCAGAAGTTCCGGCGCCGACGTCCCGAAGGCGACGATTGTCAGGCTGACGATCAGCGCGGGCACCCCGAGGCGCAGCGACAGATTGACCGCGCCGCGCACCAGCGCGTCACCGGCCAGCAGCAGGATCACAAGGCCAAGGCCAACAAGAAACCAAGACATCATCGTGGTCAGCCCTTCCTGCCACAGGCACAGGGCCCGCGCCCGATGCGGTAGCGCCCGCAGGACGGGCATTTTGCCGAACTCAGCCGTTTCTGGCCGGGAAAGCTGAGCTTGCCGAACATCGCCAGCACGCCCATGCCGATCAGGAAGAGGACAACGACCTTCAGGATCATATCAACACCCGAACCGCGCGAATTCTGCGCGCTCTTCGATGCTGACCAGCGCATCCTGCGCCAATGTCGCCCCGAACCTCTGCCAGACCGGTTTGCGCATTCCATAGCGGCGGAAGCGCACGTCCTTGCCAAAGCGTTTCTGCATTTCCGGCACCAGATGGGCGATGCCGTCGATCAGCCCGATCTCGGCGGCCTTGCGGCCGATCCAGACCTCGCCGGTGAACATCTCGGGCACGGTGTCCAGTTTCGGACCGCGGCGCGCTTTCACATGGGCGATGAAATTGGCGTGGATTTGTTCCAGCATGGATTTCAGCCGCACGACATCCTCTTCCTTTTCCGGCTGGAAGGGGTCGAGCATGGATTTCGATTTGCCTGCGGTGTGGACGCGCCGTTCCAGCCCCTGACGGGTCAGGAACACATGCGCGCCGAAACTGGCCGAGATGACGCCGATCGAGCCGACGACCGAGCTTTCATCGGCAAAGATCTCATCCGCAGATGCCGCCAGCCAATAGCCGCCCGATGCGGCGACATCCTCGACAAAGGCGATCACGGGGACGTTCTTTTCCTCGGCCAGACGCCGAATGCGCGCCCCGACCAGCGAGGATTGCACCGGGCTGCCACCGGGCGAGTTGATCTCAAGCGCGACAGCAGCGGGTTTCCCCTTGGAGAAGGCTTTTTCAACAAGCGGCGCAAGCCGGCGGTCGTCGATGCTGCCGCGCCCCCCCGCACCGATCACACCTTGCAGGCGCAGAACGGCGACCGTGGGCCGGGATTTCAGGAAGGGGATCCAGCGTTTCATGGCTTCGGATGTAGAAGCCCGGAGGGGGACAAACAAGGCATGTCCCCCCACAAAGACGTAACGTGGCAGAAATATCAACGCCCGTGAACGGCGGGGATCAGCTTCGGATGCGCCAGCCGGTGCGGAAGATCCACCAGATCAGGCCAAGGCATAGCACCATGAAACCGCCGATCGCCATCAGGCTGACGGCCACCGGCACGTCTGCAAGGCCAAAGAAAGACCAGCGGAACCCCGAGATCAGGTAGACCACCGGGTTGGCCATGGCGATGGTCTGCCACGCGGCAGGCAGCATCGAGATCGAGTAGAACGACCCGCCGAGGAACACCAGCGGCGTGACCACCAGAAGCGGGATCAGCTGCAACTGTTCGAAATTCTGCGCCCAGATGCCGATGATGAAGCCAAACAGCGCAAAGCTGATGCAGGTCATCACGAGGAAGGCCAGCATCCAGATCGGGTGCTGGATCTGGAGATCGACAAAGAAGGACGCGGTGCCAAGGATCACCAACCCGATGAACAGGGATTTCGTCGCCGCCGCGCCGACATACCCCAGAACGATCTCGAAATAGTTGATCGGCGCGGACAGAAGCTCATAGATCGTGCCGATGAATTTCGGGAAGTAGATGCCGAAAGATGCGTTCGACAGGCTTTGGGTCATCACCGACAGCATGATCAGCCCCGGCACGATGAAGGCGCCATAGCTGACGCCTTCGACCTGATCGATGCGGCTGCCGATAGCAGAGCCGAAGACCACGAAGTAAAGCGAAGTCGAGATCACCGGAGATATGAAGCTTTGCGCCAGAGTGCGGAAAAACCGCGCCATTTCGGAATAGTAGATAGCCCAGACTGCGGAGAGGTTCATGCCGCGTCCTCCTTCACCAGACCGACGAAGATGTCCTCAAGGCTGGATTGCATGGTTTGCAGGTCGCTCATGTGGAGACCCGTCTTGGCGAGGTCCGACAGAAGCTGGGTGATGCCGGTGCGTTCGGCCTGGGTGTCATAGGTATAGATCAGCGCATGCCCGTCATCGACACGGTCAAGCGCATAGGCCGACAGCGCCTCGGGGATGGCGTCACAGGGATCGGACAGCTCGATCTTCAGCTGTTTCTGGCCCAGCCGCTTGATCAGCGATGTCTTGTCCTCGACCAGCAGGAGTTCGCCCTTGGTGATGACGCCGATGCGGTCGGCGATGGCCTCGGCTTCTTCGATGTAATGGGTGGTCAGGATTATGGTGACGCCGGAGGCCTTCAGCTCGGCGACCACGTCCCACATTTCCTTGCGCAATTCGACATCAACCCCGGCGGTGGGCTCGTCAAGGAACAGGATGCGGGGTTCGTGGCTGAGCGCCTTGGCGATCAGCACCCGGCGTTTCATGCCGCCCGACAGTTCCATCACGCGGGCATTGCGTTTGTCCCAGAGCGACAGCTGTTTCAGGATCTTTTCCAGATAGGCGTCGTCGCGGCCCTTGCCGAACAGCCCGCGCGAAAAGGCGACGCTGTCCCAGACCTTTAGGAAAGGTTCAAGGTTGATTTCCTGCGGCACCAGACCGATCAGGCGGCGCGCGCCGCGAAACCCGGTGACGACGTCGTGCCCTCCCACAGACACGCTGCCCGAGGACGGGTTGGTGATACCGCACACGGTAGAAATCAGCGTCGTCTTGCCCGCGCCGTTCGGTCCCAGAAGGGCAAGGATTTCGCCCTCTTCGATATCGAGGGTCACACCTTTCAGCGCCTCGAAGCCACCTTCATAGACCTTTTTCAGGTCCTTGATCTGGACAATGGATGTCATGGAAAAATCCCTGTTTCGCCGCGCGACCCTATCAGCACGCCAAGCGGATGAAATCTGTGATGACAAGAGAGGCGCCTGTGCGCCCGCGCAGGGTCAGCTGTCCCCGCCGCGCCCCGTAAGCCGTTTGATCCAGCCCTTTTTCTTCTGCTCCGGGTCGGCGTCGGCCGGGGTCTCGGCATCCCCTTCGTCAGGCGAGCCTTCCAGCGCCGTTTGCAGATTCTGGAAAAACTGGTCGGCCATCTTCTTGGCAAAACCGTCGATCAGGCGGCTGCCCAGTTGCGCCAGCTTGCCGCCGACCTTGGCGTCGACCTCGTATTCCAGCAATGTGCCGGTGTCGGTCGGGGACAGGGCCACCTTTGCTTCGCCCTTGGCAAACCCTGCGGCACCGCCCTTGCCTTCGCCCGTCAACGTCAGGCTTTCGTGTTCGACAAGATCGCTGAGCGCCACGTTGCCCTTGAAGGTCGCCTTCACCGGGCCGACCTTTTGGACCACGGTCGCCTCGAACCCCTCGGCGGCGGTGCCGGTCACTTCTTGCGCGCCGGGGACGCAGACCGCCAGCATCTCGGCGCTGAGAAGCGCGTCCCAGACATCCCCCACGGGTGCCGCGATTTCGCGGCTGTCATTCATGTGCATTGGCGCGCTCCCTCCCGTTTGCGTCCCCAGAAGATATGCACCCGCGCTCGAAGCACAAGTGCCCGCGCGTCATCCCGGCACCTGCTCCAGCAGTTCGCGCCAGCGATGGCAGGCGACCTCGTGCCCGTCGCCGGGGTTTTCCAGTGCCGGTTCCTGCACTTTACAGATGTCGATCGCGTTCGGGCAGCGGGTGTGGAACTTGCAGCCCGGCGGCTGGTTCGTGGGCGACGGGATCTCTCCGGTCAGCTTCTGCGCCCGGCCCCGGTCATCGGGGTCAAGCGACGGAATCGCCGAAAACAGCGCCTTGGTATAGGGGTGACGCGGGGCCGTGAACAGCTTTCGCGTCGGGGCCGTTTCCACCAGCCGTCCCAGATACATCACGGCGACATGATCGCAGGTATGGGCCACCACGCTGAGGTCATGGCTGATGAACAGGAAGGTGATGCCAAGATCGCGCTGCAATTCCTTCAACAGGTTCAGAACATCCGCCTGAATCGACACATCCAGCGCCGCGACGCTTTCATCCGCGACGATGAATTTCGGCCCCGAGACCAGCGCGCGCGCGATCGAGATGCGCTGACGCTGGCCGCCGGAAAAGGCATGCGGGAAGCGGCGCAGGTGTTCGAGGTTCAACCGGCACTTGGCCGCGATCTCGCGCACACGCTGGTCGGTTTCTTCGCGGGTCCTGGTCAGGCCCATCACCTCAAGCGGTTCGGCGATGATGTCGCGCACGGTCATGCGCGGCGAAAGCGCGGCATAGGGATCCTGGAAGATCAGTTGCGCGCGCTTGCGATAGTCTTTCAGGTCCGGTCCCTGCAGGGTGGTCAGGTCATAACTGACTTCGCCATCGTCATAAGACGCTGTCCCGTCCGAGATCGGCACCGCCTTCAGAAGCGCCCGCCCAAGCGTGGTCTTACCGGAGCCGCTTTCGCCAACCAGCCCGAAGAAGGACCCGCGCGCGATGTCGATATTGACGCCGTCGACGGCCTTCAGGATGTGGCTGTTGAACAGCCCGCCGCCGATTTTGAAGCCAACAGACAGGCCATCGGCGCGGATCAGTGTTTCGTCAGTCATGCCGCCCCCCCGGAATAGATGTGGCAGGCGACACTGTGGGTGTCATCGACCTGATCGGCGACAGGCAGTTGCGCACGGCACACATCGCCGACGATTTGCGCGCAACGGGTGTGAAAGACGCAGCCCGAAGGCCGTTCCAAGGGCGACGGGATGTCGCCGGGCACGGGCGTCAGCGGCGCGTCGAGGTCGTCGAGCTTGGGCAGTGCCGCCAAGAGACCCTGGGTATAGGGGTGTTTCGGGTTGCGGATGACCTCGCGGACCGGGCCTTCCTCGACCAGCCGGCCAAGATACATCACCGCCACCTTGTCGGCGGTCTGGGCCACGACGCCAAGGTCGTGGGTGATGAAGATGATGCCCATGTGGAATTCATCCACGAGGTCCTTCATCAGGTCGATCACCTGCGCCTGAATGGTCACATCCAGCGCGGTTGTCGGTTCGTCCGCGATCAACAACTTGGGTTTGGTCGACAGGGCCATGGCGATCATCGCGCGCTGGCGCATGCCGCCCGAAAGCTCGAAGGCATATTGGTCGAACCGCTTTGCGGCATCCGAAATACCGACGCGGTCCAGCATCTCGACCGACAGCGCCTTGGCCTGCGATTTGGACATGTCCGAATGCAGCTGCAACTGCTCGACCATCTGCTTGCCGATGGTGATCGCGGGGGCGAAACTGGCCATCGGTTCCTGGAAGATCATCGAGATCGCCCCGCCCCGCACGATCTGCAGGTCGGCGGGTTTCTTCAGCGACAGCACGTCCACCGGGCCGGCGTCACTGTGCAGGGTTATCCTGCTTTCAGGGGAATAGACCGCATTGCGGGCATTCAGGTGCATCAGCGATTTCGCCGTGACCGACTTACCCGAGCCGCTTTCGCCGACAAGCCCCATCACCTCGCCCTTGTTCAGGGAAAAGGACACGTTGTCGACGGCGGTGATCAGCCCCTCGTCCGTCCTGAATTGCAGGGTCAGGTTTTCGACGTCGATCAGGCTCATTTATTGGTATCCGAATAGGGGTCGGCGGCGTCGCGCAGACCATCGCCGACAAAGACGAAGGCCATCACGAGCGCGATGAAGAAGATGACGGGGATGAAATACCACTGGTAGTTCAGCATCACGTCGGCGCTGGTTGCCTTTTGCAGCATCACGCCAAGCGACGATACCGGGTCTTTGAGGCCCAGCCCGATGAAGGACAGCGCGGTTTCCGACAGCACCATGTAGGGGAAAGAAATCACCAGATCGACGATGATGTAGCTGGTGAACGAGGGCAGCAGGTGGCGGCGGATCACGTGGCTTGAAGATGCGCCACAAAGCTGTGCGGCCAGCACGTATTCCTGATTTCGCTCGGTCAGGAGATGCGTCCTGACCCGCCGTGCCAGCGTCGGCCAGCCGATCAGCCCAAGGATCAGGGATATGTAGAAGAACCGTGCCTCGGCCGTCATTTCGGGTGGCATGAAGGCCGCGACCGCCATGAAGAGCGGGATGGCAGGCACGGTTCGGACCGCGTCCGTGACCATCTGGATCACACCGTCGATCCAGCCGCCGTAATAGCCGGCAACCCCTCCGATAATCAGGGCCAGCACAAAGGCGATGAACACCCCGATCGAGCCGACCTTGAGCGAGGTCCAGATCGCATGAAGCGTACGGCTGAAAATGTCCTGACCGTCCTCATCGGTGCCAAACAGGTGGATCTTGCCCTCTTCGGCACCAAACAGATGCCGCGAGCCGGGGATGAAACCGAACAACTTGTAGCTGTCCCCCTTGGGCAAGAAGGTCAGGTGGATGCGCTTGTCCTCGTTGATCTTGGTCACCCAACGGAAGTTCGTCGCCATCGACCGTTCCCGTTCGACCGCGTGGATGAAAGGCCGGATCGTGCAGCCGTTCTTGTCGCAGAACTGCGGGATCTGCGGCGCGCCGTTGGTATAGTCCTTGTCGCGCCCCGCAATGGTCGGGTCATAGGGCGACAGGAAGGGCGCAAAAATGCCCGAGACGATCAGCACCACAAGTACCATCGCGGCAATCATGGCAGCGCGCTGTTTCTTGAACCGCGCCCAGATCAGTTGCCGCTGCGAGGCGGTGAAATAGGCCTCTTTCGATTTCTGGTCCTGCAGGGTCAGGTCGGTTGTCTGGTCTGTCATCGCGCCTACCTCATGATGGACTTGCGCACGCGCGGGTCGATGATCGCCAGCGCCACGTCAGTCACGAAGTTGAGCGTCACGATGGACGCGGTGAGAAGGAAGATGATCGCGCCCGCGAGCTGCTGGTCATTCGAGCGCGCAAGGGCTTCGATCAGAAGTGCCCCGGCCTCGGTCAGGGTCAGGATCAGCGCCACGATGGGCAATTCGTTGAAAATGCGGTTCAGATCGAACCCGAGCGAGTTGATGATCGGCCCCAGCGCATGTTTCGCCGGGTAGCGCCACAACAGCCGCCGCCCATGCACGCCGCGCGCCGCCGCCGCGGTGACGTAAAGCTTGCCGATCTCGTCCGACATCAAGGCGCGCACGGTCTGAAGTGCAAAAGCGGTCGCCGACCAGCCGAGGATGAAGATCGGCAGCCAGGCATGTTTGATGAGGTCGACGAACTTCGGCCAGCCCCATGGGGCATCGCGAAATTCCTTGGAAAAGAGCCCGGTCAGAGTTTCGCCGAACCATATGGTCGAGACCAGCATGATCAGGAGCGCCAGAAGGAAGTTCGGCATGGCAAGGCCCAGATAGCTGACCAGCCGCAGAGAGTTGTTGAGGAAAGCGTTGTTCGACGCCGCCGAGATGATCCCGACCGGGATCGCGATCAGATAGGCCAGCGCAAGCGAGGCCAGACAGACCCCCAGCGACAGCCAGAATTTCGAGCCCAGAAGCTGGGCGATGTTCACCCGCAGGATACAGCTGTCGCCGAACTCGCCCTGGAAGGCGTTGACGATCCACGTGCCCCATCGTTGCAGGAAAGGTTTATCAAGACCAAGGCGTTGACGTTCGGCCTCGATGTCGGCCACCGAAATGCCGGACCCTTGGGTGTTCTTGAAGGCCAGATACCGTTCGGCACAGTCGCCGGGCACCAGTTCCATCAGCGAGAACACGACAAGGGACACGATGACCAGCGTGATCATCGCCATGACAGCCCGCACCAGCACAAAACGCGCGAAACTCAGCATATCCCTGTTTCCCCCTCACGCGCTTGTTCCCGGTTCAGGACTGCGGTGACTTGTTTTTGTTGGGAAATGCAGGCGGAGAAATCCCCGCCTGCACCGTTGTTTCGGGATCGGGGTCCGATCACTCGTCCAGATACCACTGGGTCGCGCGATACGGATAGGTCCGATAGTACTCGTAGGAATGCGTCTGGAACTGGTGGAAGTTCTTCAGCGCGGTCCGGTGGATCATCGGCGCAGGCGCGTTCACGGTGCCGATGAACAGAAGGTTCTCGGTCATGTTCTTCACCATGCTCTCGGTCAGGGCCGCGAATTCCGGGCTGGACTGATCCGCCGATTGCAGCGAATTGATGTCCGCCATCAGAGCCTTGACGTATTCCGGCGGCTCAACCCCGGCGGACCCGCCGGATTCAACCCATTCAGCCCACAGCATGCCGTTGCGGTTGCCAAAATAGTTCTCGAACGGCGGCACCCACAGTTCGTTGTTACCAAGCACGATGGCCAGCGGCTGGCCTTTGCGCCACATCGACACGTCCAGCTTGTTGGCCGACTGCGCCGAGCGGTACTCATCCGGGGTCACCTCTTTAACCACCGAGTCGATGCCGACATCGCGCCAGAACTGGGCCACCAGTTCGACGGTCTGTCCGGCGATGCCCTGGGTCGAGAAGTTCAGGTTCAGAACCAGCTTGTCGCCGTTGGGCAGTTCGCGGATGCCGTCGCCATCGGTGTCCTTCATGCCAAGATCGTCCAGACGGGCGTTTGCGCCAGCGGGATCAAACTCGGTCATGTAGGTCATCCAGTCGCCGTTGACCCCGTCGGGCTTGGGCGAGAAGCCGATGTATTGCTGCGGCACGCCTTGCCCGAAGAAGCCGACCTCGTTCAGTTCCTCGCGGTTGATGGCGATCGACATCGCCTCGCGGAAGCGCAGGTCGCCAAAGACGGCGCGCTTGGCCTCGTCCTCATGCGTGACGTTGAAGCCGAAGGCACCCATGGTGATTTCAGGCCGCAGGTCGACGACATAGCCGCCCTTTTCCTGGTTCTCCAGAAGGATCGGCGCGGACGCCAGTTGCAGCGACTGCGACTTGTAGTCAACTTCGCCGTTCACGATCTTCAGCAGACGGACTTCGTTATCGTTGATATAGACCTCGTCCTGCTCAGAGATGTAAGGCAGCTGCTGGCCGGTGACGTCAACCTGATGGAAATAGGGGTTGGCAACCAGGTGCCGCCCATCCGTGGTGTCGGTGACGTAGATATGGCTTTCCAGCGTCGGGTAGGTGTGCTTGGGCAGACCGGCAACAAGGTCGGGTTTCGAGAGCATTGGCGTCGGCGTGTCGGTCCAGTCCGAGTTGCCGTAATACGCCTTGATCGCGTCATAGCCGTTTTCGAATCCCAGCGACTGCGCATAGCTGTCCGCGTCCGCGTTGATCGCGGGGTGGAACTGACCCAGGAAATGCTTGGGCAGGAAGGGCTGTGAATAATGCGTGGCAAAGTGGGCGATCAGGCCCGGCTTCGGCGCAGGCAGGTTGAAAATGACGGTGGTATCATCCGGTGCCTCGACCGTCATCGCCTCGCCCGCGACGGTGATATAGTCCTTGGGCGTTTCGAAGATGTTCGTGTCGTGCATGATGTTGTCATGGTAGAACACGATGTCGGCAGAGGTGAACGGCGCCCCGTCCGACCATTTGTGACCCTTGCGCAGCTTGATCGTCAGCTGGGTGAAATCGTCGTTCCACTCCCACGATTTGGCGATGTTGGGCACGATGGTCTGCAGGTCGTCGGAATAGCGCACAAGGCTGACGTGACGCACGGACAGGAAGTCCGATGTACCGGCCTCGGTCGCGTTGGACAGAACGTCCAGCGTACCGCCATAGGTGCCGACACTGTCATAGGGCACGACAACCAGCGGCTCGGCCGGGATGCGCTCGGCCAGCGGCGGCAGGTCACCGTTGCCGGCAATCTTGCTGTTCAGCATGGCAGAATCGGGGTTCGCCGAGAACTCCATCTTGCAGCCAGCGGCGGCCTCGAACTCGGCCAGATCATATTGTTGCGGGAAAGCCCCCGGCGCGACACCCATCATGTCGGCGACCGAGATCGCGGGACAATTGGCAGATGCCGCGGCTGGTATCACCAGCAGGGCAACGCCCGACAAAAGAATTCTTTTCATGTTCTCTCCTGTTGCTTTTAACAGTTTTTGGTACGGGTATTTTGTTTTTTTCCCGAAAGCCCAAACGCCACGGATCGTGACGCACAGGCGGTGAATGGATATGCTCAGAAAATTGGCCGCGGGTAGCGGCCAGGTCTCAATCCGGTTATCAGGTCCCGCAAGAAGTGATCTTGGCCCCCTTTGGCAAAACCCGTCAAGGCCGGACTGCGTGCCTCGGTCGCTGTGATGACCTGTGCATGTGACAAGGGTGTGACAGGGCAGGATGGCAACACCCACCGACCAAATATTTGTAATTTATCAAAAATCCCCACGCTGAAGGCCATCCGGGGTGACCATGACACGGGCAAACAGACCCTCGGCATGTCGCATCCTGTGATCCAGCATGGCCCGTGTCAGGCGCAAGAGATCGGACTGTGCCTCGGGCCGTGCCGCAATATTGACCGCTTCGCCTGCACCATCGGCATCAAAAAGAAGCGGGGGCAGACCGCCGTTGAAATGGACCAGAGTGTACCGGCCATCGCGCAGGATGCACAGGCCCGCCTCGTCCGCGCGCAGGCCCAGATCGGTTTGCCAGCGGGTCGGCGCGACCGGGTCTCCGAAGTCCAGCTCGGAAAAGCTGTGGCGACGCCAACCGTCGGGCAGATGGCCCTGCAGGAACGGCAACAGGCTGTGGCCATCCATCGTGTCCGGCGCAGCGCGCCCCATCCAGTCGAGGATCGTCGGCGCAAGATCCACGGACTCGGTCGGCACCGAGACCGCCTGACCACGGGTTTCGCTTGCATCCGGGTCGCGAATGATGAGCGGCACGTGATAGGCGGCGGCGTGATAGTTGGATTTCCCCCAGAAATGGAAATCTCCCAGCATCTCGCCGTGATCGGAGGTGACGACAATCAGCGTGTCGTCATATTGGCCCGTCTCTTTCAGGGCATCGACCAAGCGGCCGATATGGTGATCCACCTCAACCGCAAGTCCGAGATAGATCGCACGCAGCATCTGGATGTTTTCATCCGTTGGCTGAAGGTCGGGAAAGCCCTCGACCGCGCCGGACGCGGGAGACTTGGCAAGGGCTGAGGCGTTGAACGGATGTTTTGCCCCTTCGTCCTGCATCGACCCGGCGCGTTCCGGCAGGGGCAGCGTGGCCGGATCGACAATGCGGTTATAGGGGTCCGGCGCCACCAGCGGCGGGTGCGGGCGGATATAGGTGACATGGGCAAACCAGCCCTCCGGCCGCGCCTTCAGGTGCCGGATCACACTGTCGGTCAGGAAGGCGGTGTCGCTGTCCTCGGCCCGATAGAGCGCGGGGTCATCGGGGCGCGGGCCATTGGGCCGGAAGATGTCGGGATAAGGGGGAACGTCATAGCCCTTTTCGATCAGGTGCGCGCGCCAGGGCCAGCTTTCCTCGAGCCGCATCTCGACCACTTCCTCAAAACCGGGAATGACCTGTTCATAGGAGGTCAGGCGCGGGTCGGCGGGGTCATGGGCCCGCGGGTCGGGCGCGATATCGGTATAGCCGAACAGCAAAGGCAGATAACCTGCCTTGCGTGCTTCGGTCGCGACATTCGGCTTGTCCTGTGGCAGCGGGGTGCCATTGCGTGTGCTGCGGTGGTTCATCGCGTACTGCCCGGTCAGAAGCGACGCCCGCGACGGGCCGCAGGGATTGGCCACGGACCAGTGATTGCGGAAGCTGACCGCGTCACGTTCCAGCGCCTTGAGATTCGGCAAATCGACCGCGTCGGCCAAGGCCCCATGCAGGCAATCCGCCCGCATCTGGTCAATTACTACGAAAAGCACATTCCGGCGCGGTGCCACGCTGTTCCCCTGTCAAAGTCGACCTTCGGATCAGGAAAGACGCTTGCCGGGCCGCAATCAAGCAAAAGATTTGCGACAGGACACAGGCATTCCCGAAAAGCAAAAAGACCCGGACGGTTGGTCCGGGCCTTTTCAGGAATTCTGTGGTGGCGGTACAGGGACTTGAACCCCGGACACGCGGATTATGATTCCGCTGCTCTAACCAACTGAGCTATACCGCCACGGTGACGCGGGATTTAAGACAGGGGGTCGGGCGCGTCAAGACCGAAAAGACGTGTTTTTCGCCCTGTCACGACCGGTTTTCACGCACGGTATCAATCATCAGCTGCACGTTCTCGGGATCGGCGTCAGGAGTGATTCCATGGCCGAGGTTGAAGATATGCGGCCCGTTCGAAAACGCCTCGACAATGGCGCGGGTTTCACGCACCAGCGCCTCGCCACCGGTGACCATGTGGGACGAGGCAAGGTTGCCCTGCACACAGCCGTCTTTCTGGACATGCGCGGCGGCCCATGCCGGTTCGGCGCTGTCGTCCAGCGCGACACAATCCGCGCCCGTGGCTTTGGCAAAGCCTTCATAGCGCGGACCGGCCTGACGCGGGAAGGCGATGACGGGAATACCGGGATGGCGTGCTTTCAGTTCGGCGATGATGCGCTTTGCCGGGTCCAGTGCGTATTTGTCGAAATCCGCGCCGTTCAGCGATCCTGCCCAGCTGTCGAACAGCTTGACCACCTCGGCCCCGGCGTCGATCTGCATCGAGAGATAGTCGATCGTGCCTTCGATCAGCCGCTCGATCACCTGATCGAACAGCGCGGGGTTTTCGTCTTTCAACGCGTGGGCCGGGCCCTGGTCGGGGGTGCCGCGCCCGGCGATCATATAGGTCGCGACGGTCCACGGCATTCCCGCGAAACCGATCAGCGTGGTTTCCTTTGGCAGCTCACGCGACAGGATGCGGACGGTCTCATATACCGGGGCCAGCGTGTCGTGGATGTCGTCGCGCCCGCCCAGCTTGTCAAAATCCGACTGGCTCTGGATTGTCGACAGGCGCGGGCCCTCTCCGGTTGCGAACCAGAGGTCCGCGCCCAGCGCCTGCGGCAGCAGAAGGATGTCGGCAAACAGGATCGCCGCATCGAACCCGTAACGCCGGATTGGTTGCAGCGTGACCTCGGCGGCAAGGTCCGAGTTGTAGCACAGCGACAGAAAATCGCCGGCCTGTTCACGGGTCGCGCGGTATTCGGGAAGGTAGCGCCCCGCCTGTCGCATCATCCAGATCGGCGGCGTCGGAAGGGTCTCGCCCGCCAGCGCGCGCAGAATGGTTTTTGTCTCGGACATGATCCACCTCAAGTTCGTCCCCCGCTTGGTCGTGCTAGAGCGACAGGATGTCAAGGCCTGCACCGCTTGTCAGGACCAAAGGACGCGACTAGAGGACATATATGACTTTGCACCTGCCCACCCCCGACTCGCCCCTGAAGATCGGCACGCGCGGCTCGCCGCTGGCACTGGCTCAGGCCCATGAGACACGCCGCCGGCTGAGCGCGGCCTTTGACCTGCCGGAAGAGGCGTTCGAGATCGTGGTCATCAAGACCACCGGCGACGATGCCAGCCTGATCGCCAAGGATCGGCCGCTGAAGGAACTGGGCGGCAAGGGGCTGTTCACCAAGGAGATCGAAGAGGATCTGTTGTCGGGCGCAATCGACATCGCCGTCCATTCGATGAAGGACATGCCCGTGGCCCAGCCCGAGGGGTTGCTACTGGACACTTACCTGCCGCGCGAAGACACGCGCGATGCATTTGTCTCGCCTGATGTGGCGCGGCTGGCCGATCTGCCCGAAGGCGCGGTTGTGGGAACCTCGTCCCTGCGCCGCCGGGCACAGTTGTTGCATTTCCGCCCGGACCTGAAGGTGGTCGAGTTTCGCGGCAACGTGCAGACCCGGCTAAAGAAGCTGGAAGACAAGGTTGCCGACTGTACCTTCCTTGCCATGGCCGGGCTGAACCGGCTGGGTATGAGCCATGTCGCGTCCTCGGCCATCGAGCCCGAAGAGATGCTGCCCGCGGTGGCGCAGGGTGCAATTGGGATCGAACGGCGCGCCGACGACATGCGCACCGCCGAAATGCTGGCGGCGCTGCACGACACCCCGACCGGCCACCGGCTGGCGGCGGAACGCGCGTTTCTTGCCGCGCTGGACGGGTCGTGCGAGACGCCGATTGCCGGGCTTTCGGAACTGGAGGGCGGCACGATCCGCCTGCGCGGTCAGGTATTGCGCCCCGACGGGTCAGAAGCGATCGGTGACGACCGGACGGCCCCGGTCGAGGATGCCGCCAAGCTGGGCCGGGAAATAGCGCAGCATTTGCTGTCCCTCGCTGGACCTGACTTCTTTTCCTGGCGCGGCTAGGCAAATCCCACGCCGCCCCGGTTGGACTACAAAAATCCCGAAAAATTTTCCCGAAACCGGCCAGCTTTTGCCATCTTTCACCGCAAAGTTGAGAGAAAGTTACCCGGCTCGGGAGATAGGGACATGAATGCCATGAATGGTGTGGCACATTCGCTGGCGCAGGATGGCGCCGATTGGAAATCACCTCCGTCCAAGGAGGACAAGCGCGGGTATCAGGTCAGCAATACCAGAAGCGGTCTGAGCATCGGATCGGGCGTCGATGCGGTTGCGCGATTTGTCGGGGTTCTTTTGGTCCTTGGCGCATTGATCCAGTGGACCGTGCCGCGTGTCGACCTTTCGGGCAACGTCGTTCACAACCAGATCATGCTGTCGATTGCCTTTTCCGTCATCGGGATGGCGATTTACGCTTATGCCATTCGCGGCCACCGCAGCGAGATCGTCCTGGACATCCGCAAGGGCGAAATCACCGTCAACCAGCTGACCCGGCAGGATCGCGTCCGGTCATCCACAACCGTCCCGCTAAGCCGGATCAAAAGCATCTATGTGCGACGTAAGGCCGGGATCGAAGACACGGCCACCCTGCAAATCCGGCACAAAGACAGCAATTCAGAAATCTGCGCCATTCGCGGCGACTATCAGGAACTGGAAGACCTGCATCGCCAGCTGTGCCACGACATACGCATGGTGCGCCCGATCTGAGGGTCGCCTCCGCAATGATGTAACGAACGGCGCAAGGCACAGCTTGCGCCGTTTTTCGTTTCAGATCAGCGGGTCAGACCCATTTCGCCATGGGTGGCAAGCTCATCAATACCGCGTTGGCGTCATGCCCAGTCTCAAGTCCGAACTTGGTGCCCCGGTCATAAACAAGGTTGTATTCGGCATAAAGACCACGGTGGATCAATTGCGCGTTCTTCTCGGTCTCGCCAAATGCCATAGTGCGGCGCTTTTCGACCAGCGGAACGAACGCGGGTAGGAAAGCCCGGCCGAGATCCTGGATCAGGGAAAAATCAGCCCCCCAGTCGCCAGAGTTGTGATCGTCAAGGAAGATGCCTCCGACACCGCGCGCGCGTTTGCGGTGCGGGATATAGAAATACTCGTCGGCCCAGTCTTTCAGCCGGGGATACAGCGCGCGGTCATGCTTGTCGCAATGGGTCTTCTGGACTTCGTGGAAATGGGCGGTGTCCTCGTCATATTCCAGGCAGGGGTTCAGGTCCGACCCGCCGCCAAACCACCACGCGTGCGGGGTCCAGAACATGCGGGTGTTCATGTGGACAGCCGGGACATGGGGGTTCTGCATATGGGCGACAAGACTGATGCCGCTGGCCCAGAACCGGGGATCGTCCTTCATGCCGGGCAGCCCCTTGCGCGCCGCCATCGCCGCCTGCGCGCGCTCGCCCAGCGTGCCAAAAACCGTCGAGATGTTGACGCCAACCTTCTCGAACACCCGTCCGCCGCGCATCACCGACATCAGGCCGCCGCCGGCATCTTCGCCATCCGCACCTTCGCGTCGGGTTTCGGTGACTTCAAAGCGGCCCGGGTTCATGTCGCTGAACGGACCCTTGGCATGGCTGTCCTCAAGCCCTTCGAATGCTGCGACGATGTCATCCCGCAGGCTGCGGAACCATGTTGAGGCACGGGTTTTCTCGGCTTGCATCTGGTCGCTCATGGGTCGTCAACTTTCTGAATATCGTGCAAATTCCGGCCATCGGCAGGGCAATTGTCAATCGGACGGATCAGTGCGCCGGGGCGGCGACCGGATCAAGCAGAGTGCGTCCGCCATCCAGTGTCACGATCTGCCCGGTCATGAACCCGGCACCCTCGCTGGCAAGGAACTGCACCGCTTCGGCCAGCTCATGCGGCGCGGCCACCCGGCCCAGCGGCGTGTGATCCTCGATATCCTCGCGATAGCCGTCATTTTCGCGCAATGCGTCCTGGAGGCTGGCACTCATCACGGAACCGAACGAGACCGCGTTCACCCGGATGCGATGTGGCGCCAGCGCCACCGCCATCGAGCGGGTCATCTGGTCCAGCGCGGCAGTTGAGACGGAATAGCCAAGAAGGTCGGGATGGGTGCGGCGCGCCGCGATTGAGGACAGGTTGACGATCGACCCCACCTGGCCCTCTGGCTGATCCTCGCCCTGTTTGATCATGCGCTTGGCGATGATCTGGCTCAGTCGCAGGCTGGTCATCAGGTTCTGCTGGATCATCAGTTCGACAGACGCGTCGTCGGGGTCCAGAGGGTCGGTCGTCACCACCTGGCGGCAGGCATTCACAAGGATATCGACCTTGTCATAGGCATCCAGCGTCGCTGACAGAAGATTGGCAATCGACAGTCTTTCGCGCAGGTCGCAGGCAAAAAACCGGATATTGCCATCGTCGGGGTTTTCACCCAGTTCCCGCTTCAGGCTTTTGTCGTCCATGTCAGCAAACATGACATTCGCGCCGTTCTCGACGAAATGCCGCGCGATGGCGAGGCCGATGCCATTGGCCGCCCCGGTCACGATGGCAGTTTTGCCCGCGATGGAAAAAGACATTGGGCTGACCTCCTGATTCTGGCCGAGGTTACGCGGTTTCAGCGCCGCGTGCGAGTTGGTCTTTGCGCAAGGTGCAGCTTGAACCGGCTGTCGCCGCCGATCTCTTCGACCTTTCCAAAGCGCGCCTCAAGCTCGGCCTCGTAGGGCAGATGACGGTTTGAAACCATCCACAGCTTGCCCGACGGCGCAAGATTGCGGGCGGCGTTGGCGATAAAGGCGCGGCCCAGTGCGGGTTCGGCGGCGCGCGACGTGTGAAACGGTGGGTTCATCACCACGGCATCCAACAGTTGCGGCGCGGTCCAGGCGGTGCCGTCGGCCCAGTGGAAACTTGCGCGCGGGTCGCCGATATTGGTGCGCGCGCAGCTCAGCGCGTCATGGTCGGCCTCGACCAGATGCAGGGTTTCCACCCCCGGTCGGGTCAGCACGGCGGATGAAAGATAGCCCCACCCTGCCCCCAGATCGGCAACATGTTTACCCAGCTTCTCGGGCAGGGACGCTGCAAGAAGCCTTGAGGCCGGGTCGATCCCGTCGGCGGAAAACACACCGGGTCGGGTAAGGAACCCGCCGTCTATGGTCTGGCTTTCCGGGGCGGCCCAATCCGCGAAATCGCCATTTTGGAACCAGAACAGCCGGCCATGCCCCTTGGACATGCCGCCCAGAATATCGGCGCGTTGGCGGCAGGCTTTCCAGATCGAGTCGACTCCGTCCGTCTTTTGTCCGTCGACGATAACCAGCCGCGCCAGCCGCGCCGCAATTTCGATGCGCGCCTGTGCCAGCGCCTTCGCGCGCGGCAAGAACACCAGCGCCGCATCAAAGTCGCCCGTTGCCTCGGTCACGCAGTCATAACCCTGCGCCTGCAGCGCGTCGTAATCGGGTTTGAACCCGGTGACGACCTGCACCCGGTCACATGGCAGGACGGACAGATCGGTCAGGGCATTCGGTCCGAAAACCGCGATCCTTCCCTCAGGCAGGACCAACCCGGCCCCATCGAGCGCCAAAGGCAAACGCGCATGAGTCATTGGCAATCATGATCCCGCCAGACGGCGCGGATCACTCCTTTTCCATGGTGCATTGCAGGGGATGCTGGTGACGGCGGGCGAAGTCCATGACCTGCGTCACCTTGGTTTCGGCGATCTCGTGGCTGAACACTCCAACGACGGCGACGCCCTTCTTGTGGACGGTCAGCATGATTTCAAAGGCCTGCGCATGGCTCAGGCCGAAGAACCGTTCGAGAATATGAACGACGAACTCCATCGGGGTATAGTCGTCATTCAGCAGAAGCACCTTGTAAAGCGGCGGCCGCTTGGTGCGGGTGCGCGTTTGCAGGGCGACGCCGACGTCATTGTCGTCGTCCTTGTCGCCTGACATATGAAGCGGCTTTTGGGCCATCAAATTGCGCATCCGGTTTCCTTGCATCGAAACCCTATATAACCTGACCACGGCCCCAGAAAAGAGGGGCAAACCGCAGGAGACCCTTTCATGGCGCAAAAACTCACCACAATCGGTTTCGATGCGGATGATACGCTGTGGCACAACGAGCGGTTCTTCCGCATGACCCAGGAACGATTCGCAGCGTTGCTGGCGGATTTCGCGCCCGCCGATCATCTGGATCAGCGGCTTCTGGCGGCAGAGCGGCGCAACATCGGCCACTACGGGTTCGGCATCAAGGGCTTCGTGTTGTCGATGATCGAAACCGCCATCGAAGTGACCGAGGAACAGGTCCCCGCCCGCGTCATCTCCGAAATCATGGACGCAGGCCGCGAGATGCTGGCCCATCCGATCGAATTGCTGCCCCATGCCCGCGACGCGGTAGAGGCGCTGGCCGGGTCGCACCGGTTGATCCTGATCACCAAGGGCGACCTGCTGGACCAGGAACGAAAACTGGCGCAATCGGGACTGGGCGACATGTTCGACTGGGTCGAGATCGTGTCGCAGAAAACGCCGCAGGTCTATTCGGATGTCTTTGCCCGCCACGGCGACGGGGCGGATCGGGCGCTGATGGCGGGGAATTCGATGAAATCCGACGTGGTGCCGGCGATCGAGGCCGGAAGCTGGGGGGTGTTCGTACCACATGACCTGACGTGGGATCTTGAACATGCCGAGGCACCGGACAGCCATCCACGTTTTGTCGAGCTGCCCGACCTTGGCGGGCTGCCCGCGCTGGTCGAAACCATCGGCTGACCCCGCCATATTCCCGCCACAATCGACAGTGTTGGGGGTGCGGCGTGTGTTTCCACAAAATCTGGAGCGGCAGAAAGCAGACAACATGAAAAATCAATGCAAGCTATGGGTTTATTCGCGCATTGGGCTGTGTTAGCCTGTTAAGCAATTAATGTGACCAGCCGGAAAACCGGCGGCATGAGGCAAAAAAAGGCAGTTATCATGAAGGTTCGGCTGAGTGCGCCGACCCGCTTTGGGTTCATTCTGATTGCGGCATTCTGGATGTTGATCGCGGCGCCGGTTTCGGTTGCCGCCGCGCCCTATGCCGCGATGGTGGTTGACGCCCGGTCGGGTGAAGTTCTGCATGCGCGCAATGCCGATACCCGGCTGCACCCGGCCTCTCTGACCAAGATGATGACCCTGTATATTGCCTTTGAGGCGGTGAAAAACGGCGAAATCTCGCTGGATACCCGCGTGCGCATCTCGACCCACGCGGCCTCTGAGCCACCGTCGAAGCTGGGACTGAAGGCGGGGCAAAGCATCGCGCTGCGCTATCTGATCCGCGCCGCCGCTGTGAAATCGGCCAATGACGCCGCCACCGCGATCGGTGAGGCGATCAGCGGCAGCGAGGCCGCTTTTGCCCGCCGCATGAACCGCACGGCGAAGGCGCTTGGGATGACCAACACGACATTTCGCAATGCCCACGGGCTGACCGAGTCCGGGCATCTGTCGACTGCGCGGGACATGACCACGCTGGGACGGCACCTGCTTTATGACTATCCGCAATATTACAACCTGTTCTCGCGCCGCTCGACCCATGCCGGGATCAAGGAAGTGTCGAACACCAACCGCAGGCTTCTGGATGCCTATCGCGGCGCCGACGGGATCAAGACTGGATACACCCGCGCCGCCGGGTTCAACCTTGTGGCGTCGGCGGAACGCGGCAATGAACGTATCATCGCAACCGTGTTTGGCGGGCGCTCGACCGCGACACGGAATGCCAAAGTGGCCGAGCTTCTGGACCTTGGGTTCCGGCGCGCACCCAGCCAGGTGGCCTTTCGCAAGCCTCCGCTGCCCGACTACACCGGCACGGGTTCATCGGATGGCGGCAAACGCGTCCGCGTCGCGTCAGTGGTGAAACAAAGCCCACGCCCGAAACTGCGGCCCAATGGCGAAATTGCGGTGGCAAAGGCCACGCAGCTGACCACCGCAACCGAGATCGAGGACGACATCCGCCAGGCGCTGAAAGAGGCGCAGAAGGTGAAACCCGCCGAAGACGGGTCGTTGGTTCTGGCGTCCAAGGTTGAGGATGAAACGGCCGAAGAGATCGCATCCTCGGAACCCGAGGTCGTGACCCGGCTGTCCACCAGCGGCGGGCGGCACTGGGGTATCAATGTCGGGCGCTATGCCTCGCGCTATGCGGCCGAGAAGGTTTTGTTGAAAACCGCGCTGTCGGAGATGGCGACGCTGGATGGCGCGCTGCGCAAGGTCGTGCAGACACCGCGCGGGTTCGACGCGAATTTCATGGGGCTGAACCGCGAAACCGCGGAACTGGCTTGCCGCCGGTTGCAGGCGCGGCACGTCAATTGCTTCATGCTGGGACCGCCGTCCTGACCGTCAAATTGCCTTTTGCTTGCCAAGGTCCGAACCGCGCGGCATGACTGGCGCATGACCCAGTCCTTTGTCCTCCCCGCCCCTGCCCCGACTTGCCTGCCAGTTGCCGGGTCGGATGACCTGTTTCCGGTGCGCCGCATTTTCTGCGTTGGCCGCAACTATGCCGAACACGCACGCGAGATGGGAAATGACCCGGATGCCGAACCGCCGTTTTTCTTTACCAAGCCCGCCGATGCCGCAATTCCGTCTGGGCTGACGATCCCGTTTCCGCCGATGACGCAGAACCTGCATCACGAGGCGGAACTGGTTGTGGCCATCGGCAAGGGTGGTGCAAATATCGACGCGCCGGATGCCATGGAGCATATCTGGGGATTTGCCGCCGGAAACGATCTGACCCGTCGTGACCTTCAGGCCGAGGCCAAGGCCACGCGGCGGCCCTGGGACATGGCCAAGGGCTTTGACAATTCCGCCGTAATCGGCCCCCTGCACCCGATCGCGCAGACCGGGCCGATGACGTCCGGCGCCATCACCTGCACGGTCGACGGTGAAGCGCGGCAATCGGGCGATCTGTCCGAGATGATCTGGCCCACCGCCGACATCATCGCCTTCCTCAGCCGTCTTGTGACACTGGCACCGGGCGATTTGATCATGACCGGCACCCCGGCGGGGGTCGGTGCAATCGAACCCGGTCAGACCTGTGCTGTCGAGATTGCCGGGCTGTCCCCGGCAGAAGTGACCTTTGCCTGATCCGGGGACAGTGCGTCAGGATCGGGGCTTGTCGTCATACTGACCGCTGAGGATGCGGTTGGCGTCGCCCTCGGGGTCGTCATACTGGTTCGAGCGCACGGTATAGAGAAACGCGACAAGGCCCACGCCGCCCAGAAGCAGCGAAATCGGGATCAGGAAGAACAAGACGTTCATCGGCTTACCTCAGGCGCAGCGCGTTCAGGGACACTGTGATCGACGACAGCGACATGGCAAGCGCCGCAATCAGCGGTGTTGCCAGCCCCGCCACCGCCAGCGGAACCGCAATGACGTTATAGACCGTGGCGATCTGGAAGTTCTCGCGGATACGCTTGATTGCCGATCTTGCCGTGATCAGCGCGTCGGCGATCGGGCTGAGGTCGCCGCCAAGAAGCACGATATCCGACGCCACCCGCGCCGCATCCAGCGCAGATGCGGGTGAGATCGAGACATGCGCCCCGGCAAGCGCGGCGGTGTCGTTCAGCCCGTCACCGACCATCAGCACCTTCTTGCCCTGATCGCCCAGCGCCGCGATCCGGGCGGCCTTGTCTTCGGGCAGGGCCTCGGCGATCCATTTGGTGATGCCCAACCGGGTGGCAAGCTCCTCGACCGCGCAGGTGGAGTCACCCGAGATCAGCATGACCTCGATCCCGTCGTTGATCAGCGCATCGACCGCCTCTTTCGCGCCATCACGCAGCGAGTCGGTAAAGCTGAAGGCGACCGGAGCTGCGTCCCCGATCCGCAAAAACGCCGAGGTTTGGGCCAGCGGTTGCGTCCCTATCCAGCTGGCCCGCCCCAGCCGGACGCGTTGCCCGCGCCAGCCCCCCTGGGTGCCAAAGCCCGGCACTTCTTCGATATTTTCCACATCGGCCGCGATGATCCCGGCCTTTGTCGCGGCTTCGGCCAATGCGCGTGACAGCGGGTGGGCGGATCCTGCCGCCAGTGCCAGCGCAATGGACAGGTCGCGCGGGTCATGATCGGCAAGATTGGTCAGGCTGGGCGTGCCAGCGGTCAGCGTGCCGGTCTTGTCAAAGACCACCGTGTCCACGGTTGCCAGCCGCTCCAGCGCGGTGGAATGCTTGATCAGCATGCCCTTGCGGAACAGACGGCCTGACGCGGCGGTGGTGACGGCAGGAACGGCAAGACCCAGCGCACAGGGGCAGGTGATAATCAGCACCGCAGCGGCAATATTCAGCGCGGTGCGCATGTCGAAGGTGTAAAGATACCAGCCCAGGAACGAAAGCGCCGACAGGATATGCACGCCCGGCGCGTAAAGCTTGGCGGCGCTGTCGGCCAGCGAGGTATAGTTCGACCTGCCGGACTCGGCGATGGCGACAAGGTCGGCCATGCGGTGCAGCGAGGTCTGCTCTCCGACCGCAGTGGCGCGGATCAGGAGCGGGCCGGTGAGGTTCACCTCTCCTGCGCTGACCGCCAGACCGGGTTCGGCAAAGACCGGCAGGGTTTCTCCGGTCAGAAGCGAACGGTCCAGTTCCGAGCGGCCCTCGACGATCTCGCCGTCCACCGGCATCCGCCCACCGGGGCGCACCATGACCAGGTCGCCAACAGCCAGCGTTGCCACCTGAACGGTTTCCTCGACGCCATCCACGACGCGGATGGCGCGGGGCACTTCCAGCGCGGCCAGTTCCTCGGCGGCGGACCGGGCCACGGCGCGGGTGCGGTGATCGAGGTATCGCCCCGCCAGAAGGAAGAAGACCAGCGCAAGCGCGGCGTCGAAATAGGCGTGTTCACCCGAAAGGGAGGTTTCCCAGAGCGAGGTCACAACCGCCAGCACAATCGCCAGAACAATCGGCACATCCATGTTCAGGCGGCGGTGTTTCAGGGCGTTCCACGCGCTGACATAGAAGGGGCGGCCGGCAAAGACGATGGTCGGCAGCGCGATGGCGGCGGAAATCCAGTGGAACATGTCACGCGTCGCGGCCTCGGCCCCGGACCAGACTGAAATCGACAGCAGCATCACGTTCATCGACGCAAACCCGGCCACCGCCAGCCGCATCAACAGGTCACGCCCCGCCTTGTCCGTCTGCGTTGCGCTGAGGGTCCCGGCGTCCAGTTCATGCGCCTCGTATCCGACCTTGGCCAGCACTGCGACCAGATCGGCGGCGGCGACTTCGGGGTCGGCCTCGACGCTGGCGCGTTTCAGGGTCAGGTTCACCCGCGCCGACTTCACGCCCGGATGCTTGGCCAGCGCCCCTTCGACGGTCGAGATGCAGGCGGCGCAATGCACCCCCGGCACAGATAGCGCCACGCGCGCGTCCTGCTGTGCCTCGGCCCCGGCCGCAAGCGCTTCGGCGGCGGGGACGGCGTCACAGGCGGGACAGGCCGAAACAGGAGGGCGCAGGGTTGCGGTCACGTCATTCAGTCTCCGACAATCAGGACGACGCGCTGGGTGAACTCGGTGCCATCGGGCGCCAATGCGGTCATGCGGATGTTCCAGTTACCGTCCGACAGTTCCACGGGTGCGACATAGGCGGTGCCGTCAAACTTGAAATCGGGGGTCATGTCGTCCTGCACATGGGTTGGCCGGCCTAGCACGGCGTCCAGAGTCTGAACCTCAACCGGCTTGCCTTGCGCATCTGTGATCGACAGGATCAACAGGCCGCCGGTGGAACGGGCCTTCACGGTCCAGCCCAGCGCCTCTTGTGCTTCGCGGCGGTCGTCGAACTCCTGGCTGGCGACATAAGAGTTCTTGACCTCAAGGCCCGGGAAGGTCTTGACCGCGCTATAGGCCAGAACAATGTTCACGCCGATGATGATGGCAAAGGCGCCGATAAAGACCATGGCGGCATGGCGCCCGGTGAATTTGCGTTCGGCCATTATTTGCCCTTTCCGTTAAACACGGTGTCCTGATGGACCCGGTCGCCGTTTGCCGTATCCTCGACCCAGAAGCGGAAGTCGGTCAAGGCACTGGAGGCCGGTTCCGATCCCGGTGGTGCAACCACATAGACGCGCTGCAACTTGGTCGAGTCCGCGGGCACCTTTACCGTTTCATAAGGCGTGCCTTCAAGCTCGACCCGAAGGAAGTCGCTGCCTTTCAGGGTAATGCGGAACGGGCGTTCCTCGCCATGTTTGTTGCGCAGCCGCACCTCATAGGTGTTGCGGATCGACCCGTCGGACAGGGTCACGAAGGTCGGGTTACGCACTGGCGCAACCGTGACCGAGATGTCAGGCCGGATGAACAGAGCCACCAACAGCAGCACACCAACCAGCGACCAGAGCGAGGTGTAAAGGATAGTGCGGGGCCGAAGGATGTGCTGGATGACGGGCTTGGCGGTGCCGCCCCGCTTTTCGCGTTCTTCGTCGGACCATGCCATGTAGTCGATCAGACCGCGCGGCTTGCCGATCTTGTCCATGATCTCGTCACAGGCGTCGATACACAGGGCGCAGGTGATGCACTCAAGCTGCTGGCCGTCGCGGATGTCGATCCCCACCGGGCAGACATTGACGCAGGCCATGCAGTTGATGCAGTCGCCCTGCTCTTCCCCGGCGCGCACCTCGGCCGAGCCTTTGCGCGGCTCACCCCGCCATTCGCGATAACCGACAACCAGCGTGTCCTCGTCCATCATCGCGGCCTGAATACGCGGCCAGGGGCAGGCGTAGATGCAGATCTGTTCCCGCGCGAAACCGCCGAACAGGAAGGTGGTGAAGGTCAGGACGGCCATCGTGGTATAGGCCACCGGATGGGCGTTGCCGGTCACCAGGTCACGCAGCAGCGTCGGCGCGTCAGCGAAATAGAACACCCATGCCCCGCCTGTGGCGAGGCCGATCAAGAGCCAAAGCGTCCACTTCGTCATGCGCAGGCGGAACTTGCGGAAGTCCCACTTTTTCTGACGATGCAGGCGCAGGCGGGCGTTGCGGTCACCTTCGACCCAGCGTTCGACAAGGATGTAAAGGTCGGTCCACACGGTCTGGGGACAGGCATAGCCGCACCAGACCCGGCCCAGTGCCGAGGTGAACAGGAACAACCCCAGCCCGGCCATGATCAAAAGACCGGCGATGAAATAGAATTCATGCGGCCAGATCTCGATCCAGAAGAAGAAAAAGCGGCGGTTGGCGAGGTCAACGAGGATCGCCTGATCCGGCAGGCTGGGGCCCCGGTCCCAGCGAATCCACGGCGCGAGATAGTAAATGCCCAGCGTCACCGCCATGATGATCCACTTGAGATTGCGGAACGGGCCGGACACCCGCTTTGGGAAGATCGGCTCTCGGGCGGCGTAAAGGCTTTCTTGGGGTTCGGCGCTCACTGAATCACTCGCTCTCGGAATTGTAAGGGTCTTTTCTCAGGACCGGGCAAAGATCACTTTGACCTGCATCAATTGGCTGAAATCTCATTCGAAATTCCGCATGTGTTATTGCGTGTTTCGACACCTTCCACCATCTGACTTAGCGTCGCGCGAGGGATTGTCACACCTGGCTTGGCAGAAAAGATGTATTTGATATTAATGAAAAAGGCGCCGGCTTTCCAGGAAACGCGCGAACAGGACGGAAAGCCAGCGCCTGACACCCAAACCGTCGGTATTTCAGTTCGGGATAATGTGGGCGGCATCTCTGCCGCTCTTGTCCCGACCATGCCTGATTCGAACCGAAGCGCACTTGACTAAGATCAATTGCACCTTGTCGGGGACAAAAAAACCGGCCCCGAAAGGCCGGTTTTGTCTGTTTTTCGTGTTTCTGGCGCTTATTCGCCGCCACCAAGCTGATGGACATAGGACGCAACGGCGCGCACTTCTGCTTCGCTCAGACGCTTGCCCCAGGCGGGCATGACACCATAGCGGCTGTTGTAGACCGTCTCGTAAATCGAGTCGTAGTCACCGCCAAACAGCCAGATCGCGTCGGTCAGGTTCGGTGCGCCCTGCGCGCGGTCACCCGAGCCGTCCTCCATGTGGCAGGCTTCGCAGTTCTCGACATAGACTTCCTGACCAGCGGCCACCAGCGATGCGTCGACGGGATCACCCGACAGAGACATCACGTAGTTGACCACCGCGTCGATCTGGTCTTTCTCCAACAACTCGTCGCGGCCAAAGGCTGGCATCTCGGAGTAGCGCGCATCGTCATCCTCTTCGTTGCGGATGCCGTGCTTGATGGTGAGATAGATATTCTCGATGTCACCACCCCAGAGCCAGTCGTTGTCCAGAAGGTTCGGATAGCCAACCGCACCGGCAGCCCCCGAGCCGTGACACTGGGCGCACCAGGTCTTGAACACCGCGGCCCCGGCCGAGGTCGCATAACCGCCCAGTTCGGCGTCGCCGGCAATCGCGGTCAGTTCGGCGGCTTCCAGCTTGGCGTTGATCGGCGCGTTGGCCGCTTCCACCGCAGCGATGTCCGCCGCAACTTCAGCCCGCGTCGAATAGCCCAGCACACCGGCCGTTGCCGAGTTGATCATCGGCCACGCCGGATAGGCAATGGTATAGCCGATGCCCCAGACGATGGTCGCATAGAAGGTCCACAGCCACCAGCGCGGAAGCGGTTTGTTGTATTCGTGGATGCCGTCCCACTCGTGACCGGTGGTTTCATAGTCGAAAGACGGATCCGGGTTCTTCTTGTCGTCGCTCATGTCCTCGCCTCCTTGTCCGTGGCGGGTTTGTCTTCGTGCCGGAACGGGATGTCCGCGGTATCGCGGTATTCCTTGCTTGCCCCCGGACGGAACACCCAGAAGATGATTCCGATGAAGAAGCAGAACAGGAACAACAACATCCAGCTGTCAGCGAATTCACGCAGGAAGGAATATGTTTCCATGATGTCCCTCCTTACCGCGACGCGTCAGGCGTGAAGGTCGAGAAATCGACAAGCGTGCCCAACATCTGAAGGTAAGCGATCAGCGCATCCATTTCCGAGATACCCGGCTGACCATCGAAGTTGCGCACGTTGACCTTGTCGCCATAGCGCTCAAGCAGCCCGTCATAGTCGCTGTCGGGATCGGCTTGTGCGGCGAAGTCGGCCTGTGCGTTTTCAATCATCTCGTCGGTATAGGGAACGCCAACAAGCGCATTGGTCGCCATCAGGTCACCAATATACTTGCCGTCGATCTTCTTGCGCTCGAGATAGCCGTATTTCGGCATGATCGATTCCGGGACAACCGACTGCGGATCGCGCAGGTGGTCCAGGTGCCAGTCATCCGAGTAGCGGCCACCCACACGGGCGAGGTCGGGACCGGTTCGTTTCGACCCCCACTGGAACGGGTGGTCATACTTGGACTCGGCTGCCAGCGAGTAGTGGCCATAGCGTTCGACCTCGTCCCGCATGGGGCGGATCATCTGGCTGTGGCACACGTAGCAGCCTTCGCGGATGTAGACCTCACGGCCCGCCATTTCGAGCGGGGTGTAGGGGCGCATGCCCTCTACATCCTCGATCGTGTTCTCAAGGTAGAACAGCGGAACCAGTTGAACGATGCCCCCGATGGTGACGACCAGGAAGCTGAAGATCAGCAGGAGGGTCGCGTTGGTCTCGAGGATTTTATGTTTGTCGAGAATTGCCATTGCTCCGGCCCTCCTTATTCAGCCGGGACTGCGACAGTAAGGCTGGCTTCTTTGGCCGGCGCCTTTCTGACAGTCATCCACAGGTTGTAGCACATGATCACGGCGCCAGCGAGGAACATAAGTCCACCCAGACCGCGCACCACATACATCGGAAGCTTTGCAGCCACGGTGTCGGCGAACGAGTTCACGAGGAAACCGTTTGCATCCACCTCACGCCACATCAGACCTTCCATGATGCCGGTCACCCACATCGACGCGGCGTAAAGCACGATGCCGATCGTGGCGAGCCAGAAGTGCCAGCTGACCAGCGACAGCGAGTAGAGACGTTCGCGTTTCCACAGGACAGGCACGAGGTAGTAAAGCGCGCCGAAGGTGATCATGCCGTTCCATCCAAGCGCGCCGGAATGAACGTGACCGATGGTCCAGTCGGTGTAGTGCGACAGCGAGTTCACCGCGCGGATCGACATCATCGGACCTTCGAAGGTCGACATGCCGTAGAAACCAACCGAGATCACCATCATGCGGATCACCGGGTCGGTGCGCAGTTTGTCCCATGCGCCCGAAAGCGTCATCAGGCCGTTGATCATGCCACCCCAGGACGGCATCCAAAGCACGACCGAGAACACCATGCCAAGGGTCGAGGCCCAGTCAGGCAGCGCGGTATAGTGCAGGTGGTGCGGACCAGCCCAGATGTAGATGAAGATCAGCGCCCAGAAGTGGATGATCGACAGCTTGTAGGAAAACACCGGACGTTCAGCCTGTTTCGGGATGAAATAGTACATCATGCCCAGGAAGCCCGCGGTCAGGAAGAAGCCCACAGCGTTGTGGCCATACCACCATTGCGTCATGGCGTCCTGCACACCGGCCCAGACAATCACCGATTTCGAACCCCAGATGCTGACCGGGATGGTCATGTTGTTGACCAGGTGCAGCATCGCCACGGTGACGATGAACGACAGGAAGAACCAGTTTGCCACGTAGATGTGAGGCTCTTTCCGCTTGATGATCGTGCCGAGGAAGACCGCCAGGTAAGCCACCCAGACAACGGTCAGCCACAGGTCCACATACCACTCGGGTTCAGCGTATTCCTTGGATTGGGTGCCGCCCAGAACATAGCCGGTTGCGGCCAGAACGATGAACAGCTGGTAACCCCAGAACACGAACCACGCCAGGTTGCCGCCCCAAAGACGCGCGGCGCAGGTGCGCTGCACGATATAGAACGACGTCGCAATCAGCGCGTTGCCGCCAAAGGCGAAGATCACCGCCGAGGTATGCAGGGGACGCAGGCGGCCAAAGTTGGCAAAGCCCTGAGCCCACTCGAAGTTCAGTACCGGAAAGGCCAGCTGGAAGGCGATGAACACACCGGCCAGGAAACCGACAACACCCCAGAAAGAGGTTGCGATGACACCGGCACGGATCACATCGTCCATGTATTCGTCCTGCGGATGCGTCACCTTGGTGCCCACGTTCCGCAATGTGTAGATAAACAGCCCACCAGACACGCCCACGATAATGAGGGCGTGAACCATATAGGCCAGATCGCGCGCATAGTTGGCCGCCATCATCGCGAAAAGCGTGATGAGACCAAGCGCGATCAGCTTGATATAATTAACCATTTTGCGTCCCTTCGTCTTGCCGGATCGGATTCGTTTTTAGTGATCCGGTGGTTAGACTGTTCAGCGTTTTGCATTCGCAGCAATTAATATGCCTTGATCTGCATCAAAGCGCGTCTTCGTCAAATGTTTCCAAATCAAATAATACGGCAGGGCGGCGCTCTGTCCATCCTGCCCTGACGGTATCCCGGAGATTGAGATGGCTTTTAAATCCCTGCTCACAATTCTGACTGACCCGGATTTGGTGGACGGCCCGCTGGCTCAGGGCATCGCCCTGTCCCGCGCGCTGGATGCCCATTTTGATGCGCTGTGTCTTGGCGTGGACCGCAGTCAGACCGGCTATTACTATGCCGGGGCAAATGCGATGATCCTGCAGGAAACACTGACCCGCGCACAGCAGGAGTCAAAAGAGCTCGAATCCCGCGCCCGTGACATTCTGTCCCCCAGCGGAATTCGCTGGGGAACGGAGTCCGGTGTGGCCCAGATCGCCGACATCACCCGCCACGTGGCGGCGCGGGCGCGATTTTCCGATCTTGTTGTCCTGCCCAAACCCTATGGGGCCGAACATGGCGCCGAGCTTGAGCCGACAATCGAAGCCGCACTGTTCGAAGGTCAGGCCCCGGTCCTAGTGGTGCCGGACAAGGCCGAGCCCAAAACCGACTTCAAGGAAATCATCATCGGCTGGAATGAAAGCGCCGAGGCGCTGAACGCCGTGCGTGCGGCAATGCCATTCCTGACCGCTGCGGACAAGGTCCGGGTGGTGGTCATCGATCCGCCGACTCACGGTCCTAACCGCTCGGATCCCGGCGGGCAGTTGTCACAGTTTCTGGCCCGCCACGGCGTCCGGGTCGAGATCGACGTTCTGTCCAAGACCCTGCCGCGTGTCAGCGACGTGTTGATGCGCCACGCCCGTGACACGGAATCCGACCTTGTGGTGATGGGGGCCTATGGCCATTCGCGTTTCCGGGAGGCGATACTGGGCGGCGCCACGCGCAACATGCTGGAACAAGCCAGTATCCCGGTCTTCATGGCGCACTAGAACGATACCCCTAGAAGCAAAAAAGCGGGCCAATGGCCCGCTTTGTTACTTTGACTGTCCGCCGGCCGGCCTCAGGCCATCAGGCCGCCGTCACTGTCGTCGCCGGCCTCTTCCAGAAGGCGCGGGTAATCCGGCACGGTCACGTGGCGTTTTCCCTCAAGTTCGATAACCCCGTCCCGTTTCAGCGCCGACATTTGCCGGCTAACGGTTTCAAGTGTCAGACCAAGATAATCCGCCATTGCCTCGCGGGTCAGCGGCAGGTCGAAGACAATCGGCCCGGCGGTCCCGTTGGAATTGATCGAGGCATCGCGCCGCGCAATGATCGACAGAAGGCTGGCGATTTTCTCGCGTGCGGTCTTGCGGCCCAGGACCAGCATCCATTCGCGGGCGGCATCCAGTTCGTCCAGCGTCATTTCCAGCAGGCGCTGGGCGATGTGGGGCGTTTCGCTCATCAATTGCTCAAACGGCTTCTTGCGGAAACAGCACATCATCAGGTCGGTGGTTGCGGTCACGTTATAGGCCGCGCCATCGCGCCCCGGACGACCGACGAAGTCGCTGGGAAGCAGCAGACCCACCATCTGGGTACGCCCGTCCTCCATCGTCTGGCTGAGGGTGGCAATGCCGCTGACAACCGATCCGACGAACTCCATCTTGTCGCCCGACCAGATCACGGTCTGCCCGGCCTCAAAACTGCGGTAGTACTTGATCTCCTCCAGCCGGGTGAGTTCTTCCGAATCGCAACGGGCACAAACGGCACGGTGTCGAATGGGGCACCCCTCACATTCAATGGGGGCGGAAACTGAAATATCATTAAGCATTCGTGGTTCGCGCTTGATCTGCGTCAATGTGTGACGGTCCAGTCGGCATTAAAGCTGATTTTCATGACAACGAAAACCCAATTGGCAAAACTCGGACTGTTTGACGCAAAAGTGCCGCGCTACACGTCTTATCCGACGGCTCCGCACTTCAAGAATGACGTCACGCCCGACCTGTTCCAGAGCTGGATCGAAGCGATTCGACCGGGCTCGCAAATCTCGCTTTACCTGCATGTGCCCTTCTGCCGGCGCCTGTGCTGGTTCTGCGCCTGCCGCACGCAGGGCACGTCCAGCGCGTCGCCCGTTGCAGCCTATGTCGAGACCCTGAAAACCGAGCTGGCAATGCTGGCCCGACATTTGCCCGAAGGGGTCACGCTGTCCCGACTGCATTGGGGCGGCGGCACGCCGACTCTGCTGGAAGCGGGTATGATGACCGATCTGGCCGGGGCGGTTTTCGACGTCGCGCCGATGGCCGAGGATGGCGAGTTTTCGGTCGAGATCGACCCGAATGAGATCGACGATGCACGCCTGTCGGCGCTGGCTGCAGCGGGCATGAACCGGGCCTCGATCGGGGTGCAGGATTTCGACGACGAGATCCAGAAAACCATTGGCCGGATCCAGGGCTATGACGTCACCCGTGACGCCGCCGAAGCCATTCGTGCACATGGCGTAAAATCGCTTAATGCGGACATTCTCTATGGCCTGCCGCACCAGAGCCAGGCCCGAATCACGGAATCGGTTCAGAAGCTGTTGTCGCTGTCGCCGGACCGTGTTGCGCTTTATGGCTATGCCCATGTGCCATGGATGGCCAAGCGCCAGCAGATGATCCCATCAGACGCGCTGCCTACACCACAAGAACGGCTCGACCTGTTCGAAACCGCCCGCAAACTGTTCATGTGGGACAATTACGACGAGATCGGGATCGACCATTTCGCGGTGCCGACCGACGGTCTGTCGATTGCGCAGAAGAACGGCACGCTGCGGCGCAATTTCCAAGGCTATACAGACGACACTGCCGACGTGCTGATCGGGCTCGGCGCCTCGTCGATCTCGCGCTTCCCGCAGGGCTATGCGCAGAACGCGCCCGCGACCTCGGCCTATCAGGGCAAAGTGCGCGACGGCAAGTTCACCACCAGCCGCGGACACGCCTTCAGCGCCGAGGACAAGCTGCGCGGCCGCCTGATCGAGATGCTGATGTGCGATTTCGAGATCAGGACCGAGGACATGCGCGCCGAGTTCGACGTCTCGGCCGATGCGCTTGGCGGCTATTACAACCGGGTGGCCGAACAGTTCCCCGGCATGGTGCGGATCACCGATCGCGGGCTTTACATCCCGGCCGATGCCCGTCCCCTGACCCGGATGATGGCACGGGCGCTGGATGCCTATGACCTCGACAAGGCGGGGCATTCCTCGGCAATCTGAGCGCGGTAACATGATGGGCTTTGCCCTTCGAAATGCGACTGGCAACGTTCAACGTTCAGAATATGCGGCTGCGCCGGACCCCCGGCGCGGTATCGCTTGATGGCGCGCGCGACCGCGATTCACCGCTGGATGACACTGGCCCGGCAACATTGCTGGACAGCTATGACCGTGCGTTAACCGCAAAAGTCATCGCAGCGGCAAATCCCGACGTGATTGCGCTGCAAGAGGTGTTCGACGCCAGCACGCTGGATCACTTCCACGACACCGAATTGCGTACCTCGGGTGTCGCACCCTATCCATTCCGCTACTGCCTGCCGGGGAATGACGGGCGTGGCCTGGACGTGGCCATGCTGTGCCGCATCGAACCTGTAGCGGTGACCAGCCACGCCGGATTGCGCGCAGGTGATCTGGGGTTGGCGACCCCACAGGGCATGGATCCCGCGCAACCAATCTTTCGCCGTGACTGTTTGGAAGTCGCCTTTCGCGGCCTGACGGTGTTCAACTGTCATTTCAAGGCACCCTATCCCGATCCGGTGATCACCCGGACTGTGCGCCATTTCGAGGCTGTTGCGTTGCGCGCCCTGATCGAACAGCGCTTCCGCGACCCGGCCACCGCGCATTGGATCATCACCGGCGACCTGAACGCGCCCCGATCCAAGGCGCGACCCGCCGATTCCCCGGTTCGCCCGCCCTTCTCGGTCGATCTGATGGCGCGACGCCCATCTGGGGACCGCTGGACCTATCACGACCCCCATTCCGGTCGGTACGGACAACCAGATGTCATGCTGGCCTCACCCGCGCTGGCCTCTGCCTGCCCCGACGCCATCCCAGAGGTGGTGCGGACCGGCATGGGGCACGAGGCGTCGCGGCACCGGGGCGCTCGCCTGCCGAATGTAGGCCAGCATCGCCCCCATGCCAGCGACCATGCGTTGTTGGTGATTGATCTTCCGGGTTTCTAGGCCGGGATCTCGATCAGGTCGGGGGCCGCGGCAAGAAGCTTTTGTGTGTATTCGGTCTGTGGATCGGCAAACAGGGCCTGCGCCTCTCCGGTTTCGACCACGTCGCCCTGTTTCATCACCATGATCTTGTGGCTCATGGCGCGGACCACGTGCAGGTCGTGGCTGATGAAAAGATAGGCCAGCTGATACTTGCGCTGGAGGTCGCGCAAAAGGTCAACGATCTGCACCTGCACGGTCATGTCCAGTGCCGAGGTCGGCTCGTCCAGAACCAGAAGCTTGGGGCGCAGGATCATGGCGCGGGCGATTGCGATGCGCTGTCGCTGACCGCCGGAAAACTCGTGCGGATAGCGGTGCATGGTGGCCGGATCAAGCCCAACCTCGACCATCACCTCGGCCACCAGTTCCGGCACGTCGCGCCCGTCGGGGTTGCCATGCACGCCCAGACCCTCGGCGATGATCTGTTCGCAGGTCATGCGTGGGCTGAGGCTGCCGAACGGGTCCTGAAACACGATCTGCATGTCCTTGCGCAGCCGCCGCAATTCGCGGGTCGACCATTTCCGAACATCCTGCCCGTCGAAGGTGATCCCACCTTCCGACGAGATCAGCCGCATGATCGCAAGCGCCAGTGTGGTCTTGCCCGATCCGCTTTCGCCGACAATGCCAAGCGTTTCCCCGGCGCGGACCGAGATTGTGGCATCGTTCACCGCCTTCACATGACCCACGGTGCGCTTGAAGAAGCCGCGCTGGATCGGGAACCAGACCTTGAGGTGATCGGTTTCGGCCACCACGGGCGCGTTCGCGGGCACCGGGTCGGGCGCGCCTACCGCGCGGGCCGACAACAGCTTGCGGGTATAGGGATGTTTCGGATTGGCAAAGATGTCGGCAACCGGGCCGGCCTCGACGATCTCGCCGTCTTTCATCACGCAGACCTTGTCGGCGATGCGACGCACGATGCCAAGGTCATGGGTGATGAACAAAAGTCCCATGCCTTCGGATGATTTCAACTCGGCCAGCAATTCGAGGATCTGGGCCTGAATGGTGACGTCCAGCGCGGTCGTCGGTTCGTCGGCGATCAGGACGTCGGGCTTGTTGGCAAGCGCCATGGCGATCATCACCCGTTGCCGCTGGCCGCCGGACAGCTGGTGCGGATAAGCGCCCAGCCGGGACTCAGCGTCGCGGATGCCGACCTTGGTCAGCAGTTCGATGATCCGCTCACGCACGGCGTCGCCCACTAGCCCCTGGTGCAGGGCAAGGCTTTCGGCCAGTTGCTTTTCAATCGTGTGCAGCGGGTTCAGCGATGTCATCGGCTCTTGAAAGATGAAGCTGATGTCGTTGCCACGCACGCGGCGCAGGTCGCGTTCCGGCGCGCCGATCATCTGGGTGCCGTCATAGGTGACGCTGCCCGAAACCTCGGCGCTGGACGGTAGAAGCGACACGGTCGACAGAGCGGTCACCGATTTGCCCGAGCCGGATTCGCCCACAAGCGCGACCGTTTCGCCGCGATCGACACTGAAGCTGACGCCGCGCACCGCGTCGACGATCTTGCCGTCCTGCCGGAAGCCGATGCGCAGGTCCTTGACCTCGAGAATGCTCATGAAAACGTCTTCCGGGGGTCAAAGGCATCGCGCACGCCTTCGAAGATGAAGACCAGAAGCGACAGCATGATAGCGAAGGTGAAGAAGGCGGTGAAGGCCAGCCACGGCGCCTGCAGGTTCTGTTTTGCCTGAAGCGTCAGTTCCCCCAGCGAAGGTGCCGACGACGGCAGGCCGAAGCCGAGGAAATCGAGCGAGGCCAGAAGGCCGATCGTGCCGGTCACGATGAAAGGCAGCATGGTCAGCGTCGCCACCATCGCGTTGGGCAGCATATGGCGGAACATGATGACCCGGTCACTGACCCCCAGCGCGCGAGCGGCACGGACATATTCAAGGTTGCGGGCGCGCAGGAACTCGGCCCGGACAACGCCGACCAGCGCGGTCCAGCCGAACAGCACGGTGACGAAGACAAGCAGCCAGAAACTGCGCCCCAAAATCGCAAACAGGATAATGATGACATAGATCTGCGGGGTGGATCCCCAGATCTCGATCAGGCGCTGGAAGATCAGGTCGATCTTGCCGCCGAAGAAACCCTGAATCGCGCCGGCCATGATGCCAACCACACTGGAGAGCGTCGTGACGATCAGGGTGAAGAAGATCGACAGGCGGAAGCCATAGATCACCCGCGCCATCACATCGCGCTTGCGGTCATCGGTGCCCAGAAGATTGCCGTCGCCCGGCGGCAGCGGTGCGGCGCCGGGACGGTCAACGGGCGTGTCATAGGAATATGGGATCAGAGGCCAGAGCGCCCAGCCCTTTACGATCTCTTCGCCGTCGATCACGCCATCGGCGGCATCTTCGATCAGCTGTTCAGGTTCATCCAGGCACATATCCAACCCGCCCGTGGCGATCAGGCATTGCACCACGGGGTCGCGATAGTCGGCCTCGGTCTTGAAGTCGCCGCCAAAGGCGGTTTCGGGATAGAATTTGAACACCGGGGTGAAGTAATCGCCGCGATAATTCACGAGGATCGGTTTGTCATTGGCGATCAACTCGGCAAACAGGCTGAGGCCGAAGGCAATGGTGAAGATGATCAGCGACCAATAGGCTCGCCGGTTGCGCCGGAAATTGCGCCAGCGCCGCTGGTTCAGGGGGGACAATGCCATCAGCCCTCCCTCCGCTCGAAATCGATGCGCGGATCGACCACGACATACATCAGGTCACTGAGGATGCCGACCACAAGACCGATCAGGCCGAAGATAAAGAGGGTGCCGAAGATGACAGGGTAGTCCCGCGCGACCGCTGCCTCGAAACCAAGCCGCCCGAGCCCGTCGAGCGAGAAGATGGTTTCAATGATCAGTGAGCCGCCGAAGAACACGCCGATGAACACCGCCGGGAAGCCCGCGATCACGATCAGCATCGCATTGCGGAAAACATGGCCATAAAGCACCCGTTTTTCCGACAGACCCTTGGCGCGGGCGGTCATGACGTAGTGCTTTTTGATCTCGTCAAGAAACGAGTTCTTGGTCAGTAGCGTCAGCGTGGCAAAGGCCGAAATGGTCGAGGCGAGAACAGGTAGGGTGATGTGCCAGAAATAGTCGAGGATCTTGCCGATCAGCGACAGGTTTTCCCACCCGTCAGAAGTCAGCCCCCTGAGCGGGAAGATACGCCAGTATGACCCGCCCGCGAACAACACCAGCAAAAGGATCGCGAACAGGAAGCCGGGGATCGCATAGGCGACGATGATCGCGCCACTGGTCCATGTGTCAAACGGCGTACCGTCATGTACCGCCTTGCGGATGCCAAGCGGGATCGAGACCATGTAGGCAATCAGCGTGGACCAAAGCCCCAATGTGATCGAGACCGGCATCTTTTCCAGCACAAGGTCGATCACCGTGATCTTGCGGAAATAGCTCTCGCCGAAATCCAGCGTCAGGTAGTTGCCCATCATCGTCAGGAACCGCTCGAGCGGCGGTTTGTCGAAGCCAAATTCCTTCTCAAGCTCCTCGATGAATTCCTTGGGCAGGCCACGCGCGCCCAGATACTTGCTGTCCGAGCCGAAGGTGTCTTCGGTCAGGTTCTCGGCACCGCCGGCAAAGCTTGAAAACGCATCGCCCTCGCCCTGCATCTTGGCGATGACCTGCTCGACCGGGCCACCGGGGACAAATTGCACAAGCGTGAAGTTGATCACGAGAATCCCGATCAGTGTCGGGATCACCAACAACAGTCGTCTTAGGATATATGCGCCCAAGGCCAGTTACCTCAGCGCGCCTGCGGCAACCAGAGCCGCCCGTTTTTCTTCGTTCAGCCACCAGAAATCCAGCACGCCCAGCGAATAGGGCGGCAGGGTCTCGGGACGGTCGAACATGTCATAGCGCGCGATCCAGTATGCCGGCACGAAGCCGTCCGGCACCACGACCCGTTCATAGCGCAGGGCACGGTCCAGCGCGGTCAGGGCGGTGATTTCCTCTTCCCGCGACTGGGTGGCCAGGGCCTTGTCGATAATCGCGTCGACCATGGGGCTGCGCAGGGCACCGGGGTTGTAGGAAGACACCATCGCGGTTTCGGCGCCGAACATCTGGAACAGTCCCGTCCCGGCGGACGAGAAGGTCAGGTAACGGGTGTGGATCAGGTCATAATCCTTGTCGAGGAACCTTTGTTGTCCCTGAGCGCTGTCGACCTTGTCGGCGTTGACCTCGATCCCCCAGTCGCGCAGCGTATTGGCATAGGTCTCGATCACCGCCTGACGGGTGTCGTCCCATGTCGACAGCACGAGGAAATCCAAAGACAAGCGGTTGCCCTCAGCATCGCGCATTTCGCCCTTGTCATTGACGCTCCAGCCCTCGGCCTCGAGCATCCGCAGCGCGGTGCGCTTGTTGCGGCGATCGAGCGGCGTGTCGGGTTTCGATTCATGCGCCATGACCGCGGGTTCGGTCAGCACCTCAGGCGGAACAACGTCGCCCAGCGCCCTCAGAAGCTCAAGTTCGGCCCCCTCCGGCACGCCCTTGGCCTCCCACTCTTGGCGTTCGGCAAAGGAATGACGCTGGGTGGTCAGGCCGAATTGCAGCGAATCCCGCGTCCATTCGAAGTTGAAGGCGAGCGACAGCGCGTGGCGGATATTGCGGTTGTCCAGCGGCGGGCGCGAGGTGTTGAAAATCACCCCGGTATTTGTGGGCGCGTTGCTGTGCGGGATTTCTTCCAGCACCACATGGCCCTTCTGCACCGCCGGGAAGTCATAGCCCGTCGCCCAGCGCTTGGTCGAACCTTCAGAACGGAAGCTGTAGACACCGGCCTTGAACGCCTCGAACTCGGCGGCGTCATCGGCGAAATACTCGATGCGGATGCGGTCGAAATTGTGCCGCCCGGCGTTCAGTGGATGATCCCAGCCCCAGTAGTTCGGGTTGCGTTCATAGACCACGTAGCGGTTGAATTCGTAGTCGCCGACTTGATACGGCCCTGAGGCCATCGGCGACAGGACCGAGGGTTCGTCCAGCCGTTCGCCGGTTTCCTTGTACCATTCTTCCGAAAAGATCGGCGTGCCACCGACCTGGTCGATCAGCGAGCGGCGCGAGATGCCGTCGACGAACTTGTAGCGCAGGGTGTGGTCGTCCACGACCTCGACCGCTTCGATCCGCTCTTTCACGGAACGGGCATAAGACCGAATGCCCTGCTCAAGGAACAGATTGTGTGTGAAGGCCGCATCCTGCGCCCGCAGGGGCGAGCCGTCGCGGAACACCACGTCGTCACGCATGTGGAAGACGCACCACGACTTGTCCTTGGGATACTCGACCTCGCGCGCGATCAGGCAATAGGCGTCGGTAATGCTGTCGGCGGGCAGACCGCCGCCCCAGGGCATTTCACCGAACATCGACTCGGCCACGACGCTCGAACTGGTTTCGGGATTGCCGCGCCAGGCCCAGCGGTTGAACCCGTCAAAGGTGCCGCGCGATGACAGTGTCACCTCGCCGCCTTTCGGCGCGTTGGGGTTCACGTAGTTGAAATGCGAAAAGCCCTTGGCATATTGCAGGTCGCCAAAGAAGGAATACCCGTGCGAGCGGATGATGTCGTCATCAGCAGCAAACAGGCGTCCCGGCGCCGTGGTCCCCAATGCCAGCGCACCGGCGCCCATGAAGCCAAGCGCCTGACGACGGTTCATCGTCGGGCCGCTGATCTTGATCGTTTTCTCTTTCATTTCCGCCTCTCCTGCTGGTCGCAGTTTTGCGTGTTGCCCCGCTTTCCCTTCAATAAACAGGGTTCGGGTGCGCAGATTCAAGATGCGATTTCATAAACAGGGTGTGAACGCACTGTGTAGGTCGTCAAAAGGCAAAGAAAAAGGCCGCTGAGGATCAGCGGCCTTTCGCACATGGATACCTTGCGCGGCGATCAGTCGTCGAGACTGTCGAGATAGGCGATCAGGTTGGCGCGGTCCTCGGCCTTTTTCAGACCCGAGAAAGACATCTTGGTGCCCGGCGCATAACCTTTGGGGTTTTCAAGGAAGCCATCCAGGTTTTCCGGCGTCCAGACATCGGCGACCTGTTCAAGCGCACCCGAATAGCCAAAACCGTCAACCGAGTCGACCGCGCGGCCAACGATTCCGTACAGATGCGGACCGGTTGCGTTGGCGCCATCTTCCAGCTTGTGACATGCCTTGCACTTGCCAAACACCCTGGCGCCCTTGCCAACGTCCGCGCTGGCCAGCAGGTCCTCGAACGACGGGCCTTCTTCGGCTTCGGCGCCACCATGGTCGTCACCGCCTTCGACTTCGATCACATAGGCCTGCTGCGCATGATCGCCATGCCCGCTGGGTCCGGTGTGATAGATCGATTCGGCCGCCCAGGCCCCCATCAGATAAACCAGGAGCGCGCCGCAGAGGCCGCCCACAACCTTGGTAATTGTCATCGTGTCAAACATGCTACGTTTCCATCTCGTGGCGTTTGCGCGGTATCTATCCGCTTCCTCTTGCGGAACGCAAGGTATAGTTACCGCGACGAAACGCCTTATACCCGCCAATTCTACGGACACTGACCTCATGACGAACCGTATCGCGTTCCAGGGAGAACCCGGCGCCTATAGCCATGAAGCCTGCAAACAGGCCCGACCCGATATGGAAGCCCTGCCCTGCCGGACCTTCGAAGAGGTGATCGCAGCGGTGAAAGAGGGCAAGGCGGATCTGGCGATGCTGCCGATCGAGAACACCACCTATGGGCGGGTCGCCGACATCCACCGACTGTTGCCCGAAAGCGGGCTGCATATTGTCGACGAGGCGTTTGTGCGCGTGCGGATCTGCCTGATGGCCAATCCCGGCGTCGCACTTGAGGACGTGGCCAAGGTGCGCGCGCATCTGGTTTTGCTGCCCCAGTCGGCGCAGTTCCTGAAACGTCACGGCATCCGGGGCGAAGCCGCCGCCGACAGCGCCGGCGCCGCCGCCGAACTTGCCGCAACCGGCAGCCGCGACGTAGGTGTCCTGGCCTCGGACCTGGCGGCGGAAATCTATGGGTTGAACGTGTTGGCCGCGGATATCGAGGACCACGGCCACAACACCACCCGGTTCGTCATCATGTCACGCGAGCCCGATCACTCGCGGCGTGGCGAGATCGAGATGATGACGACTTTCGTTTTCGAGGTCCGCAACATTCCGGCCGCGCTCTATAAGGCGATGGGCGGCTTTGCCACCAACGGCGTCAACATGACCAAGCTGGAAAGCTACATGGTGGACGGATCGTTCACCGCGACCCGGTTCTATGCCGATATCGAAGGTCACCCGGACGACCCTGCCGTGCGTCGGGCGCTGGAGGAACTGGATTACTTCACCAGCACCCTGAAGATCGTCGGCGTCTATCCGGCGGCACTGCCGCGCCACAACTAGGCTGAAGCGGACCGCCTACCCGGCGCTGCGGCGATAGCGGTCTTCGATGTCCTTGGCGTGGCCAGCCAGCTTGCGGTCCATCCGTTTGGCGATCTTCGCCTTGGCCAGCTTCAACGACTGAACCAGAAGCTTGGACGGCAGCGACTGAGGCTTCAGGTCTGCCGCCACGTTGATCCGGGTGCGGGTGCGCGACAGGGCGACCAGTTCCACCCTGGAATCGACATCAAGCCCCTGCATATGGGACTTGAACACCATCTCTTCGGGGCGATTGTATTCGACAAGCTCCAGCTCAAGCTGCCTGTCCTTGCCGCGGAACTGGAACTTCAAATCCCATTTCGCGCCAACGCCCGCACCGCCAAGCGTGTCCAGACGTTCGACTTCGATCCCGCGCCGCAGGGCCGAACGTTCATATCCCTCAAAATCGCTGAGCGTTGCGAACACGTCCTCGATGGGCACGTCCAGCGTCGCCTTTGACTTGATTTCCATGATCTTCACCTGCTCATTCTCAAGGCCGCTTTTTGGCGGCAGTCTGGTCTCAATCCAGCCTGTCCGCAAGCCAATTGCGCAGGATAAAATGCGCGATGGCCCCCTTTCGGGCCGGCATCAGCACGGGATGCTCACCGGCGAAAGCGGCCATGATATCTTCCCGGCTTACCCAGATCGCATCCTCGATTTCCACCGGGTCGATTGTGATCTGGTCATCAAGCGCCCTGCCATAGCAGCCAAACATCAGGGACGACGGGTAGGGCCACGGCTGACTTGCCAGATAGCCAACGTCGCCCACCGGGATGCGGGCCTCTTCCATGACCTCGCGGCGGACGGCGGCCTCAAGCGTCTCGCCCGGCTCCACGAAGCCCGCCAGCAGCGAATACATGCCCTCGGGCCAACCGGGGCTGCGACCCATCAGCACGCGGTTGCCATGGGTAATCAGCATGATGACGACCGGATCGGTGCGCGGGAAATGCTGCCCCCCGCAAGACGGGCAGTTGCGCTGCCATCCGGCCATCGCCATTTCGCTTTCAGTGCCGCAGACAGCGCAGAACCGGTGCGACCGGTGCCAGCCCATGATCGCCTTGGCCGTCACGGTCAGTTCGGCATCACGCGGGGTCAGCCGGGTCATCACACCTCGCAGTTCGCGAAACACGTGGTCTGGCGGCATGGCCGGGTGATGCTGTTGTGACGGGTCGAAAAACTGTTTCAGCTGCTCTGGGTCCAGATCATCGGGCGTCCAAGGGCTGATATCGGTTGCGAACACCGCCGCGCCTTCGTCGCGCCCCAGGAAAACCGGCGGCGATTTGGCCTCGTTCAGAACGGGGTGATCCATCGGAACGCGTACAAGCTGATCTGCTGCCGCACCTGCGAGCATGGGCTTGCCGCGCCAATGCACGATACTGCGGGCGGCAGGATCGGCGCGCAGGGTTTGCAACGCCTCGGGGTTGCCGCGTAGTTCCGCAGCACGGTCCAGTCCCGAGCCCCCGAATGTCACTGTTTCCGCATGCTGCATCTGGCACCTCCTGTCGCGTCTAGCTGCCACACCAGGCAATCCAATGGCAATGGTCCATTCCACCCACCGCACTTCGTCCGATGATCCGCGAATGTGTTGTTGATACACGCACAAGTTGTTGTATGGTTGAGAAAAATCGCCTTGTCGAACACCCCGACCCCTTGAATGTGAAACGCGCCCAGTGACGACGAACCAGTTGAACGCCAAACCTGCGCCGGAAATAGATCTGCGGATACTGGCGACCTCGGACCTGCATGGCGATCTGTTGGGGGTCGACTATTTTTCGCGCGATCCGGCCCCGGCAAGCGGGTTTGCCCGATGTGCTGGCCTGATCCGTTCGGAACGCGCCTCGGCGACGAACTCGATACTGGTAGACAACGGTGACTTTCTGCAGGGCACCCCGCTTTCCGATTTCTTCTATGAAACACAGGCATTCCGGGACGGGCCGCACCCGCTGATCGCAGGGATGAACGCGCTTGGCTATGACGCCGTCGGCCTTGGCAATCACGAGTTTACCTTTGGTCTGGAGCCGCTTTTTGAGACCTTGCGGCATGCGCATTTCCCGGTTCTGTGCGCCAATATTCAAGGCGCGACCCAATCGATGGACGCCGTTTGGCGCGGGCGGGTTCAACCGGTTCACATCCTGGACCGCGCCTTGATGGATACGGACGGCACTTCCCATTGCGTCAAAATCGGTTTGTTCGCCGTGCTGCCACCTGCCGTTCTGAACTGGGAGGCAACGCGCGTCGGAACCCGCCTGACCGCGCAGCCAATTCTTAAGGCTGCACGGGAAGCCGTCGCGACGCTCAGGGACCGTGGCGCCGACGTCATTGTCGCACTGGCACATTCCGGGCTTGTGGCCACGGGATCCGATGGGCATGGCGAAAACGTCGGGGCAGATATCGCGGCGCTGGAAGGCATCGACGCCGTGATCGCGGGCCACACGCACGAGGTTTTTCCAAGTCCCGACCATCCGCCCCATACCGGGATCGACACAGGCACAGGGCTGGTGCATGGGGTGCCAGCCGTCATGGCCGGCGCGGGCGGCTCGCATCTCGGCCGCATCGACCTGCGCCTGACACGCAAAACCGACGGATGGGACGTCGCATCGGTGCGGGTTCAGGCGCTTTCGGTCGCGGGCCAAGCCGAAGACCCCGAGGCCGCAGCGCTTGCCGCGCCGTTCCATCGCCGCACGCTGGACCGGATCGACCAGCCTGTTGCCAGCCTGCCCCGCCCGGTTCATAGCTATTTCGCATTGCTGACAGAAGACTTGTCGACCAGGCTGGTCGCCGAGGCCAAGGCCGCATTCGTGCGCGATCAGCTGGGTGAAACCGAGTTTGCCGGCCTTCCGGTTCTGGGCAGCGCCGCGCCCTTCAAAAGCGGTGGACCGGGCCGCCGATCGCAGTTCACCGATGTTGCACCGGGCACCATCACCCAACGCGATATCGTGGATATGCAGCATTATCCCAACGACATTGCCGCTCTGGTTCTGACCGGCCACCAATTGCACGAATGGCTAGACATGGGCGCCGGCCAATATGCCCAGGTTCTGCCCGGCGACAGGGACAAGGCGCTGATCCTGCCGCAATTCCCATCTTACAACCGCGACCTGGTGTCGGGGGTGACATTCGAGATCGACCTCGCGGCCCCGCCCCGTTTCAGCGGGTCTGGCGAGGTGCTGAGCCCCCGCGGAACGCGGATCGTCAACCTATGCTATCAGGGCAGGCCCATCGCCCCAACGGACCGCTTTGTCATTGCAACCAACAACTACCGCGCTGGTGGAGGCGGTCATTTCCCCAGCATTGCGGACGCGCCGCTGGCTCTGGCAACGGACGTTCCGGTCCGCAACGCCCTTGCGACCTATCTGGAAGGCCCCCGCGACTTCTGCGACCTTGCCCGCCCCGGATGGCGGTTTGCGCATTTGCCGCAAACCTCGGTCCTGTTCGAGACCCACCCCCGCGCCATGGCGCATCTGCGCGATGTTCCCTGGCTCAACCTTTCGCCGGTCGCGGAAACTGCGGATGTGTTGACGCTGCGCCTGTCTCTGGATGCCGACAGCCGCCTTGCATCACGTGCAAACCACGACTATATCGACGCCTGAGAGGTTGGCGCGGGCAAGCGCCTCGCCAACCCGGTCAGATCCGGAAGGAAGCAGCCGTAACGAGTCCCGCTTGGGTCGATGTTCAACCTCTCACCTGTCGAAGCCCGATGAGGCGTTCATGCAAGCGATTGCCTGCCTTGGGGAAGCCTGCATTTCCCCAGACCGACATGACAGCACCGCCATGGTCCTGTCTTTCCCTGTTTGGCCCCGTGTCCCCGATGACAACTGATCCTGACCTGAAGGCGCTTGGCTGGTCCACGCATTTTGCGCGGCAGCTGGACGATGATGAAGCATCCCTGCCCCGTTTGCGTATTGCCAATATTCATCGTGATCGGTTGGGCGCGATCGGAATTAGCGGCGAAGTTACCCTGACCTGCCCGCCCGACATGCCGACCTCGTCCCTTGCGGTTGGGGACTGGGTTCTGGCCGAAGCGGACACCCCGGTAATCCGCCGCCGCCTGACCCCGCGCGGCGAGCTGCGGCGCAAGGCGGCGGGCAAGGTGGTGGAAAGCCAGCTGATCGCAGCAAATGTCGATACTCTGTTCATTGTCACATCCTGCAATGCCGATTTTAACATCGCCCGTCTGGAGCGCTATCTGGCGCTGGCCGAAGCGGGCGGGGCGCTGCCGGTGATCGTGCTGACCCGCGCGGACGAGGTGGATGATACCGCCCCTTTCCTGTCACAGGCGCGGCGACTGTCGCCGATCGTGACCGCGCTGGCGCTGGATGCCCGCGACCCGGAACAGGCGACGGCACTGACCCCGTGGTGCGGCCCCGGCGATACCGTGGCGCTGGTCGGGTCTTCTGGTGTGGGCAAGTCGACACTCCTGAATGCGCTGGCCGGGACTGACGTGGCCACCGGCGCGATCCGCGAGGACGACGCCAAAGGCCGACACACCACCACCCACCGCGACCTGAAACCGGCGAAGGCGGGTGGCTGGATCATCGACACGCCGGGGATGCGCGAATTACAGCTTGTCGACGCGGCCGAGGGGATCGATGCGGTGTTCGAGGATCTGGCCGAGCTTGCGCTGGAATGCCGCTTTTCCGATTGCGCCCATGACAGTGAACCGGGCTGTGCCGTGCGGCGAGCCATCGACACCGAAGAGGTGGAAGAGGCGCGTTTCGAGCGCTGGCAGAAACTGTTGCGCGAGGATGCCCGCAATACCGAAAGTGTTGCCGAGGCGCGGCAGCGCGACCGCTCGCTCAGCCGGGTTTACCGTGAGGGTCAAAGCCGGGGACGGTACAAGCGCGGGGACTACTGACGCCCGTTCAGACCCTTATGGCCTGTCGTTTCAGGGGCGTATTGCCCAAAGCTTCTGATCCTCGGTCTCAATCGCGCAGGGACGCACTTGCCTGAGACGCGCCAGTGCCGGGGCCGGGTCCTCGCCCATTTCCACCAAAATCCGGGCCGCCGCCATGCCGGACCGCCCACAGCCCCCGTAACAGTGGATCAGCACGCGCCCGCCCTGTTGCAACACGGCCTGCGCGCGCCGGGACGCATCAGGCCAGACATCCAGCGTCTTGCCTGTGGGAACGTCGAAATCGCGGACCGGCAGATGCACCCAGTCGATGCCCGCATTCCCCAGATCTCGGCCGAGGTCGCCTGCCCCTGCGCCCTGCATCTCGGCCCATTCGGTCATGCTGAGAACAAGTCCCGGTGCCCAGCCGATCACCCGCGCGAGGTCACCGGAATAGTCCCCGAACCGCCCCGGCAGGGGCGCGAGGGCCAGTTCTCCTGTTCCTGCAGACAGCGAAAAGATGTCGAAGCGCAACACGTGCCCCCTTGCAACCAAGTGGATCGGGTTTCGCGCAAAACACTAGGCGCGCAGTCGGATAGCCGGAAGAGAAATCGGCACTCGCAACCTGCCCGGGACGTCGATACTCTGGCGGCATGACACAGGATGTAGCGCAGGACGACGCGCCGGAAAAGGCGGAAGCGCGGACCAAATGGGCCGAGGACCGGACCATCATGGCCAATGAACGCACCTTTTCGGCATGGATGGGCACCGGGCTGGGCGCGGTGGGCGTGGCGATCGGGTTGAAGGCCGTGTTTGGCGATTTCGAACCGACTTGGGCGGCCAAGCTGGTGGCGACCCTGTTCCTTATCACTGCCATCGTGATCTATTGGGCGGCACGGCGACAGGCCTGCGCGACGCTGCGGCGGCTGAATGACAATGACGCCGAAGCGATGCCCGGAAGCGCGTTCACCCGGCTTGCCGTCCTGATGACCGTGGCCACGGTTGCGACCGGTGCGGTGCTTTGGGCGCTGTAGCCGTGATTTGACCGTGCATCGGCTGTGGACCTCGACCGGTCCGGGCCGTAGTCTCGACTGGACCTGACGAATCCCGACAAAGGCCCCCGATGAGCGACACCAAAGACTCTGCCTACCAGGTGCTGGCGCGCAAATACCGCCCCGAGACCTTTGCCGATCTCGTTGGGCAGGACGCCATGGTGCGGACGCTGAAGAATGCCTTTGCCGCCGACCGGATCGCGCAGGCCTTCGTGATGACCGGCATTCGCGGCGTGGGCAAAACCACCACAGCGCGGATCATCGCCAAGGGAATGAACTGCATCGGCGAGGACGGACAGGGCGGCCCGACGACGGAACCCTGCGGCAAATGCGAACACTGCGTCGCGATCATGGAAGGCCGCCATGTCGACGTGATGGAGATGGACGCCGCCAGCCGTACCGGGGTCGGCGACATCCGCGAAATCATCGACAGCGTGCATTACCGCGCGGCCTCGGCGCGCTACAAGATCTACATCATCGACGAAGTTCACATGCTGTCGACTAGCGCGTTCAACGCGTTGTTGAAGACGCTTGAAGAACCGCCCGCGCATGTGAAGTTCATCTTTGCGACCACCGAGATCCGTAAGGTTCCGGTCACCGTCCTGTCGCGTTGCCAGCGGTTCGACCTGCGCCGGATCGAACCCGAGGACATGATCGCCATGCTGCGTCGGATCGCGGATGCAGAAGGCGCCGCGATCACCGATGACGCGCTGGCGCTGATCACCCGCGCCGCCGAAGGCTCGGCCCGTGACGCGCAGTCCCTTTTGGATCAAGCCATCAGTCACGGTGCCGGCGAAACCACCGCCGATCAGGTCCGTGCGATGCTGGGGCTGGCGGACCGGGGGCGGGTTCTGGACCTCTATGACATGATCCTGAAGGGCGACGCGGCGGGCGCGCTGAACGAGTTGGGCGCGCAATATTCCGACGGGGCCGACCCGCTGGCGGTGCTGCGCGACCTGGCCGAGATCACCCATTGGGTTAGCGTGGTCCAGATCACGCCGGATGCCGCCGACGACCCCACGATCAGCCCCGACGAACGCGCCCGGGGACAGGCCATGGCGCAAAGCCTGAAGATGCGCACCCTGACGCGCATGTGGCAGATGCTGTTGAAGGCGATCGAAGAGGTCTCGGCCGCGCCAAATGCGATGATGGCGGCGGAAATGGCGATCATCCGCCTGACCCATGTTGCAGACCTGCCCAGCCCCGAAGAATTGGTGCGCAAGCTGCAGGATACACCTGTGCCGCCTTCCTCTCCGGGTGGTGGTGGCGGGGCACCGGTGCCGAATGGCGGTATGACGTCGGCACAGGGACAGCCGATGCCGACAGGCGGCGGCGGTGGTGGTGTCACCATGGCAGCGCTTGCCCCGGCAGCGGATCACGCGCTGGATCGCTATGCCACGTTCGAACACGTGGTCGAGCTGATCCGCAAGAACCGTGATGCGAAGTTGCTGATCGACGTCGAGACCGGCGTGCGCCTGGCGTCCTATCAGCCTGGCCGGATCGAGTTCGTCCCGGCCGAGAGCGCCCCGCAGGACCTGGCCCAGCGATTGGGGCAGCGTCTTCAGGGGTGGACCGGAAACCGCTGGGCGGTGATCCTTGTCAACGAAGGCGGCGGGGAGACCATTGCCGAAAAACGCGACGCCGCCGAAAACGCATTGAAAGCCGAGGCACGCGAACACCCGATGGTACAGGCCGTGCTTGCCGCTTTCCCCAAGGCCCGCATCACCCAGATCCGCAGCCGCGCCGACATTACCGCCGAAGCCCAGGCCGAAGCCCTTCCGGAAGTCGAGGACGAATGGGACCCCTTCGAAGAAGACTGACCCTTGCGTTGATGCTGATGCCGGGAGCCGCGCTGGCGGATGCCTGCACGGACCTTCGTCCGAACTGGGACGGCACTCCGGTTTCGGCGCTGGATGAATTCGTGGCGCTGATGTCGACACCGCCTGCATTGGTTCTGCTTCTGGCCACCGCGCTGGTTGTGCGCTTTCGCAAACCCTGGGGCGGGGTTGTGGTGGCGCTGTTGTGGGGCGGGTTCGGCACTTTTCTGACCTGGGGCGACCCCACGGGACTGCGCGACGCTGCGATTGCAGAGGGCTGCGTCGGTTCGCCCTCCTTGTTTATCGCCTCGACGCTTGCGATATGTGCCGCAATGATCGCAATCACCGCGCCGGCAAAGCGCGACAAGACGGACGGAGAAAACTGATGCTCAAAGGACTAGGCGGACTGGGTGGTCTCGGCGACATGGCCGGGATGATGAAAAAGGCCCAGGAGATGCAGACCAAGATGGCGCAGATGCAGGACGACCTGCACACCATCATGGTTACCGGAGAAAGCGGCGCGGGGCTGGTCAAGGCCACCGCCACCGCCAAGGGTGACCTGACTGCGCTTGATATCGACCCCTCGATCTTCAATGCCGATGACAAGGAAGTGGTCGAGGACCTGATCCTTGCCGCAATCAAGGACGCCCAGGCAAAGGCGGCTGAACGCGCGCAGGAAGAAATGGAAAAGATCACCGAGGGTCTTGGCCTGCCCAAGGACATGAAACTGCCGTTCTGACCAGACGGTTTCCGGCGCGGGTGGTTTTCGTTGGTCACCCGCGTCGATGCCCTGCTATAGTCTCGCGGACGCGCACAAACAAAAACGCCCGCACATGAGCAGCAACAACGATATCGACAACCTGATCGAGATGATGGCCCGCCTTCCCGGGCTGGGTCCACGTTCGGCCCGGCGCGCGGTGCTGACCATGATCCGCAAACGCGGGCTGTTGCTGACGCCGCTGGCGGACCTGATGCAAACCGTCGCCGCCACCGCGCGGGAATGCCTGTCGTGTGGCAACGTCGGCACCACCGAGATCTGCGACATCTGCCGCGACGAAAAACGCGCCACGGGCGAGATCTGCGTGGTCGAGGATGTCTCGGACCTGTGGGCGATGGAGCGGGCGGGTGTGTTCAAAGGGCGCTATCACGTGCTGGGCGGCACCCTGTCGGCGCTGGATGGCATCGGCCCCGAGGACCTGTCGATCCCGCGTCTGATTTCGCGTGTTGCCGATGAAGGCATCACCGAGGTGATCCTTGCGTTAAACGCCACAGTCGACGGGCAGACGACGGCCCACTACATCGCCGACCAGTTGGAAGGCCGCGTGGCGCTGTCATCGCTGGCGCAGGGCGTGCCGGTGGGCGGGGAACTGGACTACCTCGACGAAGGCACCATTTCCGCCGCGCTGCGCGCCCGCAAGCCGGTCTGACACTGGCACAGAGCCCACAAAGAAAAAGCCCCGGCCAAATGACCGGGGCTTTGATTTTCTTTGTCACGCAGCAGCCAATCAGGGCTGTTCGTCTTCGTCGTCGCTGTCGCCGGGCAGGTTGAAGAAGCTGTCGGCATCGGCGAAATCGCCATCCTTGCGCTTGTCTTCTTCGTCCTCATCATCCGAATCCGACAAGCTGAAGGTCTCAAGCCCTTCGATCGCGGTCGGGATCTTCGGCTCGGCTTCCATGCCAAGCGAGGTTTCGGTCGAGACCAGCTTGCGGCGTTCGTCATCGGACATGACCTCGCCCTCGGCGGCTTTCTTCGACGCGGCCTTTTGCACGGCGGCATCCAGTTCGGACTGTTTGCACAGACCCAGCGCGACCGGGTCGATCGGCTGAATATTGGCGATGTTCCAGTGAGTCCGCTCGCGGATCGCCTGAATGGTCGGTTTGGTGGTGCCGACCAGCTTGCCGATCTGACCGTCCGACAGTTCCGGGTGGAACTTCACCAGCCACAGGATCGATGCGGGGCGGTCCTGGCGTTTGGACAGCGGGGTGTAGCGCGGGCCACGGCGCTTTTCTTCACCCTCGGCGGCGGCGTTGGGCTTGAGTTTCAGCTTGTGCAGCGGGTTGTTCTGCGCGGCGTCGATCTCGTCCTGGGTCAGCTGGTTGTTGGCAACCGGGTCGAAACCCTTGACGCCGGTCGCGACGTCACCATCGGCGATGCCCTGGATTTCCAGTTCGTGCATGCCGACAAAATCGGCGATCTGCTTGAAGCCGATTGTCGTGTTGTCCACCAGCCAGACGGCGGTTGCCTTGGGGTGCAGCAGCTTGGCCATGTTCAATTCTCCTGTCTCTTGGCCCCGAATACATCTATCCCGTCGCCTGGAGGCCAGGCGGCACCTTTTGAGGGGTGCGGGTTTCCGTTGTCGGGGAACTTGTCGCCTATATAGTGGCATCAAGCGCGGAAGGGAAGAGTGAATGCGGTTACTGAATATCCTGGCTGTTTTGGCCTGCCTGAGCGGTTCGGCATGGGCCGAAGGTGAACCTGCCGGTCAATTCGACTATTACGTGATGGCACTGTCATGGTCGCCGAACTGGTGCGAGGTCGAAGGCGATGCCAAAAGCTCCGAGCAGTGTGACCGGGGCTCGGGGCATGGCTGGGTGCTGCACGGTCTCTGGCCACAGTTTCACCGCGGCTGGCCGTCCTTCTGCCGGACCACGGAACGCAATCCGCCGCGCAGCCTGACCAATGAAATGGCCGATATCATGGGCACGTCCGGGCTGGCCTGGTATCAGTGGAAAAAGCACGGGCGATGTTCGGGGTTGAGCGCCGAAGACTATTACGCGCTGTCGCGCCAAGCCTATGACAGCATCAACCGCCCACCGGTCTTTCGTCAGCTGGAAAAGCCGGTGAAACTGCCTGCCGCGGTGGTGGAACAGGCGTTTCTCAAGGCCAATCCCGGACTTCGGGACAACATGATCACGATCACCTGCCTGGACGGGATGATCCAGGAGGCGCGGGTCTGTCTGTCCAAGGACCTGACCCCGGTCCCCTGTGGCCGCGACGTGATACGCGACTGCACGCTTTCCGACGCAGGGTTTGCTCCGCTGCGCTAGAGATTGTTGATGCGCACCGATCCGCGTTTGGCATCGGCACATTTGCGGGCCGAGAACTTGGCGCTTTCGGGCGCCGCGTTGACCGCAAGAACATGCTGGCCCCGTCCGCGCATGTAAAACGGGACGTAGTCGCCATAGACGCCGTAGTCATCTTTGGCGGACATCGACCCGCAATAGATCCGGTCGCCGTTGCTGACCTGATAAACCGTGAAATCTTCGAACCGGGCCGAACCGGGATCCTCGGTTTGCTCGGCAATCGAGTTCTTGGCCCAGAAGGTTTCGGCGGCTTTGGCCGTCGTCGCTTTGGTCGACACGGAAGTGGTGCTGCCCGAGCATCCCGCCAGAAGAAGGGCGACTGCGCCAAATAGGATTGTCCTCATGATATTTACCTTGGAATTCATGTTGTTGGATACTTGATGCCAGCCCAATACGGCGAATTGAGGGCATTGCGTCGAAGGCGCCTAGGCAAGAGTCTAATCCAGCTTTGCCTGGACAACCGGGTGGCAGGCGGCGCTGCCAAACTTGGCAACACCGGCATTTATCAGCGTTCCGACCGCCGCCATTTCGACGCGTGAAAGATGATCAAGATGCAGGTGCTCGCCACGTTGAATCCGGTGCCTGATATCATGCAAGACCTCTTCCGGATCGCGGCGGTCTTCCCGCGTCGGACTCCAGAAACCCATGCTGCCCTCCATCGTTGCCGCATTGAGGATAGCACAAAAATCACAAGACACGAAAAAGCCCGGCGCGAGACCGGGCTTTTTGCAAAAGTCTTGATGTGAGCGGGCTTAGTGCAGCTTGGCGTCCACATCGTCGATGGCGGCGTCGATCAGCTTGTTGGCGTCGGCGGCGGTCATCTGCTTGGCGATGACGTCCTTGGCGGCGGCAACGGCGATGGTGATCGCCTGGTCGCGCACTTCCTTGACGGCACCGGCCTCGGCCGACGCGATCTGATCTTCGGCAGCGGCCAGACGGCGCGCGATCGATTTCTTCAGCTCGTCCTTGGCCAGTTCCGCGGCATTCGCGGCCTCGGCCTTGGCATGCTCGACGATACGGTCGGCCTGGTCCTTGACCTCTTTCTGCTTGCGCTCATAGGACGCCAGCAGGGTCTGAGCCTCTTCGCGCAGGGCCCGGGCCTCGTCCAGTTCAGACTGGATGCCTTCGGCGCGCTTGTCCAGCATGCCACCCAGCATCGACGGAACCTTGAAATAGAACAGGACCGCGACAAACAGGATGAAAGCCAGCAGCACGACAAAGTCGGTGTTGCCAAGCGAGAAGAACGGGCCGCTTGCGGCAAATGCCGGGCTTGCGGCGGCGCTCAGGGCGGCAATCAGGGTCAGTTTCCGCATGATCTTACCCTTTCATCCGTGCTTCGATAGCGGCGGTAACCGCCTTGGCGTCGGTCTCGCCACCCAGCGCGGAGACGATCTCGCCCGCGGTGTCGCCTGCGACTTCGCGGATGCTTTCCAGCGCGCCGGCGCGGATCGCAGAGATGGCCTTTTCCGACTCGGCAGCCTTGGCCGCGATTTCGGCGTCGGCCTGAGCGGTGGCGGCATCCAGTTCTGCCTGGATTTCGGCCTTGGCCTCGGCGACGATGCGCTGCGCTTCGGCGCGGGCATCGGCCAGCGCCTTGTTATAGGCGTCCTCGGCCTCGACCGCTTTCGCCTTCAGCTCTTCGGCTGCGGCGATGTCATTCGTAATGGTCCCCTGGCGCTCGGCCAGAACCGCGGCGATGCGCGGCAGCGCGATGCGCGACAGGACGAAGTAGATCACGACAAGCGTGACCAGCAGCCAGAAAATCTGGTTGCCCCAGTTCGAGAAGTCGAGCTGCGGCATGCCGGGCGCGGATGCGGCGTGTGCGGCATCGGCAGCGTGGCTTGTGGCTTCTGAAGTTGTAGATGCCATGTCGTCCTCCTGGGAACTTCCGTTAGATCACGGGCGGGGCACGGTCAGTCCGCGCCGCCGCCCGCACGTAAGGATAAGTCCAGTCGGCTTAGACGGCGAACATCAGCAGCAGAGCAACCAGGAACGAGAAGATGCCCAGTGCTTCTGCGAACGCGATACCGATGAACAGGGTCGCGGTTTGCGATGCGGCTGCCGACGGGTTGCGCAGGGCGCCTGCCAGGTAGTTGCCTGCGACGTTGCCCACACCGATTGCGGCTGCGCCGGAACCGATTGCTGCGAGACCTGCGCCGATATGTGCGAGTTGACCTTCCATGGGGGTATCTCCTTACGATTGGAAGTTAATAGGATGTGTTGAGGTTCAGACCTTAGTGCGACGGATGCAGCGCATCTTTCAGATACACGCAGGTCAGAATGGTAAAGACGTATGCCTGGATGAAGGCGACCAGCACCTCGAGGCCATACATCGCGGTGATTGCGACGACCGATACGGGGCTGACCACGGCGATGGCGGCGAAGCCCGCGAACACCTTGATCACCGCGTGGCCCGCCATGACGTTGCCGGCCAGACGAATGCTGTGGCTGACGGGGCGGACGAAATACGAGATCAGTTCGATCACGGCCAGGATCGGGCGCAACGCCAGCGGTGCCGACGAGACCCAGAACAGACCCAGGAAACCAACGCCGTTCTTGACGAAGCCGACGATGGTGACGGTCAGGAAGACCAGCAGCGCCAGCACCACGGTCACGGCAAAATGCGAGGTTGTGGTGAAGCTCATCGGCAGCAGGCCAAGGAAGTTGGCGGTCACGATGAACATGAACAGGGTCATGATATAGGGGAAGAACTTGACCGCGTCCTTGCCGGCAACGTCCTCGACCATCTTGTAGATGAAGCCATAGGCAAGTTCGCCGATCGACTGGCTACGGCTGGGAACGATCGCGCGGCGGCGGGTGCCCAGGACCAGAAGGCCGATGATCGCAACCACGGCAAGAACCATCCACAGGGTGACGTTAGTCGGTGTGTACCAGTGGATCGCATCGCCGCCAAAGAGCGGTTTCACGATGAACTGGTCCATCGGGTGGAATACCAGGCCGCCGGCCTCTTCTGCTCCGTGCGTGTCGCTAGCCACGTCTCACTTCCCTTCGTCTTTTGCGGCCTCTTGGTCGGCCACCTGTTTCGCCTGGATTTCCTTGGCACTGCGTAACATGACGTTTACGCCGGCCGCGAAGCCCAGAAATATGAACAGCACCAGGAAGATCGGCATTGTGCCGAAAAGGGTGTCCAACCCGTACCCGATGCCAAAACCGATCCCCAGACCGGTTACAAGCTCTATCACCATCCGCCAGGCAAGCTGTGCTTGCGAATAGTGCTCTTCCATATGAGGCTTGGGCGCGTTGGCCTTTTTGTGCGCTGATATCCGCTCTTCCAGCTGCGCCAGGCGCTCTTTCGGATCGAGATCGGACACGTCGCACCACCCCTCAGGACTTGGCGCATTGCTATTGGCGGGCGCGCAATGAGTCAAGCGCCACGCATCGCTCCATTGTTTCCGAATAACACGTTGAAAAAACTCTATAAAACGCTCCCGCGGATAGAAGGGGAGAATCCGCCACACCTGTTGAAACACCCAATTTTCCGAAATTCGCATATTCAACGAAATGGTTGAGTTTCTCATGTCGCCCTCTGCCCCATATCGGGCGCTGACCCTGCGGCACCTTGACCAAAGGATCAAACAACCTTGACGATGGCGACCACATTACTACCTTTGGGGCACGGCCCGAAGGGGCCGGGAGTCCTGAATTATTGTCACCTCCATTTATTGAACGCTTCAAGACTGGAAACCTCGATGACCCCAACAATCCGCGCCTTGCTGATGACGACCGCGACCGCCTTTGCCGCGTCCGCTGTCGCCGCAGAAGACACCCCCCCGATCCTGATTACGAACGTGAACGTGTTTGATGGTGTGAACGAAGCACTGATCGAAGACGCAAATGTCGTTGTCACCGGCAATCTGATCACCGCAGTCTCGACCGAAGACCTGGCCGTTGCAGGCGGCACCGTGATCGACGGTGGTGGCCGCACGTTGATCCCCGGCCTGATCGACGTCCACTGGCACACGCTTTATTGCTGCAACCCGCAGACCGCGGTTGTGACCGGCGACATTCTCGAGGTCGCCATTCGCGGTGCGAACGGTTCCGCAGATACGTTGATGCGCGGTTTCACGACAGTTCGTGACGTTGGCGGCAACTCTTTCGCGATCAAAAAGATGATCGACCACGGCGAGATCAACGGCCCCCGCATCCTGCCGTCGGGTCCGCCGGTAACGCAAACCGGTGGTCATTTCGACTATCGCCCCTATCAGGCCGTGCCCACCAACCCGGCGGATTCCAAGTGGTACTGGTACAGCGTTGGCCTGATGGCGCAGGCCGATGGCGTGCCTGAGGTCATCAAGACCTCGCGCGAGATTTTCCGCATGGGTGCATCGCAGATCAAAATCTCGGGCGGCGGCGGCGTGTCGTCTACCTATGACCCGCTGGACGTCAGCCAATACACCGTGGAAGAACTGAAGGCCTTTGTCGAAGTGGCCGAGACCTATAACAGCTATGTCGCGTCGCACCTGTTCACCGACAAGGCGGTTCAGACTGCCATCGAAGCGGGCATCAAATCGGTGGAACACGGCTTCCTCATGAGCCGCGAAACCATGGAAATGATGCGTGACAACGATGTCTGGTTGTCGGTTCAACCGCTTCTGGATGACGAGGACGGCTTTACCTTTGCCGATCCGGTCAGCCAGCAGAAATGGATTGACGTGACCAACGGCACCGATTTCACCTACAAGACCGCGAAAGAGGTCGGGGTGAAGGTTGCGTTTGGCACCGACATTCTGTTCGATCCCAAGCTGGCCGAGCGTCAGGGTGCCTTCCTTGCCAAGCTGCAACGCTGGTACACGCCTTATGAGGTGATGAAGATGGCGACCTCGACCAATGCCGACCTGCTGAAGCTTGCCGGTCCGCGTCACCCCTATCAGCAGGGTGAACTGGGCGTGATCGCCGAAGGCGCCTATGCCGACCTGATCCTGGTCGACGGCAACCCGCTGGAAGACATCAACCTTGTTGCCGACCCGCATGCCAATTTCGATCTGATCATGAAAGACGGCAAAATCTACAAGAACGAGATCGAATAAGCCAACAGGACGGTCAGGCCAAACACAGCGCGCTTGACCGTCCCCACCCTTTTCGCTTAGGCGAAAAACGTGACCCAGCCCCAATCCCTTGACGCGGTTTTTGCCGCCCTTGCCGACCCGACCCGCCGGGCGATCCTGTCCATGCTGTTGGAGGATGACATGGCGGTGACGGATGTGGCGGAACCGTTCGACATCTCGCTTGCCGCGATTTCCAAACATCTGGTGATCCTGACCAAGGCCGGATTGATCAGCCAGGAAAAGCGTGGTCGGGTGAAATGGTGCAAACTGGAGCCGGACGCCCTGCGAGAGGCCAGCGTCTGGATGCAAGGATTTGGTCAGTTTGAACCAGTCAATCTGGATGCGTTCGAACGTTTCCTTGAAACCGAGTTTGACAAGCAGGACGACGACACCAGCGCCAGCTAGCGCCGGTCAGTGTTCGTCGCGAAGCAGCAGGACCAGCGCAAACACGGTCATCACCACTCCGGCCAGCACCAAGGCGGGCGGAACACCATTGCCCAGCGCGATTTCCCACAGGATGACCCAGCTTGGCACCAGATAGGTATAGGCCATGACCTTGGCCGAGGGCAGCCGCAACGACGCATATTGCACCGCGACAAAGCTGGTCGCGGTGGCAAAGATGACAAGATATCCCAGCGCGACCCAGACCACGGCGGGCAGCGCCAGCCAGTCGGTCGCCGCAATGTCGCGCCAGCCATAGGCGGTAAGCAGCAGAAACCCCGCCACCAACACGCCGAAGGTAAAGACAATCGGGGTCTCGCCCCGGTTCAGCTTGCGGATCATCGGTGTGTAGAGCGCATGGGCCACACAGCCAATGAAATAGAGAAACTCGCCGCGCCCCACCTCGAACCGCAACAGCGCGGCAAGGTCGGCACGGAAAATCACCCAAAGCGCGCCGATCCCGCCTATGGTCAGGGCCACCCACATGCGGCCCGTCATGTGCTGCCCCAGAAGCACAAAGCCAAACCCCGCCGACAGGATCGGGGTCAGGGTGAACACCGCTGCGGTCGAGACCGGCGGCGCGGTTTTCAGCCCTTCGAACATCAGGACGAAATAGGCCGCGAACAGCCCGCCAAGCACAAGATACCGCCAGGGCGCCCGTGCCGCGCTGCGCGGTATGCCGGTCGTGGCGGCGGCGACGACACCGATGAAGATACCCGCCAACAGAAACCGGGCCGCGTTCAACGCAGCTGGCGCGATTTCATTCGCCGCCTGTGATCCCAGTGAAAACGACCCGGCGACCAGCGCCGAGAATGCCAGCATCGCAAGATGCCCGCGCTGCGGCTCGGTCATTCCAATTCCCAGTCTTTGGCCTTTTCCTTGAGGAACTTCAGAAATGTCTGCACTTTGGCCGTTCGGTGCAGATCGACATGGGTCACCAGCCAAAGTGCCGCTGACCAATCGTCCTGGGACGGCATGACCTCGACCAGCCCGTCGACGCGGCGGGCGTCCCAGTAGGTCATGAAACCGATGCCCGCGCCTTCCACAATCGCCCGGCTCCATGCTTCCGGGTCCGAGGCGCGAAAGACAAGCCGGTCACGCGGCACGTTTTCATGCAGCCAGGCAAAAAAAGGCGCGCGGCTGCGGACCGAATCCGAGCCGACAAAATAATGGTTCTGATAATCGTCCGGGCCGTCGGGCAGCCCATGGCGTGCGACATAGTCCTCACTGGCAAAAAGCCCCATCTTGAGGCAGGCCAGCTGCTGTACCACGTTGTCGGGCTGGTCTGGCGCCGCCCCTGCCCGTAACGCCACATGCGCCTCGCCATATTCCAGCCGAAAGACACGATCACCCGTCAGGTAGCGCACAATCAGCCCGGGATGCATGCGCTGAAACTCGGCCAAAACACTGGTCAATCGCGGGATCATGGAGGCCAAAGAGGTGACCACCAATTCGCCGGTCACGTCGGCTCCGCGCCCCTTGATGCGGCCTTCAAGCTGACCGAACTGGTCATCGGTCGCCTGAGCAACGCGCAACAGATCCTCACCAGCCTCGGTCGGCGTATAGCCGCGGGCATGGCGCTGAAACAGCTTCACGCCCAGCTTGCCCTCCAGCGCATCGATATGGCGGATCACCGTCGCGTGGTGGACACCCAGCACATCGGCGGCCCCACTGACGGTTCCCATGCGTGCGACCTGATAGGCCGTGCGGATCTCATCCCAGTTGTCCATGCCGCGCGCGCATCCTTTGTGTGCATTATTTCACAGCCAGTCTGCATTTGGCGGGATTGAGTTCGCGAATGCAAGAGCAAATGTAGGGTCCACAACATTGCTACACACCCATGAGGAAAGACCCATGACCACCACCGTTCTTCACATCGACGCTTCCGCCCGCAACGAAGGATCGATCAGCCGCATCAACTCGGCCCGTATTGTCGACGACCTGCAACCGGCCCGCGTTATCCGCCGCGACCTGGCCGCCGGCCTGCCCTTCCTGACCGAGGATTTCACCACCGGCACATTCGCCGATCCCGAAGACCGCAGCGCGGCGCAGGCCAAGGCGCTTGAATTCAGCGACCAGCTTGTCGCCGAACTGCAAGAGGCCGACGTCATCGTGATCGGGACCGCGATGTACAATTTCTCCATCCCCGCCGTGCTGAAAGCCTGGATCGACCAGATCGGCCGCGCCGGAGTGACGTTCAAATACACCGAAAACGGTCCGGTCGGCCTGCTGGAAGGCAAAAAGGCCATCGTGACCATCGCCACCGGCGGGACCCCGCTGGGATCGGATTTCGACTTCGCCAGCAATTATGTCCGCTTCATCCTTGGTTTTGTCGGCATCACCGATGTCACCATCCTCGACAAGGACGGCGCGGACGCGGCGCAAAAAGCGGCTTGAACGGAAACTGGTTGCGCGGCGCGCTCAAAAACGCCGCGCAACCACTTGATCCGCGACGAAAATCAGGAGACGCGACAATGCAAAAATACATTCTTATCGGCGCCAAGGCGCTTTTGACCCTGGCCTTTGCCGCAGCCGGCGTAGCCAAGCTTGCCGGGGTCGAGATGATGGTCGGCACCTTCGAGGCCATCGGATGGGGCCAGTGGTTCCGCTATGTGACCGGCGCGATTGAACTTGGCGCGGCGGTGCTGCTGTGGGTGCCCGGCCTTCAGGCAATTGCCGCTGGGCTTTTGGTTTGCACCATGGTCGGCGCGGTGCTGGCACATCTGTTGATCCTGGGCCCGTCCGCCGTGCCCGCGCTGGTTCTGGGGGTGCTGGCCGCTTTCGTGCTGTATCGCCACCGCGACCAGCTATCGGCCTGACCGATCAAACCCCAGCCTTTCAAGGGCGCAAGGCTTGACTCCTTGCGCCCGCGCGCGTAAACGCCGCCCAACATTCCGGGAGTCCGTCAAGCTTCCGGTCCCATGGCCACAGGCCGGGATCGCCCCCCGTCAGCGAGTTTCGCCCACGGGGGCGCAACGCATTTGGGCGTTGGTCTCACTGTCGCGGCAAGGGTGACGCATTGGCGAAAGAGCGGTCCGTGCTTATGTTCGGGCCAGGTTGCAACAGGCAGTGAAAGGGCCGGAAAGCGATGTTTGAAAATCTGAGCGAACGCCTCTCTGGTGTATTTGACCGCCTGACCAGCCAGGGCGCGCTGTCCGAGGATGACGTCAAGACGGCCCTGCGCGAAGTACGTGTCGCGCTTCTTGAGGCCGACGTGTCGCTGCCCGTGGCCCGCGACTTCGTCAAGGCGGTGCAGGACAAGGCAACCGGACAGGCCGTCACCAAGTCGGTCACGCCCGGCCAGCAGGTCGTGAAGATCGTCCATGACGAGCTGAAACACGTGCTTGCCGGCGACGATGAAGAGCCCGGCGAGTTGAAGATCGACAACCCGCCCGCGCCGATCTTGATGGTCGGCCTTCAGGGCTCGGGCAAGACGACAACCACGGGCAAGCTGGCCAAGCGGCTGATGGAAAAGAACGGCAAGCGGGTGCTGATGGCATCGCTCGACATCTACCGCCCTGCCGCGATGCAACAGCTTCAGGTGCTGGGCACGCAGATCGGCGTCGACACGCTGCCGATCGTGCCCGGTGAAACTGCCGTTCAGATCGCCAAGCGCGCCAAGCAGCAGGCGACGCTGGGTGGCTACGACGTCTATATGCTGGACACCGCGGGCCGGTTGCAGATCGACGAAGTCCTGATGAAGGAAGTCGAGGACGTCCGCGACGCGGTGAACCCGCGCGAGACGCTTCTGGTCGTCGACGGTCTGACCGGTCAGGTCGCGGTCGAGGTTGCCGAAGAGTTCGACGGCAAGATTGGCATCTCGGGCGTCGTGCTGACCCGGATGGACGGCGATGGGCGCGGTGGTGCCGCGCTGTCGATGCGCGCCGTCACCGGCAAGCCGATCAAGTTCGTCGGTCTGGGCGAGAAAATGGACGCGCTTGAGACCTTCGAGCCCGACCGCATCGCGGGCCGCATCCTTGGCATGGGCGACATTGTCGCGCTGGTCGAGAAGGCGCAGGAAACGATTGAGGCCGAACAGGCCGAGAAGATGATGAAGCGGTTCCAGAAGGGGCGCTTCAACATGAACGATCTCAAGACCCAGCTGGAACAGATGATCAAGATGGGCGGCATGGAAGGCATCATGGGCATGATGCCGGGCATGGCCAAGGCCGCCAAACAGATGGAAAACGCCGGGATCGACGACAAGATCCTGAAACAGCAGATTGCCCTGATCCAGTCGATGACCAAGATCGAGCGCGCCAACCCGCAAATCCTGCAAGCCAGCCGCAAGAAGCGGATCGCCAAGGGCGCTGGCATGGAGGTCAGCGACCTGAACAAGCTTCTGAAAATGCAGCGCCAGATGGCGGACATGATGAAGAAGATGGGCAAGATGGGCAAAGGCGGAATGCTGAAACAGGCCATGAAGGGCATGATGGGCAAGGGCGGAATGCCCGGCGGCATGGACCCGTCGGCGATGGACCCCAAGGCGCTGGAACAGGCGGCCAAGGCGATGGGCGGCAAGATGCCCGGCGGATTGCCGGGTCTGGGCGGCGGATCGCTGCCGCCGGGTCTGTCGGGTTTCGGGAAGAAGAAATAAACGGAATGAGCTTTGCGCCCACCATAACCACCGCGCGCCTGACGCTGCGCCATCACGTGCTTGAGGATTTCGAGCCGATGGCAACGCATTTCGCGACGGACTGGGCGCAGTACATGGGCGGCCCGGTATCAGCGGACGAACTCTGGCGCTGGCTGGGAGCCGAGATCACAAGCTGGCAATGGCTGGGTTTTGGCAGCTGGGCGGTGGACATCACTGATACTGGCGCGTTCATCGGTCAGGTCGGCATCAACAAGCCGCCACGTTTCACTGAACCTGAACTGGGCTGGTGCTTCTTCCCCGAAGCGCAGGGCAAGGGCTATGCGTTCGAAGCCGCCAGCGCCGTGCGCGACTGGGCTTTTGGCACTCAGGGCATGGCCACTCTGGTCAGCTATATCGACCCGCCCAACGCGCCCTCGATCCGGCTTGCCGAAAAGCTTGGCGCGGTGCGGGACGACGCAGCGCAACGCCCCGAACCGAATGACCTGGTCTATCGCCACCACGGGCCGGAGGGCACACAATGATGCTGCCCACCCCCCTGCCCGTTCTGGAAACCGAGCGCACCCTCCTGCGCCTGCCAGAAGCACGTGATGCCGAGGCGGTGATTGCCTTCCTGCTGGACAAGGACCGCGCCGAGGGTTTTGGCGCGGCCGAGAACCGGGGCGAGGCATGGCGCTGGTTTGCGCTGAACATCGGCCACTGGCACCTGCACGGCTATGGCTATTTCACGGTCGAGATGAAGGACAGCGGCGAACCCGCCGGGCTGGTCGGCATCTGGAACCCCGAAGGCTGGCCCGAGCCGGAACTGGGCTGGGTGATGTTCGCCGGTTTCGAGGGCAAAGGGCTGGCATATGAGGCCGCGCTTGCCGCCCGCGACTGGGCCTATGCAGTATTGGATTTCGAGACGCTGACCTCAAACATCGTGCCGGGAAACACCCGCTCGGTCGCGCTGGCCGAACGGCTGGGCGCGACCTACGAGCGGACCTATCAAAACGTCCACATGGGCGAGGACATGCTGTTCCGGCATCCCGGCCCTGACGCTTTGGACGCGGACGGATCGGTGGAGGCTTACGCATGAGTGCGATGACCCTGCCCATCCCCGTGATCGAAACCGACCGCCTGATCCTGCGTGGCCCGAAGGAAAGCGATTTCGAGGCATTCAACGCCTTTGGCGAATCCGAACGCGCCAAGCACATCGGCGGTCCCTACCCCCGCTTCCGCAATTGGGGTGGCTTCCTGACGACATTTGGTCACTGGGCGCTGCGTGGCTATGGCATGTGGATGCTGGAAGACAAAGCCACCGGGACCCCGGCGGGGCGCGTCGGCATGATATATCACGAAAGCTGGGACGAGCCGGAACTGGGCTGGCAGGTATACGACGGATACGAGGGCAAAGGGATCGCTTTTGAGGCCGCAACTGCCGCCCGAGACTACGCGGCCCGTCACTTTGGTCTGGATGGCGTCGTTTCGTATATCGACCCCGCCAATACCCGGTCGGTCGCGCTGGCCAAGCGGTTGGGCGCGGCGTTCGAGCGGGAAGGTACGGTTCTGGGACATTCCTGCCACGTCTACCGCCATCCCAAAGTGATGGAGGCCGCGTAATGGCGACCAAGAACATCCCCATCCTTGAAACCAAGCGCTTGAGCCTGCGCGGGCCGGAACCCGAGGACTATGCCGCGTTCAAGGCGACCTTCGCCAGCTATCGCTCGCGCTTCATGGGTGGACCGCTGAACGCCTATGAAACATGGATGCTCTACGCTGCCGAGATCGGGCACTGGAACATTCGCGGCTATGGCATGTGGATGATCCACGACAAGATCACGGACGAGACACTTGGCATGGCGGGCGGCTGGAAACCGGCACAATGGCCCGAGGCCGAACTGGCCTGGATCATCTGGCCCGAGGCCGCCGGCAACGGCTATGCACTTGAGGCGACCCACGCGGCGCGGCGCTATTTCTATTACACGCTGGGATGGGAGGGCGCGGTCAGCTATCTCGACCCGAAGAACCTCGACTCGATCCGCCTTGCCGAGCGTCTGGGCGCGGTCAAGGACAAGGACGCGCCATCGGTGGATGGCAATGACGTCGTCTATCGCCATCCCAGCCCCGAGAAGCTGCGGTCAAGCCAGATCGCCGACGCCATCGAGATGGAGATCAGCCACTATGCCGATCCCAAGCTTACCCCGAAAGGATACCCGCTTGACTGATCCTGTGACCAAAGCGGCCGAACTTCTCAAAGGCCACCGTGAAAGCATCGACCGGCTGGACGCGATCCTTGTCTATACGCTGGGCGAGCGGTTCAAGCACACCCAGGCCGTTGGTGTCCTCAAGGCCGAACACGACCTTCCCCCGTCCGATCCCGCGCGCGAGGCGCATCAGATCGCACGGCTTGAAGACCTCGCGAAAGAGGCGGACCTCGACCCCGATTTCGCAAAGAAGTTCCTAAACTTCATCATCGCTGAAGTCATTCAGCACCACAAACAACACCAATCCTGAGACCGGATATCCGGCTCATACTCGCCATTTAAAGGAGAAACCCCATGGCAATGAAAATTCGTCTCGCCCGCGGCGGCTCGAAAAAACGTCCCTTCTATCGCGTTGTCGCCACCGACAGCCGTATGCCGCGTGACGGCCGCTTCATCGAGAAGCTGGGCACCTATAACCCGCTTCTGCCGAAAGACAGCGAAGAGCGCGTGAAGCTGGACCTGGAGCGCGTGCAGTACTGGCTGGACCAGGGCGCACAGCCCACCGACCGCGTGTCGCGCTTCCTGGAAGCCGCTGGTGTCCTGGCCAAGAAAGAGCGCAACAACCCGAAAAAAGGTGAGCCCGGCCAGGCCGCCAAGGACCGCGCAGAAGAAAAGGCCGCCAAGGCGGCCGAAGCTGCTGAAGCACCGGCAGAAGAAGCAGCAGCCGAGGAATAAACCCCTCTGGCCTGCTGGCAAAAAAAGAAGAGGCATCGCGTTGCGGTGCCTCTTTTTTGTTGCCCTGATTGGCGCGTGCGACCTGTTTCAGGATCCTTTCCGTGGATTGGCAGCGCCGGCACGCCATTGCGCCGCGCCTTTTGTGCTGACAGGCGTCGACCTCGCTTAACCCGTCAACCGCGCCATCTGGGGCAAGACAAAGACACCATCTTTTGGCACGGTACCGACCGAGATAACGTAGCCATAGGCATCGGACAGGGTTGTATCGCTCAGAACATCGGATGTTGCCCCGAACCCCATGATCCGCCCCTCGCAGAACAGGGCCACGCGGTCGGCAAACATCGCCGTCAGATTAAGGTCGTGCATCACCGCAACCACCCCGCCCCCAGCGTCGGCAAAATCCCGCGCCACCTGCATGATCTGCAGCTGGTGCCCGATATCCAAACTCGACACAGGCTCATCCAGGAAAAGCCAGCGCGGACCGTCCTTGGCGACCGGCTGCCAGACCTGGCACAATACGCGTGCCAATTGGACACGCTGCTGTTCGCCGCCGGACAATTCTTGAAAATACCGCCCCTGGTAGCCGTCCAAACCCACTTGTTGCAGCGCCTGTGCTGCGGTGCGATCACAATTGAATGCCGCCCCCTGTGTTTGCCCCAACCGGACGACCTCCAGCACGGTGAAGGGGAAGGACAGCGGGGTGAATTGCGACAGCACCGCGCGGATTGCCGCCAGCGCCGGGGGGCTGGTGCGGGAAATGTCGTGGCCTTCCAGCGTGATCCGCCCGTGATAGGGCAATTCTCCGGTCATCGCCTTCAACGCCGTCGATTTTCCCGAGCCGTTCGGTCCGACGATTGCCGTCACCGTGCCGGGGCGGGCGTGCAGATTGATCCCGTGCAACACGGGCCGTTTGCCATAGGACAGAGACAGGTTTTCGACGCTCAGCATGGCTCAGATATCCACGACACTGCGTTGACGCAGCAGGATCCACAGAAAGAACGGACCGCCCAAAACGGCGGTGATGATCCCGATTGGCAGTTCGGCAGGTGCGATCACAACCCGACACAACACATCCGCGAGAATGAGGAGGGCCGCGCCCAGGATGGCGGAATTCACCAGCAGGAAGCGATGGTCTGGCCCCGTAATCAAACGCAGCAAATGCGGCACCACGATACCGACAAAGCCGATCCCACCGCTGACGGCCACCGCCGCGCCGCAGGCGCAGGCGACGGTCAGGAAGGTTGCGGTTTTGATCCGCTGAACGTGAATTCCAAGATGCAGCGCCGCCGCTTCTCCCAGTGCTAATGCGTTCAACCCCTTGGCCACACTTGGCCCCACCACAAGCGCCGCCACCATCAACGGGCCCGCCGCCCATAGTTTTGCCCATGTCGCGCCAGACAGCGATCCCATACTCCAGAAGGTGAAGTCGCGCAGTTGCGCATCATCGGCAGCAAAGACCAGAAGTCCGGTCAGCGCCGACGACAGAGCCGCCAGCGCGATGCCCGCCAGCAACATTGTCGCCACAGATGTCCGGCCCGCTCGGGTGGCGATCCCGTAAAGCGCAAAGACCGAGATCCAGGCAAAGACAAATGCCGACACCGAGACCAGGTGCGGCCCCGCAATCGCTGCCAGCCGGGGGGACACGACCCCGCCCAGAACGATCGCGCCGACCGCACCCAGCCCCGCCCCCGCACTGACCCCGACGATGCCCGGATCGGCCAGCGGATTGCGAAACAGTCCCTGCATCAATGCACCGCTCATGGCCAAAGCTGCCCCGACCAGCCCGCCCATCAACAGGCGTGGCAGGCGGATCTCGGTCAGGATGATCCGGTCCCGGGCGTCCATACCCCGTCCGGCAACAATATCGACCAGGACCTGTGGCAGGGAAACCCCCGACGCCCCCGTCGTCAGGCTAAGGGATCCGGCCAGGACCAGAAACGCAATCAACACCAGCCGGACACGCCGCGCCGCCCGCGACCGGTCGCCCGGCTCGTGCGCGGCTGCGGCGAATGTTACGTTGGTCGATACCATTGAATCAGCTTCCAGCATCCCGCAAGGCCGCGGAAAGTTCGGTCACCGCCTGCCCGGTGCGCACCGAGAACCCGAGCATCAACATTCCATCCATGCGGACCAGACGCGCCTTCTGCCCCGCTGGGGTAAGCGCAATCGCTGGGTGTCTGAGAATGTCATCATCGCTCAGTGCCATGCGACCGCCATTGGCCATGACCAGCAGAACATCGGGGTTTGCCGCAAGGACCGCTTCGTCCGAGAGGGGTTTGTAGCCCGACATGCCCTGAACGGCATTTGTTGCACCGGCCAGCTCTATGATGCCCTGCGCGGCCGTGTCACTTCCAGCGGTCAAGACGCGTCCGCCCTGAAGCGACAGGATGAACATGACCCGCTTTCCCGTCAGCCCATCCGTCATCTCTTGCGCCTTGCCGATCCGGGCATCGACCTCGGCCGCAAGCAGTTCCCCTTTTTCGGCCACCCCCAGCGCGTCGGCAACCGTGGTGATCTTGGCCGTCACTGCCGCTCGGTCAAAGCCAAGCGGCACTTCGACCACGGGAACACCCGCCTGTTTCAACAATTCGATTGCCTCCGGCGGTCCGGCGCCTTCTTCGGTCAGGATCAGGTCAGGGTTCACCGACAACACGCCTTCGGGCGACAGGCGGCGGATATAGCCGATGTCTGGCAGCTCCGCCGCTTCCGGCGGAAATGAAGAGGTCGTGTCGCGGGCGACAAGACGATGTTCCTGCCCCAGCGCATAGACGATCTCGGTGACCGAACCGCCTACCGAGACGATCCGCATCGCCGGCTCGGCCAGCGCCAGCCGTCCCCCGGCAACGGCCAGCAGAAGCCCGATCAACCCAACCTGCAGCCACGACAGCGGGGAAAGCCGGTTCATGCCTCTGCCCCGCGTAGTGCGCCCACCAGGTCGTTCCAACGCGCCGCTGCCCCGGGATCGGCCAGCACGCCGAAGAACTGCACGATCAGCGCGCCATCCTTGTCAAATGCCTCGACCGAGATCGCATCGCCGCGTTTTGTGGACTTGGTCACCTGCCAGACCTCGGAGATATGGTCACCGCGCAGATGGAGGTTGAAGCCCGGATCAAGGATGTTCAGCCACGGCCCCATGACCTTGTAGGTTTCAACGGCGCCGGTATGGATCTCGATACAGCCCATGTTGCCGACAAAGGCCATGATCGGGATGGCCTGTGCAGCCGCGGTCTCAAGAAGGGTTGCCACGCTGTCCGTCGCCAGCGGGCGGACATAGGGCGCGCCGGCCATGCGATAGGCGCCCAGCCGGTTCAATTTCAGCCGGCGCACCATCATCAGAAACTGGTGGGTATCGGTCAGCTTGTCCCATTCGGCGCGCAGTTTTTCGGCCTTTTCTGGCTCAACCTTTGGCGGCTCGACCGTCGCGCGGGCGACAACACCGATGGTATCGCCTTGCTCGGGTAGTCGCAGCGCTTCGACAACGGCGTCCCATTCCTCGACCACGGAGGTTTCGCGCAGGAAAACCTTGTGAACCGCATCACCCGCCGCGTCGAATACCTGGATCGAACGCTTCATTCCTGTCGCGGTCGGGGTTTCCAGGGCATAACCATGTACCCAGTGTTTGGGGAACATGCGCAGATCGATGTCGTTGTTCAGGATCATCGAGGCATGTTCGCCCGAGTGGAACTTGTCATAGATCCCGACCTTTTCGATGACGCAGCTTTCGTTGCGGGTCAGGGCCATGACCTCACCCAGCCGATTGAGCGCGGGCATGAGGTGGTCCAGCTCCGGCGAGATACGCGTGCCCCCGTGGCCGACCGACGCGGCAACCAGTTCGGCCTCGCTGATGCCAAGGGTGTCCGCAAGGTCACGCGGACGAAGGGTGCTGTCCTGTTGCGCTGCGCGAATGTCGCCGGGGGTAAGCGTGCTGCCGTCTTTCACCAGATGTCTCCGTATTGGGTGGATGTCTGGCTGGGCGAAGCGGGCTTCGAAAGCGGCTGGACGTGTGCTGAGATATAGTCGACTAAAATAGTTGGATTCAAGGGGGCCATTTTGTCGAACAGAACATGAAAGCAATTTTCCGCTCATAATACTGAAATATAACGATTAAATAGGAATGATCAGGCCGCCCCCCAGAAAAGCTGTATCCAGTTTACAACATTTTTTGCCCAAACAGGAAAATTTATCTTACTATTTTTGTCGGAAACATATATTCCCCCGCCGACCCCGCGCATCGCGCTGGGGGCAACTGACATCACCCAGCATTTCGCAAGGCAAGAAACGACCCCGCCAACCGGTGCGGGACAATAGTTTTGTGCGCCAAGCGAAGGCGCAGGGGGAACACTGTGAAACGAAACAACATCTTTCTGACAAACGTGTCGGCATTGACCATGGCCCTTGCCTTGCCCGCAACGACGGTTGCGGCCCAGGACATTGCGCCCACGGTCCTGGACGAGATCATCGTCGTCGGCACGGGATTGCCAACCGAAGTCATGCGCAACCCTTCCTCTGTGCAGGTTCTCGGCGAAACTGAAATCCGCCGGGTGCCGCCCAGTTCGGTGGCGCAGATCCTGGCCGGAGTGCCGGGTGTCCGGGTCTCGGAGTCCGGAATCGAACGGATCAAGATTCGCGGCGAGAGTTCCGAACGTGTGTCGATCATGATCGACGGGCAGGCGATCACGGATCACACCAACTATGGCACGCCAATCCTGATTGCGCCCGATTCGATCGAACGGATCGAAGTGGTGCGCGGACCGTCTTCGGTTGCCTCGGGCAACCGGGCGATCGGCGGGGTCGTCAACATCGTGACCAAGCGTGGCGCGGACAAGCCGGTCGAGATCACGGCCTCGGCGGGTTACCTGTCGGCCAACGAGGGCTATCGCACCTCGCTTTCAGCGGCGGGGACGGTCGGGGATTTCGACTATCGGCTGACGTGGTCGCAGTCTGAACTGGGTGACCGCCGGACCCCGGAGGGGACGTTGACACCGTCGGGCCGCGCCGACCGGGATTTGTCGGGACACGTCGGCTATCGGATCGGCAACCACTATTTCGGGGCAAAGGTGCAGGATTATGACCTGTCGGCCGATGTCTATACCGGCGACCCGAACTTCACCATCGACCTGCCCAAGCGCGACTTGCGCAAATATGGTGTTTTTTATGAGGGCACCGACCTGACCCCCTGGCTGACTGACTTCAAGGTCAACCTGTTCAGCCAGACCATCGACCGGGAATACAGAAGCGACATCACCTTCCCGACCGGCCCGTTCATGATGAATGTGCTGTCAACGTCGGATGACATGCAGACCACGAGCGGTTTGAATATCCGCGCCAACATGGACTTTGCCCCCGGACACCGCACAGTTGTCGGACTTGAGCTGGAAGACGACCAGCTTGAGGCCTACAAGACGTCGACCGTCTCGATGATCCCGCCATTTGGTCCGCCAACCGAATCCAGCAGTTACAGCGATGCCAGCATTCAGACCCTGTCGGTCTTTGCCCAGCACGAAGCCGAGCTTACATCACGGACCACGGCCACTTTCGGCGCGCGGTATTACCATGTGCAGTCTTCTCTCGACCGGTACGAGATCGACGGCGTGGCCCAACCGGGCGAAAAGAACAGCGATGACCGGCTGCTTGGCTCTGCAGGGCTGGTGCATGAGTTGACGGACAATACGATCCTGCGCGCAAGCATCAGCCAGGGATACACTTACCCGTCGCTCTCGCAGCTTTACCTGACCTCCAGCGGCGGCGGTGGCACCACGATCGGCAACCCCGACCTGAAGCCCGAACAGGCGACAAATTACGAGATCGGCGCGCGCATCAACACAGGTGCCGTGGTGTTCGACGGGACGCTGTTCTACACAGATTCCCGCGACTACATTGCCAGTATCGCAACGGGCAATCCCAACGAATACCAATATGAAAACGTCAACAGCGCAAAGTCCTACGGCGCCGAGATCGGGGCCGAGTTCGACCCCGCCGGTTGGGGTGTGCGCCCCTATGTCACCGCCGCCGCCATCCGCCGCGAGTTCAGGTATGAAAACGGGTATGCAACCGCCGACAGCGGTTCTCCCGGATTTATGGGCACGTTCGGTGTGCGCGGCGACTGGACAGCTGGTCGGGTCGAAGGCACCTGGGACGTTTTCCTGCGGGGCGAATCCGCTGCCCGGCAACGCGACGACACTGGCGCAATTGTAGATCAGTCGGATGCCTATGCCACGCTGAACCTGCGGGCCAGCGCGATGCTGACGGACAACCTTCGGATCAATTTCGAGGCTGCCAACCTGACGAATGAATCCTATCGCCCGATCAATCAGATTCAGGCAGCAGGACGCAGCTTCAGCCTGTTTGTGACCGGCACGTTCTAAAGCGCCGCCTCGGTCCAGAGGCTACTGACAACACTACAAGCGGCGGCATGTTGATGCCGCCGTTTTTATTCGCGCGACCATATCTGACCAATTTTGTCAGGTTGACATATCCGACCATTTCTCTCAGGTTGCACCGCAACACCAACAGCACAAAAAACCCGGAAGGACAGTCCCCGAATGAAACGAACGCTTCTTGCATCGACGCTGATCAGCCTGACCATGGGGTCGGCGACTCTGGCCGGAACCAAGGCAGAGGTTTTGACGACCTACGCCGACATAGCTGCCGCAAAATATGCCGACAGCCTGACGACGGCAAAAACACTGCAGGCTGCGGTGAATGCACTTGTTGCAAATCCGACAGACGCCACCCTTGCCGCCGCAAAACAAGCATGGCTGGACGCCCGCGTGCCTTATCAGCAGACGGAAGTGTTTCGCTTTGGCAACGCCATTGTTGATGACTGGGAGGGCAAGGTAAACGCATGGCCGCTGGACGAGGGGCTGATTGATTATGTCGATGACGGCTATGGCGGTCCGACGGACGAGAACGAACTGGCGATCCTGAATGTCATTGCAAACCCGACGTTCGAGCTGGGTGGCCAGACCATCGACGCATCAGAGATCACCCCGCAGCTTCTGGAAGAAACCCTGCACGAAGCGGATGGCGTCGAGGCCAATGTCGCGACGGGCTATCATGCCATCGAGTTCCTCTTGTGGGGGCAAGACCTGAACGGGCACGGCTCGGGCGCAGGCAACCGTCCGGCCACCGACTATGCGGCGGGCGACGACTGCACAAACGGCAATTGCGACCGGCGTGCACAGTACCTTGTCGCCGCAACCGACCTTCTGGTCAGTGACCTCGAGTGGATGGCCGCGCAGTGGGTTGACGGAGGCGCAGGCCGCGCAACCCTGACTGCAAACGAGGATGCAGGTCTGGTGGCGATGCTGACTGGCATGGGGTCGCTGTCTTATGGCGAGCAGGCCGGCGAGCGGATGCGCCTTGGGCTGATGCTGAACGATCCCGAGGAAGAGCATGACTGTTTCTCGGACAATACCCACAACAGCCATTACTACGACGGCAAGGGTATCCAGAACGTTTACTTGGGTAGCTACACCCGGATCGACGGCACCGTGATTTCGGGCGCGTCCCTGTCCGATCTCGTCGCTGCGGTGGACGCCGATCTGGACGCCGAGATGCGCAGCAAGCTGGCCACAACCATGGATGCGCTTGGCGCGATCAAGGCGGCGGCCGAAGGCGGGTTTGCCTATGACCAGATGCTGGAAGCAGGCAACGCCGAAGGCGAGGCGTTGATTATGGGCGGCGTGAACGGGTTGATTGACCAAACCAAATCCATTGAACGCGTCGTCACCGTGCTTGGACTGGATGGGGTCGCGGTCGAGGGATCGGACAGCCTTGACAACCCGGATGCCGTATTCGAATAAGCGGCCACGTTGCGGGAGGGTCCACAGATCGTCCCGCAATTCCCTCCCCAAAGTCCCGACCACTCCGGGCAATTAGGATAGTATCATGAAGAGTACCCCACTGCGGGCGCTGGGTTTTGGCGCCTCTTTCGTATTTGTTGCAACTCATCAGGCATTCGCCGAGGACACAGACTCCCAGGATCTGGCGCTGGGTCTGGCAGGCGCCAGTGAATCCGGCCTGAGCTGGGAAGGTGAGATCGAACTCGGGAACGAAACGATTCTACGCTCCGACAACGCCGCCAGAGAGGGCGGCGCATATTATGGCATCGGTTCAGTTGACGCGGCCTATTCCTTCGGCAATGGAATTGCGATTTTCGGTGGCGCGACCGTTGAGGAACTGGAAAACGGGTCAGGTGACACCGGTTATGGCGCATATGTCCATGAGCTGGGTGTGGAAATCGACCTTGGCAGCACCGCCCTTCAGGTCGGTAAAGTGTCGCCCCGGTTTGGGACGGCCTTCAACGAAACCGCGGGCTATTTCGGCGGCTCCCTTGCCGAAGACTACGAGCTGACCGAGCAGGTTGGTGTATTGGCCGCCATCGACATGGGCGCGGCAGGCACGCTGTCACTTGGCGCGTTTTATGCCGACAACACCTTCCTCAGCGAATCCGTAGGATTCAATCGCGGCCGCAATTCGACCACCGATGGCGGCGCGGGCAACACCGGGAAGTTGAACAACTTTTCGATCCAGTGGCAAAAAGAGTTTGGCGACACCCGCGTATGGGCCGGTGCCCGCCACCTGAGCGCAGGGGCTGGCGATGTCTCGGATGAAACCGGTGGCTTCGTGACCGTGGCGCATTCCTTTGGCTCAACCTTTGATCTTTTTGCCGAGGTCGCGGCATTCGAAGGGTTTGGCGGAACGGCAGACGACGCCACCTATGCCACATTGAATGGGGTCTATTACGTCGGCGACTGGTCGCTGTCAGGCACAATCGCGCGCCGTGAAGTCACCAGCACCGGCATCACCGACCTGGTCTCGGTCGGCGCGGAATATGAGTTGTCGAATGGCGCCACGCTGGGCGGTGCACTGGCGTTTGTTGACGAAGCTGGAACCAAGGACACGGTTCTGGGCCTCAACATCGTGATCCCCCTCGGCGGCTGATCGCTGAAACCTTCTGTCGGGGCCGCATTTGGTGGCCCCGATACCTCTACCCACACGGCAAACCGCATTTCTGGCGCGACCTGGCGTCGCGCCTAACGATTACCCGACAGTTTTGCTTTGCTTTTCCGTCTGCGCGGAATATACCCGAGGCAATCACTCGGGAAAAGCGCGGCTGGAGGTCGTCAGCAATGATCGTTTGCCACTGTATGAACATCCGCGACCGCGACATCCACGCAGCGATCAACTGGATGCGCACCGCGGACCCGAATACGATCATCACCCCCGGCAAGGTCTATCATGCCCTCGGAAAATCCGCCGATTGCGGCGGATGCATGCCGTTGTTCCTCGACACCATGCGCGGCAATGCTAACCTAGAAGTTCCCGCGCACCTGCGCGGATTGAAGCAACAGATTTCCAGGGAGAGCCACCATGAAAGGCGATCAGAAAGTCATAGAATACCTCAACAAATCGCTGCGCCATGAGCTGACCGCCGTCAGCCAATACTGGCTGCATTACCGCCTGCAAGAGGATTGGGGCCTGGCGCATATGGCGAAGAAAAGCCGCGAGGAATCGATCGAGGAAATGGAGCATGCCGACAAGCTGATTGAGCGCATCATCTTCCTTGGCGGGCATCCGAACCTGCAAAAGCTGGACCCGCTGAAGATCGGCGAAACGCCACGTGAAACGCTGGAATGCGATCTTGCCGCCGAAGTCAGCGCCGCCGCGCTTTACAAGGAAGCCCGCGAGGCCTGTCAAGCGGCGGGCGACTATGTCTCGATGAAACTGTTCGAGGACCTGCTGGCCGATGAAGAAGGCCATATCGATTTCCTCGAAACCCAACTGGAACTGCACGACCGGATCGGCGCAGAAAACTATGCAAAACTCAACGCAGCGAAAATGGACGAGGCCGAGTAAATTTGGCCTGACCCTTGCCCTGGCCGCTTCGGCGGCCTGGGCAACCGATCTGGAAGACATCCATCTCGACATCTTACCCCGAACGGAAGCCGAACAGGCCAGGATCGACGCTGTAACAGCGCGGGCCACGTCGTTCGATCAAGCCGAGCCTTATGAGGAAATGAGCGCCGGCGCCGCCACTGTGCGGGCGCGGTCGAACCGAGATGCCTTTTCCCAGCCGTCAGCAAACATGGCCTTTGACCGCGAACTGGATTTTAAAGTCGGCAACGGGTTGTTCAAGAAACTTTGGGTCTCGTCCCCCTCATCCACCAAGGCGTCGGACGGGCTGGGGCCGCTTTACAACGCCCGGTCCTGCCAGCGGTGCCACGTGAAGGACGGGCGTGGCCATCCTCCTGCCGGTAAGGACGACAATTCGATCTCGATGTTCCTGCGCATGTCCGTGCCGGGGGGCGAGACATTTGGCATCGACGGATACCACGCCACGAAGCCGCACCCGGTCTATGGCGGCCAGTTGCAGGACTTTGCTCTGGCAGGCATGGCGGCGGAATACAGGCTGGATATCAGCTATGAAGAAATCGAAATCTTCCTTTCCGACGGCGAGGTCGCCCATCTGCGCAAGCCGACCTATTCCGCCGCCGATCCCGGCTATGGCCCCTTTGGCGACGAAGCGATGTTCAGCCCGCGCATCGCGCCGCAGATGATCGGGCTGGGTCTTCTTGAAGCAATCCCAGCCGCCGACATCCTGGCCCAAGCCGACCCCGAGGATTCCGATGGGGATGGCATTTCCGGCCGCGCCAATATCGTCTGGTCCGAGGAGTTCCAACGCCCGATGCTTGGCCGGTTCGGGCACAAGGCGGGGATGCCCTCGATCCACGAACAATCGGCTGCGGCCTTTGCCGGAGACATCGGAATCTCGTCCCCACTGTTTCCCGATCCCTGGGGCGATTGCACCGCTCGGCAGACACGGTGTCGCGAGATGCCCCATGGGGATCAGGACGTGCGCGGCGCCGAAATCGACCAGACCGGCATGGATCTTGTGACCTTCTACAGCCGCAACCTTGCGGTGCCAGCCCGCCGCGATGTCGATGACGCGACTGTCCTGCGCGGCAAGCAGATGTTCTATGAAACCGGCTGCCCCACCTGCCACGTGCCCAAATTCGTCACGCATCGTTTGGCGGACCAGCCCGAACAGAGCTTTCAGCTGATCTGGCCGTATTCCGACCTCTTGCTGCATGACATGGGGGACGGGTTGGCCGACAGTCGCCCCGAAGCTGTTGCCAACGGGCGGGAATGGCGCACGGCCCCGCTTTGGGGTATCGGCCTGACGCAACAGGTCAATGGCCACAGTTTCTTCCTGCATGACGGCCGGGCGCGCAGCCTTCTTGAGGCAGTTCTATGGCATGGCGGCGAAGCCGAACCGCAGCGCGACAAGGTGATTTCCATGTCGGCAACGGATCGCGCGGCCCTGATCGCATTCTTGGAGAGTTTGTAATGTTTCAGAGACTTGCACTTGTCATTTCTTTTGCCTTGGCGACTGGAACCGCGACCGCCGAACCTGATCTGGCGCGGTTGAACACAGATGCGGTCAACGGACACATCCTGCCGCTGGTCGACAGTTTTCAGAGCGCCGCCAGCGCACTTCAGACGGCTGCGGAGGATAACTGCGAGGCCACATCGCCCGCGCTGGTCGCCGCCTTTCACGACGCGGTCGACGCCTGGACCCGGATGAGTCACCTGCGCTTTGGGCCAACCGAAAAGGATGACCGCGCCTTTGCCATCGCTTTCTGGCCGGACAGCCGTGGCAAAACCCCTAAGGAACTGACGGTACTTCTGAAGTCGGACGAACCGGCGTTCATGGATGCAACGTCCTTTGCCGAGGTCTCGATCGCGGCACGTGGAGTTTATGCGCTGGAATTCCTGTTGTTTGACGCCCGCGTTCAATCGGTAGGCACAGCCGAGGCATCCTGCCATCTGATCCAGGCCATTGCGCGCGACATCGCCCGAAATGCCGACGCCATCGCGACGGATTGGGCCAGCTATGCCGAACTGATCCTGTCGCCATCGGAAACCGGCCCTTATCGCAACGACGCCGAGGCCGCGCAGGAGTTTTACAAGGCTCTGTCGACGGGACTTCAGTTTACCTCGGACACGCGGCTGGGCCGTCCGCTTGGCACCTTCGAGAAACCCCGCGCGGCACGCGCCGAATTGCGACGCTCGGGACGTTCACTCAGACAGGTCCGGCTGTCGCTTGAGGGCACCCGCGACCTTGCCTTGATCCTGGCGCAGGATGCGCCTGCGCTTCAGGCGCAATTGGATGCGCTCTACATGGTCGCGTTCGAGGTGGCCGATGGTTTGGACGACCCGGTTCTTGCCGGGGTCGCGGATCCGCAGGGCCGTCTGCGGGTCGAGATCTTGCAGATGTCGGTCGACCAGATCCGCAGTCTGATCGGCGCGGAACTTGGCCCCGCGCTTGGAGTTGCGGCAGGCTTCAACGCTTTGGATGGGGACTGAGGGCAAGGGCCATGACGACACGCCGCCAATTCATCGCCGGAATGCTGGCCGCCGGCCTTGGCCCGGTACCGACATGGGCCGACGCGGGCAGCCCTGCGTTTCTGAGCGCCGCAAAAACCGCATCGGGGGATCACGTGCTGGTAGGGTTGCGCCCTGATCTGAGCGAAGCCTTCCGCATCCCCCTGCCGACGCGAGGCCACGCGGCGGCGGCCCATCCCAATCGCCCGGAAGCTGTGGGCTTTGCCCGCCGCCCCGGTACCTTTGCCCTTGTCATCGACTGCCGCTCGGGTCAGGTCGCGGCGCGGATGGACGCGCCCACGGGTCGCCATTTCTATGGCCACGGCACGTTTTCGCGCGATGGTGATCTGTTGTTCACCACTGAGAACGACTATGAGGCCGCGCGCGGCGTGATCGGCGTCTGGGATGTGACACGGGGTTACCAGCGGATCGCAGAGTTCTCATCCGGCGGTGTTGGACCGCATGAAATGGTGTTGATGCCGGATGGAGAAACGTTGGTCATTGCCAATGGCGGCATCGAAACCCACCCCGACAGCGGCCGAGCCAAGCTGAACATCCCGATGATGCGACCCAACCTGAGCTATTGCCGGCTTGAAGGAACGGTTCTGGACAGGGTCGAACCCGACTCCACCATGCGCCGCAACTCAATCCGCCACCTTGCCGTCAGGCCGGACGGCACCGTGATTTTCGGGATGCAATGGCAAGGTGAGGCCGAGCAGATTGTTCCGCTGGCCGGTACGCATCGGTTGCAAGAGCCGTTGAGACTGTTGGAAGCCCCCGATCAGGTCTGGCGCGACTTGTCCGGCTATGTCGGCAGCGTCGCCGCATCGCAATCAGGCGATCGGGTTGCGGTGACCTCTCCACGCGGCAACCGGGTGGTCGAGTTTGATGCTGACGGAACATTCACGACCGTTTCGGTTCACCAGGACGTATGCGGCCTTGCCGGGACAGACGAAGGCTTTGTCGCCACGACCGGCAATGGGTTGATTACATCTCTGACAGGTCAGACCATGCAGCAATCCGAGCTGGCGTTTGACAATCACCTTCTGCGGCTATGAGGCCCCAGCCGCCAACTATTTCCGACAAAAACAATCAAATTTGTTTAAAATCAAGTTCATGCATGGCGCAAGGCGATACCCCTTGCCGGGAACTTTGCCCAACACCCAATGAATGCACGGCCCGCGATGCACACCGACGCCACCAACAGCACAACATTCCAACGGAAACTGGCAACGGCGTCCTTCTGGAAACGTCAGGGATACCGATCCAAATCGGCCGAGCTGGTGCTTTACGGGCTGGCGATCAGCGGGATCATGTTGTGGGACGGGTTTGCTTTGCCTTGGCAGCTGCAGCGCAGCACGTTGGCGCTGCACATTCTGGCGTCGCTCTTGTTCTTTCCCGGCGTCGTGGTGCTGTTCTGGATGGCGCATCGGGATTTGCTCGCCAGCTCGACCAAACCCCGCTTGCGGCGCACCGGACAGATTATCGAAATCGGGCTGATCCTGCTGACGGTCAGCGGACTGTTCCTGGCGTTTTTCGGCAACCGTGGCGACTTTGCTGGCGCTCTGGCGTATTGGATGCACCTTCTGCCAGCCGTGCCACTGACGGCGCTGGTGATCTGGCACGCCTGGCGCTGGTCGATGTTGCGTTACGCCACATGGCTGATCGCGCTGATGCTGACCTTGCTGGCGCTCGCCGGGGCCGCCCTTGCCGGCGAAGAAAGTGGCTCATTGGTTCTGAGCGACGACGGCTCTACCCTGTTCAGCGCCAATTTCGAGACCGGTTCGGTCAGCTGGGTTGACCGTGAAACCGGCGCACGAATGGGCGAGATCCAGATCGGCGGCGACATCCGCCGGGTTGCCCTTGGCCGTGACGGAGAACTGGCGGTCACCGACATGACCGGCGGGCGTGTGGTCTTTGCCAATTGGAAAACGGGCAAAGTGACGGGCGAGATCGAGGTTGGCAACCGACCATTCGGTATCGTCTATGACGCCGCCCGTGACCGGTTCTGGGTCGCGCTATTCGAGGACCACCAGCTTGTCGCCGTCCACCCGAAAAAGGGGCTGATCTATCGCGTCGGAACCGAGGACACCCCGCGGGGTCTGGCGCTGTTGTCCGACCGGCGTCTTGTCGTAACTCATGCCATGGTGGGCAAGGTCTCGGTCCATGACGCCACCACGCTGCCGCTGCGCCACCTTGCCACGATCGACCTTGCGGTGACACAGGACAGGAACGAGTTTGTGTCGCAGGGTCATCCCCGCCTGCTGGACGACATCGCCGTCAGCCCTGACGAGACCGAGGCATGGTTGCCGCATGTGCTGTGGAATTTCGACCACCTGTTTCAATTCCAGTCGACCATCTTCCCGTTGCTGTCGGTTCTGGACCTGACAGCCGGAGCCGAGCGCGAAGTGACCGGCAGGCGCAAGCACCTGTTCCGCCAGATCGACCTGAAGGACCCGGTATTGACGCGGTTCGACGGGTCGCCGAAACCAATCATCGTCTCAAACCCGCATGATGCCGCGTTCTCGGAAGATGGATCGAAGGTCTTTGTCACCCTGGCGGGCAGTGAGGACCTGCTGGTTTTTGACCTGTCGGCCCGCGACGCGATCACCAACAGCGCCAATGCCAGCCAGATCCTGCGCCACCTGCCCGGCGCCAACCCGCGCGGGCTGGTGGTTTCAGGCGCAGAACTGTTTGTTCAAAACGCGATGAGCCTTGATGTGACCCGGCTTGGCGACGCGACAGGTGGGGTCGCGGTTTTGGACGACCGCTTTGCGTCACTGGTCGGCGCGGACCCGTTATCGCCAGAACTGCGCAACGGGCTGACCCTGTTTCACACCGGGAATACCGACCGCCACCCTGACACCCCGATGACCGGGGATTTCTGGATGAGCTGCCAGTCCTGCCACGTCGACGGGTTCAACTTCACCAACGGTTATCTCTTCGAGTCCACCGAGATTGACAAATACCGCTATGCCAGGGTCGGCCACGGCAACCTGTCGTCCATGATCGCAGGCGATTTTGTCGGTGACTATATCCGCATCATACAGGGAACGCAGGGAGGTATGGGGCATGACGGCGAGGGGATGGCCGAATTCCTCGATCCCGACGATCCGCCCGCGCCGGTCATCGACATGATGCTGGACCTGCACGAGGTCGTGACCGCCAAAAGCAACCTGCCTCTGGTTTCAAGCTGGCTGCGTTTGGATGACGAACGCGGCACGGTGCATGAAAGCGAATGGACCAATTCAGCCCAATGTGCGTCCTGCCATTCCGAAATGTTCGATCAATGGGCGGATTCTCTGCACCGTTTGATGGGGGATTCAAACCCCTATTACAAAGTCCTGGAAGACGTCGCCGCCGCGACCGAGGGCGAGGAGTTTCGCAAGTGGTGCATGGGCTGCCACCACCCGCAGGGGCTGTTGTCGGGGCTGACTGCGACATCGGATGCCGGGCACATGTTCGAAAAGGGCGGTGGGTCGCTGTTTGAGGCGCTGGATCGGGGCGAACCCGATCTGGACGAAGGCACGGGCTGTCTGTTCTGTCACCGCATCACCAAACTGGAAAGCGCGCAGGGGCGCACCGCCGGGGGCAATGCCAGTTTCACGGTGAATATCAAGGACCGCGCTACCTATGTTTTCGAGGACAGCCAGAACCCGGTCCTGGGTTGGCTTGGCAGGCACGGCATCAATGCCAAACCCGAAGCCCATGCCAAATCTTACAGCCAGGATTTCTACAGCGACTCGGCCCTGTGTAGTTCCTGCCACAATGAATTTGCGCCGGGTAGCGGAGCGGTGATCGTAGACACCTATGGCGAATGGGAAGCATCACCCTTCAACGCACCTGACAATCCCGAGCAGCATCGAAGTTGCATAGACTGCCACATGCATGGCGATATTGCCCGGATCGGAGAGGGCATTCCCGGTCGGTCCACCGACGGCGGGCGGATCAAGGACAATGTTGTGACCCACCAGTTCACCGGCGCCAATTACCATCTTGTCGGGCTGCGCAATGAAACGCTCAAACAGATGAGCATCGAATTGCTTCAAAGCGCGGCCCAGCTTTCCGCCAGCATGACCTCAGACGGCGACCTTGCGGTGCGCGTCTCAAATACCGGCGCGGGCCACGCGCTGCCCACGGGGGTTGCGGACTTCCGGCAGGTCTGGCTGGACGTGACCGTGCGCGACGTCACCGGCGCGAAGGTTCTGGAAAGCGGCAAAATTGATGCCGCCGGAACGGTCGACTCGCAGGCGCGGTTCTTCCGCAAAGTTTTTGGCGACAAGCGCGGCAACCCGGTCGGCTTTGCCTTCTGGCGGTATGAGAAAATGCTGGAGGACACAAAGATCCCCGCTGGCGGCTTCCGGGACGAGGTCTTTGCCCTGCCCCATGACACCGCCTTTCCGATTCAGGTTGACGTGAAATTGATGTTCCGCACCTATCCGCAAGCGGTGACCGATCTTGTCCGTCAGCAATACCCGGACCTTACCAATCCCCAAGCCGTGGTCATGACCACGCTGACCGCCCAATTGTCGCCGGACAGCTAAATGCCCCAATTGAGGACCAACACCATGAAACCTACCCTTCCCGGCCTTTTCCTCGGCGCGATCCTGTCGCTTGGGCTGTTGCCTGCGGCACAAGCCGAAGTCCACGACATCGACCAACTCATCGACCTGAACGCAATGACCCCGGAAGAAGTCTATCGTTTTGATCCAAGCTATCTCTGGATCGAAGAGGGCGACTCGGTCCGGTTCCTGAATTCAACCGGAAACCATACGGTCACCGCGCTTGAGGGAATGTGGCCCGAGGGGGCGGAACTGGTCAATATCGAGCATGCGCCGGAGGCGGTGATCTCGTTCGACCGACCCGGCATCTATGGCTTTCGCTGCAAGGTTCATGGCCGCCACGGGATGTATGCGCTGGTTGTCGTCGGCATGCCCGAGCCAAACATTGACCAAATCGACTTTTCCAAAGTCAGCACTCCGGGCCGCGCCCTGCTTGAGCAATTGCTTGCAGAAATGCAGCGCGACCGGGTCACTAGATAACCTTTGACGCCGGTCAAGTTTCGGGTTGCGGTGCCGGGCTTGCCACCCGCACCACGGACAACGGCGCGAGATCCATACCCTGTACCTGCGCGGCTTCGGTCGTGTGATTGAACCAGAAGCATTCATCCGCCGTCTTGCGGCGGCGCACACCCTCGGGCAGATCCACCGTATCAATCTGAACCAGGTCGGCCGCCCGTTGCAGCACCCGCCGCATGCCTACCGGGTCAAGCCAGCCGCACAGGTAGATGAGGTTGCCGTCCACAACGACGGCGGGTTGGTCGTCTTTGGTCCGCTCAAGAACGTCAAACGCGCCTTCCACGAACTCACGATACAGAATGACCGCACCGCCAGTTTCAAGTGGCAGCGGCATGTCGGGCCGAAGACTTTCGACACGACTGACCGTCAGGCCCTGCCCCGAAAGCGCGGGTGGCAGGGGGATCGGCGCGCGCATGGTTGCATCTCGCGCTCCGGTGCGCGGGCCCAGTACCCATAAGGCTTTGCTGTCTTTTTGCGCCTGTTTCAGAGCATCGGGCATGTGCATCAGCCCCGGTGCCAGGATCATGCGATAGCCGGTCAGCTCTCCGTCAGGACGCACGATGTCAATGGACAGCCCCAACTGGCGCAGAGCCCTGTAAGTGTCGAAGACCAGATCGAAATAGTCCATCCCGCGACCGTGCGGTTGGATCTGCCAGGCCCAGACAGCCTGGTAATCGAAGATCAGCGCCACATCCGCCAGACCAACCGTAACTTCGGGTGCATCGGCGATCTCTTGCGCCACTTGCCGGGCCTCGGCCAGTCCCTCAGCTTCGGCGCTGTCCGGGCGCAACAGACCTGCGTGCATTTGTTCCTGTGCCATGGGCGCCTGCCGCCAGCGGAAATAGCAGACGGCCTCGGCGCCGTGGGCAAAAGCCTCCCACGACCAGAGCCGCACCATCCCCGGCAACGGGGCCGGGTTAAAAGGCGCCCAGTTCACCGGGCCGGGCTGTTGTTCCATCACCCACCAACGCCCGCGGCCGACTGCGCGATACAGGTCGTGGTGAAACGCCTGAAAGTCCGGGTCACCCTGGCGGGCATAAGCGCGCTTATGGGCATCGTCAGCCTTGACCCGGTCTTCGAGAAACCCAAGCGGGTAGCTGTCCCAACTGGCGATATCGAGGTCATCGCCAACCTTGAAATGGTCGAAATCGGTGATCCGGCCCATGTAGTTATGTGCGATCGGTGCGTCGGAATGGGCACGGATGATGTCCACCTGCAGCCGGTTGAACACAACGACCTGATCCGAACTAAACCGCCGGAAATCCAGCACATGCGACGGGTTCGGCTCGGTCACGGTGAGGTTGGGCAGGTCGATCTGGTCAAAGCTGTCATATTCCATCGACCAGAACACATTACCCCAGGCTTTGTTCAGCGCGGCGATATCGCCGTCATTTCCATTCCCCGGATAGCGCGCCCTAAGCCATCGCTGAAAGGCGATGCGCGCCGCGGCGCTGTATGACACGGTCGTATCATGGCACCCGTATTCATTGTCCGTCTGCCAGGCGGCCACATTCGGGTTGTTGCCGTAGCGCTCGGCCAGAAGGGTGACGATCCTGGCACACTCGGCCTTGTAGCCTTCATGGCTGAAGCAATAGTGGCGGCGCGATCCAAATTTACGCGGTCGCCCCTCTGCATCCAGGGCCAGCATGTCGGGGTGGCGGTCCAGCATCCAGCGTGGCGGTGTGGCAGTCGGAGTTCCCAGAACGACTTTCAACCCGGCCGCGCCCAGAACCGAGATCGCCTGGTCCAGCCAGTCAAAATCATATTGCCCGGGTTGTGGTTCCAGCCGGGACCAGGAGAATTCGCCAATGCGAACCCAGGTCAACCCGGCCTCGGCCATGCGGCGGGCGTCTTCCTGCCAGATGTCGCGTGGCCAGTGTTCTGGATAATAGCAGGTGCCAATCGTTCGTTTCATGAGAGTTTCACCGCTTCGTAAGTGGTAACGATTTCCGCAGCACGCCGAGCCACATCATCCGGGGACATGCCGGGTTTGTACAGCGCCGATCCGATCCCGAAACCGGTCACGCCAGCTGCGAACCAGTCGGCAAAGTTTTCAGGACCGGCACCGCCGACAGCATAGGTCCGTGTGCCGGCGGGCAGTACTGCGCGAAGCGCCTTTAGCCCTTCTGGACCAAGCAGCGAACCGGGAAAGAACTTCAATCCGTCCGCGCCGTGGCGCAGCGCCAAGAAGCATTCGGACGGTGTCAGAACACCGGGATAGGAGGTCATGCCCAGCGCCTTCGTACGCGTGATGACGTCGGGGTTACAGTCCGGCGAAACGATCAGGGTTCCACCGACATCGTGGACCGGGGCCACGTCATCGGCGGTCAGCACGGTGCCGGCACCGATCTGCGCCCGTCCGCCCAGACCGTTTGCCAAAATGCCGACCGAGCGCAGCGGGTCAGGCGAATTCATCGGCACCTCGATCTGGTCAATCCCGGTCTCGACCAGCGCGCTGCCGATTTCGAGCACCTCGTCGGGGCGCACCCCGCGCAGGATTGCAATGATTTCACGGCTCATGTTGTGATCCCTTCTTGGGCGGCTTTCAGACCTGCCAGAACGATTTCAGCGCCATCGGCTTCGCGTACTTCGGCACCTTGCGCGGCAAGCGCATCATAATAGAGGGCGGTCAGCCGCGGCGCCCCGATCAGAACAACCTCGCGACCAAGCCAGTAGTCCCGCGCCCCGGCGATCTCCAAGCCCATGAGCCACCCGGAAAGACGGGCGCGGCCAGTTGCAACATCGGTTCCTTCAAGAAGAGACCCGGCCCGGATCGAGAACAGTCGCGCAGCTAATCGTTGTGGCGCGCTCATCGCGTCGCTGACCGCTTCGGCAAAGGCGGTGTTGTCCCAACCGTCCGCCGCCACCGAATGCCGAAGCACCGACTGTTTGGACAGGAGCGCGAACAGTTCGCCGGTCATGAAAGTGCGGAAACTGACCAGTTCCCGGGCGCTGATGTGAACCCATTTTGTGTGGGTTCCCGGCAGGCAGATCACACCGTCGAAAGATGGGTTTTCACGCAGGAACCCGGCGATCTGTGTCTCTTCGCCACGCATCACGTCGCACGGGTTGACCTGCTTGACACCGGGAAGAATACGAAGATCAAGGCGCGGGTCGGCAGCCGTCGGGTGTGACGCCTCGGACAGACCGGGCGGAGGGCACGGGACCGCTACATAGGGCGCCTCTGCCCACCCCTGTTTCGCGCCAACCATGCCGCAGGCGATGACCGGCACGCGGCCATCTTCCGACAGGTAGGCGCCGATGAGGTCCATGAGCGCGGGTTCGAACCCGTCCGGGTCCAACACCCCCATTCCCCGGTCAGAGCCCAGCGCGGCGATTACTGTGCCTTCCGGTCCCATCACCCATGCACGGAGGTTCGATGTTCCCCAGTCGACCGCAATCCAACTCGCCTTGCCGCCCGTCATCCCGTCCCCACAACACCGCCATCCACAACCATCGCCTGTCCGGTCATCATGCGGCTGGCATCCGACGCCAGAAACAGGGTTGCATCGACAACGTCCTGTGGCGCGAGGTGATCCTTGAGACACTGGCGTTCCAGATGGGCCGCCAGAGCCTCGGGCGAGGCCCACATGTCCATTTGCTTTTCGGTCAGCACCCATCCGGGCGCCAGCGCGTTGACGCGGATACGGTCTGGACCGAACTCGCGTGCGAGGCTGCGCGTCATGCCATTGATACCGGAGTTGGCGGTTGTATAGATGCTGTAGCCCGCATTCCCCATCATGTAGCTGATCGAAGAAAAGTTCACGATGGCCCCACCCCCGGCATTGCGCATCATCGGGATGACGGCCTGGCAGGCAAAGAAGTAGGCCTTGAGGTTAATCGCCTGCGACCAGTCCCAAAACTCTTCGTCAACTTCCAGCGCCGCGTGGCGCTTGTCGTTGGCGGCGTTATTTACAAGTACGGTGATCGGCCCGTGAGCATCGCTCGCCCTGGCGATGCAGTCGCGCAGCGTGGCGATGTCGGTTATGTCGCATGGCATATAGAGCGGCCTTTGTCCGTGCTTTTCCTGCATTTCATCGCAGAACTCCGAGGCATCCGACCGCTGGACAAAAGCCACCCGTGCGCCTTGCGCCAGGAATCCATCGGTCAGGGCCGCGCCGATCCCCGAGCCCCCGCCCGTAATGAAGACACTTTTTCCGTCAAGGTCGTGAAATGTGGCGGTTCGGCTCATCAATGGCTCTCTCTTGTTACGGGGCGGGTGTCCTTGCCGACGAGGAAATCCAGGTCGGCACCCTGGTCCGCCTGCAGGACGTGGTCGACATACATCTTGGCATATCCACGGGTGTAATGCGGGGCGGGAGGTGTCCACCCTGCACGGCGCATGGCCAGTTCTTCGTCAGAGATCAGAACATCCAACGCACCATCCCTTGCCGAGACCCGGATGCGGTCGCCGGTCCTGACAAGGGCCAGCGGTCCGCCGTCATTGGCCTCGGGCGAGACATGCAGGATCACCGTTCCAAAGGCCGTGCCCGACATGCGGGCATCGGAAATCCGAACCATGTCGCGGACGCCCTGTTTGACCAGTTTTGCAGGCAGTGGCATGTCGCCGACCTCGGGCATGCCGGGATATCCCTTGGGGCCACAACCTTTGAGCACGAGGATACTGTCAGCGGTGACCGGCAGGTCGTCGCGGTCGATGTTGGCTTTCAGGTCTTCGATGCTTTCGAAAACAAAGGCCTCGCCCTCGTGTTCCAGAAGCGCATCAGTGGCCGCCGACGGTTTGACGATGGCCCCGCGCGGGGCAAGGTTGCCGCGCAGCACCCGCAATCCAGCGGCAGGTTTCAACGGATCGTCGAAAGGCCGTATCACGTCGCGGTTATAGCATTCGGCACCGTCGTGATAGGCACCGATCATGCCGCCCAGAACGGTCTTGGCCGGGCGCAACAGATGCGCGATTTCCGACAGAACCGCCGGCATGCCACCGGCATAGCAGAAGTCCTCCATCAGGTACTTGCCCGACGGCATGCAGTTCACCAGAAGCGGGATATCGCTGCCGATCTCGAAATCCTTCAATTCAAGGTCGATGCCGACCCGCCCCGCCAGTGCCAGAAGGTGCACAACCGCGTTGGTCGATCCACCCACTGCGGCATTGGCAATGATCGCGTTCTCAAAGCTTTCGCGTGTCAGCACCTCGGACAGCTTCAAATCCTCTTCGACCATTTCGACGATACGCCGACCGGTCATATGCGCCAGCGCCATGCGGCGGGCATCCACTGCCGGAAGCGCGGCATTGGTCGGCAGCGCCATACCCAGCGCCTCGGTCAGAGACGCCATGGTTGATGCCGTGCCCATGGTCATGCAGACCCCTTTGGACCGGCTCATGCCGCTTTCGGTTGCCATGAAATCCGCAAGCGTCATTTCACCGGCCTTTACCGCGATCGCGAATTTGCGCACATCCGTGCCTGAGCCCAGATCGCGGCCCTTCCACTTGCCGTTCAACATCGGCCCCGATGACACAACGATGGTCGGCAGGTCGACCGATGCCGCGCCCATCAACTGCCCCGGCGTGGTCTTGTCACAACCGCCCAGTAAAACCACGCCGTCCATGCCATAGGCCCGGATCGACTCTTCGACATCCATTGCCAGCAGGTTGCGGAACAGCATCGCAGTGGGCTTCATCTGGGTTTCGCCAAGCGACATCACCGGGAATTCGACCGGGAATCCTCCGGCCTCCCACACCCCGCGTTTTACGCCTTCGGCGAGGTCTCGCAGGCCACTATTGCAAGGGGTCAGCTCGGACCAAGTGTTGCAGATGCCAATGATCGGCCGCCCGTCAAACGCGTGATCCGGGAAGCCCTGGTTCTTCATCCAGGAGCGGCGGACAAAGCCGTCCTTGTCGATCATGCCGTACCAGTTGCGGCTGCGGCGGCCCCTGGTCACAACAGCTCTCCCTTCACGACCCACATGGTTTCGGGGAAACTCCAAGGAAGTGTCAGGCCGTTGTTCATCAGGTACGCGCCGCTAAGCACCAGCGGGCCCGACTTTAGGGCCTGATCGCCACGCGACAGGCCGGGCGCATCGGCGCGGTTCACAAGCTCAACCCGATAGTTGCGATCCGCTGTCAGGCGGGTCAGGCGCAGCGGCCGTGGCGAGATCTGGGCCGAAGTCTGGGACTTGCCAGCGAAAACCACGAACTGACCACCGCCCTGCGCCAGATGCTGTTCGGCGATCACAGCAGGGTCCGCACTGTCCAGCCGAAGGATATCCGCCCCGGCCATCCAATCGCGATTGGCCTTCCACCAGGCGGTGACCTGACGCAGCACCTGGGCTTCGTCCGCGGTCAATTCGCGCGGGTCCATTTCGAACCCCATATGTCGCTGTGCAGCGACCCAGGCGCGGAATCGGATGTCGATGATCCGACCAGACGTGTGACAGGTACGCGGTCCGACGTGGCTTCCGGTCACCACCATCGGCAGGAACAGCGCGGCGTTGTGCTGCATCCTCAATCGCTCGACCGCATCGTTGCTGTCACTCAGCCAGACCCGGTGCGTACGCCCTAGAATTCCGAAGTCGATCCGCCCGCCACCCGACGCGCAGCTTTCGATTTCAACCGTCGGGAACGCGCTGCGCAGCCGGTCAATAAGGTCATACGATCCACGGGTCTGAGCCGCATCGGGCATGGGCAGCACCCGGTTATGGTCCCATTTCACATAGTCGATGTCGTTGTCTGCCAACACCTTGCCGACGCGTTCGAACAGGAAATTGCGCACCTCGGGCAGCGCCATGTTGAGCGCCATCTGCTGTCGCCCAAGGATCTGGTCTTCGCCCCCCAGCGCCCAGTCAGGATGCGCACGGAAAACGTTGGAATCCGCGTTGATCATCTCGGGCTCGAACCAGATGCCAAAGGTCATGCCCAGCCCATGCACGTGGTCAATCAGCGGCGTCAGGCCATCGGGGTACTTGCGCGGGTCGACCTCCCAGTCGGACAGCGCGCGTGTGTCGTCGTCGCGTTCACCGAACCAGCCATCGTCCAGCACGAACCGCTCGGCCCCCAGATCTGCGGCGCGGGCGGCGATCTCTTTCAGTTCTGGCAGGTTGTGATCGAAGTAAACCGCTTCCCAGCAATTGTAGTGAACCGGGCGCGGGCGGGCCGGGTCGGGGAATTGCACGATGCGGTCGCGCAGATGGCGCTGGAAGGCAACCGAACAACCGTTCAGCCCGTCATCCGAGAACATCGCAAAAAGCGTCGCCGTGGCAAAGCGCGTCGCCGGTTCGGTTTCGATCCGCGTGGCGTGACCGAACTGCACTTGCCGACGGCCGTCTGGCAATTCCTCTGCCACCATGCGGTGCCCGCCCGACCAACCGTAGTGGAAGCCATAGGCCTGGCCAGAGGCATTGGTCGCGCCACGGCAGGGAACGATCAGGCCCGGAAAATGTTCGTGACCTGTGCGGCCGGTTCGGTTCTCGCGATAGCGGATGCCGGCGGACCATGCGGTCCTGTTCATCTGGAACTCACCACACCACCGCCCCGCGAAATCGATCATTTCATCACTGAGCTGAGGCGCGGGAAAGACAGGCGCGGCAAGCCAGTGAAGATACATCGGCTGCGTGCTTTCAATCTCGGCCCGCGCTTCGATCACGTGTGTGTCCGGGTCGATTGAAAAATACGCACGGTAGGTCAGGACACCGCCCTGGTCGCGAAATGTCAGAATTAGCCGATCCTTTTCCGCCTGATCCTCGACAAAGCAGAACTTGGGCAGATAGGGCCGCCCTGCCCCGTCGCGGATCACCAATCCGGGCTGGCCCGGAAAGGTGCGGGTGGCCTCGGGACAGATCGACAGTTCCGGGTTTGTGTCCAGCATCCCGCCGGTTACGTCGATGGAATGGGCCCGGGTCAACGTTTCCAGCTGTTCGTCGTCAGGCAGGCGCGGTCCCCAATAGACCACCTCGGCGAGGTGGTCTTTCTGAGAAGCGAGGACCAAGCTTTGCCGGCTGTCATCCAGCCGCCAGCATCGGATCATTTCACGGCTCCAAGTGTCAGACCGGCGATAAAGTGCCGCTGCATCAGGAAAAACATCAGGACAGGCGGCAGGGCCGCGACGATCGAGCCGGCGGAAACAAGGTGCCAGGCGGCGACCCATTGGCCGTTCAGCGAATATAGACCCGCCGTGATCGGTTGGTTGTCCGCGCCCTGCGTCAGCACCGTAGCCCAGAAATAATCGTTCCAGATGAAGGTGAAGATCAGAACGCTGAGCGCCGCAATTGCCGGTTTCATCAGGGGCAGCACCACGTACCAGAAGATGCGAATTTCCGAAATACCCTCGACCCGGGCGGCCTCGATCAGTTCGAACGGCAGCGCCTTGATGAAGTTGCGCATGAACAGGGTGCAGAAGCCCGCCTGGAACGCAATGTGGAACAGCGCCAGCCCGTACCATGTGTTATACATGCCCAGATCAAGGGTCAGGTCGCGCACCGGCACCATCAGGATCTGAAACGGCACGAAGTTGCCCGCGATGAACATGAAGAAGATCAGCAGGTTGCCCTTGAACTTGTAGACAGCCAGCGCGAAGCCGGTCATGCAGCTGATGGCAACGGCACCGATCACCGTGGGAATGGTCACCTTGAACGAGTTGAGGATGTACTGACCAATTGGCGTCTGCTTGAAAATCGCAGTGTAGTTTTCGAGCAGATGGAACTCGGTGGGCCAGCCCCAGTAGTTACCGGCGGTTATGTCACCAGCGGACCGGACCGAAGTCAGAGCCACCGCAATCAGCGGCAACAGCCAGACAACCAGGGCAATCGGCAGAGCGACCTTGTAGACGGCTTGCACCGCAGCGGATTTCTTCTCGATCGGAGTGGGAAACATCTCAGCGTCCTTTCTCGTCGCGGTACATTTTCCAGAGGAAACCCACGATGTAGACCATCATGATCAGGAACAGCACCACGGCGATGGCCGCGCCATACCCCATGCGGAAGCCGTATTCGGAAAACGCCTGTTCATACATGTAGAAAGCCAGCACGCGGGACGATCCCCAAGGGCCGCCGTCGGTCATGATGGAGATCAGGTCAAAGCTGCGCAGCGCGCCGATCACTGTCACCACGATGGCAATGAACGTCGCGGGCCGCAGCTGTGGCAGGATCACATACCACAGCATCTTGACGCCCTTGGCGTTGTCCAACCGCGCCGCCTCGATCTGCTCTGGATCTACGGCATTAAGGCCGGTGAGATAGAGGATCATGCAATAGGCCGTCTGCGGCCAGAGGCCGGCAGCAATAATGCCATAGGTCACATAGCGCTCGTCCGCCAGGACCGCGATCGGGTCGATCCCGAACCAGCCCAGCGCAATGTTCAGCAAGCCGTAGCTGGGGTCATAGAACCAGGCGAACACCAGCCCCACTACGACCTGCGAAATCACAAAAGGAAAGAAGAACAGCGACTTGTATATGCGAATTCCCCGAACCGTCTGGTTCAGGAACAGGGCCACGAACAGCCCCATCGGGATCGCCAGCATGTACAGCACAAGCCAGATGACGTTGTTCTTAAGCGAAGTATAGAACGCGTCATCATCCATCAACTCAACATAGTTTCCGGTACCGACCCAGGTGGCTTCCCCCAGACCGTCCCAGTCATAAAACGAGATATTGATCGACTGAAAAATCGGGATGATCACGTAGACCAGGAACATGAAAATGCCGGGGGCCAGGAACAGCCACGGCGCGAGGCGCTGCTGATTTTCCTTCCACCACCCGCGCGAGGTTGGCGCGTCGGCATTCGGAACGGTCGGGCTTGTCATGATGTCTCCTCCTCGGGCGCGAAAATCGGTCGCGCGAACCCCGCCCGGCGACGCCGGACAGGGTCATTTCATGCGGAATGTTACTTGTAGACCCGCTGGCGGACCTTTTCGAGCCGCTCAAGGATGGCGTCCATGCGTTCAGGTTTGACCATGAACTCCTGGAAGCCCTCCATACCAGCCTTGGCCATTTCCGCCGGATAGTCCCGATCAAAGAACTGGGCGATCCCGCCGTCGGTGTTGGACAGCATCTCGTAGCCAGCCTGAAGGAACTTGTCGTCACCGACAGTCGAGCCCTTGTTGATCGGCAGCTGGCCAAGAGTTTCGTTGATCTGCGACTGCACGTCGGCGCGCGCGAGGTAGGCCAGGAACTTCTTGGCGTCTTCCTTGTTCTTCGCGTTGGCCGGGATGTGGATCGTATCGGTCGGCGCCTCTTCTGCCAGGGGCACCTCAGGATTGATGACCGGGAACTGGAAGAATCCCAGCTGATCGTCGGTCAGACCGGCCTCACGCAGCGGCGCAACAGCGAAGTTCCCCATGACATACATTGCCGCGTCACCCTGCACCATCGGGGCCAGCGCCTCTTGCCAGGAATAGGCGGCGTGGTTTTCGATGAAGAACCCGGCGTCCAGCAACTCTTTCCAGTTATTCATGGTGGCTTTGACGCGGTCGTCGGTCCAGGCCACCTCGCCCTTGCCCAGCGCCATGTGGAAATCATACCCGTTGGTACGCAGGTTCAGGTAGTCGAACACACCGCCAGCGGTCCACAGATACTTTGTCCCGATGGTGATCGGGGTGATCCCCGCCTCGTTCAACTTGGCACCGGCCGCCTTGAACTCTTCCCAATTGGTGGGCACGGCGATGCCATGCTGCTCGAACAGGTCTTTGCGGTAATAAACGCCCCACTGGTAATAGGTGTACGGCACGCCCCAGATTTTGCCATCGATAGTCATCGAGCCAAGCGACGAGCCAAGCGATTCTTTCAGCCCATGCTCTTCCCAGACATCATCGACCGGCTCAAACAGCCCCGCATTCACATAAGGTAGCATCCGATTGCCCGCGTACCAGTTCGCCAGGTCCGGCGCGTCGGCGGTCAGGAAGTTGCGGATCGACGTCTTGTAACCCTCGTGGTCAAACAGGTTCCAGGTCACCTCAATGTCGGGGTTTTCCGCCTTGAAACCTTCAATCAACGCCTCGAACGCGGCCTTGGGCGCGGGATCCGATGTGTCGGTATTGATGACCAGCTCTCCGGCGATGGCCGCCGAAGTGAATATCGTGGACGCAGCCAGAGCCGCCGTCAGAACCTTTACTTTCTGGAACATGAATCTCCCTTTCTCCTCCAGTGCAAAGTTCCAAATAATGGAACAATTGTTTTGCATGTTGACCTGATAGTCTCAAATTGCTATCAAGTCAATAGTTGCTTTCAGCGGCAGCCGGTCAACAATCGACGGAAATTGGGCATGAACAAGCAGGTCGGAAGCGATGGAACAGTCGGAAAGGCGCTTGATATCCTGGATATCGTTGTCGCGTTCGGACGTGCCGTGCGCTTTTCCGAAGTACTTGAAGCCAGCCCCTACCCCAAGGCGACCCTGCACCGAATCCTGCAGACCCTGACAAGCCAGGGCATGCTGGCTTATGACGAAGAGCGGCAGGTCTATGTTCCCGGAATGCGTCTGGTGCGGATCGCGCGGCACGCGTGGAACCAGTCGTCGCTGGCACCGCTGGCATTGCCCTTCATCGAAACCCTGGCGAATGACGTCGGCGAAACGGTCCATCTGGCGCAGATGGAAAACGGCCGCGTAGTCTTTGTCGAAAAGACGACCCCGTCACAGGGTTTCCAGACTATGGCACAGCCCGGCCGCCGGTCACCGGCCCATTGCACCGGCGTCGGAAAGGTCATGTTGGCCTTCATGGACGACGAGCGCCGCGCGAATGCACTGGAACAGCAGAAATACGAGCCATTCACACCGGCCACGCACAAAGGTCCCGAAACACTGCTGCCGGAGTTGGAACAGATCCGGGTCGAAGGCGTGGGCTATGACCGCGAAGAACATGAGCAGGGGATCATGAGCATCGCCGCCCCGATCTTTGGCAGTTCAAACCGCGTGATAGGTGCGATTTCGGTTGTGACATCGACATTCCGCCGGTCACCCGAAGAGCTTGAAAAATTCCGTCCCGCGCTGCTTCGGACTGCCGGACAAATCGGGTCGGAGGCAACCGTCTGGCCATATCCGCTGGCGCAATAGCCAGTTAGACTTCTAGGGAGAGAGTAAACCATGTCAGGTGTCGCACTTCAAAGTGCCGTGAAACGCTACGGCGACGTACAGGTGATCCACGGCGTAGACTTGCAGATCGAAGATGGCGAGTTCTGCGTTTTCGTCGGTCCGTCAGGTTGCGGCAAGTCCACGTTGTTGCGCATGATTGCCGGCCTCGAGGAAACCACCGACGGCCAGATTTCCATAGGGGGCCGTGATGTGACTCGTGCGGACCCGGCTGATCGCGGCGTGGCGATGGTATTCCAGACCTATGCGCTTTACCCGCACATGACTGTGGAAGAAAACATGGGCTTCGGCCTGAAAATGAATGGTGTCGACAAGGCCACCATCAAGTCCAAGGTCGGCGAGGCCAGCCGAATCCTGAAGCTGGACGAGTACCTTGCGCGCAAACCCAAGGCATTGTCGGGCGGTCAACGCCAGCGCGTTGCCATTGGCCGGGCCATCGTGCGCGGTCCGGAGGTGTTTCTGTTCGACGAACCGCTGTCGAACCTTGACGCCGAACTGCGCGTCGACATGCGGGTGGAAATCGCGCGCCTGCACAAAGAGATCGGCGCGACGATGATCTATGTCACCCATGACCAGGTCGAGGCGATGACCCTGGCGGACAAGATAGTCGTGCTGCGTGCCGGACATATCGAGCAGGTCGGCAGCCCGATGGAACTGTATCAGAACCCGGACAACCGCTTTGTCGCCGGCTTCATCGGCTCGCCCAGCATGAACTTCATGGCCGGCAAGGTTTCGGGCGGGCAAGTTGTTGTGCCCGCACTGGACAATGTCGCAATCCCCACCTCTGTCGCGCTTCCCGGCGAGGGCGCCGAAGTAATCGTCGGCCTGCGCCCACAGCACCTTGCGGTGCAAGAGGCCGAGGGCCCCGTGACAGTCGACATTCGCGAACGGCTGGGAGGGGTGGCCTATGACTATCTTCAGACCACCACCGGCGAACGTATCGTGGTCGAAACCAAGGGTGACGAGATGATCCCGGAAGGTGCAAGTGTAAAGGTCACTTTCGACCCGGCAGACGCCATGTTCTTTGACGCAACGTCCGAAAATCGGCTGCGCTGAGCGAACTATTCCGATGCAAACCGAACCCGTCGATCTTTTTGTCATCGGCGGCGGCGTGAACGGGTGCGGAATTGCCCGCGACGCCGCAGGCCGGGGCTTGTCTGTCACGCTGGCTGAACAGGGTGATCTTGCTCAGGCGACTTCGTCCGCTTCTTCCAAACTGTTCCATGGCGGATTGCGCTATCTGGAGTATTACGAATTCCGGCTGGTCCGCGAAGCGTTGAAAGAGCGCGAGGTGCTGATCCGGGCTATGCCGCATATCAGTTGGCCGATGCGCTTTGTCCTGCCGCATCACCGGGGTCTTCGACCGCGTTGGCTGCTGCGGCTTGGCTTGTTCCTCTATGATCACCTGGGCGGGCGCAAGATTTTGCCGCCGACGCGGGCGGTTGACTTTACCACCGACCCGACGGGCGCACCGTTGAAGGACATATATCGCACCGGGTTTGAATATTCTGATGGCTGGGTTCAGGATTCGCGCCTGGTCGTTCTGAATGCCCGCGACGCCGCCGACCGCGGTGCCGAGATTGTGACGCGCACGCGTGTCACCTCGGCGCGCCGCGGCGATGACGTCTGGACCATCACGCTAGAGGATGTTGAAACCGGAAAGCTGTCGGAACGCACTGCGCGCAATCTGGTCAATGCCGGCGGGCCGTGGGTTGCACAGATCCTGAACGGTACGATTGGCATGGACACCGAGGAAAAGATCCGACTTGTTCGCGGCAGCCACATCGTAACGCGCAAACTGTTCGACCATGACCAGCCCTATATCCTGCAGGGTGCTGACGGGCGCATTGTATTCGCAATTCCTTATGAGCAGGACTTCACCCTGATCGGCACCACTGACGTCGACCACGACGCCGATATGGACTCCGTGCATTGTAGCGATGAGGAAGCGGCCTATTTGTGCGATTTCGTCTCGGACTATTTCCGCACAGCCGTCACACCGGACGATATCGTCTGGCGCTATTCAGGTGTCCGGCCGCTTTATGACGACGGCGCAAGCTCGGCCACGGCTGCGACGCGCGACTATGTCCTGTCATTGAACACTGACGGCGCGCCGCTGTTGAATGTCTTTGGCGGTAAGATCACCACATATCGGAAACTGGCGCAGGCTGCCGTGAACAAGTTTTGCCCGTCGGGGGCATGGACAGCCGGGGTGCCATTGCCCGGCGGAGACTTTCCCTGGGACGGGGCGGCACCCCTTACCGACGGGCTTTTGCGCGACTACCCCTTCCTTGATCGAGCCCATGCAGGCCGACTGGTGCGCACCTATGGCACTTGCGCACGACAATGGCTTGGTGCCGCTCAGTCCGCGGCCGACCTTGGCCACGACTTCGGAGCAACCCTGACCGAGGCCGAACTGAGGTGGCTTCGTGACCGCGAATTTGCCCTCACCGGCGACGATGTTCTATGGCGCCGCACCAAGCTGGGGTTGCTTATGAACGAGGAGCAGAAAACCGCCGTTGACGCGTGGATGCGGCAGAACACGCGAGGTTCGGCGTGACCCATATTCTTGCCATCGACCAGGGCACAACATCGACCCGCGCCATCATATTCGATGCGGCCATGGCCCCCGTCGCAACGGCTCAGCAGGAATTCCCGCAGCACTTTCCAAGCAATGGCTGGGTCGAACACGACCCGATGGACCTTTGGGCCACAGCAGAGGCGACAAGTCGGGCTGCGATCCGCAAAGCCGACCTTTCTGCCGCGGGAATTTCCGCGATCGGGATCACCAACCAGCGTGAGACCACGGTCGTCTGGGACAGGGCAACCGGCCTGCCGATCCATAACGCCATTGTGTGGCAGGACCGCCGGACCGCATCCCTGTGCCGCGGGCTGTGCGCCTCGGGGCACGAAACGGTTGTCACCGAAAAAACAGGGCTTCTGCTTGATCCCTATTTCTCGGCGACCAAGCTGCGCTGGATCCTTGACCATGTAGACGGAGCGCGGGCGCGGGCGGCGGCGGGCGAGCTGGCCTTCGGTACGGTCGACAGTTGGCTGATCTGGCGACTGACCGGCGGCGCGGCGCATGTGACTGACGCCACCAATGCCGCGCGGACCATGCTTTATGACATCCGCAAAGGCCATTGGTCACAGACCATGTGCGACATGTTCGACATCCCGATGGCCCTTTTGCCCCAGGTCAAGGATTGCGCCGCAGAGTTTGGGGAAACGGAAATTTTTGGTGGGCGCATTCCCATTCTTGGCGTTGCCGGCGATCAGCAGGCGGCCGCGGTTGGACAGGCTTGCTTTGAACCGGGTATGATGAAGTCGACCTATGGCACCGGTTGTTTTGCCCTGATGAACACCGGGCAAAAACCCGTGACCAGCAAGAACCGCCTGCTGACCACGATCGCCTATCAACTTGACGGCACGCCAACCTATGCGCTGGAGGGGTCCATTTTCATCGCGGGGGCAGTCGTCCAATGGCTGCGCGACGGGCTGGGAATCATTGGATCCGCAAGCGACACTCAGTCTCTGGCAGAATCGGCCGATCCGTCTCAGGACTTGGTCCTTGTGCCCGCATTCACCGGTCTTGGTGCGCCCTACTGGAACCCGGGCTGCCGCGGTGCAGTGTTTGGACTGACCCGCAATTCGGGCCCTCGGGAACTGACCCGAGCGGCGCTGGAAAGCGTCGGTTACCAGACCCGTGATCTGCTGGAAGCGATGCAGGCCGACATGGGAACCTGCGGCAACGCAACGCTTCGGGTCGACGGCGGCATGAGTGCTTCTCGCCATGCCATGCAATTCCTGGCGGACATCCTCCATGCGCGGGTCGATCGGCCGAAGGTCATTGAAACCACGGCCATGGGCGCGGCGTGGCTGGCCGGTCAGTTTGCCGGCGTTTTTCCCGGCCCCGCAGAAATGGCTGCTCATTGGGCGCTGGACCACAGCTTTGAACCGCAAATGGACCTTGATACCCGCAACGCGAAATACAGCAGGTGGAAGCGCGCCATCAACGCGGCACAAGCGGTCTGACCCCCAAGCTTGGCTGGGCTGAGACGGTTCTCCAGACCCGGCGAATTTCGTCGTAGAAACCCCAGCCACGGGCCGAAGCCTTGTCCCCAGCCGCCTGATCGATGGTTTTTCTGCTTGTCTGAAAGAAAATCATCCTGCCGCGTGCAAACACTGATTGTCCCGTTTTCGCCGGATATTGCTCATCCCATAACAAGCCGCGACCGCGCCGCTTTCACGGCGTCCAGCGTTGTTTTTGTGTCGCTTTCCGTGGTCTTCCAGGACGAAACCGAGAACCGGATGGCTTCGCGACCGTTCCAGTGCGTGGGCCCGAACCATGCGTCGCCGCTTTTCTGCACGTCGTCCGATAACCTGCCCGACCAACCGTCCGCATCAGGAAGTGCTGCGACCACCTGGTTCAGAACAACATCATTCAAGATGTCAAATCCCAGTTCGGCCAGCCCATCGGCCAGTTTCCGAGCATGCCCACACGTACGATTGATCAGGTCTTCCAAACCCGAACGCCCCAATGAATGCAGTGCCGCCCAGATTTCCACCGCACGCGCGGACCTCGAAAATTCCGGCACCATGTCTTTCGGCACGCCCCAAAGACCTTGTTTTGAAACGTCCCAGCCCCGTCTTAAAAGAATGGCGGCTGTGCGTTTCACCGCGCAAAAAACAAGCGGCGAACGTGTCTGACCTTTTTTGGTTGAGCCAAGAGCAGATGGGCCGTCTCAAACCATATTCCCGAGGTCACACAGGAAACCTCGTGTGGAATAGTGTCGGGTGCAGAGTGGCATTAACTTCATCAGCCGCAACGGTTTACAACGGCGCGATGCGCCCAGGGAATACGACCCGCACACGACACTCTTCGCTGCTCTGCGCGTAAAGATCAGGCTACCAAAGCGCCATAATTCGACCCGTAAAAGCAGATTAGGTTTTGCGAACCAATTGCCGTTGTTCGCCCAATCCCTCGATACCCAACCGCATTTCGTCTCCGTCCTTCAGAAATCGCGGGGGTTGGAAGCCAAATCCGACGCCGGGAGGGGTTCCGGTCGAGATGATGTCGCCCGGTTGAAGGGACATGTAGCGCGAAAGGTATGACACTACTTGCGCAACACCGAAGATCATGGTCCGGGTCGACCCGTCCTGGACCCGTTCGCCGTTGACCTCAAGCCACATTCCCAGGTTTTTCGGATCGGCGACCTCGTCCTTGGTCACCAGCCATGGACCGGTCGGACCAAAGGTGTCCGCCGACTTGCCCTTGACCCACTGTCCGCCATGTTCCAGCTGAAAAGCACGTTCCGATATGTCGTTGATCACGCAATATCCCGCCACATGATCCATGGCGTCAGCTTCGGACACATCGCGGGATTCTTCCCCGATAACCACTCCAAGTTCCACCTCCCAATCGCCCTTTTCCGCGCCGCGCGGAAGGATGACATCGTCATTGGGACCGCAGATCGCAGAGGTCGCCTTCATGAAAACCACAGGTTCCGTCGGGACATCCATGCCGCTTTCCGCGGCGTGATCGGCGTAGTTGAGACCAATGCAGATGAACTTTCCTACCCGGCCGACGCATGCCCCGATCCGCTCGGACGGATCGATGGTCGGCAGGGTCGCAAGATCAATGGCGCGCAGTTGATCCAGTGACTCCTGTGATAGTGCAAGTCCGGCGATATCCTCGACGATCCCGCTTAGGTCGCGAATGCTGCCGTCGGCATGGAGAATGGCGGGGCGTTCGTGGTCCTTTGGACCGACGCGCATAAGTTTCATGTAAGTTCCTCTTGTTTTTGTTGTTTTTTCGACATCCGCGCCACCATTCTGTCGATTTCGGCCCTGGTGACCGGATCAGGTTTGGCGGTCGGGCACCTGACGCGGGCTGACTTGAAAACACCACGCTGCTCCAGCAACGCCTTGTGGATGTGATAGAACAGGTCCGCCGACTGGAACCCCAGACGACTGATAGGCAGAATGCGGTTTTCAATCAGTTGGGCGGCATCGTCGTCTTCACCCCTGTTCAAAGCCTGCCAGACCTGCATGAACTCGACCGCCTGGCTTGCAAAAGGCATCGTGCCACGCGCGCCGCGACGATATTCCTCGACCAGTGTCCCCCCTCCGGCTCCGCCAAGGATCGTCAGTTTGTCGCCAGCGGCACTGACCATTGACTGCACCTGCGCAACGGTGGGCTGCGTTTCCACCTTGATCGTGTCGACAAGCGGGATTGCTTCGGCGATGCGCAGAGCCAGCGCGGGTGAAATCGGGGCCTGCGGTACGTCCTGCAATACGATGGGAAGGCCGGTCGCGGATGCGATCCAGTCGATGTGTTCGATAACCGAGTCCGGCCCCGTGGCAAAGAAATCCGGGGGCCAGATCATCAGGCGTGTTGCCCCGGCCTCGGCGGCTTCTGTGGCAAGCTGAACGGCCACGTCCGTTCCCGGTGCCGACACATTCATGATAACGGGCATCTGTCCTTCGATTTGATCGGCAACGGCACGCAGCATGTCGCGTCGCTCTTCGCGGGTCAGCTTGAAGATTTCGCTGCCAATGGCGATGCCAACGCCATGTACGCCCGCCCCGATCATCGCATCCACTTCTAGCCGCAAACTTCCGTAGTCAATCGACCCATCAGCATTGAAAGGGGTTAGTAGGATGGGAACTATTCCGGTCAATCCGGTCATATGTCTGTCTCCGTTTCGGTCAGGGCAAAGACTTCGTTCAGGGGGTAGTGAATTGGCCGCCCGCTGGGATCCGTTTCCATCAACTCGGCCATCCGCGCCCACCAGCGCGCGGTGGTATCGCTCGGCGCGGTGTCCACTGCCGGAAACGGATGGTCCCGCTCCTGAAACGCAAAGATCGTCTGTCCACTGCGAAAAAGGAAGAAACGCCGGATTCCCGAAGTCCGCATCTGGGACAGAAGCTCGGGCCAAACGGCAGCATGTGCCGCGTCATAGTCCAGCTCTGCGCCCTTGCGCAGGCGCATGGTCCAGGCTTTGCGATAGGTGGTCATGCCGCCACCCGGTTATCGCCGATGTAGTCCCAGACAATGTCGTACCCGAGACCCGGTCGGTCCGGCAGCGGCACATAACCGTCGGCATCCATCGGGTCGCAATTGCCATTCAGGTAGGGGTGCGGCGCATCATAATCGACACCTGGCGCCAGAAGCCCCTTTTCGTACCATTCGCTGGTGTCTTCCGACGTCGCCCCCATGACCTGAAGGTTGCCCCAACCGGCCATGTGGATTTCGCAGCGCTGTCCGTAGGCTTCGCAGACGATGGCGGTCTTTCGGCAGCCGGTGATGCCGCCGCGCCGGATGTCCATGCGGCTCATGTCCGAGGCGCCTTGAAGGATCCATTCGGCCCGGGTGAACACCCCTCCTGCGGCGATTTCGGGCGCAAGGATTGGGATCGACAGTTCACGGCACAGGCGACGATAGCTTTCCACGCGGTATTCCGGCATTGGATGCTCGAACCAGTAAAAATCATTGCGCTCAAGCTCGCGCCCGACTTTGATGGTTTCCTCGATCGTGTGATATGTGCCCCAGACATCATACATAAGCACCATGTCCGGCCCGACCGCCTCGCGCACGAGGTTGATGGTCTCGATATCTGCGCGAATGTTCGAGGGGCGGCCATTGGTGGGCAACCCGGTGTCAGGGTTCCAGAAGTAATGCGGGTGGATTTTGTAGGCCTGATAGCCTTCCGCTTTGCAGGCAAGCGCGTGCTCTGCATAAACCTGCGGTTGCCCGATGTTGGGATAGGTCGACGCATAGGCGGGCACCTTGTCGCGCGCGCCGCCCATCAGCTTGTAGACCGGCAGGCCAGCGGCATTGGCGGCCAAGTCCCACAAGGCGCAGTCAATCACGCTTTGAGCCACTTCGGGAATGTTGCGCACCCACATCCATTTCCAGATCAGTTCCCGGTCGAAGGGATCAGCACCAAGGATCATGTCGCGGACCTGACCTTCGATCAGGCGTTGTTCGTCGGGCGTCATGCCATCCTGATCGCCATGTTTGCCGCCACCAAAGAAATGTCCGACCAGCCCCTCATCAGTTTCGATACGGGTTACAGTCTGGATGACTTCGGCGTTCTTTTTCAGCCGAGCATGACCGATGTCCCATCGGTCGGCATGGGTCTTGAACCGGATGACCTTGACGTCGCTGATCTTCATTGTCCGGCCGCGTCCTGACGGATGGCCGCCTCTGTCTCGGCGTCGAAGCAGTGCAGTTTGCCGGGCTCGATCTGAAGATGAACGGTGTCGCCAGGGCCGACAGAAATCCTGTCGCGCGTAGTAAAGACGATGTCACCGTCGGCCATGCGCAGCATCAGCTGGGTCTCGGCGCCAGTCGGCTCAACCACAACCACCTTGGCTGGCATGCCGCTGTCGGCCAGGCGCAGATCCTCGGGACGGAATCCGGCAATCACCGAGCGCCCCTCGTCCACCCCAGCGGGCGCTTTCCCCACCGAAACGCTGGACTTGGTAACGAGTGTTCCGCCCGTTGCCGCCGCTGGCAGGAAATTCATAGCCGGAGAGCCGATGAACCCTGCCACGAAGACACTGGCCGGTCGGTCGTAAAGCTCAAGCGGTGATCCTATCTGCTCCACGTGACCGCCGCGCATCACCACGATCTTGTCTGCCATTGTCATGGCCTCGATCTGGTCATGTGTGACATAGATCGTCGTTGTTTTCAGTCGCTGGTGCAGTTCTTTGATCTCAGCCCGCATCTGGACGCGCAGTTTGGCGTCAAGGTTCGAAAGCGGCTCGTCGAACAGGAAAACTTCGGGGTCGCGTACAATGGCGCGGCCCATGGCGACACGCTGACGCTGACCGCCTGACAGTTGACGTGGATAACGATCCAGTAACGGAGCGAGGTCGAGGATCTCGGCCGCGTCGCGCACCTTGCGGTCAATCTCATCCTTGGGCTGCTTGGCCAACCGCAGCGAGAAGGCCATGTTCTTGGCCACATTCATGTGCGGGTACAGCGCATAATTCTGGAACACCATGGCAATGTTACGTTCCTTGGGCTGCAACTTGTTGATGACCGCTCCGTCCAAGGCGATCTCGCCGTTCGAAATGGTCTCCAGACCGGCGATTGAGCGCAGCAGGGTGGACTTGCCACAACCCGATGGCCCGACCAGAACGGTGAATTCGCCGTCGGCGATATCAAGGTCGATGCCATGCAGGACCTCGACCGCACCATAGGACTTGCGGATGTTTCTAAGTGCAACAGATCCCATTGGATCAACCTCCCTTGGATGATGATGTGTCCGCCTCGAACGCGGGCAGAACTGAGTCAGGTGGGCGATTGCCCTCGGGGTCACGGGAAATGGCGACACGGCCATCCGAAATCTCGGGTCGCGGACCCATCAAACTATAGAGCGGAGACGTCTCGCCCCTATCGACACACTCCACCAGAGCATCAACCTGGCGCGTGGCAGCCAGAGCCAGCGCCCAAGGCTGTTCGCAGGTGTTGTGAAGGATTACTCTGGTCTTCGTTTCTCCGGCCAGATCCAGAATTCGAAGCGTTTCAGTGACACCGCCCGCCCATGCAACATCCGGCTGAAGGACACCGACCACACCGCTGCGCAACAGGTCGGCGCAATCAGCCAGCGAAAACGCGAAGTTCCCAAGCGCAAGGTCAATCTTCGGGTCCAATGCGTCGCGAATGCGCTGCAACCCCTCAATGTCCTGCGGCGGAATGGGATCTTCGATCCAAGCAACCGGCAGATCCGAGACGGCTTCGGCAAATCGCAGCGTATAGTCGGCGTCCCAGGCAAGGAAAGCGTCGATCATGATTGGAACGTCTGGACCCGCAGCTTCGGCAAATCGGCGCATCAGTGCGACATTGGCCTCAAGCCCTTCCTGCCCGCTTTCGGGGCCGTAGGGTGCCGCAGCCTTGAGCCCCGGCCAGTAGGTCCCGGCAAATGCCTCGGGGCGCGGCGTTGTCATGTAGACAGGCACGCTGTCGATTGAGGCACCCCCCAAATGATCCACCAGCGATGTCGCCTTGGACTTGGCCGTCAAGTCCCACAAGGCGATGTCGATACCCGCGACCGCCATCATTGCAAAGCCCGAACGGTCGTTCGGCAACAGGGACGCGGACATTTGTCGGTTTAGCATTTCGAGATCATCAAAGGACTCACCCTCGAGCAATCGGGCCAAGTGCGAATTGATGATCATCTCGACCACTTCACCACCGTTGGTGCAACTCCAACCGATGACACCAGTGTCAGCCTCGACGCGGACAAAGACCTTCTTGGTTGGCCACATCCAGCTGGCCCGCGCTTCGGCAAACCGGGGAAACTGAGACATCGGCGACGCAACGCGGGTTGTCTGAAGCGCCTGCCTCTGGAACCCGACGTCAACAGCGCGCGCAGTTATCGAACGGATCATCATCCTTTTACCGCCCCCGCCAATAGGCCGCGCGTGAAGTAGCGCTGACCGAAGAAGAAGACGAGCATGATCGGCAAGGCGACGATTGTTGCTGCCGCTCCGACGAACTGGAATTCGAGGGTGAAAAGTTCGACAAAGCTGGCAAGCCCGATGGTCACGGTCTTGTTCTCATTGGATTCCAGAAGGATCGAGGCAAAGGCGAACTCTGACCATGCGCCTACAAAGTGCCACATGGCGGCAGTGATCAGCGCGGGCGTCGCCAGCGGCAGAACAACGAGTGCCATGCTCTGCAGACGGCTTGCGCCATCCATCATCGCGCTTTCCTCAAGCTCACGCGGGATTTCGCGCAAGGAAGATGCGATGATCCAAGTCGCGAAGGGCAGACCAAAAGCTGAGTATAGGAGAACAAGGCCGATGGGGCTGTCTTGCAGGCCAATCATGCTCATCAGCCGGTAGGTCGGCAGAAGCAATGCGGCGCCCTGGAACATGCGGCTGATGAGGAGACCGCCAAGGATCAGGTCACGCCCGGGAAAGTGGAGCCGGGCGAATGCGTATCCAGCAAGTGTCCCGAAAAACACCACCAAGATTGTCGAACTGATCGCGATGAAGAAGCTGTTTCCGATCAGGCGCGGCCAGTCCAGAAGCTGTCCTTTCTGGTGTGTAGGCGAGAACAGCGCCTTGTAAGCGTCCAGCGTCGGAGCTTCCGGCCAGAACGAAATCGGCAGGGCTGCAAGCTCGGCCTGTGTCTTGAATGAAGCCAGGAACAGCCAGAAGATCGGAAACAGGATGTAAATGGCGATGACCAAACCGACCAGGCTGAGGGCCAACCAATAAAGCGTGCGGGGTGTCTCGTTCATTTCGAACCCTCCGATGCCCAGGAGCGGCGGTTAATGTAGAGGTAAAGACCAACAATCGACGCCAGCATCACGAGATTGATGACCGACATGGCCGACGCGACGCCCCAATTGAAGAACTCGAAGCTCTGTTGATAGATGTAGGTCGCCATGATTTGGCTGGCGTTGGCGGGCCCGCCACCAGTCATGATCCAGGGCAAGGCAAATTCAGCCGTGATCCAGATCATCGAGATGACAGTTACGGCGGTCAGCGAAAACGCGATGTTGGGAATGACGACGAAGCGGAACCGTTCGAACGCGGTGGCGCCATCCATACGTGCCGCCTCGATCTGATCATCGGGAACGGAGCGGATAGCGGCACAAAGGATCAGCGCGACCAGCGGCATCTTGCGCCAGATCAGCACGACAACAAGGGTCCACATGACCAGCTTTGGATCCCCAAGGAACGAGATCGTCTCTTCGGTCAACCCAGTGGATTCCAGGGTTTGACCGATGATCCCGACCTGCCCGTGCAACATCCACTTCCATGCCATTGCAGTCACCACGTCAGGCAAGACCCACGGCAGAAGGATCAGGGCGCGCAGCCCGGTCGTCATCCGGCTGTCGATGGCAAGGAAGGTCCCCACACCCAACCCCACCAGAACGCACATAAGCGTGCCGCCAAGGATCCAGATCGCGGTGTTTTTCATCACCAACCAGAACACCGGATCCGATGTCAGGGCGGTGAAGTTGCTGAACGTGCCAAAGCCGCGCTCTTGGCCCATGACGATTTTCGTCAGGCTGAGCGTGCCCACGTTGTAGGTGGGCCCGATGACGAACGCCAGAACGGCGGCCACCACGGGCAGTATCATGAAATACGCCAATAGGCGGTCGTTTTGCATGGTCATCGAGCCCCTTGCTTGCTGGTTCAGATCAGCCGCGGATCAGATCGATCTGCGCCTGTGCTGCTTTTGTTGCGTCGTCCAGCGCCTGCTGCGGCGTTTTCTGGCCAAGGACCGCCTCTTGAATGGCGGTTCCCAGCGCGGATTCGATGGCCGAAACGCCAATGAAACGCGGCATCGGGGCAGCACCTTCGAACAACGAACCCGCGTTGTAGGCTTCGACCCAATTCGGCCAGACCTCGGCAAGCTCTGCATTGTCCCACGCGGCCTTGCCTGCGGGAATTCGTGCGACCTCGGGCTGACCACCCCAGATTTCCAACTGCTCGTCCTGAGACCAGAAATCGAGGTACTCGACAGCTGCTTCAGGGTTCTTGGCACGCGACGACACCATCAAGATGGCAGTCGGATCCATGATCGCATTGACCGGGGCATAGCTGCCGGATGGTGTATCAGGGCGCGGCATCGGCACGCCGGTCCACCGAACGTCGTCGTTCACGCCCCAGGGGGTGTTCAGCCACGACAGGCCGATCCACATCGCCGAGCGGCCCTGACCGAACAGTTGCGCCGTGTCACGGAAGAATGTTTCTGTCAGCGATGTCGCCGCCGGCGTCGACCCGTCTGCGATCAGATCGACATAAAGCTGAAGTGCATCAACCACACCGGCGTCATTCAACGTAACCTTGCCGGTCTCTTCGTCGAAGATCCGACCACCATTGGCATAGGCGATGCCCTCAAAGATATTGATGTCGACAGGTGCTGTTGTCGCCGGGAAAGCAAGACCTGGACGGTCAGGCTTGGTCATGGCCTTGGCGTATTCACGCAACTCTTCCCAGGTCGCCGGGGGACGGTCGAAACCGGCCTCTTCCAGCGCATCTAGGTTCACGGCAAGGAAGCTGGCCATGTCAACGTAGGTCGGCAGGCCATAAAGCTTACCCTCATGCATTCCCGAGTTCATGACCTCGGGAACAATACGGTCTTTCCAGCCGGGGATCTTGTCGGCGGCAATGTCATCCAGCGGCTGCACCATGTCGAAACCGACAAATTCCGGGATATCTTGACCGAAGGCGATAATCACGTCGGCCAGACGTTTGGTCTGGAAACCCGCCAATATCTTTTGACGGCGGATCTGCCCGTTGAAGTATGAGTAGTTCAGGTTGATGTCGGGGTGACCCGCTGAAAATGCATCATTGCGCCCGGCCCACTGCTCGACCTCATTCGGCGTCCCACCGAATTTCCACACCGAAAGCTCGCCCGAGGCGGCAAACGCGCTGTTCAGGGGGGCAAGTGCAGCTGCCCCTGCTGCGGCCGTGGTGCCCAGGAACCGGCGCCGGCTAATTGGGTTAGTCATGGTTTTCCTCCCGTTTGTGGCGCGGCCCTGTGCGGCGCCGAGAATCGAATGACATACGTGTATCATTTGATATTGACGGAACCTAGATGCAATGATACCCGTATGTCAATTGAAAATCGAAAACTGAGTTTTTGATCTGTTTTGAACGCCGGCTGGCTCGCAAAAGCGGCGCGCGCGGCACAGGGGAAGTGAGAATCGCATGGCGAATGAGGTCGGCAAGAAAGTGACGCTCAAAGACGTGGCCAGCGCTGCGGGGCTGTCGCTTATCACCGTTTCCCGTGCGCTCCGAGAACCGGATACCGTTCACCCCGCGACGCGCGACAAGATACAAAAGACCATTGACGAGATCGGCTATATCCCAAATCTCGCCGCCCGCTCTCTTGTATCGCAGCGTTCGGACATGATTGGCGTGGTTGTGCCAATTCTCGCCAGTTCACTTTTTGCCGATTTTGCTGAGGGGGTTTCGAAGACACTCGAACCGAATGGGCAGCGAATGCTGTTGGCCGTCAGCAACTGGTCGCCGGAACTTGAAGAAGAGGCCGTCAGGACATTCATCGCCCGCCAGGCGGACGCAATCATCCTGACCGGGTTCTCACACACTGACGCAACCCGCAGACTTCTGGACCGTTTCCCCGGCCCCGTCGTCGAGGCGTGGAACGTGCGTGACAACGTGATCGACAGCGCGGTCGGTTTCAACAACCACGCCGCTGCCGCCGAGATGACTCGTTACCTGATCGAAAAGGGATACCAGGAAATTGTGATGGTTGGGGGCGCATCGCTCAACAATGACCAGGCCGCCGACCGGACACGAGGCTTCATCGACGCGATGACACAGGCCGGTCGAGAGATCCGCCCGGATACAATTGTCGAATTCAACAACCCTGCGACCATTGAGGCGGGCGGCCCTATTCTGCGCGAATTGATGGCCCGTGACCGCAAGCCAGACGCCGTGTTTTTCCTTGCGGAACTTCCCGCCCATGGCGCCATGCTTTGGTGCATGTCGCACGGAGTTTCTGTCCCCGACGACGTTGCCATCGCCGGATTTGGTGACCTGAGCCTGTCTGCCTTGTTGCCGGTCCCGCTGACCACGGTTCGCATCCGTGGACGCGAAATTGGTGAACAGGCAGCGACGCAGCTGATCGACAGATTGAATGGCGCAGCGCCCAGACAGCAGATCAAGGATGTCGGCTATCGCCTGCAGATCAGGGGCAGCACGTGAACCGCCTCGCCCCGTCCAAGCCGTTCAATTTCGGAGACCGGATCAAATGGTAAAAGCAGCAGTTATCGGTGCGGGGCATTTTGCTTATCGCATGCACATTCCAGTTCTCGCGGCGCGGCCCGAGGTGGAACTGGACAGCGTGTGCCGGTTGGGTCGGCCCGAGTTGGACTTGATTCAAAAGGAATTCGGTTTCGCCTTCGCCACGGAAAACTGGCGCGAAGTACTTGACCGCGACGTCGACATCGCGGTCATCGCGTCCCCGCATGACCTGCACTATGAGCAGGCAAAAGCCTTCCTGGAAAAAGGATGCCACGTGTTGGTCGAAAAGCCGATGTGCCTGGAACCGGCAGAGGCATGGGACCTTGTCAGAGTGGCGGAAGGATCAAAGCGCGAATTGCTGGTTGCGTATGGCTGGAACTACAAGCCCGGCCTGGACGCAGCACGCGAAATGATTTCCCGGATCGGTGAAATCGAACATGTAGTCTGCCACATGGCCTCTTTCACGCGCGGGATATTCTCGGGGCAAGGCATGGGGCGCTGGAAGCACATCGCAATCCAACCGGACCGCTCGACATGGGAATCCCCGGATCAAGGCGGCGGCTATGCTTACGGTCAGCTTTCTCATGCGCTTGGATTGCTATTCTGGCTGACCGATTTGCGAACGGCACAGGTGCAGTCCATGACATTCGACGCCCCTACCTTCATCGATCTGCATGATGCCGCGTCTGTGCGTTTCACAAACGGAGCGACCGGGGTTTTCTCTGGCAGTTGCGGCGTCCCGGACGGTCACGGTTTTGAAGTCGACATTCGTCTCTATGGTGCGAAAGGGTCCGTCGTGCTGGACATCGAAACCGAACGGTTGACCCTGAAGCTTGGCAACGGTGAAACCGAAACAGCCACGGTGCCAAAGGGTGCCTGGGCCTACAGCTGCGAAGGTCCCGCCGGTCGCCTTGTCGATATCGCGCTGGGACGCGGGAAGAACGAAAGCCCGGGGCATGTCGGGGCCCGCGCGGTTGAAGCGATGCACGCGATCCTCGGCTCGTCAAATGCCGGAGGCACCCCTTTCAACATTAAACTGGCCGAGATGGTCAATGCGGAGTGACACAATGGAACAAATGGCAGTTGTAACCGGCGGCGCGCAGGGAATTGGCCGGGCAGTGGCTGACAAACTGACCCGGAATGGTGTGCGTGTCGCAGTCTGGGATCTGGACACGGATCTTGCAGAAAAGGCCGCGACCGAACTTGGCAACGGGGCATTCGCCTGCCATGTGGACGTCAGCAATTGGCAAAGCGTGGAAGCCGCAGCAGAACGTACAATTTCTCTGGGTGGACCGGTTTCGATCCTGGTGAACTCAGCAGGAATTGCGGGGTCAAACGCACCCTTGGTCGATTATCCTGTCGATGAGTTCAAGGCGATTACCGAGATCAACTTGTTGGGCACGTTTCATGTCAACCGCGCGATTGTTCCTTCAATGATCTCGGCAAAATACGGGCGGATCGTGAACATCGCATCGGTTGCGGGCAAAGAAGGCAACCCCAATGCCTCGGCATATTCGGCGTCGAAAGCGGGTGTCATTGGATTGACCAAGTCGCTGGGAAAAGAGCTGGCGCACATGGATATTGCCGTAAACTGCGTGACCCCTGCCGCCGCGCGCACACGAATTTTCGATCAGATGAAGCAAGAGCATATCGACTACATGCTGTCGAAAATTCCGCGCGGGCGGTTTCTTGAACTCGAAGAGGCGGCATCCATGATCGTTTGGCTGTGCTCACCCGAGAACAGCTTTACCACGGGGTCAGTCTTTGATCTTTCCGGTGGTCGGGCAACTTATTGACCTGCGCAGTAAATGGACATCAGCCAACCCTCCCGGTCATCTGGCTTTGACGACCTGTTCGACAACCTGCCGATCATCGACGGCCACCACCATCTTTGGCAAATCGACCGTTTCCCGTATCGGTGGCTGGTGCCAGATGCGCCCGCCGCCCGGTTTGGGGACAAGCGCGGCATCGCGCGAGACTATCTTTTAGACGAGCATCGTACGGCCTTTGGGGACCGGCAGCTGACGGGCAGCGTTCATGTTGAGGCCCATTGCGGTGCGACGGACCCCGTGGAAGAAACCCGGTGGCTGCAGGATGTGTCGGATCAATCTGGCTGGCCGCTGGCGATTGTCGGTGCCGTGGACTTGATGTCAGAAGGCGCGCGCGACCTTGTTGATCGCCACCGCGCCTTTCCAGCGCTGCGCGGCGTGCGATCGCCGGTAGCTTGGGATCACGCCGGCAGGTGGCGCGTGGCTTCGGAATCAGGCGTTCTTGAGTCACCAGTCTTCAGAAACGTTGCGCAATACCTGGCCGACCAGGAACTGTGCCTTGAGATGGTTGTGGTCCCCGACCAGCTTGACGAACTGGCCGAGTTTGCGCACTCGGTCCCACAGCTACAGATTGTCGTAGATCATTTTGGCACGCTTGAGCCCGATCAGCCGGACAATGCCGCGCGCTGGCGTCGTGGTATTGCAAGACTTGCGTCACTGCCAAACGTGTGCGTCAAACTTTCGGGTTTGTGGACAGTCAGCAAATCCTGGGATGCGACCGCCCTGACCCCGTTTGTTCACCATCTTCTGGACAGCATCGGCGCGGACCGCGTGTTCTATGGATCAAACGCGCCGGTTGAGATTGTGAATTGCCCCGTATCGCGCCAATTCGAGCAGTTGAAGACGGTCTTGGCCGATCGCTCCAAGTCGGAGGTTCGCTCGATTTTCCACGACACAGCGAGCCGAGTTTTTCGGTTCTCTGACGCCTAGCCCAAAACGCATCAGCGCAGACGAAAAGATGAGCATGGCGCGAACGGCACGTTGACGGGGAGTTGGCAATTGCCGTTCGCGTTGTTGCCGCCCCGATCAGGTTCGTGCGGCAACCTTGGACTGATAGGACGCCAGATCCGAGATCAGCGCCTTTCCACAGGGCACATCCATCCGGGCACAGAATTCCGCCCAGACCGCGCCGAACGGCAAATCCTTGGCCTCTTCCGTCAGCATCAGGCGGCTGGTGAAATCAAGCGCATTTTCCACGTCCTTCAACTCGGACATCGGCAAAAGAAGCGCACGCAGCAGCGCCTTTTGCATGTTGCGCGTGCCGATCACCCAGGCAGCGGTGCGGCTGATCGTGGCATCGAAGAAATCGAGCCCGACATGGGTGCGCCCCAGAAGATCTGATGCCACCAATTCCTGCGCCATCATCAGGATGTCGTCGTTCTGCAGAATGACGTGGTCGCTGTCCCAGCGCATCGGGCGCGAGACATGGAGCAGGATCTCGTCCACCGACAGGGCCACCGAACTCAGCTTGTCGGCGATGTTCTCGGTCGGGTGGAAATGCCCCATGTCGAGGCACAACACCGTGTTGTTGCGGATCGCATAACCGAGATAGAATTCGTGACTGCCGACGGTGCAGGCCTCGACCCCGATGCCGAACAGCTTGCTTTCCACCGCGTCCAGCATCCGGTTCTTGTCAATCTTCTGCGCCAGCATTTGATCCAGCGATGCCTCAAGCCGGGCGCGGGCGGCCATGCGGTCGATTGGAACGTCCTTGTAGCCATCGGGCACCCAGATGTTGTTCACCACCGGGCTGGCCAGCGCGTCGCCCATCTGCGCTGCGATCTCACGGGTGCGCTTGCCATGTTCGATCCAGAAATCGCGGATTCCCTTGTCAGGGTGGCTGAGCGTCAGGTTGTCGTCGGCCTTGGCATGGGCAAAAAAGGTCGGATTGAAGTCCAGCCCTATGCCCTGATCCTTGGCCCAGTCGACCCAAGGCGCGAAGTGGCGGAACTCGATCTCGTCTCTCTCGGGACTTTCATCCGTGTCCAGATACATCGCGTGAAGATTCAGCCGATGACGGCCGGGAATGCGCGAGTAGGCATAGTCGAGATCGGCCCGCAATTCGTCCGGCGTGCGGGCACGACCGGGGTGGTTCCCGGTGGCCTGGATGCCGCCGCCGGAACTGCCCGACTTTTTCTCAAAACCGACGACATCGTCGCCTTGCCAGCAATGCATCGAGATCGGAATCTCTTTCAGCGCGGAGATTGCTGCCTCGGTATCCACGCCCCAGTCCGCGAACTGGGCCTTTGCGGTTTCATATCCTGTCACTGTCTTCCTCCCCAGGATGCAGGTCAGCGCGTGAACGCCTGAACGTTGCCTGCGTCGACATTGATGATATTGCCGGTCGACTTGGCGGATGTGTCAGCGGCAAAGAAATAGCACGCTTCGGCGATATCCTCGGGCAGAACCGACCGTTTCAGCATCGAGCGCTGGCGGTACATCTCTTCCAGCCCACCCTTGTCGGTGCCATAGGTGCCTGCGCGCTGTTCCAGCCACTCGCCTTCCCAGATCTTCGAACCGCGTAGAACCGCATCCGGGTTGACCACGTTGACTCGGATGCCCGCTTCGGCCCCTTCCAGCGCAAGGCAGCGGGCCAAATGGATCTCTGACGCCTTGGCGGTGCAATAGGCCGAGGCATTGGGAGACGCGGCCAGACCGTTCTTCGACGCCACGAATACGATTGACCCGCCCATGTCCTGCACGCGCATCACCTTGAAGGTTTCGCGGCTGACAAGGAAATAGCCGGTGCTAAGGATGTCCATGTTCCGGTTCCACAGGTCCAGTGTCGTGTCTTCGACCGATGCGGAGGACGCAATCCCGGCGTTGGAAACCAGAATGTCGACGCCGCCAAACTCAACCGCCACTTCAGTGAGAGCGGCCATAACGCTTTGTTCGTCAGTTACGTCCATGCGGACTGTGCGCACGACGTCTTTGCCAAACTGCGACGACAGTTGGTCCTGTGTCTTGGCCAGGTTGCCCTCGTCGATATCGGCCAGCATCACGCAGGCCCCTTCCGACAAATGACGTTGCGCCGTAGCGGAGCCGATCCCACCCGCACCGCCGGTGATCAGCGCCACGCGCCCGGCCAGAGATTTGGGTTTCGGCATACGTTGCAGCTTGGCTTCTTCGAGAAGCCAGTATTCGATGTCGAAGGCTTCCTGCTCGGGCAGGCCCTGATATTCGCTGATCGCGCTGGCGCCGCGCATGACGTTGATCGCATTGACATAGAACTCGCCCGAGATGCGGGCCGTGGCCTTGTCCTTGGCAAAGGTGATCATGCCGACGCCGGGCACGAGATAGACAACCGCGTTCGGGTCACGCAGGGCCGGGCTGTTGTCCTTCTTGCAGCGCTCATAATAGGCGGCATAGTCGTTGCGATAGGCTTCGATCTGCGCCGGCAGCCCTTCAAGAACCGCATCGATATTGTTGGCGGCCGGGTCGAAATTGACCACCAGCGGCCGGATCTTGGTACGCAGGAAATGGTCGGGGCAGGATGTACCCAGCGCGGCCAAGGGCTCCATTTCCCTGGCATTCACGAATTCCAGAACCGCGTCAGAATCGTCGAAATGGCCAACCATGTGCTGGTTGCCCGAGACAAAACCGCGGATTGCGGGCATCAGGCGGGCCGCAACCGCGCGGCGCGCCTCGGGCGCAAGGCTTTCATGTCGCGCGCCACCGAAGGCGGGGACATCGCCGGTCTTTTCGCCCAGCCATGCCGTTGCCGCGTTGATCACATCAATGGTGGTGTCATAACAGGACCGCGCCGTATCACCCCATGTGAAAAGCCCGTGGCTTTCCAGCACAACGCCATCCGCATCCGGGTTCTCAAGGCAGAACTTCTCAAGCCATAGCCCCAGTTCATAGCCCGGTTTTTTCCACGGCAGCCAGCCGATCCGGTCGCCGAAAATCTGGGCCGTCAATTCGCGCGAGTTTTTGGAGGCGGCGATGGCGATGATCGCGTCGGCATGGACGTGGTCGACATGTTTGCGCGGCACATAGGCGTGCAATGGTGTGTCGATCGAGGCCGCACGCGGGTTCAGGTTGAAGGTGCAATGCGGCAGGTAGCCGACCATCTCATCCTCGAACTCGACCCCGCGATAAAGCCCCTTCAGCGCCTGCAGCTTGTCCATGTAGAGGGTCGAGAACCCGTCCATCTTGATCGAACCGATGTCCCCGCCCGATCCTTTGACCCAAAGCACCTCGGTCTGGTCTCCGGTCAGCGGGTCAGTCTCCATCACTTTGGCGGATGTGTTTCCCCCGCCATAATTGGTCACCCGCTTGTCCGCCCCGAGAATGTTCGAGCGGTAGAGAAGCAATTCCGATTCGCTCATCTTGGCGGTGGCGTCGTTGTCCCAACGGTTTTCAAGAAGCTGATTCCCAGCGGTTTTCACAGTCAAATCCTCCCAGTTGGCACCGATTGGCGCCATAGAAACTTGCAATGAACCTGATAGAATAGGCTCACAAAGTCAATCACTATCAATCATTAACAATCATCAAGTGACCGTTTGTGATTGAAATTGACAAATAATGATTGACACAAACCATCGAAACCCGCAGCATTGCGGACCAAGGGAGGACTTCATGCACGAAAAAGAGCGCCACAGGATTATTCTGTCCGCCGTTCAGGACCGGCCGGTTGTAACCGTTGCTGACCTGTGTGGGCTGACAGGTGCGTCCGAAGCGACCGTGCGTCGGGACATCGCCACATTGGACGAACTCAAGAAGCTGCGCCGCGTGCGCGGCGGCGCCGAAGCAATCAGTCCGCCGCAATTCGTCGGCCTTGCCGGGCGCCCCTTCTCGGTCAACCAGACCATGAACATTCTTGAGAAAGAGGCAATCGCGCGGGCCGCGGTCGATCTCTGCGAAGATGGTGACCCGATCATCATCAACGGCGGCACAACCACTTTCCAGATGGTGCATCCTCTGGCGACACGTCGGGTGCAGGTCTTTACCAACTCGTTTCCGATTGCCGAACACCTGCTGAAGCATTCCAAGAACACGATCATGCTGTCCGGTGGCGCGATCTATCGCGAACAGAACATCATCCTGTCGCCCTTCGACAATGACGTGACGCGCAACTTTTACGCCAAACGCATGTTCATGGGGGCACAGGGCATTGGCCCGCTTGGACTGATGGAGGCCGACCCGCTGATCATTCAAGCGGAGCAGAAACTGATCGGGCAAGCGGACGAGCTTGTCGTGCTGGCGGACAGTTCGAAGTTTGCGGTCCGGTCCAGCCTTGTGCTGTGCCCGCTCGCACAGATTGACACCGTGATCACCGACGACGGGATCTCGGACAGGGATGCGGCCATGCTTGAAGCGGCCGATGTGAAACTGATCGTCGCCGCATCCGGCGCAGGTCAGGACGATAAGGAAGTCGCCGGATGACCGGCGGAACCTGACAGAAAGTGTGACATTAGGGAGGACACCATGAAACGTCGCAACTTTACCAAACTCGTAGCCGGCCTCAGCCTTGTGGCCAGCATGATGGGCACCACGGCCATGGCCGACGACATGCGCATCGCGCTGGTTGTGAAGGCACTTGGCATCGGCTTCTTCGAAGCGGCGGCCAAGGGCGCCGAGGAAGCGGCCGCAGAACTGGGCGGCGTTGAAATCATTTATACCGGCCCGACCGACACCACTGCGGAAGGCCAGATCGAGGTGATCAACTCGCTGATCGCGCAGGGTGTCGACGCCATTGCGGTTTCGGCAAATGACACCGACGCGCTGGTGCCGACCCTGAAGAAGGCCCAGCAGCGGGGCATCACCGTGATCTCATGGGACTCAGGAGTTGCGCAGGAAGGTCGTCAGGTTCACCTGAACCCGTCGTCGAACGCGCTGATCGGCAACATGATCATCAAACTGGCCGCCGACCACCTGCCTGATGGCGGTGACGTGGCTGTCCTGTCGGCAACCACGACATCGACGAACCAGAACATCTGGATCGAAGAGATGACCAAAGTGATGGGCAATTATCCCGGCATCAACGTTGTTGCCACCGTCTATGGTGACGATCTGGCCGACAAGTCCTATCGCGAAGCGCAGGGCCTGATGCAGTCCTATCCCGATCTGGATGCCATCATTGCACCGACTTCGGTCGGAATCGTCGCCGCCGCTCAGGCTGTCGCGGATGCCGGCAAGATCGGCGAAGTCAACGTGACCGGACTGGGCCTGCCGTCCGAGATGGCCGGAGCCATCGAAAGCGGCGCATCCAAGTCCTTCGCCATCTGGAACCCGATCGACCTGGGTTATTCGGCTGCCATGATCGCCCACCAGCTGGCCACGGGCGCGGCAACAGCTGAACCCGGCGCGGAAATCTCGATTGGCCGCATGGGGACGATCACGCTGGACGACACCAACGCCGCAGCTATGGCCGATCCGTTTGTCTACGACAGCTCGAACATCGACGACTTCAAGTCGATTTTCTAAACCAAGCTGACAACTCAGAACATCCTGCCCCGGCGCCGTTCCAGTGCCGGGGCAGACTGAAACAGGTCGACGAATTCCCATGCAAGCCGAAAACCATATTCCCACTGGGTTCCAAAGCGCACCGGTCATGGCGCTGGACGGAATCACCAAAACCTTCCCGGGGGTCAAGGCGCTTTCCGATGTGGCGCTGAAACTTTACCCTGGCGAGGTGACTGCGCTGATCGGTGAAAACGGTGCGGGCAAGTCGACAGTGGTGAAGATTCTGACCGGAATCTATCAGCCCGACGGCGGCGCGATCCGTGTCGATGGCAATCCGGTTGTCTTTCCCACCGCCCAGGATGCCGCCGACGCGGGCATCACCGCCATCCACCAGGAAACAGTGCTGTTTGACGAATTGTCAGCGGCAGAGAACATTTTTCTGGGCCATGCACCGCGCGGCAAGTTCGGCCTGATTGACTGGGCCGAGATGGAGCGCCGGTCACGTGCCATCCTTGACAGTATCGGTGCCGAGATCGACCCGATGGCCAAGCTGCGCGACCTGGGGATTGCCAACAAGCACCTTGTCGCTATCGCCCGTGCCTTGTCGATTGACGCCCGAGTCGTGATCATGGACGAGCCAACTGCCGCCCTGTCGCACAAGGAAATTCACGAGCTTTATGAACTGGTCGAAAAGCTGAAGTCACAAGGCAAGGCCATCCTGTTCATCAGCCACAAGTTTGACGAGATATTCCGCATTGCCGACCGCTTTACCGTCTTCCGCGACGGCCAGTTCATCGGCGACGGCAAGATCAGTGATGTGACCGAAGCCGACCTCGTGAAGATGATGGTCGGGCGCGACGTGAGCCAGATTTTCCCGGATCGCACCCCCGTCATCGGCAATGAAGTGCTGCGGGTCGAGGGTTACAACCACCCGACCGAGTTCGCCGACATCTCGTTTGATCTGAAACGCGGTGAAATACTTGGGTTCTATGGGCTTGTCGGCGCTGGCCGGTCGGAGTTCATGCAGTCGTTGTTCGGGATCACGCGCCCTGCCAGTGGGACCGCAACGATCGACGGAACTGCAGCCCAGATACGATCCCCCGCCGACGCTGTCGCAAGCGGCATCGTTTATGTGCCAGAGGATCGGGGCAAACAGGGCGCGATCACAGCACTTCCGATCTTTCAAAACGTCACCTTGCCTTCGCTTGCGCGCACGTCGCGGCACGGGTTCATCCAACTGGCCGAAGAATTCAAACTGGCCCGGGAATACACCAGCCGACTTGATCTCAGGGCGGCGTCGCTGGACACGCCCGTCGGCAACCTGTCAGGCGGCAATCAGCAGAAAGTGGTGATCGCCAAATGGCTGGCAACCCAGCCCAAGGTGATCATCCTCGATGAGCCGACCAAGGGGATCGATATCGGATCGAAGGCGGCAGTACATGAATTCATGGCCGAACTCGCCCAGCAGGGGCTTGCGGTAATCATGGTCTCGTCCGAAATCCCGGAAATCCTGGGCATGTCAGACCGCGTCATCGTGATGCGGGAGGGGCGGATCGCGGCCAAGTTGTCGGGAGAGGAACTGACCCCGGAAACCCTTGTCCGCAACGCGGCCGGAATTTGAGAGGACCAAGCAGATGTTGAAACGTTTTCTTGCCTCACGTGAAATCCTGCTTTTGGGTGCCATTGTTGCGCTTCTTGTGGTGATCGCCACCCGGTTTCCCGCTTTCGTTGCCCCTAGCAACCTGGCGGATGTGTTCAACGACACCTCGCCGCTGATCCTGCTGGCGATTGGCCAGATGATCGTGATCCTGACCAAGTGCATCGACCTTAGCGTTGCTGCCAACCTCGCCTTGACCGGAATGGTGGTGGCGATGATCAATGTCGCCGCCCCGGGCATGCCAATTGTTGTTATCATCATGATCGCCGTGGGCCTTGGCACGCTTATGGGAATGACGAACGGGCTTCTGGTCTGGAAGCTGCAAATACCGCCAATCGTCGTGACCCTCGGCACCATGACAATCTTCCGTGGCATTATCTTCCTGATCTCGGACGGAAAATGGGTCAACAGCCATGAGATGAGCAGCGCGTTCAAGGCCTTCCCGCGTGCAGATTTGTTGGGCCTGCCTGTCATGAGCTGGACCGCGATCATTGCTGTGATCCTGTTCACCATCGTCATGACACGCACCACGATGGGCCGGTCCTTCTATGCCGTCGGTGGCAACCCCCACGCCGCGACCTATACCGGCATCGATGTCGGCAAGACCCAGTTCCGCGCCTTCACCATCTCGGGCGCCCTGGCCGGGCTGACCGGATACCTGTGGGTCTCGCGCTACTCAGTGGCCTATGTCGACATTGCCGGCGGGTTCGAGCTGGACGTGGTTGCGGCCTGCGTGATCGGTGGCGTGTCCATCGCAGGCGGAATTGGCACCGTCGGCGGCGCGCTTTTGGGGGCATTGTTCCTTGGCGTGATCAAGAACGCGCTGCCGGTCGTCAATATCTCTCCTTTCTGGCAACTGGCTATCTCGGGAAGCGCGATCATCATCGCCGTGGCACTGAATGCCCGCGCCAACCGTGAAAAAGGCCGGATCATCCTCAAGACAGCGGAGCATGCCACATGAGCCAGTCCGAGCGCATCATTGTCGACCGCCTGCAATCTCCGGCCGAGCGTTACCTGAAAAGCTGGGAAAGCCTGCTGCTGCTGGTGGCGGTCGCGATCTTCATCGCCAACAGCTTTGCCTCGCCCTATTTCCTGAATGCCTGGAACCTCAGCGACGCCACTTTCAACTTTACTGAAAAGGCGATGATCGCCTTTGCCATGGCCCTGTTGATCATCTCGGGCGAGATCGACCTGTCGGTTGCCTCGATCATCGCGCTGGCTTCGACGGCTATGGGGGCCGCTGTCCAGATGGGTGTGGGCACACCGGGCCTGATCATGGTCGGTCTGGGCACCGGATTGCTGTGCGGCGCCTTCAACGGCTTCCTTGTGACACGGCTCGGGCTGCCTTCAATTGTCGTCACCATCGGCACGATGAGCCTGTTTCGCGGCATCAGCTATATCGTGCTGGGCGACCAGGCCTATCGCGGATACCCCTCGGATTTTGCCTTTTTCGGACAGGGATATGTCTGGTGGGTGATTTCCTTCGAGTTTGTTCTGTTCGCGATCATCGCCGTGATCTTCGCAATCCTTTTGCACAAGACCAACTTCGGCCGTGCCGTCTATGCCATCGGCAACAACCCGACCGGCGCCTTGTTCTCGGGCATCCGGGTGCCAAGGGTAAAATTCATCCTGTTCCTGCTGACCGGGTTGATGTCAGGGGTAGCGGCAATTTGCCTGACATCGCGCCTTGGTTCGACCCGTCCCTCGATCGCCTTCGGCTGGGAGCTAGAGGTCGTCACCATGGTTGTCCTTGGCGGCGTCAACATCCTCGGCGGGTCCGGGTCTATCCCCGGCGTTGTGATCGCAGCCTTCGTAATGGGGCTGGTCACATTCGGACTTGGCCTTCTGAACGTGCCGGGTATCGTCATGTCCATCGTGATCGGCGCCTTGCTGATCGGGGTGATCGCGCTGCCGCGTCTGTGGGAAAAATGGAGGCGGTGATGGAAAAATACGCGTTCAAGATGCGGCTTTCACCCGGCTGCGAAGCCGAATACAAACGCCGCCACGACGCGATCTGGCCGGAGCTTGTGGCACTTCTGAAAACCGCAGGAATCTCGGATTACTCGATCCATCTCGACCCTGAAACCAATATCCTGTTCGGCGTTTTATGGCGGATTAAGGATCATACAATGGACGACCTGCCGTCGCATGACATCATGAAACGCTGGTGGGCGCATATGGCGGACATTATGGAGTGCCACCCAGACAATGAGCCAGTCGTAACGCCACTTGCAACCGTCTTTCACATGCCATGACCAATAGGCACATTGCGGTCATAGACATAGGCAAGACTAACGCCAAACTGGCGCTCGTCGATCTTTCCGATCTGAGCGAGATTGCCGTCGTTACCCGGCCAAACAAAGTGCTGCCCGGTCCACCATGGCCTCATTTCGATGTCGATGGGCATTGGGATTTCCTTCTGGACGCGCTTCGACAATTTCACCGGGACCACAGCATCGATGCGATTACTATTACGACGCATGGCGCTTGCGCTGCGCTTCTCGATGAAAACGGCAGCCTGGCAGCGCCAATCCTGGACTATGAATTTGACGGCCCCGACGCGGCGGCCGAAGACTACTGCCGGGTCCGACCCGACTTTTCCGAAACCGGTTCGCCCGGCCTGCCCATGGGTCTCAACCTGGGTGCCCAGCTGCATTGGCAATTCGTGACGGATCCCCTGTTGCTGGGTCGCACGCAGACGATCGTCACATACCCTGGATACTGGGGATTTCGACTGACAGGGGTCGCAGCGTCCGAACCAACATCTCTTGGCTGCCACACCGATGTCTGGGCGCCTTATGAAGGTAACTATTCATCCTTGGCGGCTCGGCTAAACATCAGGGAGAAACTGGCTCCGGTCAAACAACCTGGCGAAATGTTGGGACCGATCCTACCCATCGTCGCGAAGAAGACGGGATTGCCCGCGGATACATTGGTTTATTGCGGGATCCACGATTCAAACGCCTCGCTCTTGCGGTATCTTCTGAACGACACTGGACCAAAGTCCATTGTCTCAACAGGGACTTGGGTGATCGCCATGTCCTTGGGTGGAAGGGAAATTCCATTGGATGCCACAAAGGACGTTTTGGTGAATGTGAACGCCTTGGGTCAACCCGTTCCATCAGCACGCTTCATGGGTGGTCGTGAATACGATCTTGCAATAGGAAAAAATCCCCCCCCCCCAACGACAGAGGACGTTGAGGCCGTGCTTCGTGAACGTGTGATGCTGATGCCTTCACTCGAACCCGACTCGGGCCCATTTCAGGGACACCTCGCGCGTTGGATCGGTTCAGAGCCACCGATAGGCAGCGCAGGGCGAGGGGCTGCAGTAGCCCTATATCTTGCCCTCATGACTTCGGAATGCTTGTCGAACATCGGGCATTCCGGCGAAATCGTAGTGGAAGGCCCATTCAACAGGAACGAGATGTTCCTGCATGCGTTAGCAGCCGTGACAGGCTCAAAGGTCTTGGCAGCAGACGGCGCAACGGGAACAAGCCAGGGTGCCGCACTTCTGGCTGGACGTTCAAGCCCTCACAACATGGACAACCTTCGGCCCTTTTCCGGTTCGATCTTCGATCGGGACGCTGTTCAAGCTTACGCGATGGCCTGGAGAGATCTGGCCCAAGGATGAACCAAAGATTTTGATCCAGAGTATCCCCGGCAACGGACTGGTGAAAATTCTACCGGATGATTGTTCGGTTTTGAACTTTGATACGTGTCCCGTTTCCGCGGGATTCGACCAACTGTTTTTCGAGGTGGTGTCCGCTTTGGGGGATTGCTGGGTTTTGGC
>NZ_JAFEJK010000030.1 GCF_016888515.1 Shimia biformata | reverse complement strand
ACTCGGTAGACAGACAGTTGCAATCATGCATAATCCTGAAATACGTACACTGTGTAGACAGCTATTACTAGATGGTTGTCGTGTTGCACAGGCAGAGGGGTTAAACTTTTCAGAACAAACTGTCGATACTATTATGACTATATATCAAGGTTATCCCGACGAAATGGGAACGAGCATGTATTACGACATTGTGCATCAGCAACCTCTTGAAGTCGAAGCGATTCAAGGCTTTA
>NZ_JAFEJK010000029.1 GCF_016888515.1 Shimia biformata | reverse complement strand
ACCTTGAGAATCAATATTTTCTTTATCGACCGGCTCTTCCCAAATTTCTTCAGCACGATTCCATCCTAATTCTTCTGGATCATCTTTTCCGATAAATAATGTTGCGATACCAATAAGTAATGCAATCACCGATGGGAAAATGAACATCCCTATAACATTTCCATGGAAGAATACATTAGCACCCCAAAGTGCGACACCACCTGCAATGGCACCACCGATATTATGTGATGTATTCCAGAA
>NZ_JAFEJK010000002.1:5867-357254 GCF_016888515.1 Shimia biformata | reverse complement strand
ATCAGAATGTCGCCCTCGCTGGCATCTTCCAGCCCGGCAATCATCCGCATCGTCGTGGTCTTGCCGCATCCCGAGGGACCCAAAAGCACCAGGAACTCCTTGTCGGCAATGGTCAGATCGAAGTTGTCGACCCCGACAAACGTCCCCCAGCGCTTGCCCACGTTACGCAGCTGGATTTCGGCCATGATCGAGAGTCCCCCAAGGTCGGAAATGGAATTTGCATACGCTTGCAATTACGCTAGACTCTTTAGGGTGAGTCTGGCAAGACTTTTTTGCAAACGTATGCAAACCGACATGATCTCAACAGGAAGTACATGACTGATGACCGATTTTAGCGTCGAGAAACAACTGGTTCGGTCGCTCTATGATGCGCTTGACCATGCTTCCCCCGAGCAGGTGTCAGATGTGCTGGCGCAATTCACGGCACCCGACTACTTGTGGCGTGGCTATCACCCCTTTCACGAGTTGACCGGCGCCGATTCCGTGGCAACCCGGTTCTGGAAACCACTGAAGATGGCCCTTGCCCATATGCAACGCCGCTTGGATGTCTTCATGGCTGGCACCAACGAAATTGACGGGCATCAAACGGTCTGGGTGGTCTCAATGGGACACCTGATGGGCCTGTTCGATGCGCCGTGGCTGGGCATTCAGCCGACCGGGAAAATCGCAATGCTGCGTTATTGCGAGTTCAACCGGATCGAAAATGGTCGCATCGCGGAAACCGCGATGTATTTCGACATTCCGCACTTGATGATGCAGGCAGGGCTTCAGCCTTTCCCGCCTCAGACCGCGGCGCATCTGGTTCAACCCGGCCCGATGCCGCATGACGCCTTGATGTTCGCCGACGCGCCCGAAGCCGAAGGGACCGAGACCCTGCGTGTAATCAACGCAATGATCACCGACCTTGGCCAATGGAAGGGCAGCCTGCCGTTGGAAGAGGAACTGCGCCGGACCTGGGCCGAGGATATGATCTGGTGGGGGCCAGCCGGGATCGGCGCGACCTATACCATTCCGCGCTATGCCAAGCAGCATTCCGGCCCGTTCCGCGCGGCTTTTGCCGACCGCAGCAAGACCACGCACATTTGCCGCATGGCCGAGGGCCATTACGGAGGTTTTTTTGGCTGGCCCAATTTCACAGCCCGGCACACCGGCGGCTTCATGGGCATGCCCGCTTCGGAAACGCTTGGTGAATTCCGGGTGATCGACATCTATCGCCGTGACGGCGACAAGCTGGCCGAGAACTGGATCTTCATCGATCTGCTGCACTTCTGGAACCAGCTGGGCGTTGATATCCTGGGACGCATGGCTGAGGTCCCGCGCACATAAAGGACCTGGCCATGAGGATTGACGCGCATCATCACCTTTGGGATCTGAACGCAGTGCATTATCCGTGGCTCATGGAGCCGGGTGCGGCGCGGTTCTTTGGCGACCCAACCGCGATCCAGCGCGATTATCTGGTCGATGAGTTCCGCCGCGATGCGCAGGCGCAGGGCATCTCTGCGTCCGTCCATATTCAGGTTGGGGCAGCAGATGGTCTGGCCGAGGCGCGATGGGTTCAGTCGGTGGCCGATGCCAACCCCGGTTTCCCGGCAGCGCAGGTTGCCTATTGCGACTTGACCGCAGATGACCTCCCCGAACAGCTTGGTCGGTTGCAGGCGCTGCCAACCGTGCGCGGGGTGCGTCAGATCGTTGGCCGCGCGCCGGGCGAGGACGCGCGCACCGGCACCAACGCGCTGTTGCAGGACCCCCGGTTCCTGGAGGGATTGCGGGAGGTAGGCCGACGCGGATTGTCCTTCGATTTGCAGCTGATCCCCGACCTGATGCCCGGCGCCGTCCGTGTCCTGTCAGATGCGCCGGATACGCCGGTTGCGCTGTGCCACGCCGGTTCGCCACACGACCGCAGCGCAGATGGGTTGCGGGACTGGGCAACACGGATCAAGACCCTGTCCGCCCTGCCCCATGTGACCTGCAAACTGTCCGGTTTGGGCATGTTTGAACATGGTTGGTCCGCAAAGTCGGTCGCACCGATTGTCGAAATTTGTCTAGAACAGTTTGGGCCGGACAGGTGTATGTGGGGATCCAATTTCCCCGTGGATTCTCTCTATGCCAACTACGCAACGACGTTTCAGCGGCATTGGTCGCTGGTGCCGGATGACATGCAAAACGCGGTCTTTGGCGGCACTGCGGCGCGTTTCTATGGCCTGACCTAGCATGATGGATCGTGCCTGCCGTGCGACGCGGGTCTGGCGCGAACCCAAAAGTCTGTGCCCGGCGTCAGGACGTCAGCATCTGGCGCACCCTTGCGATGTCCGCCTCGCGCGACAAGGTCGGGGCATGGCCGCAATCGGGGACGTCCCAGACCGTTGGATTGCAGGGCGCAGCGCGCATCCGTTCCAAGATATCGGCGGTCAGGATGTCCGATTGGGTGCCCCAGATCACATGAACAGGCAAGTCCAACGCATTGAAACGAGCCCAGTTGTCCAACTCATCGGGATAGTCGGACAGGAACCGCACCATGGCGGGATCGTAATGCAGCGTCAGCTTGCCATTGCCCTTTCGCCGAAGCGAAGTTTCGGCCATACGCGCCCAGAACGCATCCCCGGCCGGACCAAAGGGAGCATAGACCTGACGCAGCCAATCTTCGCCCTCGGCAAAGCTGGCAAACTCGGGCAATTCGACAGCATAGGTCAGGATGCGCTCCACCGCGGGCGCCGGGATTTCGGGACCGATGTCATTGATGATCAGCCGCCTGATCCGCGTCTTGTACGGACCGGTGGCAAAGTGAATTCCGATCAGCCCGCCCATCGAGGTGCCCAGCCAGTCGCAGGCCTCGATCCCGTAGTGATCCAGCATCGCCGCAGCGAGATCGGCGAAATGTGCCGGGCCATAGTGCCTGGTCGGGTCTGACGCCCAGGACGACATCCCCCGTCCCGGCGTATCGGGGCAGATCACGAACCATTGATCGGACAGGGCCTCGGCCAACTCGTCAAAATCCCGGCCCGTCCGCGCCAGTCCATGCCACATCACAAGTGCCGGGTTGGTCGGGCTACCCCATTCGGTTACGTGCAACTCGTGCCCCGGCAGGGCGAGGAAGGCGGAATGGGGCATCAGTGGCTTTCCTTCTTCATGATCGTTCCGGCCAGACCAGCAGGGAAGAAATAGACCAGCAGGATGAAAATGATCCCCAGCCAGAACAGCCAGCGATCCGGCGCAAGCAGATCGGGCAACAGCGGGATGGCACTTGTCGCCTCGGATGCCACGGCCATCAGGTCACGCAGATAGTATTGCGCCAGCACCATCAGCGTCGCACCAATCACCGCCCCCCACATCGTTCCCATGCCGCCGATCACCACCATCAGCAGGATGTCGATCATGATGGCAAAAGACAGCGCAGTGTCGGGTCCTGTGTATTTCAGCCAGACGGCATAGACCGAGCCAGCAATCGAGGCCATGGTCGCGGCCAGGCAGAACACGAAGGTGCGATAGGCGACGACGCGATACCCGATGCCCTCGGCGCGTCCCTCGTTCTCGCGGATGGCTTCAAGAACGGTGCCCAGCGGAGAGGCGACGACGCGCAACAAGAACAGGAACAGAATGAAGCAGGTCAGGAAGACGAAGTAATAGGCCGCCAGTTTGCCGTTCATCTTCACGCCAAGGATGCGCAGGACCTTGCCGTCCTCGTCCACCATCAGCTTGGTGGCCGGTTTGAACAGATCCGGCACGCGATAGGTGATCCCGTCCTCTCCGCCGGTGAAGCCCGACAATTGCGACGCCAGCACCAGCACGACCGAGGCCGCCGCCAGCGTGATCATGGCAAAGAAGATCGCCTTCACGCGCAGGGACAAGAGGCCGATCAGCGTGGCGACGATGATCGAGACCGTCACGCCCGCCAGCGTGCCAAGAACAACCGGCCCCCAGCCCGGCCCCATCTGCTTTAGCAGGATCGCAACACCGTAAGCGCCGAAGCCGAAGAACATGGTGTGGGCAAAGCTGACGATGCCGGTATAGCCGATCAGAAGGTCATAGGACGCGACCAGCACCACAAAGATGCAGATACGCGCCGCCACCTCGACCGAACGCACGTCCTGAAACAGGAAGGGCGCGAACAGCAGTGCGGCGGCAATGACAAGAACGATGGCCTTGACGATCAGGTCGCCCTTGTTTGCGGGATGTGTCACAGCAGTATTCATTGTCCCACCCTCACTTCACCGCCGGGGCAAGGCCCGAGGGCCGCCACAGCAGAATGACCATCATCAGGATCATGTTCGACGCCAGCGCCATTTTCGGCGCGAGAAAGCCGACATAGTTGGCAAACAGCCCCACCATGATCGCGCCCAGAAGCGTGCCCTGAATGGACCCCAGCCCGCCGATGATCACGACGATAAAGACGATGATCATCATCTCTGCGCCAAGTGCTGGGGTGATCAGGGTTTCATACCCGGCCCACATCGCGCCGCCCATGGCCGCAAGGCCGGACCCCAGCATGAAGACCCCGATGAACAGCCGGTCGATGCGGAAGCCCAGTGCCTCGACCATTTCTCGGTTCTCGACGCCCGCGCGGATCAAAAGGCCGATCCGGGTTCGGTTGAGCAGGACATGCAGCGCGACATAGACCGCCGCGCCAAGACAGAAGGCGAAGATGCGATAGATCTCGACCGAGGCATCGCCGATGATAATGGACCCTTCCAGAAAATGCGGACGCGGCACCGACACCGGTGCGCCGCCCCAGATCGCAAGGATCATCTGTTCGGCCACGATCAGCGCGCCCATGGTGATCAGGATCTGGCGCAAATGGTCGTGGTAGACGGGTTTGACAATCACCCGCTCAAAGAACCAGCCCGCGCCAAGGCCGAACACCACCGCCGCGGCGATGGCGAGGATCAGGGCGAGCGAATTGAGGATCACCGAAGGTGACCCCAGCCACCCCGATAGCCACGCCAGCACGGATGCGGCGACAAAGGCGCCGAAGCTGACAAAGGCGGAATGGCCGAAGTTGAGGACATCCATCAGGCCGAAAACAAGGCTGAGACCGGACGCCATGAGGAATATCATCATCCCCATCGCAAGCCCGGCGATGGTCAGCGTCAGCCAGCTTGACGGCACGCCGATCAGGAAAAAGGCGACAATCGCGACAGCGACAGGCAGAAGGAAAACGCCACCGGCGCGGGTGACAAGGTCGGATATGTTGGTCATCTCTTTTCGCTCCTCATGCCGACAGCCCAAGAAGGCTGTCCTGAAGCTCTTGGTTGGCGATAAAATCTGTCATCGTACCGGCATGCACGACACGCCCGTCGTCAATCACGGCCATGTCGCGGCCAAGGCTTTTGGCGAAGTTGAAATTCTGTTCGACCAGAAGGATCGTCGTATCGACCGAAATCTCGCGGAATGCCTCGCCCATGGCGTGGATGATCGAGGGGGCCAGCCCCTTGGTCGGCTCGTCGATCAGGATCAGGTCGCGCGGTTCGATGATGGCGCGGCTGACGGCCAGCATCTGTTTTTGACCGCCAGAGAGGGACCACGCCTGTTTCGTCCAGAACTTTTCCATCGCCGGGAACAGCTCGTAGATACGGTTCAGACGCGTTTGGTCGAATTTGCCCGCCTTGGTTGCCAGAACAAGGTTTTCCTCGACCGTGAGACCGCCGAATATCCCCATGTTCTCGGGCACATAGGCAATGCCCAGCCGGGCGATATCGGATGTATGCATCCCCGCGATGTCCTGCCCGCGAAACGTGACCGAGCCCGGCGAAGGCTGCCACAGCCCCATGATCGATCGCAGGGTCGTTGTCTTGCCCGCCCCATTGCGCCCAAGAAGGACAAAGACACCGCCTTCGGGCAACTCAAGCGTCACGTCATGCAGCACGTGATATTGGCCGATATCGGTTTTCATCTGTTTGAGTGAGAGAAGGCTCATGCCGTGGTCTCCTCTGCCGCGCCGAGGTAGACCTCGCGCACGATACGGGACGACATCACCTCGTCCGGGTCGCCATCGGCGATCAATTCGCCGTTGTGCAGAACGATGATGCGGTCAGCCAGCGCGCGCACCACGTCCATCTTGTGTTCGACCAGCAGCACGGTCTTGGACTTGTCGTGTTTGATCTCGGCAATCAGGTCCAGAACATCCGGCGCGTGGTCCAGCGACATGCCCGCCGTGGGTTCGTCGAACATGTAGATGTCAGGTTCCATCGCCATCAGAAGCGCGACTTCAAGCTTGCGCTGGTCACCGTGGGGCAGCGCGGCGGCGGTCATATGGGCGACCTTTTCCAGCCGCGTCGCCTCAAGGTAACGCTCGGCGCGAGCGGTCAATTCGGTGAAGCGGCGCACCGGTGTGAAGAAATTGCGCCCGGCACCTTCCTGCGCCTGCACCGCAAGGCGGATGTTTTCCAGGACGGTCAGTTTCGGAAACAGGTTCGTCAACTGGAACGCCCGGCCCACCCCGTGGCGGGCGCGGGCAGAGGGTGCCATGCGCGTCAGGTCGATCCCGTCTTTCAGGACGCGGCCCTCGGAAGGCGGCAATTGTCCCGAGATCATGTTGAAATAGGTGGTCTTGCCCGCCCCGTTCGGACCGACGATGACCGTCAGTTCGCCGGGATTGAACGTGCAAGAGACCTTGTTGACAGCCACATGGCCGCCGAAGCGGATCGTCAGATCCTCGGTGACAAGGGATGGGTGTGACATGAGAATTCTCTTTGTGTCCTCCCTGCCCGCAACGCGGCGGGCAAGGAGTGCCGGTATCGCTTAGTTGGTGCGACCGACGGGGATGTTCATTTCGCTGGCTTCGATGATGCGCACCTTTTCCGGGATCGCCCAGTCGACGTTGTCATCGACGCGGATCTTGAAGTGCAGCATGGATTGCAGCGCCTGGTGATCTTCCGGGCGGAAGGTCATCGGGCCTTTGGGGGTGTCCCATGTCATGCCTTCCATCGCCGCGATCAGCCCTTCGGTGTCGATGGTCTCGGCCGTTTCGATCGCCTTGACCACAGCCAGAGCCGCCGCCATGCCGCCTGCGGTAAAGAAGTCCGGCGGGCTGTCGAAACGTTTCTGATGCTCTTTGACCAGCCAGTTGTTGATCGGGTTGTCGAAGGCTTCGTAATAGTAATAGACCGCGCCCTCCATGCCCGGCACCCGCTTGTAGGTCGGCAGAACGGGCAGGATGTGACCGCCGGTCGAGATCTCGATGCCGAAACGTTCAGGCTGCATGGCCTGGATCTTGCCCATCGGGTCACCGCCACCTGCGACATAGATCAGGATGACCTTGCGGCCTTCCTTGTCCTTCAGCGCGTTGAACATGCGTTCGGTTGCTGCGGTGAAGTCGGTGGTCTTCAGCGGCACGTATTCTTCGGTCACGACAGTTGCGCCCGAACCGTCCAGCGCCGCCTTGAATGCAGCGATCCCGTCGCGGCCAAAGGCATAGTCTTCGGCCAGCGTCGCGACATAGAGGTTCTCATCCGGTTTCAGCGCAAGCGCCTGCGCCTGCATGTCCATCGACGAGTTGCGCGAGGTCTTGAAGACATAGCGGTTGCTGTCCGGTCCTGTCAGCGAGTCCGCAACCGCCGGCTCGACCAGCAGGATCTTTTCGTATTCCTCGGCAATCGGCAAAAGTCCCTTGGTCACGCCGGACGAGGTGCCGCCAACGGCCAGAAGAACATCATCGTCGCCATAGGCCTCGGCCAGAACCGCGCGGGCCACGTCGGGCTTGAACTGCGTGTCCTTCAGGATCAGTTCGATCTTGCGGCCCTTCACTTCCATCGAGCCGCCGGTGGCATATTCCAGCCCCATCTCGAACCCGGTGTGGGTCTGTTTGGAAAAGACCTCGAAGCTTGAACCGGAAATTCCGTGTACGAGCGCGATCTTGATCGGGTCCTCGGCAAAAGCAGGCACGGCCAGTCCCAAAGACAGGCCCGCCGCCGCGAGAACGCGGGTAAACATTTTCATCGGTTTGTCCTCCCCGACAATTGGTGTCGTCTCCCCTTTCGGGGTTGTTGAAAGCAGGTGCTTTTCAGTAGGGTCAGGGTCGCAAGAAGGGGACGGGGAAACAAGTTGGGGAAAACACGTATCGACGCGATCGATGGGATCGGCACATGCGACACGATCGACCGGGCCTTTGCCACGGGCGATCTGGCTGCGCTTGCCTATGAGCATTCTCCGGTTGGGATCGTGGTGACCGAAAGCCGCGTGATCCGCGCCTGCAACCCGGCCTTTGCCGTGATGTTTGGCTATGACCGCGACGACCTGATCGATCAGTCGTTCGAGTTCCTTTATCCGACCCACGACGAATTCGTCAAAATCCGCGACCGTGGTGTTCAGGCGCTGCGCGAGACCAATACCTATTGGGATGAACGCGTCATGGCGCGGAAAGATGGCACCCTGTTCTGGACCCGCGTCCGGGGCCATTCGCTGACCCAGGAAAATCCGCTGGCCCGCGCCGTGTGGACGTTTGCCGATCTGTCAGGTCACCGCCCCTATCACCCGCTCACACCGCGCGAACACGAGGTTGTGGGGCTTTTGTCCGAGGGACGTACATCGAAGGAGATTGCGCGCGTGCTGGATATCTCGCACCGCACGGTCGAGGTCTATCGCGCCCGGTTACACAAGAAATTCGGCGTTTCAAACACCAATGCGCTGCTATCCGCCATGAGTGGCGTGCCGCAGGCGCATATCTTTACCAACTGAACGGCTGAAACCGGGTCCTGCCGACGCAAGGCAGGACCGGGTCACGTCAAACCAGCGTCGTCAGGCCAGCTTGTCCTTGACCAGCGGGCCAACCTTGCCGAAATCCATCTGACCGGTGTATTTCGCCTTGAGCGCGCCCATGATCTTGCCCATGTCGCGGATCGAACTTGCGCCGACTTCTTCGATCGCGGCGGCAATCGCGGCAGCGACTTCGTCTTCGGACAATTGGCGCGGCAGGAATTCCTCAATCACCGAGATCTCGGCCAGTTCCCGCTCCGCCAGGTCCAGACGCCCGCCTTCTTCGTAGGTCCGGGCGCTTTCCTGGCGTTGCTTCACCATTTTGGCAAGGATCGCCATGATGTCGTCATCCCCGACGCCACCTTCGCTGTCCTCGACCCGTGCCGCAATGTCACGATCCTTGATCGCCGCATTGATCAGACGCAGCGTCGACAGCCGCTCAGCGGCCCGATCGCGCATGGCCTGTTTCAGCGCGGTATTGATGTCATTTCGGATAGTCATTTTCTGTTTGCCCTGAGTGATGAGCCGGAATGTTGCAATATATTGAAACACTCGCAGGCTGGCAACCGCCGAAGCAATACGCTAAGTCATTGCTTTTACTTAATATTTCATTTTACCGCCTCCCTTGACCCCAAGCCCTGCCCGACATAGTTTCCCGACAATTTGGCCGCTGGAGAGTCGCATGATGTCCGAGAACCCGAAAAACACCCCAACCGCCTGCCTCGCACTTGCGGATGGCACGATATTCTATGGCCGCGGTTTCGGGGCAACGGGTGAAACGGTTGCCGAGCTGTGTTTCAACACCGCGATGACCGGCTATCAGGAAATCATGACCGACCCATCCTATGCTGGTCAGATCGTGACATTCACCTTCCCCCATATCGGCAATACCGGCGTGACGCCCGAGGATGACGAGACCGGCGACCCGGTCGCCGAAGGTATGGTGGTCAAGTGGGATCCGACTGCGCCGTCGAACTGGCGCTCGGCCGATACGCTGTCAAACTGGCTGGCGGCGCGCGGACGCATCGCCATCGGGGGTGTCGACACCCGCCGCCTGACCCGTGCGATCCGTCAGCAAGGGGCGCCGCATGTGGCGCTGGCCCATGACCCGGACGGCAATTTCGACATCGAAGCGCTGGTTGCCAAAGCCCGCGAATTCTCGGGACTTGAGGGGCTGGACCTTGCCAAGCAAGTGACCTGCGCCCAGTCCTATCGCTGGGACGAAATGCGCTGGGCCTGGCCGGACGGCTATTCCCGGCTCGAAGATCCCAAGTTCAAGGTTGTCGCGGTCGACTACGGTGCCAAGCGCAACATCCTGCGTTGCCTGGCGTCAGTCGGCTGCGATGTGACTGTCCTGCCCGCCACTGCTACGGCGGACGAGGTTCTGGCCCACAATCCTGACGGTGTGTTCCTGTCGAACGGCCCCGGCGACCCGGCGGCTACCGGTGAATATGCCGTGCCCATGATCCGCGACATTCTGAAGACCGACCTGCCGGTCTTCGGTATCTGCCTTGGCCACCAGATGCTGGCCCTGGCGCTGGGCGCCAAGACGGTCAAGATGAACCACGGCCATCACGGGGCCAACCACCCGGTCAAGGACCACGAAACCGGCAAGGTTGAGATCACCTCGATGAACCATGGCTTCGCCGTCGACAGCCAGACCCTGCCCGAAGGCGTCGTCGAAACGCATGTGTCGCTGTTTGACGGATCGAACTGCGGTATCCGCATCGCAGATCGCCCGGTCTATTCGGTCCAGCACCACCCCGAAGCCAGCCCCGGCCCGCAGGACAGCTTCTATCTGTTCGAGCGTTTTGCCGAGCATATGGCCGCGCGGGTCTAGGGGACGGCTCTACCTGTCTTAACAGCTTGTTAACCCCTCCTAACGCATTGTGATCCCTCGAAAAGGGACAACAATGCACCGGGGGCTGTCAGGGTATGAGTGAACCACGCTTGTCGCTGGCGGCACCGCAACCGGTATCCACGGCCAAGCGCCAGCTGCCTGTTGGTCGTCACCTGCTCGAACAAGGGGTCATTGCGCCCTGGCAATTGTTTCACGCCCGCCGTTTTGAACGCGAGTGGGACGCGACCTTACCGGAAATCCTGTTTTCCCGCGGTTGGATCAACGAAACCCAAAAACTGGATGCCATCGGCATTGAGCAGGCGCTTCCTTGCGCGGACCTGACCCGGACCCCGCCCGACCCGACACTGGCATATCTTCTGCCCCCCGAGACCTGCCTGCGCCACAACGTGATCCCGTTGCGGAAGGTCGGCGACATTGTTGTCCTTGCAACAGGCCGCCCAGATCGCGCCGACAGCCTGTCCCGCGCCCTGCCAGAGGGGTTTCCGACCTATGTCATCGCATCGTCCCCAGAAACTCAGGTGACCTCGGCCATCGAAGCGACCTTCCGCACAGAACTAACACTGGCTGCCGAAACCCGGGTCGATGCCGAGTTCAGCTGTCGAAGCTGGACCCGCAGAAGCCATGCACAGACGGTTCTGTTAACCGCGTTTGGCACGGTGGCACTGTTGCTTTTCCTTTTGTTTTCCGGTCCCGTGGCGGCTGGCCTTTCGGCGGTCGCGCTCTGCGGTTTGCTGGCGATGTCCTGCTTCAAAATGGTTGCACTTCTTGCCCATCTCACAAGCCCCCGTAAGGCGGACCCGCAAGTTATCACCGCCGCCCCGGCAGGCGTCCTGCCGCGCATCTCGGTCATGGTGCCGTTGTTTCGAGAACCCGAAATCGCCCCGGCACTGATCAAGCGGCTGTCACGGTTGGATTATCCCAAGGCGCTGCTTGAGGTCCTGATCGTGCTGGAGGAACACGACACGATCACCCGCGACGCGCTGAACCAGACCCGCCTGCCGCATTGGATGCGCGTGATTTCAGTGCCCGGCGGCCCGTCGGGACTGACCACCAAACCGCGCGCTCTGAACTATGCGCTGGATCACTGCCGAGGAGAGATCATCGGGATCTGGGATGCCGAGGACGCTCCACAGCCCGACCAGTTGAACATCGTCGCCCGGTCCTTTGCCCATGCCCCACCCGACGTCGTCTGCCTGCAGGGAATTCTGGACTATTACAACCCCTATACGAACTGGGTGTCACGGTGCTTCACGGTCGAATATTCCAGCTGGTTCCGGGTTATCCTGCAGGGCGCGCAACGACTGGGCCTGGCGATTCCCCTGGGCGGCACGACGCTGTTCCTGCGGCGCGACGCGATCGAGGCGATGGGTCGGTGGGATGCCCATAACGTGACCGAGGACGCTGACCTTGGCATCCGGCTGGCGCGGCTTGGGTATCGCACCCGCATGATCCCGACCGTCACCCACGAAGAGGCCTGTTGCCAGTTCTGGCCCTGGGTGCGGCAAAGATCGCGCTGGTTGAAGGGCTATATGGTGACTTACCTGGTGCATATGCGTCAGCCGCTGCGCCTGTGGCGAGAGCTTGGCACACGGCAATTCCTGGGTTTCCAGATCATGTTTGGATGTGCGCTGACCCAGTTTGTCCTGGCCCCGATGATCTGGCTGTTCATGTTGGGATGGTTCGGCCTGAATCACCCGCTGGAGACTTATCTTGGCGACACGTCGCGCAATGCCCTTTTCGCCGCATTTGTCCTGTGCGGCTTGCTGGACGCGACCATCGCAACCATTGCCCTGCGCGGCACCGGGAGGTCGCGCCTGCTCTGGGCGATTCCGACAATGGCGCCGTATTTCACGCTGGCGACTATTGCGGCAATCAAGGCAGTGATCGAGTTGGTCAGCGATCCCTGTTATTGGGACAAGACCAGCCACGGCACCACCATTGAGGGGCGCGGGGGCATCCAGACCACAACATGATGCACGCTAGTTGCGGGCATCCTGCTTCAGGCGGGTCACAAAAGCCTTTGAGATATGGTCACGCAAAGCGGAATAGGCTTCGGCTTCGTTGCGACTTTCGATTGCGTTCACGATGCGGTCATGCTCGGCCAACGCGTCCTCGCCCCGGCCTTCGGCCGCAAGCGATGTCGTGGCCATCAATGCCATCGACCGATGCACAAGGTCAAGTTGCTGCACCAGATAGCGGTTGTGCGACGCCAGGTGGATCTGCTTGTGAAACCGCCGGTTGGCACGCGCCAGTGCAGGCGGATCTTTTACCAGCGCCGCATCGTCAGCCACCATGTCACGCAGGACACGCACCTCTTCGGCAGTGGCATGACGGGCCGCCAGCCGCGCCGCCAACCCTTCCAATTCGGCGCGCACGACGTAAAGTTCGGCCATCTGGTTGTGATCCAGCGACGCAACGATCAGCGACCGCCCATCCCGCGCCAGCAGCGATTGCGTCTCAAGCCGTTGCAATGCCTCGCGGATCGGGGTGCGCGAGACGCCGAAACGCTCGGCCAGTTCGCTTTCCACCAGCCTGTCGCCGGGGCGGTAGACGCCGACATCAATGGCTTCGAGGATCAGGGAATAGGCGTCCCTGTTCTGAGGTCGTGAGTCGCTCATGCCGGCCTTCTTCTTCGATTTCACAATTCCAAGAGACTATGCCCGCCCCATCCTGTCATGCAACCCTCCGTCGGATTGCCCCGCCCGTTCCAAATCGCTAGATTGCAGCCATGCCACGCGACAACTTCACCCATGTCACGACTTGGGTCTTTGACCTCGACAACACGCTTTATCCGCCATCCGCCCGTCTGTTTGACCAGATCGAGGTGCGGATGACGCAATATGTCATGGACGCGCTGGGGGTTGATCAACCCACCGCGGACGCTTTGCGGCGGCAATACTGGGCCGAATACGGCACCACGCTGGCCGGCCTGATGCGCGTGCATGACGTCGATCCCGGCCCTTACCTGACCGAGGTTCACGAGATCAATTTTGACGGGCTTGAGCCGGACGAACGTCTTGCGGCGCGGATCGAGGCGCTGCCGGGGCGGCGCATCGTCTATACCAACGGCACCGCGCCTTATGCCAAACGTGTGCTGGCGGCACGCGGGCTGGATGGGTTGTTTGACGCGGTCTATGGCGTCGAACATGCCGGTTTTCTACCAAAACCCGAACGCGCCGCCTTCGAAACTGTGTTCGGGCTGGACGGGGTCACGACGGAAACGGCGGCCATGTTCGAAGATGACCACCGCAACCTTGTCGCGCCACACCAGATGGGCATGCGTACCGTGCATGTCGCGCCGGAACGTCACGAGGCCGACCATATCCATCACCACACCGATGACCTGACCGATTTCCTGGCACGGATCACCTGACCAAGCAAAAAACCGCGCAGGGACGCTGCGGCATTTCGCGCACCGCCTTTTGTCGGGCGCGCGCAGTCCTATCTGAGCGCTGTAACCCTTGGAAACAGGATCAGTGTAATGAGTTTCGAACCCCGCGACATCCAGCCCGACATGGCCGAGACAACCGAAGATCTGGCGATCACGACCCATCACCATCACGCCACACCGGACGCACCGGTGAAAGCCATCATTGCGGGTGTGCTTTGCGTTTTGGCCATGTGGGGCGGCGCGATTGCCGCCTTTGGCCTTCCGGGTCTTTATATTCCAGCAGTGATCGCCGTGCCTTTCCTGTTCGGCATGCTGGTCCTGATTTCGAAAGGGTGACACGTCGCCCTCTTCCATCGCCGCGTCACCGGCACTAGGGTGCGCGGCAGGAGGCCAAGGCCATGACACAGACCCGATATGACATCGTGATTTCCGGCGGCGGGATTGCCGGACTGACGGCGGCCGCCGCCTTTGGCAGAGCCGGATTCTCGGTTCTCTGTGTGGATCCCGCGCCACCCATCACCGAACGCGACGTCGAAGGGTCTGATCTGCGCACGACGGCTTTTCTGCAACCGGCGCGCGGGCTTCTGGATGAGGCTGGCCTGTGGGAGCGTCTGGCCCCCCATGCCGCGCCCCTGCAAATCATGCGCATCGTCGATGCTGGCGGCGACCAGCCCGAACCGCGCATCGTCAAGGATTTCAACGCCTCCGACATTTCCGATCTGCCTTTTGGCTGGAACCTTCCCAACTGGCTGTTGCGGCGCGAAATGGTGGCGCGGTTGGATGAGATGGAGAATGTCGACCTGCGCCTTGGAACCGCGACCACCTCATTGTTCACACGGATGAGCGAAGCACGGGTGGGCCTTTCGGACGGATCGAAAGTGCGGACGAAACTGGTCATTGCCGCCGATGGCCGCAATTCGCCCATGCGAGAGGCGGCGGGAATCAGCATCCACACCACACGCTATGGCCAGAAGGCGCTGGCCCTCGCCGTGACGCATCCGATCCCGCACCAGAACGTCTCGACCGAGATCCATCGCTCGGGCGGGCCGTTTACACTTGTGCCGCTGCCGGATTACAAGGGTCAGCCATCATCGGCGCTGGTCTGGATGGAACGCGGGCCGCGCGCGAAGGAATTGTTCGAAATGGATGTGCCCGCGTTCGAGGCCGCCATGACGGAACGCAGCTGTTCCCTTTTCGGCCCCCTGACCCTGGCATCGCGTCGCACGATCTGGCCGATCATCTCGCAATCGGCAGACCGGCTGTGGGGCGAGCGGATCGCGCTGGTGGCCGAGGCCGCCCATGTCGTACCCCCCATCGGCGCCCAGGGGTTGAACATGAGCCTTGGCGACATGCGCATATTGCTGGACCTTGCAAAATCCGCGCCCGGGGATCTCGGGTCGGCGGGGATGCTAGAAACCTATCACCGCAAGCGTTTCACCGAGGTCAAGCTGCGCGTAAAAGGGATCGACATGTTGAACCGCGCCTCGATGGTCGAGACGCGCGGGCTGCGCGATGCCCGCGCGATGGGGCTGAACGCGCTTTATTCGCTGTCTCCGGTACGCAAGACCCTGATGCAGATGGGGCTTGGCGTCCGCTGAGGTAAGGCCGGGGGTTCCACCCCCGGACCCCCGAGGTATTTTCGGCAAGAGGAAGGGTCAGAGTACCTTGTCGATGACCGCCTTCAACCGCGTGATGGTGCCGTCGACATCATAGAGCTTGTCGAGCCCGAAGAGGCCAAGACGGAAGGTCATGAAACCTTCGGGTTCGTCACAGGCCAGCGGCACGCCTGCCGCGATCTGCATACCTTCTGCTGCGAACTTGCTTCCGTTCTGGACATTTGGATCGGTGGTATAGCTGACCACGACGCCGGGCGCGCCGAAACCTTCGGCGGCAACCGAGGTGATGCCTTTCTCGGCCAGCATAGCGCGCACGCCATTGCCCAGCGCCCATTGTGCGTCGCGCAGGCGATCGAAGCCATAGTCGCGGGTTTCGGCCATGGTGTCGCGGAAAGCGCGCAGCGCGTCCGTCGGCATGGTGGCATGATAGGCGTGACCGCCGTTTTCATAGGCCGCCATGATGTCGTGCCATTTCCTGAGATCGATTGCGAAACTGTCGGACTGGGTTTCCTGCAGGCGGTCCAGAGCGCGGCCGGACATCATCACCAACCCTGCCGAGGGGGACGCCGACCAGCCTTTTTGCGGGGCCGAAACCAGAACATCGACGCCCAGGGCCTTCATGTCGATCCAGACACAACCGCTGGCGATGCAGTCCAGCACCATTAACGCGCCAACCTCATGCGCGGCGGCGGCCATGTCACGTATATAGTCATCCGGCAGGATCACCCCCGCCGAAGTCTCAACGTGTGGAGCAAAGACCACGTCCGGTTTTTCTTCGCGGATTCGGTCGGTGACCTCTTCGATCGGCGCGGGCGCGAAGGGGGATTGCGGCCCGTTCCCGGTCTGGCGCGCCTTCAGGACGGTCGACTGAGCCGGCAGCCCGCCAGCCTCGAAAATCTGGCTCCAGCGGTAAGAGAACCAGCCGTTGCGCACCACCAGCGTCTTGGCATCGCGGGCGAACTGGCGGGCAACCGCCTCCATCGCGTAGGTACCGCCGCCGGGGATCAGCGCGACCGCTTCGGCATTGTAGACCTGTTTCAGCATCGACGAGATGTCGTTCATCACCGCCTGAAATGCTTTTGACATGTGGTTCAGCGACCGGTCGGTGAAAACTACCGAAAATTCCTGCAACCCGCCGGGATCGATTTCCGATGCCATGTCAATCACTCCTGTTGTTTTATTGAAGGGGTAGTGGCTTGCGCCTCTAATGGCAACGGCTTCAGTCAAGCGACGCCTCTGCGCCGTGTGTTTTTTTGGACGACTACACCCGATGTCAAAGCGGCCCCGGTCGCCGTTCTTCCGACAAAAGCACGTTGGCCTCGACCTCGCCCGCGCCGGGCAGCGTCATAATGCGGCGGCGCAAGATGCGTTCGAAATCGGCGATGTCGCGGGCAACGACGCGCAGGCGATAGTCATATAGGCCCAGTACATGCTCTACGGTCTGCACCTCGGGGATGGCGACCACGGCGCGCTCGAAATCCTCAAGGCTGACACGACCCTTGGTCGCCAACTTGATGCCCAGAAAGACGGTGACGCCAAAGCCAAGCTGTTCAAGGTCAAGGTCAAGACGGCGGCGGGCGAGGATCCCTGCCTCTTGCAACCGTTTGACCCTCCGCCATGTGGCGGGTTGCGACAGGCCAATCTCGCGCCCCAGCGCCCCGGCGGACAGGGTCGCATCCGTCGCAAGGTGACGCAGGATCGCGCGATCGATGTCATCAAGCGCGGTCATATCGGCAGGCTTTCGTTGGCTTTCAGCCGTGCGACATGCATCAGCGCCTCGATATCGGCGATATGCGGCAGGGTCATGATGCGATCGCGGTAAAGCTGTTGGTAATGGGTCATGTCGCGGGCAATCACCGAAAGCCGCAGGTCGACGCGGCCAAGGAAGGTCTGAATCTCGGTCACTTCGGGAATGTCGCGGGCGGCGGCGATGATTTCGTCAAAGGCGTTGGGTTGTGTCTTGTCGAGTGTAACCCGCAGCGACACTTCCACAGAATAGCCCAGCGCCTGCCAGTCGATCACCCCCCGGATGCCCCGCAGGATGCCGCGGTCGCGCAGCCGGTCAAGGCGGCGGGTCAGGCGTGCCGGGGACAACCCGGTGCGCTCGGCAAGATCGGGAATCGGCTGTTCCGGGTCGGCCTGCAATTGGCGCAGTATGCGTCGGTCGAGATCATCAAGCATGATCTCTTCACTATTTTGAAAAATGAAGAATAGCAATTGCCACATTTACATGGGTTCTCACCCAAATCCCTCTCGCATCCCGGCGCGACCTGACTATGATCGCCGCCAGACATTGACCCGCGAGGAGAAAATCATGCGCGTTTACTATGATCGCGATTGCGACATCAACCTGATCAAGGACAAGAAAGTGGCCATCCTGGGCTATGGCTCGCAAGGCCATGCCCACGCGCTGAACCTGCGCGACTCGGGCGCCAAGAACATTGCCGTTGCGCTGCGCGAAGGCTCACCCTCGGCCAAGAAAGCCGAAGCCGAAGGCCTGACCGTGATGGGCATCGCCGAAGCCGCCGCATGGTGCGACGTCATCATGTTCACCATGCCCGATGAGCTTCAGGCAGAGACCTACAAGAAATACGTGCATGACAACCTCAAGCCCGGCTCGGCCATTGCCTTTGCCCACGGCCTGAACGTGCATTTCGGCCTGATCGAGCCGAAAGAAGGCGTCGACGTCATCATGATGGCCCCGAAAGGCCCCGGTCACACTGTGCGCGGCGAATATGTCAAAGGCGGCGGCGTGCCCTGCCTTGTGGCCGTGGACAACGACGCAACCGGCAAGGCGCTGGAAATCGGCCTGTCCTACTGCTCGGCCATCGGTGGCGGTCGCTCGGGCATCATCGAAACCAACTTCCGCGAAGAATGCGAAACCGACCTGTTCGGCGAGCAGGCGGTTCTGTGCGGCGGTCTGGTCGAACTGATCCGCTGCGGTTTCGAAACTCTGGTCGAAGCCGGATACGCGCCGGAAATGGCCTATTTCGAGTGTCTGCACGAGGTGAAGCTGATTGTTGACCTGATCTATGAAGGCGGCATTGCCAACATGGATTACTCGATCTCGAACACCGCCGAGTATGGTCAGTACGTAACCGGCCCGCGCATCCTGCCCTATGAGCAGACCAAGAAGGCGATGAAAGAGGTGCTGTCGGACATCCAGCAGGGCAAGTTCGTGCGTGACTTCATGCTGGAAAACGCCGTTGGCCAGCCGACGATCAAGGCCTCGCGCCGTGCCAATGACGAGCACATGATCGAGGAAACCGGCGCCAAGCTGCGCGGCATGATGCCGTGGATCTCGGCCGGCAAGATGGTCGACAAGGAAAAGAACTGATCCCTGACCGGATCCGTTGACAAAGGGCGCCCGGTCGGGCGCCCTTTTTTGTGCCGGATGGACTTGACCCCGGCCTTTCTGCGCGGTCAGGTGCGGAACCGTTAACACATCAAGGATCACGATGAGCGACGAGGCACATATCACACGCCGGGACTGGCTGATGGTGGCGACACTGGGTCTTGTCTGGGGGTCGACCTTCATGGTGATCGAACTGGCCTTGCGGGGTATTACCCCGTTCTGGCTGGCGGCGGGACGTATCGGGTTTGCCGCGCTCTTGATGGTGGTCTTCTGGTGGATGCGGGGGTTTGCCCTGTGGAAAGACCCTTCGCGGCGCGACGGCCGGGTGCCACTGATCATCACCGGCGCCTTGTCCTCGGCGGTGCCGTTCATGTTGATTTCGTGGGGACAGCAATACGTCACCTCGGGGTTTACTGGCGTTTCAATGGCCTCTGTCGCGCTGATGGTATTGCCGCTGGCCTATATCTTTTTGCCAGAAGAAACCATGTCTCTGCGCAAGGTTATGGGCTTTCTGGTCGGCTTCGCCGGGGTCGCGGTCCTGATGGGGGCGCAGGCGTTTGAATCCAGCGGGTCAGAGCTTGAATGGGCCGGGCGGATCACCATTTTGTTGGCGACCGCCTGCTATGCATCAAGTTCGGTCATGATGCGGCGCCTGCCGCCAATGGACACGATCGGGCTTGCCACTGTGCAATTGCTGATCGGCTCCTGCATCGTCCTGCCTGCGGCCTATATCGTCGAAGGACCGCCCCCGCCCGTGGCCTGGGATATCCTTCTCATCATCGTTGTTCTTGGCATGGTGCCCACTGCGGCTGCGAACCTTCTGCGCGTGATGGTGATCCGCAGCGCCGGGCCGACCTTCATGAGCCTGACAAACTACCAGGTGCCAATCTGGTCGATGGTGCTGGGCGCGCTGATCCTGGGCGAGCCCCTGCCCCCTAGCCTGTTCTGGGCGCTGGCCCTGATCCTGACCGGCGTCTGCCTCAGTCAGTATGGGGCTTTGAAGCGGCTGTTTGGCAAAAGTTGACTGGCAAAAGGGGGCCTTGCCCCCTCTTGGCTGACGCCAATTCACCCCCAAGGTATTTGCCGAAAGAGAAACCGCGTCTCAGAGCGCCGCTTCGATTTCAGCCACGATGCCGTCGACCACCTGCATCAACAACCCGTCGTCTTCGCATTCCGCCATGACCCGCACCAGCGGCTCGGTGCCGGATTTGCGGATCAACAGGCGGCCCTTGCCAACAAGACGCGCCTCGGCATCAGCGATGGCGGATTTCACCGAGGCCGTCTCAAGCGGGGTCTGACCAGATCCATAGCGGACATTCTTGAGCAGTTGCGGCACGGTTTCGAAGACCCGTGTCAGTTCCGACGCGGGTTTGCCGGTTTCCACCATAGCCACAAGGAATTGCAGACCGGCCAGAAGCCCGTCGCCGGTGGTGGCGTAATCCGTCATGACGATATGACCGGATTGCTCTCCGCCCAGGTTGAACCCGCCCTTGCGCATGGCCTCGACCACATAGCGGTCGCCGACGGCGGTTCGTTCCAGCCCCAGCCCCTGTCCTTCGAGGAAGCGTTCCAATCCTAGGTTGGACATTACCGTCGCCACCAGCTTGCCCCCTTTGAGCCGACCAGAGGCCGCCCAACGGGACGCCAACAGTGCCATGATCTGGTCACCGTCTGCGACCTGCCCCTTTTCGTCGATGATCATCACCCGGTCGGCGTCACCATCAAGGCAAATCCCCACATCCGCACCATGGGCTATCACGGTTTCCACCGCCGCGCGGGTGTTGGTCGAGCCACAGCCCTGGTTGATGTTCAGACCGTCCGGTGAGACGCCGACGGGGATCACTTCGGCCCCCAGCTCCCAAAGCGCTTCGGGCGCGGCGCGATAGGCGGCACCATTCGAGCAATCGATCACCACCTTGATCCCGCGTAGCGGCACATCCTTTGGCAGCGACGATTTCACCCGCTCGATATAGCGGAAACGCCCGTCGTCGACCCGTTTGGCCCGGCCGATGTTTTCCGAAATCGCGGCGGTGACACCGCTTTCAACCAGCGCTTCGATCTGGGTTTCGGCATCGTCCGACAGTTTGAACCCGTCAGGCCCGAAGAACTTGATGCCGTTGTCAATGGCCGGGTTGTGGCTGGCCGAGATCATCACCCCAAGATCGGCCCGCATCGATGTGGTCAACAGGCCCACAGCCGGGGTCGGCACCGGACCAAGCAGCAGCACGTTCATGCCCGTCGAGGTCAGCCCCGCGGTCAGCGCGTTCTCGAACATGTAGCCCGACAGCCGGGTGTCCTTGCCGATGACAACCCGGTGTTCGTTGGTGCCGTCATTGCGGAAATACCGGCCCACTGCGGCCCCGATCCGAAGCGCCATTTCCGCGGTCATCGGGTGTACATTCGAGGTGCCTCGGACCCCATCCGTTCCGAACAGTTTACGCGGCATTATACTCTCCTGTTGTGACGGCCTGCCAAAGTAACAGTGCTTGTCGGGTGTCTTCGACGTCATGGGCGCGCACTATCTGCACGCCCTGGGCAATTCCCTCAAGCGCAACAGCCACGGACCCGCAGGATCGGGCCTTGGGGTCGGGCGCATTGCCGATGGTTCGTATGAACCCTTTGCGCGAGGCGCCCAGAAGGATAGGACATCCCAGCGCGTGGAACAGGCTGATGCGAGACAGAAGCGCAAGGTTGTGATGCAGCGTCTTTCCGAAACCGATTCCGGGATCGACGATAATCTGGCTGCGCGGGATACCCAGCCCGGTCAGGAAGGCGACCTGCGCCGCAAGAAAATCATAGACGTCCAGAAGAACGTCGTCGTAGGTCGGATTGTCCTGCATGGTCGCGGGATCACCCTGGGCATGCATCACGCAGACGGGCACCCCGGCCTTGGCGCAAAGGGGGGCAAGTTTCGGGTCATACGTGAAACCGGACACGTCGTTTACCAGCGCCGCACCGTTTTCCAGCGCAGCGCTCGCGACCTCCGCTTTGCGGGTGTCGATCGAGACCGGGACACCGACGACATTGGTCACCGCGGCAATTGCGGGCGCTGTGCGGGCGATCTCGGCCTCGTGTGGCACGAAACTGGCGCCGGGGCGGGTCGATTCCCCGCCAATGTCGACCAGCGTCGCGCCGGCATCCACCATGCGGCGCGCATGGGCCAAAGCGCGCGCCGGGCCATAATGTTCTCCACCGTCGGAAAAGCTGTCAGGCGTGACGTTGAGGATGCCCATGATATGTGGCCGATCCATGCGCAGCCCGGCAATTCGGTCACGCGGGGCGGTTATCGCCTCCCGCACATCGGACGGTATTTCGCTTGCGGGGACAATGCGAGACGGCGCATCGCGGCGCAGATGCTCTACCTGTGTGAACCAGCTCCAGCCACCGGCAAGCGGCAGGGCGTCATCCGGGCGGGCGGGATCAGTCTGCGGAATGGCGCGGAAATAGTCAACCATGCCTCGTCATGCGGAAAAACCGCCCTTTTGACAAGGGGTTCACAGCGTCTGTTCGTCCAGACTCACGCCACGCACCGGGATTTCCGCCCCTTCAGGCGGGGTTTCGCCGATGGTCCAGAAGCGCCGCGCCTCGACCTCACCGGCAAACCACAGCGCCAGCGCCACGGCATCGCGCGGCTCGACCGAGGGCGTATCGACCGAGTCCAGCACGATCTTGGACGGTGCCCAGACACAGATCTGTCCATTCTTCATGGCCCAGTCAATCTCGGTCCGGCTGTTTACCACGACGCAGCGCGGATCGCGCCCGGCCAGAACCCAGGCGTTCTGTTCTATCGCCAGAAGGTCGATCCGGCGTTGTGCCTGGGTCACCGGGGTTTGCGGGGCAGGCAGGTCGGCCGGACCGACACAGAAGATCAGCGGCGTGCCATCTTCGGCCAGTTGATCAATCCAGCCCGTCAGGTGGTCCGACGCAATCGCGGCATTGGACAGGAAGACACAGCGCGGATGGGGTTTTTCCCCGGCAACCGCCAGAGGCACGGCCCCTGCACGGGCACGCACGATCTCGACCCCAAGCGCACCGGGGCCGCGATCAAGTTTTTCGATACGGACAAAGACACGCATTGCCTGCGGTTCCAGCAATATGCGTTCCGCGACCCGCTCGGCCAGAGTCTCAAGCAGGTTCAGACGCTCGGCGGCCAGTTCATGCGCAATCGCCTCGGTCACCTTGTCGTAGGACAGGATACGGTCGACATCGTCCTCGACCAGAGGCCCTTGCGGGCGCACCTCGACCACAACGTTGAAACAGACCCGCTGGGTTGCGCCGCGTTCCGCCTGGAACGCACCGATTTCGACTTCTACGATGTGATCGCGCAGGGAAATCCGGTCCAGCGGATTGTCCGGCGCGGTGGCCGCGGCGCGTTCGCTGGGATGGGCAAAAGCCAGGCGGATTTCATTGGACATGCGCGCGTTCCGTTTGGTCAGGGTCGCCGCAGCATAGGCAAGTATGGCACAAAAGGACAGCGCAGGACGCGGCAATCCGCGGCCCGAACGCGGCAGATATCAGGGGATTATTCTTCTGTTTGTGACAACCGGACCGGCGGTTGACGATAGAAATGATGCACGCCGATGGTTGCCGTGCGCCGGAAAGTGCGGCTCCAGGCGGGGTTCACAGCCTTGGTGTGATAGTGCGTCGCCCCATTGGTCAGCTCACGCGGAGCGCCGTCCAGCATCAGCCGCGCCACCTTGCCGACACGCTCATAAGCGGCCTTTTCGTGGATGCGGTTCTTGTTGCCATCACAGTTATAGGTGAACTGGCACTGGTATTTACGCCCCGACTGGGTGCCCTGGAGAATCACACCACAGGCGCTGTCGGGATACAGCCCGTGATCGACGCGGTTCAGGATCACCTCGGCCACGGCAAACTGACCTTTGACGCTTTCGCCGCGCGCTTCGAAATACAGCGCTTCGGCCAGGCATTGCCACTGGTCGTTGCGATCTTTGACCTTGGGCAGAGAATCGACCCAGGCACGGCTATAGCTTTTGACTTCCGGCACCTTCGGTTTGAGACCGAACATCTTTTTCAGATGGGTCTTGAACGGAACATCGGTGACCTGTGTGTCGACGGCTTCGCCACGGGTCACGGCATCGCGGCCGACCTCGGCCCCGGCGGTCCCGGCAAGTCCGCCGGCAATCAGTAGTGCAATCAACAAATGGCGCATTTTGAACCTCGTACTCGGTGAGTACGGACCCCTCCCACGTCCGAATTTCGGCGGTTCTTAAACGAAAAGGTCGCAAACGTCCAGAATGGCGGATTTTTGGCCCAAATCGGGCAATATCTTGGCGATTTGCGCGAAGCGCCTACCCGATCTTGTCGCGAATCGCCAGTTGCGCGGCGGCAAGACGGGCCACAGGCACCCGAAATGGCGAACAGGACACGTAATCCATGCCGACACTGCGACAAAAAGCGATGGATTCCGGGCTGCCGCCATGCTCACCACAGACCGAAAGCGTCAGGTCGGCACGTGCTTTTCGGCCCCGTTCCGCCCCCAGCTTCACCAGTTCGCCAACGCCGTCCGCATCCAGCGTGTGGAACGGATCTTCGGGGAAAACACCCTGCTGAACATAAGGTGACATGAACCGGCCTGCATCGTCACGCGACAGCCCATAGGTCATCTGGGTCAGGTCATTTGTCCCGAAAGAGAAAAAGTTGCAATGCGGCGCGATATCTTCGGCACGCAGCGCGGCACGCGGGGTCTCTACCATCACGCCAAGCCGATAGTCGAAGTTGACGCCGCGCTCGGTTCGGACGGCAGCGGCCACGGCGTCGATCCGGGTCTTGACCAATTCGACCTCGCGCTTGGCCGATACCAGCGGGATCATGATCTCGGGCACCACCGGCGCCCCCTCTCGGCTGGCCTCGATCGTGGCTTCGAAGATCGCGCGCGCCTGCATGTCATAGATTTCTGGCACCGTGATCCCCAGCCGCACGCCGCGCATACCCAGCATCGGGTTATACTCGCCCAGCGCCTCAACCCGGCGGGTCACAGTCGAAAGCGGCAGGGAAAGCGCGTCGGCCAGATCGCGCAGCCCGGTGCGGTCCGAGGGCAGAAATTCATGCAACGGCGGGTCGAACAGGCGGATGCAGACCGGCATCCCCTCCATGATACGGAACAGTTCCTTGAAGTCGTCGCGCTGCATCGGCAACAGCTGATCCAGCGCGGCGCGGCGGTCCTGCGCACTGTCGGCAAAGATCATCTCGCGCATCACCGTCAGGCGGTCAGCCTCGAAGAACATGTGTTCGGTCCGACACAGCCCGATGCCCTGCGCGTTGAAATTGCGGGCGGTCTGGGCGTCGGCGGGGGTGTCGGCATTGGCGCGCACCCCGATGTCGCGGGCATCGTCGGCCCATGCCATCAGCGTCTGGAAGGCATCGTCCAGCGCCGCTTCGAGCATCGGTGGCTCACCGGCCAGAACCTCGCCAGAACTGCCGTCGACGGTGATCACGTCGCCTTCGGTAAAGCTGCGCCCGTCTGGGGATGTCAGCACCTTCTTGCGGGTCTGGAACCGCATGGACGACGCCCCCACCACACAAGGCAGGCCAAGACCACGGCCAATCACGGCGGCGTGGCTGGTGATCCCGCCCCTTTCGGTCAGAACGGCAGCAGCGGCATGCATGCCGCGAATGTCCGACGGGCTGGTTTCCCGGCGCACAAGGATACAGCTTTCGCCCCGCGCGGCGCTGGCTTGCGCTTCGGCGGCGGAAAAGACGATCCGGCCCGTTGCCGCGCCGGGGCTGGCGGCGATGCCGTTGCCGATCACGTCGCGCGGTGCCTCGGGGTCGACCTGCCGGTGCAGCATTTCGTTCAGGGCGCGCGGTTCGACCCGGATCAACGCCTCTTCGCGCGGGATGATCCCGTCCTCGGCCAACCGCACCGCGATTTTCACCGCCGCCCGCGCCGATCGCTGGACCCGCACCCCATCAAGGATATGCACATGACCGTTCTCGATCGAAAACTCGATCTGCATTTCCTCGCGCAGGCGCTGCCGCATCAGGGCCGCATGCACCTTCAGGGCCTCGAATGCCTCCGGTGCGGCCTCTTCCAGCGACGGTCCACGGTCGTCCCGCGTCAGAAACAGCGCCTCGGCCCCGCTTTGCAGGGCGTCACGCCCCTGCCCCTGGCTGAGATACCGCCCGGTGATCTGTTCCTCGCCGGTCATCGAATTGACCAGTTGCAACACGCCCGAACCGCATTCCCCCTGCCCGATGCTGAGAACCATGTCCTGCACCACCAGCCCCAGACCGGCATCGGCAGGTGCGCCTTTGGCCTGCCGCAACAGGCGGGCCGATGTGCCCTCCCACGCGCGCGCCATCGAGCGCAGCACCTCGGTCAATTGGGTGGCGGTGTCCTGCGGAAACGGCTCTTCGGCCTCGTCCTCATAGGCTTCCAGCGCCCGTTCGATGGCATCTTCGTCACGAAGGCGGATGTCGTCGAACATGTCTGGGTCAAGCCGGGCGATGTTGATCGAATAGGACTGAATGAACCGCAGGAACAACGCCTTGGCAGCGGTGTGTCCGATGTTGTCGCAAAGCTCGCTGTATTTCTTCTGGTTCAGCCCGATATTCAGCACAGCCCCCGGACCGCCCCAATCGGGGTCTTCGGATGACGGGCGCACACAGAGCAGCCCGCCGGCGTCGAAGGTCGACAAAAGCCCTGAAATATCAGGCATTTCGCCAGCGGCGATACGATGCACCTCGTCAAACGACAACGCCACGGTCTTGGGCACGGGAAGGTCCAGCCGGACCAGCCGTTGCAGGCATTTCGCCCGCCCGCCATGGGTTACAGTCGCCACCGGAGCGGTGGGGGTGATCAGGGTGATATCGGGGTTGTCTTGCTGCACTGCGGCACCTTTCCTTGCCCCGCAGAATATAAGGGAATACCCGGCAGGCAAGCGAAAGGTGGCAACGCGCGACACCTTCGCGCGTGCCGTAGCGTCACCTTGTCAGAGCGGTTTCAGCCCTCGATCCGGGTGAGGTCGGCAGCGCCAAGACAGATCTGGCGGATGCGCCCCAACAGGTTCAGCCGGTTGCGCCGCACCACGTCGTTGTCGGCATTGACCTGCACCGCCTCGAAGAAGGCGTCGATGGGCGCACGCAGCGCGGCCATGTGGGTCATCGCCCCGGCAAAATCTTCGGGCTCAATCGCAGACGAGATCGCGGCCCCGGCCGTTTCCAGCGCGGAAAACAGCGCCTTTTCCTCATCCGCTTCGGCAAATTTCACATCCGCGCCGAACGAGTATTCCACCCCGTCCTTTTCCTCGGCTTGCGTCAGGATGTTGTTGGCGCGTTTGAAACCCTGAAGCAGGTTCTCGCCATCATCGGTGCCAAGGAAAGCCTGAAGCGCAGTCGCACGTTTGACCAGAAGGTTAATGTCATCATTGCCAGGCATGGCGATGCAGGCGTCGATTACGTCATGGCGGATGCCTTGATCGCGCAGATAGACTTTCAGGCGGTCGTGGAAGAAGCCACGCAGTTCATTGACATCGGCAAAGGATTGTTCGCCTGACGAGTTTTCTCTTGGCCCCGCAATTTCATTGGCCTTGGTATGCAATTGGTTCAACTCCACCCGCAACCCATTCTCCAGCACCAACCGGATCACCCCCAGCGCGGCGCGGCGCAGGGCGAAGGGGTCTTTTGACCCGGTGGGTTTCTCGTCGATGGCCCAGAAGCCGGTCAGCGTGTCCAGCTTGTCAGCCAGCGCCACGGCGACCGAGACCGGGGCGGTTGGCACGTCGTCGGACGGACCCAGTGGTGAATAGTGTTCCTGCGCGGCCCCGGCGACCTCGGTCGGCAGGCCCGCAGCCTCGGCGTAGTAACGCCCCATCAGGCCCTGAAGTTCGGGGAATTCATAGACCATTTCCGACGACAGGTCCGCCTTGGCCCAGCGCGCCGCCTGTTCCGCAAGGTCGGGATCGGCCCCGACCACCGGCGCCACTTCGCGCGCCAGCGCCGCGATGCGGTTGATGCGGTCGCCCTGGCTGCCCAATTTGTTGTGGAACGTGACGTTGTTCAGGCTTTCCAGCCATGCCGCGCCACCTGTCCTGGCGACCCGCAAGTCATTCTCCCAGAAGAATTTTGCATCGGACAGACGCGCGAACAGAACCTTCTGGTTGCCCGCGAGGATCGTCTTGCCGTGATCCGCCGTTTCGCGGTTCGCCACGGTGATGAATTTCTCAATCCGGCCGGTCTTGGGGTTCTTCACCGAGAAGAACTTCTGGTGTTCCTTCATCGAGGTTTGCAGCACCTCGGGCGGCAGGCCGAGGAAATCCTCGGCGATGTCGCCCATCAGCACGACGGGCCATTCGACCAGCCCGGCGACCTCGGCCAGAAGGCCCTTGTCGTCAACCACCTCCAGCCCATGGGCAAAGGCCATGTTGGTGGCGTCGTTCCAGATCGCCTCGGCGCGTTCGGCGGCATCCAGGATCACGTGGTCGCGTTTCAGCTTGGCGGCATAATCCTCGAACCCGGTGACGGCAAAGCGGCCCGCGCCCATGAAGCGGTGGCCCTCGGTCGTGTCGCCTGCTTTGATGCCGTCGATGTCCATCGGCACAACGGAATGCCCGGTCTCATCCGTCAGGATGCACAGGATCGAGTGCAAGGGCCGTACCCAGCGCAGCTGACCCGCGCCCCAGCGCATCGACTTGGGCCACGGGAAATTGCGGATCGTGTCTTCCAGCACCTCGGCGACGATCTCGGCCGCCGGGCGGCCCGGCTTGGTGATCGAGGCGAAATAGACCGCGCCCTTGGGGGTGTCGCGTTCTTCCAATTGGTCGGCGGTCAGACCTGCACCCCGCAGGAAACCTTCGATGGCCTTCTCGGGTGCGCCAACCTTCGGGCCCTTGCGTTCTTCCTTCACGGTCGGGCTTTCCGCCAGCAGCCCTTCGACCGCCAGGGTCAGGCGACGCGGCGTGGAAAAACCGTGGGCATGGGCATAGGTCAGACCGGCCTCGACCAGCCCATCGGTAACGCGCTTTTTCAGGTCCTCGGCGGCACGCGCCTGCATGCGGGCGGGGATTTCCTCGGAAAAGAGTTCGATCAGAAGGTCGGGCATGTCACGTCCTTAGAAATTCACGATTGCCTGGATCACAACCGCATTGGCAAGGTCCACGAAAAAGGCGCTTACCAGTGGCAGCACCACAAAGGCAACAGGCGAAGGCCCGTATCTTTTCGTCACGGCGGTCATGTTGGCGATGGCGGTGGGCGTTGCCCCCAGCGCAAAGCCGGAAAACCCGGCGGCAAGCACGGCGGCGCGATAGCCGCGCCCCAGCAGCGGAAACAGGATTAACAGAACGAACAGAACCGCCACCAGCGTCTGCACCACCAGCACCACCGCCAGCGGCAGGCCCAGACCGGACAACGCGCCGAAATCAATGGTCATCAGCGAAATCGCCAGAAACGCGCCCAGCGAGAACTCGGACACCACCGCAAGGGTCGGCGTGCGCGACACCGTGGCCCGCCCTGGCAGCAACAGCGACAGCCCGTTGCCAATCACGATCCCCATGATCAGGCAGGGCACGAACAGCGGCAGTTTAAGCCCCGCCGTCGCAATCACATCCTGCAACAGATAGCCGCCAATGATGGCCATATTCAGCGCCAGCATGACCTGCATCAGGCTGATATGGGTGATCGGCTTGTCCGCCGGGATGTCCTTGTAACCGATCCCGACGGTATGTTCCTCATCGGGGCGCGCCGGGGTGAGATTGTATTTTCCGATCAGGTGACGGGCCACCGGGCCACCCACCAGCGAGGCCACGACAAGCCCCAGCGTCGCCGCCGCGATGCCCAGTTCGGCGGCATTGCCCAGCCCCGTGACCTCGGCCACTTCCGGCGCCCAGGCAATGGCCGTGCCGTGACCGCCAATCAGCGAGGCCGACCCCATCAGGACGCCTGCCTTGGGCGGAAGGCCAAACAGTTCCGCCCCGGCGATGCCGACCACGCATTGCAGCGCAATGATCATGAAGGTCAGGATCAAGAGGATCACCAGCGGCTTGCCGCCCGAAACCAGATCCGACAGGCGCGCGTTTAGCCCGATGGCGGCAAAGAAGGTCACAAGGAACATGTCGCGCGACGCCATGTCGAACACGAAATCAACATTGTAGAGCGCAGCGACAATTGCAAACACCGCCGCCGCGATCAGCCCCCCCGTCACCGGCTCTGGGATGTTGAATTCGCGCAGCACGGCGACGCGCCGGGTCAGCTGCGCACCCAGCAGGAAAACCGCGAAACCTATGGTCGCTGTCAACAGGTCGGGGATGTCGACGGGCGTCGGCAAAACTTAGTCCTCGGGCTTGGGCGGGCAGCCCTCTGGCGCGGGTTTACCGTCAAAAACAACCTCGCCACATTCATTGATCTGGTGCCAGGCAAAGCCCCGGCCATCCGGCATCACCGCAACGATCCGATCGATGCCGTATTCGACATTCTCGACCCCCATGAAGGCCACGGCCTGCCCGTCCTCCAGCGCCTTGCCCAGCGCCTTGGCGTCGAAACAGTCAAACCACCCCGGCGCAACCAGCGGTTCGGGATGCTCGTGGATCTGATAGGTCTCGGTCATCATCGCCAGCGTTTGCGGCGTGGTGAAGCAGGCCCGATAGCGGATCGGGGACGAGTCCGAGTCGATGGCACGGAACCCGTCATAGAGGATCGGCTCGGGCAACCCGCTGGCCAGCACGGTCAGCTGGACGTCATCCTGCCCAGTGGCCTGCACCTCGTCATAAAAGGCGTAGACCTGAAGGTAATACATCGCGATTCCGGCGATCAGGGCGGTCAACACAATGATACCTCCGGCAATTTTTCCGCTCATCCCACTACTCCTACATGCAGTTCGGGGGTTTTCAAAAGGGCGGGTTTCACCCACTCTGGCCTGGCTGTCAGCGGCTGGATAGGTAAGGGCAACCGATGGATACAAGTTTTGCGATCACTTTTTTCGGCGCCCTTTTTGCGATCATGAATCCGTTCATGGTGCTGCCGATCTTCCTTAGCATGACCGACGGCATTCCGGTCGAACAGCAAAGGCGGGTGGGGATCAAGGCGGTGATCTATTGCGTGATCCTGGGGCTTGCCTTCACTTTGGCCGGTTCCGCGATCCTGAACCTGTTTGGCATAAGCGTCGACGACTTCCGGGTCGCCGGCGGGTTGGTGGTTCTGTTGATTGCCCTGAATATGCTGAACGGTGACGATAACAGTGCCCATAGCGGCACGGAAGCCGAGCAACAGACCTTTCCCGACCCGGATTCGATCGCCTTTTATCCGCTGACCTTCCCGATGATCTTTGGCCCCGGCACCATCGCAACTCTGATCGTATTTGCGCATTCCGCCGACACGCGCGAAAAACAGGTCGCTTTCGCCGGTGTCTTTGCCATCATCATCGCCATTCTTGCGCTGACCCTGTTCAATGCAGCCCTGTTTGGCAAACGGCTTTCCGCCACGGCGCGGGTCATCATGAGCCGATTGATGGGGATGATCCTGGCGGCAATTGCCGTGGCCATGATGACAGACGGATTGCGGGAGCTTCTGCCCGGCCTCGCCTGAGGCCGGAGCAATCATGCCGCGTGTCCCCCGGCCTCGGTCAGAACGAAGGCATCGGCACAGCGTTTGGCCAGGGCGCGCACCCGCCCGATATAGGCCTGACGTTCAGTGACAGAGATCACGCCACGCGCATCCAGCAGGTTGAACAGGTGGCTGGCCTTGATGCATTGGTCATAAGCGGGATGCGCCATGATGATGCGCTTGCCGGTCTTGGGGTCCACTTCTTCCTGTGACAGGATCGCTTCGCATTCGGCTTCCGCCTCTTCAAACTGTTTCAGAAGCACCTCGGTATTGGCGACATCGAAATTCCAGCGACTGTATTCCTGCTCGGTCTGCCGGAACACGTCGCCATAGGTCAGCGGGATCGGTGCATCGGGCGCGTTGAAGGGCATGTCCATGACGTGGTCGATGCCCAAAACGTACATTGCCAGCCGCTCAAGCCCATAGGTCAGCTCGCCCGAGACAGGCTTGCAGTCATGGCCACCGACCTGCTGGAAATAGGTGAACTGGCTGACTTCCATCCCGTCGCACCAGACTTCCCAGCCCAGCCCCCAGGCACCCAGCGTCGGTGATTCCCAGTCATCCTCGACAAAGCGAATGTCATGCATTTCCATGTCGATGCCGATCGCCTCGAGCGAACCCAGGTAAAGCGCCTGAAGGTCGGGCGGCGAGGGTTTGATCAGCACCTGGTACTGGTAATAGTGCTGCAGCCGGTTCGGGTTCTCACCATAGCGCCCGTCGGTGGGGCGGCGCGAGGGTTGGACATAGGCCGCCGCCCAGGGGTTCGACCCAAGTGACCGTAGGGTTGTCGCCGGGTGGAACGTGCCCGCTCCGACCTCCATGTCATAAGGCTGCATCACCGCGCAGCCCTTTTCAGCCCAATAGGTCTGAAGCCGCAGGATGATTTCCTGAAAGCATTTCGGTTTGTTGCCTTGCTCGGACATACGCTTACCCTTTTTGGTGTCGCCGGAGTACCTATGCGGATGGGGGTCCGGGGTCAATCATGGGCCGTTGAAAAGGGGGTGCGTCCGGGGCAATTTCTGTTATGGATAAGGGCAAACGAGCAATTCAAGACTTTCTAAGGGCACTTCCCAATATGACGCGTATTTTCTGGTCTTTCATTTTTTCGATTCTCCTTTGGGTCGGGGCGGCTTCGGCACAAGAGGACACGGCTTTTGTCCAGATCGAGGCCCAACCCAGCCTGACCATCGCCACTGAACGGGCCCAGCTGTACGGCACCGATCTGCAGGACGTTAACGGCTTCTCGATGGGCGGGGGCTGGTATGCCATTGCGCTTGGACCGTTTTCGCGCGCTGATGCCGAAAACGTGCTGCAGGTCTATACCGCAGAACGGATCATCCCGCGCGATGCGTTCATCACCACGCAGGCAGATTACCAAAGCCAGTTCTGGCCAGTGGGCGCAAATGTGCTGAATGGCGTTCCGGCATCAGTCCCCGACACCACGGTCGAAACAACCGGAGTGATCGAAACCGGGCCCCGCCCGGCTGATGAAACCGTACGTGAAGCCCGCGATAGCGAGGCGGCATTGACCCGCGAAGAGCGGATGGAACTGCAGGTCTGGCTGCAATGGGCCGGGTTTTACAACTCGTCCATTGATGGCGCATTTGGCCGTGGCACCCGCGGCTCGATGGCGGCCTGGCAAGAGGCCAACAACTATGAACCGACCGGTGTTCTGACCACCGGCCAGCGGGCCGAGTTGCGGGCGCAGTATTTCGCGGTTCTCGAAGGCATGGACCTGCGCCGGGTCAGTGACCTGACAGCCGGGATCGAGATGCTGGTGCCGATGGGGGCGGTCAGCCAGGGCGCCACCGAGTTTCCCTTTGTTCACTTCGACGCAACCGGCACCGTCCCTGGAGCAAAGGTTCTGATGATCAGCCAGGCCGGGGATCGAAACACCCTGTTCGGCCTTTACGACATCATGCAGACGCTTGAGATCGTGCCTCTGAATGGTGAACGCGAGCGCGGCAAGGACAGCTTCCTTCTGACCGGCAGCGACGGCCGTATCGTCAGCCACACCGAGGTGACGCTGGACGATGGCCGGATCAAGGGGTTCACGCTGGTTTGGCCCGCAGGGGACGAGGAACGCCGCAGCCGCATCCTGTCCGAAATGAAGGCGTCATTCACCCGCATCGACGGCGTGCTTGATCCGGCGGCAGGCAGCAACGCGGCCCAAGACATCAACCTGTTGGCCGGGCTTGAAATCCGCCGCCCGAAACTGTCGCGTAGCGGTTTCTTCGCCGATGCGTCGGGCATGGTTGTCACCACGGCCGAAGCCGTGGCCAGCTGTCAGAAGATCACCGTCGAAACCGACTTTGACGCCGAAATCGCGGCGCTGGATGAAGCTAGCGGCATCGCCGTTCTGCGCCCCAAGCAGCAGCTTGCGCCGATGGGCGTCGCGGGGCTTCTACTGGGTGAGGCACGGTTGCAATCGGACGTGGCAGTCGCAGGGTATTCGTTCGAGGGCGCCCTTGGCGCACCGACCTTGACCTTCGGCACGCTTGCCGATGTCAAAGGGCTGAACGGCGAACCGGGTCTCAAGCGGCTGGCCCTGAACGCCCTGCCGGGTGACGCCGGCGGCCCGGTTCTCGATGCCGGTGGGTCCGTGCTTGGGATGTTGCTGCCGGAGAGCGCCGCGGGGCGCCAGTTGCCCGCCGATGTGCGTTTTGCGGCCGGGTCTGATGCCATCATCGCCGCGCTGGAAGCAGCAGGCGTGCAGCCCGAGGCGGCGCAGTCGGCGGGGGCCATGGCGCCCGAGGACCTGACCACGCTGGCCAGCGGAATGACCGTTCTGGTCAGCTGCTGGTAACGGCGAACCACAAAACCAAAAAATCTCAGGACGCCGCCGATTCCACATCGGCGGCGTCTTTTTCTACCCGCCGGACATGTGGGAAGTCCCCGGTCTCGATGTAAGCCAGTTCCTCGGGCGTCGAGGGACGGCCAAGGATCGGGTTGCGGTGCGGATGTCGCCCGAAACGGGCGATGATCCCCGTCACGCGCGCGTGTTGGTCGCGGAAGCCCTGCCGCATCGGGGCCAGTTGTTCGGGTATCCGGTCGCAGATACGTTCGACGATCGCGTCGAGGAAACGCATGCGTCCCAAATGATCCGGCCCTTCGCAATGGCTGATCGCGATGACAAAGAACGTTTGTTCCCATGGCTCAAGCCGATCAAAATCGCCGTTTTCGATCCCTTCAAGCGCCAGACGAGTCGCCTTGATGTCCTGCGCAAAGGCTGCCGGCGTATCCCGCCACAATGAACGCGGGAATTGATCGAGCGCGATCAACAGCGCCAGCCGTCCGCGTGCTGAGTCGGCCCAGTAATCCAGTTGCCCGGTCGCCGCAGCTTCGGTCAGGTCGGCAAACTCTGCGATGATAGTTTGATCCATTCCACCCTGCATCCGTTCGTCCCAGAATGCGCCATGGGTTTCGATCGTCTTTTCATGGCCGCTTGCGGGGAACCACAGGTCCAGCACCACCTGTGGGTCGAAATTTGACTTGGCCATGTCCCCTCCGCGACAACTCTTTCGGACAGGGTAGCACGAACGGCTAACAAATGGCCGAAAACTTCAGCCCGTCAAATCAGACGTCATGCGGATCAGGGTCGGACGGTCGGATTGAAACGCCTTCAGAACGGCGGATTGCAGAGCCGCGAGGTTCTGCGGTTCCTCGGCAAAGGCGCCATAAGCTTCGGCCAGTTTCAGGAAATCCGGGTTCTGCGCAATCACCGCATTTGGGGCGATCTGGCTTTCGACCATGCTATCCTCGATCTCTTTCAGCTTGGCATTGTCCCACAGCAGGATCGGCAGGGGCAGGCCCAGTTCGACCGCAGTGCCCAGTTCCTGCACGGTATATTGGAACCCGTAGTCCCCGGCGATGGCCACGGTCGGTTTGCCCAGTCGCGCGACCGCCCCGCCAATGGCTGCGGGCAGTGCATAACCAAGCGTGCCAAATCCCGTGGGGTGATGCCAGTGACCTGGGCGCGGCATGTCCCAGACCTCTTTTGCGACATAGGCAAACTGGGTCATGTCGGAAAAGATCATGGCGTCATCGGGCATGATCTCGGCCAGCGCATCGCAGATGTCGGCAATGCCCGGCCGTTCGCTGTCGGTTTCCGCGCGCCACCGGGCCTTGGCCGCCGCGATTTCGGCCACGTTCCACTTCGGCTGGGCGGTTTCGCCGGGCAGCTTGTCCAGAAGCGCCTGCACCACGGCCATGCCATCAGCGCGGATCGTGACCTCGGCGCGATGTTCATCGGCCAGAACCTCGGGGTCGATGTCGACGCGCACAAGCGTTCCCTGATGCCCAAGCTCGTTGCGCCACAGGTCACATTCGGACAGTTCGGTGCCGATTGCGATGACCAGATCGGCCTCGGCCATGATCCGCGCGCTTTCCGGCCGGCCCAGATAACAGCCGAAACTCAGCGGGTCCTCGGGCGACAATAGTCCTCCGCCGGCATAGGAACAGAACGCCGCCGCCCCACTGCGCCGGATCAGGTCACGGACAAAGACCTCGTTCGGGGTCACCCCCTGCCCGCCGTTCTGCGCCAGACCGCCGCCAAAGATGAACAAGGGCCTGGACGCACCGGCAAGTGTTTTTTCCAGTCCTATCAGGTCGGGCGGCCCCGCCTGTCCGTTCTGCTCTGCCCTGGAAACATCCGGCGCGGGATCGGCGTTTGCACCAAGCAACGCAATCGGCGTCTGGATGTGTTTGGGACGCTTGCGCTGGCTTTCGAACTCGGCCAGCGCCCGGTCAATCAGCGCATAGGCGGCTTCGGCCGAGCGTGCCTCGTGGCTCCAGTCGCAGACCGTGGCGGCGGCGGCTTCCTGATCCAGCATCTGGTGCAACTGACCGCGCCGGGCGGCGGTTTCGTCAAGGCAAGAGGACAGGACCAGCACCGGCACCGAATCCGAATAAGCCTGCCCCATCGGTGTCATGATATTGCACAGCCCCGGCCCTGTGATGACATAGGCCACGCCCGGTTTACCAGTCGCGCGGGCATAGCCATCGGCCATGAACCCCGCCCCCTGTTCATGCCGTGCCAGCACATGGGAAATCCCGGCCTCTTCGATGCCGCGATACATCTCGACGTTATGCACACCGGGAATGCCAAAGATCACGTCGACGCCACGCGATTTCAGCATATGCGAAATCTGCGCCCCCAGCGGGCGTTGAACCGGGGGGCGTTTCGCGGATTTGCCCATGGTCAGGACCTCCAGAATTGAACGGTGAACAGGACATAGACCGCCATGATCTCAAGCCTTCCGACCAGCATACCCGCGATCAGAAGCCACTTGGCAGTGTCGTTGAGCGGACCGAAGTTGCCTGCCGGCCCGATGATGTCGCCAAGTCCCGGTCCAATATTGGCAATCGCCGTTGCCGCACCGGACATCGAGGTTGTGAAATCCAGCCCCGTCAGCCCAAGCCCGACCGCCAGAAGCCCCATCGACACGGTGAAGAAGACAAAGAAGCTCATGACCGAGTTCAACACATCCTCGCCCACCGCGCGCCCCTGATAGCGCAGGGTAAACACACCCCGCGGATGGCGGATCGTCTGAATTTGCCGCCGGACCGCCGAGAACAGAAGCTGATAGCGGAAAATCTTGACCGAACAGGCGGTCGATCCCGCGCAGCCCCCGATCAGCCCTATGAAAAAGAACATGGTAACAATGAAACTGCCCCAGTTCATGTAATCCACGCTGGCATAGCCGGTGCCGGAAATGATCGACGTGATGTTGAACAAAGCCTCGCGGAAGGAATGCTCCCAATGACGCGGGAAGATGCTGGTCAGGATGAAGGTAAACACAAAGACCAAGACCGCAATAGTCGCCAGGAACACACGCACCTGACTGTCTTTCAAAAGCGGCGTGGCATGGCCGTTCACCATCTGAACATAACGCACGAAGGGCAGCGCTGCGAGGATCATGAAGACGGATGCGACATACTCCAACGGCCCCGAGAACGTCCCGAACGAAGCATCATAGGTCGAGAATCCGCCGGTCGATACGGTTGTCAACGCATGCACGATCGCATCAAACGGCTGCATTCCCAGAATGAAGTAAGTCGTCGCGCATGCCACTGTCAGCCCGACATAAATGACCGAGATCTGGCCCGAAATCGCCGTCGCCCTTGGCAGAATTTTCCCCATCGTATCAAAGGCTTCGGATCGGAATATCTGCATCCCGCCGACCCTGAGTTCGGGCAGGAACACCATCGCAACGACAATGATCCCGATCCCGCCAAGCCATTGCAGAAGTCCGCGCCACAAGAGGATCCCGCGTGGCAGGTCATCAAGCCCTGATATCACCGTGGATCCGGTCGTAGTCAGACCTGACATCGCCTCGAAGAAGGCATCGACAAAGCGCAGGTCGGTTTCGCCCAGCATAAACGGCAGCGCGCCGAAAATCGGCAGCGCCACCCATACGCCCGTGGTCAGAACGAAGGTCTGGCGAATGGTCAGCCCTTCCTGGTTGCCCGACTGACAGGAAAGCGAGATCAACCCGCCGGTGATGACGGTCAAAAGACCGGATTGGAAGAATGTTCCCCAATGCCCCTGCCCCTCGACCAGATCCACCAGCATCGGCAGGAACATGGTCAGGCCCAGCATCGCGACAAGAAGGCCGACGACATATCCCACGGGTCTCAGATCGAACATGGGTGCAGCGTTGGCCTGACCGATTGGCCAAGTCAAGCGGGAAGCGGCAAACAGGGCTCAACGCGTGGGGGCAGGATCAGCCGACGTGGAACAGTGATGCGAACAGGCGCGGGTCCAGGCTGTCGCTGGCGAACAGGTCACCGTCGGTCAGGACGCTGACCGCATCGTGGCTGTGCAGGCTTTCCTGGTGGCTGGCGATGATGCGGAAATCTCCGATACGGGGGTCGGCCTTCAACTGCTCGCAGAACAGACGTGCTGCGTCCTCAACAAAAATAGGGTTGGCGGCGTTCAGTTCGGCAAAGGCCTGTTCATCCTCGCGCTTGACCATGACCTGTGTTTCGGTCGGCACCGCGCGGCGGGCCATGTCAATCAGGTCTTCAAACCACAGGCAATCGCCGGGCAGGACCTCAACCGACATACGCGCCACAGACCGCTGCGAATGCGGCGTGGCCAGCTGGCCGCGGTTCTGGCGGGCATGTTCGCTGAGTTCCAGCGAACATGGGCAGGTCGAGGAATAGACATAGTCGAAATGGATGATGCGACGACGCTGGCCATTTGTTTCGACCTTTTCCAACGCGAAATCGTAGTATTGATAGCCAGACAGCCCCGATCGCAGCGAGTCGAGCTTCATCGGGAATGAGAACCGCATCTGCAGTCGCGCATCCACTGACTCAAGATCGGTAATGTAGTCGGCCAGGGCAGCATCCATCACGTCGAATGAAAACGTCTTTTCCGCATGCTTATAGAAAGACCGCATCACGCGGGACATGTTGATGCCCTTCTTGTCGGCCTCAAGGCTGACCGTGCCGGTGACCGAGGTTTCCAGCGTCAGGTCGCCATTGTCGCGGGTATGAAAGCGAATCGGCAGGCGGAAATTCGAGATTCCGACATGCTGAATCTGCTGCTTCTCACCCTTGATCAGGCTGGCGGGGCCGTTCTGCAAGTCCGGCAGAGACGCACGATAGGCCGCATCCACAGAAAAATCTTCTGGGTAGGTCCGGCTGAGATCAGGATAGTTTGACACTTCCCGCCCCGGCAAAAGGCGTGCCACGGCCGGATCAAGTGCGGCAATTTCGGCCTCGGTCGCGGTTTCCGCCCATGCGCGCAATTCGGCCAATGCCCGTTCCGCATCGTCCCGGTTCGGGGCTTTCACCCCTTTGGTCACTTGAATGTTCATGCGCGTGCCCTTTCCTGCGGCCCTTCTAACTTATGCTTTCTCACGTGAAATTGCCAATTTCGAAGTGAGATACGCTGGAAACGGCATCGCAGATCATTCGGAGGCAGTCGGAACGGAGGGCAGCACTCATTGGTTGCTGCCCCCAATTTTGTCTAAATCAAAGCGGCGTCAGACCGCCTGCGACGCCTCAAGCGCAGCGGTAATGTCGGCCAGAAGGTCGCCAGTATCCTCAAGACCAACCGAAAAACGGATGAGGCCGGGGGTGATCCCCAACTCGTCCTTCTGTTCATCGCTCAGACGTTGGTGTGTCGTGGTCGCAGGGTGGGTTGCAATCGACTTGGCGTCCCCAAGGTTATTCGAGATCACGGCAATCTGCATCGCGTTCAGAAACCGGAACGCCGCGTCCTTGCCACCCTTAATGTCCAGCGACAGGACCGTGCCGCCTTTGCCACCCAATTGCCGCGCCACAAGGTCTTTCTGCGGGTGCGAGGCCAGACCGGGATAAAGCGTGCGCTCCAGCGCGGAATGGCCTTCCAGCGCCTCGGCCAGAGCCTGTGCGGATTCTGCTTGCGCCTTCACGCGCAGTTCGATGGTTTCCAGCCCTTTCAAAAGCACCCATGCATTGAACGGGGACAGCGCACCGCCCGTGTGTTTCATGTAAGGTTCAAAGGTGCCGCGAATGAACTCTTTGGTGCCCAGCACCACACCGCCCAGCACCCGGCCCTGCCCGTCGATATGCTTGGTCGCGGAATAGACGACGACATCCGCGCCCTGTGCAATCGCGTTGGAAAACACCGGGGTCGAGAACACGTTGTCCACAATCACCGTGGCGCCGACCTCATGGGCAATCTCGGCAACCCCGGCAATGTCGATCACTTCAAGCGTCGGGTTGGACATGCTTTCAAAGAACACCGCCTTGGTGTCCGGGCGCATCGCGGCGCGCCATGCGTCCAGGTCGGTGCCGTCGACAAAAGTCACCTCGACCCCGAAGCGGGTCAGCACGTTTTCAAGGATGTAAAGACACGAACCAAACAGTGCCTTGGCCGACACCACATGGTCGCCCGCCTTCAGAAGCGAGGTCAGCGCGCCATTGACCGCAGCCATGCCCGATGCAGTGGCAAAGGCGTCCTCGGCCCCTTCCAAAAGCGCGATCCGGCGTTCGAACATGTTGACGGTAGGGTTGCCATAGCGGGCATAGATAAATTCGTCCGGGCCGGTCTCGATGAACCGGGCCTCGGCCTGCTCGGCGTTCTCATAGACAAAGCCCTGGGTCAGGAAAATCGCCTCACTGACCTCGTTATACTGGCTGCGGCGGGTACCGCCATGGACCAGCTTGGTGCGCGTGTTCCACTCACTCATGTCATTCTCCGTTCCGGGCGTCATCCGCCCAACAAAAAAGCCCCGTTTCGGCCAAGCGAAAGGGGCTCCTTCATCCTGACCTCTTTAGCGGAATTGTTTTACGTGGCCCGCAATCCGGTAACAAATCGCCACGAAATTCGTTTACGCCCGTTGGAAATCTTCGTCAACACCGTCACGCAACTGTAACCGGCGCTTCATGCCGGTTTTGCATTCTGGGCCCATGTCACCCACAAGATATGGTGGATGGGCCGCATGCCAGTCATACGGATCAATGCAGAAGACAGCACACCGGTCCTGCACGGGTCACACCAGCCTTTGTCCCCTGCCCTGACCCGCGCACTGAAAGCCAAGGGGCCGGTTGTGATCCTGATCCACGGCTACAAGTTCCGGCCCCATGACCCGGTTCACTGCCCGCATCGCCACATTTTCGCGCTGGACGATATCATGGCCTGCGAACGGGCCTTGAGCTGGCCGAAATCGCTTGGGTTTGGCAGTGGAGCCACGGACGAAGGACTGGCCATCGCATTCGGCTGGAATGCACGCGGCAGCCTGCGCGCGGCGCACCGGCGCGGGAGTGCGGCCGGGACCGCACTGGCGCGGTTGCTGCAGTTGATCGCCCGTGACGCGCCCGACCGCCCGGTTCACCTGATCTCCCATTCTCTGGGCGCCCATGTCGCGCTGTCGGCCCTGCCCCTTGTCGCGCCGGGAACGGTGCGGCGGTTGATCCTGCTGAATGGCGCGGTGCATCAAAGCCGGGCACAGGCGGCCCTTGCAACAGCAGGCGGGCACGGGGTCGAACTGTTCAACGTCACCAGCGGCGAGAACCGGTTTTTCGACCTGCTTTTCGAGACAACAATGTGGTCAACACAACGAGGTGATAGGGCATTGGGACGCGGCATCGACCTTGCCAATGCGCTGACGCTGCGCATCGACTGCCGCAATTCCCTGACCGCGCTGCAACGTCTGGGTATCGAAATCGCGCCACCTCAGCACCGCGTCTGCCACTGGTCCACTTATCTGCGGCCCGGCGTGTTTGCCCTGTATCAGGCGCTGATCCGCGACCCCGAGGCGCTGCCGCTGGCGCAACTGCGCCGCGCCCTTGTCGCGCCTGCGCCTGCAAGCGGCGCAGACCCGGCTCGACCACGGATGCGCGCGCTCTTGCCGGGCTAGCAAAAATCGGCATCCTGTGGCGGAACCTGACAGGATGACCCTATGACCCAGCCCATCGAGCTTTTCTTCTGGCCCACACCAAACGGTTGGAAAGTCTCCATCGCACTAGAGGAAATGGGGCTGCCTTACACCACCCATCTGGTGAATATCGGCGCGGGCGATCAGTTCAAGCCGGACTTCCTGAAAATTTCGCCGAACAACCGCATGCCCGCGATCATCGACCCCGACGGGCCGGATGGCGCGCCGGTTTCCGTTTTCGAAAGCGGTGCGATCCTGATGTATCTTGCCCGCAAGACAGGACAATTCTACGGCACCACCGAACGCGACCGGATCGCGGTCGAGGAATGGCTGATGTGGCAGATGGGCGGCGTCGGCCCAATGGCGGGGCAAGCGCATCACTTTCTGAAATACGCGCCCGCAATGGACCCGCCCAACGACCTGCCCTATGCCAAGGACCGCTACCGGAACGAAGTCGCGCGGCTTTACGGCGTGCTGGACCGGAGGTTGGCGGAAAGCCGATACGTGGCCGGAGATTTCTTTTCGATCGCCGATATGTCGATCTGGGGCTGGGCATCTTTGTGGGAAGGCCAGCAGCAGACGCTGGACGACAAACCCCACATGAAACGCTGGCTGGACGAATTGGCGGCGCGCCCCGGTGTTCAACGGGGACGCGCGCTTTTTGCCGAGAAACGTGGCGATTTTCGCAAGGATCAGAACGCGCAGGACACGCTGTTCAAGCCGCGTGGCTGATCAACCCTTGGCCTTGACCACCTGCAAAAGCGGCATGACATCCTTCATGTCCGGCCCGTGGCTTTGCCCGGTCAGCGCCTTGCGCAGCGGCATGAACAGCCCCCGCCCCTTACGGCCAGTCGCCTCTTTCACGGCTGCGGTCCAGTTGCCCCAGGTGTCACTGTCATAAGGGCCATCGGGCAGCATCGTCATCGCCTGTGCCACAAATTCCTTGTCCTCGTCGTCGATGACCGGGTCGGCACCATTGGCAAACAGCTCCCACCAACCGGCGATATCCTTGCGGGTGGTGATGTTCTCGCGCACCACGGCCCAGAACTTGTCCGCCAGTTCGTCGGGCACGCCTGCCGCCTTGAGGTCCGCCGCCACGTCGCTTAGCGGCGTCTCGTGCAGGATGCGCGCGGTCAGCGGATAAAGATCGTCGACATCGAACTTGGTCGGGGCAGACCCGAACTTGGTGATATCGAACCCTTCCGCCACCTCGTCGAGGTTGGCGCGGATTTCAACCGGATCGGACGAGCCGAGCCGCGCCATCAGTGAGATCAGCGCCATCGGCTCAACCCCCGCCTCGCGCAGGTCGCGCAGGGCCAGCGTGCCAAGCCGTTTCGACAGCGCCTCACCCTGCGGGCCGGTCAGAAGCGAATGGTGGGCAAAGGCGGGCACCGTGCCGCCCAGCGCCTCGATCATCTGGATCTGGGTCGCGGTATTGGTCACGTGATCCGAACCGCGCACCACATTGGTGACGCCCATCTCTGTGTCATCCACCACCGAGGCAAGCGTATAAAGCACCTGCCCATCGCCCCGGATCAGCACCGGGTCCGAGACGCTGGCCGCATCGATGGAAAGATCGCCAAGGATGCCGTCGGTCCACTCGATCCGCTCTTGATCGAGCAGGAAGCGCCAGTGGCCGTCGCCGCGCTCGGCGCGCAGCTTGTCCTTTTCCTCTGCCGACAGGTTCAGCATCGCGCGGTCATAGACCGGCGGTTTGCCCATGTTCAGCTGTTTCTTGCGCTTGAGGTCCAGCTCGGTCGGCGTTTCGAAACACTCGTAGAAACGCCCCATCCCGCGCAGTTTGTCGGCGGCCTCAGCGTAACGGTCGAGCCGCAGCGACTGACGCTCGACCCGGTCCCAGTGCAGGCCAAGCCACTCAAGATCCTGCTTGATCGCGTCGACATATTCCTCTTTCGAGCGTTCGGGATCGGTGTCGTCGATCCGCAGAATGAAGGTGCCGCCGGACTTCCTGGCGATGAGATAGTTCATCAGCGCCGTGCGCAGGTTGCCGACATGTATATAGCCCGTGGGGGATGGGGCGAAACGCGTGGTGGTCATGGGAATACTCCGTGTTGGCGGTGCTGTCTCACAACTGGCGGGTTTTGTCCAGAAACCAGAGCAGGAAAGGGGGCGCTGCCCCCTTACCCCCGAGGTATTTACGGCAAGAGGAATTTCAGGCGGGGTGCACTGGCCAGATCCTGTCGAGATCATCGAGGCCGGTGCGGATCAGTTCGCGCAACACGTCGAGGTCCACATCGGCCAGCTTGTTGATGTAGAGGCAGGATTTTCCCAGCTTGTACTTGCCGAGCCGGGCGAGGATTTCGTCATACTGCTGATACCCCGGCATGATGTAGAGAACGAGATTGGCTTTGCGTGGGCTGAATCCGGTGGCCAAGAAGTCACCCTCGTGCCCGGTTTCGTAGCGATAGTGATAGCGGCCATAGCCGATGATCGACGGGCCCCACATGACCGGATCGAAGCCCGTGACATCATCAAAGAGGTCCAGCAGGACACGGGCATCATCGCGGCGGCGCTGTGGTTCCACCGAGGCGACGAAATCGGCGGGGTCGACCGCTGTGGGCTGGGTCTTGTTGTCCGACATCTGTTTCCCCTTTCACATTCTGGTGAACGCCAAAGCCGACATGAAAATTCGCACTATCGTTGCCTCATTGGATGTCAGGAGGACCTCATGAAAGACATTACTCTATCCCGCAGACACGCGCTTTTGGGTGCCGCCAGCCTGCCGCTTCTGGGCGCTGCTGGCAAGGTTGCTGCGGCTGCCGACATGATGGGCGTGGGCGCCACCCGCTTCAACCGGGGCAAGCTGGGCGCGTTCGAAGTGACCACGCTTCTGGCTGGCACCCGCACCGTGCCGGACCCGCAGACGATCTTTGGCATGAACGTTTCCGCTGACGAATTCGCCGCCGCCTCGCAAGCGGCGCGTATCCCCGTCGACAAGGCGAAGTTCTTCTTCACGCCCACCGTGGTCAATACCGGGTCGGAACTGGTGCTGTTTGACACCGGGCTGAACCCCGACGGCATCACCGGCGCGCTGGCCGCTGCTGGCTACAGTGCCGATCAGATCGACGTCGTCGTCATCACCCATATGCATGGCGATCACATCGGCGGGCTGATGGGCGCAGGTGGCGCGACCTTCCCGAATGCACGCTATGTCACCGGCGCCGCCGAATATGACCACTGGGCAGCGGCAGGCAACGACCGCTTTGACGGCGCGGTCAAACCCCTGGCCGAGAAGATGTCGATGATCGGCGATGGCGATTCCGTGGTTTCCGGCATCACCGGCCTGGATGCAGCCGGGCACACGCCGGGGCACATGGCCTACATGATCGAAAGCGACGGGCGGCAACTGGTGGTCGCGGCGGATTTCGCCAATCACTACGTCTGGTCGCTGGCCTATCCCGACTGGGAGGTGAAGTTCGACATGGACAAGGCCGCCGCCGCCGCAACCCGCCGCAGGATGCTGGGTATGATGGCTGCCGATAATATCCCTTTCATCGGCTACCACATGCCGTTCCCGGGAATGGGTTTCGTCGAGTCACGGGGCGATGGGTTTCATTACGTGCCGATGAGCTATCAGATGATGCTCTGACCAACCACCTGTCCCCGCTTGCACCTTTAGGCGGGCGGGGGCAAAGCTGGGCGCATGACAGACCAAAGCGCCGAACACATGCTGGAAATCGCCGCAGCAACAGTGCGTGCCTTTCCAGCGCCTTTTGCTTCCCTTGCCAGCGATGTCGCCATCCATGTCGAGGACTGGCCGCCACGCGCTCTGTTGGCCGAGATGGAGATTGACGATCCGATTGAGCTGACCGGGCTATACGAGGGCATCCCGCTGACCGAAAAATCGCATTTCGATCAGCCGATGATGCCCGATACTGTGTTCCTGTTCCGCAAACCGATCCTGGCCGAACTTGAGGACCGCGCCGCCGACGGAGTCACTTTTGCGGAATTGGTCGCTCATGTCACCGTGCATGAATTTGCGCATCACTTCGGCTGGTCCGACGACGATATCGCAGCTATTGATCCGTGGTGGGAGTAACCTTTAGCGGGCGCGGTGAACGTGCGCGCTCTGGACAAGGCCGAAGGCCACCATCAGGACCAGCATCGCCGACCCACCATAGCTGACCAGCGGCAACGGTACACCCACGACCGGGGCCAAACCCATCACCATCGACATGTTGACGGCAAAAAACAGGAAGAAAGTCGCGGCGATCCCCAGTGTCAGAAGCGAGGAGAAGCGGTCTCGGTTCATCAGCGCCGACGCGATGCAGAAGACCACGATCAGAGCGTAAAGCGACAACAGCGAGAAAGCGCCAACAAATCCAAACTCTTCCGCGAGCGTGGTAAAGATGAAGTCGGTGTGTTTTTCCGGCAGGAAGTTCAACCGGCTTTGCGTGCCTTGCATGAACCCCCGGCCCGTCCAGCCGCCCGATCCCAGGGCGATCTTGGATTGGGTAATGTGATAGCCCGCCCCCAGAGGGTCGCTGGCGGGATCAAGGAAAGTGTCGATGCGGCGATACTGGTAGTCCTTCAGCAATTGCCACTCGGTCCCGCGGGACTGAAATACTGCCGTCACCAGCCCCACGCCCATGCCGATCACGGCGGCGAAATAGGCCCAGTGGACACCGGCCATGAACATCACCATTCCGCCGCCCGCCAGCAGCAGGATCGACGTACCAAGGTCGGGCTGGCGCAAGACCAGGGCAGTGGGGATCAGGATGATCAGGACCGGGATAGCCACCCAGATCGGACGAGAGGTACGCGGCAGGGGCAACCAGTCGTAATAGGCCGCCAACAGCATCACCAGCGTTATCTTCATCAGCTCGGACGGTTGCAGACGCATGAAACCGAGGTCGATCCACCGCTGGGCCCCCATGCCGACGCTGCCCATTATCTCGACCAGGATCAACAGGACCAGCGTGCCCAGATAGGCCACGACCGAGATGTTTCGCCAGAACCAGATCGGGACCATCGCCACAAACAGCATCAGCACCAGCCCCATGACAAAGCGCTTCAACTGCGGCTCGACCCAGGGTGAGAACGACCCTCCGGCCACCGAATAGAGCATCAGGAATCCGGTGCTGGCGACTGCCATGATCAAAAGGATCAGCGGCCAGTTCAGATACAGGATCTTGCGCCAGCCCGTCGGCACCGTCTTGACGGCATATTCCAGATAACTCATGCCCGCGTCCTTTTGTGGCCGTCGGGATCGGGCATCAGCTTGCGAATTCGCTCTTGCTGGGTGGCGATGCGGTCGCGGTCCTTGACGGGATAGGCATCGAGCGGCGGGTCGCCCTTGAAAAGCGCCTGAAGTGTGATGTCGCGGGCGATCGGTGCCGCCGCAGTCGAGCCGCCGCCACCATGTTCGACCACCACGGCAACGGCGATTTCGGGATTGTCGAACGGGGCAAAGTCAACAAACAGCGCATGGTCACGTCGCTCCCAAGGAAGGTCTTCGTTCCGGGTGACACCGGCGGCACGTTCAGCGGCCGTGATGTTGCGGACCTGGCTGGTGCCAGTCTTGCCCGCCATGCGATAGGCGTCCTCGATGATGCGGCTGCCATAGGCGGTGCCGCGCCGGTGGTTCGAAACCGCGAACATCGCACCGCGTACCGCCTGCAGGTGCTGGGGATTGATGGCAAGAGGAACGGGCTCTGGCAGGGTCCGGTCTTCGCCTTCAACCGATTTCACCAGCGACGGCTCGACCGCAAGCCCCGTTGCCAACCGCGCGGTCATAACCGCCAGTTGCAGGGGCGAGGCCAGGACGAACCCCTGCCCGATCGACACGTTTACCGTGTCGCCGACCACCCAGGGCGCGCCGCGCACCGACTGTTTCCAGTCGCGGGTCGGGTTCAGACCCTGCGCGACACCCGACATCGGGATTTCGAACCGGGTGCCAAGGCCGAGCCGTTCGGCCATGGCGGAAATCTTGTCAATTCCGACCTTGAGCGCCAATTCGTAGAAATAGACGTCACAGCTTTCCCGCAGCGCCGTGTTCAGGTTCATATGCCCGTGGCCTGCACGTTTCCAGCAGTGGAAGCGACGGTTCGACACTTCAAGGTGACCGGGGCACCAGACGGTGTCGCGCTCATCGAAAAGCCCCTCTTCCAGCGCGGCCAGCGCGGTCACCATCTTGAACGTCGAACCCGGCGGGTAGGTCCCCTGCACCGATTTGTTAGCCAGCGGGCGGTGGTCGTTTTCGGTCAGATCCCGGTAGTCGGCGACCGAGATGCCGGTGACAAACAGGTTCGGATCGAAGGTCGGGGACGAGTTGATCGACAGGATCTCTCCTGTCCTTGCGTTCAGCACCACGGCGGCGGCGCTTTCGTCACCGAGCCGGGCCTGCACATAGGCCTGAAGCTGGCGATCGATGGTCAATTGCATGGTCGCGCCGGGCTGCCCCTCGCGGCGGTCCAGTTCGCGCATCACGCGACCGACGGCATTCACCTCGACCTGGCGCGTGCCGGCCTTGCCGCGCAGCAACTCCTCTTCCCGCGCCTCGACGCCCACCTTGCCGATCTGGAACCGGGGAATACGCAACAGCTGGTCCGGGTTTTCAATCCGGCTGAGGTCATAGTCGCTGACCGGCCCGACATAGCCGACCACATGGGCAAAGACCCCGCCCAGCGGATAATGCCGCGACAGACCGACCTCGGGGGTGACTCCGGGCAGCGCCGGCGCGTTGACGGCGATCCGGCTCATTTCTTCCCATGTGATGCGGTCGGCAATTGTGATCGGCAGGAACGGCGGCGAGCGGCGCATTTCCGTCATCGCGCGCTCAAGCGTGACATCATCCAGCTCGATCAATGCCGCAAGACGTGCAATCACCTCATCGACATCACCGGCGTCCTCTCGGACGATGGTCACGCGGTAGGATGGCTGGTTCAGCGCGATGGCAAAACCGTTGCGGTCAAAAATCTCGCCCCGGGCCGGTGGGATCAGGCGGATGTTGACGCGGTTTTCTTCGGCCAGAAGGCGGAACTGGTCGGCCTGCTCAAGCTGCAGGTAGCGCATCCTGAGACCAAGCATCCCGGCAAACCCCAGCATCCCTCCGCCCAAAAGCAGGCTGCGCCGGGTGATACGGGCATGCGATTCAGTTCCTTCAGCTGGGCTGCGTCTCATGCCATGCGCCCCGCTGGATCAAGGTCACCCGGCACCGCCTTTCGCAATCCGAACGCCACGCGGCTGATCAACACCACGAAAGGGTAGAAAATGATCGACATGATCATTTGGATCAGGGTCAGCCCAAGGGGAACCTGCCCGACCAGGAACACGGCCAGAAAAAACCGATAGGCAATGGTAATCCCGGCGATCGCACCCGCTGCCGCCAGCCAGTCGGTCATGAAGGTCGCATCTCGCAGAAACAAGGCGCGTCGGCGCAGAAACTCACCCGCGACAACCATGATCGCGGTGAAGGCTCCGGGTGGGCGCAGGAACAGGAAATCGGCAAGCAGGAACAAGACGGCAATGGAGAGCGCCGGCACATAGTCTGGGCGGCGAATGGTCCAGGCGACGGTGAAAAGAACTAGGAAATCCGGTCCCGCCCAGCGCCGCGGCGTGGTTTCCAGAGGTAGAAGTGACAGGAAGATCACCCCGACCCCCAGCCCGAGGAACAACAGCCGCATGGCCCAGACACGCGACATCGGGCTAGCCATTGGTTGCCCCCGCTTGCGGGTCTTCCTCAGGTGCAACATCCGGCGCCGGTTCCGATATCGGACCGTCCGGCACCACGATCCGCCCGGAGGACGACACCGGTTCAACCGGGTGGGACCGCAGGACGCGCAGGAATTCCAGACGCTCAATGTCCGCCGCCAGCCGCACCCGCAACCGCCCGCCCGGGTCGGTTGCCACCTGCCCGATCAACAGCCCGTCAGGAAAAACCCCGCCATCGCCGGAACTGACGACTCGGTCGCCGGGACGCACAAGATCCGCGTTCTCAAGAAAATCCACCACCGGCGCCAACGAGTTGTCGCCGACGATCAGCGCCGTCACGCCAGAAGGCTGGATCTTGGCCGGAACCCGGCTTGAACTGTCGGTCAGAAGGATCACCCGCGACGTGCTGGCTCCGGTGCCGGAAATCCGCCCGACAAGGCCGATCCCGTCCATCGCGGCCCAGCCATCGACGACACCGTCCCGCGCGCCGATATTAAGCAGGACCGATTGCCGGAAAGGAGAGCCGCTGTCGGCCATCACCACCCCGGTTACATAGGTCAGGCGCGGGTCAAGTCGCACGTTGTTGAGGTCAAGCAACCGGGCGTTTTCCTGCTCAAGCTGGAGGGCGGCCTCTTTCCAGGCTTTCATCTGCTGCAACTCGCGGCGCAGTTCCTGGTTCTGGACGACGATGCGCTGATAGCTTTGGAAATCGCGGATCAGGTTCACCGCGCCCGTGATCGGCGCCATGGCCCAGTCCATCGAGGGAACGACCTTATCCACCACCTGCGCGCGGAACCGTTCGACGCGCGGACTGTCGATGCGCCAGACCAGGAAAATCGCCAGCAGGACAAGCAACAACACCGCCAGAAGCAGCCGCTTGAGCGGGGTCAGATAGTCCTCGGATTGTGCGCGGTCGCGGGCCATGCCGCCATCTATATCATGGTGTCAGCAGAGGGTAGAGGGGATTCCGGGCCAAGCTGTGTTTGGCAAGGCTTTGCCGCCGCCGAAAACACGCCTTGCCCCGTCAGGGCAAGGCCAACAGAGATGCGGTAGGCCCTGCGCCCCGCTCCGAAACAGACAATCAGCTGTCGTAGTCGATCGCGTGACGCAGCTGTTTTTCGTATTCCAGCGCCTTGCCGGTGCCCATGGCCACGCAGTTCAGGCTTTCGTCGGCGATCGACACCGCCAGCCCGGTCTGCTCGCGCAACGCAAGGTCAAGATCACCCAGAAGCGCGCCGCCACCGGTCAGCATGACACCCCGGTCGACGATATCCGCCGCCAGATCCGGCGGGGTGGCTTCCAGCGCGGTCATCACCGCCTCGCAAATCTGCTGCACCGGTTCGGCCAGCGCCTCGGCGACCTGCGCCTGGCTGATCTCGGTCTCTTTCGGCACACCGTTCAACAGGTCGCGCCCTCGGATTTGCATCGAAGTGCCCCGGCCATCGTCAGGCATCCGCGCGGTGCCGATAGAGGTCTTGATCCGTTCGGCTGTCGATTCCCCGACCAACAGGTTCTGTTGACGGCGCAGGTAGTTGATGATGGCTTCGTCCATGCGGTCTCCGCCGACCCGGACCGAGCGGGCATAAACGATGTCGCCAAGGGACAGAACCGCGACCTCGGTGGTGCCGCCACCGATGTCGACAACCATGTTGCCGGTCGGATCGGTAATCGGCATGCCCGCGCCTATGGCCGCCGCGATCGGCTCGGCGATCAGCCCCGCGCGGCGTGCGCCTGCCGACAGAACCGACTGGCGGATAGCGCGTTTCTCGACCGGGGTCGCGCCATGTGGCACGCAGACGATGATCTTGGGCTTGGAAAAGGTCGACCGCTTGTGCACCTTGCGGATGAAATGCTTGATCATTTCCTCGGCAGTGTCGAAATCCGCAATTACCCCATCGCGCATCGGGCGGATCGCCTCGATCGAACCTGGGGTCCGGCCCAGCATCAGCTTGGCATCCTCGCCAACGGCCAGCACTTTCTTGACACCGTCTTTCACGTGATAGGCCACCACGGACGGCTCGCTCAGAATGACGCCCTTGCCCTTGACATAAACCAGCGTGTTCGCCGTCCCAAGGTCAATGGCCATGTCCGACGAGAAGAGGCCGCCCAGATTTCCAAACATACGTGTGTCCGATCCCAATGGAAGATGTGACAAGAAGGCCCGCGACTCCCCAGAGCGCGGACCGGATTTCTTATAGAGCCGGGACCGGGTTAGCGAAAGGGGCGATTCCGCGCTGCGGCACGATTCCGCCGGGTATGATTGACAATCCCGCAAGATTGTGGCGCGGCCCCTCACATTGGCACGGCCGCCCAGAAAAGAGACGGGCCGCCCAAAGGCAGCCCGCATTTGTTGTCTTGCTACTCAAGGCGTCAGACTGACCCGTCAGCCACCCTGGTTGGTTTGCAGCGTTTCCAGAACCGAGTCGATCGAGAAGCTGCCCGGTTTCTGACGCGGCGGATATTGTGCAAACGTGCCAAGGAAGTCGGCGACAATCGCCTGTGCGGGCACCAGCAGATAGGCGCGTTCAAGCCGCCACATCGGATAGTTGATCGACTCGTGGTCGGCCTTCTCGAATGGATCCGAGTAAAGATTGAACACCTTGGGCAGACGCAGCTGGGTCAACGGATCCTGCCAGACGTCGAAGCTTTCGGCGCGCTGTTCGGCAAAGACCACTTTCCACTGGTCATAGCGCAGGTTCATCAGGTCGCCGCCATCCGAGAAATAGAAGAACTCGCGACGCGGCCCCTTGTCGGTTTCACCTTTGAAATATGGCATGAAGTCATAACCATCGAGATGGACAGGCTCATTGCCTTCGCCAAAGGGTGCCTCGGTCAGCATGCGCTCTTTCATGTCACCATCACCCAGCGCCGACATGAAGGTCGGGAACCAGTCGAGGTGGCTGATGATCTGGTTCGACACGCGGCCGGGTTCGATAACGCCGGGCCACTTGATCATCATCGGAACGCGGAAACCGCCTTCCCAGTTCGAGTTCTTCTCATTGCGGAACGGGGTGGTGCCACCATCCGGCCACGAGAACACCTCGGCGCCGTTGTCGGTTGAGTACATCACGACCGTATTGTCGGTGATCCCCAGCTCATCCAGCTTGTCCAGCATCTGGCCTACCATGCCGTCATGCTCGACCATGCCGTCCGGGTAGACACCCAGTCCGGTCACGCCCTGGGATTCCGGCTTGAGGTGGGTGAAGATGTGCATCCGCGTGGTGTTGTACCAAAGGAAGAACGGCTTATCCTGCGAAACCGCACGCTCCATGAAGTCCAGCGCGCCTGCGGTGACTTCCTCGTCAATGGTTTCCATCCGCTTCTTGGTCAGCGGGCCGGTATCCTCGACAGACCCGTCGGCATTTGACTTGATCACACCGCGCGGGCCGAAATTCTCGCGGAATTCCGGGTTCTTGGGATAGTCAACGTTCTCGGGCTCTTCCTCGGCGTTGAGGTGATAGAGGTTGCCGAAGAACTCGTCAAAACCGTGGTTCGTGGGCAGATGCTCATCCAGGTCGCCCAGGTGGTTTTTGCCGTATTGCCCGGTCATGTAGCCCTTGGACTTCATGTATTCGGCAATTGTGGGATCTTTCTCTGAAATGCCTTCCTTGGCTCCAGGCAGACCCACTTTCAGCAAGCCGGTGCGGAACCCCGATTGACCGGTCACAAACGACGCGCGGCCGGCGGTACAGGACTGTTCGCCATAACCGTGTGTGAACAGCATGCCTTCCCTGGCGATCCGGTCGATGTTCGGGGTTTCATAACCCATCATGCCCTGATTGTAGGCGCTGACGTTCCAATACCCGATATCGTCACCCCAGATGATCAGGAAATTCGGCTGATCCTGGGCGATGGCGCTTGTTGCGCCGATGGACGTGGACATCAAAGCGGCCGCAGCGACCGCCCTAAATAATAGTTTCGGCATAATCTGCCTCCCTGAAACAACGTATAAGTATGCGTGTATAATGAGGCGGTGCGACGAAAAGGCAAGCACGACGAAATCGTTGCGGCAGAATAGGAAACGGGCTGCTCAACCTGCGGCCCGTTTTGCTGTTTTTTGACTAATCTCAAGCCAGATCGCGATAGGAAATCTCTTTCGCGTCGGCACCCTGCCCCACCTTGGTGCGGCGCACGATCAGGCGGTTCAGCGCGTTGATGTAGGCCTTGGCCGAAGCCACGACCGTATCGGTATTGGCGGATTCGCCCGTGGCGATCACTCCGTCCTCTTCCAGACGCACCGAAACGGTGGCCTGGGCATCGGTGCCCTCGGTCACTGCATGCACCTGATAAAGCTGCAAATGCGCATCGTTGGGATAGATCGCCCGGATCGCCTTGAAGGTCGCGTCGACCGGTCCGTCGCCCGTTTCGGTCGCGGTGACATCCTTGCCGTCAATCTCCATCTCAACCGTGGACTCCGCCGGACCGCCGGTGCCGCAGATCACCTTCATCGAGACCAGATGCAATGCGTCATCCTCGGCGTTCGCCCCTACACGCATCAGGGCGATAATGTCGTCGTCAAACACTTCTTTCTTGCGGTCAGCCAGTTCCTTGAAGCGGACAAACAGGTCCTTGAGCTGATTGTCTCCGATCTCGAAGCCAAGCGTTTCCAGCTTGTCACGCAATGCCGCGCGGCCGGAATGTTTGCCCAAGGGCAACGAGGTGCCCGACAGACCTACATCCTCGGGGCGCATGATCTCGAAGTTCTCGCGGTTCTTCAGCATGCCGTCCTGGTGGATGCCGCTTTCATGGGCAAAGGCGTTCTTGCCGACGATGGCCTTGTTGAACTGCACCGGGAAGCCCGACACGGTCGCGACCCGGCGCGAGATTGCCATGATCTTGGTGGTGTCGATGCCGGTTTTCCAAGGCATGATGTCGTGACGGGTCTTCATCGCCATCACCACCTCTTCCAGCGCGGTATTGCCCGCGCGTTCGCCAAGGCCGTTGATCGTGCATTCGATCTGGCGCGCACCGCCCGCAACCGCAGCCAGCGAGTTCGCCGTCGCCATGCCAAGGTCGTTGTGGCAATGGGTGGCAAAGATCACCTCGTCCGCGCCCGGCACGGTTTCGATCAGGCGCTTGATCAGGTCGGCGCTTTCCGCCGGGGCTGTATAGCCGACGGTATCGGGAATATTGATCGTGGTGGCGCCCGCCTTGATCGCGATCTCGACAACGCGGCAGAGGTAATCCCACTCGGTCCGGGTCGCATCCATCGGCGACCATTGCACGTTTTCGCACAGGTTGCGGGCGTGACTGACGGTTTCGTGGATCTTGTCCGCCATCTCGTCCATTGTGAGGTTCGGAATGGCGCGGTGCAGCGGCGAGGTGCCGATAAACGTGTGGATACGCGGCTTGCCGGCGTGTTTCACCGCCTCCCAGCATCGGTCGATATCGGCGAAATTGGCGCGTGCCAGCCCGCAGATACGGGAATTGACCGAGCGTTTGGCAATCTCGCTCACGGCGGCGAAGTCGCCTTCCGAGGCGATCGGGAAGCCGGCCTCGATAATGTCGACCCCCATCTCGTCGAGCATTTCGGCGATTTCCAGCTTCTCGGCGTGGGTCATCGTCGCGCCGGGGCTTTGTTCGCCATCGCGCAGGGTCGTGTCAAAAATCAAGACGCGGTCTTGTTGGGGTTTATCAGTCATGTCGGATCTCTTTTTCTAATCTCCAGGTTCCGTGGCGCGAAGCGGCATCCCTCTGAGCGGTCGCGCCGGGAACGGCACGCTCAGAGGCGGATTAGGAGAAGCAGACCAGCCGGAATCGTCGCGCGAAGGCGCGGTGCGGTGAAAAGGATATCGGCGGTCGTGGTCATGGGATCGGACTATAGGGGCCGGGAATTCAAATGAAAAGTCGAAAACACCGGATCGGCTTGATCCCGCTTTCCGGGCTGCTACGTCGCAAGCCATGGAACGGGCATTGGTCATAGGGGCGACAGGCGGCATTGGGTCTGCCATTACAGCCGCCCTGCAAAAACGCGGCCTGCGCGTCACCGGCCTGTCCCGCCGCGACGGGCTGGATTTTAATGACGCCAACTCAATCAACAGCGTGTTGACTGGCCTCGAACCCGATTTTGATCTGATTCTCGTGACCACCGGTATCCTGACCGCCGGGCGGGATCGACCGGAAAAGTCATTGCGCGAGATCAGTGCCGAGGAACTGGCGGCACAGTTCATGGTGAACACGATTGGTCCGGCCCTGATCCTCAAACACGCGCCCCGCCTGTTGCCCCGCAACCGGCGCAGCGTCTTTGCGGCACTGTCCGCGCGGGTCGGGTCGATCGGCGACAATCGCGCCGGCGGCTGGTATTCCTACCGCGCCTCCAAGGCGGCGCTGAACCAGATAATCCACACTGGTGCCATCGAACTGTCGCGAACCCATCGCCAGTCGGTCTGTGTCGCCCTGCATCCCGGCACGGTCGCCACCCGTTTCACCGCCGCCTATCCCGGTCACGACAAGCTGAGTGCGCAGGACAGCGCACATCACCTTCTTGCCGTGCTGGATCAGCTTACACCCGCGCAGACAGGCCGGTTCTTTGATTGGAAAGGAGAAGCCGTGCCATGGTGATGTCAACTCGCGCGCCAGAAGTCCCGTGTCGCAGCAGCCAGTTCATGCGCGTGGCTGATCGGGCCCATATGCCCTGCCCCGGCAATGGTCAGACGCTGCGCGCCGGGTATCCGGGCGGCAAGGCGGTCCTGGACCTCGTGCGCAAGGCCCGGTGACAAGGCGCCATCCACCACCAGCACCGGTTTGTCGATCGTTGAGATGCCGCCATCGCCCAGAATACCCTTGGCATCTTCCAAAAGGTCCGGCTGGCAGGCCATCACATGGGCAATGCCGTGGGTGCAGGCGCGGCGCAATTGCTCGGGCAGATCGGCCCATTTCCGGCCATCGCCCCAGACCCGCATGAAGGCCCGCGCGGCCTGTTCATGCTCGCCCCTGTCGACATGCGCGATGACGGTCTCGATACCGCTGCGTTCAGCCTCCATGCGATCACTGCCTGCAACGATGGCCGAAATGATCGGTTCGTAAAGAACCAGGCTGCGCACATGGTTGGGATGCGCAAGGGCAAGCCGCAATGCGATGTACCCGCCCCAGCTGTGTCCAATCAGGTCGACCGGCGCGTCCATCGACAAAAGCACCGCTTCAGCACTGTCAAAAGACGCTTCGGAAAACGCCTCGGGCGGGCAATCGGCGCTTTGCCCATGAGCGGGGAAATCCATCGCCCGCAAGGTCGCCACATCTGCCAGCGCTTCGCCCATGCCGCGCCATGCCCCGGCATGGGCCAAAGAGCAATGCAGCGCCAATGCCTGCCGCGCGCCTTGTCCGAAGTCGCGGGTGAAAACAGTCCCGGTCATGTCCTTCATTCAGATCTTGCCCGCAAGAAACAGGTCGAGATCATCCAGACGGTCCTGCCCCCAGAACCGTTCGGTCTCATCGACAACATAGAAGGGCGCACCAAACGCCCCCGCCTCGACCGCCTCTTCCAGGTTGCGGGAATAGGTCTCGGCCCCGGTCAACAAACCGCTGTCGGCCAGTTTGGGATCAAACCCGGCAGCCGTCAGGCAGTCACGGATCACCTCATCCTGCGCGATATCTTTTTCCTCGGCCCAGCACGCGCGGGTGAACCCGTGCGCCAGCGCACCGAGGTCTCCGCCACCTGAATTCTGCGCGGCGATGAACGCATAAGACGACGGTGCGGGATTGGTGGGCCAAAACGCTGGCTTCAGGTTGATCTGCATACCGTTCTTCGCGGCCTGACGACGCAGTTCCTGAAGGCGATATTCTTGCCGGTTCGGATGGCGGTCCTTCGGCGGCGTTCCCCCGGTGCGGGCAAAAAGCGCGATCACGTCGAGCGGTTTGTACTTGATCGTTGCGCCGTGCTTTTTGGCAATCTCTTCAAGTCGGGTGCCGGCAAGATAGGTGAACGGCGAAACCGTCGCGAAATAGTAGTCGATTTGTGCCATTTGATCGCCTCCTGTCGGCATGTGCTTTGCCAATGGGTAACCCCGTGTTAAGCGGAGCGCAACGTCACGAATCTGTCATTTGCGATCATCTGGGGACCCCTCGCCATGCCTACCGTCCAGGAACCGAAGCTTATCACCGGCAACGCCAACCGCCCGCTGGCGCACACCATCGCCAAGCGAATCTCGATGCACCGCGGTGTCTCGACCAGCCTTGTCGACGCGCGAGTCGAGCGGTTCAACGACCAGGAAATCTTTGTCGAAGTCTATGAAAACGTCCGCGGCGAGGACATGTTCATCATCCAGTCGACGTCGAACCCGGCCAACGACAACCTGATGGAACTGTTGATCATTGCAGATGCGCTACGCCGGTCGTCGGCGCGTCGTATCACCGCCGTGATCCCCTATTTCGGCTATGCCCGTCAGGACCGCCGCACCAAGGCCCGTACGCCGATCTCGGCCAAGCTGGTGGCCAACATGATCGCCGAAGCCGGGATCGAGCGGGTCCTGACCATGGACCTGCACGCGGCCCAGATCCAAGGGTTCTTCGACATTCCGGTGGACAACCTCTATGCCTCACCGATCTTCGCGCTGGACATCATGCACCAGTTCCCCGGCGACGACCTGAAAGACGTCATGATCATCTCGCCCGATGTCGGCGGCGTCGCCCGCGCGCGCGAACTGGCCAAGCGGATCAATGCGCCTCTGGCCATCGTCGACAAGCGCCGCGAGAAACCGGGTGAAATCGCGGAAATGACCGTGATCGGGAATGTCGAGGGCAAGAAGTGCATCATCGTCGACGATATCTGCGATACGGCCGGAACCCTGTGCAAGGCCGCCGAAGTGCTGATGGAACATGGCGCGACCGAAGTGCATTCCTATATCACTCACGGCGTCCTGTCCGGCCCGGCGGTCGAGCGGATCACCAAGTCGGTGATGAAGTCGCTGGTCATCACCGACTCGATCGCGCCGACCCAAGCTGTCAGCGAGTGCCCGAACATCCGCATCGTGCCCACCGCCCCGATGTTTGCCCAGGCGATCCTGAACATCTGGAACGGCCATTCGGTGTCGTCCCTGTTCGAAACCGACACGCTCGAACCGATCTACGAAGGTCAGTTCTAAGCCGAAAATCAGGTGCGGCGGCGATGCGAATTGCAGTTGCCGCGCCACAATGCAAGACTTGCCCCGGACAGGTCACACCAACACCGACCCGATCATAGGTCGCACAGGGGATTGAGCATGGGAATGATAGTGCGTGCGATTGCGGTTTTGCCGGTTGCCCTGGCCCTTGCAGCCTGCGACGACGCAGGCCCTCTGAACAGTAATCCACGCTCGGACATTAACCCGAACCTGCCCGAGTCGGTGCTGGCGGTAGTCGCGCCGAACCAGAACCTGTCGACCGCCGTCGTGATGCCGGAAGACGGGTGTTACTGGTATCAACACGTCGGTCCGGTCGAGACTGTCTATATCCCGCTCAGAACCGTGGACGATCGACCGATTTGTACCCGTTAACCGCGTCTCTTTCCCTGCCAGGCCGTCAGCTTGCCGGATAGAGGTGGGCCGTCGCCCCCAATGGCACCGCGTCATAAAACGTGTTGATATGCGCCATCACAAGGCGCACGCATCCCGAACTGGCGCGCGCACCAATCGAGCGCGGGTAAGGCGTTCCATGGATGCGCAGATAGGTATCCCGACCACCATCGAACAGGTAAAGCGCCCTTGACCCCAAGGGGTTGGTCGGTCCGCCGGGCATCCCGTTTGCAAACTCGGCAAACGATGCCGGGTCGCGTTCGATCATCTGTTTGGTCGGGGTCCAGCTTGGCCATTTCTTCTTGACCTTGATTTCATAAACGCCGGGTTCATAAAGGTTCCCGCTGCCGATCGCGACGCCGACCCGGAAAGCGGTGTTTTCATCCTGAATGAAATACAGGAAACGCGCGACCGCATCGACATGGATGTCCCCCGGCCGCATTGGTTGCCGGGTTTCGACAATCTTGGGCAGGTAACGCGGGTTGATCCCCCAAGGGTTGGACGTGGCAGGATCAAACCCCGGAGGCGTCACCTGCTGATCCCACATTTCCCACTGCGCAGGGGTAGAGGCCGCAGCCATGGCAGGAACGGCAACCGGCGCTGAGAACATGGCAAACGATGTGGCGATGAAGTGACGTCTTGTGATCATGGCGGCAGCCCAAGAGAGTTTGGATTTCAAATGGATAACCTATGCTGCTTCTTTCGCCCCGACAAGCCGGACACAGTCACGTGTGCGTGCATTGACCCCGAAACCCCTCCGCTTCAGACTGACGGAGAGAGGATACCCCATGCCGCAAGACGTCGAAGCCAACAAAACCAACGCCATGGCGTTCCATGACTTGATGTTCAATCAGAACCGCCCCCGTGAGGCGATCGAACGGTTTGTCGGAGACCGATGTATCCAGCACAATCCGCACGTCGGGGATGGCAAAGATGCCTTTATCGACTATTTCGAGCGCATGGCGGCCGAGTATCCCGGCAAGTCGGTGCGCTTTGTCCGCACCGTGGCCGAAGACGACCTTGTGGTGCTGCATTGCCATCAGACATGGCCCGGCGATCAGGACTATGCTGGCATCGACATCTTCCGTTTTGACGGGGACGGCAAAATCGTCGAGCATTGGGACGTTCTACAGGTCATCCCTGAACGGTCCGCCAACGGCAATGGATTGTTCTGAAAAGGTTATTCAACATCCCAGTCATCGTTATGGCGCAATTCCCCGATCGCCAGCCACGCCAGCCGCACGCGGGCGACGCGGCTGTCTGCCCAGGTGCGAAACACCAGGTCAAACCCCGAGTTCGAAACTTTTTCCGCCACCGCCTCGGCACGGATATTGGGCCCGGAATCCATGTCCCACAGGCTGAGCGAGACATGCACCACAGGCGGCGTCTTGTATTTTTCGGCAAACCTTATTTTCTGACGGCGTTCGCGTGTTCCGTCGCCGGTCCACATCTCGCCCCCATCTTCAAAATCGGTAAACAGGAGGACATCCCCCTGATCCAATCCGACCAATGAATTTCTGAGTTTCTTCATTTCAAACCCGTAATCGTAACAAGAATACGCAGGCCGCTGGAATAGGTGCAACCTTTTTGAGCATTTCCCCCAAAAGAGGAGTTGTCGCCAGCGCAAAATCCGCACCCGGCAACGAAAAAGCCCCGCCAGTAAGGGCGGGGCTTTGCAGTCCGATCAACGCAGGGTCGATCAGTCCATGTTTTCCATCAGGTGGACGATGTCGGCAACGAACTTCTCTGCCGCATCGCGGTATTCCGGAGTCGCATCCTGCGCGGCTTGGCGCGCGGCTGCCAGAACGTCCTCCAGATCCGCCTTGGTCACTTCGGAACCGGCATGGGCCTGTTCCGCGATGACCGAGATCGCATCCGCCGAAATCTCGGCAAAACCGCGGGTCACGACAAACGATTTCTCGCCTTCGCTGGACTGCACCTTGACCACGCCCGGACGGAGCGAGGTCAGGGTCGGTGCATGGCCCGGCATGGCGGTCATGTCGCCGTCTGCGCCCGGGATCTGGACCGACTCAACCTGAAGCGAAGCAAGGCTCCGCTCCGGGCTGACAAGGTCGAATTGCATCGTGTTTGCCATTTGTGGCCTCCTTAGGCCGCTTCAGCAGCCATCTTTTCGGCTTTTGCGATCACTTCCTCGATGCCGCCAACCATGTAGAAGGCTGCCTCGGGCAGGTGGTCGTATTCGCCGGCCACAACAGCCTTGAACGATGAGATGGTGTCTTCCAGCGGAACCTGAACACCGTCAGAACCGGTGAACACTTTCGCAACGTCGAAGGGCTGCGAGAGGAAACGCTGGATCTTACGGGCACGGGCCACGGTCAGCTTGTCCTCTTCCGACAGTTCGTCCATCCCGAGGATGGCGATGATGTCCTGCAGCGACTTGTAGCGCTGGAGGATACCCTGAACGTCACGGGCAACCTGGTAATGCTCTTCACCAACAACCTGCGGGTCAAGGATCCGGCTCGACGAGTCGAGCGGGTCAACCGCGGGGTAGATGCCCAGTTCCGAAATCGCACGGCTCAGAACGGTCGTTGCGTCGAGGTGGGCAAAGGTCGTTGCCGGTGCCGGGTCGGTAAGGTCGTCGGCGGGAACGTAGACGGCCTGGATCGAGGTGATCGAGCCTGCCTTGGTCGAGGTGATCCGTTCCTGCATCGCGCCCATGTCGGTGGCCAGCGTCGGCTGGTAACCCACGGCCGAGGGGATACGGCCCAGAAGTGCCGAAACCTCGGAACCTGCTTGCGTGAAGCGGAAGATGTTGTCGACGAAGAACAGAACGTCGGTCCCGGACTGGTCGCGGAACTGCTCGGCCAGGGTCAGGCCGGTCAGCGCGACACGGGCACGGGCTCCCGGAGGTTCGTTCATCTGACCGTAAACCAGCGCAACCTGCGAATCTTCCAGGTTGTCGGGCTTGATCACGTTGGATTCTATCATTTCCCAGTAAAGGTCGTTGCCCTCACGGGTCCGCTCACCAACACCTGCGAACACCGAGAAACCCGAGTGCACTTTTGCGATGTTGTTGATCAGTTCCATGATGAGAACGGTTTTGCCCACGCCGGCGCCGCCGAACAGACCAATCTTACCACCCTTCGAATAGGGCGCCAGCAGGTCGATCACCTTGATGCCGGTGACGAGGATTTCCGACTCGGTCGCCTGTTCGTCGAACTCGGGTGCGGGCTGGTGGATCGGGCGGGTCTCGGTGGCGTTCACCGGGCCCTTTTCGTCCACGGGCTCACCCACGACGTTCAGGATGCGGCCCAGGGTCGCGTTACCGACGGGGACCGAGATCGGTGCGCCGGTGTCTTCCACTGCCGCGCCACGAACGAGACCTTCGGTCGCGTCCATCGCGATGGTGCGGACGGTGTTTTCACCGAGGTGTTGTGCGACTTCCAGAACCAGTTTCTTGCCGTTGTTTTCGGTGTTCAGCGCGTTGAGGATTTCCGGCAGGGAATCTTCGAACTGAACGTCCACAACGGCGCCGATGATCTGGGTCACCTTGCCTTTTGCGTTTGCCATGTTTCGTCTCCGGTCTTAGAGCGCTTCCGCGCCCGAGATGATTTCAATAAGCTCGTTGGTGATCACAGCCTGACGCGAGCGGTTGAACTCGATGGTCAGCTTGTCGATCATGTCGCCCGCGTTGCGCGTCGCGTTGTCCATTGCAGACATCCGCGCGCCCTGTTCCGAGGCGCCGTTTTCCAGCAGCGCAGCAAAGATCTGCGTCGCCACACCGCGCGGCAGAAGATCGGCAAGGATCTCCTCTTCGCTCGGCTCGTAGTCATAGAGCGTGCCAGCAGCGTCTTCCTCGGCGTCGATTGCCGCCGGGATGATCTGTTGTGCGGTCGGGGTCTGGCTGACGACGTTGACGAACTTCGAATAGAAGATCGTCGCAACGTCGAACTCGCCCGCGTCGAACCGCGTCAGGATATCGGCGGCGATGCCCTGGGCGTCACCGTAACCGACGCGCTTGACGTCGCTCAGATCGACATGGGCAACGAAGTGGTCGCCAAGATCACGCTTGATGGCGTCACGGCCTTTCTTGCCGACCGTGATGATCTTGACCGTCTTGCCCGCCGCGATCAGCTCTTGCGCCTTGGTGCGCGCCAGCTTTGCGATGTTCGAGTTGAAGCCACCGCACAGACCCCGTTCAGCGGTCATCACCACCAACAGGTGGGTCTGATCGCTGCCGGTGCCCGACAGAAGCTTCGGCGCGGAATCCGAGCCGCCGACCGATGCCGCCAGCCCGCCGAGAACGGCGTTGAACCGCTCGGTATAAGGGCGCGCGGCCTCGGCAGCATCCTGCGCGCGGCGAAGTTTCGCCGCGGCAACCATCTGCATGGCTTTTGTGATCTTCCGAGTGTTTTTCACACTCTCGATCCGGTTTTTCAGGTCCTTCAGACTAGGCATTGTCCGAACCCCTTATGCGAAGTCAGCTGCGTATTCGTCCAGCGCGGCTTTGATCTTGTCTTCGGCTTCACCTTTGATCTTGGGATCTTCGTTGGTGATGTAGTCCAGAAGATCCTGGTGCTTACCACGCAGGTGCTGCAAGAGACCCTTCTCGAAGCGGCCGACGTCGCTGACGGCGATCTTGTCGAGATAGCCGTTCACACCAGCATAGATCATGCAGACGATCTCGGCGTTGGTCAGCGGCGAGTACTGCGGCTGTTTCATCAGCTCGGTCAGACGCGCACCACGGTTCAGCAGGCGCTGGGTCGCGGCATCAAGGTCGGAACCGAACTGGGCAAAGGCCGCCATCTCACGATACTGGGCCAGCGACAGTTTCACCGGGCCGGCAACCGACTTCATGGCGTTGGTCTGGGCCGACGAACCCACACGCGAAACTGACAGACCGGTGTTCACGGCGGGGCGGATGCCCTGGTAGAACAGCTCGGTTTCCAGGAAGATCTGGCCGTCGGTGATCGAGATCACGTTGGTCGGAATAAAGGCCGACACGTCGCCGCCCTGGGTTTCGATGACGGGCAGCGCGGTCAGCGAGCCTGCGCCGAAATCCTCGTTCAGCTTCGCCGAACGTTCCAGCAGACGCGAGTGAAGATAGAAAACGTCACCCGGATAGGCTTCACGGCCCGGCGGACGGCGCAGCAGAAGCGACATCTGGCGATATGCAACGGCCTGTTTGGTCAAGTCATCATAGATGATCAGGGCGTGACGGCCATTGTCGCGGAAGTATTCCGCCATCGCGGTCGCGGCATAGGGTGCCAGGAACTGCATCGGCGCGGGGTCCGACGCGGTGGCGGCAACCACGATCGAGTATTCGATGGCGCCGGTTTCTTCCAGCTTCTTCACCAGCTGCGCAACGGTCGAACGCTTCTGACCGATGGCGACATAGACGCAATACAGTTTCTTCGACTCGTCGTCGCCGGCTGCGTCATTGTAGGATTTCTGGTTCAGGATGGTGTCCAGAGCAATCGCGGTCTTGCCGGTCTGACGGTCACCAATGATCAGTTCCCGCTGGCCACGGCCGATCGGGATCATCGCGTCAACCGACTTCAGGCCGGTTGCCATCGGTTCGTGAACCGATTTACGCGGGATGATGCCGGGCGCCTTGACGTCGGCGATGCCGCGCTCTTTCGAGTCGATCGGACCCTTGCCGTCGATCGGGTTACCCAGGCCGTCGACGACGCGCCCCAGAAGACCTTCGCCGATCGGAACGTCCACGATCGAGTTGGTGCGCTTGACGGTGTCACCTTCCTTGATGTCCCGGTCCGAACCGAAGATCACGACACCGACGTTGTCGGATTCGAGGTTCAGCGCCATCCCGCGGATACCGCCGGGGAATTCGACCATCTCGCCGGCCTGGACGTTGTCCAGACCATAGACACGGGCGATACCGTCACCAACGGACAGCACGCGGCCGACCTCGGCAACTTCGGCTTCCTGGCCGAAGTTCTTGATCTGGTCCTTCAGGATCGCAGAAATTTCTGCTGCTTGGATACCCATTTATCCGACCTCTTTCATTGCATTCTGGAGGGAGTTGAGCTTGGAGCGGATCGACGTATCGACCATCTTCGAACCCACTTTGACGACAAGACCGCCGATGAGGGCTTCATCAACGGTCGCATTGATCTTCACGGTTTTGCCCACACGGGCCGCCAGCGTCTTGGCCAGCTTGTCCGACTGGGTCTTGGTCAGTGCCTTGGCCGAGACAACCTCGGCGGTCACTTCACCTTTATCCTCGGCGATAAGCGCCTCAAGCTGGGCAACCAGCTGGGGCAGCACGAACAGACGACGCTTTTCGGCCATCAGGCCCAGCGTGTTGGTCAGCACCGACGGCAGGCCGATCTTGGCGGCAACCGCGGCAATGGCCTTGCCCTGCTCTTCGCGGGAATACAGCGGCGACGCGATCAGCGCGCTGAGATCGGCGCTTTCGTTCAGCGCCGCGCTGAGGTTATCCAGACCGCTTTCCAGTTCGGCAAGCGATTTGGTCTCTTTCGCGATATCAAAGACCGCGGTGGCATAGCGCTCGGCGATGCCGGAGGAGATCGAAGCTGGTTCGGACACGTCCACCCTTTCGATGTCTGGCCCCGGTTTTTTGTATACCTTCGTATACAAGTTCCGGAGGCGTTTCATGACCCCGACAAAAGTCAGGGCGCCAAATTCGTGGTGGATGTAGCAGAGGCTTTGCCACGTCGCAACATTGTTTGGGATATTCCTTTTGGCATAAAAACCTCTTGTTTTTAGGCCCTTGTGCCCGGTGCGACCCTTTGCCTGTGACGGGGCGTCAAAAAAATGTTCCCGAAATCGTCATTTTTGCCGATTCCCATCACGGATTCAGGACCGGATCACCCGGCAATCGGACCGGTTCGGTTCAGACCGCCTCGCCCACCGGTTTCGGTGACAGCGCCTCAAGCGGCTTCCTGACCGCCTCACGCAGTCCCGGTCCGCTGGGGGCTTGAACCCTTTTTGAAGCTTCGATGATCAGAACGCCGCCGGACATGACCGGTGATAGGGTCTTGCCCATACTCTCCCACATCGCGCCGGTCTTGCGCCAGAACCGGCGATGCGACGGCGGCTGGAACAGGGTGGTGCGGCTGCGTTCGGGCATGAACCCGTGACGGCGCAACTGGGTTTCAAGCTGCCCTGACGAATAGGGGCGGCCGTAACCAAACGGCGTAGCGTCTGACTGAGACCACAACCCGGCGCGATGTGGCACAACAAAAAGCCCCCTCCCGCCCGGACCCAGCACGCGATAGGCCTCGTCCAGCACATCCGACGGCCGTTCCGAGGTTTCAAGCCCGTGCATCATGACCAATCGGTCGACATGCCCCGTCTCAATTGGCCAGAGCGTTTCCTCACACAGGACCGAAACATTCGCCATGCCCGCCGGCCAGGGCATCACCCCCTGCGGCGCGGGCATCAGCCCAATCACCCGGCGCGCGTCCGAGAGATAGGGCCGCAACAGCGGAACGGCGAAACCGAAACCCGCCACCGTCAGTCCCTTGGCCTCGGGCCAAAGCTCAAGCATCTCGTCGCGCACAGCTTTTTGCGCAGCACGTCCCAGCGTGCTGCGATAGTAGAAGTTCCGCAGGTCCTGAACATCAAGGTGCATTGCGCCCGTCGCCTCAATCGGCAAGTCTTGGCCTCAACATAGCAATGAACAGGTAAATTTCCATGCCCCTCGAAATCGTCACCATCCCCTGCCTTGCCGACAATTACGCTTTCCTCGTGCATGATACCGAAACCGGCAAGACCGCCTGTATCGACGTACCCGACGCCACCCCGATTTCGGCGGCGCTGGCGGAAAGGGGGTGGAAACTGTCGCACGTTCTGCTGACTCACCACCACTGGGATCATGTCGACGGTTTGGCCGCATTGCTGGCAGACCACCCGGCCAAGGTTGTGGGCGCAGCGGCGGATGCGCACCGGCTGCCCGATCTCGACATCGCGGTGAACGAGGGTGACAGCGTGGTGATTGGCTCGGAGAAAGCCCAGGTGATCGACGTCTCGGGCCACACGGTTGGCCACATCGCTTTCTATTTTCCCGATACCGGCGCGGTCTTTACCGCCGATAGCCTGATGGCGCTTGGCTGCGGGCGTCTGTTCGAAGGCAGTGCCGAGCAGATGTTCGATTCTCTTTCAAAACTGGCCGCCCTGCCCGAGACGACAATTGTCTGTTCGGGCCACGAATACACCGCATCAAACGCAAAATTCGCTCTGACGGTTGACCCGGACAATGCCGATCTGAAATCCCGCGCCGCCGCCATCGACGCCGCCCGCGCGGACGGGCAACCGACCGTGCCCTCGACTTTGGCCGAGGAACTGGCGACCAACCCGTTCCTGCGCGGCCACACCGCCGGGGTTCAGAAAGCTGTCGGGATGGAAGGTGCGGACCCGGTCGCCGTCTTCGCCGAAGTGCGCAGGCGCAAGGACAGTTTCTGAGGCCTCGCGGCCTGCGTCAAACGCGCTATTCAGTCACCCGGCGCAAGAACAGGACGGACACCCCGTTCGCATCCAGAAACCGCATCTGGTCGCCGTCGACCTCATACCGGTCAGTGGCTTCAAGCGCTGTAATGATATCGCGGTCGATCTGTTCGATCTCCGGCGGGCAGGCTTTCATTGTGCCCGCCATGCCGGACTTGAACTGCAGTTTGCCACCAGTCGCCTCTGTCGCGCCGACATAGGTGTTGCAGGCGCCTTTCAGCCCCATGCGTTGCGGATCGTTCAGGTCGATCACCGGCATTTCCCCGGTCGACAAGTCCTGTTCACCTATCGCGACGATTCCCCACCGGCCGGACCATTGCACCGCGCTGGCGGGCTTGGGCTCGGACCCGGCACTGACCAGCATCAGGTCGGCATGGGGACCCGCGTCACGGGTCAACACCGGGTAGACCTGCGTCGTCCGGAACAGCACCTTTCCGTCCAACTCGATGCGCGCAGCCAGCGAATAACTCATTCGCTCGTCGATCAACGCCGGATCATAAGCCAATGCAAATGTCTGCGGCACGGCATCCATGCGGAAGCGCTGGGATGACATCACCGTCGCGGCGACATCCATCTTCGACACATCCAGAAGTTCGACCGACAGAACCGCATCCGGTGGAAGCGCAATGCGTTCGCGATACCCAGCCGAGCCAGTTACCTGTGCCAAGTCACCCGCACCCACCATGCCCGCCGTAAAGCACACAGCCAGTGCTGCGCCAGCGATTCCCGCCATCATTCGTTGCATATCTACCCTTTCGAAATGCTCAGGGCCCAAAATCTATGTATCCGACCCGGATTTTCAACGAATCGACGAAACACCGGGCGCTCGGTGCTTCTCCACTGCGCCCGGATCGCCGCATATCAGCGTGAATATCCGCCATTGTGAACAGAATTTTGCAGAAAACACTTGAAGACCGGCCCAGATAGACCAAGCTTAACCATTAGAGACTATGGTCGATGGGGACCGACGTCCCGGACGACCCAATCCATGAAAGGAGCACGTGAGCAGTGCCATCATTCTCGAACACACTCGAACAGGCTATCCATGCCGCACTCGGGCTTGCCAATGCGCGCCGGCATGAGTTTGCGACGCTTGAACACCTTTTGCTGGCGCTTCTGGATGAACCCGACGCGCTGCGGGTGCTGCAGGCGTGCAGCGTGGACGTGTCCGAGCTGCGTACGACCCTGCTTGAGTTCATCGAGGACGACCTGTCGAACCTTGTGACCGATATCGAAGGGTCCGAGGCCGCACCCACAGCCGCCTTCCAGCGCGTCATTCAACGCGCTGCAATCCACGTGCAATCTTCGGGACGTTCAGAAGTGACCGGGGCAAACGTGCTTGTCGCGATCTTCGCCGAGCGGGAATCGAACGCCGCCTATTTCCTTCAGGAACAGGACATGACCCGCTATGACGCGGTGAATTTCATCGCCCATGGCGTCGCCAAAGACCCCGCCTATGGCGAGGCCCGCCCGGTCATCGGCTCGGATGACGATGAGCAGATGCAGGAAGCCGTCGAAGGCGAAAAGAAGGAAAGCGCACTGGACAAATATTGCGTCGACCTAAACGCCAAGTCACGCTCGGGCGACATCGACCCGCTGATCGGCCGTGACCACGAGGTTGAACGCTGTATCCAGGTGCTGTGCCGACGTCGCAAGAACAACCCGCTTCTGGTCGGTGATCCCGGCGTCGGGAAAACCGCTATCGCCGAAGGGCTGGCGCGCAAGATCGTCTCTGGCGACACGCCAGAGGTACTGTCGGAAACCACCATCTATTCGCTCGACATGGGCGCGCTTCTCGCGGGCACCCGCTATCGCGGCGACTTTGAGGAACGGCTCAAGGCGGTCGTGACCGAGCTTGAGAACCACAAGGACGCGGTGCTGTTCATCGACGAGATCCATACCGTCATCGGTGCCGGTGCCACCTCGGGCGGAGCGATGGATGCCTCGAACCTGCTGAAACCCGCACTTCAGGGCGGCAAGCTGCGCACCATGGGGTCCACGACCTACAAGGAGTTCCGCCAGCATTTCGAAAAGGACCGCGCGCTGTCGCGCCGGTTCCAGAAGATCGACGTGAACGAACCTTCGGTCGAGGACACGGTCAAGATCCTGAAGGGGTTGAAGCCCTATTTCGAGGAACACCACAGCGTCAAATTCACCAATGACGCCATCAAGACCGCCGTCGAACTGTCGGCGCGCTACATGAACGACCGCAAACTGCCGGACAAGGCGATCGACGTGATCGACGAGGCAGGCGCGGCACAACATCTGGTGGCAGCGTCGAAACGGCGCAAGTCGATCGGGGTCAAAGAGATCGAGGAAGTGGTCGCCAAGATCGCCCGCATCCCTCCGAAAAACGTGTCCAAGAACGATGCTGAGGTGCTGAAGGACCTCGAGAAATCGCTAAAACGCGTGGTCTTCGGGCAGGATGACGCCATCGATGCCCTGTCCAGTGCGATCAAGCTGGCCCGTGCCGGGCTGCGCGAACCGGAAAAACCCATCGGCAACTATCTGTTCGCCGGGCCCACCGGTGTCGGCAAGACCGAAGTCGCCAAGCAATTGGCGGCAACACTGGGCGTAGAACTCCTGCGCTTCGACATGTCCGAATACATGGAGAAACACGCTGTCAGCCGCCTGATCGGGGCACCTCCGGGTTATGTCGGCTTTGATCAGGGCGGACAACTGACCGACGGTGTCGACCAACACCCGCATTGCGTGCTGCTTCTCGACGAGATCGAGAAGGCGCACCCGGATGTCTATAATATCCTGTTGCAGGTGATGGACCACGGCACGCTGACCGATCACAACGGCCGCACGGTGGATTTCCGCAACGTGATCCTGATCATGACCTCGAATGCCGGGGCCGCGGAACAGGCGAAGGCGGCGATCGGCTTTGGCCGCGACCGGCGCGAGGGCGAAGACACCGCCGCGATCGAACGCACCTTCACGCCCGAATTCCGCAACCGTCTGGACGCGGTGATCTCGTTTGCGCCGCTGCCGAAGGACGTCATCATGCAGGTGGTCGAGAAATTCGTGCTGCAACTGGAAGCCCAGCTTTTGGACCGCAACGTCACCATCGAACTGTCCCCCGAGGCGGCGGAATGGATCGCAGACAAGGGCTATGACGACAAGATGGGCGCCCGTCCACTGGGCCGCGTGATCCAGGAGCACATCAAGAAACCGCTGGCCGAGGAACTTCTGTTCGGCGCCCTGGCCAAGGGTGGCGTCGTCAAGGTGGGCGTCAAGGATGGCGCTTTGGATCTGAGCTATGAAGGGCCCGAAAAACCGCGCCTGACCGGTCGCAAGAAACCACCACTTTTGACCGCTGAATGATGCGCGGGCTTCTGCCCGTCCTCTTGCTATCGGCCACCCATGCGGTGGCCGATCCGCTTTTTGGGGGGCCGTTTGACTGCCCCGACGATGTCACTTGCTTCGTCCAGAACTATGTCGATCGCGATCCCGGCCCGGGCTACGCTGACTTCACCTGTGGCGCGTTGAGCTATGACGGGCATACCGGCACGGATTTCGCTGTCCCGACCCGCCGGGCAATGCACAGGGGCGTGCCGGTTCTGGCGGCGCGGGCGGGCATCGTGACCGGGCTGCGCGACGGCATGCCGGACAGCGGGTTCACAACTGGCACAGAGGCCGCGATCTCGGGTCGTGAATGCGGCAACGGGGTTGTCATCAATCACGGCCAAGGCTGGGTCACGCAATATTGCCACTTGCAGAACGGCAGCATCGCAGTTGCAAACGGGCAAAAGGTCGCCGCCGGGGAGCGCCTCGGCCTGATCGGTCAAAGCGGCAAGGCGGCCTTTCCGCACCTGCATTTCACGATCCGAAAAAACGGTACGCCGGTTGATCCCTTTGCGCCCAATTCCAAGCAATGCGGCGCCGGGGATGAGGGCACGCTTTGGGCAGAGCCGGTCACGTATCAGGCCGGAGGTCTCATCGGTGTGGCCCTATCGGATCACATCCCGAATTTTGACAGGGTCAAACAGGATGGCGGTGGGACAGATGTCACCACGCGCTCACCCGCGATAGTGCTTGTCGCACATGCCTTTGGGGCGCGGAAAGGCGATGAATTGAGCCTGTTACTGGAAGGACCGGAAGGGGTGATCGTCGAACAAACCATACAGCTGGACAAAACCCAGGCGCGCCTGTTCCGGGCGTCAGGCCGCAAGGCGCGCGGGCCTTGGCCGACGGGGGGTTACCACGGCCACGCGGTTCTGACGCGCGGCGATGCCGAAATCAGCGCCGCCAGTATCTTCCACGATCTGCGGTGACACCGATCACTTCTCGGTAAATTTCAACTCGATCCGGCGATTACGTGCAAGCGCCTCGGGCGTGGTATCGGGGTCGATTGGCTGGTACTCGCCAAACCCGTTTGCCGACAGACGCTCTGGCGGGATGCCCAGTTCCTCGATCAGGAACCGCACCACGGACAAGGCCCGCCCCTGGCTGAGCTCCCAGTTGTCGGCATATTTGCCGGGGCTGAAGAAAGGCTGGCTGTCGGTATGGCCATCGACCTGCAACACCCAGTCGATACCCGCAGGAATGTCCGCTGCCACAGATTTCAAAATCTCCGCAACTTTGGCAATCTCTCCCTTGCCCTCGTCCGACAGGGTGGCGCTGCCGATTTCGAACAGCACCTCGGACGAGAACACAAACCGGTCCCCGACGATGCGCACGCCTTCTTGCTGGCCCAGCACGTCGCGCAGTTGCCCGAAGAATTCCGAGCGGTATTTCTCAAGGTTTTCGGCCTCGGCCCTCAGACGCGCGGCTTCTTCCTGCAGGCGGATACGCTCGGCTTCTTCCAACTCGCGGCGCTTGCGCTCTTCTGCGGCGGCGCGGGCAAGGGCGGCGTTCAGCTCGGTGCCCAGCGATTCAAGCTGAACCCGCGCGGCCTCGTCCCGGGCCTTGGAATCGTCGAGCAGAGCCTGAAGTGACCCCAATTGTCGGCGCAATTGCGCGACCTGCTGGTTCAGCAGCGCCACCTGCCGCGCGGCATCTGCGGATTTCGCTTCTTCCTCGGCCAGTTTGCGGTTGGCAACCGCAAGCAACGCGGCGCGCTGTTCGGCTTCGGTCAATGTCGCCTCGGCCTGGGCCTCTGCCGCCTTGCGCGCGGCCAATGCTGCCGCCAACTGGCGCTCAACCTCGGCCTGATCCGCCAGCTTGTTCTCGGCGGCAAGTTTCGCGGCAAGCGCGGCGGCAAGCTGTTGCTGCAGGTCCGCGTCATCCACGCCGGATGCCGACAGCGCTTCCTCAGCACGGCGCTTGGCGGCCAGCGCCTCGGCCAATTGCGCCGACAGGGACTCCGTCGCGTCGCGGTTTTCGGCAAGGGCTTTCTCAGCCGACGTCTGGGCGGCCCTGGCCAAAGCAAGCTGTTCCAGAAGGTCGGCTTCGCGCTCATCGAACCCGGCAACACGGCGTTCGGCTTCATTCTGGGCGGCAAGTGCGGCGGCCAGTTGCTGCTCCAGCGACAGTATCTGTTCATCTGCGGCTTGCCGCCCCTCGGTTGCGGCCCCTGCCCGGGTCTCGGCCGCCAGTTTCGCCTCAAGCGCCGCCGCCAGCTGAGCTTCCAGCCGCTTCAGGTCAGTCTGCAGCGCTGCCTGCGCATCGTCAGCAGCGCTTTGCGAAGCCGCCAACCGCGCCTCAAGTTCAGCGATAGTGGCGGCGTTTCTGTCAAGGTCCAGCAGAGCCGCGGCCAGCCGCGACTGAACCGATGCCATATCACCGTCGCGCGTTCCCAGCTCTGCCCGCGCCTGTTCCAGCGCAAGCATGGCCGAAGCCAGTTCATCCTCGAGCGACGACACTCGAATGCCCCGGCCCTCGGCCTGCATCCGGGCGTTTTCCAAGGCCAGAAGCGTCGCTGAAAGCTCGGCCCGAAGCGCGCGCAAGTCCGCCTCTTGATCCGCTGCCAGCGCCTTGGCCCCCTCCAGCGCCAGCAATGCCGCCGCAAGTTCGGCATCGGTGGTTTCACCCTCCAACAGTGCCGCGGCCAGCTGTTGCGACAGGTCATCCCGCGCCTTTTCCGCAGCAGCCAAAAGCGTCAGAGTGTCTTCGGCACGTTTGCGCTGTGCTTCCAGCGCCAATGTCATCGCAGTCAGCTCCGCATCTGCATTCTTCAGCCGTTCACGGAGTGCTTCGGCTGCGGCGGCCTCGGCCAGCTTTTCCGCCTCTTCCGCCGTCAGTTCCTGTTCCAGCCCCTCGACACGCGCGGCAAGCGCTGCATTGGCATCGGCATTTTCGGCGTTTTCGCGGCGCAAATCGGCAATCAATGCTTCCAGCGCCTCGCGGCGGGTGGCAGCAAGGCGGGCGTTTTCTGCCGCCTCGTCGATTTCGTCACGCGCAAGGGCCAGCGCGGTGTTCAGCGCCTCTTGCTCGGTCAGCAAATCAGCCTTTTCACCCTCAAGCGCAGCGATGGCTGCAAGCCCGCTGTCGCGCTCTGCAATCAGCGCGGCGACCTGAGCCTCAAATGCGGTGATCTCGGTGCGGGCGCGGGCAAGCGCGGCGTCCTGCGCAGCACGTTCCGCCGTCAATGATGCAATCAGCGCGGCCTGTTCATCAGCCTCGGCGCGGGTATCTGCAAGCGTCGCTCTGACACTGCCCAAATCTGTCTCAAGACGGGCAGTCCGATCGCGTTCCAGCCCAAGCGCCTCGGCCAGTGCCGCCACTTCCGCCGACAGCGCATCCAATTCGGTTTCCTGTCCCGTAATCGTCTCTCGCAGGACGAATTGCACCACCATGAAGATCGTCAGGACGAACATCAGGACCAGCAACAGCCCGGTCATCGCATCCACGAAGCCGGGCCAGATCGAGGCCTGAAACCTTTGACCCGTGCGGCGGGACAGGGCCATGGATCAGCCCTCCTTGTCCCTGTTCGGGGATGACGTCCCCTCGACGGCGCGGCGCAGCTTGCCCATGGCACGCGGGCGGCCGGATTCGGACAATTGCGTCAAGGTCTGGTTCAGGGTTGCCAGATCGCCTCGCAGCTGCGTCATGGATTCCTGCCGTCCGGCGGAAATCTCTTCAAGGATGCGCAGCATCTGCACATCGATCGACCGCAACCGCATCCGGCTTTCGGCGTCGATCCCGTCGCCTTCGTCCGTGCCGCGCGCCTCAAGCACTTCGATCAGTCGTTCCTGCCCCTCGGCGACGCGGAGCAGCGCGTGCGTGGTCGGAGCCTGCGTCTCCATCCGGTCGGTCATCCGTTCGATCGCAGCGGCGAGGTCGGTCAGCCGCTCATCAACGACGGCGCGTTCGGCTTCCGAGGCGCGAAACATCTCGCGCAGCGACGCCATCTGCTCGGCCATATGGTCAAGCACACCGGCAACCGCATGCTGTTCGCCGCCAATGTCGCTTTCTGCCGTGGAAAAGCCAAGCCGGGTGATCGACGACAGCCATTCCTCAAGTTCACGATAAAATCGGTTCTGGCCATGGCCTGCGAACAGTTCCAGCAAGCCGACGATCAGCGATCCTGCCAGCCCCAAAAGCGATGAGGCGAAGGCGATCCCCATACCACCCAGCTGGCTTTCCAGCCCGGTCATCAACCGTGAAAACACTTCGACCCCGCCCTCGCCCTCTTGCGGGGCAAGACTGCGGATGGTGTCGACCACGGCAGGAACCGTCGTCGCCAGCCCGTAAAAAGTCCCCAGAAGCCCGAGGAAAATCAACATGTTGACCAGGTAACGCGTGATTTCACGCCCTTCGTCGATCCGCGTCGCCACGGAATCCAGGATCGATCGGGCCGAAGACGCGCTGATCTGGCTGTGGGCGCCGCGCTTGCGCAGCAATGCCGCCAGCGGCGCCAGTAACGACGGCGGCACGACCTGTTCATGCTCAGGCAATTGCCCGGCAAACCCTTCGATCCAGCGCACCGACGAAATCAACGACAACACTTGTGCAAAACAGGCAAATACCCCGATCAGAAAGACAAAGAAGATAAAGCCGTTCAGATACGGGTTCGCCTGGAACACGGGAAAAACGCGCGGCAAGGCGAAATAGATCAGGGCCCCGGTCAATCCCAGCACAATTAACATCATGACAATCTGTCTGATGGGATGCGAGAAATGCAGCTCGGCCTCGAGGTCTGGCTGGTCCATTTGGACGTATCCTGACGCTTTGTTATTGGGTCGGTTCTTTGGTCCGGATCAGCCTACGCGCAACAGGTCAACCTGCCAAGCGCCTATGACGCGCTCAATTCCGCCACGCGGCGGGAAAGCCACGCAAGGTCGTCATCCTCGATCCCCAATTCGCTCAGATGGCTTGCCGTGTTGTGCAGATACTCGGTGTTGGGCCCCCGCCCACCCACGGCCTGCGCTATGATCTGCGCCTGTTCCTCAAGCTCAAGATGGCAATACTGCACATGATCGGGGTCGATGACATATGTCACCGCCTCCACCCGACGGCCATCGGCCAGATCGACATCCAGCACACGCTCAAGATAGGCCGACGATATCAACTCACGCTCGCGCAGGTAGTCCAGTGTCCGCGCTTCGTGACCCGGCGCGACCTTCAGCGCCAGCCCCTGGCAGGACGCTCCCGCCATGGCATCAAGCGCCAGAACCAGCCCCGGTTCGGCCTCGGTGCCGCGATGGTGGATCGACCGCATGCAAAAGCTGCGATGCCAGCCGGGAAGCGTGGCAATCACCCTTTCGCCGAAGTCAAAACCGGGGTTCCACAACAAGGACCCGTATCCGAACACCCACATCGCGCCGCCTCTGGTTCTTTGATTCCGGCAGGGTTAAACACCAAAGCGCCGAAACAGGAAAGGGCCGTGCCGTGAAACGCTTGCTTGTCTTGATTATCGTTCTGGCCCTTGGCTGGGCAGGCTACTGGGTATTTGGCGCGCAGGCGCTGAAAGGCGCCTGGAGTCAGTGGTTTGCCGACCGCACAGAAAACGGATGGGTCGCCGAAGTGGATGAACTGAAGGTGGCAGGTTTCCCAAACCGGTTCGACGTGACTTTCGACGGGCTTGACCTGGCCGACCCCCGATCGGGTCTGGCGTGGTCCGCGCCGTTTTTCCAGATATTCGCACTCAGCTACCGCCCAAACCACGTGATCGCTGTCTGGCCGCACGAGCAAACCATTGCCATCCCCGGCCAGCGCGTGTCGGTCGACAGTGGCGATATGCGCGCATCGCTGGTTCTGGGCGACAAGACCAGCCTGCCGCTTGAACGGATGAACTTCGTCACCGAAACCCCGGTCCTGACCAGCGATGCAGGCTGGCAAAGCGCGGCCGAAACCGTGAACGTTGCGCTGCATCGGCAGGAACCGGCGCAAAGCACCTATCGGCTGGCGGTCACTGCCACAGGCTATACGCCGCCCGCGTTTTTGCGAGAGGCATCCTCGACGGCACTGCCGCACAGCCTGTCATCCCTTGAACTGGACATGACAACAACCTTCAACGCGCCATGGGACCGGTTCGCAGTCGAACGTGCCCGCCCACAGCCGACCCGCATCAACCTGGACAAGGCCCAGGCCACCTGGGGCGAACTGCACCTGGCCGCCGCTGGCACCGTCGATGTCGATGCCTCGGGCTACCCGGTGGGCGAGGTCACGGTCCGCCTGACAAACTGGCGCGAGATGGTCGCCCTCGCCCGCGCCTCGGGTCAGGTCCCCGAGGGGGTGATGGACGGGGTGGAAAAGGGGCTGGAACTGCTGGCCGGGCTATCGGGTAACAGCCAGACCCTCGACGTACCGCTGACCTTCAAGAACGGCCGCATCTGGATCGCCATCGTACCGCTTGGTGCGGCGCCCCGGCTGATCCTTCACTGATCCGGCGCATTCCTCTTGCTGCAAATACCTCGGGGGTGAAGCCGAAAAACGCGCGCGTTTTCCGGCGAGGGGGCAGCGCCCCCTGCCCTGCTCACAGCATGGCCGGAACAACAAGGTCAGGCGGCCGGTGGCCGTCATCGAATGTCTTGATATTGATAATGACCTTCTCGCCCATCTCGGTGCGCGCCTCATGCGTGGCGGACCCCATATGCGGCAGCATCACCACGTTCTCCAGTTCGCGCAGCACCGGGTTGGCGTCATAGCCATGCTCATAGACATCCAGCCCCGCCCCCGCGATCTCGCCCGCCTTCAGCATCCGTACCAGCGCGTTTTCGTCGATCACCTCGCCCCGCGACGTGTTGATCAGGACAGCGTCCGGCTTCAACAGCTTCAGCCGCCGCGCATTCATCAAATGAAAGGTCGAGGGCGTGTGCGGGCAGTTGATCGACAACACATCCATGCGCGCGACCATCTGGTCCAGGCTTTCCCAATAAGTCGCCTCAAGCGCATCCTCGATCTCGGGGCGCAGGCGGCGGCGGTTGTGGTAGTGGATCTGCATGCCGAAAGCGCGGGCACGGCGGGCCACGGCCTGACCGATTCGTCCCATGCCCAGGATCCCCAGGCGACGCCCACCGATCCGGCCGCCAAGGAAGGCTGTTGGTGCCCAGCCGTTCCAGCCGCCGGTTTTCATGACGGCCAGCCCCTCGGGGATGCGGCGGGTGACCGCCAGCAAAAGCGCCATGGTCATGTCAGCGGTGTCATCGGTCAGAACGCCCGGTGTGTTGGCCACCAAGACTCCGCGCTGACGCGCCGATTCGACGTCGATGTGATCGACCCCGGCACCGTAGTTGGCGATCAGCTTCAACCGGTCCCCGGCGGCGGCGATCAGGTTGGCGTCGATCGTGTCGGTCAGCGTCGGCACCAGCACGTCCGCCTCCTGCAGCGCTTCGATCAGCTCCGAGCGGGTCATCGGCGTGTCATCGTCGCGCAGAGAAACGTCAAAAAGCTCTTTCATGCGTGTTTCGACCACTTCCGGCAAGCGTCGCGTAACAACAACACTCAGACGTTCCTTTGGCATTCGCCTCTCCCAGATTCTTCCCAAAGCTTCACGTTGCTGGCACAGTGCCCCAGTGACAGACGGGGCACAAGAACCCTGCGACAAAATTCACGGGCAGTCGGTAATTTTCTGATGCAAAAAGTGCGGAACGCGCAATTTCATTGCACAGCCATTCTGTTGGTTGTGACCCTTCTCATCGCCGGATTCGGCGCAGCGCCGGTCTTTGCCGGGTCTCAGCGCGGGCCCGTCACCAACCTGCCTTTGCCCCGATATGTGTCGCTGAAGGCAAACAAGGCCAATGTGCGCCGCGGACCGTCGCTGACCCATCGGATCGACTGGGTTTTTGTCCGCCGCTCCATGCCACTGCAGATCACGGCAGAGCATGGTCACTGGCGCCGGGTGCAGGATTCCGAGGGCGCGGGCGGCTGGATTCACTACTCGCTTCTGTCCGGGGTGCGCACCGTGATCGTCCAGAAGGACATGATGCCGCTGCACATGCGACCCGCCGACAACACCCCCGCCGTGGCCCATTTGGAACTGGGTGTCGTCGCGCGGCTTCAGGAATGCGAAGCCGACTGGTGCAAGCTGAATGCCGCCGGTTACAAGGGCTGGGCCCCCAAGGACGCGCTTTGGGGTGTCGGCGCGGACGAGATTCGCGAGTAAGTCTGGCCAGTTTAGGCTTATGCCGACAGGTGCTTCACCGCATCGCGGATCGCGCGCATGTTTTCGCCATAGACCTCGGGGCTGTCGACCGACCCGCCCTTGAACACCGCCGATCCCGCGACCAGCACATCGGCCCCGGCCTCGACCACCAGCGGGGCGGTTTCGGGGGTCACGCCACCGTCAATCTGGATGTGGATCGGACGATCCCCGATCATCGCGCGCAGGCGGCGTGTTTTCTCGACCCCCGAATGAATGAACTTCTGCCCGCCAAATCCGGGGTTCACGGTCATGATCAGCACCATGTCCACAAGGTCCAGCACGTGTTCGATGCTTTCCAGCGGCGTGCCGGGATTGAGCGAGACGCCCGCCATCTTGCCCGTTGCCTTGATCGCCTGAAGCGTGCGGTGGATATGCGGCCCGGCCTCGACATGGGCGGTAATCATATCCGCACCCGCCTCGGCATAAGCCTCAATATAGGGATCAACCGGCGCGATCATCAGGTGCACGTCCATAAACGTCTTCACATGCGGGCGGAACGCTTTGACTGCCGGCGGTCCGAACGTCAGGTTCGGCACGAAATGCCCGTCCATCACGTCAACATGCACCCAGTCCGCGCCCTGATCCTCGATGGCGCGAATTTCGGCGCCAAAATTGGCGAAATCGGCCGACAGGATGGACGGGGCGATCTTCACGGAACGATCAAAACTCATGTGGCAACTGTCCTTCTGGTGGCGCGATTCGAGCTTGGCGGGACCATGAGGGCAACGGGGTGAAAGATCAATGTGGGCATGGTGATGCGCGACCTTTCGCCAAGCGCACTCTTTTTAATCATTTAGCCTAGGCTTCGGGCAAATGCCCTGAAAAAAGGCGCTTGCGCATCGGCTTTCCCGTACAGCGCTACGCCCTGACGCGCGCAGGTGCAAACTGACCACAATCAAAGGAGCCCCCCCATTTCCACCGCAGCCGCCATATCCACGTCAACCCAAGTCCAGACGCAACCGCGCACCGTCGGCGCTGCGCGGCTGGTGACCAAGCGCGTCGGAACGGGATCGGCAATTGCCGATCTGCGGTTACAGGGGTCTTACCGTATGCTGTTCCCGCGCGGGCCGCGCGAGGTGGTGCAGGCGGTGATGCTGAATACATCCGGCGGGGTCACGGGCGGCGATCACCTTGAGGCGCAGATCACAGCTGGACCGGGCAGCGCGCTGACCGTGACCAGCCAGGCGGCCGAGCGCATCTATCGCAGCGGCGACGGGCGCGACGGGCAGGTCATCAACCGAATTGCCGCGGAAACCGGGGCCACCCTTCATTGGCTACCGCAGGAAACGATTGTCTTTGACGGGGCACGGCTGGACCGCAGGCTGGACATTGACCTTACCGACGATGCGCATTTCCTGATGGTCGAACCGATCCTGTTTGGGCGCCTTGCCATGGGCGAAACGGTGCAACAGGCCCATATCCGCGACCACATCACACTGCGGCGCGGCGGCAAGCTGATCTTTGCCGACCGCACCCGGTTGACGGACGACGTGCAAGCTTTGCTTGATCGCGCCGCGACGGGCGGTTCTGCAAGAGCTATGGCCTCGGTCCTGATGGTGCGGCCAGACGCAGAAACCATGCTGCCGAAACTGCGCGCCCTTCTGCCCGAAACCGGCGGCGCGACACTTCTGGCGCCCGATATTCTCTTTGCGCGGATCCTGGCCCCCGACGGCCACGACCTGCGCACCACCCTGATCCCGGCGCTGCACCTTCTGGGCGGCGCCGACCTGCCACGAACATGGATGCTCTGACATGCAACTGACCCCCCGAGAAAAAGACAAGCTTCTGGTCGCCATGGCCGCCGAGGTCGCCCGCAAGCGGCTGGCGCGTGGCGTGAAGCTGAACCATCCAGAAGCCATTGCGCTAATCACCGACACGGTGGTCGAGGGCGCGCGGGATGGCCGCTCGGTTGCGGACCTGATGCAGGCGGGCGCGCAGGTCATCACCCGCGACGACTGTATGGATGGCATCCCCGAAATGATCCACGAGGTGCAGGTCGAGGCGACATTCCCCGATGGCACCAAGCTTGTCACCGTTCACCAACCAATCCGCTGAAGGAGACCCCCATGCGTCCGATTTCCGTTCTTGCCCTCTTGTTTGCCGCCGCCCCCGCGATTGCCCATGAGGGCGCACATGTCCATCCCCATGCCGACAGCCCGGTCTGGCTGTCGCTCCTTGCGGCTGCGCTGGTTGCCGCCGCTGCGACGGTGGTGATCCGGGGCTTCAAATGATCCCCGGAGAGGTCATTGCCGCCGAGGGCGATCTTGTCCTGAACGAAAGCGCCGAAGCGATCACCCTGATGGTTGCCAATACCGGCGACAGGCCCGTCCAGGTTGGCAGCCACTACCATTTCGCCGAATCCAACCCGGCGCTGGACTTCGACCGCGACGCCGCGCTTGGCCGCCGGTTGGACATCGCTGCCGGAACCGCCGTGCGGTTTGAACCCGGCCAGCGCCGCGAGGTCGCACTGATCCCGATCTCGGGCGCGCGCCGCATTTTTGGCTTCAATCAGAAAGTGATGGGGGCATTGTGAACTCCACATGCGACGACACAGGTTCGCCCCCGACCCGTTCCACACGGCGGGTCAGGGGCGAACCGGATCGCCCGCGATCCGGCACACACCCACACGCAACCCGATAACCCAGCATCGCCTGACGCCCGAGGAAAACCATGCCCGCCACGATCTCCCGCTCCGACTATGCCGCCATGTTCGGCCCGACCACTGGTGACAAGGTCCGGCTTGCCGATACCGACCTGATCATCGAGGTCGAACATGACTTCACCACATATGGCGAAGAAGTGAAATTCGGCGGCGGCAAGGTGATCCGCGACGGTATGGGCCAAAGCCAGGCGACCCGCGCCGAGGGGGCGGTGGATACCGTCATCACCAACGCGCTGATCGTCGACCATTCGGGCATCTACAAGGCCGACGTCGGCCTGAAGGACGGACGCATCCACAAGATCGGCAAGGCCGGCAACCCCGACACCCAGCCCGGCGTCGACATCATCGTGGGCCCCGGCACCGAGGCGATTGCCGGTGAGGGCAAGATCCTGACCGCGGGCGGGTTCGACAGCCATATCCATTATATCTGCCCGCAACAGATCGAGGACGCCCTGCATTCCGGCCTGACCACCATGCTCGGCGGCGGCACCGGCCCGGCGCATGGCACGCTGGCCACCACCTGCACGCCCGGCCCCTGGCATATCGGGCGGATGCTGCAGGCGGCGGATGCCTTTCCGATGAACCTGGCCTTTGCCGGCAAGGGCAACGCGTCCCTGCCCGCCGCGCTTGAGGAACAGATCAAGGCCGGGGCCTGTGCCCTGAAACTGCACGAGGACTGGGGCACCACCCCTGCCGCCATCGACTGCTGCCTGTCGGTCGCCGATGCCATGGACGTACAGGTGATGATCCACACCGACACGCTGAACGAGTCTGGCTTTGTTGAAAACACCGTGGCCGCAATGAAGGGCCGCACAATCCATGCGTTCCACACCGAAGGCGCGGGCGGCGGCCATGCCCCGGACATCATCAAGATCTGCGGGGAAGAGTTCGTGCTGCCCTCGTCCACCAACCCCACCCGCCCCTTCACGGTGAACACGGTGGACGAGCATCTGGACATGCTGATGGTCTGTCACCACCTGGACAAGTCCATCCCCGAAGACGTCGCCTTCGCCGAAAGCCGCATCCGCCGCGAGACCATCGCAGCCGAGGATATCCTGCATGACATGGGCGCGTTTTCGATCATCGCCAGCGACAGCCAGGCGATGGGGCGCGTCGGCGAAGTGCTGATCCGCACATGGCAGACCGCCGACAAGATGAAGAAACAGCGTGGACGACTGCCCGAGGAAACCGGCGCAAACGACAATTTCCGCGTCCGCCGTTATATCGCGAAATACACGATCAACCCGGCAATCGCCCACGGCATCGCACATGAGATCGGGTCAATCGAGGTGGGCAAGCGCGCCGATCTGGTCCTGTGGAACCCGGCCTTCTTTGGTGTGAAACCTGAAATGGTACTGATGGCCGGGACCATCGTCTGCGCCCAGATGGGTGATCCCAATGCGTCTATTCCAACGCCGCAGCCGGTCTATAGCCGTCCGATGTTCGGCGCCTTTGGCCGCTCGGTCGAAAACTCGGCCGTGACCTTCGTTTCTGACGCGGCCATATCAGAGGGCATCCGCGACACGCTGGGACTGGCGAAACAGACCGTCGCGGTCCAGAATACCCGCAATATCGGCAAACGGGACCTCGTTCTGAACGACCACACGCCCGAGATCGAGGTGAACCCCGAAACCTACGAAGTCCGCGCCGACGGCGAATTGCTGACCTGCCAACCGGCCGAGGTTCTGCCCATGGCGCAGCGCTATTTCATGTTCTGACAATGAACCTATGCGCTGTCGGCAAGGCGGATATGAAGGAAGGAAACCTTGTGTTGTTAACTAATCATCGCCATATCGCACCCCAAGGATGGGCCTTTCTTGGTCAAAGGAGCAAAGCGCGACATGGCACTGACAGACACAGCACATGGAACACATTCGGCTGGCACCGGGGGATTGGCTGCCCTTCTCGGCCGCATCGTCACCCGGCTTTGGGACAGCAATCCGCGTTATCGGCGGGCACAGGCGCTGGCACGTCTTTCCCCCGAACAATTCGTGGAACGGGGCGACACTCGCGAACAGGCATTGTGTCGGATTTTTTCAATAAATCTGCGCCCTTAACAGACGGCACGCAGGCCTTGCACAAGCCGCAACCCGGCTATGCGGAAAGAAGCGTGGTCAAGTCAACCTTGCTGACCCATATTGAGATCAAGGGGAGGAGCAACGTTCAAACAAACGGGGTTCCAAATGGCACTTACAGACACACATGCGACCACCGAGGTCGTCGAAAGCTTCTCGATCAAATCCGCATTGGCCGCACCCTTCGTGGCAGTGGGCAACTTCCTGGTCAAACTGGCCGAGGCCAATTCCCGGGTGCAGAAGGTCGAGCGCCTGAACGCGATGTCGGACGACGAGTTGAAAAAGATCGGTCTGCGGCGCGAGGACATCGTGCGTCACGTTTTCCGCGACTACATGGTCTTTTGACGCAATGCGCGGGGGTGGCACGATGAACGCGTCGCTGCTGACCGCCCGCGCCTATCATGGCCATGCGCACCAGACACCGATCGGTGCCGTGGCCCTGACTTACGAAGACCGCTTCCTGCGCCGCAAAATGCTGACCATGACCGATGGCAGCGCGGTGCTGGTCGACCTGCCCAAGACCACCTCGCTGGATCACGGCGGGGTTCTGGTCCTGACCGATGGTCGCGAGGTCGAGGTCATCGCCGCGCCTGAACCGCTTCTGGCAATCACGGCGGACGACCTGACGCGCATCGCCTGGCATGTAGGCAACCGCCACACGCCCTGTCAGATCGAAGCATCGCGCCTTCTGATCCAGCCTGACCACGTCATCCGTGAAATGCTGGGACTTCTCGACGCATCCGTGACCGAGGTGACGGAGCCCTTCACGCCCGAAGGCGGCGCATACGGTCACGGCCGCACCCATTCCCACGCCCATTGATCTGATGTCGATCGAGGCTGACCTGATCCTTGCCCAGTGGCTGTCGCCTGCCTATCCGGTGGGCGCGTTCAGCTATTCCCACGGGCTTGAACAGGTGGTGGCCGATGGCGCAGCGCGCGACGCGGGCAGTTTTTCCCAATGGCTATCGGATATTCTGGAACATGGCGGCGGGCATTCTGACGCGATCCTTCTGGCCTGCGCCTACCGCGCCGAAGCGGACCAGGTCGAGGAAATCGACGCAACGGCCCGCGCCTTGGCCCCCTCGTCCGAGCGGCAGCTTGAGACCACACAGCAGGGCGCGGCGTTTGCCGCGACAACCGAAGCGGTGTTTGGTCCCGAGCTTGGTCACCTGACCTATCCGGTGGCGCTGGGCCGTGCCGCGCGATTGCAGGGGTTGCCGCTGGAAAAAACCATCGCCTTCTATTTGCACGCCTTTGCCTCGAACCTGAGCTCGGCGGCGATCCGGCTGGTGCCGCTGGGCCAGACCGAGGGGCAAAAGGTTCTGCACGCCCTTCTGCCGCTTTGCCAATCCATTGCCGGCAGCGCGCAACACATGACCCTGGATGACATCGGTTCTTCCGTTTTTGCCGCCGATATCGCATCAATGCGGCACGAGAGCTTGTATTCGAGGCTATTCAGGTCATGACATTCATTGCATTTTTGTTTTCCGCAACCCTGATCGTCATTGCAGCGCTGCATCTGGTCTGGGCGCTGGGTATCTGGCTGCCGATCCGGGACGAGGCGCAGCTGACGCGCACAGTGGTCGGCGCCAAGGGCATGGCGGAAATGCCCGGCCCCGTTCCCTGCGCCATGGTGGCGATGATCTGCCTGTTCCTGGCGATCCTGCCGCATCTGACCAGTTTTCCGTTTCGTGTACCGCTGATGAGTGCAGCCGGGGCGGTCTTCATCCTGCGCGGATTCGCCCCCTTCTTTCCTGCCTGGCGCCGCCTGTTTCCCGAACAACCGTTTGCACGGCTTGATCGGCTGTTTTATGGCCGTCTCTGCATCCTGCTGGGGCTGGCGCTCCTGTTCCTGATCCCTTCAACCTGACTTTCGGAGCTTCCTGACATGGCATCCCCAAACGGCCCCCTTCGCATCGGCATCGGCGGACCCGTCGGTGCGGGCAAGACCACGCTGACCGCGCAACTGGCGCGCGCCTTGCGGGACAAGCTGTCGATCGCGGTGGTGACCAACGACATCTACACCCAGGAAGACGCCGAGGAATTGATGCGCCAGCAGGTCCTGCCGCTTGAGCGGATCAAGGGTGTTGAAACCGGGGGCTGCCCGCATACCGCCATCCGCGAGGACGCCTCGATCAACCTCGCCGCCATCGCCGAGTTGAACCAGACCTTCCCGGACCTCGACGTGGTGCTGATCGAAAGCGGCGGCGACAACCTGTCGGCCACCTTCAGCCCCGAACTGGCCGATCTGACGATTTACGTGATCGACGTCGCGGCGGGCGAGGAAATCCCCCGCAAGGGCGGCCCCGCCATAACCAAGTCCGACATCCTCATCATCAACAAGACCGACCTTGCCCCGCATGTCGGCGCTTCGCTCGACGTGATGGAGCGGGACGCCACCCGGATGCGCGCCGGGCGGCCCTTTGTCTTTGGCCAGATGAAACACGGGATCGGGCTGGACCAGATCCTGCCGCTGATCGGCAAACTGGGTGGCGTGCCGGAACTGCTCTAGCCTTTGGGCGCCACTTTCCTGTATCAGCCTGCGCAAGCTAACCGGGCCGTGGGCAATGATCGAACTTCGTGACGTGGACCTTTCCTTTGGCGACCGCGCCGTTCTCCGCGGGGTGTCCTTGCGCCTGTCCGAGCGTCGGATCGGCGTGATCGGCGCGAACGGGTCGGGAAAATCCTCGTTCATGCGGCTTCTGAACGGGCTGGTGCTGCCAAACCGCGGCACAGTCACGGTCGATGGGCTGGACACTGGGACGCATGGCAAGGACGTGCGCCGCAAGGTCGGTTTCGTCTTCCAGAACCCCGACAACCAGATCGTCTTTCCGGTGGTGGAAGAAGACCTTGCCTTCGGGATGAAAAACCTTGACTTGCCGAAAGACCAGATCGCCGCCCGCATCAACGAGGTTCTGGCGCGTTACGACATGACCGACCTGCGCGAATACCCAGCGCACCTGTTGTCTGGTGGTCAGAAACAGCTTCTGGCGATCTCGGGCGTCCTGGTCATGGAACCGGACTGGCTGGTTTTGGACGAGCCAACCACGTTGCTTGACCTCAGAAACACCCGCCGCATCGCCCGCGCCATCGACGGGGTGAACCAGCACGTCATCATGGCGACCCATGACCTTGACCTGATTGCCGGGTTTGACCGGGTCATCCTGTTTGATCAGGGCAAGGTGGCACTGGATGGCCCGCCCGCCGAGGTTGTTCCCGCCTATGAACGGATGATGGGCTGATGCTGGATCTCTATTCCCCCGGCACCTCTCGCCTGCACCGCGCCCGTGCCGGGTGGAAACTCTTGGCGCTGATGGCGTTTGGCACCGCGATTTTCCTAACTGACACCCTATGGCATGTCTTGGCGGCGGGCGGCGTCGTTGTGGCGCTGTTCCTGCTTTCCGGCCTGACCCTCAGACAGGCCTGGGCGCAGGTGCGGCCCGCGATCTGGATCCTGGCCATCCTTTTCGTCGTTCAGGGGATCATCAACTCGTGGGCGCTTGGTGCCTTCGTGGTGGCACGGTTCGCGGTGCTGCTGACGGCGGCGGGGCTGTTGACCCTGACCACCCGCGCTTCCGACATGATCGACGCGATCACCTTTGGCCTTGGGTTCCTGCGTCCCGTCGGCGTGAACCCGGCCAAGGTGGGGCTGACCTTCTCGCTGGCGCTGCGGTTCATTCCCGTGCTGGGCCAGATCACGCAGGAGGTGCGCGAAGCGCAGAAAGCGCGCGGCCTGGAACGCAGCCTGATTGCCGTCGCTTTACCCGTGGCCATTCGCACCATCAAGATGGCGGACGATGTCGCCGATGCGATCGACGCACGGGGATATCGTCCCTGATCGACCCGGTTTGAAACGCGCAGGTCAGGCAATCCTTGCTTTTTCGCACCTGCAGCATTAACGACTCCGCCAACCAAAACACGTGAACACAAGGGACCAAGACCAACATGGACACCAAAAGCATTGTCTATATCGCGCTGTTTGCCGCTCTTACCGCGGCGCTGGCGCTGTTTCCGCCGATCCAGCTGCCCGGCGGGGTGCCGATCACGGCCCAGAGCCTTGGCGTGATGCTGGCGGGATCGCTGGCTGGCGCGAAACGCGGCGGGCTGGCGATGGTGCTGTTCCTGGCGCTGGTCGCGGCTGGCCTGCCGCTTCTGGCCGGAGGTCGCGGCGGCATCGGTGTCCTGTTCGGACCGTCGGGTGGATTTCTCTTTGCCTGGCCGATCTCGGCTTTCGTGATCGGCTATTGCGTGTCGAAATTCGCGGGCGACAACCTGGTCAAGCTGATCGGCTGGATCATCTTCGGCGGTATCGTGGTGATGTACGCCATCGGTATCCCGTGGCTGGCGGTGGCGGCGGAAATGCCGATGACCAAAGCCCTGACCGTGATGCTTGCCTATATCCCCGGTGACGTGATCAAGGCGGTTCTGGCCGCTCTGATCACCCGCGGCGTGCGCCGCGCGCTGCCGGGCTTCTGACCGGACCGCGATGCCGGTCGCGGCACGCTTTCACCAAACGCTCCGCCAGCGCCCCGACGCGCTGGCGGTTGCCATTTCCGGGCACAGCTTCTCGTATCGCGACCTCGCTTCACATATAGGCGGTCTGGATGGCTGGCTTCGGACCTTGCCTGCCTCGCTGCGCCCCAACATCGCCTTGCCCGAACCCGGACGCCTGATGGCACTGGCCATCGGCAACCACCCTGCATCGGTACCCATCCTGTCAACAGCACTGACGACACCGCACGCGGTTGCGGTGATGGACCCAAGCTGGCCTGACGCAACGCTCTCTGAAATGCTGGAACGCTGTCGCCCGGACGTCCTGTTCCACCTCGGCACCCATCCCGGTCTTGTCATGGCGGCAGACCGACTGGGCCTTCCAGCGATCAACCTCTCGTCCGGCCTGTCGGCCCTGCCCCACGCCACTGCCGCAGCACCAGAGGTCACCGACCCCGAAGGCGTCTTCCTTCTGGGGTTCACTTCGGGCACCACATCCGCGCCCAAGTGCTTTGCCCGCACGCGACGGTCGTGGCAGATCAGCCTGACTGAGGGCCGCGCCGCTTTTGGCCTGACGAAAGCCAGCCATACCGTCGCACCCGGCCCCCTGTCGCATGGGCTGACCCTTTATGCCTTTGCCGAGGCGCTGGACGCGGGCGCCTGTTTCTTTGGCCTCAACAAATTCAGCGCCACCCGCACCGCCACATTGCTGCGCGACGGGTTGGCCACCCGGCTGGTGGCGGTTCCGTCCATGATCGAAGCGCTGGTGGCCCGAAACCGCCCCTTTCCGGGCATCACCAATGTCACCACCGCCGGGGCGAAACTGTCGCCCGAGACGCTGTCGCGCGCGCTGGCGGCCTTCCCCGACGCCGAAATCACCGAGTATTACGGCGCGTCCGAACTTGGCTTTGTCAGCCTTGCCCGACACAGCCAAACCGGGTCGAATGCCCCACCGCACTCGGTTGGCTTCCCCTTCCCGCATGTCGACCTGTCGATCCGCGCAGATGGCCAGCGCGTCGCACAGGGCGAAACCGGAACCGTCTTTGTGCGCGGCGACCTTGCCATCGCTGGCTACCTCGGCCCGGCACAGGACGGGTTCCGGCGCGACGGCGACTGGGCCACGGTCGGGGACATGGGCCGGATCGACCCCGACGGATCACTTGTCCTTCTCGGGCGCGAAGGCGGCATGATCCTGTCGGGCGGCTATAACATCTTCCCGCAAGAGGTCGCGCAGGTCCTGATGCAGGCGGAAGGCGTCACCGGGGCCGAGGTGTTCGGCCTGCCTGATCCGTTCCTTGGCCAGAAGGTTGTCGCGGTGCTTGCAGGAAGAATTGACGCCCCAACGCTGGCCGCGCATTGTCGGGCGCATCTGCCCGCCTACAAGCTTCCGCGACAGGTCTTCACGCTGGACCATTGGCCGATGACCACCAGCGGCAAACGGGCGCGCGGAAAGATCGAGGAATGGCTCAAGGAAGGAGATGCGCAACTTGTCCCGCTGGAAAGGTTCCGCTGACCGCCAACCGGTGATCGTCGCCGCACGTCGCAGCGCCATCGGGCGCAAGGGCGGCATGTTCGCGTCACTGGAAGTCGAGGACCTGGCCGCACCGGTCCTGACGGCTGCTCTGCGCGATGCGGGCTTGAAGGCCCAAACTGTCGATGACGTGATCCTTGGCAATGCCGCCGGTCCGGGCGGCAATGTCGCCCGCGTGGCGGCGTTGCTGGCGGGTTTCCCCGTCGATGTCCCGGCAATGACCGTCGACCGGCAATGCGGCAGCGGGTTAGAGGCGGTATTGACCGCCTGCCACAAGATCGCGGCCGGGGCGGCGGATGTGGTGATCGCGGGCGGCGTTGAAAGTTGCAGCCGCGCCCCGATCCGCGCCCTGCCCCCGCGCGCAAAAGGTGACGAACCTCAATACTATACCCGCGCACGGTTTGCCCCTGACGCGATCGGCGATCCTGACATGGGCGAGGCCGCCGAGAATGTCGCCGAAGCGTACCGCGTCACCCGGCAAAGACAGGACCGTTTCGCGCTGCAATCCCAGACCCGCGCTTTGGCGGCGCAGGCGGCAGGCGCGTTCGACGCCGAGATCGTGCCCATCGACAGCCAGACCCGCGACGAATCTCCGCGCGAGGGGCTGACGTTGGACCGCCTTGCCCGACTGCGCCCTGCCTTCCGCTCCGGTGGCAGCGTAACGGCTGGTAATGCCTGTCCATTGAACGACGGCGCAGCAGCGCTGGTAGTGATGAGCCGCGCGGCGGCGCAGGCGGTGGGTCATGAAACGGGCTTGGGTTTTGTCGATGGCGCGGCGGCAGGTGTTGATCCAAACCTTCTGGGCATCGGTCCCGTCGCCTCGACCCGGAAACTGCTGTCCCGCCGCCCCGACCTGTCGCTGGACGACATGTTCGCCCTTGAATTCAACGAAGCCTTTGCCGCGCAGGTGCTGGCATCGCTCGATCAACTCGACCTGCCCGACAGCCTGCCCAACCAGCAGGGCGGAGCGATTGCTCTGGGGCATCCTTTCGGGGCCTCTGGCGCGATCCTTGTCACGCGGCTGTTCCACCAGATGCAAAACGCGCCCGCCGAAGGATCGGAAGGCGCGCTTTTGATGGCTATGATCGGCATCGGCGGGGGTCTTGGCCTGACCGCCGCCTTTGAACGGGTCGAGCTTTAGGTCTTATGCGACCCCGGCCAGCTCTTTAAGCTTTCCCACGGGGCCGGTCGCTTTCATCGCAACTGCCGTGTCCAGCATCCGGTTCGAGAAGCCCCATTCATTGTCATACCACGACATGACACGCACCATGCCGCCATCGGTCAGCTTGGTCTGTTCGATTGCAAAGACCGAAGAGCGCGGATCGTGGTTGAAATCCATCGATACCAGAGGATCGTCGGTCACCCCAAGGATGCCACGCAGCGGGCCTTCGTCTGCCGCCTTGCGGATCACGTCATTTACCTGCGCAACGTCGGTCACGGGGGTCTTCGGCATGAAGCACAGGTCGACCACCGACACGTTCGGGGTCGGCACACGGATTGACGAACCGTCAAGCTTGCCCTTCAGATGCGGCAGCACCAGACCCACGGCGCGGGCCGCGCCGGTCGAGGTCGGGATCATCGACATTGCCGCCGCACGAGCGCGATAAAGGTCCTTGTGCGCGCGGTCCAGCGTCGGCTGGTCGCCGGTATAGCTGTGGATCGTGGTCATATAGCCGGTCTCAATGCCAAAGGCATCGTCCAGCACCTTTGCGACAGGCGACAGGCAGTTCGTGGTACAGGACGCGTTCGACACCACGATATCCTCGGGCGTCAGCGTCTCGTGGTTGACGCCAAAGACGATGGTCTTGTCCGCGCCCGTTGCCGGGGCCGAAACCAGAACCCGGTCCGAACCGTTTTTCAGGTGGCGTGCGGCAGCCTCGCGGTCGGTGAAGATGCCGGTACATTCCATCGCCACGTCGACGTCGCCCCACGGCAGGTCTTCGGGGTTGCGTTCGGCGGTGACGCGGATCAGTTTGCCGTCGATCTCGATCCCGCCGTCGACCGCCTTGATGTCGTTATGGATGCGCCCATGCACCGAGTCGTATTTCAGCAGGTGCAGGTTCGTTTCCACTGCGGCGAGGTCGTTGATGGCAACAACTTCCACATCCTTGCGGCCGTTTTCCAGAAGCGCGCGCAGAACGCAGCGGCCAATCCGCCCAAATCCGTTGATGGCAACCTTGACAGTCATGTCTAATCCGATCCTATCCGATCTCTGATGAAGTTAGCGCTAACAAGCATAATTTTCCCTAAAAATCAAGTGTGCCGGGCCAAAAATGTGAGCGCTAACGGGCAATTCCCCGAAGTGCTTGCGCCAATTGGAAAAACCGCCACGCAACAAAGAAAAAGGGCGCCCAAAGACGCCCTTTCCTGATTTTGTCGGGTGATCGGCCTTAATCTTCGGGCACGATCCGCACCGCGCCCAGCGAGGCATTGGCAACATGCGCAGCATATGCACGCAGCGCGGTCGATACGGCGCGCGGGCGCCCCTCGGCCTTCCATGCCGCCTTGTCCGCCTGCGGGTGCGCGGCGCGACGGCGCTCAAGCTCTTCATCCGAGACATCAAGGTGGATGGTGCGTTCCGGCACCGACACGCGGATCGTGTCGCCGTCCTGCACCAGGCCAATGATGCCCTTCTCGGCCGCTTCCGGCGAGACGTGGCCGATCGACAGACCCGCCGTGCCGCCCGAGAAGCGGCCATCGGTGATCAAGGCACAGGTCTTGTCCAGCTTCATCGATTTCAGATAGGCGGTCGGATAGAGCATTTCCTGCATGCCCGGACCACCTTTCGGCCCTTCGTAGCGGATCACAACGAAAGAGCCCGGCTTGACCTTGCCGCCAAGAATGCCCTCGACCGCGTCGTCCTGGCTTTCAAAGACAACGGCGGTGCCGGTGAATTCATACATTTCCTTGATGACGCCAGCGGTCTTCAGGATGCACCCCTGCTGAGCCAGATTGCCGAACAACACACACAGCCCGCCCTGCTCGGAATAGGCATGTTCGAAATCGCGGACGCAGCCATCTTCGATATCAAGGTCAAGGTCGGTATACATGCGCGACTGGCTGAAGGCCTGGGTCGTGCGCACACCACCCGGCGCGGCGATGAACAGGTCGCGGGCCTCGTTGCCGGCGGTCTCGCGGCGGATGTCCCACTTGTCGATGAACTCGCCCATGGTCTTTTCATGCACGGTGGCGCAGTGGCGGTGGATTTTGCCTTCGCGGTCCAGTTCCCCCATGATGCGGGCGATGCCGCCGGCGCGGTGGACGTCCTCCATGTGATATTTCGGCGTCGACGGCGCGACCTTGCACAGGTGCGGGATCTGGCGCGACAGGCGGTCCATGTCGGCCATGGTGAAGTTCACCTTGCCCTCATGCGCAATAGCCAGAAGGTGCAAAACCGTGTTCGTGGACCCGCCCATGGCGATGTCCAGCGCCATGGCGTTCTCGAACGCCTCAAAGGTCGCGATACCGCGCGGCAGGGCGGTCTCGTCGCCGTCCTTGTACCAGCGGTTGCACAGTTCGATGATCTTGTGCCCGGCTTCCTCGAACAGGCCCTTGCGTTTGGAATGCGTCGCCAGAAGCGAGCCATTGCCAGGCAGCGCCAGCCCCAGTGCCTCGGCCAGACAGTTCATCGAGTTCGCGGTGAACATGCCCGAACATGACCCGCAGGTCGGGCAGGCCGAGCGTTCCAGCTTGTCGACCTCTTCCTCGCTGCGGTCCTCATCGGTGGCGCCCACAATGGCGGTCACAAGGTCGGCCTTGTGTTCGCCATCCTTCAGGATCACCTTGCCCGCTTCCATCGGTCCGCCCGAGACGAAGATCGCGGGGATATTGAGGCGCATCGCGGCCATCAGCATGCCGGGCGTGATCTTGTCACAGTTCGAGATACAGACCAGCGCGTCGGCGCAATGGGCGTTTGCCATGTATTCGACGCTGTCGGCAATCACTTCGCGCGACGGCAACGAGTACAGCATCCCATCATGGCCCATGGCGATGCCGTCATCGACGGCGATGGTGTTCATTTCCTTGGCAACACCGCCCGCTTTCTCGATCTCGCGCGCGACCAGCTGGCCCATGTCCTTGAGATGCACGTGACCCGGCACAAACTCGGTGAACGAGTTGACCACAGCCACGATCGGCTTGCCGAAATCCTCGGTTTTCATTCCCGTGGCACGCCACAGCGCGCGGGCGGCAGCCATGCGGCGGCCGAAGGTCGAAGTCTTGGAACGCAGGTCGGGCATCTTGGATCATCCTTATTCGCGTGGGGCCTCATGCAAGCGGGTGCCAAAGAGCAGCCCGATTTGCAAGGGGATTTGGCAATTTTGTTACCTGTTTCGCCTGCAAGGAATGTCAAAACCGAAAGCAGACCCGCGCGCGGACGCAAGACTGTGCAAATCCGGCAAGGTCGCCTTGGGGTAGAGGTATCTGCTCAGGAATGGCCGCCGCGCTTACTCGACCACATCGAGAAAGGTCTGCATCTCTTCTATCCGGTCTGTTACGTTTGCTTAGGTTAGAACCCGCTCGATGTCCTGGGCAAACCCGGCAAAGTGATCCAGAAATTTGAGGCCACGCTTGTGGCTGCCGATGAAAAGGAGCGAGCCGTAAACGTCGCCCTGCTGGACATAGACTGTGCAATTCAGGGACCTGCCTTCTTCAAGGCGGTTCCAACCATAGCAGTTTACCCAGTGACGAGGAACGCTCGCAGACCCTTCGGCAGCAAACACAAAGGTGCTTCGATGTGGTTTGCCAGATGGGGCGAGAGGTTTTGATTCGTAGACATCGTATTGAGCGAAACCAATGGTTCTTCGGTCTTTTTTCGGCAGGTTGCGTATGGCGTTTGCGAGGCGGTCAATCCCCTCCGTTCTTTCCATGACCCGCAAATTTGACGGTGAATACGTTGAATAGAGGCCGGGAATCTGGCTTGGATTCACTTTTAGAATGAACTGACGGAAAACCCCGCCCCCCGTGGTCCAGTTTCCGCAGGTCCGATAGTATTCCTGCCCCATACGAAGCACGATCCCGTGCGGGGCATGGGGTTCTGTGTGGGGGCAATAGGGGACCTTGCCATCCTGAGCTTGAACAGGCACCGCCGTCACAAGGACCACCAGCGCGGCACAAAGGGTCACCGCACGACACACAATACTCCACAATCTCATTCGGACCTTCCGCATTACCGAAGTTCATTAACTGACCCAGTGTCAATGCCCGCAAACTGGGGCGATCTTGCGGCGGCAGGGCAGAGATCATGAGACAATTCACTCGTATCGAGCGCTCTTTGACTTGCCCTTTCAGGAATCATCCGCACGGGAATCCGCCCGTTTCGATGGCATCTTCTTGCCGCAACACCCGATACTACGCGCAAGACCTGCATGCGCGCCGCCACCAAAGGCCCAAAAAACAGGCAATTACCCCGCAATGACGCCCAACAATGCAGCAACAGCGATCCAGCGCCCAATAATCAGGCGGTCTTATTTGAGAATCTCGCGGCACCGCAGAAAGGTTAAGCCACCCGATGCGCGGACAGGCTGCCACCTTGGTCATGTCAGGAAACCGCTGGGTGTGTGGCGACCGGACGATTGGACCTCGGACCCAGCCGCCACACGGTTCGCAACAATAGTTGCAAGGTCAGAGCTAGGACGAGTTGCCCCCATGTGCAAGTCCCCGGCCCGAACCTTGCGAGGAGACACGCATGAACTTCCTAAAATCCACTCTCGCCGGTTCGCTGGCACTGGCAGGGGTCGCGACCACCGCGATGGCCGCCGATGACACGATCAAGATCGGCGTACTGCATTCGCTCTCGGGCACCATGGCCATTTCCGAGACCACGCTGAAAGACACAATGCTGATGTTGATCGAGGAACAGAACGCCAAGGGCGGAGTTCTGGGCAAGCAACTGGAAGCTGTTGTTGTCGATCCCGCATCGGACTGGCCGCTGTTTGCCGAGAAGGCACGCGAGTTGCTGACCGTCGAAGACGTTGACGTGATGTTCGGCTGCTGGACCTCGGTCAGCCGCAAATCGGTTCTGCCGGTGATCGAGGAACTGAACGGCCTGCTGTTCTACCCGGTGCAGTACGAGGGTGAGGAAAGCTCGAAAAACGTGTTCTACACTGGCGCCGCGCCGAACCAGCAGGCGATCCCGGCGACGGATTATTTCCTCGAAGAACTGGGCGTTGAGAAATTCGCGCTTTTGGGCACCGACTATGTCTATCCCCGCACCACCAACAACATCCTTGAGAGCTATCTGAAGGATAAGGGCATCGCGGCCGAAGACATCTTCGTGAACTACACCCCCTTCGGCCACAGCGACTGGTCGAAAATCGTCGCCGACGTCGTGGCGCTGGGTGCGGATGGCAAGAAGGTCGGCGTGATCTCGACCATCAACGGCGACGCCAATATCGGCTTTTACAAGGAACTGGCCGCAGCTGGCGTGTCGGCGGACGACATCCCCGTCGTTGCCTTCTCGGTCGGTGAAGAGGAACTTTCTGGCCTCGACACGACGAACCTCGTCGGTCACCTCGCGGCATGGAACTACTTCCAGTCGGCGGAAAGCGACCTGAACGATGAATTCGTCGCCAAGTGGAAAGCCTTTGCTGGCGAAGAGCGTGTCACCAACGACCCGATGGAAGCCCACGTGATCGGTTTCAACATGTACATCAAGGCGCTGGAAAAAGCCGGCACCACCGATGTCGACGCGGTGCGTGAAGCGATGTACGGCATCGAGGTTCCGAACCTGACCGGCGGCACCGCCGTGATGCTGCCGAACCACCACCTGACCAAGCCGGTCCTGATCGGTGAGATCCAGGAAGACGGCCAGTTCGACATCATCAGCCAGACCGCAGAGGTTCCGGGCGATGCATGGACAGACTTCCTGCCGGAATCGGCGGTTCTGAAGTCGGATTGGAAGGACCTGGGCTGCGGTATGTACAACACCCAGACCTCGACCTGCGTCCAGACCCTGTCAAACTACTAAGACCCAACCAATGGCGGAAGGGGGCGCATGTCCCCTTCCCCACAACATGACGAACAGGACGCCTTCCATGCGGGTCATCACTCTCGCCCTCACACTGCTCCTGTCCCTTTCCTCTTTCGCATTTGCACAAGGGTCCGGCATCCAGGAGGTGCTGCAAACCCATCGTGCCGCGATCGAGAAGGGCAGCCGCAAGACCATCGAACCGGCCATCACCGCCATCGCGGGCTCTGGCCTGCCCGCCGCCCAGACCGTGCTGCAGAAATGGCAGCAAAAGGACATGTGGCAGCGCAAGGAAGATGGGCTGTTCTTCTGGGCCGAAGAGATCGCCAGGAAGACCTATCGCCTGCATGATTTCGATACCGGTGAACCGGTAGGCGACTATGCCAAGGGCGACCTCGATCAGCTCAAGCCGAACTCGGGCGTGCGGGCGATGATCGGCGCGGCGCTGGTGCAGTTTCAGCTCAGCGACCCCGACCCCACGCGCCGCCTTGACGCCCTGACCGCGATCCAGCGCGATGCCGAAGAAAGTCACCTGGCGCCGCTCTCCGCCTCGATCGAGGGCGAAACCAACCCCGCGATCAAGGCCCGCAAAGAACAGCTTCTGACCCTTCTGACGATCCGTTTCGGCAAGGACACCGCCACCCGCGTTGCCGCCATCGAAAGCGTCTCGACCAATATCTCGCTGGATACCCGCGCCGCGCTGAACACGCTTCTCAGCAGCCGCATCGTGTTCGACCCGCCAGAAGAGGCCAACAAGGGCCGCCGCATCATTCCCGGCAGCGACGACCTGTCAATCGATGCCGCATTCGAGTTGATGGTCGATGCCGGTGCCATGAAACACGTCCCCACGCCGGATGAGCGCAAGGCCTTTCTTCTTGAACACATTGACGACGGCAAGGTGGGCGGTGTGCCACTGGCACAACTCGACACGCAAGAAGCCCGTGACCGCGCCTATGCCGCTCTCAACCCTGGCTGGAACCCGCTGGTGTCCAAGGCGGACCTGGTTCAGTATGAGCAATTCTATGAGGTCTTCGACGAACGCGACCGCGCCGTCACCAACGCCGCGCAAGAAGCGCTGAAATCGATAAAGACCCGCGTTGGTCTGAACCAGACGCTGGACCTTTTGCTGGACGGCATCTCGCTGGCCTCGATCTTCTTCCTCGCCGCCATCGGCCTTGCCATCACCTTCGGTGTGATGGGGGTGATCAACATGGCCCATGGCGAGTTCATCATGATGGGCGCCTACACCGGCTATGTCGTGCAGCAGATCATCCCGAACTACACCGTCTCGATCCTTGTAGCGCTGCCCTTGGCCTTCCTCGTCACCTTTGCCGCCGGCGTCGCGATGGAGCGGCTGGTGATCCGTCACCTCTACAACCGCCCGCTGGAAACGCTGCTGGCCACCTTCGGCATCTCGATCGCGCTGCAGCAGATCGCCAAGAACATCTTTGGCACCCAGGCGCGCCCGCTGACCTCTCCGGCCTGGCTGGACGGGGCCTGGGTGCTGAATGACGTGGTCTCGATCAGCTATATCCGCATCGCGATCTTCGTTCTGGCCCTGATCTTCCTCGGCCTGTTCCTGTTCATCATGAAACGCACGCGGCTGGGTCTTGAAACCCGCGCCGTCACCCAGAACCCGCGCATGGCGGCGTCGATGGGGATCAATCCCGACAAGGTGAACATGCTGACCTTCGGTCTGGGTTCGGGCATCGCCGGGATCGCCGGTGTCGCCATCGGCCTTTTCGCCAAGGTCACCTCGGAACTCGGCAGCGACTATATCGTGCAGTCCTTTATGACCGTCGTCGTCGGCGGGGTCGGCAATATCTGGGGCACGCTTGCGGGCGCGGCGATGATCGGCTTCCTGCAAAAGGGCATCGAATGGATGAACCCGTCGAACACGCTGGCGGCCCAGACCTACATGATCATCTTCATCATCATCTTCATCCAGTTCCGCCCCCGAGGGATCATCGCCCTCAAGGGACGTGCAGCGGGAGATTGATCCGATGAAAGCCACTTCTTTCTTGCAGAAATACTCCGGGGGAGTCGCGGCACGCGACGGGGGCAGCGCCCCCCTCCCCGCCCCGCAGGGAGTCACCCCATGACCGACCGTTCCCTCTTTGCCAAGAACCCCTCGGTTCTGATCTTCCTCGCCTGCCTTGGCATGTTCACGCTGGGCGTCACCGTCTTCAGCGAAGCCTTCGGCTCCGGCCTGATCTCGACCAGTTTCGTCAAGACACTGGGCAAGACCCTGTGCCTCTGCCTGATCGCGTTGGCAATGGATCTTGTCTGGGGCTACACCGGCATCCTGTCACTGGGCCATTTCGCCTTTTTCGGGATTGGCGGTTACATGATCGGCATGTGGCTGATGTATGAGCGCACCCGCGACATCATCGTGACCTCGATGGCCGGGCAGGAAATTCCGCCAACCGAATCCGAAATCACCGCCGCCATCGGAAACCAGATTTTCGGCGTGGTCGGCAGTTCCGAATTTCCCGCGATCTGGGCGTTTTCGCACTCGCTGACGCTGCAGCTGATCCTAGTCGTCGCGGTGCCCGGCCTTCTGGCTCTGGTCTTTGGCTGGCTTGCCTTCCGCAGTCGCGTGACGGGGGTTTACCTGTCGATCCTGACACAGGCGATGACGTTGGCGCTGGCGCTGTACCTCTTTCAGAACGACAGTGGCTTGCGCGGCAACAACGGGCTGTCGGGCCTGCAAAACCTGCCCGGACTGGATGAGGTGCCGCAATCCGTGGTCTCGGTCTGGTTCCTCTGGGCCTCAGCCGCCGCGCTTGGCCTTGGCTATGTCTTTAGCGCCTGGGTCGTTTCGGGCAAGTTCGGCTCGGTCCTGCGCGGCATCCGCGATGACGAGGCGCGGGTGCGGTTCCTTGGCTATTCGGTCGAGGCCTACAAACTGTTCATCTTCACCATCACCGCCGTGATCGCCGGGATCGCGGGAGCGCTCTACTACCCGCAGGCCGGGATCATCAACCCGGCCGAGATCGCACCAATCGCCTCGATTTACCTTGCGGTCTGGGTCGCCATCGGCGGGCGCGGACGGCTTTACGGCGCGGTGATCGGCGCGGCCTTTGTGTCGCTTGTCTCAAGCTGGTTCACCGGCGGGCAGGTGCCGTCTATCCCGCTTGGTTTCTACACCATAGACTGGGTCGACTGGTGGCTGGTGTTGCTGGGTTTCTCTTTCGTCATGGTCACGCTTTTTGCCCCGCGCGGCATTGGTGGTCTCTTTGACCTCTGGACCGGGCATATGGCGCCCGCGCGCCACGGACAGGACCTCGGGCCGGATGCCGGATCCCTTCAGGAACAGGAGGCGGATCAATGAGCACCCTTCTCGAAGTGTCCGGTGTCTCGGTCTCGTTTGACGGGTTCAAGGCGATCAACAACCTGTCCTTCCAGATCGGCAAGGCAGAGATGCGGGCGATTATCGGACCGAACGGCGCGGGAAAGACCACTTTTATGGATATCGTCACCGGCAAGACCAGACCAGACGAAGGCCGTGTGATCTGGGGCGACAAATCTGTCAGCCTGCTGAAAATGTCCGAAGCCCAGATCGCCCGGGCCGGGGTTGGCCGCAAGTTCCAGCGCCCCACCGTGTTCGAAGACCAGACGGTTTTTGACAACCTGCTTCTGGCGCTGAAAAAGGATCGCGGCCCCCTGCCCGTCCTGTTCTATCGGCGCAGCGCCGAGGACGTGGACAAGGTCCACGCGCTTGCCGAAGAGATCGGCCTGACCGACCAGCTTGACCGCAAATCGGGTGAACTCTCCCACGGCCAGAAGCAATGGCTTGAAATCGGCATGCTGCTGGCGCAGGAGCCACAGCTTCTTCTGGTCGACGAACCAGCGGCCGGCATGACACCCGAAGAACGCGAGCATACCACCGCGATCCTTGTCGAGGCCGCCAAGACCCGCGCCGTTGTCGTGGTTGAACATGACATGGAATTTGTGCGGCGGCTGAATTGCAAGGTGACGGTTCTGCATGAAGGCTCGGTTCTTGCCGAGGGCTCGCTCGATCACGTGACAAGCAACAAGGACGTCATCGACGTCTATCTGGGACGCTGAGACATGTTGAAAATCAATGACCTGACCCTGTTCTACGGCGGCTCTCAAATCCTTTACGATATCTCGATGCAGGCCGAACCCGGCAAGATCACCTGCATCATGGGTACCAACGGGGTTGGCAAAACTTCATTGTTGAAGGCGATCTCGGGCACCCATCCCCGCGAGGGTGGCGAGGTCGAGTTCTTTGGCGAAGCGATCGGCAAACTCCCCGCACATGTGATGGCGCAGAAGGGCGTTGGATACGTGCCGCAGGGCCGCGACATCTTTCCGCTGCTGACGGTGCGCGAGAACCTTGAAACAGGCTATGCCTGCCTGCCGAAATCGGAACATTTCATCCCCGACGAGATATTTGAACTGTTCCCGATCCTGAAAGACTTTCTGAACCGGCGCGGGGGCGACCTGTCGGGCGGGCAGCAGCAGCAGCTTGCCATTGCGCGGGCGCTGATCGCCAAGCCGAAGCTTCTGTTGCTGGATGAGCCGACCGAGGGCATCCAGCCCAATATCATCAAGCAGATCGGCAAGGTCATCGCCTATTTGCGCGATAAAGGAGACATGGCAATCATCCTGGTCGAGCAGTTCTTCGACTTTGCCTATGAACACGCCGATGAATTCGTGATCCTGCGGCGTGGCGAGGTGGTGAAATCGGGGCCACGTGGGGCGCTCAACCGCGAGGAATTGCTGGAAGCTGTCTCGGTCTGAGGTTACGCCCGGCGGCAACGCCGGGCATCACGTCATGCCAAACTTGGCAACCACAACACAATCGCCGGAAAGGCCACCAGAAGCGCGATGGTGATCGCGTCGGCGATGAAGAACGGGGTCACGCCCTTGAACACGTCCTGCACGGTCAGGTCATCCCGCACCCCGGCCACCACGAAACAGTTGAGACCGATGGGCGGCGTGATCAGGCAGAACTCGGCCATCTTCACCACGAGGATACCGAACCAGATCGCGCACATCGGGCCGGACATGCCGAATGTGCTGTCGGCGGCCGAGACGAACTCGCCCCCGTTCAGCGCCATCACCGCCGGATAGACCACCGGCAGCGTCAAAAGAAGCATCCCGATCGCGTCCATGAACATGCCCAAGACCGCATAGGCCAGAAGGATCATCACCAGCGTCAGCATCGGTGACTGGTCCAGGCTGGTGATCCAGTCCGAAAACGCGCCCGGCAGGTCGGCAAAGCCAAGGAAGCGGACATAGATCAGCACGCCCCAGATGATGGTGAAGATCATCACTGCCAGCTTTGCGGTCTCCAGCAGGGCATCTCGGAACTGCCGCCAGCGCATGCCCTTGGCGACCGCCATCAGGAAGACCACGAATGCCCCCAGCGCACCACCTTCGGTCGGCGTGCCCCATGCATCGCCGCCAAAGGGGTTGTAGATGAAGAAGATGATGATGAAGACCACGAAGAAGATCGGCATCGCAGGGGGCAGCGACTGAAACCGCTCGGCCCATGTGAACCCTTTGACCGGCGGACCGAACTTTGGCAGGGCCAGTGCCAGCGAGACGATCAGAAGGCCATAAATCAGGGCCGAGAACGCGCCGGGAATGAAGCCCGCCAAGAGCAGCTTGCCGACGTCCTGTTCGACGATGATGGCATAGATCACGAGGATCGCCGAAGGCGGGATCAGCGAGGCCAGCGTGCCCCCCGCCGCCACCACACCGGCCGCGAAACGCTTGTCATAGCCGATCTTCAGCATCTCGGGGATGGCGATGCGCGCAAAGACCGCCGAAGTTGCCACTGACGCGCCCGACACGGCGGCAAAGCCAGCGGTCGCAAAGACCGTCGACACGGCCAAGCCGCCCGGAAGCCAGCCAACCCAGCGCTTCGACGCCTCGAACAGCGCCTTGGTCAGACCGGCGTAATAGGCAAGATAGCCGATCAGGATGAAGGTCGGGATCAGCGACAGCGCCTGGCTTGCCACTTTGGAATGCGGCACCTGTCCGGCGGTCTTGACCGCAACGGTCAGCGCCCAGCCGAAATCCTCAGGGTCATAACCTTTCTTGGCCCAGAAAATCCAGATCAGCCCGATCAGCCCTGCCATGCCTGCGGCAAAGGCGACGCGCATGCCCAGCACGACAAACAGGACCATGACGCCTGATACGATCAGACCAATTTCAATCGGTTCCATGACGCGGCCCCCTTAATTGCCGTTATCTTCCAGAACCGCAGCCTCGTCAGCGGCGGTCTGGGCGGCGGATTTGATCAGCGGGATCGCCACCGGTTCACTCAGGTTCAGAACAAAGGCCCGGCCATAACCCCAAAGCTGGATCGAAAAGCGCAGGCACAGGATGAAAAAGGCGACCGGCGCCAGAAGTTTCGCAGGCCACAAGGGCAGCGCGATATCAATCGACGAATCCCGGCTCCAGAGCGGGGCCGCGAAGTCGAACGAGCGCAGGAAATGCGACCATGTCCCCCAGACGAGCAGGATCATCAGGACAAGCGCGGCAAGGGTGGTGATGAACTCGGCCGCCCAAAGCGCGCGACCATTCAGCCGCCCAATCAGAATGTCCATGCGAATATGGGTTCCGTCGCGCTGGGTATAGGCAATACCCATGAAGGCGATCAGCGGCATCAGCTGCTCGATCCAGTCGACATATCCCGGCACCGGCGCGTTGAACAGGTTGCGCCCCGAGACCGAGACCACGGCAAAGACCATGATGGCAAAAACCGCCAGTCCCGAAATCAGCGCCAGAACCTTTTCGATCCGGTGCAACCCCGTGTCGAGCCTGCTGAGAAGACTGTCATTCTCCAGTACCGAACTTCCAGACGCCATGATCTCTGTCCCTGTGTTTATTGTGCTGCCGCGCGTCCAAGTGGTCGTCGTCCCGCGCGTTGCGCGGGGCGAGGCTCTGCCTCGCGCTCCGAGGTATTTTGGGCAAGAGGAAGGCGCGCCGCGAGTCCCCTTTCAGGGGAAGGTGGGGGAAGTTCCCCCACCCGCATGGCTTACATGCGCTGTTTTTTCAGCGTGTCCATGACGAGGTCATAAAGCTCCTGAGCCGGCAGACCCAGTGCTGACATGTCCGCGATCCACTGATCGCGGATCGGATCTGCGGCCTTGGCGCGGAAGGCGGCCAGTTCGGCCTCGTCCAGCATGACTTTCTGCACGCCTTTCTCTTCCAGAACCGTGTCCCACTTCTTCAACAGCTCGCCATAGTTGGCAAGGTAATGGGCGATGGCCTCGTCAACCGAGCTGTCCAGCGCGGCGCGATGTTCGTCCGACAGCGCATCATAGGCGTCGGTGTTCACAACCACGGGGCAGTTCACGGTGCCGGGGTTCAGGTTGGCGGTCCACCAGGTCGCCTGGTCGATGGTACGGAACGACAGGTGGGCGTGCTGGGCAAAGGCCACAGTGTCGACAACACCGGATTCCATCGCCTGATACGCCTCGGTCGCGGTGACCGAGGTCGGAACCGCGCCAACCGCTTCAAATGCCTTGCCGATCCCGCCGGTGGCGCGCACGCGCATGCCGTCCATCTTGGCCAGGGTATCGCGCGGCTCGCCGGTGCCGACGAGGTTATACTGCGGCATGGGCGAGGTCATCAGCAGCTTGGCGTTCCAGCGCGCCAGGTCTTTCTGAACCGCCGGGTGTGCATAAACCGCATGGCTGACAGCAACCTCTTCCTCAAGCGTGTTCACACCCAGGAACGGCAGTTCCAGAACCGTGATCGAGGGATTCTTGTCACGGTGATAGCCCGCACAGAACTGGGCCATCTCGAAAGCCCCGATCGAAATCCCGTCCAGATTTTCACGGTTTTTCGACAGACCGCCATAGCTGATGTTCATCGTGAACTCACCACCGGTCTTTTCCGAGACCAGTTCGGCCAGCTTTTCGACATGTTCGGTAAAGGCGCGGCGTTTGCCCCAGACCGAGACATTCCATTCCGTCGCCATGGCTTCTGTTGCAAAGGCCAGCGCAAGCGCGGCCACGGCAGTTTTGCCGAGTAGCTTCTTCATCGTAATTCCTCCCGTTGATGTCGTCTGTGCGACATATCTTGTGGCCACACCTTAGACCGCGAAATGCAGGTGGTGGAAGCCTTGGCGCGATTTTGTTGCAAAGCCGAACGAAATCAAGACCCTGCTGGCAAGTTTTGACCCAATAGCCGAAAATTTGTGCAGGCTGGCGGTTTGTTCTGGACGCATCCGGTGGCGCAACTAAGCTGGTCGCGTCATGAACCGGGGTGGCGTGCCGCCGTGATCAAGAAACTGCTTTTGCCGACGATCCTGGCCCTGTTGATCGCCGGTTTCTGGGCCAGCGCCGCCTTTCAGGTCATCGCGGCCGGGGTCGCCATTTTCATGTTCGGCATGCTGATGCTGGAGGACGGGTTCAAACTGTTCTCGGGCGGGTTTCTCGAACGGATTCTCGCCGCCGCCACCAAGACGACATCCAGGGCTCTTGGGTTCGGGATGGTGGCGACGTCGCTGATGCAATCATCATCGCTGGTGTCGGTCATTACGATCTCTTTCCTCAGCGCCGGATTGATTACCCTTGGCGCAGGCGTCGCGATCATCTTTGGCGCCAATATCGGCACAACGACGGGCGCCTGGCTGGTGGCGGGGCTGGGGCTGAAGGTCGATATCTCGGCCTATGCGATGCCGATGCTGGCGCTGGCGATTGTGCTGGTGTTCCAGTCGTCCAAATACCTCAAGGGGATCGGTTTCGTGCTTGCCGGAATGGGGTTCCTGTTCCTCGGCATTCACTACATGAAAACCGGGTTCGAGGATGTTCAGGCGGGGATCGATCTGACCCGGTTCGCCATGACCGGGGTCGCCGGGCTGCTGGTCTATACGGCGGTGGGGGCGGTCGCGACGGTGGTGATGCAATCGAGCCACGCCACGATGGTCCTGACGATCACCGCGCTGGCCGCCGGGCAGGTCACCTATGAAAACGCGCTGGCGCTGGCGATCGGGTCGAACATCGGAACCACGATCACCGCCATGCTCGGGGCTGTCACAGCCAACTACCAGGGTCGGCGGCTGGCGCTGGCGCACCTTGTGTTCAACCTTTCGACCGCAACGGTCGCCTTGATCCTGATCCGTCCGCTGCTGGCGTCAGTCAACGGGATCGCGGACGCCACAGGCATCGCACCGGATGACTACACGCTGAAACTCGCCCTGTTTCATACCCTGTTCAACCTGATGGGTGTGGCAATCATGATGCCCCTGCGCCACCGTCTGATCGCCTTTCTCGAGCGGACCATTCCAGAACCGATGCCGGACGTCTCCAAGCCTCTCTTCCTGACCGATATCGTTGACGAATTCCCCGAGACGCTTGAGACCGCACTCAGGAACGAGTTGCGGCACCTTCTGGAAAACGCCTCGGAGACCATCCTGCACGCGCTGAACCTTCACCGGCATCAACTTGCCGCCACCGATGATATCGCCGCCACGGTCGAAGCCAGCCACGCGCCGTTCGAAATAGACGTGGATGCCGCCTATCAGCAGCGGGTCAAGGTGCTGCATGCGGCCATCCTTGAATTCACGACCCGGATCGGCGCGATTGATCTGCCAGCCGGGACCGCCAGCCGCATTCACGACCTGCGCGATGCATCCTCGCGGGTTGTCAGCGCGGTGAAGGCGGTCAAGCACATGCGCCGGAACGTCAATCGCTACACCCAGGTCAGTCACGGCACGCCCACGATGGTCTATAACGAACTCAGGACCGAGATTGCCCGCGTGATCGTCGCCCTGACCGAACTGGACAAGAGGGATCCCGCCACCCGCTCGGCGCTGTGGCTGGATGACGAACGCGTGCAGATGCACCGGGACCAGACCGAAACGATCAAAGTGGTCGAGGGGTTGATCCGCCAGGGCGACCTGACCCCGTCCGAGGCGACCTCGGTCCTGAATGACACCGCCTATGCCTTTTCCGCCATGTCGAACCTGCTGGAAGCGGCCAAGGTCATCTATGCCGCCAACACGGCGGCTATCGCACAGGTCGAGGACATCCTGTCGCTGGACCAGGAAGACGCCATTGAATTGGCAAGGGAGGATGCCGATGACTGAACATCGCGCAAACATTGCCCGATGCTGTTACTGTCGCACGCGCGCGCAAATCAACAAGGCGGCCAAATCATGGGTCTGAAGAAGAACACCGAAAAGCTGGACCGCTATTATGCCCGCCTTGACCGGGATGAAGTCGACCGGATCAAACCCGCGCATGTCGAAGAGGTCATCCGCCGCCTCCTCCACAGGGAAGAAAAGCTCTTGTCGGAACTCGACTCCGCCACCAAACCCGACAAGCGCGACCGTTTGGCCGCAAAGCTCAAAGTGGTGCGCGAACAGATCGATCGCGGCAACTGGCTGCTGGACGAGGTCCGGGATACCTGACCCTACTGCCCAAGGTCGGTCATCCGCGCCAGAAGCTCGGCGGCGTTCCTGACCTTGAACCGCTTGAGCAGACGCGCCCGCACGTCCTCGATCGTGCGCGGACTCAGCCCCAGGTCACGGGCAATCTCTTTCGACGTCTGACCGCGCCCCAGACCACCCAGAACCTGCCGCTCACGTGGGGTCAGACCGGGCCGGGGCGTATCCGATACACGCGCGAAACTCATCACGATACGCGCCAGCGGATCGTCCGGCGTCAATGAATGCGCGCGGAACCGGCACCAGATCGTCGCACCGGTCGCGGTGCGCATCATGCGCTCGTCGGAATAGACCCCGTCCCGGCGCAGCGGCTCCAGTCCGATGTCACGGATGCGGGCGAACTCCTCGTTTGATCCGTAAAGCATCCGAAAAGACTGTCCCACCAGCGCCGCCCGGTCGTAGCCCAGCATCGCCGCAAACGTCCTGTTGCAGGCACGGATCACTCGATTCTCGGTCAAAACGATGCCGACCGGCGCCTCATCGAATGCCAGTTCCAACAGGTCCATCCCGTGACTCCCAAACCGTAATCCTACGGTATTGATACCGTAGAAGCGCCCGCGCAGGATAGGGGGTAAGCTCGCGCCCCTTCCTCTTGCCCCAAATACCTCCGCCGGAGGCTCCCGCCGGCGATGTCTGGTGATGGGGATGGAAAGCCGGGCGCGAGCAAAAAACCACGAGGCCGCCCATGACACTCCAGACGGACGCAATGATCGAGTCACTCCTTACCCGGATCGACGGCAAGCGGGACGACCTGATCGCGTTGACACAGGACCTGATCCGCATCCCCACCCTGAACCCGCCGGGCGACTGCTATCGCGACATCTGCGACTATCTCGATCGCCGCCTCTCGGCACATGGGTTCCAGACCGAACTGGTCCGCGCCACCGGAGCCCCCGGCGACAGCGACAAATACCCCCGCTGGAACATCGTGGCCCGCCGCGACGGCACTGAACTCGGCGACTGCGTGCATTTCAACAGCCACACCGACGTTGTCGAGGTCGGCGCCGGCTGGACCCGCGACCCGTTCGGCGGTGAATTGGTGGACGACCTGATCTATGGTCGGGGTGCCTGTGACATGAAAGGCGGGCTGGCGGCGTCGATCATCGCTGCCGAAGCCTTCGTCGAGGAATTCCCCGAATTTCACGGCGCCATCGAAATCTCTGGCACGGCGGACGAGGAATCCGGCGGCTATGGCGGGGTGGCCTATCTTGCCGAAAAGGGCTGGTTCGACCCGAAACGGGTCCAGCATGTGATCATCCCCGAACCCCTGAACAAGGACCGCATTTGCCTGGGACACCGGGGCGGCTGGTGGGCCGAGATCGAAACCTTCGGCGAGATCGCCCATGGGTCGATGCCCTTCCTCGGCGATTGCGCAGTCCGGCATATGGGCGCGGTGCTGGGCAAGTTCGAAACCGATCTTTTCCCCGCCATGGCCGCCCGTCACACCGACATGCCGGTTGTGCCCGAAGGGGCGCGTTCCTCGACGATGAACATCAACTCGATCCACGGCGGCCAGCCCGAGCAGCCCGCCGACTATACCGGCCTGCCCGCCCATTGCGTGCCCGACTCGTGCCGCATCGTGATTGACCGCCGCTACCTGGCCGAGGAAAATCATGCCCAGGTCTCGGGCGAGGTCGAGGCGATCCTCAGGGACCTCGCCGAATCCCGCGAGAATTTCCGCTTCGAGATGCGCGAGATCAACCATGTCGCCCCCTCGATGACAGACCGCGCCGCGCCCGTTGTGACAACCGTCGACCGCTCGATCCGCGAGATTTTCGGCAAGGAACCGGATTATGTCGCCTCTCCGGGCACTTACGATCAGAAACATATTGATCGGATCGGCCGGTTGAAGAACTGTATAGCCTATGGACCGGGCATTCTTGAACTGGCGCATAAGCCGGACGAGTATATTGGGGTTACCGACATGCTGGACAGCGCCAAAGTGATGGCGCACGCGCTGGCGCAGCTTCTGCTGCCCGGGATGCAGGACGGATAAGAGTGCCGGAAAAGGCAACGAAACAAGACCTTGAAGACCCAAAACCGCACAGACGGACAGAACACCAGGGAGAAAAAACCATGACATTCCACGTCTCACGGCTGGCACTGGCCAGCGCACTGGCGATCACGGCCGGGATCGGAGCGGCACAGGCAGCGGGCACGGAGATCACCGTGGCAATGCAGCTTGAACCACCCCACCTCGACCCAACCTCGGCGGCGGCACAGGCCATCGATTCGGTGGTCTACGCCAATATCTTCGAAGGGCTGACCCGCTTCATGGACGACGGCTCGATTGCGCCGGCGCTGGCGAAATCCTGGAACATCTCCGAGGACGGCCTGACCTATACGTTCATGCTGAATGACGGCGTCACCTTCCACGATGGCACCGCGATGGACGCCGAAGACGTCAAGTTCAGCCTCGACCGCGCGCGGGCCGAAGACAGCACCAACGCGCAAAAGGCGCTGTTCGCCTCGATTGCCAGCGTCGACGTGGTGGACCCGACCACGGTCAGGATCACGCTCAGCGAGCCGAACGGCTCGATGCTGTTCAACCTCGCGTGGGGCGATGCGGTCATCGTCGCGCCGGAGTCGATCGAAACGATCACCACGAACCCCGTCGGCACCGGGCCTTACACTTTCACCAACTGGGTGCAGGGCGACAAGATCGAGCTGACGGCAAACCCGGATTACTGGGGCGCGGCCCCTGCGATCCAGAACGCGACCTTCAAGTTCATCTCGGACCCGACTGCCGCCTTTGCCGCGATGATGGCCGAGGATATCGACGTCTTCACCGGCTACCCGGCCCCCGAGAATGTGCCGCAATTCGAGGCCGATCCGCGCTTCCAGGTGCTGAATGTCGCGACCGAGGGCGAGACCATCCTGTCCACCAACAACAAGATGGCACCTCTGGATAACGTCAAGGTCCGCGCCGCAATTGCGCATGCGATCGACCGTCAGGCCATCATCGACGGTGCCATGTTCGGCATGGGCACGCCAATCGGCACCCATTTCGCACCGCATCACCCCGATTATGTCGATCTGACCGGTAACTCGGCCTATGATCCTGAAATGTCCAAGAAACTGCTGGCCGAAGCAGGCTTCCCGGACGGATTCAAGACAACCCTGAAACTGCCGCCCCCCTCCTACGCCCGTCGTGGTGGCGAGATCATCGCCGCCCAGCTGCGCGCCGTGGGGATCGAGACCGAAATCTCGAACCTGGAATGGGCGCAATGGCTGGAACAGGTGTTCCGGGGCAAGGACTATGGCCTGACCATCGTCAGCCATACCGAACCCTTTGACATCGGCATCTATGCCCGTCCCGACTATTACTTCCAGTATGACAACCCGGCCTTCCAGGAGCTTTACGCCGAGCTGAACCGCACCACCGACGCGGCGAAACGGTCCGAGCAGCTGGCCAGCCTGCAGACCATGATCTCGGAAGATTATGTCAACGGCTACCTGTTCCAGCTGGCCACCCCGACCATCGCCAAGGCGGGCGTGCAGGGGCTTTGGAAAAACGCCCCGACCGCCGCGACCGATCTGGCCGCGATGAGCTGGGCGGACTGACATCCCGACAAAACGCCGGGGGCAGAAAATGCCCCCGGATCCCCTATTGCTCTGGTATCCTGAATGCGATCCTTCCTTCGACTGGCTGTCTTTCTGACCGCGTTTCTTCCCGCCGTTGCGCATGCAAACGCAACGCTGGAGGAAATCGAGGCGTTCCAGCCGCTTGAAGTGCCCGCGAAGCCGCTTGAGGTCGCGGTCGGGATCGAGATTCAGCAAATCACCGGCGTCGATCAGAAGGCGGAAAACTTTGGGGTCGTCGCGCTTTTGCGTTTCAAATGGACCGACCCTGCGCTTTCCTATGACGCCCCGGCCGGAAACCGCGACGTGTTCCGCATTCTGCGTGTCGACGAATTCCGCGACTATGCCCGCGAACGCGGTGCCGTGCTGCCGTCTTTCGAGATACGAAACCAGCAATCGAACCGCTGGGTTCACCAGTCCAAGATCACGCTTCTGCCCGACGGAACGGCGTTCTACGTCGACAAGTCGTCGCTGACCCTGCAAGCGCCCTATTTCGATTTCACCAAATACCCGTTCGACCGCCAGACGTTTTACTTCGAGGTCGTTTCGGTCGCGCCAGAGCCTTTTATAAAATACGTCGCCGCGGACGACTGGTCCGGGCTGGGGGGGCTTCTGGGGGAAGAGGAATGGATACTTGAAAACGACCGGATGGAGATCTCGACCATTGAAGGGTTCACCGGCCACCCCAGCGCCAAGATCGCGCTTGCCTTCGAAGGCCACCGCCACACGCAGTATTACCTGACCCGCATCTTCCTGCCGATGCTGATCCTGATCACGGTCAGCTGGTCGGCCTTCTTCCTTGATGACTACCGCAAACGCTCCGAGGTCGCGGGTGCGAACCTGCTTGTCTTTGTCGGCTTCAACTGGATGATTTCCGCCGACCTGCCGCGCCTTGGCTATCTGACCTTCCTCGATTTCATCCTGCAATGGATGTTCGTGGTGACCGGCGCGATCATCGTCTTCAACATCTTTCTGGCGCATCTGCAATACAAGGGGCGCGCGCCCCTTGCCGCATCGCTGGACAGCTATGCAATCCGCTGGATCTATCCGTTGGGGTATATCGCCATCGTCGGCTACGCCGTTGCGCGGTTTCTCAAACCGATCGGCGCCCCCCTGCTGTAACGCCGGACTGACAAAGGAGTTCCGCCATGGAGATCATCGCCGCCCCGGACCATGCCCATCGCAAGGGTCCCGCCAGCTATTTCACCGGCAATGTTTCCCTGCATCTTCTGACCGAAAGCCGCCCGCCCGCCTCGGTCTTTGCGGCACGGGTGTCGTTTGAGCCGGGTGCGCGCACCGCATGGCACACCCACCCGGTCGGGCAATTGCTTCATGTTCTCTCAGGCACGGGTCTGGTGGCGTTGCGCAATCAGGCGCCACGGGTGATCGCCACCGGCGACACCGTCTGGATCGATCCCGGAGAAGAGCACTGGCACGGTGCCGCGCCGGACAGCGCGATGGAACATCTCGCCGTGCAGGAAGTGCGCGATGGAAATGGCGCCGACTGGCTGGAACATGTCACTGAAACCGATTACCTGACTCCGCCCGCCTGACAACATGCTGCGATATTCCCTGAAACGTCTTTTGTCGCTGGTCATCAGCCTGGCCGTCGCCTCGCTGGTGATCTTCGCCGTGATCGAGGTCGCCCCCGGCGATCCGGCCTCCTTCATGCTTGGCATCAACGCCCAACCTGACACGGTGGCGGCGCTGCGTGCGGAACTGGGGCTCGATATGTCCAAACCCCAGCGCTATGTCGCCTGGGTGACCGGTATGTTGAGCGGTGATTTCGGCACCTCCTACACCTATCGCACGCCGGTCGCCCAGATGATCGCCGACCGGATGTGGATCTCCCTGCCACTGGCGATTTATGCGCTGACCCTGTCGACGCTGATCGCGTTCCCCGCCGGTATCTATGCCGCGTCGCGCCGGGGCAAAGGCGGAGACGTCGCGGTCATGGGCGCAACCCAGCTTGGGATCGCGGTGCCCAACTTCTGGTTTGCCATGATGCTGGTCCTGATCTTCGCAATCAATCTGCGCTGGTTCTCGGCCGGCGGGTTTCCCGGCTGGGACAAGGGGTTCTGGCTGTCGATGAAGGCGCTGACCCTGCCCGCGATCTCATTGGCCCTGCCACAATCGGCAATCCTGGCGCGCGTCATGCGCTCGTCCCTCTTGGACATCCTGGGCGAAGATTTCATGCGCACCGCCCGCGCCAAGGGTCTGACCCGCAGGCAAGCCTTGTGGCGGCACGGGCTGCGCAATGCGCTGATCCCGGTCCTGACCATCATCGGGCTGCAATTCTCGTTCCTTCTGGCGGGGGGGATCATCATCGAACAGGTGTTCTTCCTGCCCGGTCTTGGGCGTCTTATCTTTCAGGCTATTTCCGCGCGCGATCTGATCGTTGTCGAAAGCGTGGTGATGTTGCTGGTGTTCTCTGTGATCCTCGTGAACTTCCTTGTCGATCTGGCCTATGCCGCCGTCGACCCCCGCCTCAGGAGCCGCACATGAGATCCCGAAGCCTGATCCTTGGCGCAGTCCTGTGCGTGGTGGTCGTTGCAACGGCCCTGATCTCATTCATCTGGACGCCCTACGACATCACCCAGATGGACATTCCCAACAAGCTGCAAACCCCAAGCCTGACGCATCCCTTCGGCACCGACCATTTCGGGCGCGACATCCTGTCGATGATCATGATCGGCGCGCGCACCTCTCTGGCAGTGGCGCTGGTGGCGGTCGGGATCGGCATGGGGCTTGGCGTGCCGCTGGGCCTTTGGGCGGCAGCCCGCAAGGGTGGTTGGACGGACGAGATCATCATGCGCGGTAACGACCTTGTCTTTGCCTTCCCCGCCCTTGTCATTGCCATCCTGATCACCGCCGTTTTCGGAGCTGGCGCCACCAACGCGATTATCGCCATCGGCATCTTCAACATCCCCGTCTTTGCCCGCATCACCCGTGGCGCGGCCCTGTCCCTGTGGGAGCGCGAGTTCATCCTGGCCGCCCGTGTTTCGGGCAAGGGCGCGGCGCGGATCAGTCTTGAGCATATCCTGCCCAATGTCATGAACCTCTTGATCGTGCAGGGCACGATCCAGTTTTCGCTTGGCATTCTGGCCGAGGCCGGGCTGTCCTATGTCGGGCTTGGCGCGCAACCGCCGGTGCCCAGCTGGGGCCGGATGCTGGCCGACAGCCAGACCATGGTCAGCTTCGCCCCCCACCTCGCCCTTGTTCCCGGCCTTGCCATCGTGATCTCGGTCCTTGGACTGAACCTTCTGGGCGATGGGCTGCGGGACTATCTTGACCCTCGCATTCGGGTGGCGCGGACATGAGCCTGCTTGAAATCCAGAACCTTGACCTGTCGATCGGATCCGCCCGGATCCTGAAGGATGTAAGCCTGTCCATCGACAAGGGCGAAATCGTCGCCATCACCGGCGAAAGCGGCTCGGGCAAATCGATGACGGCGATGGCGGTGATGCAGCTTCTGCCTGATGCCGCGCATCTTTCCGGTGCCGTCCAGCTGGCGGGGCGGGATCTTCTGTCGCTCGACGAAGACACGCTTTGCACCCTCCGGGGCAATGAGGTCGGTATGGTCTTCCAGGAACCGATGACCGCCCTCAACCCGGTGAAGACCATCGGCGCGCAGGTGGCTGAGACGATCCTGATCCATTCCGACACCCCCAAGGCCGAGGCCATGCAACAGGCCGCCGACATGCTGGCCCGCGTCGGCCTGCCCGCCGACCGTTTCCCGCTGTCGCGCTATCCGCATGAATTGTCAGGCGGCCAGCGCCAGCGCGTCGTGATCGCCCTGGCCATCGCCCAGCGCCCGAAACTGTTGATCGCGGACGAACCGACAACGGCACTGGATGTGACCACGCAAGCGCAGATCCTCGACCTGCTGAAAGAGCTGGTCAGCGAGTTTGGCATGGGGCTGATGATGATCACCCATGACCTGGCCGTGGTCTCTGACATGGCCGATCGCATCGTCGTGATGCGCCATGGCGAGGTCGTCGAGCAAGGCGAAACCCGCGCGTTGTTCCGCGACATGAAACACCCCTATACCCGCGCCCTGTTCGAGGCATCGGGCCACCAGGTCGATTTGCCCGCCCTGCCCGACGGCCCCGACCCGGTCCTTCAGGTCACTGGCGCGGTGCGGGACTATGCCCTGCCCCGCACCCGTCTGTTCGCCCCGCGCCAGTTTCACCGCGCGGTGAACGACGTCAGCTTTACCATCCACCACGGCGAACGGGTTGGTCTGGTTGGCGAATCCGGCTGTGGCAAATCCACCCTGACCCGCGCCATCCTGGGTCTTGAGGGGCTGCAAGGCGGATCGATCACCGCCTTTGGCAAACCGGTCAGCCCGGCGATGAACCCCGCCCTTCGGTCGGGCCTGCAAGTGGTCTTCCAGGACCCCTATGGCAGCTTCAACCCCCGCCACAAGGTCGCCCGGATCATCACCGAACCCTTCCACCTTCTGCCCAACCCGCCCAGCGGCGCCGACCGCGACGCACGCATTGCGCAGGCGCTGACCGATGTCGGGCTGACCGCCGCTGACGCCGACAAGTACATCCACGAGTTCTCGGGCGGCCAGCGCCAGCGCATCGCCATCGCGCGCGCTCTGATCATCAACCCGGAACTGATCATCTTCGACGAGGCGGTCTCGGCACTGGACGTGTCGATCCGCGCCCAGATCCTCGACCTGATCGCCGATCTAAGCCGCAAACACAGCCTGTCCTACCTGTTCATCAGTCACGACCTTTCCGTGGTGCGCAGCATCACCGACCGGGTTCTGGTGATGAAGTCGGGCCAGATCGTCGAACAGGGCGTGACCGAGGATGTCTTTGCCAACCCGCAGCACGCTTATACGAAAACCCTGATCGCGGCGGCCCCGGTGCTGCCCGATATCAGCCACTTGAAAGAGAATGCCCATGTCTGATCCGCGTCAGGATTTATGGTTCGACCCGTCGCAAATCCTGATCGGCGGCGCGTGGCGCGCCCCCGCTTCCGGCGACACGATTGACCTTGTGAACCCCTCCGACGGGTCATCGATCTGCGGCATTGCGCGCGGCACCAGGCCGGATATGGATGCCGCCGTCGCCGCTGCCCATTCCGCCCGCGCGGACGCATGGGGCCGGACCACCGCCGCCGACCGGGGCCGCATCCTGACACGGCTTGGCCAACTGGTTCTGGACCATACCGAAACCCTCGCCAGGATCGAAGCCGCAGACGTCGGCAAGCCTCTGAAACAGGCCCGCGCCGACGTGATCGCACTGGCGCGATACATGGAATTCTATGGCGGCGCGGCGGACAAGGTCATGGGGGAAACCATCCCCTATCTCGACGGCTACACGGTCTACACGCTGCGCGAACCCTTCGGTGTCACCGCCCATATCGTGCCATGGAACTACCCGATGCAGATCATTGGCCGCTCGGTCGGTGCGGCGCTGGCGATGGGCAATGCCTGCGTGCTGAAACCGGCGGAAGAGGCCTGCCTGACCGCGCTCGCCTTCGCCGATCTGGCATTGAAAGCGGGCCTGCCCGAAGGCGCGCTGAACGTGGTGCCGGGGCTGGGGGCCGAGGCTGGCGCGGCCCTGGCCGAGCACCCCGGAATTCAGCATATTTCCTTCACCGGATCGGTCGCCACCGGCAGCCTGATCCAGTCGGCGGCGGCGGAAAACGTCGTGCCCGTCACGCTGGAACTGGGCGGCAAATCTCCGCAACTGGTCTTTGCCGACGCCGATCTCGATGCCGCCCTGCCCTTCCTCGTGAACGCAGGTATCCAGAACGCCGGACAGACCTGCTCGGCGTCCTCCCGCATCCTTGTCCAGCGCCCGGTCTATGACGAGGTGCGCGCGCGTATGGCCACGGCCTATGGCTCCCTCCGTGCCGGCCCCGCGATGGACGATCTCGAACTCGGCCCGCTGATCTCGACCCGCCAGCAGGCAATCGTGCGGGGTTTCATCGACAAGGGCCGCGACCTTGAAACCGCCGCCACGGGTGAGGTCATTTCGAACGCCCCGGCCCAAGGCGCCTATGTCGCGCCGACGCTTTTTGCAGATGTTCCCGCCAGCCACGCACTGGCGCAGGACGAAATCTTCGGCCCTGTTCAGGTCCTTATTCCCTTCGACACCGAGGACGAGGCGCTGGCCATTGCCAATGGCACCGATTACGGGCTTGTCGCCTCTGTCTGGTCGCGCGATGGCGCCCGGCAAATGCGGCTGGCCAAGGCGCTGCATGCCGGGCAGGTCTTCCTCAACAACTATGGCGCGGGCGGCGGGGTGGAACTGCCCTTCGGCGGCACCGGAAAATCTGGCCATGGCCGCGAAAAAGGGTTCGAGGCCCTCTTTCATTTCTCGCAACTCAAGACCGTCGCCGCCTTCCACGGCTGACGATTCTTTCTTGTCCAAATACTCCCGCCGGAGGCGTCCCCGGCCAACAACAAGGAGACACCCATGAGACTTTCAGGCAAAACCGCCATCGTCACCGGCGGGGCATCGGGCTTTGGCGCGGGCATCGTCAGGAAATTCCTCGACGAAGGGGCCGAGGTCATGATCGCCGACATCAATGGCGACGCGGCAACCGAGCTGGCCCGTCAGGGCGGTGTTGCGCAACAGGTCGATGTCAGCGATGGCGCGTCCGTGGCGGCAATGGTCGGGGCCGCCAATGACCTGTGGGGACGGGTCGACATCATGGTCAACAACGCAGGCGTCACCCATCTCCCGGGGCCGCTGGACACGATCTCGGAAGGCGATTTCGACCGGGTGTTCAACGTCAACTGCAAGTCGGTCTACCTGATCTCGCGCGCGTTGGTGCCGCAGATGAAATCTGACGGGTCGGGCGCGATCCTCAACGTCGCCTCGACCGCCGGGGTCAGCCCCCGGCCGAACCTCAACTGGTACAATGCCTCGAAGGGCTGGATGAACACGGCGACCCGCACCATGGCGGTGGAACTTGCCCCCTTTGGCATCCGCGTGAATGCGATCAACCCCGTCGCTGGCGAGACCCCGCTGCTCAAATCCTTCATGGGTGAGGACACGCCGGAAGTCCGCGCCAAGTTCCTTGCGACCATCCCGCTGGGCCGGTTTTCCCAGCCCGAGGACATGGGCAATGCCGCCTGTTTCCTCTGCTCGGACGAGGCGGCGATGATCACTGGCGTCTGCATGGAGGTCGACGGCGGGCGCTGTATCTGATCCAGGGTGCGGATACGACAGCGGGTGTCGGAAAGAGCAAGCAACGTGGATTTGCCCCCGCGCTATCCTGATGCCAAAGGAATTTCAAATCCAACCGCCCCACGGCAACGCCCTGCGGCGACAATGAGAAGGTTTCGACATGACCTCATTCCGCGACCTGCACAAACCCGGTGATCCCTTCGTTCTTGCCAACGCATGGGACGCGGGCAGCGCCAAGGTGCTGGCAGCGCTCGGGGCAGAGGCCATCGGAACCACCTCATCCGGCCATGCCTTCACGTTGGGCAGACCGGACATGGGCCATGTCACCCGGGACGAGGCCATGGCACATGCGCAGGACATCGTCGCGGCAACCCCGCTGCCGGTCTCGGGCGATTTCGAAAACGGCTATGGCGCCGACCCTGACACCGTCGCCGAGACCGTCCGCATGGCGGCAGAAATCGGACTTGCCGGATGTTCGATCGAGGACACGGACATGCCCGGCACTGGGGCCTATGATTTTGACCTTGCGGTGGAACGCATCCGGGCGGCCTCGGCAGCTGCCCGCGCCCTGCCCAATGATTTCGTGCTGGTTGCCCGCACCGATGGCATCCTGACCGGGGCTTATGACATCGACGAAGCCCTGCGCCGCCTGACCGCCTTCGACGCGGCCGGGGCGGATTGCCTGTTTGCCCCCTTGCCCAAGACTGTCGATGACCTGAAACGCATCTGCGCCAGCACCTCGAAACCCGTGAATGCGCTGGCGGTGGGGCCTTATGCCAAAATCTCGCGCGCCCAGTTCGCCGAGATGGGCGTCGCCCGCATCTCGATCGGGGGTGGCTTTGCCCGTGTCGCACAAGCTACGCTGATCAACGCCGCGCGGCACGTGTTGGAAGATGGCGATTTTTCCGACATGCTGTCCGCCGCGCCGGGGGCAGAGGTCGATCAATATCTGAAATCCGGCAGCAGACCTGATGCCTGAGATCCAGACCGACACCCAGCCCCGCAGCCCCAAACCCCTGCCTAGCCACGCCAAGGTCGTCGTGATCGGTGGCGGCGTTGTCGGCTGCTCGATCCTGTTTCACCTTGCAAAGTTCGGCTGGAAAGACGTGGTACTGCTGGAACGGGACGAACTGACGTCCGGCTCAAGCTGGCACGCGGCGGGCCAGATCCACACGATCAGTTCCGACCCCAATATCAGCCGCCTGCAAGGGTATACCATCGACCTTTACAAGGAGATCGAGGAAACCAGCGGCCACTCGGTCGGGCTGCACATGACCGGCGGTTTCTACCTCGCCTCGAACAAGACCTGGTATGACTACCTGAAACGCGAACGGTCCAAGGCGCGTTACATGGGGCTGCATCAGGAGTTCATCAGTCCGAAAGAGGTCGCCGAGCGGCACCCGCTGATTGACCCGAAACACTATCTCGCCGCGCTGTGGGACGATCAGGACGGCGACCTTGACCCATCTGGCGCGACCTATGCCTTTGCCAAGTCCGCGCGCGTGCATGGGGCGCAGTATTTCACCCATACGCCTGTCACCGCCACCACCCAGCGCACGGATGGATCATGGGACGTGACCACGCCGAAGGGCCAGATCAACGCCGAGATCATCGTCAACTGCGGCGGGCTCTGGGCGCGCGAGGTCGGGCATATGCAGGGCGTCAACCTGCCGGTGCAGCCGATGGAACATCACTACCTGATCACCGAAAAGATCGACGCCATCGCCGATCACCCCACCCGCCTGCCCTGCGGTATCGACTACGAGGCCAATATCTATTTCCGGCAGGAACGGCAGGGCATGTTGCTGGGCACCTATGAACCCAAAGGCACGCCTTGGAAGGTAAACGGCACGCCTTGGGATTTCGGGCACGAGTTGCTCCAACCCGACCTCGACCGCATCGCCGACCGGCTGGAACTGGGGTTCGAACGCATCCCTGCGCTGGCCGATGTCGGCATCAAGGACGCGATCAACGGCCCCTTCACCTTTGGCCCCGACGGAAACCCGATGATTGGCCCGGTGCCGGGGATGAAGAACTATTGGGTCGCGGTGGGCGTCATGGCCGGGTTCTGTCAGGGGGGCGGTGTCGGCCTGACCATGGCGGAATGGATGATCGACGGCGAACCCTCGATTGATGTCTGGGCGATGGACGTCGCGCGGTTCGGCGACTGGGCCACACCGGACTGGGGCACGGTGAAATCGACCGAGAATTACGAGCGCCGCTTCGTGATGACCTTCCCGAATGAAACCCTGCCCAAGGGCCGGTTGCAGAAGACCACCGCGCTCTATGACCGGCTGGTCGCAAGAGGCGCACGTATGGGACAGGGGTTCGGGCTGGAACATGCGCTGTGGTTCGCCGATGGCCCCGACGATGCGTGGGAAGACCCGACTTTCGAACGTAATCGCAGCCACGACTATGTCGCCGCCGAGGTCAATGCCGTACGCGAGGCGGTTGGCGGGATCGAGATCGCCAATTTCGCCAAACATGAATTCAAGGGACCGGGCGCGCGGGCCTATCTTGACCGGGTGCTTGCGGGATATGTGCCGAAACCAGGGCGGCTGACCCTGACGCCAATGCTGACCCCGAAGGGGCGGCTTTACGGCGACCTGACCGTGGCGTGTCTGGCGGAAGACCACTTTATGATCTTCGGCTCGGGCGCGATGCAGGACGCGCATCGCCGCTGGTTTGAAAAGGACCTGCCCGAGGACGTGACCTATGCCAATGTCAGCGACGACTGGCACGGGATTTCCTTGTCCGGCCCGAAGTCACGTGACCTGCTGTCGCGTATCACCCGCGACGATGTCAGCGCCTCAGCCATGCCCTTCCGCGATGTCCGCCAGACCTTTGTTGGCGGGGTGCCGGTGATCCTGAACCGGATCAGTTTCTCGGGCGAGCTGGGGTATGAGATCTATTGCCGTCCGCACTACCTGTTGCGACTGGCCGAGGCGATTGAGGATGCCGGGGCCGATCTGGGCTATCGTTGGTATGGCGCGCGGGCGTTGATGTCGATGCGGCTGGAAAAGGGCTGGGGCGTATGGACGCTGGATTTCCGCCCTGATTTCGATGCCGTGGAAAGCGGGCTGGATGCCTTCATCAACTGGAAGAAAGAGTTCGTCGGCAAGGCGGCGACGCTGGCCGCGCGAGACGCTGGCCCAGCCCGCAGGCTGGTCACCATGACGATCGACGTCGACGGCATCGACGTCTCGGGCGACGAGGCAATCCTGAAGGATGGCGCGGCTGTGGGCTACGTGTCCTCGGGCGGGTACGCACACCATGTCGGGCGGTCGATGGCGATGGGCTATGTTTCCGCAGACCACGCCGCACCCGGCACCCGATTGCAGGTGGAAATCCTTGGCACCATGTATGACGCAACCGTTCTGGGTGCGCCGATTTATGATGCGAACGGGGCCAATATGCGGGCCTAGTCTCCGCCTTACCCCGCTTCGCCCTGCGCCCGCGCCTCGGACAGGGTCTGAACCGGGGTCAGTGCCTCGGGATCGACCTGCAACTCGATCAGATAGCCCGCATCTGATTCCATCGCCCGGCGCATCGCGGCAGGGAAGTCATCGGTCCGCGTTACCACCTCTCCGGGCATTCCGAAGGCGGCGGCATAAGCGACGAAATCCGGGTTTGTCAGCCCGGTCGAGATCACGCGCCCCGGGTGGTTCCGCTCTTGGTGCATGCGGATCGTGCCATACATGCCGTTGTTGACGACAAGGCAGATCGGCGCGGCGTCGTGGTGGCGCGCAGTGGCGAGTTCCTGCGCCGTCATCAGGAAACACCCGTCCCCCGCCAAAGCCACAGCCACCCTGTCACGGTTTTCCAGCTTGGCGGCAATCGCCGCCGGAACGCCGTATCCCATCGACCCGGAAGTTGGCGCCAGTTGCGTCCGCCAGCGCCGGTGCCGGATGAACCGATGCAGCCAAACGGCATAGTTTCCTGCCCCGTTCGTCAGCACCGCGTCTTTCGGCAGAACCGCATCCAGATGGCGGATCACCTCGCCCATGTTCACATCGCCCGGCACTTTGGTCACTTTCTGGAAGGCAATGAAGGACGCCGCCAGTTCCGCCCGCCAGTCCGTGTCACGGTCTCCAGTCGCATCCAGCGCCAGCAGCGCCTCAAGGAACTCCTGCGGATGGGACTGGACCAGAAGGTCGGCGGCATAGACATGGCCCAGCTCATCGGCGCCGGGATGGACATGCACCATCGGCATCTGGGGGTTGGGAATGTCGATCAGCGTGTAACCTTGCGTCGTCATTTCACCAAACCGGGGGCCAACTGCCAACAAGAGATCGGTCTCCTCGGCGATGGCACGGCGCAGGCGCGGGTTGGGGGCGATGCCGATCACCCCGGCATAATGCGGATGGTCGTTGTCGACATAGTCCTGGAACCGGAACGCGGTCGCCAGCACCAGCCCGTGTTTCAGCGCCACCTCTCCGGCAAGACGCTGGCACTCGGCGTTCCAGCCCGGACCGCCCGCCACCATCATCGGCCGTTTCGCCCCCTTCAGCATGTCCCGAAGCCGCGCCATGTCACCGGGCAGAGGTGCGGCGCGCGGCGGTGTCACAGGGCGCAGGTCGGCAACCGCCGCCTCTCCCGACAGCGTCCCCTCGGGCAGCGCCAGCACCACCGGACCGGGACGTCCGGTCTGACACAGGGTCCAGGCGCGCGACATGTATTCCGGGATGCGCGCCGGGTCGTCGATCTGCGCCACCCATTTCGCCATCTCGCCGAACATCCGGCGATAGTCCATCTCCTGAAACGCCTCGCGATCCATCATGTCGGTCCCGACCTGTCCGATCAGCACGATCATCGGTGTCGAATCCTGAAACGCCGTATGCACCCCGTTCGACGCATTGGTCGCGCCCGGCCCGCGCGTGACCGCGACAATGCCCGGTTCCCCGGTCATCTTGCCAAAGGCATCGGCCATATTCGCCGCGCCGCCCTCATGTCGGCAGGTGATGACCTCGATCTTGTCGCGGTGGTCATAAAGCCCGTCAAGAAGCCCAAGATAGCTTTCCCCCGGCACGCAGAAGACGCGGCGCGCTCCAAGAATGGCAAGTTGGTCGGCAAGGATCCTGCCACCGTGACGAATGGGTCTGTCGGTCATGGGTGTACCTGTCTGAAACTGTCAGGCCACATGATTTGCCGATGCAAGGGGCAGTGTCAAACATCCGGCAAAAAGAAAACGGGCGCCCTGGCCAGGACGCCCGTTTCGGTTTCATTTCAGTGCGTTACTTGGCGGCAAGCGTCTTCCACTTTCCGTCCACGACCTGGCTGATATAGGTCGCTTCCGCGCCACGGTGGTCACCGGGGCCATAGGTCATGTGGTTGCCGACCAGATCATCCTGGAAGTCGAGAGATTCCATCCCTTTCTGGAAGCTTTCATGGGTCAGGTCGGGGCCAGCGGCGTCAAGCGCCTTCACCAGAAGCTCGGCGGTGGCATAGCCCAGCATCGCAAACATCGAGGGGGCCTCGCCATAGGCGGCGGTGTATTCCTCGATGAAGGCGGCCGGGGCAGGCTCATCCGCGCGACCTGCCAGCGACTGCCAGCCTGCCGAGGCATAAAGCCCCTCGGTAACGCCACCGGGAACGGCGGCGACCACGTCAAGGAAACCCGCCGACGACACAATGAATTTCATGTCGGTCAGGCCCATTTTCTTGGCCGTGCCGACAACGGTGATCGCCTGACGCACCGGAACGGCAAGCATGGCGATCTGACATCCGTCAGCCGACAGTTTCGAGAGCGAGCCGACAAAGTCCGATTCATCCGGCTTGTGGGTGGTTTCACCAACCCAGGTGCCGCCGCCCGCCTCGGTGCCGTGCTTGGCGCCATCGTTGACCTCGATGCCGAACTCGTTGGGCAGATACATGCCGCAGACATTGGTCGCGCCGGTTTCGCCCATCACGTATTCAACCCCGATCCGGCCCTGATCGACATAGTCCGAGAAACCGGTGTACTTGTTGTCCATCGGCTCCATCAGCATCTGCGACGAGGCCGTCAGCGGGTTCACGTTCGGGATGCCTTTCGGGTCCATCAGCTTGAAACCCGCCAGGTTCATCGGCGTGCCCAGCGACTGCATCATGGCAAAGACCTTGTCGCGGTTCAGCAGCTTGTTATAGCCCTGCATCGCACGCGGCATCTGATAGCCGTTGTCCTCGACGATGTAGCGGATCTGGCGACCGTGAACGCCGCCCGCTTCGTTGACCTTGTTGAAATAAAGGTTGGCGCCGTTCACCGCCGGCACACCGACCGCGGCAAAAACGCCCGACAGGTCGCTGACCGCGCCGATCAGGACTTCGGTGTCAGAGACGCCTTGCGTTTCCGCCGAAGCCATCGACGCCGCGCCAATGGCGGCGGCTGCGGTCATGTTCCTTACCAATCTCTTCATGTTTTTCCTCCCGTTGGTAATGGTCTTGTTATTCATACATTTGGTCGATCAGATGCTTGTAGGTCTTCTCGACATAGGACCGTTTCAGCTTCATCGTGGCGGTCAGCTCCTCATCCTCCGCCGTCAGAAGCACATCAATCAGGCGGAAATCCTTGATCTGTTCCACCCGAGCGAATTCCTTGTTCACGCGCGCGACCTCACCTTTGACCAGTTCGACCACCTCTGAAGCGGCGCAGAGCGACGCGAAATTCGAAAACGGAATCTTGTGATCCTGAGCGTATTTCTCCACGTTCTCCTGATCAATCATTATCAGCGCCGTCAAATACTTACGCCGGTCCCCAATAATCACCGCGTCCGAGATGAAATGGCTGAACTTCAGCGCGCTTTCGATTTCGGCCGGGGTGATGTTCTTGCCCCCGGCGGTGATGATGATGTCCTTCAGGCGGCCCGTGATCGTGACATAACCGTCCTCATCGATCCGCCCCACGTCGCCGGTGCGCAGCCAGCCGTCCTCGGTAAAGGTCTCGGCGGTCTTTTCGTTGTTACGCCAGTATCCTGCAAAGATGTTGCGGCCCTTGAGCTGAATCTCGCCATCTTCGGCGATACGGGCTTCGACCCCCGGCGCGACGCGGCCGATTGACCCGACGCGGTTTTCATCCAGCGTGTTCATCGTGGCCAGACCCGAGGTTTCGGTCATGCCATAGCCCTCGACCAGCTTGACGCCGATGGCCCAGTACCACTTCAACAGGTCGGGCGAGATCGGCGCCGCCCCGGTGCCGCCACGCCGCATCCGGTCCATGCCCAGCATGCGCCGCAGGTTGCGGAACACGAGCCGGTCCCAGACCCAGTATTGCGCGGCAAGCGCGGCGGGAACCTGTTTGCCGGCGACCAGCAGATCGGCGCGTTTCATCCCCACCTTCATGGCGCTTTTGAACGCCAGCTTGCCCAATGGCGTCGCCTCTTGCGCCAGCACCAGCACCTGGGAGTAGATTTTTTCCCACACACGCGGCACCGCGATGAAGGTGACAGGGGACACTTCCTGAAGGTTCTTGAACACGGTTTCGGGGCTTTCGGCAAAATTCACCACCGCCCGCCCCGCCAGCGGGAAATAGACCGACGACACCCGTTCCAGGATATGGCAAAGCGGCAGGAAACACAGTTGCTCGTCGCCCTTGTGGGTTTCCAGACGATGCGCCCCCGCGACGATGGCCCCCATGATGTTTTCATTGGTCAGCATCGCGCCCTTGGGCTTGCCGGTGGTGCCAGACGTATAGATCAGAAGCGCGACATCCTCGGGGGTCGTCTTGTCGATCTCGCCTTCGAACACGCCGGGCTGCGTCTTTGCTGCCTTGCGCCCGATCTCATAAAGATCGTCCAGGAAGATACAGCGCGGATGGTCGAGGCCGTGCAGCCCCTCTTTGTCCAGAATAATGACCTTCAACAGCCCCGGCACCCGATCCTGAATGGTCAGGAACTTGTCCAGTTGTTCGTCATCCTCGACAAACAGGAACCGGCTGTCGCTGTCGTTGATCAGGTACTCCAGCTGGCTGGCGCTGTCGGTGGTATAGACCCCCGACGCAATCCCGCCCACGCACTGGATGCCGAAATCGGCATAGACCCATTCCTTGTTGTCTTCCGACAGGATCGACACGACCTCGCCCCGTTTCAGGCCCAGCTCGCGCAGTCCCATGCCGATCCACATGGCGTGGTCCCAATAGTCGGACCAGCTATAGGCCTTCCAGATGCCATAGTCCTTTTCCCGGTGCGCTGTCGTGTCGGCAAGATCGCGACAGCGGGCGCGGAACAGGTCCGGCAGCGTGACATGGCCATCGACATGCACGGGCCGCGCCGACGGGTCGGCATTGAATCGCACACCGTTGATGGTGACCTGATCGCCGGTCATTTGTCCTCCGTCCATCGGGCTCACCTCCACGTCTTGCGGCGTTTCCAGCGCCGCTCTTCCCGCGCGCCTTCTTCCTGCACGCCGAGATAGAAATTCTGGATATCCTCGGATTTCATCAGGCTTTCCGCCGTGCCATCCATCACGATCCGCCCGACCTCCATGACATAGCCATGGGTCGCCAGTTCCAGCGCCGCCGAAGCGTTCTGTTCGACCACCATCATGGTGATGCCCTGCTCGTCGTTCAGCCGTTTCAGGATGCCAAAGATCTGTTGCACCAGAAGCGGCGAAAGACCCAGCGACGGTTCGTCCAGAAGCATGATCTTCGGGTTCCCCATCAGCCCGCGTCCGATCGCCAGCATCTGCTGCTGACCACCCGACAGCGTGCCGGCCTCCTGTCCGCGCCGTTCGGCGAGGATCGGGAAATAGTCGAACACCATCTCGCGGTCGCGTTTGATGCCGACCTGGTCCTTGCGCGTGTAAGCCCCAAGGCTGAGGTTTTCATCCACGGTCAGAAGCGGGAACACCTCGCGTCCCTCCGGCACCTGAACGATACCGCGATTGACCACCTGATGCGGCTCAAGCCCCTGGATTTCCTCTCCGGCAAACATGATCTTGCCCTTTTCCGGCTCCATCACACCCGACACGGTTTTCATCAAGGTCGTCTTGCCCGCGCCATTGGCGCCAAGGATCGACACGATCTTGCCCTCATGCACATCCAGCGACACGCCGCGAATGGCCATGATCGGGCCGTAAAAGCTCTCGATATTTCGGATTTTCAGAATTGGTTCGCTCATGCCACATGCCCCAGATAGGCTTCGATCACGGCCGGATCGGATTGCACCTCTTTTGGCGTGCCAAGCGCCAGCCGCGCGCCATCCGCCATCGCAAGAACGCGATCCGAGACGGACGATACCAGCCCCATGTCGTGTTCCACCATCAAGACGGTGATCCCCATCTGGCGGCGGATATCGTCAATCCACCAGCGCATGTCGGTGGTTTCCTCGACCGACAGCCCCGAGGCGGGTTCGTCCAGCAAGAGCAGCTTCGGCCCCGTCGCCAGCGCCCGGCCCAGTTCTACCACCTTGCGCACCCCGTAAGGCAGGCCCGCAATCAGGCTGTCGCGATAGGGTTGCAGGTCGAGAAAATCGATCACTTCTTCGACCATGTGGCGGTTCTGGATCTCCTGCTTGCGCACCGAGGGCGTAAAGAACAGTTCCGACAGCAGGTTGGTCGACCGATGCCGGTGCCGCCCGACCAGAAGGTTCTGCAACACCGTGGCATGGTCGAACAATTCAATGTTCTGGAAAGTCCGCGCCACACCAAATGTGGCCACGCCCGACGCCTTGGACCGCAACAGGTCATGGCCGTCGAACTGGATCGACCCGGCATAAGGGTCATAGAACCGCGAGATCAGGTTGAACACGGTGGATTTCCCCGCCCCATTCGGCCCGACGATGGCAAAGACCTCGCCCTCTTCGACCGAAAACGACAGGTCGTTCACCGCGACAAGGCCACCGAACTTGAGCGTGACGTTTTGAAAGTCGAGAAGGCTCATCTGACACGCTCCGTCTTGAGGTAGGATTTCTTCCGCTTGAACATGTTCTTGCGGTAGAAGGGGAACAGCTCGAACCAGGTGCGGATCTTCAGCCAGCGGCCATAGATGCCCATCGGCTCGAACAGGATGAAGACGATCAGGATCAGGCCGAAAACACCGAATTCAAGGCCGGGAATGGCCACCGTGCCGCCACCGAACACCGCGCCGACATATTCCTTCGAGATCGACAGGAACTGAGGCAGGAAGCCGATCACGATGGCGCCGAAAAACGCCCCGTGGATCGAACCCAGACCGCCGATCACGATCATCATCAACAGCTGGATCGAGATCACGACGCTGAAGGTCTCGTTGTTGAACGTGGTGGCATAAAGCCCCATCAACGCCCCGCCCAGCCCCGTGATCGCGCAGGAGATGCCAAAGCTGATCGCCTTGGTGCGGGCGACGTCGATGCCCATGGCCTGCGCCGACACTTCCGAGTCCCGGACTGCGATAAACGATCGGCCAAGCGGCGCGCGCAACAGGTTGATATAGCCCAGCGTGATCAGGACGGTGACGCCGAGGATCAGCCAATAGAACTCTTTCGGCGTGCCCCAGCGGTCGATCATAACGCCAAAGACATTGACCGGCGGGGCGAACTTGCCCACCACGCCGCCGGTCCATGGCTCGGTCAAAACGATGATGTCATCGGTCAGGATCGACATCGCCATGGTCGCAATCGCCAGATAGATACCGTGCATCCGCAGGGCCGGGATCGCGATCAGGACGCCCACCGCACCGGTGATCAGACCGGCCAGCGGGAAGGCCACCATGAAGGGCATCCCGGCTTCCAGCAGGATGATGTTGGCATAACAGCCCAGCGCCAGAAACGCCGCGTGACCCAGGCTCGCCTGCCCGGTATGGCCTGTCAGCACCATCAGCCCAAGCCCGGCAATCGCCCAGACCAGAACGTTGGTAATCTCGCCCAGATAGAAGTCATCCACGAGGTAAGGCGCCGCGATCATGAACGCCAGAAGGATCAGGTAGAGCGACAGTTGATAGCCGTCCTTCCACGGGCGGATATCCTGCATGTAGTCGGTTTTGAATACGATCCGCATGGGCCTATACCTTCTTCACGCGCACCTGGCTGAACAGCCCGTGCGGACGGAAAACTAGGACCGCCAACAGCAGCGCATAAGGCGCGACCTGGCTGTACCCGGCGGCGATATAGCGGGCCGCGAACGGCTCGATAACGCCGACGATCAGCCCGCCGGCCAGCGCCCCCGGCAGGCTGCCGAACCCGCCGATCACAGCGGCGGCAAAGGCCTTGATGCCCAGAAGCCCGGTATTGGGGTCCACCGCGCCCTTGGCGGCAAACAGGATCCCGGCGATCCCGGCCACAGCGCCTGCCAGTGCCCAGATCAACCCCTGCACCCGTTTGACCGGGATACCCATGTAATAGGCGGCAAGCTGGTTCTGGCTGGCGCCCTGCATGGCAAGTCCCAGCTTGGTGCGGTTGAAGAATTCATAAAGCGACCAGGTCAACAGAAGCGTCACGATAATGACCGCGACATCCTCCATCCCCAGCACCACCCCGCCAACCGAGATGTCCTTGCCCGCCAGCGGGTTCTCAAGCGTCTGCGGTTCGTGGCCCCAGATCAGCCCGGCCACAAACCGGATCACGAACCCCAGTGCGATGGTCAGGATGACGACCGCCGTCTGGCTTTCACCGAACATCCGCCGGATGACAAACCGGTCCAGCAGATAGCCAAGTACCGCCATGATCCCGATCGAAACCGGCAACGCCATCCAGAATGGCAGCGCCATGTATTCGGCATTGGTCAGACCAATGGTGATAAAGGCGCCCAGCATCATAAAATCGCCCTGGGCGAAGTTCACGGCCTCGGTCGCCTTGTAAATCAGAACGAAGCCCAGCGCGATCAGGCCGTAGACACAGCCATTCGCAAGCCCGCTGATCAAGAGCTGCAAGAATTCCAAATTTTCCTCCCTGCGCCGATTTTTCCGGCGTCATTTTTTACGGGCGCGGCCTCCTCCTGACCGCGTTCCGTCCGTCCACTATGGCGTAATCATTACCTTTCCGTCAGGTTTTTTCAGCGCATCAGCGAGGCCGGATACGATGTGACGTAGCGGCAATTTGGCCGAAACATCGGTTTTCCAACGCCCATCGGCGAATCGCGCCTGCACTTCCTGCACCACCCGCATCTGGTCTGCTGGCGGGGTTGATCCCATCCAGGACGTCAGCCAAAAGCCCTCGATCCGCTTGTTCATGAAGATGAACTGACCCATCTGTGTCAGCTTCGGCGGGATCGGATTCAGCTTGCCATAGCTGATCCAGCGCGCGCCATTGGGCATGTTCACGAACACCGTCTCGGAAATCTGGTCACTGACCGCATCAAGGAACACGCGCGGCTTCAGCGCACGACTGATGGCGGCGGTCTTGGCTTCGAATTCGGGATCGGTGGTCACCAGCACCTCTTCCGCGCCCAGCGCCTTCAGGGACTCGACAGCCTCTTCGCGGCGCACCATGGCAATGGGTTTCAGCCCCAGATCGCGGCCCAGACCGGTCATCAGCTTCCCAAGCTGACTGGTCGCTGCCGAGATGATAAAGGACTCGCCGTCCTGCTGGGCGATATCGACCATGGCCATGGCGGTCATCGGGTTAACGATTTGCGCCGCGCCATCCACGTCCGACACGTCGGGACGCAGCGGGATGCACATGATCGCATTCGTGACCGCGTATTCGGCCCAGGCCCCCGACCCGTCCGGCGACGCGACAAAGGCCACGCGCTGACCGACCAGAGCTTCGGCGCCCTTGCCAGCGGCCACGACATCGCCGCAGCCCTCGAACCCGGCGGGCTTTCCCTTCTGGCGCGGCTGGCCGTATTCGCCCTTGATGAAATGGCAATCCGACGGGTTGACCGACGCCACGCGCAGCTTGATCAGAACCTGCCCCGGACCGGGGGTCGGCACGTCGATCTCGGCCTCTTCCAGGTATAGCGACGCATCGCTGATCGCCGGACCTTCGTTTTTCCCTGAATAGCCGCCTTCTTTCAGCAGCACGGCTGTCATTCTGGCCGGAACATCCGCCATCACAGCACCTCCCCTATTTGTTTTGTCTCGGCCAGTTCGACCCTTGATTGATCCAACTCTAACCCAAGCCGAACACGTGTCCACGGTTTCCCGTGCCGGGGTCGAAACGACGTAACGGCAACCACAATGAAAAAAGGCGCGCCGGGGCACGCCTTTGATCAGGGGTTTTGTCGATGTCTTGGGTGTTAACTGCCGAGTTTGGCCGCGTCCCGTGCCAGCGTCTCGATTCCGGCCCAGTCGCCGGCCCTGACCTTGTCACCCGGCGCGACCCAGCTGCCGCCCGCGCAGACCACGTTGGACAGCGACAGATAGTCCATGGCGTTTTTCGGGCTGACTCCGCCAGTCGGACAGAACCGCGCGGCGGCCAGCGGCGCGCCAATAGCCTTCAGCGCCGGTGCGCCGCCCGAAGCTTCGGCCGGGAAGAACTTCATCATGTCAAACCCATGCTCCAGAAGGCGCATGACCTCGGACGAGGTCGCAGCCCCGGGCAACAGAGGCAGCCCTTCCTCGCAGCAGGCCGCGATCAGCGCTTCGGTCGCACCGGGGGAAACGGCAAACTGCGCGCCAGCCTCTTTCGCAGCGACCACATCGGCGCGGGTCAGAACCGTGCCCGCCCCGACAACGCCGCCCGCAACCTGCGCCATCTCGCGGATCACGTCCAGAGCTGCCGGGGTCCGCAGGGTCACTTCCAGCGCGGGCAGACCACCTGCGACCAGCGCCTCGGCCAAGGGGCGCGCGGTGGCGGCATCCTCGACCACCAGCACAGGCACAATCGGCGCCAGCGAGCAGATTTCGAAAGCGCGGGTGCTGGCGTCCTTGGGGGAAAGAGTCATGTCATCAAGTCCTTGTTCAGAATACGGTTGCGCCGGTATCGGCCGAGCCGACGGCCCGACGGAACACGGCAAAAAGCTCTCGGCCGGTTCCGGCCTCGTTTGCTGACAGGTCGGCGGTGGCGCTCTCTCGCGTGGCAAGGTCGACACCCGGAACGTCCAGCGTGCCAGCCACGGCATCGACCCGCACCAGGTCGCCATCGCGCACGCGGGCAATCGGGCCACCGTCCAGCGCCTCGGGGCTGACATGGATCGCCGCAGGCACCTTGCCTGACGCGCCCGACATCCGCCCATCCGTGACGAGCGCCACTTTCTGCCCACGCCCCTGCAGGATCGACAGCAAGGGCGTCAGGCTGTGCAGTTCCGGCATGCCGTTCGCCTTTGGTCCCTGGAACCGCACGATCACCACCACGTCGCCGGTGAACTCGCCGTTCTTGAAGGCCTCTTTCACTTCATTCTGGTCATGGAACACCCGTGCGGGCGCCTCGACGATCCGGTGTTCCTCGGCCACGGCAGAGACTTTCATCACCGAGGTGCCAAGGTTTCCGGTCATCCGTTTCAGACCGCCCGTGGATTGGAACGGGTCCGAGGCGGGGCGCAGGATCTTGTCGTTCAGCGTCTCCCCTGCGCCGTCCTCCCAGACCAGCACATCGTCCTTCAGTTTCGGTTCCTGTGTATACCGCGCCAGCCCCTCGCCCGCGACGGTCTTGGTGTCGGGATGCAAGAGGCCATCATCCAGCAGGCTGCCGATCATGTAACCCAGCCCACCCGCAGCGTGGAAATGGTTCACATCCGCCAGACCATTGGGATAGACCCGCGCCAGAAGCGGGGTCACGTCGCTGAGTTCGGCAAAATCCTCCCAGTCCAGGATGATGCCCCCGGCCCGCGCCATGGCAACAAGGTGGATCAGAAGGTTGGTCGACCCGCCGGTGGCATTCAGCCCGACAATGCCGTTCACAAACGCCTTTTCATCAAGGATATCGCAGGTCGGCGTATAGGCATTGCCCAGCGCCGTCAGCGACAGAGCCCGCTGCGCCCCGGCAATGGTCAGCGCATCACGCAGGGGCGTGTTGGGGTTCACGAAAGAGGCGCCGGGCAAGTGCAGGCCCATGAACTCCATCAGCATCTGGTTGGTGTTCGCTGTGCCATAGAAGGTGCAGGTGCCGGGGCCGTGATAGGCCGCCATCTCGGCCGCCATCAGCGCGTCGCGCCCGACCTCTCCGGCGGCAAACTTCTTGCGCACCTCGGCCTTTTCGTCATTCGGCAGGCCGGATGTCATCGGACCCGCAGGCAGGAAAACCGCCGGAAGGTGGCCAAAGCTCTGCGCCGCGATCACCAGACCCGGCACGATCTTGTCACAGACGCCAAGGAAGACGGCGGCATCAAAGGTGTTGTGGGACAGCGCCACACCCGCCGCCATTGCAATTACGTCGCGGGAAAACAGCGACAGTTCCATCCCCGCCTCGCCCTGCGTGACCCCGTCGCACATGGCCGGAACGCCACCAGCCACCTGCGCCGTCGCGCCCGCATCCCGCGCCGCCTTGCGGATCAGGTCGGGATAGCGCTCGAACGGCTGGTGTGCCGACAGCATGTCGTTATAGGTCGTCACGATGCCAAGGTTCGGCGCCTTTTCGGTTGCCAGCGCCGACTGGTCCGCGCCCGCGCCCGCATAGGCATGCGCCTGGTTCGAACAGCTCAGATGCGCCCGCGCCGGGCCTTTCTCGGCCGCCGCGCGCATCCGCTCCATGTAAGGATCACGGGTGGCGCGGCTGCGTTCGATGATCCGGTTGGTGACGGCGTCGATGGTCTTGTTCAGGCTCATGTCTCGAGTCCTTCTATCTTGCGGCTCAACCGCCGATTTCCCGCCAGCGGCGGCCATCGCGGTGCAGCAGCATCAAACTGTCTTCGGGGCCTGATCCCCCGGCGTCATAGGGGGACGGCGGGCGGGCGTCTTCTTTTTGCCATTCGGCGATGATCGGGTCGGCCCATTCCCATGCTGCTTCGACCTCGTCTCCGCGCATGAACAGGGTCTGGTTGCCCCGGATCACATCCATGATCAGCCGTTCATAGGCGTCCTGCGCGCGCCCCTCTTCGCCAAGCGCCTCAGCGAATGTCATGTCCAGCGACACCTCGGTCAGGCGCATGCCGCCGGGACCGGGGTCCTTGATAGTGGTGCGCAGAGTGATGCCCTCATCCGGTTGCAACCGGATCACAAGGGCGTTCCCGCGCCGATGCTCCATCTTCGGGAAAATCATGTGCGGCGGATCGCGGAACACGATGGCGATCTCGCTCACCCGGTTCCTGAGCTTCTTGCCCGTGCGCAGATAGAACGGCGTTCCCGCCCAGCGCCAGTTGCCGACCTTGACCTTCATCGCGATGAAGCTTTCGGTATTCGAGCGCGGATCCCCGGCATGGTCGGTGTAGCTGTCGCCGCCATCACGCGCGCGATACTGGCCACGGGCAATATCGCTCAGCGGCACAGGCTCCAGCGCGTGGATGACCTTGACCTTCTCGTCGCGCACAGCCGTTGGCGCGAACTTCGAAGGCGGTTCCATCGCGGTCAGGCACAAGAGTTGCATCAGGTGGTTCTGCACCATGTCCCGCATCGCGCCGGACTGGTCGTAATATTCCCCACGCCCCTCGACCCCCAGGCTTTCGGCCACGGTGATCTGAACGTGGTCGATATGGGTCGAGTTCCACAAGGGTTCCCAGAGTGAGTTGGCAAAGCGCAGCGCCATCAGGTTCTGCACCGTTTCCTTGCCCAGGTAATGGTCGATCCGGTAAATCTGATCCTCGCGAAACGCTGCGCGCAAATCGGCGTTCAGCGCCTTTGCCGAGGCCAGGTCGTGGCCAAAGGGTTTCTCGACCACGATGCGGCTTTCGGGTGTCGCAAGCCCGCGTTTGGCCAGCGCGCCGGCAATCGGCCCAAAGAAACGCGGCCCCACCGACAGGTAGAAGGCGCGCACCACGTTGTCGCGCAGTTTATCCCCCAGATCGTCCCAGCCGCCATCGCCCATCGCATCGACGGGCACGTAATCCAGACACTCCAGAAAGGCGGGCAGCGCTTTCAGCACCTCGGTGTCGTCCCCCACCGCGTCCCGCACCGCCTGTGCGACGTGATCGCGGAAACCCTCGGTCGTCATCTCGGTACGCGCGGCGCCTATGACCCGGGCGTCGGCGGGCATCTGTTCAACCTGGAAACGGTGAAACAGCCCCGGCAGGATCTTGCGATAGGCCAGATCGCCGGTGGCGCCAAACAGCACGAGGTCGAAGGGTTCAACGGGAATGACGCGTGAGACCATGTCGTGTTCCGTCCATTAGCGGGGGTTTCCCCCGGTCAATAACCAGTGTCGGCGCAATCGCGCCCCGAGTCACGTGTTTCGGTTGGCCGCACTGTTAGCGCTATCAGTTGCAAGAATCCAGAGGTTTTTACGCAGCGTCACGCGCTTCACGGCCGTTTGGCGGCTAAGTACCCATCAACTGGGACAGAAACGCGGCAAACAGATCGCCCTGCCCGTTGATCCCCAGCTTGCGATAGACATTGGCGCGGTGCAGCGCCGCCGTACCCGGCGCGATATCCAGCATGCGCGCCATGGATTTTGCCGAATGCCCTTTCAGAAGCAGGGTCGCGACCTCTTGTTCGCGGGGCGTCAGGATATCCGCACCAAAGCCCTCGATGGCGCGGGTCACGATGCGATGCACCTCGCGGCGGGGATCGGCGGGTTCATCCTTGGGGCCGGCCACCTTCTGGCGGAACGCTTCGGTCAGCGGCACAAGAACCGCCTTGCAGAAATCCATCGCCCCGCGCACCTGGTCGTCGCTTTCCAGCGACAACAGAAGCGAGATATGAATGCACTGCCCCTGCCCCATGTCCAGGAGGATCCCGATCTCGTCCCGCCCGACCGAGCGGCTGATATGGCGGCGATAGACCTCGTTCAGATCAAACTCGTCCCGGCCTTCGAGATTGACATGGAAGACGCCGAAACTGCGTTGAACGGCGAACAGGTCGTAAAACGGGTCGACCGCATAGAACCCGGTGATATAGCCGCCCAGATCATGGGTCGTGCTGCGCCCCTTGGCAAAGATCATCCGGGGTTGCAGATCAGTTCTGAATTCCAGCACCACGATCGAGTTCGCCCCGGTGAACCGTCCCAGATCGGCCGAGACCCGCTTGGCCAGCGCGCCTTCGTCCCCGGCGGCATACCATCCGGCAATGGCCCCGCTGACATCGCCCAGCGCGGCACCCTTGTCGCCTGCGATCAGGGCGATTGTTTCCGGCGGCAATGGGGTGTTCAACGCAGAGGCTCCTTCGATGTTCCGACCCTAAGCGGCGGGGCATGGCAAGGCAACCGCCCGCCTTGCTGAAACTGCCTTATCTCATCCGGTATATTCCCCCGGTCCGCGCCACCTGTCATGTTCTGCCGGTATCGTGTGCAACGTCCGATCCAAATGACGGGGCAAAAGACAATGACACGAGGCTGGACATGGACACCACCCTGCCAAACGACACCACGCGCGACATCTGGCAAAAGGACCGCGCGCATTTCCTGCATCCCTGGACCCATTTCGACAGTTTCCGCGAAGAAGGCTCGCTGATCCTCGACCGGGCCGAAGGGGTCTATACCTATGACGCCCACGGCAAACGCTATCTCGACGGGATCGGCGGGTTGTGGTGCATGAACATCGGCTATGGCCGCGACGAGATGGTCGACGCCATCGCCGACCAGACCCGCCGCATGGCCTATGCCAACCCGTTTGTCGACGTGACCAACGCCCCCGCCGCACTGTTGACCGCGAAACTGGCGGAACTTGCGCCGGGCGATCTGAACAAGGTGATGCTGACCTGCGGCGGCTCGACAGCAAATGACTCGATGGTGCGGCTGATCCATTTCTACTGGGGCTGCAAGGGCCAGAAATCGCGCAAGAAGATCATCACACGGCGCGGGTCCTACCACGGCTCGACCTACATTACCCAGTCGATGACCGGCAAACCCGGCGACCGTATGCCCGAGTTCCATTATGACACCGACATGGTGGTCTATGTGAGCGAGCCGAACATGTATCGCCCGGTTGAAGGCGTGGCCGAAGAAGACTTCGAGCAATGGCTGATTGACGAGTTCCGCGCCACCATCGAACGGGAAGGCCCGGAAAACATCGCCGCCCATTTCGCCGAACCGATCCTCGGCGCCGGTGGCGTCGTCGTTCCGCCCAGCCGCTATATCCGCGAGACCCGCGAGATCTGCCGCGAACATGGCATCCTGTATATCGCGGACGAGGTCGTGACCGCCTTTGGTCGCGTCGGGGCGTGGTTTGCCTCCAAGGACGTGATGGGCATCCAGCCCGACGGCATCGTCTGCGCCAAAGGGCTGACTTCAGGGTATCAACCGCTGGGCGCGGCCATTTTCTCGGATGCCATCTATGACGTCATCGCCGAGGCCGGCCACGACCGCTGGTTCACCAATGGCTATACCTATGCCGGCCACCCGGTCGCCTGCGCCGCCGCGCTGAAAAACATCGAGATCATGGAGCGCGAGAATCTGCCCGCTTACGTTGCCGATGACATCGGGCCATATTTCATGGAACGGCTCAACACGCTGCGCGACCTGCCGACCGTCGGCGATATCCGGGGCAAGAACCTGATGGCCTGCGTCGTCAATGTCGCCGACACCGACACCCGCGAGGAATTCCCGCATGAGGTCGATATCGGCAAACGCATCGCCGCTGCAGCCGAAAAACGCGGCCTTCTGGTGCGCCCTGTTGGCAACCTCAACATCATGTCTCCACCACTCACGATCACCCGCGCAGAAGTCGACGAACTGGTCGACACTTTGCGCGCGGCAATGGAGGACGTGATTGCGGACCTGCGCCGTGAAGGGCACCTGCCCGCCTGAATCGGCAACAGAACCGGACCAACGGACGGCGCGACACCTGCGCCGTCCGAAAACATTCCCGACCTGCGCGATTGCGCTTGCCCGGGGCCTGACAAAAACAAAGACTGCGCCAAAATGCAGTATCTGACGACAGGATTCGACATGACCGCCACCGAACTGACCGCCAAGCTGAAAGACCCATCGCTTCTGAAGACCCAGGCCTTCATCGGCGGCAACTGGTGTGACGCCGACAGTGGCGCCACCTTCGAGGTCACCAACCCCGCGCGTGGCGACGTGATCTGCACCGTGCCCGACATGGGCGTGGACGAGGCCCGCCGCGCCATCGCCGCCGCCAGGACCGCGCAAAAGGACTGGGCCGCACGCACAGGCAAGGACCGCGCCGCCATCCTGCGTAAGTGGTACGAGCTAATGGTCGAGAACGCTGACGACCTCGCCGCGATCCTGACCGCCGAAATGGGCAAACCCCTGCCCGAGGCCCGTGGCGAAATCCTTTATGGCGCCTCGTTCATCGAGTGGTTCGGCGAAGAGGCCAAGCGCACCTATGGCGAGACCATTCCCGGCCATCAGCCCGACAAGCGCATCGTCGTGATAAAACAACCCGTCGGTGTCGTCGCCTCGATCACGCCGTGGAACTTCCCCAACGCCATGATCGCGCGCAAGGTCGCCCCCGCGCTGGCGGTGGGGTGCGCGATGGTGTCGAAACCGGCAGGTGAAACCCCGCTGTCGGCCCTTGCCATGGCGGTGCTTGCCGAACGCGCGGGCGTGCCCAAGGGGGTGTTCTCGGTCATCACCTCGTCGCGCTCCTCGGCCATCGGGCAGGAATTCACGTCGAACCCGACCGTCAAGAAGATCACTTTCACCGGCTCGACCGAAGTGGGCCGCATCCTGCTGAAACAGGCGGCGGATCAGGTGCAAAAAGTGTCGATGGAACTGGGCGGTAACGCCCCCTTCATCGTCTTCGACGACGCCGATCTCGACGCCGCCGTCGAAGGTGCGATGATCTCGAAATACCGCAACAACGGCCAGACCTGCGTCTGCGCCAACCGCATCTACGTGCAGGCCGGTGTCTATGACGCCTTTGCACAGAAATTCACCGCCGCGGTCAAGGCGATGAAGGTCGGTGACGGATTCGACGACGGCGTTGTCGCCGGCCCGCTAATCACCGAGGACGCGGTAGAAAAGGTCGAGGAACACCTCGCCGACGCAGTGGCCAAGGGCGCCAAAGTCCTGACCGGTGGCCAGCGCCACGCGCTTGGCGGCACCTTCTTTGAACCCACCATCGTCAGCGACGTGACCCGCGACATGCTGGTCGCGCAGGACGAGACTTTCGGCCCCTTCGCTCCGCTGTTCAAGTTCGACAACGAAGAAGACGTTATCGAACAGGCCAATGACACGATCTATGGCCTTGCCAGCTATTTCTACGCCAAGGACGTCAGCCGCGTGTGGCGCGTCGCCGAGGCGCTGGAATACGGCATGGTCGGCGTCAACACCGGCCTCATTTCGACCGAGGTCGCACCGTTTGGCGGGGTCAAACAGTCCGGCATGGGGCGCGAGGGGTCGAGCCACGGCACCGAGGATTACCTCGAAATGAAATACATCTGCATGAGCGTCTGACGCCGATGCGCCTGCTGATCCTTCAGCACGCCGCAACAGAACACGCGGGCCGGTTTCGACAGATGCTGGCCCGCGAAGGCATTTCCACCACCGCCCTTGTCGTCCCCGACATCACCGACTGGCCCACGCTCGACACGTTCGACGCGCTCTGGGTGCTGGGCGGGGCTGCACAGGTCTGGCAGTCAGACCTCTACCCGTGGCTTGCCCCGGAAATCGCCTTCATCCGCACAGCTATTGACGCTCAGAAACCCTATTTCGGCATCTGCCTTGGCCATCAGCTGCTGGCCGTCGCCATGGGCGGCACGGTCGGCCTGGCACAACAGGCGGAAATCGGTATCTTGCCCTTTGACCTCAGCGACCCGGCCCTGAAAGGCGCCCTGCCGGACTCGGTTGCAGTCCAATGGCACGCAGCCGAAGTCAGAACCCTTCCTGATGGCTTCCACACCATCGCCTCCAGCCCCAATTGCGCGGTTCAGGCCATGCGCGGCTCCGGCGCGGCACTCTCCGTCCAGTTCCACCCGGAAATCGACAGCGCCGCATTTGCCGACTGGATGTCCGGCCCCGGCGCACGTGACGATCTCTGTTCCGCACTGGGAACGGATGCAGAAGCCAGGTTCCTCGCCGACATTAACGAAAATGAGGACAGGCTGGCACGGCTCGCCCAGGCACTTCTTGGAAACTGGCTCGCCGACGCCCGCGCCGCGCTCTGACTTTTTACTGGTTCCAAATACCCAATCCGCCGCGCATCAGCGCGGCGCCACGCCCAACGGTTGGCAGGGGGCGACAGCCCCCGAAACCGGCGGGAGCGTTAAGACTGGCCCAGCGCCTGCGCCAGATCGTCGATCAAATCACCTGCATCCTCGATCCCGACCGAGATCCGCAACAGGGTCTCGGGAATGCCGGTGTGAGGTTCGATCGTGTGGCGATGCTCGACAAGGCTTTCCACCCCGCCAAGCGACGTTGCGCGGTGAAACAGTTTCAGCCGCCCCGCCACCGCCAGCGCGTCCTCGCGCGAGCCTTTGACGCAGAAGGACATCAGGAATCCGAAGCCGCCCGCCATCTGCCGCGCCGCGACCGCGTGGCCCTGATGCGACGCAAGTCCGGGATACAAGACCTCGGTCACGCGCGGATGGTCAGCCAGATACGCCGCGACCTTTTCGGCGTTGCGGCACATCTCTTTCACCCGCAGCGGCAGCGTCCGCATGCCGCGCAGCAAAAGCCACGCCTCGAACGGCCCGATCACCGCGCCCGCAGTGGCGCGATCCTCGGCGATCATTTCCCAGACCTTGTCCTGTGCCTTCGTGCAAAGCACACCTGCCAGCACGTCGGAATGTCCGTTGATGGCCTTGGTTGCCGAATGCATGACGATATCGGCCCCCAGCGCCAAAGGCTGGCTCAGAACAGGCGTCGCGGCGGTATTGTCCACCGCCAGCAGAGCGCCCGCCTTTTTTGCAGCGGATGCGGCGCGGGCAATGTCGACGGTTTTCAACCAGGGGTTCGACGGCGTCTCGATCCAGACGATATGCGCTGTGACGTCATTGCTCAGCGCATCCAGAGCGTCGGCATCGCTGGCGTCGACCTCGTGGCAGGTGATCTCGCGCCGGGCGCAGAAATCGCGAATCCATTTCGTCGTGCCCCAGTAGATGCCCGATTGCACGATAACCGCCCCGCCATTGGGCACGGTGCGGAACAGGGCCGCAATCGCCGCCATGCCGGACGGAAACAACAGCGCATCCGCCGCACCTTCGAGCTGGGCCAGCACCTCTTCGGCGATGCGCGCGGTGTCATTGTGGTCGCGCGCATAGGTGTTGGCCGAGTTCAGCGGCGCATAGTCCTGCCCCCGCACGAACGTCGTCGAGGGCTGGATCGGCACAACCACACCGCCGCTTTGCGGGTCGATCACCCCTCCTGCCTGCGCGGCCAGCGTGGCGGGTTTCATATCCTTGGTATTCATGCGCGCGTCCTTCCTGTCTTGCCGCCCATTCCTGATCTGAAACCGAAGGCGTTGCAAGCCCCCTCGCCTTGACAGACGCGCTGCGCTAAGACCATGCCCATGTCCCGCCCCGCGCCTCGCACCATCCTGTTCAACAAACCCTTCGATACCCTGTCGCAATTCACCGACAGGGGCACAGAAGGCACAAAACGCCAGACGCTTTCGGATTTCATCGACCTGCCGGGCGTCTATCCCGCCGGCCGGCTTGACCGCGATTCCGAGGGGCTGATGGTGCTGACCAGCGATGGCAAGCTGCAGGCCCGCATCTCGTCCCCGCGCTTCAGGAAGCCCAAGACCTATTGGGTGCAGGTCGAAGGCCTACCGGATGATGCCGCCCTTGCCGCATTGCGAGGGGGTGTCGCGCTGAAGGACGGCCCCACCCGCCCGGCCAAAGTGCGACGGATCGACGAACCGCCCGGACTGTGGCCCCGCACCCCGCCGGTGCGCTTCCGCAAATCCGTGCCCGACTGCTGGATCGAACTGATCATCAGCGAGGGCCGAAACCGCCAGGTCCGGCGCATGACGGCGGCGGTGGGACACCCGACATTGCGGTTGATCCGATATGCAATTGGCGACTGGACACTGGACGGGCTGGACCCCGGCATGTGGCGCGACGCCGACACCCCCTAAAGCCCGCAATACTGGGCGCTTCCCCTATTGCCTTGCCCAACATATAGTGGGCATAAGGACCTTCCGGGCGGGTATGGCCCGGCAAAAAGGGACAGGCAAGGGCAACGGCCATGGCACATATTATCGTCGTCGGGAACGAAAAGGGCGGCGCGGGGAAATCCACCCTGTCGATGCATATCGCAACCGCGCTGGCGCGGATGGGACACCGGGTTGGTGCGCTGGACCTTGACCTGCGCCAGAAAACCTTTGGCCGCTACGCCGAGAACCGCGCCAAGTTCGCCGCCGCCTCGGGGCTGACTCTGGCCGGACCGCGGTATATCGACCTGCCGCAAGTGGACCCGGCGACGCTGAAACCGGGCGAGAATGTCTATGACCTGCGCCTCTCGGTGGCCGTGGCCGAGCTTGAACCGGAAAGCGATTTCATCCTGATCGACTGTCCGGGCTCGCATACCCGTCTCAGTCAGGTTGCCCATTCGCTGGCCGATACGCTGGTCACGCCGCTGAACGACAGCTTTGTCGATTTCGACCTTCTGGCGCGGATCGACACCGATGGCGAGAAAATCCTCGGCCCCTCTGTCTATTCCGAAATGGTCTGGAACGCCCGACAGCTGCGCGCGCAGGCCGGGCTGCGCCCGATCGACTGGATCGTGATGCGCAACCGCATGGGCGCGCAGCAAATGGTGAACAAAGAGAAGATGGGTAAGGCGCTGGAAAACCTCGCCAAGCGTATCGGTTTCCGCGTTGCCCCCGGCTTCAACGAGCGGGTGATCTTCCGCGAACTGTTCCCCCGTGGCCTGACGCTGCTGGACCTCAAGGATATCGGCGTCAAGCAGCTCAATATCTCCAACGTCGCCGCACGGCAGGAATTGCGTGACCTGATGAAGGCGCTGAACCTGCCGGGGGTCGAGATCGACTTCTAAATCTCGTCCACCACCGCCTGCCCGGTCTTGATCACCGCATCGGCAAGTATGTCCATGTCCGCCAGCCGGGTGCGGTGGTTTGTGATGTTCACCCGGATCGCCAGCTCGCCACCCAGCCGCGTGGTCGAAGGCGCGGCGATGCCGCTTTCCTGCAGCCGGATCACGATCTCGTCGTTCAGCCGGTCCAGCGCGTCTCCGTCCAGTCCCTGCGCCACGAAGCGGAAACAGCAGATATTCAGTGACACCGGGGCCAGCGGTTGCAGCATGGGTTCCTGTGCGATGCGATTGGCCAGATAGCGCGCCTGCGCGCAATTCTGCATCACCACCTGCCCCAGTTTTGCGACCCCGTGTTCAGCAATCTGCGCCCACACCTTCAACGCCCGGAAACCGCGCGACAATTCCGGCCCGTATTCCACCGGCCAGGGATTGCCCGCCGACAACCCGCGCGTGGCGGGGCTGAGGTAATCCGGCCGGTCGGAAAAGGCGCGGCGATGGGCCTCCTCGTCCCGGATCAGCACACAGCCCGCGTCATAGGTGACCTGCATCCATTTGTGGAAATCGAAAGCCAGCGACTCTGCCCGCCCGATCCCCGATAGGCGCGGCGCGATCTCGGGCGACAACAGGCCCAGCGCGCCGAACGCACCATCAACATGGAACCACATCCCATGCTCTGCCGCGATATCGGCCAGTGCGTCCAGATCGTCAATCGCGCCGGTATTGACGCTGCCCGCTGTGCCGATCACCACAAAAGGAGTCAGCCCCCGCGCCCTGTCCCAGTCGATCCGCTGGCGCAGCGCGTCGATATCCATCTCGAACGCATCCGTCACGGGCACCTTGCGCAGCGCGTCCGAGCCCAGCCCCAGCAGATCAAAGGCACGGGCGATACATGCATGGGCCTCGGCGGATGCATAGCCGACCAGCCCGCCGCCGCCATTGCCCTCGGCCCGGTTTACAAACCCCAGCACCCGGTCCCGCGCCGCCTTCAGCGCGATGATCGTCGCCATCGACGTGCCGGTGACAATCAGCCCGCTGGCCTCCTCGGGAAAGCCAAACAGCGACTTGCACCAGTTCACGACCTGTTTTTCAACCAGCGCCGCACCGTGGTGCCGCCCGCCAAGGTTGGCATTCATCGCCACTGCTGCCAGTTCCGGGATAACCCCGGACGGCGTGCCGGCCCCATGTACCCAGCCAAGGAACCGGGGATGGGCATTGCCCACGCCAAAGGGCATCAGCGCCGCGATATCCGCCATCACCGCATCACCGCCCTGCCCGTCCTGCGGCACCGGCCGCGAAAACCGGCTTGCCAGGTCCTCGGTCGGCGCGCGCCAGACCGGGCCCTCGCCCGCGCCCATCATGTGGTCCATTGCGCGGTCCAGCATCTCATGCGCCCGCGCCCTGAACGCCTCCCAGTCCTGCGGGTCAAGCCCGGTCTCAGTGGGATGGTCATTCATTGGCGGTCTCCGGCATTGCAAAAAGGCGACGGGCCAACCAGTCGCCTTTCCGCAGGGTCATGTAAAGCCCCTGCCGGTCAGGCGCGACCGAGCATCCGCTTCAACGTTGCGTCCCGGTCAACCAGGTGGTGTTTCAGCGCACCAGCCAGATGCAGCAGCAACAGGAAGATCGTCAGCTTGGCAAAACCCCCGTGCAGCCCCATGAACATCCCGGCAGGGTCGGCATTGGCGATCTCGACCGCAGGCATGGTGAACATGCCAAACACATCCACGGGACGCGCCCCGAAATAAGACCCCAGCATTCCCGTCAACGGCATCAGAACCACCGAGGCCAGAAGCCCCCAATGCGCCAGCTTTGCCGACACGGATTGCCAGCGTGCCATCGGCGCGGCATCCGGCAGAAAACCCCGGACCAGCCGATACCCGACCCGCCAGAGCGCGAGGAAAAAGATCAGTACCCCAACCGCCTTGTGGACACCGATCAGCGCTGCCTTTTCCGGTCCGCGCGGCATGAACTCGTGCAGATAGACGCCGAAAACCAGCATCCCGATCATCATCACCGCAAGGACCCAATGATTGATCCGCGACAGCCCGTCCCAATTTTGTTGCGCCCGCATACTGCCACTCCTTTTCTGAATGCGACCGGCTGCCATCAGCCAAGGTTGGCAAGCCGTTTCAGAGTAGAACGCAGCACATCGATTTCTCCGTCGCTGAACCCGGCCAAAAGCTTCTGTTCGTATTGCTGCGCCACCGCGTTCAGGTCGCGATAGGCCCGCATCCCCGCGGGCGTCAGCCGCAGGATTTCCTGCCGCCGGTCGCTGTCCAGCCTTTCTCGGGTGACGAATCGCCGCTCGACCAGCCGTTGCACGGCGCGGCTGATCTTGGTCTTGTGCAGCTTGGCCTTCGCCCCGATCCCCGTGGCCGTCATTTCACCATAGATTCCAAGGTGGAACAGCACCCGCCATTCCGTCCTCAGCAATCCGTATTTTTCCTTGTATACTTGGGCAAACCCCAGACTTGCCTCTTCCGCCGCCTGCGCCAGCAGGTAGGGCAGAAAGCCGCGCAGATCAAAGATGTCGATTTGAGTCATTTTTTTGCTCTCCCGGCTTGTTAGTTACAAAACCAACTATTACCAAAGCAACCAAATTCGACAGGAGAGCGCCCGATGACCGACCAGAAACATCCCAGCCGGATGACCATCGCCCCCTCTTTGCCCGGCCCGCATCAGGGTTACATGCCCGGCTTTGGCAATGATTTCGAAACCGAGGCCCTGCCCGGCGCCCTGCCGCAGGGCATGAACAGCCCGCAGAAATGCAACTACGGTCTTTATGGAGAACAGCTCTCGGGCACCGCCTTCACCGCACCCAGCCATCAGAACGAACGGACATGGTGCTATCGCATTCGCCCGTCGGTGAAACACACGCACCGTTTCGAAAAGATCGACCTGCCGCTGTGGAAATCCGCGCCGAATGTCGACCCGGACGTGATCTCGCTGGGTCAGTACCGCTGGGACCCGGTGCCGCATACTGGGGACAAACTGACATGGCTGACAGGTATGCGCACCATGACCACGGCGGGGGATGTGAACACGCAGGTTGGCATGGCCAGCCACATCTACCTCGTGACCCAATCGATGGAGGACGACTATTTCTTCTCGGCCGATTCCGAACTTCTGGTCGTGCCGCAGGAAGGCGTTCTGCGCTTTTCCACCGAGTTGGGTGTCATCGACATCGAGCCGAAGGAAATCGCCATCATCCCGCGCGGCCTTGTCTATCGCGTCGAGGTTCTGGAAGGCCCCGCGCGCGGATTTGTCTGCGAGAATTACGGCCAGAAATTCGAGCTTCCGGGCCGTGGCCCCATCGGGGCGAACTGCATGGCGAACCGGCGGGATTTCAAATCTCCCGTCGCCGCCTTTGAAGATCGCGAGGTGCCCTCGACCGTGACCGTCAAATGGTGCGGCCAGTTCCACAAGACCGAAATCGGCCATTCGCCGCTGGACGTGGTAGCGTGGCACGGCAACTACGCGCCGGTGAAATACGACCTGCGCACCTATTGTCCTGTGGGCGCGATCCTGTTCGATCACCCGGACCCGTCGATCTTTACCGTGCTGACGGCGCCCTCGGGTCAACCCGGCACCGCCAATATCGACTTTGTCCTGTTCCGCGAACGCTGGATGGTGGCCGAGGACACGTTCCGCCCGCCGTGGTATCACAAGAACATCATGTCGGAACTGATGGGCAACATCTATGGCCAGTATGACGCCAAGCCAAAAGGGTTCATCCCCGGCGGGTTGTCCCTGCACAACATGATGATCCCGCACGGGCCGGACCGGAACGCCTTTGAAGGTGCGTCCAATGCCGATCTGGGACCGGAGAAGCTGGACAACACCATGTGCTTCATGTTCGAGACCCGCTTCCCGCAGCACCTGACCGCATTTGCAGCCAAGGACGCGCCGTTGCAGGATGATTACATCGACTGCTGGGCCGATCTTGAGAAGAAGTTTGACGGCACACCCGGCAAGAAATGACGGCAAGGGGGGCGCTGCCCCCCGGTCACAAGCGGGGCTTGTGACGCTCCCCCCGAGGTATTTCGGGCAAGAGGATGGAGACATGATATGGGATTGATGCGGTCCTGGATCGAGACGGCGAATGACCCTGAAGGGGCGTTTCCACTGAACAACCTGCCTTACGGCGTGTTTTCAGTTGGTGATGGCGATCTGCGCTGTGGCGTGGCAATTGGTGACCGGATACTGGACGTGACCGGGCTTGAGGCCGCGGGCATCCTGCGCGCCGACGCGGACGCCGATGTGCTGGACGCGCCTTTCTGGAACGATTTCATGGAATTGGGACCGGCGGTCTGGGCGCGGTTCCGAGACGCGTTGCAGGCCTTACTGGGCGAGGGCGCGGACGAGACGACCCGTGATTTGTGCATCACCTATTCGGTTCCAATGGCTGATGCGGTGATGCATATGCCGTTCCGGGTCAGTGAATTCACCGATTTCTATGCCGGACGCCATCACGCTTTCAATGTCGGCTCGATGTTCCGCGACCCTGCGAACGCCTTGCCGCCGAACTGGTTGCACATCCCGATTGGCTATAATGGCCGGGCGTCGTCCGTCGTGGTGTCAGGGACGGATGTGCGGCGTCCGTGGGGGCAATTGAAATCGCCAGACCACGACTTGCCCGCCTTCCTGCCGTCGCGCCGGTTTGACCTTGAGCTTGAGATGGGCGCAATTGTCGGCACCGCCTCGGACGGTCCGATCTCGGTCGATGAGGCGTTTGACAATATCTTCGGCTATGTGTTGCTGAACGACTGGTCGGCCCGCGACATCCAGGCCTGGGAATACCAGCCGCTTGGCCCGTTCCAGGCCAAGGCGACGGCGACCACGATCAGCCCGTGGATCGTGACCCGCGCCGCGCTGGAGCCGTTCCGCTGCGACACGCCCGAGCGCGAGTTCGAACTGCTGGACCACCTCAAGGACCGAGGTCCGATGCTCTATGACATCGACCTTGCCGTGGCCCTTGCGCCCAAAGGCAAACCCGCCACCACCATCGCGCGCACGAATTACCGCGAGATGTATTACTCGGCCGCCCAGCAGCTGGCCCATCACAGCACCGCCGGCTGCCCGATGCGGGTGGGCGATCTTCTGGGATCGGGCACGATCTCGGGCCCGACCAAGCCAGAGCGCGGCAGCCTTCTGGAACTGAGTTGGGGCGGGAAGGAACCGCTGACGCTGGACACGGGCGAGACCCGCAGCTTTATCGAAGACGGCGACACCGTGACCCTGACCGGCGCGGCGCGCGGCGACGGCTTCACCATCGGCTTCGGCAGCTGCGCGGGCACCGTGCTGCCCGCACTTGACGCCCCCTACAAACGCTGAGGAAACCCATCATGGCCAAAGCATTCGCATCACAAGGCGACATGACCGAAAAGACCATCACCTTCGAAGAGGTGGGCGAGGGCCTGTGGGCCTTTACTGCCGAGGGCGACCCGAACTCGGGCGTCATTGTCGGCGACGACAGCGTGATGATCGTCGAGGCGCAGGCCACCCCGCGCCTTGCCAACAAGGTGATCGAGAAAGTGCGCGAGGTGACGGACAAGCCGATCACCCATGTCGCGCTGACCCATTATCATGCCGTGCGGGTGCTGGGGGCATCTGCCTATGGTGCTGACCAGATCCTGATGTCGGACATGGCCCGCGCCATGGTGGTCGAGCGTGGACAAGAGGACTGGGACAGTGAGTTCCAGCGTTTCCCGCGCCTGTTCGAAGGTCATGAATCGATCCCCGGCCTGACTTGGCCGACGACGACCTTCAGCGACTCGATGACCGTTTACCTCGGCAATCGCCGGGTTGACCTGATGCATCTCGGCCGGGCGCATACCGCTGGTGACATCGTGATCCATGTCCCCGACCAGAACGTCATGTTCACCGGAGACATCGTCGAGTACCACTCGGCCTGCTACTGCGGCGACGGGCATTTCAACGATTGGGGCGACACGCTGGACGCGATCAAATGGTTCGACGTCGATGCCATCGCACCGGGGCGCGGCGATGCACTCGTGGGCAAGGACATGGTCAATGCCGCCATCGAGAACACCCGCGATTTCGTGGAAAGCACCTATCGTCCGGTGGCGAGGGTTGCGGCACGGGGCGGGTCGCTCAAGGAAGCATGGGATGCGGTCCGCGCCGAATGTGACCCGAAATTCGCCGATTACGCGATCTATGAACACTGCCTGCCCTTCAACGTCGCCCGCGCCTATGACGAGGCCCGCGGGATTGACACCCCCCGCATCTGGACCGCCCAGCGCGATCTGGAAATGTGGGAGGCGTTGCAGGGCTAGGCGAAAGGTCAGCCCAACTGACCGATGACCTACATCAAACACGTCACCCGCGCTTGGTGGCATTCTAGGCCTGCACGCCTGCCCGGGAGGAGACCATGACCAAGATTTTCGAGATACCGCTTTACCCGTACGAGCGCAGCGAGGACCAGGATCAGACCACCCCGGCCCGCCGCAAGGTGGTCGTGATCGGGGCCGGTCCGGTTGGCCTGGCCGCTGCCATCGACCTGGCCCAGCAGGGGATCGAGGTGGTGGTTCTGGATGACAATGACCGCGTCAGCTTTGGCAGCCGCGCCATCTGTTTCGCCAAGCGGCCGCTGGAAATCCTCGACCGTCTGGGCTGCGGTCAGAAGATGGTCGACAAGGGCGTCGAATGGGATGTCGGCAAGGTGTTTTTCGACACGCGTGAGGTCTACAAGTTCGAATTGCTGGCCGAAAAGGGCCACCGCCGCCCCGCTTTCATCAACCTCCAGCAATATTACCTTGAACAATTCCTCGTCGAACGGGTCCGTGATTTGCAGGTCGAGGGCGCCATGATCGAAATCCGGGGCCGCAACAAGGTCTCGGCGATCGGCACCCATCCCGATCACGTCACGCTTGAGATCGACACGCCCGAAGGCTCCTATAACCTCGAAGCGGACTGGCTGATTGCCTGTGACGGCGCGACCTCGCCGACACGGTCGATGCTGGGGCTGGATTTCGTGGGTCGTGTGTTCGAGGACAATTTCCTGATCGCCGACGTGGTGATGGAGGCCGATTTCCCGTCCGAGCGCTGGTTCTGGTTCGACCCGCCCTTCAACAAGGGGCAGTCGGCGCTGTTGCACAAGCAGCCCGACAATGTCTGGCGCATTGACCTGCAACTGGGCTGGGACATCGACAAGGAAAAGGAAAAACGCCCCGAGAACGTCATTCCGCGCCTCAAGGCGATGCTGGGGGATGACGTGGATTTCGAACTGGAATGGGTGTCGATCTACACGTTCCAGTGCCGCCGGATGGAGAAATTCCGCTATGGCCGGGTGTTGTTTGCCGGGGACTCGGCGCATCAGGTGTCGCCTTTTGGCGCGCGCGGCGCCAACAGCGGGTTGCAGGATACCGACAACCTGATCTGGAAGCTGAAACTGGTCCTCGATGGCAACGCGCCCGAAAGCCTTTTGGACAGCTACGATGTCGAACGCATCCACGGCGCGGAAGAGAACATCATGAACTCGACCCGCTCGACCGATTTCATCACACCGAAATCCGAAATCAGCCGGATCATGCGTGACGCGGTGCTGGATCTGTCCGAACAGTATGATTTTGCGCGCCCGCTGGTGAATTCGGGCCGCCTGAGTGTGCCCTGCACCTATGACGGCTCGCCGCTGAATTCGGCCGATGCGCTGGACGGTCCTGCCCGCAGCCGCCCCGGATCGCCCTGCCCCGACGTGGCTCTGGGCGACGGGTTCCTGCTGGATCAGCTGGGCATCGGCTTCACCCTTCTGACCATCGACGCCGACGCGCCCGAAAGCATCGAGGAAGACGGCATAACAGTCACCCGGCTCGCGCTGTCGGTGAAGGATGACCCGACCATGGCGCTGAAAGAGCGCTATCTGGGCGACAATGACAGCGCGGTCTACCTGATCCGCCCCGATCAGCACGTCGCCGCCCGCCGCCCCAGCTATGACGACCACCTGATGCGTGCCGCGATCCGCCGCGCCACGGGAAAGGAGTGATCCGATGTCCGACCTGATCCTGACCCCCAACCTTGCCAAGCCCGACGATTTCTATGCCGGCTGGCTGGCTGCCCATGACGGCTTGACCAAGGCAGAAAGCGATGCTCTGAACGCGCGGCTGATCCTGGTTCTGGCGAACCATATCGGCGACAACGCGGTGCTGGCGGATGCGGTCGAGGCCGCACGCCTGACAGGAGACGCGCCATGAAGATCGAACAGATTCACCACGTCGCCTATCGCTGCAAGGACGCCAAGGAGACCGTCGAATGGTATGGCAAAATGCTGAAGATGGACTTCATCCTTGCCATTGCCGAGGATCACGTGCCCTCGACCCATGAACCCGATCCCTACATGCATGTGTTCCTCGATGCCGGAAACGGCAACGTGCTGGCGTTCTTCGAACTGCCGACCAAGCCCGAAATGGGCCGCGACCCGAACACGCCGGTCTGGGTTCAGCACATCGCCTTCAAGGTCCGTGACCGGGACGAGCTGATTGCCTACCGCGACCATCTCGAGGCCAACGGGGTTGAGGTTCTGGGCGTCACCGATCACTCGATCTTCCACTCGATCTATTTCTTCGATCCCAACGGCCACCGCATCGAACTGGCCTGCCCCGACCCGGCGGAAGATGCGATGCTGGCGCGGCTCAACGACGTGAAATGGGACATGCTGGAAGAATGGTCGCGCACCAAAAAGGCCCCGCGTCATGCCGACTGGATGCATGCCAAAGAACTCAAAAGTGTCTGAGGCACTCCTGTTCGACTACTGGCGTTCGTCCGCCAGCTACCGGGTGCGGATTGCGCTGAACCTCGCCGGGGTGCCGTGGCGCTCGGTCCCGGTGGATCTGGTCGCAGGGGCACAGAAGGGCGCCGAACACATGGCCCGCAACCCGCAAGGACTGGTGCCTGTATTGGAAATCGACGGGCAGCGGTTCACCCAGTCGCTGGCCATCCTGGAATATCTCGACACCACGCGCGGTATGGGTTGGGTGCCCAGCGACCCGGTTCAGGCGGCACATGTGCGCGCACTGGCCCATGCGCTGGCGGTGGATGTGCATCCTGTGTGCAACCTCGGCACCGTCGCCTATGCCGCCAGTCTGACAGGGGATCGCGACACCACGATGAGGGCATGGATGCAGCGCTTTATTCGTCCGGGCCTTGAGGCATTCGAGGTGCTTCTTGCCGGGTTCACTCAGTCGCCGTTCTGTTGCGGGGATGCACCGATGCTCCCCGATCTCTGCCTGATCCCCCAGCTCTACAATGCACGGCGGTGGGAGGTCGACTTTGGCGACCTGCCCCGGATCGTCGCGGTGGAAAAGGCGTGTCAGGAGGTGCCTGCATTTATCGACGCGGCGCCAATGCCGCCTGCATCGCAATCGCAGTAACAGACCGCCCGGCCCGTTGGCACGCCCCGCGAAACATCAACGCGGCCTAAGCCTGCTCCTCTTCCTCGTCCTCTTCCTCGATCCCGTAGTCCGAAAAAACCTTCCCCTGAAAAATGAAGAAGACAAAGATCGCCGCCGTCAGACCGAAGGTCTTGAAATAGACCCAAGTGTCGGTTGAGAAGAACCGCCAGATCACCTCGTTCAGCACCGCCAGCCCCAGGAAAAACGCCGTCAGGCGGCGGGTCAGGATCATCCAGCCCTGATCTTCAAGCGGCATCACCTCTTCCATGACCAGCTTGAGGTAGGATCGCCCGCGCAGCAGCCCTACGCCGAGGATGCCGCCGAACAACAGATAGATCATCGTCGGCTTCATCTTGAAGAACCGGTCGTCGTTCAGCCAGACCGACAACCCGCCAAAGATCACCACCAGAACCACGGTGGCAATCTGCATCCGGCTGATATGTCCTGTCAGTTTCCACAGGATCGCCGTGGTCAGAATAATCAGCGGCACGAAACCCGCCGTGGCGACAATGAACCCGTCATACTCGGTTCCGGCAATGGCCACTGTCTGGTCACGCAGTTTCAGATAGGCCGCGAAGAAGGCCACGATCGGGCCGAACTCCAGCACCATCTTCAGGGTCGGGTTGATTTTCTTGCCTGCCATGCGTCTTTCCTATCTGCCGCCCATCTCAACTATCACAGCGCCCGCGGCAATCAATGTCATCAATGCGATCCGGCGTGGGCCGACGGTTTCCTTCAGCACCAGCCAGCCGATGATCGCGGCGAACACGGGCGAGGTCTCGCGCAACACAGCCGCCTCTCCGACCTTGCCCAGCCGCGTCGCCAGCATGACCGAACCAAATGACCCATAGGCCACGAACGCCCCGATCAACCCGCGCGTCAGCAGCGGGCGCAGCGGCGGGCGGTGGGTCATGTTGCGGTATCTGAGCGCGGCGATGATCGGAAAATCGAGCGCCGTGATGAAAAAGAACCACGCCAGGAAGGTGAACGGGTCGGGGGTGGCGCGGATGCCATAGGCGTCATAGGTCGTGTAGACCGCCACCAGCGCCCCGGTCCCGACCGCAAGCCATAGGGCGGGAACCAGCGTCTCGCGCTGGGTGTCGATATGGATCAGGTTATAGATCGCCAGACCGAAAATCCCACCCAGCAGAACCAGAACACCCAGCCACTGAACGCCGGAAAAGCTCTCGCCGAAAATGATCCAGGCCCCGATCACCGTGAACAGCGGCCCGGTCCCGCGCACCACCGGGTAAACCACGGTGAAGGCACCGCGCGAAAAAGCCAGCGCCATGCCGATCTTGTAAACGAAATGGATCGCCAGCGCGCCCAGAAGCAGGAACCACACATTACCTTCGGGCCAGGGCACAAGGAACAGCGCGATAGGGGCTGAGATCACCAGAAGCGAGAAATCAATCGCCCCGCGACTGAGCCACGGATCATGCTTGCCCTTCTGCAGCGCGCCAAAGACCGCGTGCAGGAAGGCCGCGATCAGGGCGAGCACCAGCGCGGCCTGTTCTCCGGCAGCGGTGCCTTCGATTGATGTGATCCAGCTGCTCATGCCCGGTGGCAACCCTGTCGGCCCGGGACGGGGGCGCCGCCCCCGCGCATGGAAATGCAGACATTTCCACGCTTCCCCCGAGGTATTTCTGGCAAGAGGAAGAGGCGCGCGGGTCTCATTCCCCGGCGCCGCGCCCTGTCAGCGCATCTGCAAATTCTTCCGGGTCGAACGGGGCAAGGTCGTCGATCTTCTCGCCCACGCCAATCGCATGGATCGGCAGCCCGAACTTGTCGGCCAGCGACACCAAGATGCCGCCCTTGGCCGTGCCGTCGAGCTTGGTCATCACCAGCCCCGACACATCGGCCAGTTTCTGGAACGTCTCGACCTGATTGATCGCGTTCTGACCCGTGGTCGCGTCCAGAACCAGAAGCGTATTGTGCGGCGCGGTCTCGTCCTTTTTGCGGATCACGCGGACGATCTTGGCCAGTTCCTCCATAAGATCAGCGCGGTTCTGCAACCGCCCCGCCGTGTCGATCATCAGAAGGTCTGCGCCCTCGGCCTGGGCTTTGGTCATCGCATCGAAGGCCAGCGACGCCGGGTCGCTGCCCTCGGGCGCGGTCAGGACCGGCACCCCGGCGCGGTCGCCCCAGACCTGAAGCTGTTCCACGGCGGCGGCGCGGAACGTGTCGCCCGCCGCGATCACCACCTTCTTGCCGGCGGCCTTGAACTGGCTGGCCAGCTTGCCGATCGTGGTGGTCTTGCCGGACCCGTTCACACCCACCACCAGCACCACTTGCGGCGTATGGGGGTAGAGCGGCATCGGCTTGGCCACGGTTTCCATGATGCGGGCGATCTCGGCGGCCAGAAGGTCCTTGATTTCCTGCGTCGACAGCCGCTTGCCGAACCGCCCTTCGGCGATATTGGCGGTGACGCGCAGGGCTGTATCGACCCCCATGTCCGAAGCGATCAGCAATTCTTCGAGCTGCTCCAGCATGTCGTCATCCAGCACCCGGCGCACCACCGGTTTCGCCGGGCTGCGCCCTGTCAGACGGCTGAAAAGCCCATGTTTCTGAGTGGGTTCTTCCGGCTCGGCAGGGGTCGGCGCGGGTTCCGGGACTTCAGTCGGCTCCGGTGCCGGAACTGGCACGGGTTCAGGTACAGGTGCGAGCGGCACTTCTACCGGAGCGGGATCAGGGCTGGCAGGCTGCGGTGCCACGGGAACTTCGACGGGCACTTCGACAGGTATGTCTACAGGCTGTTCCGGTTCCGGCGCGGGGGATTCCTGCGGTGCGTCTGCGGGCGCTTCTACCGGCACCTCGGCCGGGATTTCCTCGGGTGTTTCCTCGACCCCACCATCCTCGATAATCGCGTCCAGCCCCTCTTCCAGCTTGGACGAGGATTTGAACAGCCGTTCCTTGAGTTTCGAGAAAAACGCCATGTCGGGTCTCCGGGGTATCTGTCCCTTTCACCTAACCCTTGTTTTTCAAAGATGGAAGAGCGGCTGGGCAAAGCCCGCCCCGGCAAGGATGGCAAGCTGGCCTCCCGCATAAAGCAGCCACAGCGCAACGGCGGCGGGGCGCTGCCCAGGTGAGGTATCAGGCATGCGGAACAGCTGGACCGCAAGAAGCGTGTCCGAGGCGACAAAGGCAAACGCGCCCCAGACCGCGATCTCGCGCCCCTCAAGCCCCAGCGCGGTGATCCCCATCAGCGTGATCAGCACCACATAGATACGAACCGGCCAGCGCAGCCCCCCAGTATGGGGCGACAGCCAGACCTCGGTCGAAAGGGCGAACAGCACCAAAAGCGCAATCGCCCACAGTGGGCCCGTCGGGAGGCCACCGGCCAGGGTCCAGAAATGCCAGATATAGGCCAGATGCGCGGCTGCAAAGCCGATCAACCCCACCAGAAAGGCGCGATCGCCCTTGCGCGACAGTGCAATATCCCCCAGCGCTGACAGGAAAAGCGATGCCACAACAAGGGGATAGCCAAAAGCCACCCACACCGCGGCACCGAAGGCAGGCAGCGGGATCGCCTTGCAGATCGTCTTGGGCCAGCTTTCTTTGCGGTAGCAGAAGACCACGGCATAGATCAGCGCCGCAATCACCCCGACCCCGATCAGCCCCAGCCGGATCGACTGGCGCAATGCGATCTCTTCCATGAAACTCATTGTCGACTCCTGCCCTGTTTCGGCGACCATAGGCCAGGGGCACCCCCTTGTCAGCCGTGTCGCGGGGGCAGTCTCAGACCTCGTCCGGGAAGTGTTTCATCGTCAGGCGGATCGGATTCGGCGCGGCCTGCCCCAGCCCGCAGATCGAAGCATCGCCCATGGCCTGGCACAGTTCCTCAAGCAGGGGCTGATCCCAGCGGTCGGCCTGCATCAGCTTGACCGCTTTTTCGCACCCCACCCGGCAGGGCGTGCATTGGCCGCAGCTTTCATCCTCGAAGAAACGCAGCATGTTCAGCGCGGCCGCGCGGGCCGAGTCGCTGTCGGACAGGACCACCACCGCCGCCGAGCCGATAAAGGACTCGTGCGGTTGCAGCGTGTCGAAGTCCAGCGGGATCTCATCCATCGACGCGGGCAACAGTCCCGAAGACGGGCCACCCGGCTGATAGGCCTTGAAGACATGCCCCTCGGCCATGCCCCCGGCAGCGGCGATGATATCGGTGATGGTCGACCCGGCGGGCAGAAGATAGACACCCGGTTTCGCCACCCGGCCAGAAACCGAATAGGACCGCAATCCGGTGCGCCCGTTCTTTTCGGTCTGGTTCAAAACCTCCGGCCCTTCGCGGCAGATGCGCGCGATCCAGAGCAGGGTTTCAACATTGTGGACCAGCGTCGGACGGTCGAAGATGCCGACCTGCGCGACAAAGGGCGGGCGATGGCGGGGCAGCCCGCGCTTGCCCTCGATCGACTCGATCATCGCCGATTCCTCGCCACAGATATAGGCCCCGGCCCCGCGCCGCAGGTCGATGAAACCCGGCGCCACGATCCCGGCCTGCTCCAGCGCGGCGATCTCGCGGCGCAGGATGTCTAGCACGGCGGGGTATTCGTCGCGCATGTAGATGAAACAGGTCTGCGCCTCGACCGCCCAGGCCGCGATCAGCATGCCTTCCAGCATCAGATGCGGCATACGCTCAAGGTAGTAGCGATCCTTGAACGTGCCCGGTTCGCCCTCGTCGCCATTCACCGCCAGGTAGCGCGGGCCGGGATTGGCGCGCACGAATCCCCATTTCTTGCCGGACGGAAAACCGGCCCCGCCAAGCCCGCGCAGACCTGCTTCCAGCAGCTTGTCCTGCACCGCTTCCCAGTCGCCACTGTCGCGCAACGCAAGCAGCGCATCATAGCCGCCTTTGGCGCGGTAATCCGCCAGCGTTTCATAGGCCGGAACATGAACATGCGTATCGCCCGCCGCGATTGCCGCCATGACCTTCTCCGGGGTGGCATGGTCGATATGGTTGTAGCCGATCTCAAGCACCGGCGCAGTGTCGCAACGCCCCATGCAGGGCGCGCGCAAGACACGCACCTGCGCCGTGTCCAACCCGCTCTCCAGTGCAGATTTCAGCGTCTCGGCCCCGGCCAGTTCGCACGAAAGCGAATCGCAGACCCGGATGGTCAGCGCCGGCGGCGGGGTCTCACCCTCTCGCACCACGTCGAAATGGGCATAGAAACTGGCAACCTCATAAACCTCGGCCTGCGAAAGCCGCAACTCTTCGGCCAGCGCGCGGATATGGGCCGCGGACAGGTGGCCATGAGCATCCTGAATCCGGTGCAGAAACTCGATCAGCAGGTCGCGGCGGCGCGGGGTTTCGCCCAAAAGCGCCTGCACCTCTGCCAGTGCCGTGTCATCCAACTGACGGCCCTTGGGCGTCTTGCGCCCCTTGCCGCGACCGGATTTCCAGATACCCTTGGTGTCGTTCAACGTCTTCGCCCTTTCCCTGACCCTTGCGGGATTGCCGCCACACTAGACGCTTGGCCCGCCCCGGCGCGAGGTCAAAAGCGACATGTAAGGCGGCGGATGCGCTTGCAAAAGGAACGCGGGTGCGCCGATTGGAAACGTTGTTTCGTCCTTGCCGCCGATGTAAGTCAGGCGACATGATCTGGTTCACGCTTGCCACCCTTGCCCCGGTGATCCTGCTGACCCTCGCCGGGCTTCTTGGCGGGGGGTGGAGCCTTGCCGCCCTGATCTATATGACCGCCTTCACCTATCTGATGGACCGGCTTGCAAAGGGCGCGGCCGCGCGCAGCGGCGCGGATGGAGAATTTCCCTCGGGCCATACCCTGTCCGTCCTGCTGGGACTGGCGCATCCCGTCCTCTTGGCGCTGGCGGTGGCGGCCTTGGGGCATGGCACACGCGGGCTGACGGAAAACATCGCGCTGTTCCTCGGGTTTGGCCTGTTCTTCGGGCAGGTCTCGAACTCGAACGCGCATGAGCTGATCCACCGCAGCGCGAAATGGCCCCGGCGTCTGGGCAAACTGGTCTATATCACCCTGTTGTTCGGCCATCACGCCAGCGCCCACGTGCGGGTGCATCACGTGCATGTCGCCACCGACAAGGACCCCAACAGCGCAAGGCGTGGCGAAGGGTTCTATCACTTCTGGCCGCGCGCCTGGATCGGGTCTTTCACCGCCGGATTGCGGGCCGAAACCGCGCTCCGATCGCGGGCCAGCACGTCGAAATCCACGCTTGGCCACCCCTATGTCGCCTATGTCGGAGGCGCGGCGCTGACCGTTTTTGCGGCCTATGCCATTGCAGGGACAGGCGGCATCGCGGCGCTTTTGGCGCTGGCGATCTATGCACAGATGCAGCTGATGTTGTCGGATTATGTCCAGCATTACGGGCTGCGCCGGGAAACCGGGGAAGATGGCAAGCCCGAGCCGGTCGGGCCGGGGCACAGCTGGAATACGCCGCATTTCTGGTCCAGCGCGCTGATGCTGAACGCGCCGCGCCATTCCGACCACCACATTCGGCCATCCCGGTCCTACCCGTCGCTTGAACTCGACCCCGCCACCATGCCCGTCCTGCCCCGAAGCCTGCCCGTGATGGGCGCCATGGCCATGCTGCCCCCCTTATGGAAACGCACCATGAACCGCCGCCTTGACCGGCTGGGCGGGAGTTTGCCCAACCCACCCGAAACACTGGATTAGACTGCCCCGCTCTGGCAGCATGCCCCCATGATGCGCTTGTTTGCCCTTCTTGTCCTTCTGGCGTCACCCGCCCTGGCGCAATCACCGATGAGCGCGGAGGAGTTTGACCGCTATACCCGGGGCAAGACCCTGTTCTATGCCGCCGACGGCACCCGATACGGGGTCGAGCGCTATTTCCCCGACCGCCGCGTGCGCTGGTCCTTTCTGGACGGCAAATGCAAGGAAGGGGTCTGGTACGAGGATGCCGGTGACATCTGTTTCGTCTACGAGGACAACCCGGTGCCGCAATGCTGGGTTTTCTATTCCGAAAGCGGCGGATTGCGGGCCGAGTTCCGGGACGGGCAGTCGGCGGGTGTGCTTTACGAAATCGCCTCGGACGAGGACGAGATGCTGTGCCTCGGCCCCGAAGTCGGTGTCTGACCGCACGGTTCCGCAGCGGGTATTTGTGACCAGAAAAAAGCCGGTGTCAGAACAGGCTGCCCTGCTCGGGCGGCTTGGATTTCGGTTTTTTCTGTTGTGCGGGCTTGCCATCCGGTGACATGCGCCCATCGGCGAACTGGATTTCCAACTCGCTTGCCGATTGCGCCGCCTTTGTCGTCGTGACCAGCTTGCCATCGCCCCAGACCACCGCATAGCCCCGCTCCAGCGTGGCCTGATAGCCCAGCGTTTCACGCAGCCTGTCCAGCGCGATCAGCTTGTCGCGGCGTTGATCGATGCGGCGCAGATGTGCCTCTTTCAGGCGTTTTTCCAGATCGGCCAGCCTGTCCTTGCGGCGCTGGATCTCGCGGGTGGGCGCAGCCGTGACAAGGCGTTTCTGCTGCGCGTTCAGCGCGTCGCGGCGGCGGTCGATCATGACGCGCAACAGCTGCGGGCGCAGCGGGCCTGCCTTGCGTTGCAGGTCAAGCCTGCGGCTGTCGATGCCACGGCTCAGGGCGCGGGGCAGCAGGTCGCCAGCGCGGTCCAGCCTTTGGCGCGGTGTATCCAGAAGCGTTTCGGCCCGTGGCAGCGCGCGGGCCAGATCGCGCAGGCGCTGGCCGCGCTGGGTTAACCCGTGGCTGACGGCTCGACTGAGCCGCGCGCCCTGCTGGTCGACCCAGGCCAGAAGTTCATGGCGCACCGGCACTGCCAGTTCCGCCGCCGCAGTCGGCGTCGGGGCGCGCTTGTCCGAGACAAAGTCGATCAGAGTCGTGTCGGTTTCATGCCCGACCGCCGAAATCAGCGGGATCGCGCTGGCGGCCGCGGCGCGGGCGACGATTTCCTCGTTGAAACCCCAGAGATCCTCGATCGAACCACCGCCACGGGCGACGATCAGGAGATCCGGCCGCGGCAGCGCCCCCCCCGGCGTCAGGCGGTTGAATCCGTCGATGGCGCGGGCGACTTCGCGGGCACACGCCTCACCCTGCACGGCGACGGGCCAGATCAATACCTTGCGCGGGAACCGGTCACGCAGCCGGTGCAGGATATCGCGGATCACCGCCCCCGAGGGGGATGTCACGACGCCGATGATCTCGGGCAGATAGGGCAGCGGTTTCTTGCGCGCCGGTTCGAACAGCCCCTCGGCGGCCAGCTGTTTCTTGCGCTTTTCGAGCAGAGCCATCAGGGCGCCCTGCCCGGCGACCGCAACCTCATCAACATTCATGTTGTATTTCGACTGGGCACCAAAGGCCGTCAGGCGCCCGGTAACGACAACCTCAAGCCCTTCCTCCGGCACCACGGACAGCCCCGCGACCTGCCCCTTCCACGTGGTGCAGGAGAGGACATTCCGGTCATCCTTGACGTCATAATAAAGATGCCCCGACCGCGCCTTGAACACGCGCCCCACTTCGCCGCGCACACGGATACGGCCAAAGGCGCCTTCGATGGTCTTTTTCACCGCGCCCGAAATTTCGGAGACAGTGAACTCCGGGCTGTTCTGCCCCGGCATCGGATCGTCGAGAAGGTCGGACATGGCGGTCTATACTTTCAGGTCACGTTTGGCGGCGACAATGAACTGGTCCAGCGCGGCGCGGGACAGGGCCGCACGGCTGTCGAGGTAATCGACGTGGTTCCCATCTGCTTGGGACAACCCGTCCACCGAGCGGAAATGGGAGTCCAGTACCTCTCGGCATTGATCGGAAAACAGGAAGGCGGATTCAAACCGCAAGCGGTCCAGCGCGCTGCGGGCCTTGTCAAACTCGCGCGTCATCGTGGCACGCTGCTCGGGTGTTGGATTGCGGCGCAACACGTCATCTTCCATCAGCGTGTCGAAATAGTGCATCTCATGCGCCAGCACCGAAATGGCCTGTTGATAGGCATCAGCTTTCTTTTCCCACCATTGCCGGGTGCGAAACCCCCGGAGCGAGAAATAGGCCGGCACCCAGACACCCAGCACGATCGTCGCGGTGGCAACCGCGATGTCGGCGAACATATCGCCCCCAAGAACGTCAGGCAGCATCCAAAATGGCTCCGGTTTTGACATGTCGGCGCAATGACGCGTTGCGTCGGGACCTGCGCCACCCTAAAACGCCGCGCAGACGAGGCCAAGCAGATCGGAGTCCTTTCATGAACATTCTCATTCTCGGCAGCGGTGGGCGCGAGCATGCGCTGGCATGGGCGGTCAACCAGAACCCGAAATGCGACAAGCTGATCGTGGCGCCGGGCAATGCCGGAATCGCCCAGATCGCCGATTGCGCGTCGATCGATATCGAGGATGGCGGCGTCGTGGTGAACTTCGTCGAGGAAAACGCCATCGACTTCGTGATCGTCGGACCCGAGGCCCCTTTGGCGGCGGGCGTGGCCGACCGGCTGCGCGAGGCCGGGATTCTCGTCTTCGGTCCCAGCGGGGCAGCCGCGCGGCTGGAAGCGTCGAAAAGCTTCACCAAGGAAATCTGCGACGCGGCCAAGGCCCCCACCGCGGCCTATGGCCATTTCACCGACGCTGACGCGGCCAAGGCCTATATCCGCAAACAGGGCGCGCCGATCGTGGTCAAGGCCGACGGGCTGGCCGCTGGCAAGGGCGTGATCGTGGCGATGGATGAGCAGACCGCGCTGGACGCCATCGACGACATGTTCGGCGGCGCCTTCGGTGGCGCAGGCGCCGAGGTGGTGATCGAAGAGTTCATGGAAGGCGAGGAAGCCAGCTTCTTCATCCTCTGCGACGGCAAGACCGCCCTGCCCATCGGCACCGCGCAGGATCACAAGCGCGTCGGCGAGGGCGACACCGGGCTGAACACCGGCGGCATGGGCGCCTATTCCCCCGCGCCGGTCTTGACCGATGAGATCGCGCAAATGGCGCTGGATCAGATCATCCAGCCCACGATTGACGAGATGGCGAAACGCGGCACCCCCTATCAGGGCGTGCTTTATGCCGGGCTGATGATCAAGGACGGCAAACCGCGCCTTGTCGAATACAACGTCCGTTTCGGCGACCCGGAATGTCAGGTGCTGATGATGCGGCTTGGCGCGCAGGCGATGGACCTTCTGCACGCCGCCGCCGAGGAACGGCTGGCCGAAGCGCAGGTCAACTGGGCTGACGATCACGCCATTACCGTGGTCATGGCGGCAAACGGCTATCCCGGCAGCTATGACAAGGGTTCGGTCATCAAAGGGCTGGATGCCCTGCCCGAGGACAGCAAGAACATGGTTTTCCATGCCGGCACCGGCGAAAAGGACGGCCAGATCGTGGCCACGGGCGGCCGTGTCCTGAACGTGACCGCGCGCGGGGCATCGCTGCAAGAGGCCCGCGACCGCGCCTATGCCATGGTCGAGGCCATCGACTGGCCTGGCGGCTTCTATCGCCGTGATATCGGCTGGCGCGCGCTCTGACGCGGGCCGCCCATCGCCTTGTGCCGGCAACGGACGACCTTGGCGCCGTGCTGTCGCTGATCCGGGCAAGCTTTGCCTATATGGAAGGGCGGATCGACCCGCCCTCGTCCATGCACCGGCTGACCGAGGACAGCATCGCCGCGCAGTGTCAAACGGGAGAGGTCTGGGTGATTGGTCACCCACCCGTCGCCTGCATCTTCCTGACCCCGCGCGCCGACGCGCTTTACCTTGGAAAACTGGCGGTTGCAGCGGACTGTCGTGGGCAGGGACTGGCGCGCGACCTGATCGCGCTGGCTGAAGACCGGGCAAGGGCGATGCGCCTGCCGGCACTGGAATTGCAGACCCGGATCGAACTGGTCGAGGATCACGCCGTCTTTGCGCGGCTTGGTTTTCTTGTGACCGGCCAGACCGCGCACGCAGGCTTTGACCGCCCCACATCGCTGACCATGCGCCGGGACACTTCATGTTAGGGTGCGGTCAAATGCAATGCGTCAGGACCGATCAGATATGACCTACACCCAGCTGCCTGCGGGAACACGCCGCTTTGGGATCAAGCCCGCCCTGCTGCGCACGCGACGCTATTTCGACCTGACCGAAGATGGGCTTGCCTGCCGATCCCGGGACGGAACGCTGGACTGGCAGGTGGCATGGCCCGATCTGACCCGAGTCGTCTTTGTCGATCACCATGTCGAACGGCAGCTCATGTGGCGACTGGACCTGATCTGCGGCGACACGGTGCGCCGCATAGCGATCAACATTCCCGAACAGGGGGCCAAATCGGACCCTGACCTGGCGGAGTTTGTCGACCTGATCGCTGGGATCTCGGAGGCGCTGGCCGCCGCCCGCCCTGAAATGCGGGTCAGCCTCGGCGAATACGGGCGCGCGAAATGGGGCATGCTGGCCGTCGGCGTATTGTCGGCAGTGACCGGGCTGGGCGTCCTGATCGCGGCGCTTGTCGGCGGGGTATCCACGGACCGCATGGCCGCCGCAGCCGTGCCGATGCTTCTTCTGATGGCGCTTGGCGCACTGGTGATCCGTGCGCATCACCCCTGGCAATCAGCGCCTGAAGTCCCGGCGGCCTCCTTTGCCCCGATCCTGCGCGCCTGGGAGATGCACCGCTAGACGCGCCGCATCACCGGCAGCTCAGCGCCTTTTTCAGATCGCCCTGCCCGCGAAACGGCCCGATATCGCGGGACGCGATCCGCCCGTCGGAAAACCGGCTGGCCACCACCCGCGACCAGTTGCCATCCACCGTGATCATCTCGGGTCCTTGCCCGCAATCGCGGATCCCGCCCGAGATGAAATCCTGACCGATCCGATGGTTGGTCAGTCCAGGATTCGACGCAACCTCGGTCAGCTTGCCACCTTGGAAGCGCCAGACGCGCAGCGTCCTGGCCAGATGCGGGCGGTCCACATAGGCGATTTCGACATAACCGTCCCCATCCAGATCCGCGGCCCCGACGGGTGCCAGCCAGCGGTTGCGCTGGCCGATGAAAGGCGTCGTCGCGACCCGGCCGAATTCACCGTCACGGACACCCCAGACCGTCACCCGCGCCCCCAGTTTGACCGAGCTTTCAACGGTGATGACCTCATTCATGCCGTCGCCATCGAGATCGGCAAGACGCGGCTCGGTATCCTCGAAAACGCGATGGTCGGGAAGTGTGACCGACATCTGCGACGTCCCCCACGCGCAGGTGCCGTTTGACCCGACTGTGACTGTCAGCCGCTCCCATTCGACGGCATCGCCCAGCACGCCATGGGCATAGCGGGTGGTCGGACCTTCATAATGCGCGGCATCAATACTTCCGACGCAGTTCGGTCCCGCACCGGTGACCGTGACATTCTCTTGCGCCACGGCGGGCGCGGCAAGGCAGGCGGCCAGCAGGATGGCCGCGCGCCGCATCAGATCTGTTTCTCGGGCATGTTGACGACCAGCCCGTCAAGGTCGTCGGTGACCTTGATCTGACAGGTCAGGCGCGACCGGGCCGGGTCGGGCTCATAGGCGAAGTCCAGCATGTCTTCTTCCATGTCGTCCTTGGCGGGGATTTTCTCGACCCAGTCGGGCGCGACATAGACATGGCAGGTCGAACAGGCGCAGGCGCCGCCGCAATCTGCCTCGATGCCGGGAATGTTGTTGTCGCGCGCACCTTCCATCACCGTCAGGCCGTTGGCCACCTCCACGGTATGCGCGGTGCCGTTATGCTCGATATAGGTGATCTTTGCCATGATCCTGCCGTCCCTGTTGAATTCGCCAAGCCTTGCTAACCAAGTCTTACTAACCAAGCCATCTAGGGCGTTCCAGCCCGTTTTGCGACCCTTTGGTTGTTCCCTTGCGACATTGGATAAATGTTCTATATTTGTTCTCAAGATGGATACCGCGCACCCCGCCCCCTATGACGACTGGCCACGCCCGCCCGCGGCGCTGGTGGCGGCGCGGCTGGACGATCCGCCCAATGGCGCGCGGGTCACGGTGGCGGGGCTGGTGATCCTGCGCCAGCGTCCCGGCACCGCCAAGGGGGTGATCTTCCTCACGCTGGAAGACGAAACAGGCGTGGTGAACGTGATCGTCTGGCGCTCGCTTTACGAACACTTCCGCCGCGCGGTGATCGCGGGCCGCCTGCTGCGCGTCACCGGCCGCATCCAGCGCGAGAACAACGTCACCCATATCATCGCCGAACGGATCGAGGACCTGTCGCCAATGCTGGACGAGTTGCTGAAACCCGCCACCGCCGCCACTGCTGGGGACACGGGCAACGCTTGAGCCTTTTGGCAGGCACAAAAACGCGGTAGAAGGGGCAAAACCCAGCGCGACACCGCCCGAGGCCCGAGCATGACAATCCGCACCGCCCTTCTTCCGGCCCTTGGCCCTTGGTTTCTGGCTGCGCTTGTAACCGCATGCCAGTCCGTGCCCTCGGTCACGCCGCCCGACCTTGGTGCCTTTACCGAACCCGAAATCATCCGCACCACCACCACCTCTGGTCCGCCCGGTGCAGCACCGGGCAGCTGCTGGGGCCGCGACGTCACCCCTGCCGTGGTCGAAACCGTGACCGAACAGGTGGTGCTTCAACCCGCCGAAGTGCTGGCCGACGGGACCGTCGTCAACCCGGCGGTCTATCGCACCGAAACCCGCCAGAAGATCGTCAAGGAACGGCGCGAAACGTGGTTCGAGACCCCTTGTCCCGAAGTCATGACCCCCGAGTTCGTCGCCACCCTGCAACGGGCGCTGGCGGCGCGCGGCCACTATCGCGGCGCAATCAACAGTAGCTACGACAAGCCCACCCGCGCCGCCGTGCGCCGCTACCAGAAACCAGAAGGGCTCGACAGCGGCATCCTGTCTCTCGAAGCCGCCAAATGGCTGGGGCTGGTCGCGGTCGGAGCGGAATAGCGCGGCTTCAGCGGACAGGATGACGCCCCCCCGGACGCGCTATATGCTTTCCAATGCTATTCAGGGGGCCAATTCTATTCAGGGGGTTTGCCGCGATGATCTGGCGCGTTCTCGGACCATGTCTTCTGGTTTGGCTGCTGGCCCAGTCCGGGGCCGCCGACGAACGCCCGCGCGGACTGATGTGGAACCGCAGCGGCCTTGCCGCCACCCTGCCCCTGCAGGTCATGACCGACGCGGGGGCCGACTACCTGCTGCACCTGCATCACCCGGACACCCGCCAGCCGGTCTTTGCAGCCTATATCCGGGGCGGGACATTCTTTCTCGTGCTTGTTCCGCCTGGCCGTTACGAGCTGGCCTTTGCAACGGGCCCCGCTTGGCAGGACGAATCCACCTTGTTCGGCCCCGACACTCGGTTCTTCGTCATTGATCCCCCGCTTGAATTCCGCGCCACGATGACCCGCAGGAACGGTCACCTCATCGATCTGCGCACCACCTCCACACAGGCGGTCAGCGATTTTTCCACCTGCCAGCGGTTCGCGCTGGATCACCGCAGTCTACAACCAGAGACACCGGCCGATCTGACGTCACCGCCAGACCTGCGCACCTCGCCGCGACTGCCAGACGCCCCGCTGGTGCCCCGCTACGACCTTCATGCGTGGGTCTGCGATTGACCGGCCACGCGGCCTGACGATTTTGCGGGACGCGCGCCAAGTGTCGCCTTGTCAGTGAAACTGGCCGGGCTAGAGGCTGTGTCATGGCGGACACCTTCCTTGGGTCATTCTATGTCTTGCCATTTCATGCCCCAAATCCTGCGAATACCCTGAACGGCACGAATGCAAAAACGCCCCCGCATGATCTGCGGGGGCGCTTCACTGTCGTTTTGTGATCTGCCTGGCAGGTTAGCTACTCGTCCAGAGCCAAGGCCACGAACCGGGGTTCACCGCCGCGCCGCACCAGAAGCAGGATCGACTTGCGCCCGGCGTCCTTCGCTTCGGCGATCCGGGTTTCCAGATCCTCGATGCTGGCAAGCCCCTGCTGGCTGGCCTCGGTCAGCACGTCACCGGCGCGCAGGCCCTTTTCCCAGGCTTTCGACGTCTGGTCGACATCCTGCACGACCAGCCCCTCGGCGTCGTCCGACAGGCCCAGTTCACCGCGCAGCGCATCAGTCAGCGGCGCAATGGTCAGGCCCAGGATCTCGGCGCTTTTGCGGCTGTCGTCATCCATCGGCTTCTCGGCGGCGGCAGGCACGGCGCCTTCGGCCTCTTCCCGGCGGCCCAGCGTCACCTTCAGCGTCTGGGTCTTGCCATCGCGCAGCACGGTGATGCGCACAATTTCACCCACCGGCGCGTTGCCGACCATCTTGACCAGACCGCGCGTGTTGACGACATCCTTGCCGTCGAAGCTGAGGATCACGTCACCGGCCAGCATACCGGCTTCTTTTGCCGGGCCTTCCGGCACATCGGTCACCATGGCCCCGGCGACGCGGTCCAGCCCGTCAATCGCCTCGACCATGTCCTCGGTCACGTCCTGAATGCGCACACCCAGCCAGCCACGGCGCGTTTCACCGTATTCCTTCAACTGTCCGACCACGCGTTTCACCACATTCGACGCCATCGAGAACCCAATCCCGATCGACCCGCCATTAGGCGACAGGATCGCGGTATTCACGCCGATCACCTCACCCTCCATGTTGAACAGCGGACCACCCGAGTTGCCCCGGTTGATGGCGGCATCGGTCTGGATGTAGTCGTCATAGGTGCCCGACAATGCCCGGTTGCGGGCCGACACGATCCCGGCAGAAACCGAGAACCCCTGTCCCAGCGGGTTGCCCATCGCCATCACCCAGTCCCCGACGCGCGCCAGGTCGCTGTCTCCGAACTGCACGAACTTCAGCGGCTTGTCGGTCTCGACCTTCAACAGCGCGATGTCGGTGTTGGGATCGCGTCCGACCAGAGTCGCCGGCAGTTCCTCACCCGAGAAGAACTCGATCAGGATCTCGTCCGCGCCTTCGATCACGTGGTTGTTCGTCACCACGTAGCCATCTTCGGAAATCACGAAGCCCGAACCCAGCGCCGAGGTCCGGCGCGGGCGGTCACCATTGCCCTGGCGGTCCTGGAATTCACGGAAGAAATCCTCAAACGGCGAGCCTTCCGGGACAATGCCTTGCGGCCCGGTGCGCCCCGCGACCACGGTCGAGGTGGTGATGTTAACAACCGCGTCACTGACGTTTTCCGCCAGCTCCGCAAAATCTTCGGAATGGGCCTGCGCGGTCATCGTCTGCGCAATGACCAGAACCGCGGCCAGCAGGGTCAGCCACGTGGCCCGCAGCTGAACCAGCAATCCGCGATCCGCAACATGCCCTGCACTGAGAGTTTGTCCATTCAACGCTCTGTACTCCTCATACACATTTTGTCCCCCACATGCGGGGCGTTGTTGAAGCGTTTCGAAACCGACCTGTGGGCCAAGCCTATTGCGAAACGCGTTAACCAACAGTGTATCTAGGATCGCAGGGGCGCAACACAACCTAACGAAAGATTTAACAATTGAATGTGAGGGCGGCGTGAAATCGGTGTGAAATCGGGCCCGACACGGCGGGAAACCGCCTGTTGCGCCGAACGGCAGGGGGCATTGCCGCAGTCAAACCCCCAGCGCATGCGCCAGCCAGACCAGCGCCACGCCGACGCCCAATGCTGCCAGCCCAAGGATGCGCCGCTGTTCTTCGGGCAGCGCCCTCAGCGCCGCCAGCAGGTCCTCGACAAGCGAAGGGGCCAGTGCATAGACCAGCCCCTCCACAACCAATACCAGGCCAATGGCCAGAAGCGCCGTCGCGATCATTCGCTGCCGGACGCCTTGCCGGTATCCGACTTCAGGTAGTTGAAGAAATCGGATGTAGGCGAGATCACCATCGACGAGTTCGACCCGGTCAGCGACTTGCGATAGGCCGACAGCGAACGGTAGAATTCAAAGAACTCCTGATCCGCGCCATAGGCTTCTGCAAAGATCGCGTTGCGTTCGGCATCGGCTTCACCACGGGCAATCTCCGACTGGCGGCGGGCATCCGAGACCAGCTCGACCACCGTCCGGTCGGCCTGCGCGCGGACCCGCTGGGCGGCTTCCTCACCGCGCGCGATCTCGTCCGCGGCTTCCCGTTCACGTTCCGCCCGCATCCGGGCAAAGGTCGCTTCAAGGTTGGCCTGCGGCAGATCGGTGCGCTTCAGCCGCACGTCGATCACCTCAAGACCCAGCGCGCGGGCTTCGAGGATCGCGTTGTTGCGAATTTCCAGCATCAGTGCAGCCCGGTCGGTCGACAGGATGTCATTTGAAGACACCTTACCCAGAACCTCGCGGGTCTGGGCACGCAGGATCGCATCAAGGCGGCGTTCGCCCTGCTCGATCCCGCCGGTACCGACGGCCTGACGGAAGCGTTCCACATCGGAAATCCGGTAACGCGCAAAGGCATCGACGACCAGACGGCGGTCATCCGATGGCGTCACCTCAAGCGGGCCGACCTCGCGGCTGAGGATACGGTCGTCATAGGTCACGACTTCCTGAATCAGCGGGATCTTGAAGGCCAGACCCGGGTCTTCCTTGACGGTCACGACACGACCGAATTGCAGGACAAGCGCCTTTTCGCGTTCATCCACGATAAAGATCGCGGACAGTACACCGACAATGGCCAGAACGAGGATCGGCAGAAGATAGGTTGTGCGGCGCATCAGTTGGCCTCCTTCTTCTTGAGTTCGTTCAGCGGCAGGTAGGGCACGACACCCTGACCACCGGTCTGTTCGTCGATGATGACCTTGTCCACGCCGCCCAGAACCTCTTCCATGGTTTCAAGATAGAGCCGCTTGCGCGTGACTTCGGGCGCTTTCCGGTATTCGTCCAGCACGGCCGAGAACCGGCTGGCCTCACCCTGCGCTTCGTTCACGACCTGCGCACGATAGGCTTCGGCCTCTTCCAGAACCTGCGCCGCCTCACCCCGCGCACCGGCAAGCACACGGTTGGCATAGGCATCCGCCTGTTTCTGCAAGCGGTCACGCTCTTGCGACGCCGATTGCACTTCGCGGAAGCTGTCCTTCACCGGTTCGGGCGGATCGGCACCATCAAAGTTCACCCGCACGACATTCACGCCCGAGTTATAGCTGTCCAGCGTTTCCTGGACCAATTCCTTCAGACGGTCGGCAATGATGTCCCGGTCCCGGTTCAGGATCGGCGCCAGCGCCGATTGCGCGATGATCTCACGCATGGCCGATTCCGACACTGCGCGGATCGTTTCCTGCGGATCGCGCAGGTTGAACAGGTATTGCGCCGGGTCCGAGATGTTCCAGACCACCTGGAAGTCGATATCGACGATGTTCTCGTCACCCGTCAGCATCAGCCCGTCACCGGCTCGTCCCGAGGACGGGATATCCTCGGTCTGTTCGCGCGTCACCGGGATCACCTCGGCACTGACCACAGGCCAGGGGGCGAAGTTCAGACCGGGGTTGCCGGTCGCGTAATACTTGCCAAGGAACAGTTCGACCGATCGTTCCTCGGGCTTCACCGTATAGAAGCTGGCCAGCGCCCACAGGACACCGGCACCCAGGATGCCCAGCCCGACAGTCGTGCGGGTGAACTTCGGCGCGCCGCCGCCACCGCCGGGGGTGCCACCATTGCGGCCACCACCCTGACCGCCGCGCCCGCCCATGAGGACGCGCAGCTGATCCTGGCCCTTCTTCATCAACTCGTCGATATCCGGGATCTGCGGGCCATCGTCGCCCGGAGGTCTGCGGCCACCGTTGTTGCCGCCCCCCTGATCGCCACGGCCGCCGCGATTGCCGCCGCCTCCCTGGTTTCCGCCGCCCCCCCAGGGGCCGCCACTGTTACCTGCCATTAAGGATCATCCCCTCTTTCATCTGTCGCATAAGCGTCTGACCCAAAATTGAGCCTTACGCGGCAAAATTCAACCCGAACGCACCGGAGTCTTCATCGTCACGATTTCTTCCGACATGGTCGGATGCACCGCAACCGTGCGGTCGAAATCTTCCTTGGTTGCGCCCATCTTCACGGCAATGCCCGCCAGCTGGATCATCTCGCCCGCGCCCGGCGCAACGATATGACAGCCAAGAACCTTGCGGGTGGCCTTCGATACGATCAGCTTCATCAGGACCCGTTCGGACCGGCCCGCGAAACTTTGCTGCATCGGTTTGAAGCTGGTGGCATAGACCTCGATCGGTTCTTGATCGCGCGCCTCTTCCTCGCTCAGACCCACGGTGCCAAACTCGGGCTGGGTAAAGATCGCGGTCGGGATCAGCTCGTGATCGGGCTTGGTCGGGTTACCCTTGAACACGGTTTCCACAAAGGCCATGCCCTCGCGGATCGCCACCGGCGTCAGGTTCACCCGGTCGGTCACGTCACCCACGGCATAGACCGACGGCACGGCGGTCTGGCTATAGTCATCGACGACCACCTGCCCGCTGCGCCCCAGTTCGACACCGATCTCTTCCAGACCAAGGCCATCGGTGTTGGGCTTGCGGCCCGTCGCGAACATCACCGCGTCAAAGACCCGCTCGGTCCCGTTGGTGGCCTTGACCCGGATGCCGTTGCCCTCTTTGCGCATCTCAAGGACATTGGTCCCCAGATGCACATCGACCCCGCGCTGGCACATTTCCTCGCAAATCAGTCCGCGCGCTTCTTCGTCGAAGCCTCGCAGGATTTGCGCCCCGCGGTAATATTGCGTGGTCTCGACGCCCAGCCCGTTCATGATCCCGGCAAACTCGCAGGCGATATAGCCGCCGCCGACGATCAGCATGGATTTCGGCAAGGCATCAAGTTGGAAGATGTCGTTCGAGGTGATCCCCAACTCCGCCCCCGGCAAATCAGGCGTGACCGGACGCCCGCCGGTTGCCAGCAGGATATGCTTGGCGCGGAACTGCTGACCATCGGCCAATTCGACCGTATGCGCATCCACCAGCCGCGCGCGCTGGTCATAGGTCACCACGTTGTTGTTCTTCAAAATGCCGCGATAGACATTTTCCAGCCGGTCCAGCTCGGCATGCAGCTTGGTCTTGAAGGCCACCCAGTCAAACACACCCGGTTCGATCTGCCAGCCATAGCTGGCGGCGTCCTCGACCATGCCGGAATATTCCGAAGCAAACACCATCAGCTTCTTGGGCACGCAGCCCCGGATCACGCAGGTGCCGCCATAGCGGTCCTCTTCCGCCAGCGCCACATGCGCCCCTTCCTGCGCCGCGACCCGCGCGGCCCTGACGCCACCGGAGCCGCCCCCGATGACAAAAAGATCATAGTCAAATGACATGGTTATTTCCCGTATCGCGCCGGTTTCGTGCCCCGGCCTGTTCTAGTCCGCGATGTCCGAGAAGAGGTTGTCCTCTTCCGCGAAGTCCAGCATGGCCTCTTCGATGGTGCCCGCGTTGATGTCGCGCACCTCGACCCGGCCGTCGCCATGACCGACCACCACGGCATCACAGATATCTATGAAAAGCCCGTTTTCAACCACGCCCGGCATCTGGTTCAGGACAAGCGCCAGTTGGCGGGGGTCGCCGATCCGCTTCACATGCAGGTCAAGGATGTGGTTGCCCTCATCCGTCATAAAGGGCGCCTCGCCGTTCATCCGCAGGGTCGACGTGCGTCCCAGTACATTCATCCCCACCAGCGTTTCCTCGATCAGCGCCTGCGTGGTCTGCCAGCCGAACGGGATCACCTCGACCGGAAGCGGGAAGGCGCCCAGCGTCTCGACCTCTTTTCCGGCATCGGCGATCACCACCATCTGGTCCGATGCGGTGGCGACGATCTTTTCCTGCAACAGCGCCCCGCCGCCGCCCTTGATAAGGTTCAGCTGGCCGTCGAATTCATCTGCACCGTCAATCGTGACATCCAGCCACTTCGCGGCATCCAGGCTGACCACTTCGATCCCCACTTCCCGCGCCAGTTCCGCCGTGCGGGTCGAGGTCGGCACCCCTTTTATCCGCAACCCCTGCTCGCGCACCATTTCCCCAAGACAGCGCACCAGCCAGGCGGCGGTCGATCCGGTTCCCAGCCCGACCCGCATCCCGTCCTCGACAAAGTCGGTTGCACGTTTCGCGGCGACGAATTTGGCCTTGTCAATGGGCGACAGTTCTCCGGTCATGGGCGAGTCTCCGTATTGCGTTGAAAACCTTATAAGGAATGCCGCGCCAAGGCGCGAGGGGGGATTTCCCGGCCTGAGGGCGGAATAATGTTGTCGGGGCCGGGCCGTGCGGGGAACTCCTGACGCCGCCTGGCTCCACGCCGGGCGCCAATTGAAATCCAAACGGCGACGTCGGGTTTGCGCCAATGACAAAAGAAATGTCGCTTTGGGACTGACGCGGAAATGCGGGGCGCCTAATCTCGCGACCATGGAATCGCGCCTCTGTCTCTACTATGCCCCCGACAACGCCTCGGTGATCATCCGGCTGGCGCTGGAAGAGATGGGTCTGCCCTATGACACCCGACTGGTCGATCGCGCCCGGCAGGAACAAAAGACGGAAGACTATCGCCGTATCAATCCCGCCGGACTGATCCCGGCGCTTGAGACCCCGGGCGGCACCCTGTTTGAGACCGCCGCGATCCTGTTGTGGCTGACCGAACGGACCGGGTTGATGGCACCTCCACCCTCCAGCCCCGAACGCGGAGCGTTCCTGTCGTGGCTGACTTATATGTCAAACACCCACCACAGCGCCCTACGCCAGACCTTTTATCCAGACCAATATGTCGGCGCAGACCCGGCCGCGCAATTGGCACTGATCACGCAGACCCGCCGCATCCTGCAACGCGGCCTTGCCCTGTTCGAGACCCTGGCCGGGTCTGGCCAAAACTGGTTCAACGCCGCCACACCCTCGATCCTCGACTGCTATATGGCCGCCACGTTGCGCTGGATGGCGCTTTATCCGCGCGGCGATACAGATTGGTTCAACCTAGACACCTATCCCGGCCTGCACGCCCTTGCCCGCCGCCTTGACACCCGCCCCGCCGCGATCCGCGTGGCCAAGGCCGAGGGGCTGGGCCCAACCCCGTTCAGCGCCCCCACTTTTCCCAATCCCCCCGAAGGAAGCCCCACCTGATGTTTCTCTCCGTGTTCGACATGTTCAAGATCGGCGTCGGTCCGTCCTCCTCCCACACGATGGGGCCGATGGTGGCGGCCGCGCGTTTCCTCGACATGATCCGCAAGGCACCCTTCGCCGTGCATGGCCTGCGCGCGTCTCTGCATGGTTCGCTGGCCTTCACCGGCGTCGGCCATGCCACCGACCGCGCCACCATCCTCGGCCTCGCCGGGTTCCTGCCTGACAGCTACGACGCCGCCCGCGCAGAAGAAACGTTGGCCCACATCCGCGAAACCCGTCAGGTCACCCCCGAGGACCTGCCCCCGATGACCTTCGATCCCGATACCGACCTTCTGTTCGACTACGGCCCCGCCCTGCCCGGCCATGCCAACGGCATGATCCTGATGGCGACCGATGCACAGGGCGACGTCATCCTGCAGGAGACCTTCTATTCCATCGGCGGCGGCTTCGTGATGAGCGCCGCCGAACTTGCCGCCGGCAAGGACACGGACGAAGGCGCCCCTGTGCCCTTCCCGTTCAAGACCGCCCAGGAAATGCTCGACATGGCCCGGACATCGGGCAAGTCGATTGCCGAGATGAAACGCGCCAACGAGGTCTCGCGCAATGGGGTCGAGGGGTTTCGCACCGGCGTCGCCCGCGTCTGGGAAGTGATGAACGACTGTATCGACCGCGGGCTTTCCACCGACGGCACCCTTCCCGGCGGGCTGAACGTGAAACGACGCGCCAAGGCGATCCACGACGCGCTTCTGGCGGAACGCGGCATGAACCTCTCGGCGCCGCATACGATCAACGACTGGATCAGCGCCTATGCCATGGCCGTGAACGAGGAAAACGCCGCAGGAGGGCAAGTCGTCACCGCCCCCACAAACGGCGCGGCCGGAGTGGTGCCCGCTGTGATCCGCTACTGGCTCGACCACGTCCCCGGCGCAACCGCGTCGCGGATCGACGAGTTTCTGCTGACCGCCGCCGCCATCGGCGGGCTGGTGAAATACAATGCCTCGATCTCGGGCGCCGAAGCCGGGTGCCAGGCCGAGGTCGGCAGCGCCTCGGCGATGGCGGCGGCGGGCCTGTGCGCGGTGATGGGCGGCACGCCCGAACAGGTGGAAAACGCCGCCGAGATCGCGCTGGAACACCACCTCGGCATGACCTGCGACCCGGTCAAGGGCCTGGTTCAGGTGCCCTGCATCGAAAGAAACGGCCTTGGCGCGATCAAGGCCGTCAGCGCCGCCAGCCTGTCCCTGCGCGGCGACGGCACCCATTTCGTGCCGCTGGATGCGGTGATCGAGACCATGCGCCAGACCGGGCACGACATGCATGAGAAATACAAGGAAACCTCGCTGGGGGGGCTGGCTGTCAACGTGCCCAACTGCTGACCGCGACGCGCGCCTCGGGGACGGACGCCTCCGGCGGGGGTATTTTGCACCAGTAAAAAGCCCGGTCGTTCCGCTTTTTTCTGGTCATAAATACCCATGCGCCAACCTGTCGCCGCGCGACCGGGTCAGTTGGTGGCAAAGACACAGCCGTCCGTGATCAGTTCCGGCGGGGTGCGGCACAGGCCGCGCGCGACCGCATAGGCGGCCAGCACCTTGGGCACGTAATCGCGTGTTTCGGCAAAGGGCGGCACGCCGGAATGTCCCTTTACCGCGTTCTCACCGGCATTATAGCCGGCAAGGACAAGGATCGGGTCTCGGTCAAATTCGCTCATCAGGAAGTTCAGGAAAGCCACGCCGCCACGGATATTATCCGCGGCATCGGGATCTTCCGGGACACCGAAACGCGCGGCAGTGGCCGGCATGAGCTGCATCAACCCCTGCGCGCCGGCGCTGCTGACCGCATCCACCCGCCCCGAGCTTTCGACCGATATCATTGCCAGGACAAGCGCCGGCGACACCTCGGTCCCGACGGTGGACTTCAGGATATCGACCCCGTGGCGCCGCGCGATCTCGGCCAGGAACTGCAGACGCGGCGCGGCGACGGGTTCGCCCCCCGGCGGCGCCGACAACAGGTCCAGCGCTTTTTGCAGGCGTCCGGGCGCGGATTGTGCCATCTCGGGCGAGATCGTCTCCCAGAACCAGGCATAGCGCGATCCCGGTGGCGCGTCCTTGGCCTTTGTGGTGCCGGCATCGGCCGTTGCCTTGGGCTTGGGCGCGACCACAGGCGCGGGCTCGATCTGGACGGTGATGCGTTTGGCGGTGCCGGGTTTTGGCGGTTTCACCCGTTTCGCCTTGAAATCGGGAAAGGGCTTCGGCCCCTCGGCCCCCAGCGGGGTCGAAATCAGCGCGCTGACCACGCAAAAACCGATCATGAAGCGCCGGATCACTGCCCTGACCCCATTTCCCGCTTTTGTTCGGCTGCAACTGTCTCAGAAAAATGCCGCTGGCACCAGTTTTGTGGCGCTGAAATCTGACGATTTCGACAAAATCACCACGCGAAATCGGCAAAAATCCGTGGCCAGAAAAATTCTCACCAAGTAATTTCGTTATTAATCAACACATTAACACTTTTCAGCAGAAAAAACTCCGAGTCTCGAAAATCGTGCCATTCGCGCCCAAATCATGCCCCAATCGAGGGGCTATATAAGCTCATACCAAGTCGGGAACAGGCCAATGAGAGAGAGCGGCCACCAAGGACCCGAGGCGGTTGAGACTGAAACCTACTGATCCTCTGGAGGGACTAACAATGATCAAGTTCATCAAAAACTTCCGCAAAGACGAAAACGGCGCCGTGACTGTTGACTGGGTTGTTCTGACCGCAGCCGTCGTTGGCCTGGCCGTTGCAGCTTACACTGCAATCGAAAACAACACCGAAGCTCTGGCCGCAACCGCAGCCGGCGTGATCGCTACCCAAGACGCAAGCGCAGCCAGCCAGTAATCTGGCCTAGCCTGACGCAAGAAGGGGCCGCGCCAATCCTTGGCGCGGCCCTTTTTTCAGAAAATCCCGGGTGGGATTGCTGAGTTGGTAACGAATTGTTGGGTTTTTTTCGGCCAGGATGGGACGACGACGTCGATCACCGGGCCAAATTCCGGTCCGGGTCGATTAGGCCACAAGGACCGGCCGGGGCGCTTGGGAGATTGAGACATGCATTTATTCCTGCATATTTTCCGCAAGGATGAAGACGGCGCCGTCACGGTGGATTGGGTCGTCATCGTTGCCGGGGTTGTTGTTCTTTCGGTTGCTGCCTTCGGCCTGTTCGAGGATGAAGCGGTGTCGCTTGCGACCACGACCGGCAACGTCATCGTCAATTCGGCGAACTGACTTACCCTTCATCGGCCCAGCAAATACCGGGGCCGACACCAATCTTCAGGGAAATGCCACAGAAGCTTCCGGCGCACTCCCTGATTTTGCCACTTTCTTCAGCAATCCTGTTCCTTGGAAAAGTGCGGATGCGCCGGGAGGTCCGGTAGACAGCCGCCAACAAGAAAGGAACTGCCATGCGTAGTATTTTTGCAGTTGTGCTCATGGTCGGCCTCGGACTGGCAGGTTTTGCCGTATACATGGCACAGAACTATATCCAGGGCTATCAGGCCGCCCTAGAGCAGGAACGCGCCCAGCGCGCCCCGGCGATCGAAACCGTCGACGCTTTTGTCATGAACCGCGCCATCAAATACGGCGAGGATCTGAAACCCGAGGATGTTCGAATGGTCAAATGGCCCAAGAACACCATGCCCGAGGGCCTGTTTACCAAGAAAGAAGCATTGTTCTCTGGGAAAGAGGGTGAACATCGCGTCGTTCTGCGCGCGATGGAAAAGAACGAACCGATCCTGGCCATCAAGGTGACCAAACCCGGTGAGGATGCGGGCATCACGTCGCGGCTGGAACGCGGTATGCGCGCCTTTGCCATCAAGGTTGACGTGGCCAGCGGCGTGTCCGGCTTCCTGCGCCCCGGCGACCGTGTCGACGTCTATTGGACCGGCAAGGTTCGCGGCTCGTCCGGCGAACTGGGCACCGACGAGGTGACCAAGCTGATCGAGGCGGGCGTCAGCCTTATCGCGATCGACCAGACCGCCAGCGACGAGGTCGAACACGGCTCGATCGCGCGCACCGTGACCGTGTCGGTCAAGCCGCAACAGGTCGCGGCGCTGGCCCAGGCCCAGACAACCGGGCGTCTGTCGCTGTCGCTTGTCGGCGCCGAAGATGACACGATTGCCGAGGCGATCGAAGTGGACCAGAAAAGCCTTCTGGGGATCACGGATGAGGAAATCGAGGTCGCGCAAGAGGGTCCGCAAAAGCGGGAATGCACGATCCGCACCCGCCGCGCGGGAACGGTGGTCGAAATCCCGATCCCGTGCACGAACTGATCGAAACCCATGAAAAAAAGGGGCGCCGCGTGTCGGCGCCCTTTTTGGCTTTCTGCGGCCAAATAGCCCGCTGTGGCCCGATATCCACATAAAAAGCAAGCGTAAAACCACTGATTGTTGCAATAAAGCCGGTTTTCGCGCACAGTGCGCTCAAGTGCGGGCAATAGACCCGAGAACGAGGCGTGATCGAAAGGCAGGTCACAATGACATATTCGAATGTAATCCGTGCGGCACTGGTTGGGGTCGCACTCACCTTTTCCGGTATTGGCGGATCGGTTTCGGCCGAAAACCTGAAGGTCGTGCAATCGGGCACTTCTTCCACTCTGGGCGTCGCGATGAACCGCGCCGTGGTCGTGGAAAGCGAAGAGCCCTTCGCCGAGCTCAGTATCGCCAACCCGCTGATTGCAGACATCTCGTCGCTGTCGGACCGCACTATTTACGTGCTGGGGAAATCGCCGGGGACAACGACGCTGACCCTTCTGGATGCCGCCGGCAAACTGATCACGAATGTCGAAGTCCGCGTCGCACCGGATATCGCCGAGTTCAAAGAGCGCCTGCGCCAGATCCTGCCCAAAGAGCGGATCGAGGTGCGCACCGCCAATGACGGCATCGTCCTGTCGGGCACCGTCTCGAGCCCTCAAAAACTGCAACGCGCTCTGGATCTTGCCGAACGCTACGCACCGGAACGCGTGTCGAACCTGATGTCGGTGGGCGGGGTTCAGCAGGTCATGCTGAAAGTTCGCTTCTCGGAAATGCAGCGTGCGGTTTCGAAGCAGCTTGGCACCTCGTTTGCCGCGTCGGGCGGCGGTGTCGCCATCGAAACCGGCACCTGGCTCGAAGGGTCGAACGGCCTTGGCAACCCGGTTGCCATCTCGTCGGGCGCCGCCGGTGCCGCGGTTCTGGAATTCGGCCTGGGGTCGCTTGAACTGGGCATCATCCTTGAGGCGCTGGAAGAAAAAGGCATCGTCCGCACCCTGGCCGAGCCGAACCTGACCGCACTGTCCGGCCAGGAAGCGAAATTCCTCGCCGGTGGCGAATACCCGGTCCCGGTTTCGGGCGAACTGGGCAGCGTGACAATCGAATTCAAACCGTTTGGTGTCGAACTGAACTTCATCCCCCGCGTGGTGGATGGCGACCTGATCAACCTGGAACTGGAAGCAGCAGTTTCGGCGATCGACAGCGCCAACTCCTACTCCGACGGGACGTTCACCATCAACGCCTTCCGTCGCCGCGAGACCTCGACCACGGTTGAGCTTCGAGATGGCGAAAGCTTTGCAATTGCAGGACTTTTGCAAGACGACTTCCTTGACAACAACGCGCAGGTGCCGTGGCTCGGCGACATCCCCGTCCTCGGGGCCCTGTTCCGCAGCGCCGACTTCCAGCGCAACCAGTCGGAACTGGTCATCATCGTCACCGCGCATCTGGTGACCCCGACCCGTGGCGAGGCTCTGGCCCTGCCCACCGACCGGATTCGGCCGCCCAGCGAAAGCGAACTGTTCCTTTACGGTCGCGTCGCAAGCTCGGCCAAGGATGCCCCCAAAGGGGCGGCAGCCGAAGTGGCCAAGCAGGACTTCAGCGGCTCTTACGGCTACGTGATGGATTAAGGAAAGGCGATGACCATGAAACAAATCCTTTTGACATCGCTGGCGGCTGCCACGCTCTTGGGCGGCTGCGGCTATGAAGCCGGCCACCAGTCCTACTTCGTCGAAGCGGGCACCGACAATGTCGCATCCCAGCTTGGGCCCTCGACGATGAACAACCTCGCCCTTCAGACGGGCGAAAAGGAATACGCCATCGTCCTGGCTGAACGCTTCAACGCCGAAGTCAACGACACGATCAACTTCGCCTTCAACTCGACCGTGATCGACGCCGAGGCGCGGGCGATTCTCGACCAGCAGGCCGATTTCATCCGCCAATTCCCGGAAGTGCGCTTCCGTGTCTACGGCCACACCGACGCAGTCGGGACCGCAGCCTATAACAAAGGCCTTGGTCTGCGCCGTGCGCAGGCCGTGGTCTCTTACTTCGCGGCACGCGGCATCAGCCGCTCGCGGCTAGAGGCAATGGTCTCCTTCGGCGAAACCCAACCGGTTGTCGCCACCCCGGACCGCGAACGCCGCAACCGGCGCACCGTGACCGAGGTCTCGGGCTTCGTGAAACGTCACCCGACCATCATGGACGGCAAATATGCCGAGGTGATCTATCGCGAATACATCAACAGTGCGATTCCGGCACAGGGAACCTCTGGGATCAGCGGCACCGACTTCGGGACCGACAGCTGACGCGTCGCTTCCAGATTCCGCACAATTTCGATTATTTAGCCCCAATGTTGCCTAAGTTGACCTGAATAGTCTTTCCAAAGGGCAAAGTGCGTCCGGTGTGATTTCGGATGCACTGCGGGTCTCGAACCGACGCGGCGAGTATGTGCCGCATCCCGTCGGACGTGACCCGCAGCCCGGTAAAGAAGGACTTGAGGCTGATGACGAGTGACGCGACGACTGATGGGGACCTGAGCCCGATTCTCGCTTGCACGGTGTGCCGTGACATCGAGAATTTCGAGCTTTTGATCGTCGATATGGAAGAGGCGCTTGACGAGAAGTGGGGCGACCTCGGATTTTCCGACATTATGCAGTTCATTGACCAGCCCGACGCAAGCGGGTTGGAATTCATTGCGCTGGCAATCGACGATCTGGACGAGGAAAACCTGGACAGCCTGATGGAGATCATCACGGCGGCCAAATCCCGCGAGATTTCGACAGTTCTGGTGGCCGAGGACGTGACCCCGGCTTCGCTGCACAAGCTGCTGCGCCACGGTGCGGACGAGTTTATCCCCTACCCCTTGCCGCCGGGCGAACTGCAGGCGGTGATTCAACGCATCCGCGACCGCAGAACGGCCCCGCCTGCAGAAGAAGTCCAGACGGTGGCGCTCAAAAGCGGCGAGCAATCCCGCGAGGGCGTGCTGATCGCAGTCCACGGACTGGCGGGGGGCACCGGCGCGACCACGCTGGCGGTAAACCTGGCCTGGGAACTGGCCAATATCTCGAAGGACGATGCGCCATCTGTCTGCATCCTTGATCTCGACCTGCAGTTCGGCAGCGTCTCGACCTATCTCGATTTGCAGCGCCGCGAGGCCGCGTTCGAACTCTTGTCGGACACCGACAGCATGGACAGCGAAAGCTTTGGCCAGGCGCTGCAATCCTATGAGGACAAGCTCAACGTCCTGACCGCGCCGCCCGACATCATCCCGCTCGACATGATCTCGCCCGAGGACATCGAGAAGGTGCTGGAAACCGCACGCAGGCATTTCGACTTCGTGATCGTCGATATGCCTTCGACGCTTGTTCAATGGTCGGAAACCGTGCTGCACGCGGCACATGTCTATTTCGCCACGCTCGAGATTGACATGCGCTCGGCCCAGAACGCGCTGCGTCTGAAACGTGCGCTTCAGGCCGAAGACCTGCCCTTTGAGAAACTGCGCTACGTGCTGAACCGGGCACCGAAGTTCACCGATCTTTCGGGCAAGTCGCGGGTCAAGCGGCTGGCCGAGTCGCTGGATATCTCGATCGACGTGCAATTGCCCGACGGCGGCAAGCAGATCGCCCAGACGGGGGATCACGGCCAGACCCTTGCCGAAGCAGCCGGCAAGAACCCCCTGCGCAAGGAAATCCAGAAGCTGGCCCAGGGGCTTTACGAACTGGACCAGGCCGACCCCAAGGCCGCGTGACATAACGAGTAGAGGCACATCCGATGTTCTCAAGATACAAAAAGAACGAACCCGCGAAACCTGCCCTGGCCGATACCCAGCGTGCAGGTCGTCCGGCAAAGAACGCAAAACCCGCCCCCGCCCCGATCCCCGAGGCAGAGGCCGCTCCGGTCGAAAAACGCATTCTGCGCAAGCCGATGCCGACCACAGCGGCCCAGGCCAATGCCGCCGACAAAGAGCGCAAGCGCAAGGAGCGGCTGTCCGAGATCAAGCTCGAGCTGCACCGGGAACTGCTGGACAACCTCAACCTCTCCGCGCTGGAACACGCCAGCGAATCCGAGTTGCGCGCCGAAATCAGCGCCATTGCCGGCGAGGTGCTTCAGGAAAAGGCCATCGTCCTCAACCGAGAGGAACGCACCGCGCTGAACCAGGACCTCTATGACGAGGTGACGGGCCTTGGTCCGCTTGAGGCGCTTTTGAAGGATGAAACCGTCTCGGATATCCTGGTGAACGGTCCGCAGCAGATCTTCGTTGAACGTAACGGCAAGCTGCAACTGAGCGACATCACCTTCAAGGACGAAAAGCACCTTCTCAGGATCATCGACAAGATCGTCTCGGCCGTGGGTCGGCGGGTCGATGAATCCAATCCCTATGTCGACGCCCGTCTTCAGGACGGCTCGCGTTTCAACGCCATGGTGCCGCCGATTGCCGTCGATGGCTCTCTGGTCTCGATCCGTAAGTTCAAAAAGGACAAGCTGGGCATCGACGACCTGGTGCAGTTTGGCGCCTTTACCGAGGAAATGGCCGCCTATCTCCAGGCCGCCGTCGCCACCCGGCTGAACGTGATCGTGTCGGGCGGGACGGGTTCCGGTAAGACGACCACGCTGAACGCGCTATCGTCCTTCATCGACAATGCCGAACGCATCCTGACCATCGAGGATACGGCCGAACTTCAACTGCAACAGACCCACGTGGGCCGGATGGAAAGCCGCCCACCGAACGTCGAAGGCAAAGGCGAGGTATCGCCCCGCGACTGTCTGAAAAACGCCCTGCGGATGCGCCCCGACCGCATCATCGTCGGCGAGACGCGCGGCGAAGAGGTGATCGACATGTTGCAGGCCATGAACACCGGCCACGACGGGTCGATGACCACGATCCACGCCAACAGTGCCCGCGACGGGGTCAGCCGTCTTGAAAACATGATCGCCATGGCCGGGATTGAGATGCCGATCAAAGCCGTGCGCAGTCAGATCGCCTCGGCTGTGAACCTGATCGTGCAGGCATCGCGCCTGCAGGACGGCTCGCGCCGGATGACCTCGATCACCGAGATCACCGGCATGGAAGGCGACGTCATCTCGATGCAGGAAGTGTTCCGCTTCCAGCGCACCGGCATCACGCCGGACAACAAGATCGTCGGACATTTTACGGCAACCGGCGTCCGCAGCCACTATTCCGAGCGGTTCCGCATGTGGGGTTACGACCTGCCGCCGTCCATCTATGAACCCACAGTGGGGTAAACAGTTATGCCTTTCAGCCCAGAACTCATCATCTATGGCATGATCTTCATCGGCGTCGTCGTCCTGGTCGAGGGTGTCTACCTGACCGTCTTCGGCCGTTCGATCAGCCTGAACAACAAAGTCAACCGCCGGCTCGAGATGCTCGACAAGGGGGCCAAGCGCGAAGACGTGCTGGAACAGCTCCGCAAGGAAATGGCCCAGCATGGCAAGGCGCGGTCGATCCCGCTTTACTCGCTCCTTGCGTCCAAGGCGCAGAAAGCCGCGATTGCTTTCACGCCGCAACAGCTGATTATGATCATGGTCGGCCTGTCGGTCTTTGCCTTCATCGGCCTGACCATCGGCACCCAGTCCACCCCCACTATGAACGCCATCATGTCGGTCGGCATGGGTGTAGGCGGTGTCTATTTCTGGGTCAGCCACAAGGCCGGCAAACGCCTTTCGATGATCGAGGAACAGCTGCCCGATGCCATCGAACTCATGGTGCGCTCGTTGCGCGTCGGTCACCCGTTTTCCTCGGCGATCCAGGTCGTCGCACGCGAGGTCGACGACCCGCTGGCAACCGAGTTCGGCATGATCGCGGACGAGGCCGCATATGGCCGCGATGTCGGCGAGGCGCTGAAGGACATGGCCGAACGGCTCGACATGCAGGATTTGCGCTTCCTTGCTGTCGCCGTGACCATCCAGCAGCAATCCGGTGGTAACCTGGCCGAGATCCTTGAAGGTCTGTCCAAGGTGATCCGCGCCCGCTTCCGCCTGTTCCGCCGGGTCAAGGCGATCACCGCCGAAGCGAAATGGTCAGGCAAGTTCCTGTCGGGCTTCCCGGTCGGCGCGCTGATCGTGATCAACGTCGGCGATCCGCATTACTATGACGAGGTCAAGGACCACGCCCTGTTCATCCCCGCCTGTATCGCGGTGGCGGTGTTCCTGGCGGCCAACCTCTTCGTCATGCGCATGCTGACCAACATCAAGGTTTAAAAAGGAGCCAACCCATGCTCGGAAGTGTTTTCGATTTCCTGACCGGCCTGCTTGGTCCTTTCGGCCCGCTGATCGTTGTCGGCATGCTCGGGATCCTGCTGATCCTGATCACCATTCCCTTGATGCTCAAGGAACGCGATGATCCGCTGCAAAAACTCAAGGACGCGCGCGAAGGCAAGGTCAACAAGCGCGCCCAGAAAGCCGAGCGCAAGGAAAAGCTGCGCCGCGCGTCTGCCAATGAGAAACTGGCGAAATACAAGGCCTTCCTCGAACCGAAATCGGAAGAGGAACTGGCCGGTATCAAGCTGAAGCTGATGCAGGCCGGTTATCAAAGCCGTGACGCGGTGCGCGCCTTCTATCTTGCGCAGATGGCGCTGGGGATTGGCGGTCTGATCCTGGGCGTGTTCTATTTCGTCTTTGTTAAAGGCACCGAAGGCGCCACCACGCAGGATACGCTGATGTGGGTTCTGGGGCCGGGTGCGGCGGGGTATTTCCTGCCCAAATACTGGGTCACTCGCCGGGTCGAGACCCGCAAGGAAGAAATCACCCAGGGCTTCCCCGACGCGCTGGACATGCTTCTTGTCTGCGTCGAGGCGGGTCAGTCCCTGGACCAGTCGATCGTCCGCGTCGCCCGCGAACTGCGCGCCTCTTACCCGTCGCTCGCCGACGAGTTCGAGATCGTCAGCTACGAGATGAAGGCCGGCAAGGACAAGGCACAGGTGCTTGGCGACATGGGCGAACGCTGCGGCGTGCCGGACGTGGCCTCGTTCACAACCGTGATGATCCAGTCTGCCGCCTTTGGTACGTCGATTGCCGAGGCGTTGCGGGTCTATGCCGGTGAGATGCGCGACAAGCGCGTGATGCGGGCCGAAGAGGCCGCAAACAAGTTGCCAACCAAGATGACACTTGCCACAATGATGCTGACGGTGCCGCCGCTTCTGATCATTCTGGTCGGACCCTCGGTGCATTCGATCACGCAAATCGGGCAGTAGGTTCTTGAATATATGATCCCAATCCGCGTTCTCAGGCGTTTCGACACATTGTCACGAAACGACGGTGACACGAAACGCGCGGAACGGGCCCCATCCCGAAACACCTTGGGAACCTTATTATTGATAAGCCTTCTGGCCGCCTGCAACTCGGGCGGCCTTTCGGCGTCAAAAGACAGCCCCTATGCGCCGGATGTCGACAGCAGCGGACAATCCGTTGACGGCATGGTGGTCGGCCACCGCCTGATGGCCTCGGGCCAGTATGAACTGGCGCTCGAGGCGTTCTACCGCGCGGCGGCCAACAACGGAATCGACGCCGAGGTTCTCAGCGCCATCGGCACGGCGAACCTGTCTCTTGGGCGGTTGGGCCAGGCCGAGGACAACCTCAGGGACGCGCTGGACCATGACGAAAGAAGCCCCCAGGCGTGGAACAATCTTGGAGTAATATTGGTGGAAAAGGGCGAAATTCCCGAAGCGGTACAATGCTTTGAGCGCGCGTTTGCGTTGGACAATGGCGAAAGTGACTCAATCCGCGACAATTTGAGGTTGGCACTCGCAAAAATGGAAAAAGCCCCGTATGATGAGGAAGATGAGCAAGAGTACAAATTGGTGCGGCGCGGTGGCAGCGATTATCTGATCCGCAAGGCGCCGTAATCAGGCGAGAGCAGTAAAGGACGCAATACGATGCGCCATCCTCTTCTTGTAACCCTGTGTCTGTCAGGCGCTGTTGCGCTTTCGGCCTGCGGCGAGTCCTCCGAACAATCGGTCGACCGGGCCCTGCAATCCGTGAACGCCGTGGACGATGCCGACCTGAGCGATGTTATGCTTTCGGTGGCCGACGCCAATGAAGCGGTTGAATATTTCAAAAGGACATTGGCCGAGAAACCCGGCAGAATTGATCTTCAGCGGGGTCTTGCGATCTCGTTGGTGCGCGCCAAGCGCTTTACCGAAGCGGTCCCGGCTTGGCAAAACGTGCTGAAGAACGCCAAGTCAACCAATGACGACCGCGTCGACCTTGCCGATGCCCAGATCCGGGCCGGCCGCTGGGAAGATGCCGAAAAGACGCTGGACGCAATTCCCCCGACGCATGAAACCTTCAAGCGCTACCGGCTTGAGGCCATGATTGCCGACAGCAACAAGGAATGGAGCAAGGCCGATCATTACTATGAAACCGCCGTCGGGCTGACCACCCGCCCGGCCGGGGTCATGAACAACTGGGGCTATTCCAAGCTGTCACGCGGTGATTTCGCAGATGCCGAGCGGCTATTCGGCGAAGCCGTACGTCAGGACAACACCCTGTTCACCGCCAAGAACAACCTGGTTCTGGCGCGCGGCGCGCAGCGCAAGTATACGCTGCCGGTGATCCCGATGGACCAGACCGAGCGGGCACAGCTTCTGCACACGATGGCGCTGAGCGCGATCAAGCAGGGTGACACCGAAACCGGCAAGCAACTGCTGCAAGAGGCGATCGACACCCATCCGCAGCATTTCGAATCCGCCGTCCGCGCGATGCGCGCACTCGAAGGCACCGGCTGATCTATGCAAATCACCGCGTTTTCGGCAGCGGCCTTTCTGCCCTTCGTGCTGCCGATCTGTTTCTATGTCGCATGGTCGGACATGCGCGCGATGAAGATCACCAACATGTCGGTGATCGTGCTGGCGCTGGTCTTTTTGGTGGTCGGGCCCTTTGTCCTGCCCCTTGAGGTCTTTGGCTGGCGTTTGCTGCACCTCGTCGTCGTGCTTCTGATCGGCATGGTGCTGAATGCCGGTGGGCTGATCGGCGCGGGCGACGCCAAGTTCGCCGCCGCCGCCGCCCCGTTCGTTGCCTTTGGTGACATCCGGCTTTTGTCCGTGATCTTCGCCACCACGCTTCTGGCCGCCTGGGTCACCCACCGCGCCGCCAAGTATTCGCCGGTGCGCCGTATGGTTCCGCACTGGGAAAGCTGGGATCAGGGCTGGGACTTCCCGATGGGGCTTGCGCTTGGCGGGACACTGGCGATTTATCTAGGCCTGGGCGCGGTTTACGGGGTCTGACCCGACCCTGCCTGTCCCCTTATTCTATGGCGTGAAGTCGCGGGATCGCACCTTTCGCGCCACAAATTTGCCGGGTTGCCCCCCTAGTCTGAACCCAAACCGGGTTTTACGTGGGACAAGACCGATGAACATGCACGCCGCCAATGTGATGGCCCCGCCACCGCCACGCCGGATGGAAGAAATGCAGCTTCCAACGGTGATGATGCGCGACATCCTGTTGAAAACCATGTTCCGCAAGAACGTGGACATGGTCAGCGACGTCTCCAAGGCGATCTGTCTGCCGACCGCCGTGACCCAGGAACTGATCGACATGGCGCGCGGCCAGCGCCTTCTTGAGGCGACCGGCACGCTGAACGCCAACAATGGCAACGAGATGGGGTATCAGCTGACCGACGCGGGCAAGGCGCGGGCGCTGGATGCGCTTAGCCAGTCGGAATATTTCGGCGCCATGCCGGTTCCCCTCGATGTCTATCGCGAACAGATCAAGCGCCAGTCGATCCGCAACATTCAGGTCACCCGCACCCAACTGACTGAGGCGATGGGCCACTTGATCCTGCCCGACAGCCTGCTGGACCACCTCGGCCCGGCCGTGTCCTCGGGCCGCTCGATCCTGATGTACGGCCCGCCGGGCAACGGTAAATCCTCGATCTCGAACGGCATCCGTGACGCGATGGGCGACAAGATTTATGTCCCCCGCGCGATTGAATATGCCGGTCAGGTCATCACCGTTTATGATCCGATCGTGCATTCCGCGGCCGAGAATGACTCCGAAGAAGGCGCCGGTCTGCGCCGCGTCGCCAAATACGACAGCCGCTATGTCCGCTGTGACCGCCCCACCGTGATCACCGGGGGTGAACTGTCGCTGTCGATGCTGGATCTTGTCTATAACCCCACTGCGCGCACCTATCAGGCGCCGCTCCAGTTGAAATCCACCGGCGGCATTTTCATTGTCGACGACCTTGGTCGCCAGGAAGAACCGCCGCAGGCGCTGGTCAACCGCTGGATCGTGCCGCTGGAGGAAAACAAGGACATCCTTGCCCTGCAATCGGGCGAGAAATTCGAGGTGCCATTTGACACGCTGGTGATCTTCTCGACCAACTTCCACCCGAACGAGATCTTCGACCAGGCCGCCCTGCGCCGGATCTTCTACAAGATCAAGATCGACGGGCCGAGCCAGGAAAACTTCCTCAAGATTTTCGCTCTGGTCGCCCGCAAGAAGGGCATGCCGCTGGACGAGGACGCGCTGATCCACCTGTTGAAGGTGAAATACCCCGAGATCAACAACGTCTATGCCAACTATCAGCCGGTCTTCCTGATCGACCAGATGATCGCCATTTGCGAATTCGAAGGCATCCCCTACCAGATGTCACCAGAGCTGATCGACCGCGCCTGGGCCAACATGTTCGTCAAGGACGAGGTCATTGTGAAGTGACCGCGGCCAGCGCCGCACCCGATACAATCCGGACCAGGGCCACGCCAAACTGTTGCGTGGCCTTGTGTTTTCCGGCATGACAGGCGGATGACCTCACGCCACGCCGCCCTTGCCGTCCACCTGCTCACCGCCACTGGCGCGGTTTTTGCCATGCTTGCGATGCTGGCTGCCGTCGACCAGAACTGGAGCCTGATGTTCCTCTGGCTTGTCGTCGCCTTTGCCGTGGACGGGATCGACGGACCGCTGGCGCGGAAATATGACGTCAAGAAAAACGCGCCCGAGTTCGACGGCGTGCTGATGGATCTGATTGTCGATTACCTGACCTACGTGTTCATTCCCGCCTTCGCCCTGTTCAAATCGGGGCTGATGGATGGCTGGACCGGCTGGTTCGCGATCATCGTCATCACCTTTGCAAGTGCGATGTATTTTGCCGACACCCGTATGAAAACCAAGGACAACTCGTTCTCTGGCTTTCCCGGATGCTGGAACATGGTGGTGATCGTCATCTTCGCGGTCGAGCCGAATTTCTGGGTCAGCCTGACCATTGTTGCGGCGCTGGCCGTGGCCATGTTCCTGCCGTTGAAATTCATCCACCCGGTCCGCACCGAACGCTGGCGCGCGCTGTCGCTGCCGATGGCGCTGGCCTGGACCGCGTTCGCGGGCTGGGCTGCCTGGGTTGAATTCCACCCGGAAAGCTGGGCGTTGTGGGGGCTGGTCGCCACCAGCATCTACCTGATGCTTGCCGGGATCGCGCAGCAGGTCATCCCGGCGAAAGCCGGCTGATCGCGACCCCCGCCAGGATCAGCGCCGCGGCAAATGCCTTGGTGCCATCCATGCGGTCCTTGAAGACCAGCCACCCTATCAGCACCGCAAACAGGATCGAGGTTTCGCGCAAAGCCGTGACAAGCTGGATCGGCGCCTGCGTCATCGCCCAGACCGCGATTGCATAGGCTCCGTAGGATGCGACCGAGGCCGCCCCGCCAAGCGCCCATGTCCGCGCCGTTGCCCGCAACATATGTGTCCCGGTGGTCGTCAACGCGACCGAGCCATAGATCATGCCATCCAGCGCGAACATCCACGCGACAAAGGTCACCGCGTCGCCGTCTACCCGCGCCCCCAGCCCGTCGATCACCGAATAGCACGCCGTCGCCACGGCCGAGCCGATGGCAAAGGGCAGCAGCCGCCGCTCTTCGCCTCCGGTGAACACGCCGCGCGACATCATCACCACACCCAGTCCAAGAAGACCGATGCCAAGGTAGTCCAGCGTCGAAATCGCATCCGGCAACAGCACCACGCCGCCCAGCGCCACCAGCATCGGCGCCGCACCTCGCGCGATGGGATAGACCCGGCTCAGGTCGCCCTTGGTATAGGCATAGGCCAGCAGGAATTTATAAAGCGAATGGACCGCCCCTGACGCGATCAGCCACGGCCAGACCCCGGCCGATGGAAACGGGCGCAAAAGCGCGATCGTCAACCCAAGCGCCCCCTGAACCAGCGTCATGATCAACATCGCCTGAAGCTTGCCCGCGTCCAGCTTGACCAGTGCGTTCCATGCCGCGTGCAGGAAGGCCGCAAACAGGACGGCAAGAAAGACACCAAGGCTCATATCAGGAACCCGCCCGCCCCCTCGTGGCGCAACAGGGCGACCTTGGTCTCGACTCCGCCCGCGCCGGAAAACCCGGTCAGCGCACCATTTGCGCCCATGACCCGATGGCACGGGATAATGATCGGGATCGGATTGCCCCCACAGGCCCGCCCCACCGCCTGCGGCATCGCCCCAAGCTCTGCCGCGATCTCGCCATAGGTGCGGGTCTCGCCAAAGGGGATGGCGGCAATTGCGGCACAGACTGCCTGTTGAAAATCCGACCCTGCCACCTGCAGCGGCAGGTCGAACTGCGTCAGTGTCCCGGCGAAATAGGCATCAAGCTGCCGGGCAGCCTCTTGCAGCACAGACGCATCGCTGTTTCCCGCGCCCCCCCAGTCCAGCGCGACGATCCTGTCCGCCTCGGCGCGCAGGATCAGATCCCCGACCGGGCTGGAAACTGTGAGTTGCTCAACCATTCGCCGACTGTCGCTTGCAATCCCGCCATCCGCAAGCCACCTCGGGCTGGTCGTGGCGCTGGACACGCTTCCCGACCTGACGGTCTTTGCCACCGTCGATGACGCCTTTTCCGGGTTTGCCACGATCACTGCATCCGTGACGGGCAACGACGCCCCGATAGGTGAAACCGAAAGCATTGGTTTCCCAGCGGACACTCTGACCCTGTTGAGCGGAGGCGATGCATCTGGCACCCTGACCGACATCCTGATCGGCGACGACACTGGCGAGAAGTTCAAGACCGGCGCGGGCGATGACCTGATGGGCGTTTCAGCGCATCAACTGGATGCCGGCGACTTCATCTTCGATGACATGATGGTGTAACCCGGCGGCCGCCAAAAAAAAACGCGCGGCCCGAAAACCGCGCGTTTTCTTGTTTTTCAATGTCTTACCCCAGCGCCGTGTCGCACCGACCGCAGACGCCTGGGTGGGAATGGCTGCCCACATCCGGCAGGATCTTCCAGCAGCGCTGGCATTTCTCGCCCTCGGCCTTTTCAAACACCACGCCGACACCCTCGGCATCTGGCATGCGGAAGGCTTCCGCCGGGATCGGATCGCCGCTCAGGATCACGTCCGAGGTGATGCAGATATCGGCGAAGTTCACCGATTTCAGCGCCGCCAGAACGTCATCGTCGCGCACATGCACAACAGGTGCCGCCTCAAGCGAGGCACCGATCACCTTGTCGGTCCGCTGCACCTCAAGCGCGGCTGTCACCACCCGGCGCACACCGCGCACCTTGGCCCATTTCGTCGCCAGCGGCTCGTCCAGCCAGTCGGCGGGCGTGTCCGGCATGTCGACCAAGTGAACCGAAGACGTGTCACCGGGGAACCGTTCCAGCCAGACCTCTTCCATGGTGAAGACAAGGATCGGCGCCAGCCATGTGGTCAGGCGGTGGAACAGGATGTCCATGACGGTCCGCGCCGCGCGGCGGCGCTCGGTGTCGCCATCGCAGTAAAGCACGTCCTTGCGGATGTCGAAATAGAAGGACGACAGGTCCACCGTGGCAAAGTTGAACACCGCGCTGAACACGCCCTGGAAGTCAAACGCCGCATAGCCGGTGCGGACCTTGTGATCCAGCTCTGCAAGACGATGCAGCACCCAGCGCTCAAGCTCGGGCATGTCGGCGGGTTCGACCCGGTCGGCCTCGGTGAAATCCGCCAGCGCCCCCAGCAAATAGCGCATCGTATTGCGCAGGCGACGATAGCTGTCGGCGGTCCCCTTCAGGATCTCCGGCCCGATCCGCTGGTCGGCGGTGTAATCGGTCTGCGCCACCCACAGCCGCAGGATATCGGCGCCATATTGCTGGACGATTTTCTCTGGCACGATGGTATTGCCAAGCGATTTGGACATCTTGTTGCCCTTCTCGTCCAGCGTGAACCCATGCGTGACCACGTTGCGATAAGGCGCGCGTCCCTTAGTGCCGCAGGCCTGCAACAGCGAGGAATGGAACCAGCCACGGTGCTGGTCGGTGCCTTCCATGTAAACGTCGGCAATCCCGTCCACGGTCCCGTCGGGGCGGTCGCGCAGCACAAACGCGTGGGTCGAACCAGAGTCGAACCAGACGTCCAGAACGTCAAACACCTGCTCCCATTCATCGGGGTTGTAGTCGGGCGCAAGGAACCGTTCTTTCGCACCTTCCGCATACCAGCAATCCGCGCCCTCTTCCTCGAAGGCGGCGACGATGCGGGCATTGACCGCCGGGTCCTGCAACAGGAAACCCGGATCACTGGGCAGCGCGTCCTTGCGGGTGAAGCAGGTCAGTGGCACACCCCAGGCACGCTGGCGCGACAGCACCCAGTCTGGCCGGGCCTCGATCATCGAGAAAAGACGGTTGCGGCCCGACTGCGGATGCCATTTCACCAGCTTGTCGATCGAGTTCAGCGCACGTTCGCGGATGGTGTCGCCCATCTCGCCCATGCCGTCCTCGATGTCACGGTCCACGGCGGCAAACCACTGCGGCGTGTTGCGGAAGATGACCGGCGCCTTCGAGCGCCAGGAATGCGGATAGCTGTGCTTGACTCGCCCCCGCGCGATCAGCGCGCCAACACCCGCCAGCGCATTGATGACAGCTGTGTTCGCGCCGCCTTCCTTGCCCTTCGGGGTGATGATGACCTCGCCGCCGAACAGCGGCAGGGTTTTGCGGAACGACCCGTCCTCGACCACGTTATGGGTCATCTCCAGCCCGTGCTTGACGCCAAGGATAAAGTCATCGGCACCGTGGCTGGGGGCAGTATGGACAAACCCCGTACCGGCGTCGTCGGTCACATGGTCACCCGGCAGCATCGGCACGTCATAATCCCACTCGCCTTCGCCACCCTCGACCCCGCGCAGCGGATGCGCGCAGATCAGCAGGTCCAGCTGTTCCGCCGTGACATCGCGCTTGCGGATGAATTCCTCGACCTTGGCGGTTTTCATCACCTCTTCGGCCAGGTTGTCGGCCAAGATGTAATGATCGCCTTTCTGCGCCCAGTTGCCCTCGGGCGCGGCAGTCACCTTGTAAAGGCCATAGGACAGCGCCGGGTTGAACGCGACCGCCCGGTTCGACGGGATGGTCCAAGGCGTCGTGGTCCAGATCACCACGTTCACCCCCAGAAGGTTCGACCGCGCCCCGGTCGCCTCGACCGCACGCACGACCGGGAATTTCACCCAGATCGTGTGGCTTTGATGCTCGTGATACTCGATCTCGGCCTCGGCCAGCGCGGTCTTCTCGACCGGAGACCACATCACCGGCTTCGACCCCTGGTAAAGCGTGCCGTTCATCAGGAATTTCATGAACTCTTCCGCGATCACCGCCTCGGCGTGATAGTCCATGGTCAGATAGGGGTTTTCCCAGTTGCCGGTGATCCCCAGCCGCTTGAATTCCTCGCGCTGGATATTCACCCACTTGTCGGCAAAGGCACGGCATTCCTGGCGGAACTCGACCACGTCGACCGCATCCTTGTCCTGCCCCTTGGCGCGGTACTGCTCTTCGATCTTCCACTCGATCGGCAGCCCGTGACAGTCCCAGCCCGGCACGTAACGCGCATCAAACCCCATCATCTGGTGGCTGCGCACGATCATGTCCTTGATCGTCTTGTTCAGCGCGTGGCCGATATGCAGGTTGCCGTTGGCATAAGGCGGTCCATCATGCAGCGTGAACGGCGTGCGGCCCTGTTTCTCGCGCAGTCGGTCGTAAACGCCGATCTTCTCCCAGCGCGCCAGCCAGTCGGGTTCGCGCTTGGGCAGCCCCGCGCGCATCGGAAAGTCGGTTTTCGGCAGGTTTACGGTATTCTTATAGTCGGGTGTCTCGGCGCACATCTGTGGCGTCCTTCATCAGTCGGTCGGTTCTGGGAAATGGGTCGGCGCGGTATCCCATACGCCTTGTCCCGGCGGCTCGTCTTGGTCAGAGCGCCGGGCATGTAATTCGAATAATGATCGCGACAAAAGCCATCATGGATCGCCTTATAGGACTGCCCCGCCGCCCCGTAAAGCATCAAACCGCCGCTTCCTCTTGCCAAAAATACCTCGGGGGGAGTGTCACAAACCCCATTTGTGACCGGGGGGCGGCGCCCCCCTCCCCGACTTCAGCCCGCGCCCGGTGCCCGACCCATCGGCACCACCTCGTATCCCGGTTCCTCGGGTTCGTCATCGACCATCTCGGGCGGAAAACCCGGCGCGGTGATATCAAGCCCCGTCGCCTCTTCCAGCCGCCTGATGATATCGTCGGATTGCGCCCGCTCGCCGTAACGCGCAATCCCGTCGGCGAAGATCGAGATCATCAGCGGGCTGATCTCCAGCGGCACCCCGGCACGGTCCGCGATCTCTTGAAACAGGCCGATATCCTTTTTCACAAGGTCCATGGTGAAATTGATGTCCCGCGATCCGTTCAGGATCACCTGGCTTTCGGTCTCATGCACGAAGGACGTGCCGGAACTGATGCGGATCGCCTCGAACGTGGTGTTCAGGTCCAGCCCCGCCGCCTTCATCGTCACCAGCGCCTCGCAACAGGTCAACAGGTTCGCCGTGGCCAGATAGTTCGTCATCACCTTTAGCACGCTGGCCGATCCCAACGCGCCAGTGTGCAGGATGCGCCGCCCCATGATGGTCAGAAACGGCAGAATCCGCTCAAACGTGGCCCGGTCGCAACCCGCAAAGATCGAGATATTGCCCGTGTCCGCCCGGTGGCAGCCGCCCGACACCGGGCAATCCACCGCCGCGCCCCCCTTCGCGATCACCTCGGCGCCCAGCCGTCTGACCTCATCGGCATCGGTGGTCGACATCTCCAGCCATGTCTTGCCCGGCCCGACCTCGGGCAGCATCGCGTCAAGGACCGCGGCAGAGGCGGCCGGGGATGGCAGGCATGTGATGACCACATCGCAGGCGCGCATCAGGCCCGCAGGCGACTCCGCCACCCCTGCCCCGCGCGCGGCGAAATCCGCCAGCTTGCCCGCGTCCAGATCGTGGACCACAAGGTCCACCCCATTCCGCAGCAATGATCCCGCCAGCTTGCCGCCGACATTTCCCAAACCGATGAACCCGACTTTCATGACTTGCCCCTTGTTTCGCGATCTCGGGGTCAAGGCTGCGGCAGGTGCGGCGCCGGGTCCGTTCTGAAAACGACATGTCACGCGGTTCGCCGCGGATACCGGTGCGCCGCCTTACCCGACCTGACGCCCATGCGCCCAGACGCCACGCACCACCGGCGTGTGCGGCGGCGCGCGGTGGACCCGGACCAGATCGGCATGAAGCCCAAACTCAAGCGCCCCGCGATCCGTCAGCGACGCCGCCTGCGCAGGGGCGCGGGTCACGGTGGTGATCGCCCGCGGCACGTCCCCCCAGATATCGGCCAGCGCGAAGGCCGCCGTCATCAACGACCCCGGCACGTAATCCGACGACAGGATATCCAGACAGCCGTCCCCCGCCAGTTCATGCGCGGCAACATTGCCGGAATGCGACCCGCCCCGGATCACGTTTGGGCCGCCCATCATCACAGCGATACCATGCTCCTGACAGGCACGCGCGGCCTCAAGCGTGGTCGGGAACTCGGCCAGACGAACGCCGTGCCCGGCACTGACTGCCACCTGTTCGGCCGTGGTGTCATCGTGGCTGGCCAGCACCGCACCCAGCCGGTGCGCGGTCTCGACCGCTGCCGCTTCGTGACGGTCGCCCAGACGGTCGCGCGTGGCAACCTGGGTGGCGACATGGTCCTCGAACTCGGCATCCGTCAACCCGTGCTTGCCGACGATGTAGTCCTTCAGTTTCGAAATATCGCGGAACTGCCGCTGCCCCGGAGTATGATCCATGATCGACACCAGCCCGACCCGATCTTCGGGCCCGAATTGCGCCAGTTCGTCAATCAGCGTCTCGGAACAGATCTCGGCCCGCAGGTGCAGGAAATGGCTGATGCGCAGGACGTTGCGGGCGCGCACCTCAAGCAACTCGCTTGCCAGCGCGCGGGCATAGGCGCGATAGTCGGTCCGGGTGTTCGACACGACCGAGCCGATGCGCATGGCATCAAACACGGTGGTGATGCCGACACTGGCCAGTTCGCCGTCATGGGCAAGGATCGCGGCGGTATGGGGCCAGTCGACCTTGGGGCGCGGCTGAATGTGGCGTTCCAGGTTGTCGGTGTGCAGCTCGATCAGACCGGGGATCACAAGATCGCCGTCACAATCGATCGCCCCCGCCACCCGGCTGGGGCCGGGGTCGATTGCCGCGATGCGGCCATCGCGCACGGTAAGGGTTCCGTCGATCACCTCGTCCGGCAATACCAGCTGCGCATTTGTCAGGATGAAATCAGTCATGGGTCGTTCCGTCTGTCAGACCACCCGAATGCCATTTCTCCGTCACCGAATTGTGACAGATCATGTATAGGCGGTGCGTATGGAAAACTTTGTCAGATATGCCGTCTATGCCGCCCCCGCGCCGGGACCGTTGTCGCAATTTGCCGCCGCGTGGCTGGGCTGGGACGCGGTTGGTGCCACGGACCTTGCCCACCCCGACATTCCCGGCCTGCCCGCCCCGGTTACCGAGCTGACCGCCCGCCCACGCAAATACGGGTTCCACGGCACGCTCAAGCCTCCGTTCCGGCTGGCCACGGGTCAGAGTGCGGATGCTTTGCAGCAGGCCGTCGCGACACTTGCCGCATCCCTGTCCCCCGTGGTGCTGGACGGGCTGGAACTGCGGCGCCTCGGGGGGTTCCTTGCGCTGGTGCCCGAAGGCGACACAAGCGCGCTGTCGACACTGGCGGCGCGCTGTGTTGCCGAGCTTGACCCGTTCCGCGCCCCCGCCAGCAACGGCGAGCTGGACCGGCGACGCGGCAAGGGGCTGACTCCGCCGCAAGAGGCGAACCTGATCCGTTGGGGCTATCCTTATGTGATGGATGAGTTCCGCTTTCACCTGACCCTGACCGGGTCCCTGCCGCGCGGTCAGGCTGACTCCGTGAAAACCGCCCTCACCCCGATACTTGCCCCGCTGATCCCCCGGCCCTTCGTGGTCGATGCGCTGTGCCTTTTTGCCGAACGCGCGGATGGCCGGTTCGTCGAATTGCATCGCTACACGCTTTCCGGCTGAAGCCGGACCAGGATTGCGGAGACCGCATCCTCAAGCCTGCCGGAATTGTCGATCTCATGCACCGGGACGCCATCGGGAAACGGTGCGGTGCGGCGGCTGAGGCGGTTGGCGATCTGGTCGGCGCTTTCCCGCCCCCGGCCCGCCAGCCGTTCTGCCAGCACTTCTGGCCGGGCGATGATGTGCAGAACCTGCAACGTCGGAAAGGTCGCCACCGCCTGCGCCAGCGCCGCGCGGCTGCCGTTGAACAGCACGGTGCCGCCGGCCTGCGCCGGCGCGAACTGATCCAGTCCGATACCGTAATGCAGCCCATGCGCCTGCCAGCAGAGCGCAAAGCTCCCGCGCGCCAGCCGGTCTTCGAACTCTGGCTTGGTGACGCCCTCGAAAGCTTCGCCACCGGCGGTTTCGGGCCGGGTGATGGTGCGCCGCGCCAGCGTTACCGACGGCAGCCGCGCCGCCACCGCCGCCATCACCGTGTCCTTGCCCACCCCGGAGGGGCCGACCACGGCCAGAATGCGCCCCCTCATGCCGCCAGACCGGGGGTGAAGGCGGTGACATCGACCTCGCGGTCGGCAACCCGATCGCGGGCGCCGATATCGTGAAAGATGCCGATGATCGCCGCGCCGCGCGCCTTGGCCTCTTCGATCAGGGTCAGCACGGTGTCACGGTTCTGCGCATCCAGACTGGCCGTCGGCTCGTCCAGAAGCAGCGCTGGATAGGCAAAGGCAAAGCCGCGCGCGATGTTCACGCGCTGCTGCTCACCACCCGAAAACGTGGTGGGAGACAGCCCCCACAGGTGCTCCGGGATGCGCAGCCGCGTCAGCAATTCGGCCGCCCGCGCCATCGCCCTTTCGCGCGGCTCGCCCACCGCCAGCAACGGCTCGGCGACAACGTTCAGGGTCGGCACGCGCGGCACCACGCGCAGGAACTGGCTGACATGGCCCAGCGTGGTCCGGCGCAGTTCGAGGATCTCGCGCGGGGCGGCAGTTGCGACATCCACCCCGGCAATGCGGATCGCGCCGCCCCCGGCCAGGTAATTGCCATAGATCATCCGCATCAGCGTGGACTTGCCCGCTCCGGACTGTCCGGTCAGAGCGACGCATTCCCCCGGTTCCACCCGCAATGACGCCCCGGCCATCACCGGTATCTCGGTGCCGCCCTGATTGTGCAGGATGAAGGATTTGCACAGGTTTTCGATCTCGATCATTTCGTTAAGCCACTGTTAATAAATACAATTTGTTTCGCATGCGAAACATTTCAGACATGCAGCACGGATGACACCAGAAGCTGGGTATAGGCGTGCTGGGGGTCGTCCAGAACCTGATCGGTCAGACCGGTTTCAACCACCTCGCCCGATTTCATCACCATCAGCCGATGCGCCAGAAGCCGCACCACCGCAAGGTCATGGGTGACCAGGATCACCGACAGCCCCATCTCGCGCACCAGTTCCCGCAGCATGTCCAGAAGCCGCGCCTGCACGCTGACATCGAGCCCGCCGGTCGGCTCATCCATGAAGACCAGCCGTGGGGCGGTCACCAGGTTGCGCGCGATCTGAAGCCGCTGCTGCATGCCCCCCGAAAAGGTCGAGGGTCGGTCGTCGATGCGGCCTGCGGCGATCTCGACCCGGCCCAGCCAGTCCTGCGCTGTGTCGCGGATATCGCCATAGTTGCGCGCCCCCACCGCCATCAGCCGCTCGCCGACATTGCCGCCGGCGCTGACATTCATCCGCAACCCGTCGCGCGGGTTCTGGTGGACAAAGGCCCAGTCGGTGCGACCCAGCATCCGGCGCTCGGGTTCCGGCATGGTCACGGTGTCGCGCGGACCGTCGGCGCGGGTGTCATAGACCACCTGCCCCCGATCCTGCGCGATGTGACCGGCAATGCAGTTCAACAAGGTCGATTTGCCCGAGCCGCTTTCGCCGACAATCCCCATGACCTCGCCGGGGAACAGATCAAACGACACCGCGTTACAGCCCAACTGGGCGCCATAGGATTTCGACAGGTTTCGGACAGACAGAAGCGGGGTCATGCGGCGACCTCATCCTTGGCCGCGTCGCGGCGGGTTTCGCAGAAATCGGTGTCGGAACAGACAAACATCCGCCCGCCCCGGTCGTCGGTGATCACCTCGTCCAGATAGCTGCCCTCGGCCCCGCAAAGCGCGCAGGGATGATCGGCGCGCGACGGGTCAAACGGATGATCGTCGAAATCGAGGCTCACCACTCTTGTATGGGGCGGCAGCGCATAGATCCGCTGCTCGCGCCCGGCGCCGAACAGCTGGATCGCGGCGCTTTCCAGTTTCGGGTTGTCGAATTTCGGGATTGGCGAAGGGTCCATGACATAGCGGTCCTCGACCATCACCGGATAGGCGTATGAGGTCGCGATGTGGCCGTGCCGCGCGATGTCCTCATAAAGCTTCACATGCATCAGCCCGTATTCCTCAAGGCTGTGCATTTTGCGCGTCTCGGTCTCGCGCGGTTCGAGAAAGCGCAGCGGTTCCGGGATCGGCACCTGGTAGACCAGGATCTGGTCCTCGCGCAGCGGTTCCTCGGGGATGCGGTGGCGGGTCTGGATCAGGTCGGCGGCGGCGGTGCTTGTGGTGGTGGCGACCCCGGCGGTTTTCTCAAAGAACTTGCGGATCGAGACGGCGTTGGTGGTGTCGTCGGCGCCCTGGTCGATCACCTTCACCGTGTCGTCGGGTGTCAGGCAGGCGGCGGTGACCTGAACCCCACCGGTACCCCAGCCATAGGGCATGGGCATTTCGCGGCTGGCAAAGGGCACCTGGTAACCCGGCACAGCCAGCCCCTTGAGGATCGCACGGCGGATCATGCGCTTGGTCTGTTCGTCGAGATAGGCGAAATTATAGTCAGACATGGGGCGTCCTTTGGCGTGGAAAAGTGGGGATCCCGCGTTGGCGAACGGGCGGGCACCGAAGCGGATTCGCAGGTGTTACATTCATTCCGCCGCCTCCGGCTGCCGGACCATCTGTGCCGCCTGCGCCTCGGCGCGCAGCTTGCGGATCAGCTCAAGCTCGGACTGGAAGTCGACGTAGTGCGGCAGCTTGATATGTTCGAGGAACCCGGTTGCCTGAATGTTGTCGGCATGGGCCAGCACGAACTCTTCGTCCTGCGCGGGGGCGCCGGAATTGTCCTCGTCCAGTTCCTGCCAGCGCAGCGCGCGGTCCACCAGCGCCATCGAAATCGCCTTGCGCTCGGTATGGCCAAGGACCAGCCCATAGCCGCGGGTGAACTGCGGCGGTTCGGATTTCGAGCCGACAAACTGGTTCACGGTTTCGCATTCGGTCAGGGTGACTTCGCCCACGGTGATGGCGAATCCCAGTTCCGGGATCTCCATCTCGACATCGACACGGCCGACGCGCAGCTCTCCGACGAACGGGTGATTGCGGCCATATCCGCGCTGGGTCGAATAGGCCATGCCCAGCAGGAACCCCTCGTCGCCACGGGCCAGCGCCTGAAGGCGCAGGGCGCGGTTTGCCGGGTAAGCGAGCGGTTCGCGGGTCATGTCGGGGGGCGTGGTGTCATCCCTAAGCTCGGGCTGGATCAGCCCGTCACGATCAAGGAAATCCGTGATCCGGGGCATTTCGGCAGCGGCGGCATCCCCGCTTTGTGCCTCAACCTGTGAGGCATTGGCCGCCTGATCCTCGGCGGCCAGCGCAAAGTCGATCAGCCGGTGGGTATAGTCGAAGGTCGGCCCAAGCACCTGTCCGCCGGGGGCGTCTTTGAAGGTGGCCGAAATCCGGCGGTCGCAGCGCATCTTGCCTGTGTCCACCGGTTCGGAATGCCCGAACCTTGCCTGCGTGGTGCGATAGGCGCGAATGAGGAAAATCGCCTCGATCAGATCACCGCGCGCCTGCTTGATCGCAAGCGCAGCGAGATCCGGGTCGTACAGCGCGCCCTCGGCCATCACGCGATTGACCGCCAGCGCCAGTTGCTCACGGATCTGCGCCACGGACAGGTCCGCGACATCGCGATCACCACGCCGTTCTTCGGCCAGCCACGCATGGGCCGTGTCGATGGCCTTTTCGCCACCCTTGACCGCAACATACATCAGCGCGCCCTCACCTTGATCGAGCGCGGCAGGGCCTGAACCCGGTCGCCGCGCGTGAAAAAGAAATCCAGCCCCAGCGGGAACAGCGCGGCATTGCGCGCCAATATGTCGATGTCGGGAAGGTCGGCGACGGCCTCGTTCAGGATGCCCGGGCCGGTCAGGATGGCGGCGTCCCAACCAGAGGCGGCGTCATCGACAATCAGGGTCGCGGCGCGGTCTGGATATTCCGGCGTGCCCGCAGCAAAGCGGGTGATCGGGGTCAGCGCATCCCATGCGCCAAGGGCAAAGACCGCCCGTTCCGGGCCAACCAGCGGCGCGCCAATGTGAAAGGCAATCCAGTCGCGCAGCGCCCCGGTGTCATGTCCGGGCGCCAGGAACAGGGGCGTTTCCGGGTCAAGAAGTGTCATCAGCAGGGTTGCGGCAGCAGGCGACGTCGGGGCGGGCGCTGTGGCACCGGACAGGACATGCGCCGTGCCGGGACGGGCCATGGCTGTCATCGCGGCGCGAAAGGCATGGGCTGATTGGGTTGGAATATTGTCGAAGCCGCCCTCGACGGGATCCGTGGTCTGCAACATCTGCATCAATCCTCTCCTCGAACCATGGTGAAGAAATCGACCTTGGTGGCGGCAGCTTTTACCGCGCGCGCCCGGTCGCGGGTGGCGGCATCGCTGGCCAGCGGTGTCAGCACGGCAGCGCGCGTTTCATCCGCGCGGTCGGTCTGCATCAGCGCATCCACCAGCGCGGCGCGGGTGGCGTGATCGGTGGAACGCCCCTGAACATAGCCATAGCCAACCTCACCCGTTTCCAGCCGCAGCGCACAGCGGGTCACGGTGATTTCGCCAAGATTGAACGCCGCACCCGTCCCCCCGGCCCGGCCACGCATCATAACCGCCCCGGCCTCGGGCTGGCGCAGGAAGTGGTGGGTGGGGATGGCGGGCAGCGTGTCAAACCGGTCTTTCAGCGCGGCGGGCGCGGATTTTGCCAGCAGACTCATCCAGTCGCGGCGAGCGGCCTGGTCCGGCGTCAGCGGTTGGGTGGGATCGGGCATCTATACACCTTGTCGATTTGTCTAGATCACTATACAACTAGACTAATCAATATCCCCGCCACGTGACGGATTCGTGACATGAGCAACAGAAAAACCGCCGCCTGGGTCGAAATCCGCGACGCGCTGACAGCGGATATCAGCGCGGGCCGATATGCCGAGGGCGACAAGCTGCCAACCGAGGCAACGCTGGCAGCGCGGTTCGCGGTCAACCGCCACACGGTCCGGCGTGCGCTGGCAGAGATGGCGGACCGGGGGCTGGTTCATGCCCGCCGGGGGTCTGGCGTCTATGTCACCCATGCGCCGACCGATTATCCCATCGGCAAGCGGGTGCGCTTTCACCAGAATATCGCGCGGACCGGGCGGCTGGCGTCGCGCGAAATCCTGCTTCTGGAGACCCGCGCGGCGGATGCAGCTGAAGCCGGGGCGCTGGGGCTGGACGCAGACGACAAGGTGCATGTCTGCGAGGGAATCTCGATGGCGGACAAGGCGGTGGTGGCCTATTTCCGCCACGCGTTTCCCGCCGCGCGCCTTCCTGACCTGCCGGGTTTCCTGCGCGCCGAAAGCTCGATCACGCGGGCATTGGCAGGCTGCGGGGTAGCGGATTACACGCGCGCCTCGACCCGGATCGACGCGTGCCCGGCAACGGCTGCTTTGGCGCGGCACATGCGATTGCAGGACGGCGCGCCACTGTTGCGCACGACCTCGGTCAGTGTCGATGGGCATGGGACGGCGGTGGAATACGGGCGGACCTGGTTTGCCGCAGACCGGGTTACGCTGGTGCTGGACCAGGGGGAATAGGGCCACCTGCCCGGCCCTCGTATTTCTCAAGGAAGGCTTCGGCCGAGAGGCTGCGGAAATCGTCGAGCGACGCCCTGAGCGCGTCATGGTCCCAGTCCCACCACGCCAGCGCCATCAGGCGGGCGGCGATGGCAGCAGGCTGACGGGCGCGCAGGGGTTTGGCCGGAACTCCGGCAACGATCATGTAGGGTGCGACATCGTGGGTGACGATGGCTCCGGCGGCAACAACCGCGCCGTGACCCAGGGTGACTTCGGGTTTGACCTGCGCATTGTGGCCGATCCAGGTGTCATGGCCAATCACCGCGCGCCGCGACCGGCGGTGGGCAAACCAGTCCTCGTCGGGTTCGGCATCTGGCCAGTAGTCGGCGCTGCGATACATGAAATGATGCAGGCTGGCCCGGTCCAGCGGATGGTCGGTGGCGCCGATCCGCACCCCGCTGGCGATATTGGCGAACTTGCCGATGCTGGCATTGGCAATGTCACAGTGTCGGTCGCAATAGGAGTAATCGCCAAAGCTGACATGCTGGACCCGGCTGCCATCATTGATCCAGACATAGGCCCCGAACTCTGCGTCCACGATCTGGCAATCCGCGCCGATCACGGGTCTGCCGGCGAAAAGGGGATTGTGCATGGCAATGACCTCTTTCTCAGTGTCCGCTGCCGTCACCCTTGATCAGGCGCCGTCGCAGGATACCGGAAAGCCAGTCCATGGCCATCACCATCAAGACGATGAGGATGATGTAATAGGTCACTTCTTCCCAGTCCTTCTGGGTTATCATCGCCTGCGTCAGCAACAGGCCGATCCCGCCCCCGGTGATCGCACCGATGATGGTGGCGCTGCGGGTGTTGGATTCGAAGTAATAGAGGATCTGGCTGAGAAGGACCGGAGTGATCTGGGGAATGACCCCGAACCGGTAGCGCTGGATCGGTTTCGCCCCGGTCGAGCGTATGCCTTCGATCTGCTTCTCGTCGACGTTTTCCAGCGCTTCCGAGAACATCTTGCCGAAACTGCCGGTATCGGTGACAAGGATCGCCAGCGCACCGGTCAGCGGGCCGGGGCCAAAGGCGCGGGCCAGAACAACCGTCCAGATCAGCGCATCAACGCCGCGGAAGAAATCAAAGAACCTCCGGGTGACCTGCCGGACCAGCATGAGCGGAGAAAAGTTCTTGGCCGCAAGGAAGGCAAGCGGCAGCGCGACAATGGCCGCGCCGAAAGTCCCGAGAAAGGCCATCAGCACGGTTTCGAACAGCGCCCATGCCACGTCGCCGTGTCGCCACATCTTGTTCGACCAGAAATCGGTCCAGATGTCGGCGGCCTCGCCCCCCAGCGCGCGGGCCATGACCTCGGCATAGCTGAGGCCGTGATAGGGGCTGTCGAGGGTGAAGAAGAACAGTTCCCAGCCGGTGAAATAACGGAAGACCTCGGTTCGGTTGCGGGTCACGGTCAGGCGGCCAGCGTCGGTGGTGACGGTCATGCGGTTCTTGGACAGGTTGATCCAGTCTGGCACATCGCCTGCGGGCAGGGTCGCGTTGACGCCACTGGCGCGGGTCGGCTGCGCAGTGATCGCGCCATAGCCCGGCACGTCATAGCGGACCGCATTGTCGGCGCTGAAAGTGACGATGTGGCCGTTCTCAAGGTCGATCACCGTCTCGTCCCCGAGAGCCACCCACGCGGGGCTTGTGCCGGGGGCATATTCGCCTTTGCGTTCGCCCTCGATCGCGATCTCGACCTCGCCCGAACGGTTGTCGCGGGTCACGTGGGTCTTGTAGCTGTAGCTGTCCGAGACCAGTTTCTGAGCGTTCTCAAGGCTGGCACGCCCCATGAGACCGGGCATGTCGAAGGCAAAGAAAATATAGGTGAGATAGGCCAGCACCAGAAGCGGCAGGCCAATGGCGGCCAGGCGTTTCCTGCGAAACAGCGTTTCGGCGGCGGCCTTGTGCTGATAGAGGTCTGCGGTTGCCATCACTTTGCCCCCCGTTTGGCGCCATGGGTCAGGTGGTTGCGCAGGGCCGAGGACGCCTGATCGACCAGGATGATCGTCAGGAAGAGGATCAGGAAGATCGCCGCGGCCTCGTCATAGCGGCCCTTGCCCCAGGACATGGCGTTCTTGAGTTCGTAACCGATACCGCCCGCCCCGACGAAGCCAAGGATGGCCGAGGCGCGGATGTTGATCTCGAATCGGAGCAGCGCATAGGAGACATAGTTCGGCGCGACCTGCGGGATCACCCCGAGCCACATGCGCTGTGACCAGTTGGCCCCTACCGATTCAAGGCCTTCCACCGGCTTGAGCGAGGCGTTTTCGTTCACCTCGGAAAACAGCTTGCCCAGTGCGCCGACGGTGTGGAAGGCGATCGCGATCATGGCCGGGACGGGCCCGCCGCCAAGGACGAAGATCAGGATCAGCGCGATGACAATCTCGGGCACCGCGCGCATGATATCCATCATCCGGCGGAACACCGGGATCAGGCGCGGCCACTTGGCCATGCCGCGGGTCGCCAGAAGCGACAGAACCACAGCGCCGATCGCCCCGGTCAGCGTGGCTGCACCAGCGATGTTCAGGGTCTCGATCATCGCGGGCAGGAAAGTCACGAAATGCGCCGGAAGCTGGTCCGCTTTCTGCGCCGCCTCTGCGATGACCTCGGCCGGGAAATCGAAGATCCGGTGCAACCCGTCCCAGAACCCACCGGCATTGCGGTCATCGGCGATAATGAAACCCGATGTCATCAGGGCAATGAAAATCGCCAGAAGGATCGCGCCATAGGTGCGCTTACGACGGATCAGCGCGAGATAGTCATCGCGGATCGTGTCTATGGGTTGGGGGGCATGCAGGGCGTGGTCGGCCATGAGGAAGTGTTCCGGCAAAAGAAGGCCGGGCCCGGCAGGACCGGACCCGGCGAAAGGGTGTGTCAGATCAGCTGGACTTGCGCTTGCGGGCTTCGACGATGATCTCATACGCCTCGTGACCGATCGGCATCAGGCCCTTGGCCTCGCCCGAGAGAACGCCATAGGCGCAGTCGGGGTCCATCGCCGGCAGCGACGCCATCAGGCCGGTCATCTTGACCTTGGCCATCTCGGGCAGCGCCTTGCGCAGGACGATCGGGCCTTCCGGGATCGGCTTGGACTGCCAGATCTGGACCAGGTCATTCATGTCGACGAGACCGGCATCAACCGCTTTGCGCAGGGCGCCCGAGTTATAGCCATCTTCCCATTCGCCCAGGCCGTCGGCCCAGGTCACGCCGCCGTCGATATCGCCGTTGGCCACGGCAACGATGGTCTGTTCGTGACCGCCGGTGAACTTGACCTCGCCGAAATAGTCACCCGACTCCATGGTCGCGCCGGTCACTTCAGGGATTTCGATCGACGGGATCAGGTAGCCCGAGGTCGAGTTCGGATCGCCGAAGCCAAAGACCTTGCCCTTGAGGTCCTCGATCGAGGTGATGCCGCTGTCCTTGCGGGCGAAACCGATGGAGTGATAGCCATAGCCGCCATCGACGTTGACCTTGACCAGCACCGGTTCGACCGCTTCGGGGTCCGACAGATAGGTCTTGGCATAGCCTGACGCACCCAGCCATGCCATGTCGATGGTGCCGCCCAGAAGACCCTGGATCACACCGTCGTAATCGGCCGGGGCAAACAGCTTGGTTTCGACGCCCAGCAGGTCTTCGGTCTTCTGGCGCAGGCATTCATAGCTGTTCAGCCGGTCCTGTGCGTTTTCGCCACCGAGGATCCCGATACGGAATTCCTTGACGGCGTCTTCGGCCAGCGCGGGCGAAACCAGCGCGGTGGTGACCATTGCGGCAGCAATCAGTTTCTTCATCATCACATCTCCAGTTGTTGTCGCCCCGTGTTTCATTCGGTTGGGGGCGGATGAATTCAGGCTGTTACTTCAATTAGTTACTTCAGGCGGTCTCGAGGTTTTGGGCGCGATCCAGCGCCGCGATCTCGGTCGAGGTGGTGGCTTCGGAAAAGCTGTCATCGGCGCCATAGATGTCGCGGGCGGCGGCGGTGGTCAGCTGATCAGGCGTGCCGTCGAAGACGATCCTGCCGTCTCGCATCCCGATCACCCGGTCGCAATAACGCCGCGCAGTATCCAGCGTGTGCAGGTTGCAGATCACCATGCGGCGATCCTCGACGTGGATGCGTCGCAGGGTGGACATGACGATCTCGGCGTTCATCGGGTCCAGCGAGGCAATCGGCTCGTCCGCAAGGATCACCTTGGGGTCCTGCATCAGCGCTCGGGCGATGGCGACACGCTGCTGCTGCCCGCCCGAGAGCGCCTCGGCACGCTTGGCGGCGTGTTCAGCAATGCCCAGCCGGTCAAGAATGTCGATCGCACGGCGAATGTCGGATTGCGGGTAAAGGTTGAAGGCAGTGGCCATGGTCGAGCGGCGGTTCAGCGTGCCATGCAGCACGTTCGACACCACGTCCATGCGCGGCACCAGATTGAACTGCTGAAAGATCATCGCGCATTCGGATTGCCAGGCGCGCTTGGCCGAACCGCTGAGTGTCAGCACATCGCGGCCGTCGACCTCGACCGCGCCGGTGGTGGCGTCGGTCAGCCGGTTGATGATCCGCAGCAAGGTCGATTTCCCGGCGCCGGAACGCCCGATCACGCCAATCATCATCGGCGCTGAAACCTCGAAGCTGGCGTTGTCGACAGCGGTGTTCGCGCCGAAGCGCTTGGTCAGATTTCTGACGAGCAGCAAGGTCATCCCCATCTCTTGTTCGTCGGGGACGCTAGGCGCGGATAATCACGGGTTTGTGTCGGGTTTCCAAAACTTCTGTGACAGCCGGGGAGCGGATCGAGGGGCCTGTCGCAGTTCCGCAACGCGCGATGCCAAGCCCGAACCGCGGTCCCGCCACTGCAACGAAAAAGGCGCCGCACGGTGATGCGCGGCGCCCCTTTTCGGCGAGGGTCCGAAACGGGTGTGAGTGGTGGATCAGCCGCGCAGACGCGCGCCTGCCTCGTCGAAGTAATAAGCCTTTTCCGGGGCAAACCCGAGGGTGACCCCCTGCCCTGCCTCGACCGCGTGCTGACCAAACAGCCGTGCGGTGATCTGGTGATCGCCGGCATGGGCTATAACATTGGTATCACCGCCCAGATGTTCGACATGGCTGACCTGCGCCGCCAGCCCGTCACCATCCGAAAGGCGCAGGTCCTCGGGCCGGATGCCAAGGGTGCGGCTATCGCCCTCGGTCACCAGTCCGGCCGGCAGGAAGTTCATCGACGGAGAGCCAAGGAAACCGGCCACGAACTTGTTGGCGGGGTTGTTGTAAAGCTCCATCGGCGCGCCGATCTGTTCGACCCGGCCATCGCGCAGGACGACGATCTTGTCGGCCAGCGTCATCGCCTCGGTCTGGTCATGGGTGACATAGATCATCGAGGCCGACAGCTGCCGGTGCAGGTTGGCGATCTCGATCCTTGTGTTCATCCGCAATGCGGCGTCGAGGTTCGACAAGGGTTCGTCAAACAGGAACAGCTTGGGTTCGCGCACGATGGCCCGGCCGATGGCAACGCGCTGTCGCTGGCCGCCGGACAGTTCCGAGGGGAAGCGATGCAGGTAGTCCTGAAGGTTCAGCATCGTGCTGGCCTTGGCGATGCGCTCGGCGATCACCTCTTTCGACTGGCCTTCCTGTTTCAGCGCCAGCGACATGTTCTTTTCCACGTTCAGATGCGGGTAAAGCGCATAGGACTGGAACACCATGGCGATGCCGCGTTTCGAGGGCGGGGTCAGGTTGACAAGCTCGTCGCCGATGCGGATCTCGCCCGAACTGGCATCTTCCAACCCCGCGATCACGCGCAGAAGGGTGGACTTGCCACAGCCCGAGGGACCGACGAAGACAACGAACTCGCCCTCTTCGACCGAGATGTTGATGTCTTTCAGGACGTGAACGTCGCCAAAGGATTTGTTCACGTTTGTCAGGGTCAGCGCGGTCATTGGCGGGCCTCCTTCAATGTCACGGATTGTCCGGTGCGGATGCTTTCATCCGCGGCAAGGCAGATCGCCAGCGATTGCACGGCGTCCTGATTGTGTCGGGTGAGGTCGGTGTCCTCGGCGATGGCGCGCAGCACGAAGGCTTGTTCGACGTCGCACAGTTCCTGGTGGCCGGGTTCACCGGCCATGTCGATCAGCGTGTCCCCTTCCGGGCGATGCACCAGGATGCCGCCGACGCGGGTGTGGCCGTCGACATCCGCCGACGCGCCCTTCTCCGTGTCCTTGATCGAGACCGAACCATTCGGGGATACGATGTCTTTCACGAAAAACGCGGTTTCCGACATCATCGGACCCCAGCCGGCCTCGTACCAGCCGACGGAACCGTCATCAAAGGTGACCTGGAACTGGCCGTAATTGTACATGTCCGGCGCGATCTCGTCCGAGAGGCGCAGCCCCATGCCATTCACCCGCACAGGCAGCGCGTCGGTGATCTGGCACATGACATCGACGTAATGCACGCCGCAATCGACGATCGGAGAGGTGGTCTGCATCAGCGCCTTGTGGGTTTCCCATTCGGCGCCCGAGGACTGCTGGTTCAGGTTCAGACGGAACACGTAAGGCCCGCCAAGGCCACGCGCCTCTTCGATCAGGCGCATCCAGCTGGGGTGATGGCGCAGGATATAGCCGACGACCAGCTTGCGGTTGGTTTCAACCGCCTTGTCCACGACGGCCTGCGCGTCGGCAACGGTGGTGGCCAGCGGTTTCTCGACGAACACATGCGCGCCGGCATCCATCGCGGCGATGGCATAGGTGGCATGGCTGTCGGAATAGGTGGCGACCACGACAAGGTCGGGCTTGGTATCCGCCAGCGCGGAGTGGAAATCGCTGAAGGCGGGGTATTGCGCGAGGTCGGGGTGATCGACTTTGCCCGAGCGGTTGACCAGCCCGACAATCGTTGAGTCGCGGTGATGATGGTGGGCCAGAGCATGGCTGAGGCCCATGTTGCCAAGTCCGGCGATCAGGACGCGGGTCATTTGCATGTCTCCTTGGCGATTAGGGCCGCAGAGACCCGCGGGGTGGCGCGAACGCGCCGCCCGTTTTGCCGAAGGCAAACCTTTGGTTTGACGTGGGCGGGTCGGCGCGGCCCGGCGTTGCCGCCGGGCGGGGTTAGGAACTCAAACGGCATCACTTCACCGCCCCCGAGGTAATCCCCCGGATCAGTTGCCGTGAGAAGATCACGTAGAGGATCAGGACCGGCAGGATCGCCATCGACAGGGCCGACAGGACCGCGTTCCAGTCGGTCACGAACTGGCCGATGAACACCTGGCTGCCCAGCGTCAGCGTTTTCACCTCTTCCGCCGGAGCAAGGATCAGCGGGAACCACAGGTCGTTCCAGATCGGGATCATGTTGAACACCGCCACCGTCGCCATCGCGGGCCGCACCAAGGGCAGCACAAGGCGGAAGAAGATGGTGTATTCCGACAGACCATCTATGCGGCCCGCGTTCTTGAGGTCTTCGGACACCTGCCGCATGAATTCGGACAGGATGAACACCGCCAGCGGAAGACCCTGCGCGGTATAGACAAGGATCAGCGCCCAGAGCGAGTTCACCAGCCCTGTGGCCACCATCATCTCAAGGATCGCGACCGTGCCGATGCGGATCGGGATCATGATCCCCAGCGCCAGGTAAAGCCCCATCAGCGTGTTGCCCTTGAAGCGGTATTCGCTGAGCGCAAAGGCGGCCATGGCCCCGAACAAGAGGACAAGGAAGATCGACACCACCGTCACGATCAGCGAGTTCTGCATGTAGAGAAAGAAATCCCCCTGCTTGAACACGGTCTGATATCCGACAAGCGAGAAACTGTCGCTGCTGGGCAGGGCCAGCGGTTCGCGGAAGATCGCCTTGCGGGTCTTGAGCGAGTTGATGAGGATCACGAAGACCGGGAACAGGGCAATGATCGTGTAAAGGATCAGCGCGCCATGCATCAGGGTCATGTTCAGCGGGTTGTTACGTGCCTTGTTCATGTCCATTCCCCCCGATTACAGCTGATACCGGCGCATGCGCGTCTGGATGCCCCAGAGGTATATGCAGACGCCCACAAGGATGATCGCGAACATCGCCCCGGCAATCGCCGACCCCATGTGCGGGTCCCCCAGCTGCAGCTGGAAGCCGAAGAAGGTGCGATACATGAAGGTGCCAAGAATATCCGTGCTGAAATCCGGCCCCGCCAGCGCGCCCTGCGCGGCATAGATCAGGTCGAAAGCGTTGAAGTTGCCGACAAAGGTCAGGATCGAAATGATGCCGATCGAGGGCAGGATCAGCGGCAGCTTGATCTTCCAGAAGGCCGAAGCGCCGGTGATGCCGTCAATCTCGCCCGCTTCGAGGATTTCCTCGGGGATCGACAGAAGCGCGGCATAAATCAGCATCATCGGGATACCGACAAACTGCCAGACCGAGATCAGCGCCAGCGTGGTCAGCGCGTATTCCTCTTTGCCCAGCCACGGCGCGAACAGCGACTTCAGACCAACCGCGTCCAGCATCGAGGGCGCGATGCCCCAGATCGGCGACAGGATCAGTTTCCATGCGAAACCGACAATCACGAAGGACAGGATCGTGGGGATGAAGATGGCCGATCGGTAAAGCGCCGCAAAACGCAGGCGCGGGTGGCTGAGGATCGCGGCCAGCGCGATGCCAATGGGGTTCTGCACCAGCATATGAATGATGAAGAACCAGAAATTGTTACCCAGAGCGTTCCAGAACTGCTCGGACCAGATCGGGTCCATGAACAGCGTCTTGAAATTCTGAAGCCCGACAAAGATCCGTTCCTGATCGACCTTGCTGTAAAGCGCCAGTCGCAGCGTGTTGAACAAGGGGAAGATCATGATCGCCGAGTAAACAAGGACGGCGGGGGCCAGGAAAACGGCGATATGCCACCTGATACGCGGTTTCTGCATGGGAACCTCCTGTCGGGGAGATCCGGGCGGCGCACCGCCCGGACCGGGTTTCAAGCGTTCAGCTTACTGATGCGGAGCATACCAGCTTGCAAGGCCGTCTTGCAGCTTTTGGCCCAGCTCTTCCGGCGATGCGGTGCCTTTGATGGCGGCAACCGACGCGCCCCAGGTCTCGTTTTCGAGGTTCGGGGTGCCGCGCGACAGGATCTGGTAGGTCGAGCGGATGGTCGATTCACACTCGCCGCGCCAGCTGACGAATTCGGCTGCAAGCGGGTCGGTCATTTCGACCGGCGTGTTCGACAATGGGAAGAAGCCCGGCAGCGCGTTGCCGAAGATCGAGGCGAACTCCGGGCTGGCGACCCATGCCAGGAAGGTTTGCGCGGCTTCCGCGTTCTCGGTCTTGGCGTTCATGCCGATGCCGATATCGGTGTGGTCCGAGATATAGCAGGTGTCACCGGCATTCTGGACTGGCGGCTTGAAGGCGCCCATCTCGAAGTCGGCCTGTGCGTTGAAGCCCGAGATTTCCCACGAACCGGCCGGGTAGATCGCGGCGCGGCCCAGCGTGAACAGGTTCTGGCTGTCGGGATAGGTCTGTGCTTCGTAACCGTCACCGAGGTATGCGCCCCACTTGGCCAGCGTCGCATAAGGTGCAACCCAGGCTTCGTCGGTCAGCTTCTGCTCGCCCGCGATCAGGGCAAGGCGGCCTTCCTCGCCTTTCCAGTAGTTCGGGCCGATGTTGTTATAGCCCATGGTCGCGGCTTCCCACTGGTCGTTGGTGCCCATCGCCATCGGGATATAGGTGCCGTCTGCCTTGATCGCTTCAAGCGCGGCAAAGAACTCGGCTTCGGTGGTCGGAACGTCGATGCCCAGTTCGGCAAAGGCGTCCTTGTTGTAGATGAAGCCGTGGATCACCGAGGCCATCGGCACGCAGAACGAGGCCGAGCCGTCATCGGTCTGCCACGCGGATTTCGCCACGTCCGAGAAGTTCGACATCGCGTCGAGGCCCGAGAGGTCGGCCAGGTGACCGGCTTCGTAAAGCGCCAGCGATGCGTCGAACGGACGGCAGGTGATCAGGTCGCCGGCCGAGCCCGCTTCCAGTTTCGAGTTCAGGACCGCGTTGTATTCGGCGGGGGCCGACGGGGTGAACTTGACCTTGATGCCGGGGTTTGCGGCTTCGAACGCGGGAATGATCTTGTCCTGCCACAGGGTCAGGTCGTCATTCCGCCAGCTTTCGATCGTCAGCGTGACATCGGCCATGGCCGCGCCCGCCAGCGTGCTGGACGCCAGAAGCGCCGCGAGGGTGAGTTTGGTTTTCATTGTCTTTCCTCCCTTTGGGTTGAGACTGTTGAGAGACGCTGGATCGCGTCCCGAAGGTTGCCTTGAGTGACATTCAGAAGCCCGTCGGCCTCGGTCAGGGACGCTGCGCCCATCGCCAGAAGCACGGCAGGTTTGACGCGGCCATCGGACGTGGCCAGCGCGGTTTCGGCCGCCGAGTCATCGACGCCCGCAATGGTGGAAACGATCATCCGCGCGCGCTGGCGCAGCTTGATGTTGTCGGCGGTCAGGTTGACCATCATGCCGTCGTGGATATGCCCGAGATGCACCGCCATCAGGGTCGAGAGCATGTTCAGCGCAATCTTCTGTGCGGTGCCCGCCCCCATCCGGGTCGAGCCTGCCACCAGTTCCGGCGGAGTTTCAACCAGAACCGGGAAAGTCGCCATGGACAGAAGCGGGCTGTCGGGGGTGTTGGCAATGCCGATCACCGTCGCCCCGCCCGCCAGCGCCAGCTTCGCCGCCGCCACGGTGTAGGGGGTCGAGCCGCTGGCCGAAACCGCGATCAGGCAGTCCTGCGCGCCGATCCCCGCAAGGCCCTGCTCCAGTCCGGCAATCTCGTCCTCGGTGTCGCCGGGCATCTCGACGCCCGTCGGCAGGCCGCCCGCCATGTGAATGCGCAGATGCGCCGGGGAAATCGAGAAGGTGCCGCCCAGTTCCTGCGCATCCGCTGCCGCCATCAGGCCCGACGATCCGGCGGCGGCGTAATGCAGAACCCCACCCAGACGGATCGTGTCGGCCATGGCCACCGATGCAGCGGCAATAGCCGGTGCCGCAGTCACGGCCGAACCCGCCGCCGCGACCTGCCCCCGGGCCAGAAGGCGCGCCACCTCGTCGGGTGCGCGCCGGTCCAGCCCTTTGGCGTCTTGGTGCAGTTGCTCGGTTGCGCGTGTGGTCAAGTGATTCACCTCCCCAGGTTTTGATTAGCATACCTTTCTAATACCTTTTGTCCAATCTTTTTTGAAATGGTCTGATTTACGCTGTGTTTTCAAGGTATTTCGGCCAGAATTGCCCGCGAAACGTCCTGCTGACACTAATTTGGTCTTTATTTTCCACGCTTGGTATCATAATGGTATCTACATGACAAAACCCCTGCATAACGCTGTTCTGGCCATTGATGGCGGCGGTACGCGCTGTCGGATCGCCGTTTCCGACGGGCAAAACGCAACGATTGAAGAGATGGGCGCGGCCAATGTCACGACCAGTTTTGACGGGGCCGTGGCCGAGATTCGCGAAGGGCTGAACCGCCTCGCGGCCCGGCTGCAGACACAATTCGAGTCGCTGGCCGCCCTACCCTGTTTCGCGGGCATGGCGGGAATCACCGGGCCTGAGATCGCGGGCCGTTTGGAAAATGCGCTGCCGTTTTCGCGCATCCGCGTGATGGATGATCGCCCCGCTGCCCTGCGCGGCGCGGTGGGGGATAGCGATGGCGTGGTGGTGCATTGCGGCACCGGGTCTTTTGTCGCCGCCAAGCTGGGCGGCGCGATGCGGTTCTGTGGCGGCTGGGGGTCGATCCTGGGGGACGAAGCCTCGGCCCAGTGGATCGGGCGGCGGGCGCTGTCGGTAACACTGGACACGGTGGACGGGCTACGCCCCGAAACCGCCATGACATCGCATTTCCTGGCGACGCTGGACGGGTCGGCGGGGATCGTGCGCTTTGCGGCGACGGCGACCCCGACCGCCTTTGGCAAGCTGGCACCAACCGTAACGGAACATGCCGTGAAGGGAGACGCGCTTGCGGTCGCGGTCATGCAGGCGGGTGCGGACTACGCGGTCGAGACCGCAGCTCGGATGGGCTGGACGCAAGGTGTGCCGCTTTACCTGACCGGAGGGATCGGGCCGCATTTTGCCCCCTATCTGCCCGCAGACATGCAGTCGCAAATCCGCCAGCCGCTGGGTGTGCCGCTGGATGGGGCGATTGCGCTTGCACGGGAGGTCGCAAATGACAATCACTGAGTTTCTTGCACCAGATCAATGGCTTGATCAGCACGGTGGCCCCCGCTACGTGCAGTTGCGCAGCCGGCTGGAGGCAGCCATCGATGCAGGTATTCTGCCGCCGAACTCATCCCTGCCGCCAGAACGCGAAATCGCCGACATAACCGAGTTGTCACGCGTCACCGTGCGCAAGGCAATCCAGGAACTTGTCGGCAAGGGGCTGGTCGAGCAGCGCCAGGGATCAGGGTCATTCGTGCGCGAGGCCGTCCGGCGGGTCGAACAATCGCTGTCGCACCTGACATCGTTCACACAGGACATGGCCAATCGCGGCATGGAGACCACGTCGAAATGGCTGGAACGTGGTATATTCGAACCCTCGGCGGACGAGATCGCGACACTGGGCCTGAAAGAGGGCGATCAGGTGGCGCGGATTTATCGCCTGCGCGAAGCGGGCGGGTTGCCTATGGCGCTGGAGCGCGCCGCGCTACCGCTTGATATCCTGCCCAATCCGATCGAGGTCACGACCTCGCTTTACGAAGTGCTTGAGACATTGGGCAACCGCCCGGTCCGCGCCGCGCAAAAGATCTCGGCGGTCAACCTCGAAGCGCCGGAAGCCGCGCTTCTGGGGGTGCCTGAAGGATCGGCGGGGCTGAACATCGAGCGCACATCCTATCTCAGAGACGGACGGGTCGCGGAACTGACACGCTCGCTCTATCGCGGGGACGCTTATGACTTTGTCGCCGAACTGCGGATCTGAACACGAAAGGTCAGAAAACATGTCTATCCAATCCACTCGGATGAAAGCCGAGATCCAGGAAATTCCGCAGGCGGTCGACCGTTTGTTGACCGGGGGGGAAACGCTGGTTGCCGAGACCGCAAGGCGCGCTGCGGCAACAAACCCGCGCTTCATGCTGTCGGTGGCGCGGGGATCGTCGGATCACGTCTGCACCTATCTGAAATACACGTCCGAACTGCTGTTGGGCCTGCCGATGGCCTCGGTCGGGCCGTCTGTCGCGTCGATCTATGGCGCGGAACTGAAGGCCGAGGGTGGCCTTTGCGTGTCGGTGTCGCAATCGGGCATGAGCCCGGACATCGTGGCGCTGACCGCGAGCCTAGGCAAAGCGGGCGCGCATACGGTGGCGATCACCAATGACGCCAGCTCCCGGCTGGCGGGCGTGGCCAATGCCACCCTGCCAATCTTTGCCGGGCCAGAGAAAAGCGTTGCCGCAACCAAGACCTTCGTGACCTCGCTGGTGGCGGGGCTGTGGTGGCTGGCGGCGATGAAGGGTGATGACGATCTTCTGGCCGCGATCCACGCCCTGCCCGAACAGCTGGACGCCGCCACGCGCTGCGACTGGTCCGAGGCGGCAGCGGCGATCGACGGGCGGTCGCTGTTCACGCTGGGGCGCGGCCCAAGCTGGGCGATCTCGAACGAAGCGGCGCTGAAATTCAAGGAAACCTGCCTGATCCACGCCGAGAGCTATTCCTCGGCCGAGGTGCTGCACGGCCCGGTTTCGATCGTCGAAAGCGGCTTTCCCGTCATCGCCTTCGGCGCGCGGGATGCCGCCGAGGACAGCCTTGCCGAGGCCGTCGATGCGATTGCCGACAAGGGGGCCACGGCCTTTGCCACCACGGACAAGGTCAAGCGCGCCACCTGCCTGCCGCATGTGCGCACCGACCATTGGCTGACCGACCCGATCTCGGTGATCGTGTCCTTCTATGGCATGGTTGAATCGGTGGCCGTGGGGCGCGGGATCAACCCAGACACGCCGCGCCACCTGAGAAAGGTGACCGAGACGGTATGAGCATGGCTGACATCACCTATACCAACGCGCGCCTGTTTGACGGCGCAGTACTGCACCCGGCGGGCACGGTGACGTTCCGTGGCGGTCGGTTGGCCGACGGCGAAAGCGAAACGGTGGTCGATCTGGGTGGCGATATCCTGTCGCCCGGCTATGTCGATCTGCAGGTGAACGGCGGCGGTGGGGTGATGTTCAACGCCGCGCCGACGGTCGAGACGCTGCGCCTGATGGCGACGGCGCATAACGGACTGGGCGTGACCGCGCTTTTGCCGACGCTGATCACCGACACGCCGGAGGTTACCGCAGCCGCGATTGCCGCGGCAGTTCAGGCGGTTGGCGAGGGCGTGCCGGGAATTGCCGGGCTGCATCTGGAAGGGCCGCATCTGTCGATTGCCCGCAAGGGGGCCCATTCGCCTGCACTCATCCGGCCAATGGAAGTGGCGGACCTTGAGGCGCTTTTGGCTGCGGCGGAGGTGCTGCCGGTTCTGAAAATCACCATCGCGCCCGAAAACGTGACGACCGATCAGGTCCGGGCACTGGCCGAGGCGGGCGTGCTGGTTGCCATTGGCCACAGCGACGCCGATTTCGCCACTGTTCTGCGATATGTCGACGCCGGGGCGCGCTGTGTCACCCACCTGTTCAACGCCATGAGCCAGCTTGGAAACCGCGAGCCGGGCATCGTCGGCGCGGCGCTGGACGAAGGGCGGTTGTCGGCGGGGCTGATCGCGGATGCGATCCATGTTCACCCGGCCTCGATGCGCCGGGCATGGGCCGCGAAACGCGGGCCCGGACAGATTTACCTTGTCAGCGACGCGATGTCGGTGGCGGGCACGGACCAACCCGCGTTTACGCTCAATGGGCGCGAGATCACGCGCAAAGACGGGCGGCTGACGCTGGCGGATGGCACGCTGGCGGGGGCCGATCTGGACCTGACGCGCGCGCTGAACGTTTTGGTGGGGCAATGCGGGATCGACCTTGGCGCGGCTTTGAAAGCGGCGACAACGGTGCCTGCAGAGCTGATCGGGCTATATGCCGATGCGGACCCGCTGGCTCAGGCCAACATGATCCGCATCTCGGGCGACCTGACGCAGGTTTCGCCGCTTCAGCCCTTCGCCTGATCGCCCGGCTTTCGCGGGGCGATCAGCTTTGTTTCCGGGGCTTACCGCCCCATCCAGCCGCCATCGACGACGAGGATTTCGCCGTTGACGTAATCCGACGCGGCAGAGGCAAGGAACACGGCAGGGCCGCCAAAGTCGGCAGGCGTGCCCCAGCGACCCTGCGGGATGCGTTCGAGGATCGCCTTCGAGCGGACCGGATCATCCTGCAGCGCCTGCGTGTTGTCCGTGGCGATGTATCCCGGCGCGATGGCGTTGACGTTGACCCCCTTGCCGGCCCATTCATTGGCCAGCGCCTTGGTCAACTGCCCGATCCCACCTTTTGACGCAGCATAGCCCGGCACGGTGATGCCGCCCTGGAAGGTCAGCAAGGACGCGGTGAAGATGATCTTGCCCGACCCGCGCTCAACCATGCCCCGCCCGACCTCGCGGCTGAGGACGAACTGCGCCGAAAGGTTCACCTCGATCACCTCGTCCCACCAGTCGTCGGGATGTTCGGCGGCGGGTTTGCGTTTGATCGTGCCGGCGTTGTTGACAAGGATATCCGGCTTCACCCCGTCGGCCTCAAGCTGCGCGGCGAAAGCCAGCACCGCCGCGCGGTCCGAGAAATCGCATTGATAGGCGGTGAAGCTGCGGCCCATGGCAGTCACGGATTTCTCGATCTCGCTGCCCGAAAGCTCCAACGACGCGCTGACGCCAACGATGTCGGCCCCTGCGGCGGCCAGCGCTTCAGCCATGCCGCGCCCGATGCCGCGTTTGCAGCCCGTCACAAGGGCGGTTTTGCCGGTCAAATCGAAGGGGTTTGTCATGCGTCTTCTCCTACCTTGATCAGGCTTTTCATGGCAGTGGGGCTGCGGTCGAGCGCTTCGAACGCGGCCTGGATGTCGGACAGAGGGCTGACATCGGTGATGACCGTTTCGGCATCGACGCCGCCCGAGGTGATGATGGCAATGGCCTTTTCGTAATCCTCGCCCTCATAGACCCGTGCGCCGATCAGCTTCAGCTCTCGCCAGAAGAACTGGAACAGGTCGATCTGGGGCTTTGTTGCGTGGATCGCGACCATGACGATGCGCGCGCGGGTGGCGGCGACGGCGGTCATGGCGTCGACGCCGGGTTGGGTGCCCGAGACCTCGAACACCACGTCGGCGCCCTTGTCGGCGGTACGGGTGTTGATCTGTGCCTTGAGGTCCTGTTCGGCCGGGTTCACCGTGTCGAAGCCCAGTTTCTGCGCAATGGCAAGGCGGTGAGGGTTCACCTCCGAGATCACGACCTTGCCGCCCGCGTCACGGGCAACCATGGCGACAAGAATGCCGATGGGACCGCCGCCGATGACAACCACGTCCTCGCCGGGTTGCAGCCCCGAGAGACGCACGTCATGGCAGGCCACGGCAACCGGTTCGATCAACGCCGCATGGTCAAGGCGCAGCTCATCGGGCAACAGGTGCAGCGTATGCGCCGGCACGGTCCAGATTTCCTGCATCGCGCCATCGGTGTCGAGTCCGAGGAACTTGAGCTTGTGGCAGATGTGCTGATGACCTGCGTTGCAGGCGGGGCAGTCGCCGCAATGGTCCAGGGGCCTCACGACAACCTTCTGGCCAACCTCGAAGCCCGAGACGCCCTCGCCGCAGGCGGCCACGGTGCCCGACATCTCGTGGCCGATGATGCGGTTCAGGCCGACGCGGGCGTCCATGTTGCCGTGATAGACATGCATGTCGGTGCCGCAGATGCCGCAATAGGCGATGCGCACGGCAACTTCGCCCGGACCGGGCTGTTTCGGGGCGGTCGCTTCCACCGCAAAGCTCTTGTCGCCACGATAAAAGGCGGCGGTGATTGTCTGGTCTGTCATCCCATCTTGTCCTTGTCTGCGTTGGGTGACCTGATCGGGTGCGGCACCGCAGGCGGTGCGCCGGGATCAGGATTGGTAAATCGGATAAGCGGTGAAAACTCCGCCCTGAAAGCGGCTTTCGTCCTCTGGCACGGTCTCAGGCGGATGGGCGGCCTCGACCTCGGCGCGGTAGGTCTCGGCGCTGTCCTGCGGGGTCCAGCCTAGGTAGGCGACCTTGCTGTTGTCCCACCAGGACGTATCGGAATGCGACGCGCCATAGACCACCGGGCAGCCCAGTTCCGGCACGGCGAAACAGCATTTTGCAAGGCCGAACATGTCGCGCGGACTGAGCCAGGTCGACAGCATCCGCCGGTTCAGCGGTTTCGGCACACAAGAGCCGATGCGCACACGCGCCGTTTCGACCCCGAATTTCTGCCAGTAAAGCACCGCCAGCTGCTCACCATAGACCTTGGAGGCGCCATAAAGGCCGTCCGACAGAGGCGGAGCATCAGCGTCGATGCGCTGCCCCTGCGGGTAAAAGCCGATGGCGTGGTTCGAAGAGGCGAATATGATGCGCGGGTTACCATGCTTGCGGGCGGCTTCATAAAGGTTGAAGACCCCGCGCAGATTGGCGCGTTCGATCAGGTCGAAGCCCTTCTCGACGCTGATGCCGCCAAAATGCACGATGCCGTCACAGCCCCGGACGACCTCTTCGACCGCGTCCTTGTCACCGAGGTCGGCGGCGACGAAAGTCTCGTGCTGGGCCAGGTCAGTGACGGGGGTGACATCGCTCAGGCGCAGCTCATCGGCGAACCCGGCCAGATGTTCACGGGCAAACCCGCCAAGGGTGCCTGCCGCGCCGGTGATCAATAGTCGTTTCACGTCCCAAACCTTTCATTCAATAGCTCGAAGGGGAGCCGTCCGCATCCCCTTGTCCGTCGCCCCCAAGAAGGGCCCGTGTTCTGGCAACCGCCGCCTTCGACCCTGCCGAAAGAAGCGAGACATCGGCCGCGATGGTAACCATGTCACAGCCCCAGCCGACTGCGCGGGCGCCGTATTCCGGCGTGCCGCAATGCAGGATCGTACCGATCCCGGCCCGCTTCGCGGCGGCCAGAATGGTCTGGATCGCCTCGATCATCTCGGGTTCTTCCCGGTCCAGACCGGCGGGCAACGCGCCGTTCGACAGGCTCAGGGTCAGGTCAGCGGGACCTATGTAGACGCCATCAAGCCCCGGTGTGGCGCAGATCGCGTCGAGGTTGGCAAAAGCCTCGGCGGTTTCGATCATCGCGATGACCATGACCTCGTCATTGGCATGGGCCGCATAGTCGGGACCGGCGGCGAAATTGACACGGGTGGGGCCGAAGCTACGGGTGCCGAGCGGCGGGTAACGCACCATCGAGACAAGGTCGGCGGCCTCTTCCGGCGTATTAATCATCGGGCAGATGACGCCAAAGGCACCAGCATCCAGAAGCTTCATCACGATACCCGGTTCGCGCCACGGCGCGCGCGCCATCGGGGTGACACCGCTGGCGCGCATGGCCTGAAACATCCCCTTGACGTCACTGTAGTCAAGGAACCCGTGTTGCAGGTCTATTGTCAGGCAATCAAACCCTGCATCGGCCATGATCTCGGCCGAGAAGGCGTTGCCGATCGCGAGCCAGCCGTTCAGCGTTGTCCGGCCCTCGGCCCATGCGCGTTTCAGTCTGTTGGGTGTCATGTCCCTGTTCCCGTCAATCCGTGTTGCACTCAGTCCTTTCGGAAGGCCGCAAGACGACCCCAGTCAAATTCGACCCCGGTGCCCGGCGTCGCCGGGGCCAGTGCCATGTGGTTTTCAACCCGCAACGGGCGCTTGGTGTAGCGGTCGATGGGGAAGGAGTGGACCTCGATCAGCCCGGCATTGGGCTGTCCCGAGACCAGGCTGACATGCAGTTCCTGCATACCGTGGCTGCAGATCGGAAGCCCGGCCTTGCGCGATAGCTCCGCCACCTGCAGCCAGCCCGTGATCCCGCCGCAATTGCTGGCGTCCGGTTGCAGGAACGAAAGCCCGGCACGGTCGACGGCATATTCGAATTCGTGGATCGTGTGCAGGTTCTCGCCCATGGCCAGCGGCACTTTGCTGACTTTGGAAAGCCGCCCATAGGCGTCGTAATCGTCGGGGATCATCGGTTCCTCGAACCACAAAAGGTCAAAAGGTTCGAAGGCGGCAACCGCGTCGCGGGCCTGTGCCTCGGTCATCGAGTAATTGGCGTCGACGGCAAAGGCGATGTTCGGCCCGATCAGCTCACGCACGGCGGCGATGCGGGTCAGGTCCTGATCCAGCGTCGGCTGGCCGATCTTGATCTTGACGCCGTTGAACCCGGCCTCAAGGTAGCCCCGGATACTGTCCAGCAGCTTGGGCAGGTCAAAGCCAAGGTCGATGCCGCCACAATAGGCGCGGCACCGGTCGGACGCTCCGCCCGCCATCTGCGCCAGCGATTGCCCGGTCGCCTTCCCGCGCAGGTCCCACAGCGCGATATCCACCGCCGAGATCGCGAAACTGGCGATGCCGCCACGCGCGACGTAATGCACATGCCACTGCATCGCATCATACAGCGCCTCGACCGCCTCCGCGTCCTGTCCGATCAGGAACGGGGCAAGGTCATGGTCGATCATTGCCTTGATCGCGTATCCGCCCTTGCCGCCGGTATAGGTATAGCCCGTGCCGGTGCTGCCATCGGCCAGCGTCACGGTCGCGGTCACAAGTTCGAAATGGTGGTGGTCGCCATGCTTGGCATCCACCAGCACTTCGTCCAGCGGGACATGAAACAGGCGGGCGTCGACTGAGGTGATCTTGGTCATAGGTGGCGGCATTCGGGCACCGGCGTCAGCACGGTCCCGTCCTTGAGATATTGCGAGAGGTTGTCACAAGTCAGGTCGCCCATCGCCTGTCGGGTCTCGACCGTGGCCGAGCCGACATGCGGGGTGAGGACGACGTTTTCCATGCGTTTGAGCGCGTCCGGCACCTTGGGTTCGGCGTCGAACACATCCAGCCCTGCCCCACCGAGCCGCCCCTGTTCCAGCGCAGCGACAAGGGCGGGTTCATCCACGACCGAGCCGCGCGCGACATTGACCAGAACCCCGTCCGGGCCCAGCACGTCCAGCACCTCGGCATTGACAAGGTGGCGGGTGGCGGCGCCGCCGGGGGTGATCACGATCAGGGCATCGCAGGCGGCGGCCATGTCCTTGAGGTTGGAGAAATATTCAAGGTCCACCGGCTTGGGGCTGCGCGAGTGATAGACCACCGAGGCTCCAAAGGCCTGTACCCGATCGGCGATGGTCTGCCCGATCCGGCCCAGCCCGACGATACCGACCTTGGTGCCTCGGACGGACCGGGTCAGCGGGAACGCGCCCTTTTCCTCCCACGCGCCCTTGCGGACCCACCGGTCGGCGGGGATCAGGCGGCGATAGGTGGCGAGCCACAGCAGGGTCGCGGTATCGGCGACCTCATCATTCAGCACATCCGGCGTATGCGAGACGATGATGCCCCGGGCCACGGCGCGGTCCACGTCGATGGCGTCATAGCCGACACCATAGGACGAGATCACCTTGAGGTTCGGCAGGGCATCAAAGACATACCCCGGCACGCCCCAGTGCCCATCGGTGGCCACGGCGACAAAATCCGCACCCTTTTCGGCCAGAAGCGCGGGGCGATCTGCCTCGGGCGTGGCGAACAGGCGGGTCACGTCAAACTCGGCTTCAAGCCGGGCGCGCATCCGGTCGGTGATATTGCCGATCTGCAAAAGCTGGGGTTTGGACATTGGGTTACCTCCTGTGGTCGGGCGTTGAGGTGCGGGATGCAAAGGCGGTTGGCTTCTCTTGCGGGCCGGACCTATGGTGGGCGCAAGCAAGGGAGGGGCCGAAATGAGCGGGATATTCGATCTGAGCGGCAGGACGGCGCTGATTACCGGGTCCAGCATGGGAATCGGGTTGGCGCTGGCACGGGGGCTGGCGCAGCATGGCGCGGCGGTGGTGCTGAACGCGCGAAATGCCGACCGGCTTGAGGCGGCTGCGGACGAATTGCGTGGCGAAGGGGCCGAGGTCTCGACCGCTTGTTTCGACGTCACCGACGGCGCTGCCGTGCGCGCCGCCGTGGGCGCGATCGAAGCGACCGGCCCGATCGACATCCTGATCAACAACGCCGGGATGCAGTTCCGCACCCCGCTTGAGGATTTCCCCGAAGACAAATGGGACGCGCTTTTTGAGACCAACGTCAAAAGCGCCTTTCTGGTTGGTCAGGTCGTGGCGCGGGCGATGATTGCGCGCGGCCGGGGCCGGATCGTGAATATCGCCTCGGTGCAAAGCGAATTGGCGCGGCCGGGCATCGCGCCCTATACCGCCACCAAGGGCGCCATGCGCAACCTGACGCGCGGCATGGCGACCGACTGGGCGCGGCATGGGTTGCAGGTGAACGCCATCGCGCCGGGCTATTTCAAGACCCCGCTCAATCAGGCCCTGATCGACGATCCCGCCTTTACCGACTGGCTGGAGAAACGCACCCCGGCAGGGCGATGGGGCAATGTCGAGGAACTGGTCGGCGCGGCGGTCTTCCTCAGTTCCGATGCCGCGAGCTTCGTCAACGGGCACACGCTGCATGTGGACGGCGGCATTACCGCTTCTCTCTAAAGGATCGAAACCGATGAAAATTGCATTCCTGGGCACCGGGCTGATGGGGGCGCATATGGCGCGCAACCTGTTGAAGGCCGGGTTTGACGTCACCGCGTGGAACCGGACCCAGCCCAAGGCCGAGCCGTTGCGGGCGGATGGCGCGCGGGTGGCATCAACCGCTGCCGAGGCGGTAGCGGGCGCGGATGTGGTGATCTCGATTCTGGCGGACGGGCCGGCGACGGGCGCGGTGCAGTCCGATCCGGGCACACAGGCGGCGCTGAGGCGTGGCGCGGTCTGGATCGACATGTGTTCGGCCAAGCCGGAAGAGGCGCGGGCGCAGTCCGCCGGTCTTGCCGCGATCGGGGTCCGGCATCTGGATGCGCCGGTCTCGGGCGGCACCAAGGGGGCCGAGGCGGGTACGCTGGCAATCATGGTCGGCGGAGAGGCCGGGGTTCTCTCTGAGGTGACGGATGTGCTGGCCGCGATGGGCCGCCCGGTGCTGGTCGGGCCTGCGGGCGCGGGGCAACTGGCGAAGCTGGCAAACCAGGCCATCGTCGCGGTCACAATTTCCGCCGTGGCCGAAGCGATGCTGATGCTGACGGAAGGCGGGGCCGATCCCGCGGCGGTGCGCGAGGCGCTGAAGGGCGGGTTTGCCGACAGCACCATCCTGCAACAGCATGGCGCGCGCATGACCAATGGCGATTTTGCCCCCGGCGGGTTGTCGCGCCTGCAGCTGAAGGACCTCGATAACGTTCTGGCCGAGGCCACGGCCACAGGTATCACCCTGCCGGCGGTCGACGGGGTGCGCGATCGGTTTGCCCGGCTTTGTACCGAAATGGGCGGCGGCGACTGGGACCATTCCGCGCTGTACCTGGAATTGCGCGACCGGAACGGATTGCCTGAAAAAGGCTGACCACACCGGAGCGCCCCGGCCAATCCCCCCGCCCTGCTCATCGTCACAACGAGCGCGCCATATGGCGGTAAATCGCCTCGCGCGCGGCACCGACATCACGGGCAAGGGCGGCATCGACGATGTCCTTGTGCTCGCTGATGATGGCCTCGAAATAGTTGGTGCCAAAGTCCCGGTTCACGCCAACGACCTGCTGGCGAAACAGTGCGTAGACCCGCGAGAAGGTCTGCATCAGAAGCGGCGAATCGCAGGCCGAGATCAGCGCGGTGTGAAAGCCAAGCTCGGCATCCGACCAGACATGGGCGTGTTCGCCAAGGTCCGAATCGCGGGCGATCTGACGCTCGATATGGCTGAGCTTGTGATGGGCGGCTGTCAGCGAAGCCTCCCATTCAAGGCCGCCTTTCTGGATCGACAGGGTGCAGCCCTCTTGTTCCAGCATGATTCGAAACCGGGTGACATCGCGGCGGCGGGTCTCGGACGAAGGGGTCGCGCGGAACCCGCGCTGTTCCTCGAATTCGACAAGACCCGAGGGCAAAAGCCGCATCAGCACGTCCCGCACCGTATTGGACGAAACGCCGTAATCGCCTTGCAAACTTGCCGGTTTTAGCTTTTCGCCAGGCTTGAATACCGCCGTCATCAGCTTGCGCTGCAAATCGTCATAGATGTCGGCAGTATCGGTTTTCATTTTTCTCAGACCCAGGTCGTTCAAACCGCCACCCTATTGGAAGTTTCGAAGATTTCAAGAATTTTCAAAATTAATTCGAATTCTGAAATTTTCCTTGGCGTGGATGGCAACCATTGCTAGGCTCCCTCTCGCTTGGCCCGCCGAAGACACGAAAACTGCGAGGACGCGGGGCAATGAACCCTAAGGGAGGAAAGATATGAAATTCACTCATTTGGCGGCCGCGGCTGTCAGCGCGGTTGCTCTTGTCGCCGGGGCGGCATCGGCAGAAACATCGAAACTGCGCATCCAGACGCACTATGCGCCGGAAACCGTGTCCGGCAAGCTGGCGGCGCAATACATTGACGATATCCAGACGATGTCGAACGGCGAAATCGAAGTCGAAATGTTCTATTCGTCCTCGGTTGTGAAGTCGGTCGAAACCTTCGACGCTGCCGCAACGGGCATCCTGGACTGCGACATGACCGGCGGTGGCTACCAGACCGGCAAGAACTCGGCGTTCCAGTTCGTCGGCGACATCATGGGCGGCTATGACACCCCCTATCAGCAGCTGAGCTGGCTGTATTTCGGTGGCGGCCTCGAAGCTGCGGCACCGCTTTACAACAAGTACGGCATGGAGCTGATCGGCTGGTGGGTCTATGGTCAGGAAAGCTTTGCTTCGTCGAAGCCGATCGAGAAAGTGGCCGACTTCAAGGACTGGAAATTCCGTTCGCCTCCGGGCATGGAAACCAAGATCTTCGAAAAGCTGGGCGCCAAGCCGATCGTGATGGACTTTACCGAGATCTTCACCGCGCTTGAAACCGGCATCATCGACGGTGCGGACGCATCGGGTCTGGCCAACAACGTCGGTCTGGGCCTGTATGACATCGTGAAATACGCCAACTTCCCCGGCTTCCACTCGATGCCGTCGGACCACCTGGCGTGTAACAAGGCCGTCTTCGACGCGATGCCCGCGCATCACCAGAAGATCATGAAGGTTGCCATGGAAGCCCTGGCCCTGCGCACCGCGCTGACCTTTGAGAAGAAGAACGCCGAAGCCGCCGCCAAGCTGCGCGCCGATGGTGTGACTCTGTCGCAATGGGCACCGGAAGAGCTGGCCAAGTTCCGCGCCGCGGCGCAGTCCACCTGGCCCGAGTTCGCCGACACGCCGGAAGCCAAGGCTCTGGTTGATGCACATATGGCGTACCTGACCCAACTGGGCCTGGCTTCCCAGTAAACCCAAAACAAAAAACGGGGTCCGCATGATGGCGGGCCCCGAACTATATCTGCAGGTCCTCAGAAGGCCTGTAGAAAGGGGATTTCATGCAACAGCGTTCCGGCAGCCTCATCGAGTGGGTTGTTCCAATGGCCTTCATCGCAAGCGCGGGTTGGCTGGTTTGGCACATCCCGGCGTTTATTCTGGATTTCTTACCACCCGACGACCCGTCTCAGTTCGACAAGCTGAGCGCCCTGTTCAAGCGCAACGATGTCGCGCCGAACCTGCCGGGTCTGTTTGGCGGTTTCGCCGATATCGTGGATTGGCTTTCGCTGATCCTTGTGCCGGTGCTGACGGTCATCGGTGTGATGACGGTGCGCCGCGCCGCGATGGAATTTGAAAGCTGGCGTCCGGCGGACCGGCTGGCCGTGTTCATCGGCCGCGTGACGATGATGATGATCGTCTGCCTGTGTTCGGTCATGCTGTACGAGGTCTTCGTGCGCTATATCATGAACGCCGCGACGCTGTGGGCCAACGAACTCAGCCTGTGGCTGGCCGGGTTCATCTTTCTGACTGCCGGGCTTTATGCCATGCAGCAGCGCAGCCATATCCGCATCTTCCTGATCTATGACCTGATGCCCCGCTGGGCGCAGCGGACCTGTGACACGATCTCGGTCCTGTTGATCCTGACCTTCGCCTTCTTCCTGGTCTATGGCGGCTATGGCGAGGCGTTTGACAAGTTCTATCGCTGGGAGACCTTCGGCACTGCCTTTGACCCGCCGATCCCGGCAACGCTGAAACCTGCTGTTCTGATCGTGATCTCGCTGGTTGCGGTGCAGGCCGTGATCAACCTGATCTCGGATTGGAACGCCGAACCGGTCGAGCATTCCGCCGCCGACGATATTGACGAAGACGAACTGCGCCGCCTGCGGGAAGCGGTGGGCGCATCTGGAGTGGGCGACGAAGACGTCACCCGCGGCAAGATCCAGTCCAGCATCGGGAGCAAAAGCTGATGGATATCGGAACCATTTCGCTGGTCCTCATGCTGGGCCTGATTGTCCTTCTGGCGATCGGCATGCCGCTTGGTTTTGCCTCGGCCATCCTTGCCGTGCTTGTCCTTGTGATGAAGTTCGAGCCGGCGCTTCTGACCAACCCATTTGCCTTTGGCGATGGCATCCTGACCGGGCGACCCGGATCGGGGCCGCTGAATATCCTGGCGCAGAAGATATACGGGCTTTTGACGGATTATGTCCTCATCTCCATTCCGCTGTTCATCTTCATGGCCGCGCTGCTGGAACGGTCGGGCATCGCCAAGTCGATGTATGACTCGCTCAATGTCTGGCTGAACCGCACCCGTGGCGGCATTGCTATCGTGACCTCGCTGATGGCGGTGATCATGGCGGCGATGTCGGGCATTATCGGCGGCGAGGTTGTGCTTCTGGGCCTGATCGCGCTGCCGCAGATGTTGCGGCTGGGCTATAACCAGAACCTTGCCATCGGGACGATCTGTGCCTCGGGGTCGCTGGGGACGATGATCCCGCCCTCGATCGTGCTGATCATCTATGGGCTGATCACCGAGACCTCGATCAAGGCGCTGTTCACCGCGTCCTTCATCCCCGGTTTCATGCTGGCGAGCTTCATCATCATCTACATCATCATCCGCACCCAGCTGAACCCGCATCACGCGCCGCTGGCCGAGGAACGGTTGAGCAAGGAACTGGCCGAGCTTGCCCCAGGCGAGGACACCAAGCGCGCGCGTCTTGAGGCGGAAAAGGCCGAGTTGGATGCGCAGCCGCGCGGCAGGGAAAAGCTGATGCTGTTCGGCGGGTTCCTCTGCACGCTGATCGCGGGGTTCTGGACCTTCTTCAGCCTGCGTGTCCTGTTCTTCGAACTGAGCGGCCAGAACGCCGCCAAGACCGGCGATCCGATCCGCTTTGGCACATTGGATTACCTGCCGTGGTTCGTTGGCACCGTGGTCGTCGCGCTGCTCTTGATCTTCTTTGTCTTTGGCCGCGAACGCACCAAGACCGGCTGGGAGATGGGCAAAGGGCTGGTGCCGCCAATCATCATCATCGGCGTCGTTCTGGGCTCGATCTATATGGGTATCACCGGCATCACCGAGGCCGCGGGCATGGGCGCGTTTGCCGTGCTGGTTCTGGCGATCATCCGGCGCGAGGCATCTTGGGACCTCTTGTGGGACAGCCTGATGCGGACGCTGAAGTCGACCGGCACGATCATCTGGGTGACGATCGGCGCGGCGGCGCTGTCGGGGGCCTATACGATTGCGGGCGGCCCGACCTATATCGCCAACCTGATCACCGGGTCGGACCTGCCGACCATGGGCATCCTTCTGATCATGATGCTGATCCTGCTGTTCATGGGCGCCTTCATGGACTGGGTCGGGATCGTGTTGCTGATCATCCCGGTCTTCCTGCCCATCGTGCAGCGCCTGCCGATCGAGGAAATCGGGCTGTTTGGTGAATTGCAGCGCAGCCAGCTGTCGATCTGGTTCGGGGTGTTGTTCTGTATGAACATGCAGGTCAGTTTCCTATCGCCCCCCTTTGGTCCGGCCGCGTTTTATCTGAAATCCGTGGCGCCGCCGCATATCTCGCTGACCGATATCTTCAAAGGGTTCCTGCCCTTCATCGGCATCCAGCTTCTGGCGCTTTCGGTCCTGCTGATCTGGCCGCCGATCATCGCAATTCTTCTGTGACGCCTTAAACTGCCTGCGCCGGCCAAGCACTGGCCGGCGCGGAATGGAGCAAGACATGCAAAACTACGTTCGGCTTGACGCGAGCGACACGGTGGTCACCGCCACCCAAATGCTTGCGGCCGGATCGCAGGTCGAAGACCTGACCACCCGCGAGGCGATCCCGTCCGGGCACAAGGTGGCGACAACGCCGATGCCCAAAGGGGCCGAGGTGCGCAAATACGCCCAGTTGATCGGCTATGCGGCGGTCGACATCGCTGCCGGGGATCATGTCCACACCCACAATGTCGAGTTCCGCAATACCGAGGTCGAGTATGAGTTCGGCACCGATCTGCGCCCCGTGACACCGGCAAAGGAACCGGACACATTCATGGGCTATCGACGCGAGAACGGCAGCGTCGGCACCCGCAACTATATCGCTGTGGTGACGTCGGTGAACTGCTCGGCCACCGCCGCGCGGCGGATTGCGGATTCGTTTGGGCCTGCGGAACTGGCCGCCTATCCCAATGTCGATGGCGTTGTCGCCTTCGTGCATGGCACCGGCTGCGGCATGGGCGGCGACGGTGAAGGGTTCGAGGCGCTGCAACGGGTGATGTGGGGCTATGCCCGCCACCCCAATCATGCCGGCGTTCTGATGGTTGGTCTGGGCTGTGAGATGAACCAGATCGACTGGCTGCTTGAGGCCTATGGTCTAAAACAGGGGCCGCTGTTCCAGACCATGAACATCCAGAATGTCGCGGGGCTGCAAAAGACCATCGACGCCGGGATCGAAAAGGTCCGCGCCATGCTGCCCATCGCAAACGAGGCGCAACGGACCCCCTGCCCGGCTTCCGAACTGAAAGTGGCGCTGCAATGTGGCGGCTCGGACGCGTGGTCGGGCATCACAGCGAACCCGGCCTTGGGCTATGCCTGCGACCTGCTTGCGGCGCAGGGGGGCACCGGGGTTTTGGCGGAAACGCCCGAGATTTACGGCGCCGAACACCTGCTGACCCGCCGCGCCGCCGACCGCGCCACCGGCGACAAGCTGATCGGGCTGATCAGATGGTGGGAGGATTACACCGCCCGCAACAGGGGCTCGATGGACAACAATCCCAGCCCCGGCAACAAGAAGGGCGGCCTGACCACCATCCTTGAAAAATCGCTGGGGGCGGCGGCCAAGGGCGGCACGTCCCCTCTGAACGGGGTCTACAAATACGCCGAGCCGGTGACGGCGCGTGGGTTCACCTTCATGGACAGCCCCGGCTACGACCCGGCCTCGGTCACCGGGCAGATCGCGGGTGGCTGCAACCTTGTTTGTTTCACCACAGGGCGCGGCTCTGCCTTCGGGTCGAAACCCGCGCCGACGATCAAGATCGCAACCAATTCGACGCTTGCCAGCCGGATGCCCGACGACATGGATATCGATGCCGGCACCATCCTTTCGGGCGAGACCAGTGTCGAGGAGAAGGGCCGCGAGATTTACCAGATGTTCCTGCGCGTCGCCTCGGGCGAAGTCAGCAAATCCGAGGCGCAGGGTCTTGGCGATAACGAATTCGTGCCGTGGCTGATCGGAGCGGTGATGTGACCCGTCTGATCGTTGCAGGAACCGGGCTGATCGGCCATCGCCACCTTGCCCATATTGACGCGCATCCTGCCCTGACGCTGGCCGGGATCATCGACCCGGACCCGAACAGGCGCACCCACGACAGCGCACCTGGTTTTGCCGATATCGACGCTGTGGATGTGCCCTGTGACGGGCTGGTCATCGCGACCCCGACCGAGACCCACGCCCCGCTTGCCATCGCGGCGATGGAGCGGGGCTGGGACGTCTTGGTGGAAAAACCGCTGGCCGAGACCCGCGACGCGGCACAACGCATCATAGACGCGGCCGAGCGCACCGGGCGCAAGGTGCTGGTTGGCCATCACCGCCGCCATCATCCCCGCGTCGAGGCGCTGCAAAAGCTGATCGCGGAGGGCGAACTGGGCCAGCCGGTCGGCGCGTCGCTGATGTGGTACATGCGCAAGCCGGACGAGTATTTCGACATCGGCTGGCGGGCCGGGATGAACGGCGCGCCGGTGAAACAGAACCTGATCCATGATGTCGACATGCTGTGCTGGCTGTTTGGCGACGTGGACGAGGTTGTCGGGATTGGCGGCAACCCGGTGCGCGGCGCGGCGCGGACCGAACATGGCGGCGCGGTGCTGCGTTTTGCCTCGGGGGTGATCGTGTCGATTGCCTTTGCCGACACCACGCCGACGCCCTGGGGGTTCGAGGCCGGGACCGGGGAAAGCCCGGCGATCCCGCATACCAAGCAGGACTCGCTGCGCATCGCCTGCACGGGGGGCGCGGTTGAGTTCCCGTCACTGACCGTCTGGAGCGGTGCCGCCAGCTGGAACGAGGCGCCACAGGCGCGGCAGCTGGATGTGTCCGAGGCTGTGCCGCTGGTGCGCCAGTTGGAACATTTCGCCGATGTGATCGCAGGAAGGGCCAGCCCCCGTGTCAGCGCCCGCGACGGGCTGCGGGCATTGGATGTGACCTTGAAAATCGAGGCGGCGACCCTGCCCAAGGGGGTCAGCATATGACAACCATCACCTGCGGCCTGATCGGAGAGGGCCTGAGCCGGTCCCGCTTCGGCACTGCGCTGGGGATGCTGGGCGCGCATCACGGGTATGAGGTCGCGTTCCACCTGATCGACACGGCGGACCGCCGCGATTTTGACCTTGTGGCGGAACTTGAGCGGCTACGCGAGGCGGGCTGGACCGGAGTGTCGGTGACACATCCCTACAAATCGGATGCGGCAGTCTGGGCGGATGCGGTGCTGGACGATGATATCCGGCGGATCGGGGCGACGAACCTTGTGCTGTTCAAGCCCGAGACAAGGGCCTTGAACACCGATTTCAGCGGTTTCCGGGCCGCGTGGCTGGACCGGTTCGGCGACCAGCGTCCGGGACATGCCGCCATGGCGGGCGCGGGCGGAGTGGCGGGCGCGCTGGGTGTTGCGCTGTTGTCGCTTGGGGCCGAAAGCCTGACGATCTGGGACACCGATCCGGTCAAGGCCGAAACGCTTGCCGCGCGGCTTGGACCCAAGGCGCAGGTCGTGCCAATCGCCGATGCGTCCGAGGTGATCCGCAGCGCCGACGGCCTTGTCAACGCCACCCCGCTGGGTATGGGCACAGACAGGCGCAGCGCCTTCCCTCCCGAGGCCGTCGCGGGGCAGAAATGGGCCTTTGACGCGGTTTATACCCCGGTCGAAACGACGTTCCTGTCCCTTGCACGCAAGCAAAGCCTGTCCTGCCTGACGGGGTTCGACATGTTCCGCTTCATGGCTGTCGACAGTTTTGCCGCATACAGCGGTTTGCCAGCCGATCCCGCCCTTGCCGGGATGCTCGAACCGTTGCGCCCCAAAGATAACCCAGCCGCCACGGCTGCACCCGTTACCTGAAATTCGACTGGACATGTGCCGGTTGCAACCAAATCGAAAGAGAGGATGACATGACACAACCGAAAATTGGCTTCATCGGCCTTGGTCTGATGGGGGCCGCCATGGTCGCGCGGCTTCAGGACAAGAGATACGAGCTGACCGTCCTTGGCAACCGCGACCGCACCGGAGTCGAGGCGGCACTGGCGCGCGGCGCAACCGAAGCCGCAAATGCCGCCGAGGTCGCAGCCGCAAGCGATATCGTGATGCTGTGCATGGGCACCTCTGACCACGTCGAAAGCCGGATGCTGGGTGACGAAGGAGTGATCGCGGGCCTGAAACCCGGCGCCGTCGTGATCGACTTCGGCACCTCTTTGCCCGGCTCGACCAAGATGCTGGGTGACAAGGTCGCCGCCGCCGGGGGGCAGATGCTTGACGCGCCGCTGGGTCGCACGCCAACCCATGGCCGCGAGGGGCTGTTGAACATCATGGGGTCGGGCGACAAGGCGACCTTTGACAAGGTCAAGCCGGTGCTGGATGACCTTGGCGAGAACGTCTTTCACCTTGGGCCGCTTGGTACGGGGCACACGATCAAGCTGATCAACAACTTCTTTGCCATGACCACCGCCAACGCCATGTCCGAGGCCTTTGCCATGGCGGACAAGGCCGGTGTGCCGCGTCAGGCGCTTTATGACGTGATGAGCGCGGGTCCGCTGAAATCGGGCATGATGGATTTCGTTACCGCCTATGCCATCGACGGCAATGCGCAGAACCTTGCTTTCTCGATCCAGAACGCGGGCAAGGATGTCGGCTATTACCGTGAAATGGCCAAGGGGCTGGGCGTCGAAAGCATCATGTCCGCCTGTGCCGACAAAGCCCTGCAAACCGCTATTGCCGAGGGCAAGGGCGATGCGCTGGTGCCGGAAATGGTCGATTTCTACAGCGCCAAGTTCGGTGGCTAGGACATGAACGTGGCGGGCAAACAGGACCGGGTCGGGCTTGGCATGCTTCTGATGCTGGGCGCCTACCTGCTGTTTGCCGCCACCGATACTTCGGTCAAATGGCAGGTCACGGCAGGGGTCGGGGCGTTCCAGCTGGCCTTTGCGCGCTATGGCGTGCAATTTGCGCTGTCGCTGGCGACCAGCGGTCACCCGTCCCGGTTTTTTGGCAGTGTGACACGGCGGCAGGCCCAGCTATTGGCGCTGCGGGCGGCGCTTCTGGTGACCTCGACCATCTCGAACTTCATCGCGCTGCGCTATCTGACGCTGACGGTGACCTCGGCGATCATGTTCTCATCGCCCTTCATCGTCTGCTTCCTGGCTGTACCGATGCTGGGAGAGAGGATCGGCCCGTGGCGCTGGTCGGCGATTGCGATCGGCTTTGTCGGGGTGATGTTCGTCGTCCGGCCTTTCGGGGAGGAGTTCCACTGGGCCGCGCTGCTGTCGCTTTACAATGCCTTTGCGCTGGCAATGTTCTCGATCATCACGCGGATGTTGTCGGGCGAGGTGTCGACCGGGGTGATGCAGGCGACGGCTGGGCTGTCGGGGACGGTGGTTCTGCTGCCCTTCGCGGTCTGGACATGGCAACCCATCGGCGGCGTGGCCGACTGGGTGCTGTTTCTGGGGATCGGGCTGACGGCGTGGATCGGGCACGAATGCTTTGCCCGCGCCCATCGTTATGCCGAGGTGTCGTTCCTGATGCCGCTATCCTACAGCTATCTGATTTTCATGAGCGTCGCGGGCTGGCTGTTCTTCGGCAATGTGGCCGACGCGATGACCTTTACCGGTGCCGGGATCATCGTGATTTCGGGCCTGATAATCTGGTGGCGTGAAAAACGCCCCGTGCCGCCGAAGATTTTGCCATGACTAAAGCCCGTTCAAATGCCGTCCTGATCGGACTGGGCATGGTTGCCGACATGCACGCCGCCGCGATTGCCGACACCGATGGCGCGGTGCGACTTGCCGGGGTCATGGCGCGGCGGGTCGAGACGGCCAAAGCTTTTGCCGACCGCCACGGGGGGCCGGCGGTCCTGACCTCGGTTGACGCGGTGATCGCGGCGCAACCTGATTTCGTCATCCTCGCCACCCCGCCGGATGCGCGGCGGGACTATGTGACGCGCCTTGCCGGGGCGGGCATCCCGATCCTGACCGAAAAGCCGCTGGCCCGGACATATGCGGAAGCGGTGGAACTGGTAGAGATTTGCGACGCGCGGGGCGTGGGTTTTGGTGCGCTGTTGCAGCACCGAATGCGACCCGCTGCGCAGGACCTGATGGCGCGGATCGCGAGCGGCCAGATCGGGGACATCGCCTCGGTCGAATTGCGCATCCCGTGGTGGCGCGACCAGAGCTATTACGACGTGCCGGGGCGCGGCACCTATGCCCGTGACGGTGGCGGTGTGCTGATCACCCAAGCCATTCACACACTGGACCTGATGTTGCAGCTTTGCGGTCCTGTCGAGACGGTACAGGCGATGACCGCGACCACCGCGCTGCACCAGCTTGAAGCCGAGGATTTTGCCGCAGCTGCGCTGCGGTTCCGCTCGGGCGCGGTGGGGTCGATGGTGGCCTCGGTCACGCATTACCCCGGCGGCGCGGAAGAGATCCTCCTGAACGGCACCAAGGGCAGCGCGGTGCTGGCGGCAAACCGGTTGGTGCTGCACCGCCACGGCGCCGAGCCGGAAGAGATAGGTCAGGCCGCAGGCAGCGGCGGCGGTGCCGATCCGATGGCGTTTTCGCATGACTGGCACCGCGACGTGATTGCCGATTTCGCGGAGGCCGTCCGGCAGGATCGTGCGCCCGCCATCACCGCGCGCTCGGCGCTTGGGGTTCACGCGCTGATCGACGCCATCACCCGGTCTGCGGCCAGCGGCCAACGGGAAAGGGTAAGCGATGACTGACCCCATTCGTATCGGCATCGTCGGGATCGACCACCGCCATATCTATACCATGACGCAGCATATGCTGGACGCCGGATGTGTGCTGGCGGGCTGGTTCACGGAAGGGGAACCCGGCACGCTGGACGGGTTTGTCGAACGCTTCCCCGACGCGCCGCGCGTGGCCGCGGCGGAGGACCTGATCGACGCACCCGACATCGACCTGATCCTGACCGCCGCCGTGCCGTCGGATCGCGCCGCGATATCGGTCCGGGCGATGCGGGCGGGTAAGGACGTATTGTCGGACAAGCCCGGTGTTCTGACCCGCGACGACCTTGCCACCTTGCGAACGACGGTGGCCGAGACCGGGCGCATCTGGGCGGTCGATTTCTCGGAGCGGTTCGAGGTTCCGGCGATGACCCGCGCGTTAGAGCTGATCGCAGCGGGCGAGATTGGAGAGGTGATCGGCACGGTTGGCCTTGGGCCGCACCGTCTGAACGCTGCGACCCGACCCGACTGGTTCTGGGATCGGACGCGGAACGGCGGCATTCTGGCCGATATCGGCAGCCACCAGATCGACCAGTTTCTTGCCGTTACCGGAGAAGACAGCGCCGAGGTGATCCTGGCGCACGCGGCCTGCCATCGACAGAACGGGTTTCAGGATTTCGGCGAGATTGTCCTGCAGGCAGGAAAGGCGCGCGGGTTTGTGCGGCTGGACTGGTACACGCCCGACGCGCTGCCGAACTGGGGCGACGGGCGGCTTTTTGTGACCGGCACCAAGGGCACGCTGGAGCTGCGCAAATATGTCGATCCGGGCGGAGTGCCCGGCACCGATCACGTGATCCTCGTGAACGGCGAGGTTTGCCGGATGGAACAGGCATCGGAGGCCGGGTTGCCGTTCTTCGCCGCCCTCGCCCATGACATACGCCACCGCACGGAAACCGCCATGCCGCAGGAGCGGGTGTTCACCGTCTGCGACCTTGCCCTGACCGCGCAGGAGTTGGCGGAATGCTGATTTTCGCCGCCGCCGTGTTCTTCCTGATCATCACGCCGGGGCCGGGTGTGTTGTCCGCCGCCGGTGTTGGGGCGGGCTATGGCGCGCGGCCCGGAACACGTTACGTGCTGGGGTTGTTCGTCGGCACCAATATCGTCTGTCTTGCTGTCGTCTCGGGTCTTGCCGCCGTGGTTCTGGCCGATCCGCGCATCCGCGCCATCCTGTTTGCGGCCTCGACCTGTTACCTGATCTACCTCGCGCTGAAGATCGCGCTGGCGGGCAGCCGCATCGCCTTTATCGAAGCCAAGCGAGAGCCGGGGTTCCGGGACGGGATGATCCTGAACCTGTTGAACCCCAAGGCCTATGCGGTGAACACCACGCTGTTTTCCGGTTTTGCCTTCGAGGGCACGTCGCTGGCCATGGAAACGGTGCTTAAATTCGTGATCCTGAACGCGATCTGGCTGCCGATCCATTTCCTGTGGCTGGCGATGGGCATCACGCTGCACCGGCTGGACCTGCCCCAACGCAGCCAGCGCATCATCAATATCTGCATGAGCCTGTCGATGCTGATCGTCGTCGGGCTTGCCGTTCTTTATCAAGTCAAAGGCACCTCTCAATGAAAATCACCGCCATCCGCACCCATCTTCTGGAACATAAGCTGGACACCTATTTCGAAAGCGCGTCCTCGGGGTTCAGCACCCGCACCCATGTCCTTGTCGAGGTGGAAACCGATGTCGGGATCACAGGCTGGGGCGAGTGTCTGGGTCCGGCCCGGCTGAACGCCGCGATTGTCGAGGGCATGGCGGGCCACCTGATCGGGCAGAACCCGCTGGAGACGGAAAAACGCTGGCTTGAGACCTATCACGCCTTCCGCGACCAGGGGCAGCGCGGGCTGACGATCACCGCGCTTTCCGGCATCGACATCGCGCTGTGGGACATCAAGGGCAAGGCATGGGGGGTGCCGGTTTCGACCCTGATGGGCGGGCGGTTCCGCGAGAGCATCGAGGCCTATGCCACCGGCGGCTTCCGCAAGGACGGGCTGGACCGGGTCACCGACCTGCCGGCAGAACTGGCGCGCTACAAGGCGGAAGGCTTTGGCGCGGCGAAGATCAAGATTGGCTTCGACGTAGATGAGGACCTTGAGGTGATCAAGCGCTGCCGCGACGCGATCGGGCCGGACATGAAACTGATGATCGACGCCAACCACGGGTTCACCGTCGCCGAAGCGATCGCGCTGGGGCGCGAGGCGGCGCAATACGGCATCGGATGGTTCGAGGAACCGGTCCTGCCGGAACTTCTGGACGGATATGTCGACGTGCGCCGCGGCCAGCCGATCCCGGTGGCGGGCGGCGAGACGTGGCATGGGTCATGGGGCATGAAGGGTCCGGTCGAGAAACGCTGCATCGACATCCTGCAACCGGATATCTGCGGCACTGGCGGGTTTACCGAGGCCAAGCGGATTTCGGACATGTGTGTGTTGCATGGCGTCCGGCTTGTGCCGCATGTCTGGGGGACGGGCGTGCAGCTTGCGGCCTCGCTTCAGTTCCTGTCGGCCCTGCCCCCGAACCCGCCACGCCCCGAACCGCTGCAGCCGATGCTGGAGTTTGACCAGACCGAGATGCCGTTCCGCCAGACAGTGCTGACCAGCCCGCTGACGCATGAAAGCGGCTTGGTTGCGGTGCCCGACGGGCCGGGTCTGGGGATCGAGATCAACCGCGATACGCTGGAAAACTATCGCCCCTGAGGGCCGGTGTAGGTCCAGCGATACTTGGGCGGGGTCGGCCCCTTGTTGCGGCCGCCCTGTTCGGTCTGCTCCCAGGCATGGGCAAGGATGCCGACCGAGCGCGACAGGCAGAACAGCCCGCGCGCCAAGGGTGGCGCAAAGCCCAGTTCGGCATAGATCACCGCCGTCGCCCCGTCGATATTCATTGGGATGGGGCGGGATTTGCGGGCGTGAAGCGCGGTCTCTATCCCGGTGGCGATCTTCATGAACTGCCCCGCGCAAACTCCGGCATCCACCGCCTCGGTCACCAAGGCCATCAGGCGGGGCGCGCGCGGGTCGGTCGGGGTGTGAAAGCGATGGCCGAAACCGGGGATGATCTTGCCGCGCGTGGCGATCCACGTGTCCAGAGCGGCGTCAATGTCACCCTGTTGGGCGGCAACGTGGTGATAAAGCTCGACCGCCTGTTCCCCGGCCCCGCCATGCACATCGCCCAGCATGTTGACGGCACTTGCCATCGCATTGTTCAGCGGCAGACCACAGGTCACCGCCATCCGCGCCGCCGCGATTGAAGGCGCCTGCGGGCCGTGGTCCACAGCCGAAACCAGCGCCGCCTCGAACAGCGCCGCCTGTACCGGGTCGGGCGTATCACCGCGCAGCATGAGCCAGATCATCTGTGCAAAACTCAGGTTGCCGATCAGATCCTCGATGGGGTGGCCACGCAATGCGATGCGCCCGGGCTCCATGTCGATGATCGCGGTGGACCACCAGTCGGAAACGTCGCTCATAGGATGCCCTCGTTTTTCAGCTGTTCGATTTCATCCGGTTCAAGGCCAATCCCGGCCCAGACGTCATCATTGTCCGTGCCCAGTTCCGGCGGCGGTGTATTCGGCATCGGGCGGGTGCCGTCCATGACGACGGGGCTGCCCGACAGCCTGACCTCTTGCCCGTCCATGTCCACCGAACCGATCAGACCGCGCCCGGCAAGCTGCGGATCTGCCAGCGCCTCGGCCACGCCAAGAACCGGGCCCGAGGGCACGCCCAACGCGTTCAGCTCGCGGACCCAGTCGGCGGCGGGCCGGGTTTTCAGAGTGTCCTCCAGGGCCGCGCGCAGGGCGTGACGATTGCGCTTGCGGTCCTCGCGGGTGGCATAGTCGGGGTCCGCCAACAGGTCGTCGCGCCCCAGATGGGATGCCAGCGCCTGCCATTGTTCGTCCCGGTTGGCGGCGATGTTGATCGGTCCGTCGGCGGCCTGAAACGTCCCCGAAGGGGCCGAGGTCGTGTTCTCGTTCCCATGCGGCGCCGGGGGCAGACCACCGATCAGGTGGTTCGACACCACCCAGCCCATGGTCGAGATCACCGCCTCTGTCATCGAGATATCAAGAACTGCGCCGCGCGGATTGGCGTTCAGGGCCGCGGCGATGGCAAAGGCGGCTGTCAGACCGCCCACCGTGTCCGCCAGCGGATAGCCGACACGATAGGGGGCCGTGTCGGGCGCGCCGGTGATCGACATCACCCCGCTGATGCCCTGCACGATCTGGTCATAGGCGGGGTCGCCTCTGCGCGGCCCGGTCTGGCCAAACCCGCTGATGGCACAATAGATCAGGCGGGGGTTTTCGGCCCTCAGCACGTCCGGCCCCAGCCCAAGCCGGTCCATCACGCCGGGGCGGAAGTTTTCGACCAGCACGTCGGCGGTTCTGACCAGCTGCTTCAACAACGCCTTGCCGCGCGGCGCTTTCATGTCCAGCGTGACCGATTTCTTGCCCGCGTTCTGAGCAAGGAAACTGATGCCCATGCCTTGCGCGTTTCGCTGGGGATCGGCCCCAAGGACGCGGGCGAGGTCGCCGGAACCGGGACGCTCGACCTTGATGACCTCGGCCCCCATCAGTGCCAAGTGATAACAGCAATAGGGTCCGGCCAGCACATTGGTCAGGTCAAGAACGCGGATGCCAGCCAGCGGTTCAGTCGCCATCCGCCACCCCCCTGGCCCGTGCCCGCGCACGGCGCGCGCGATAGCTGGGCACGATCACCAGCAAGACCGCAATGACCAGAAGTCCCAGCGTCATCGGTCTGTCGAGGATGAAACCCACACCATCATAAAGCTGCATCGACCGGGCAAAGTTGTCTTCCAGCATCCGGCCCAGAATGAAGCCGATCAACAAGGGCGCCAGCGGATAGTCGGCAAAGCGCAGCACCGTCGCGGCAACCCCCATGCCGACAAGGATCAGCAACTCGGTCGCATTGTTCTGGCCGATGTAGCTGCCCATCAAAGTGAAGAACAGGATGAACGGGATCAGGTAGTTGCGCGGGATCGCCAGCACCTTGGCGATATAGGGGATCAGCGGCAGGTTCAGCACCAAGAGGACAAGGTTGCCGATATACATCGAGATGATCACGGCCCAGAAGATCTGGGGCTCGTCCACCATCAAGCGCGGCCCCGGCGTCACGTTCAGCGCCAGAAGCGCGCCCAACAGGATCGCCGTCGTGCCTGAGCCGGGAATGCCCAGCGTCAGAAGCGGCACGAAAGACCCGGTGCAGGCGGCGTTGTTGGCGGTCTCGGGCGCGGCCAGCCCCTTGATCGAGCCCTTGCCGAACTCTTCCTGTTCCTCTTTCGTGGCGATGTTGCGCTCGACCGCGTAGCCAAGGAAGGACGCGATGGTCGCCCCGGCCCCCGGCAAGACACCGATGAAGAAACCCTGGATCGACTGACGCCCGATGACCGGAGCAATCTTGCGGCCTTCTTCGCGGGTGATGCGCAGGTTCTCGATCTTGCCGCTGTCGCCCGACTGGGCCGAGCGCGCGGGGTTCAGAACAAGGAACAGCGCCTCGGGCAGGGCAAACATCGCCATCGCCAGCGTGATGAAGCTGAAACCCGATTGCAGGTCCATCAACCCCATGGTGAAGCGCGGCATGTTGAACAGGGCGCCCTCGCCCACCGTGGCCATGATCAGACCGAGAAGCGTCATCAGAACGGCCTTGGCGACATTACCGGTGCCGGCAAAAGCGGCGATGGCGGAAAGACCGACCACCATCAGCGCGAAATATTCCGCCGAGTGGAACAGAAGCGCGACGGTGGACAGCATCGGCGCAAAGACCATCAACAGGACTGCGCCGATAGTGCCACCGCAGAAGGACGCGATGGCGGCAATGGTCAGCGCCTTGCCCCCCTGCCCGCGCCGCGCCATCGGGTAGCCGTCGAAACTGGTTGCAACCGTGCCCGCGACCCCCGGCGCATTGAGCAGGATCGACGAGGTCGAGCCGCCGAAGATCGCGCCGTAATAGACCCCCGCCAGCAGGATCAGCGCCGCCGAAGGGTCGCCGATGGTGATCGCCACCGGGATCATGATAGCGATGATCGACATCGGCCCAAGCCCCGGCAGCATACCGATGAAGGTGCCGATCAGACAGCCGGCAACAACCATGAGAAGGTTCTGGATGGAAAACGCGGCCCCGAGGCCGATCATGAGTCCCTCGATCATCTCGTGGCCTCCTTACAGAAAGAACGGCCAGGGCCGCAGGAAGATACCCAGGACGGCGTCGACCAGGTACCAGACGACGAAACTGGCCAGCGCCGCGACTGGCAGAAGGATGTGAAACTTGCGCTCACCAAGGATCACCGCGCCCAAGGTCAGGAAACCTAAAGTGGCGCAGAGAAACCCGGCGGGACGCAAGAGCAGCGCGTAGGCAACCATCAGCACCAGCAGAAGTATGGCGTGAACCAGGTTGTATTCACCCAGACGGCGGTAATCGATATCCGGGACCTTGTCCGTGGTCTCGGGCTTTTCCAGCCCCAGCACGATCACCAGCGATGTCAGGATCGCCAGCACCGACAGGATCTTGGGGAAGGTGCTGGGCCAGATCGGGTTACGCTGCATGAAGGGCGGCAGCAGATGATCCATGGTGAAGAAAGCGGCATAACCATAGGCCAGCGCAGCGGCGAGGATGACCATCGCGATCCAGCGATCCAGTGCCATCGGTTTTCTCCTTTTGTCGGGAAAGGGGCGTTGCCCCTCTTGGCCTGCGGCCAATTCACCCCAAGGTATTTTCGGCAGGAGGAAAGCGGTTGTTAACCTCTCCACGCTAACCTGGCGGCACGGTACAGGCTGAGGAGCCGATGACCGTGCAAGGGGAAGGTGACTTCCTGTCGGGGGGACGCGGTGCGTTCCCCCTTCCTCTTGCCGAAAATACCTCGGGGAGCGCGAGGGGCAGCGCCCCTCGCACCTGTCAGGTGATCAGAGGAAGCCGAGCTTCTTCATCAGATCTCCGATGGCCTTTTCCTGCGCTTCGAGGAAGGCGCGGAAGTCATCGCCGGAATTGTGGATATTGACCCAGCCGTTGCGGGCGCGCACAGCTTCCCATTCCGGGGTCTCGTACATCTTGGCAATCGCGTCCTGATACATCGCCAGCTTGTCCTCGGGCAGACCCGGGGCCGCGAAGAACCCGCGCCAGTTGACGAAGGTTGTGTCGATGCCCTGTTCCTTCATGGTCGGCGCGTCGGCATAGGCCGCGACACGCTCGTCCGAAGTGACGCCAAGGATTTTCACCTCACCCGCGTCGGCCAGCGCGACCGCTTCGGAGAAACCGGTCGAGAGCGCCTTGATCTCGCCCGACAGAAGCGCGGCCATGGCTTTGCCGCCCGCGTCATAGGGGATGTATTTGACGCCCAGCGCGTCCTTGCCGGCGGCTTCCATCACCATCGCAGCAACGAGGTGGTCCATGCCGCCGGGAACCGAACCGCCACCGATTGCGGTGTTGGCGGGGTCGGCGTCATAGGCCGCCAAAAGGTCGGCCATCGAGTTGATCGGACTGTCCTTGGACACGACCAGCGCGGCATAGTCGCCGATGGTCCCGGCCACCAGGGTCAGGTCTCGGAAGCTTTGCGGGAAGACGCCGGTCAGCGAGCGGATCACGATCGGGGTCGAGTTCACCATCAGCGTGCCGTGCTGGCTGTCTGCGTTCTCGATCAAATAGCCGATGGCCTTGCCGCCACCGCCGCCCGACATGTTTTCATAAGACGCGGTGCCGACCAGCCCCGAGGCCGTCAGTGCCTCGCCTGTGCCGCGCGCGGTGCCGTCCCAGCCGCCGCCTGCCCCGCCGGGGATCAGGAAGTGGATGCTGTCGACCATCGGTTCAGCCGAAACCGGCCCGGAGATGGCGAAAGCCGCGGCTGCGGCAAGAAGGGCGCGGCGGCCCATGTTGAATGTCATCTGTTGGTTCCTCCCATTTGACAAGCGCGGCCTTCGCCGCTCATGTCAGGGGAAGCTGACTGTGAAAGCTGACACAAAGCTGACACGGGCCAGCAGCGTGGGAGGAAAAGACATGCGGTTCCTGTTGATCGAGGACAATCGACAGCTGGCCGAGGCGGTGGTGGACCGGCTGAAGTTGGACGGGCATGTGGTTGACCACGCGGGCGATCTGGAAACCGCATGGGATTTTGCGGCCACGACGGATTACGACTTGATATTACTGGATATTATGTTGCCCGATGGTGATGGGCGCAGCTTTCTTGCCCGCCACCGAGAGCGCCAGTCGAGGACGCCTGTCATCGTGTTGACGGCGCGGTCGGAAGTTTCGGACCGGGTCGGAATCCTCGACCTTGGCGCGGATGATTACATGATAAAACCGATCGATTTTTCCGAGCTGGAAGCGCGCTGCCGCGCAGTTCTGAGGCGGCGCGGGGGCGCGGCGCGGAACCTTATCGCGTTGGGGGATGCCAGTTTTGATTCGCTTTCGGGCACGCTGAAAGTGGCCGGGAAAGACATCCAGCTGCGCACCCGCGAACTGCGCCTGTTCGAGGTTTTTTCGGCCGCGCCGGGTCAGATATTCTCGAAATCCGCGCTGGTGGACCGGCTGTTTTCCTATGACGAGGAGGTGTCGGAAAACGCCATCGAGGTCTATGTCGGGCGGTTGCGACGGCATCTGCAGGGGTCGTCTGTCAAGATCACCACCGTGCGCGGCCTGGGTTACAAGCTGGAGTTGGCATGAGTGGCCCCTTCATCAAGGGCTCGATCCGGCGGCGGTTGCTGTTGTCGCTTCTGGCAGGGGCGGCGGTGCTGACGGTGATCGTCTATCTGGTGATGCAGTCGGTGGCGCGTCAGGTGGCGGAGGAAAGTCAGGACAATGTTCTGACGGCCTCGGCCCTGTCGATCCTCGACAGTGCCCGGTCCGCAGGGGGGTTGGTGCATGTCGACCTGCCTTATGCGGCCCTGTCGATGCTGGACAGCGTGACGGATGAGCGGGTGTTCTATGCCATCCGGCTGGGCGAGGAATTCCTCAGCGGCTATGCCGACCTGCCAGCCGCCGAGGGCAGCCGCCCGACCGCGCCTGCCTTCCGGTCGACGACTTTTCTGGGCGAAGAGGTGCGGATTGCCACGGTGCGGCGGTCAGTCTCGACCGACCTTGGGCAAAAATGGCTGACTGTTTCGGTGGCACAGACCCTGGCCGGGAAGAAGCGGACACTGGCGCGGTTCAACCGCACGTCACTTGGGATCGGGGCGGGGTTTTTTCTGGTCTCGGTGCTGTTGTCGGCCGTGATCTCGCGCAGTGCCACACAGCCCCTGCACCGGCTGACCGCCAGCGTGTCGCGGCGCGGGCCAACCGACCTGCGCCCGGTCGCGGCGCCGGTGCCCTCTGAGATGGCGCCGCTTGTCAGTTCGCTCAATTCGCTGATGGCGCGGCTTCGGACATCGCTCAGCCGGTCCGAGGATTTCATCGCCGAGGCCGCGCATCGGGTGCGCACGCCGCTGGCCATCGTGCGCACCAAGGCCGAGGTTGCCCTGCGGCGCAGCGGCGACGATGCGACGCGGGCGGCCCTGCGCGAGATGATCCACGCGATTGACGACAGTTCGCGCACGGCGGGACAGCTTCTGGATCACGCGATGGTCACGTTCCGGCTGGACACGCTGCTGCGTGAGAAGATCGACCTTGCGCAGCTGACCCGTGACAGCATCAAACGCCTTCACCCGCTCTCAGACATGAAAGAGATCGACATCGCTGCCGGGCGGATGGACAGCGTGACGGTTCAGGGCGACGCGATACTGTTGCAGAACGCTCTGCAAAACGTCTTCGACAACGCGGTGAAATACACGCCAAACGGCGCACGCGTCACCGTCGATGTCAGCGCCACGGCGCGGGGTGCGCGGATTGACATCCGCGACACAGGGCCGGGATTTCCGGCAACCGAAATGGCCCGCATCACCGAACGCTTCCAACGCGGCGAAAACGCGGAAGGCGTGGTCGGCTCGGGTCTTGGCCTGACCATCGTCCGCGAGGTGGTCGAGGCGCATGGCGGCCAGATGACCCTGTCCAACAACCCAGGAGGAGGCGCATGCGTCACCCTGCAATTTCCCCAGTCCTGACCATCGCTTTTGCGGTCTGTGCAACTTGGATCGCGGGCACGCTGCACGCCTTCGAGATCGAGGACCACGCCCGGTTCGGCGATCCCGGTGCGGCGCGCGAAATCCGCATCATCTCGACTGCGGATATCACGTTTTTCGAACCGATGATCGCGGCGTTCCTTTCCGCCAACCCAGAGGTCACGGTGGATTATACCGTGGCCAGTTCAACCGAGTTGTCGGGCGCGGTCACGAATGCGGCCAATCAATTCGACGTGGTGATTTCAAGCGCGATGGACCTGCAGACCAAGCTGGCCAATGACGGTCGCGCGATGCGGCACCAGTCGGATGTGACCGAAATGCTACCCGATTGGGCGGTCTGGAATGACATGCTGTTTGCCTTCACCCAGGAGCCCGCGACGATCATCCTGTCGAAGACCGCGCTTGGCGCCCTGCCCGTTCCCCAAAGCCGCCATGACCTGATTAACCTTCTGCGTCAGCATCCCGACCGGTTTCGCGGCAAGGTCGGCACCTATGACATCCGTCAATCCGGTCTGGGCTACCTGTTCGCGACGCAGGACACGCGCGCGTCCGAGACCTATTGGCGGCTAACCGAAGTCATGGGCAGGCTTGGAGCCCGTCTCTATTGCTGTTCGTCTGAGATGATCGACGCGGTGAAATCCGGGGAATTGCTGATCGCCTATAATGTCCTGGGCAGTTATGCCGCCAATCGCAGCGACCGGGACGAATTCGCAATCGTGCTGCCGACGGATTTCACCACTGTCATGCTGCGCACGGCGATGATTCCGGAAAATGCCCCCGCCCCGGACCTTGCGGCGGCGTTTGTCGACCATCTGCTGCAAATGGCCCATGGTCCGCAGGCGCGTCCGCTGACCCACACCGACATCAATCTGACCCAGCTTGGCACCGCGCTGAACCGTATCCGCATCGGACCGGGGCTTTTGGTGTTTCTCGATCAGTTGAAGCGCCGCGCCTTCCTAGCGGAATGGGAAAACGCCATCGAACAGAACTGAGGCGGTCACATTCGGGTCAGCACTTCCTCTAGCACCATTTCGACGGCGCGGGGCAGTTTCCGCCAGCGGTTCTGAATCACGAAATAGGGGGCAACGATGATCGGCTCGCGGATCGGGATCGTCGCCAGTTTTGCGCCGATGGGTTCGGACAGCAACAGGTTCACTACCTCTTCGGAATGGGGCGCAATGGTATCGCCATTCGCCACCTGCGCCAGCCCGACCAGCAGCGAAGACGAGTTCAGCACCCGCGGCGGAACATCCAGACCCTTGGAAATAAACGCGCCTTCGACGGCCTCGCGGATCGGATTTCCGACGTCCTGCATGACCCAGGAATAGTCATGAAGCACCTCAAGCGGCGTCCCCGTCGCCCCGGCCAACGGGTGGGTTTCGTGGACCAGCAGCTTGACCTTTTCGATGCGTCCGGGATGCAGGCGATAGTCGTGGGGTTCCTGTCCCTTTGGTGCGCGCCCGATGACGAAATCATACCGCGTCTCGTCCAGCCTGCGCATCAATTCGCTTGAGGGGGCAACATCAACCGACACATTAAGATCGGGATAGCGCTGCAGAATGGACTGCAGCGCCGGCATCAGCATCCCGACGGCAGGCCCGGTCACCGCGCCGATACGCACGTTGCCAAGCGCTCCGGTCTTGAGGCTTTGCAACTCGTCCCCGAGGGTGCGCAACTCGGACAGGACAACGCGGGCGTGGCGCACAAACACATGACCTGCAGGGGTCAGTTCCATACCCAGCGGGTGGCGTTCGAACAGCTTGGCATCCAGAGTGTTTTCAAGGTTAGCCAAGATGCGGGACGCGGCGGGCTGAGACATCGCGGCGTCACGCGCCGCTACCTGCAACTGCCCGGTTTCGGCAATCCTCAGCAAAAGTTCGAGATGTTTGGGTTTGATCCGATGCACAAGGTCCATGGGGCAGAATTACATAACATTTTTGATATGCACAATGGCGACATGGAAATTTTACCGTAATGTGATTCCAGCCTAAACCAGTTTTCATGTCGGCCGCCGCCCAGGTCACAGACCACTCGGGTCAGGCAGCACGACGTTTTGATGGGAGGAAGAACCAAATGAAACTGAAACTCTTGCTAGCTTCGACCGCGATGGCCGTGACCGGTTTCGCGGCCATGGCAGAAACCGTTGGCATCGCGATGCCGACCCAATCCTCGTCGCGCTGGATTTCCGACGGCAACTCGATGGTCGAGCAATTCGAGGCCGCGGGTTATGAGACCATCCTGCAATATGCAGAGGACGACATCCCCAACCAGCTGGCGCAGATCGAGAACATGATCACCAACGGCGTCGACGTGCTGGTGATCGCCGCCATTGACGGCACCACCCTGTCGAACGCGCTGGAAAACGCGCATTTCGCCGGGATCAAGACGATTGCCTATGACCGCCTGATCCGTGACAGCGAATATGTCGACTATTACGCCACTTTCGACAACTTCAAGGTTGGCGTTCAGCAGGCATCGTCGCTGGTCAGCGGTCTGAAAGAACGCTTTGGCGACGGCCCCTATAATGTCGAACTGTTCGGCGGCTCGCCGGACGACAACAACGCCTATTTCTTCTACAACGGCGCGATGTCGGTGCTGCAGCCGCTGATCGACGCGGGTACGATCAACATCGTTTCGGGTCAGATGGGCATGGACACCGTCGGCACCCTGCGCTGGGACGGCGCGGTGGCGCAGGCGCGCATGGATAACCTTTTGTCGGCGCATTACACTGATGCGCAGGTGCATGGCGTTCTGGCCCCTTATGACGGACTGTCCATCGGCATCATCTCGTCGCTGAAGGGCGTCGGCTATGGCTCGGGCGACCTGGCAATGCCGATCGTCACCGGTCAGGACGCCGAGGTCCGCTCGATCAAGTCGATGCTGGCAGGCGAACAGTATTCGACCGTGTTCAAGGACACCCGCGAACTGGCGCGTGTGACCGTCGGCATGGTCGAGGCGCTTCTGAAAGGCGGCGAGCCCGAGATCAACGACACCACCACCTATGACAATGGCGTCAAGGTCATCCCCTCCTACCTGCTTGAGCCGGTCTCGGTCGATATGTCGAACTGGGAAGAGATCATCATCGGGTCGGGTTACTATACGATGGACCAGCTGAAGTAATCGGCTGAACGACACTCCCCGGGGCGCGTCCGCTTCTTGCGGATGCGCCTAGGGAGACCATGGGGTGAGGGAGGACTGCGCATGTCGGCGCTTCTAGAGATGCGTGGCATCACCAAAGAATTTCCGGGTGTGAAAGCGCTGGACCAGGTCGATCTTACGGTGGACAGCGGCGAGATCCTCGCGCTGGTCGGTGAGAACGGCGCAGGCAAATCCACCCTGATGAAAGTCCTGTCCGGGGTCTATCCCGCAGGCAGCTATGACGGCGAGATCCACTATGACGGAGAGCTTGCCCAGTTTGCCAATATCGCCGACAGCGAGGCGAAAGGCATCATCATCATTCACCAGGAACTGGCGCTGGTGCCGCTTCTGTCGATTGCCGAGAATATCTTTCTGGGCAATGAACGCGCCAAGGGTGGCGTCATTAACTGGCGTGAAACCGACCGCCGCACCGTCGAGTTGCTGAAGAAGGTCGGTCTGAGCGAAGCCCCCGGCACGCTGATCGACAAGCTGGGCGTGGGCAAACAGCAATTGGTCGAGATCGCCAAGGCGCTGTCGAAGGAAGTGCGCCTTTTGATCCTGGACGAGCCGACCGCGGCCCTGTCCGAGGCCGACAGCCAGGCGTTGCTGGACCTGATGCTGGAACTCAAGGCGCAGGGTGTCACCCAGATCATCATCAGTCACAAGCTGAATGAGGTGCGTCGCGTCGCCGACAAGATCACGGTGATCCGCGACGGCACATCGGTTTCGTCGATGGATGCCCGCGCCGAGAAGGTTTCCGAAGACCGAATCGTGCGCGACATGGTGGGCCGCGACATGGCCCAGCGCTATCCGGCACGGGAACGCCGCTCGGGGGACGAGCTGTTGACGGTGCGCGACTGGAACGTGTTTCACCCGCTGCACGCAGACCGCCAGGTGATCGAGAACGTCAATCTCAGCGTCCGCGCGGGCGAAGTTGTGGGCATCGCCGGGTTGATGGGCGCAGGCCGCACCGAACTGGCGATGAGCCTGTTCGGGCGCGCCTATGGCCAGAAGATCTCCGGCACAGTCGAGATGCGCGGGCAGCCCGTGGATGTCTCGACGGTGAGTCGCGCCATTGATGCGGGGCTGGCCTATGTGACCGAGGACCGCAAGGCGCTGGGGTTGATCCTGGATGAAACGATCCAGCGCAACATCACCCTGTCGAACCTGGAAGAAGTGTCGCGCGGGCAGGTGCTGCAGGAGGCTGCGGAAACGCAGGTCGCCGACAAATACCGCAAAGCACTGAACATCCGAACGCCGGGTGTGTTCCAGCGGGTTGTGAACCTGTCGGGCGGGAACCAGCAGAAGGTTGTCCTGTCGAAATGGCTGTTTGCCGGTCCCGAGGTGCTGATCCTCGACGAACCGACGCGCGGCATCGACGTAGGCGCCAAGTTCGAGATCTATGGGATCATCAATGACCTCAGCGCCCAGGGGAAGGGCGTCTTGATGATCTCGTCCGAGATGCCCGAGCTTCTGGGCATGTGCGATAGAATTTACGTGATGAACGAGGGCGCATTCGTGGGCGAACTGACGGCAAAGGATGCCAGCCAGGAAGCCATCATGTCGCTCATCGTGACGGATTAAGGGGAGGCGACGATGGACATCGCGCAAGACACGCAAACACCCGAAAAGGGACAGGGCATCGGCGCTTATCTGGCGCGGCACCTCAGGGAATACGGGCTTCTGTTCGCGCTGATCGCGATCATGGCCTTTTTCCAGATCGTGACGAATGGCACGCTGTTGAAGCCGGTCAACGTCACCAACCTGTTGTTGCAGAACAGTTATATCGTGATCATGGCGCTGGGGATGCTGATCGTGATCGTTGCCGGGCACATCGACCTGTCGGTCGGTTCGGTCATGGGGTTCGTCGGAGCCCTTGCGGCGGTGATGATCGTCGAGTTTGACCAGTCGACAGGCGTGACCATCGCCACCTGTATCCTTGCCGGCGGCCTGATCGGGGCGGCGCAGGGCTATTGGATCGCCTATTGGAAGATCCCCTCGTTCATCGTGACACTGGCGGGCATGCTGGTGTTCCGGGGGGCATCCCTGTGGCTTCTGGAAGGCCAGTCACTGGGTCCGTTCCCGCGCGAGTTTCAGATGATCGCAAACGGTTTCGTTCCGGACATTTTCCCCGCCGCCTTTGGCGAAGGCATTGCCGAGCTTTTGGGCCAGCGCCGGGTCAACGTTCTTGCGCTGGGGGCCGGGCTGATTGCCGCCGCGCTGATCCTGTCGCTCGAATTGAAGAAACGGGCGCAGAACCGGGCCTATGGCATGGAGGTCGAACCCAACGGATTCTTCTGGGCGCGGGTCGGGATCATCGCCTTTGCCTTGGTCTTCATCCTGTTCAAGCTGTCGACCTTCCGGGGTTTGCCGAACGTCCTGATCACCATGGGCATCCTGACGATCCTTTACGCCTTCTTCACCGAACGCACCGTCACCGGCCGCCGTATCTATGCGCTGGGGGGTAACGAGAAGGCAGCAAAACTGTCGGGTGTCAAAACCGAGCGGCTGACCTTCCTGGCCTTCGTCAACATGGGCGTCCTTGCGGCCATCGCGGGCATGGTCTTTGCCGCCCGCCTGAACTCGGCCACGCCGAAAGCGGGCTTCGCGCTGGAGCTGGACGTGATTGCGGCGGTGTTCATCGGCGGGGCGTCGATGTCGGGCGGTGTCGGCAAGATCGTCGGCGCGGTGGTCGGGGCCTTCCTGATGGGGGTTCTGAACAACGGCATGTCGATCCTTGGTATCGGCATCGACTATCAGCAGATGATCAAAGGCCTGGTGCTTCTGGCCGCAGTCATCTTCGACGTCTACAACAAATCCAAGCAGGCCTGACGCAATGACGTTCAAACCGGCAACATGGCCACGGCGTCTGCGCAGCCAGGAATGGTATGGCGGCACCTCGCGGGACACGATCTATCACCGTGGCTGGATGAAGAACCAGGGCTACCCGGACGACCTGTTCGACGGCCGCCCCGTGATCGGCATCCTGAACACATGGTCCGACCTGACGCCCTGCAACGGTCACCTGCGGGAACTGGCCGAGAAGGTGAAGGCCGGCATCTGGGAGGCCGGAGGGTTTCCGGTCGAGGTGCCGGCGTTCTCAGCCAGTGAAAACACCTTCCGCCCGACGGCGATGATGTTCCGCAACCTGGCCGCGCTTGCCATCGAGGAACAGATGCGCGGTCAGCCGATTGACGGCGCGGTGTTGCTGGTGGGCTGTGACAAGACCACGCCGTCGCTGTTGATGGCCGCCGCTTCGACCGACCTGCCGTCGATCGTGGTCTCGGGCGGTCCGATGCTGAACGGGTATTTCCAGGGCGAGCGGGTCGGCTCGGGCACGCATCTGTGGAAGTTCTCGGAAGCGGTGAAAGCCGGGGAGATGACGCAGGACGAGTTCCTTGAGGCGGAACAGTCCATGTCGCGGTCATCGGGGTCGTGCAACACCATGGGCACGGCGTCCAGCATGGCGTCGATGGCCGAGGCGCTTGGCATGGCCCTGTCGGGCAACGCGGCGATCCCCGCCGTGGACAGCCGCCGCCGGGCTATGGCGCAACTGTCAGGCCGTCGGATCGTTCAGATGGTCAAGGATGACCTGAAACCGTCCGACATCCTGACCAAACAGGCGTTCGAAAACGCCGTGCGCACCAATGGCGCGATTGGCGGCTCGACCAACGCGGTGGTGCATCTGCTGGCGATTGCGGGCCGGGTCGGGGTGGATTTCACGCTGGACGACTGGGACCGCTGCGGGCGCGACATTGCCACCATCGTCAACCTGATGCCGTCGGGCGACTATCTGATGGAAGAGTTCTTCTATGCCGGGGGCCTGCCCGTCGTGCTGCGGCACCTTGGCGAAGCCGGGCTTTTGCACAAGGACGCGCTGACCGTTTCCGGCGGAGCGATCTGGGACGAGGTCAAGGGTGCGGTGAACCACAACACCGACGTGATCCGACCCGTGGAGAGGGCGCTGACCCCGCAGGGCGGTATTGCCGTTCTGCGCGGCAACCTTGCGCCCAAGGGCGCTGTGCTGAAACCGTCGGCGGCGTCAGAACACCTGCTGAAACATCGTGGCCGCGCCGTGGTGTTCGAGGACATCGACGACTACAAGGCCAAGATCAATGACGACGCGCTGGACGTTGACGAAACCTGCGTTCTGGTGCTGAAGAACTGCGGGCCCAAGGGCTATCCCGGCATGGCCGAGGTCGGCAACATGGGCCTGCCGCCCAAGGTGCTGAAGAAAGGCATCACCGACATGATCCGCATTTCCGATGCGCGCATGTCCGGCACGGCCTATGGCACCGTGATCCTGCACACCTCGCCCGAGGCGGCGGCGGGTGGCCCGCTGGCAGTGGTCCGCAATGGTGACATGATCGAGGTCGATGTTGCCGCGCGGCGGCTGCATCTGGACATTTCCGATGCGGAACTCGCCGACCGCCTGTCGTCCTGGCAACCCAGCCATGAGCAGGCCACCAGCGGCTATGCCTGGATGCATCAGGCCCATGTCGAAGGCGCCGATACCGGGGCCGATCTCGACTTTCTCAAAGGCTGCCGGGGCAGCCCTGTCGGAAAGGACTCGCATTGATGAACATCGCTCTTGTCGGCGTCGGTAAGATCGCCCTGGACCAGCATGTCCCCGCAATCGCGGCATCACCCGATTGGGATTTGACCGCAACCGTCTCGCGGCAGGGATCAGTGGACGGGGTCGAAAGCTTTTCGGATTTCACCAAGTTCCTGGAACAGCGCCCGGACATTCGCGTCGTGTCGCTGTGCCTGCCGCCGGTGCCGCGCTTTGATTATGCGGAGGCCGCAATCCGGGCGGGCCGCCACGTCATGCTGGAAAAGCCGCCGGGCGCCAGTCTTGCCGAGTGTCGCAAGCTGGCAGCGATGGCCAATGACTTCCGCGTCACCCTGTTTGCCACCTGGCATTCGCGTGAGGCCACGATGGTCGAACCGGCGAAGGAATGGTTGACGGGCAAGGTGTTGAAGCGGCTGACCGTCACATGGAAAGAGGACGTGCGCCGCTGGCATCCCGGACAGGACTGGATCTGGGAACCCGGCGGGCTGGGTGTGTTCGACCCCGGCATCAACGCGCTGTCGATTGTCACCCGGTTGATGCCGGAGACGCTGCACCTGACCGATGCGGTGCTGGAAACGCCCGAAAACAAGCAGGGTCCGATTGCCGCGCACCTGCGGTTTGCCCATCCCGACGGCGCCGATGTCAGCGCGGTCTTTGACTGGCGGCAGGAGGGCGACCAGACCTGGCGCATCGAGGCCGAGACCGATCACGGCACGCTGACGCTGGAAGACGGCGGCGCGCGCATGATCGTCAACGGCACCGAACAGAAGGCCGCCAAGGACACGCTGTCGGGTGAATACCCCCGGCTTTACGCGCGCATGGCGCGGCTTCTGGCCACCGGCGAAAGCGATGTCGACCTTGAACCGCTGCGCCATGTCGCGGACGCCTTCCTTCTGGGCCGCCGCGAAGTCGTCGCCCCGTTTTTTGAATAGAACCTGACCTGAATCTGACCGGGAATACCGATGCAAACACCACTCACAGGAATTCTGCCCGTCGCCCCCACCCCGTTCCACGCAGATGGCCGTGTCGACGAGGATGGCATGCGCCGCGTGCTTGACTGCATGATCGACCAGGGCGTCGATGCGATCTGCATCCTTGCCAATTACTCGGAACAGTTCGTCCTTTCCGATGCCGAACGCGCGCTTCTGATGCGGCTTTCGCTGGAACATGTCGCGGGGCGGGTGCCGGTCATTGTCACGGTCAGCCATTTCTCAACCGGCATTGTCGTGGAACGCGCAAAATCGGCGCAGGCGATGGGTGCCGCGATGGTGATGATGATGCCGCCTTATCATGGCGTCGGGCTGGTGCCTGCCGAGGCGGGCATCTACGAGCATTTCCAGGCCGTGTCGGACGCGATTTCGATCCCGATCATGGTACAAGACGCGCCCCTGTCGGGCTGTCAGCTGTCGGTGCCGCTGTTGGTGCGGATGGCGAAAGAACTGGAACAGGTGCGCTATTTCAAGATGGAGATGCCCTTTGCCGCTGACAAGCTGGCGGCTCTGATCGAGGCTGGCGGCGATGCCATCGAAGGCCCGTTTGATGGCGAAGAGGCCGCGACCCTGCTGGCCGATCTCGATGCGGGCTGCACCGGCACCATGACGTCGGGATTGCAATGCGAGCATATCGGGCAGATCATCCGAACCTATCGTGCGGGTGACAAGGACGCGGCGCTGGCGCATTGGACGCGCTGCCTGCCGCTGATCAACCACGAGAACCGGCAATGCGGTCTGCGCGCCTGCAAGACAGTGATGATGGAAGGCGGCGTGATCGGCAGCGACCATGTGCGCCACCCGTTGAAACCGATGTCAGACCGAACCCGCGAGCGTCTGCTGCAACTGGCCTCTGACATGGACCTGATCGCGCTGAAATGGGGCAAGTGACTCTCTGCACGGCGGCCAAAAGGGACGCCTGACCCCACCTTTCGATCCAGTTTTCAAAGACGCCTGCGCGACCATGGTTTGCGCAGGCGTTTTGCGTTTTGACCCGGCTCCCGAACAAGGTCACATGGCACTTTCAATGCCTCCGTATATGAATTATAGTTTTTCATATGAATATTCGGAGCATGACATGAAACCTTTGGACGGGCTCAGAGTCCTCGATTTCGCACAATTCCTGGCTGGGCCGATGGCGGCGATGCGATTGGCCGATCTTGGTGCCGAAGTAATCAAAATCGAGCGGCCCGCCGGCGGGGATCTGTGCCGGTCGCTGGTCATCGCGGACCAGAAAGTCGGGCCGGACAGCCTTTTGTTTCACACCATTAACCGCGGCAAGAAAAGCGTCGCGGCAGACCTGAAGGACAGCGCGGACCTTGAGAAGGTCGCGGCGCTGATCGATACGGCGGATGTCATGATCCACAACTTCCGCCCCGGTGTGATGGAGCGGATCGGGCTAAGCTACGACGCAGTCAGCGCACGCAATCCGCGCCTCGTCTATGGGGCGGTCACGGGCTATGGCACGACGGGGCCATGGGTGAAGAAACCCGGTCAGGACCTTCTCGTGCAGGCGATGACGGGCATGCCGTGGCTGTCTGGGAATGACGGCGAAGCACCGGTGCCCGCCGGGTTCGCGGTGCTGGACATCGCCTGTGGCAACCACCTTGTGCAGGGCATCATGGCGGCGCTGATCCGGCGCGGCGTGACCGGCAAGGGCGGGCTGGTCGAGGTGGACCTGATGTCCTCGTCTCTGGACATGCAATTCGAGTTGCTGACCGCCTATCTGAATGGCGACGGCACCATGCCCCGGCGCAGCGCAGTCTCGAACGCCAATGCCACCGTCGCGGCGCCTTATGGCGTCTATGCCTGTGCCGATGGCTATCTGGCGCTGGCGATGACGCCGATCGCCACCTTGCGCGACTTGCTGGACTGCCCCGAACTGGAAGGCTATTGCGCGCCGGAGATTGCCCTGGAGAAGCGGGACGAGATCAAGGCGATCCTGCGCGACCATCTGGCCGGGAAAACAGTGCAGCATTGGCTGGACCGGCTGGAACCGGCCGACATCTGGTGTGCGCGGGTGATGGACTGGCCTGAGTTGATGGCAACGGACGGCTTTGCAGCGCTGGATGCGGTGCAGGAAATCGCCGCGCCGGATGGCACCCAGATCCGAACCACGCGTTGCCCGATCCGGCTGGATGGCGCGGTATTGCGCAACCCCGAGGGCGGTCCGGCGCTGGGGGCCGATACCGCGCGCTATCTTGGGTAAGGGCCCAGAGGGGCGCTGCCCCTCACATCGAAAACAATTCGTTTTCGATGCTCACCCCGAGGTATTTCGGGCAAGAGGAAGCGGCGGTCAGGTCTCGGGAGTGACGTTTTCAGGGTGGCGGTATTTCACGGTCTGGAGATGCTCGGCGTAGAGCGCCAGTTCACCCTTATTCTTGTAGACCTGGTAGCTGACCTTCACCAAACCCATGTCCTTGTATTTAGGTCGTTTCTCAAGGTTGGTGCGCACGGTGTAGATGGTGTCGCCAATGAAAACCGGCTTGATGAAGCGCAGCTTGTCATAGCCATATGAGAAGGTGTTGACGTTGTTATGGGCCATCAGGCCAAGGCCATAGGAGAACACCATTGCGCCCGCGACAAGACGTTTGCCAAAGACCCCTTCTTCGCTGGTGAAGATATCGTCGGCGACATAGGGGTGATTGTCCATGACAAGGCTGTTGAACAGCATCGCCTCGCCCTCGGAAATCGTCCGGCGGATCGAGCGCCATTTCTGTCCGACCTCGAAATCCTCGTAGAGCCATGTCTCGACGTTGAACAGCTGGGTGTCGTCGTGTTCGTCGTAGTAGCTTTCCGTCATGGCGATCTCCTGTGGATGAAAAAGGGCGGCCCGAAGCCGCCCCTTGATGTCTGCAATGTCAGTCCTGGATGCAGACCTGTTTCTGCTGGCCCAGCCCCTCGATGCCCAGTTCCACGACATCGCCAGCTTTCAGGTAGCGCGGTGGGTTGAAGCCCATGCCGACGCCCGGAGGGGTGCCGGTCGAGATGATGTCGCCGGGATGCAGCGTCATGAACTGGCTGAGGTAGCTGACCACATGGGCGACGCCATAGACCATCGTCTGGGTCGAGCCGTCCTGAACGGTTTCGCCGTTCACCGTCAGCCACATCGACAGGTTCTGGGGGTCGGCAATCTCGTCCTTGGTTACAAGCCACGGGCCAGTCTGGCCGAAGTTGTCGCAAGATTTGCCCTTGGTCCACTGGCCCGCACGCTCGGTCTGGAAGGCGCGTTCGGAGACGTCATTGATGACGCAATAGCCCGCGACGTGGTCGAGCGCGTCCGCTTCCGAGACATATTTTGCCGGCTTGCCGATGACGACGCCCAGTTCGACCTCCCAGTCGGTTTTCTCGGACCCGCGCGGGATCAGGATCGGGTCGTTGGGGCCGCAGATCGCCGAGGTGGCCTTCATGAACAGCACAGGCTCGGGCGGAACCTCCATTCCGGTCTCAGCCGCGTGGTCGGAATAGTTCAGGCCGATGCACATGAACTTGCCGGTGCCGCCGACACAGGCGCCAAGGCGCGGGTCGCCGTCGACAACGGGCAGGTTATTGAAGTCGAGACCTGTCAGGCGGTCCAGATTGACCAGAATGTCCCCGGCAATGTCGCCGACAATGCCGCTGAGGTCACGGATCTGGCCCTGATCGTCCAGAACACCGGGTTTTTCAGCCCCGCGGGGGCCATAACGCAGAAGTTTCATGTCGTCCTCGTCAGTTGGTTGTCAGATGGTCCAGCCACCATCGATATTGTGTGTTTGACCCGTGGTAAAGGCGGCCTCGTCCGAGGCGAGGTAGCAGGCAAGCGCGGCGATTTCAGACGTCTTGCCAACGCGCCCCATCTTCTGCCTTTCGTTGAAGTCCTGCCACGCCTGTTCATAGTCGCCCGTGGCGCGCAGACGCTCGTGCAGGCTGGGGCTGTCGACGGTTCCGGGACAGATCGCGTTCACCCGGATGCCCTGGCGGACATGGTCTGCCGCGACGGCCTTGGTCAGGCCGATCACGGCAGCCTTTGTTGCGCCATAGACAACGCGGTTCGGCACGCCGATCACCGACGATGCAACCGAGGCGACATTGATGATCGACCCCTGCCCGCGTTCCAGCATCCCCGGTAGAACGGCGCGGATCGTGTCGAACATGGCGGCTACATTGAGGGCAAAGGCGAAATCCAGCTGTTCGCGCGTGGCGTCGAGGATGGTGCCCGCATGAACCACTCCGGCGCAGTTGAACAGAACGTCCACCGGACCGGCAGCGGCAATGGCGGCGATCACCGCGTCGGTGTCGGTCACGTCAAGCTGCACGACCTCAAGGCCCTGCGCATCGGCGAGCGGGTCGATGTTGATGTCGGTGGCAATGACGCGGGCGCCCTCGGACGCCATGCGCTCGACCGTGGCACGGCCAATCCCCTGGGCGGCGGCGGTGGCAAAGACGGTTTTTCCTTGAAGTCGTTTCATATCTCTCTCGTTCTCAAGGCACCGGGAGGCAGGCCGGGCCGATGGGGTCGAAGCGTTTGTAGGTCAGGATGAATTCTTGGTGGCCAAGGGATTCCGATGCGGTGGCGGATCCTGCGGCGGTGGCGCGGACCTGGTCATAGATTTCATCCGCCACCTGATCGAGACTGCGCGTGCCTTCGATGATCGCGCCTGCGTTAACGTCCATGTCGCCCTCAAGCGCACGGTAGGTGTCGGGATTGGCGCAGATCTTGATGACCGGTGAGATCGCCGAGCCGACAACCGAACCGCGCCCGGTGATGAACAGGGTCATATGCGCGCCCGAGGCAATCATCTCGACGATTTCGGCATTGTCCGAGATGTTGGGGAACCCGAACCGCACCTCGCCGTCCGGCACCACGTCCATCAGGTAGAGCCCGCCGCGCGGCGGTACGTCACCGGGCTTGATGATGCCGGAAATGGGTGCATCGCCGGATTTGACATAGGCGCCCAGCGACTTTTCCTCGATGGTCGAGAGGCCTCCGGTGGCGTTTCCGGCGGCAAAGCTGCCATAGCCCAGGGTGCTGTAATAGCGCGCGGCCTTTTCCACGCAGGCGGTCAGTTCAGTGCCCAGTTCCGGCGTGATTGCACGTTCCGCCATGATGTGTTCGCAGCCGATCAGCTCGCCGGTTTCCTCGAAAATGCAGGCGGCCCCTTCCGCCACCAGCCGGTCAAAGGCGCGTCCCGCTGCCGGGTTACCCGAGATGCCGCTGGTCCCGTCCGAGCCGCCGCAGACCGTGGCGACGATCAGGTCGCTGACGCCCATCGGCGCACGGGGCACGTCGGCGATCTGTGCCAGCATGCCTTGAACGGCGTCCATGCCCTTGGCGATGGTCGCCGCGGAACCGCCGGATTTCTGGATCACCAGCGTTTCGACGGGGCGTCCACTGGCGGCGATCACCTCGGCCAGTTTCGAGCGGTTGAAGCTTTCGCAGCCCAGGCTGACCAGCAGCACCGCGCCCACGTTCGGATGGGTGCCAAGCTGTTCCATGATCCGTTGGGCATAATCATTGGGAAAACAGCCCGGAAAGCCGATCAGGTGAACATCCTGACCCCGGAAATTCCGCACGATCTCATCCGCAACGAAATGAGCGCATTCGACCAGATAGGCCACGGCGACAGTGTTGCGGATGCCCTTGCGCCCATCGGCGCGCAGGTAACCTTGCCAGTTGGGTTTCGCAATATCAGGCATCGGCCAGCCCCGCTTCTTCGGCGCGGTAGTGGGTCGCGGTGTAACGGCTGGCGATATTGTGGACATGCACATGGGCGCCCGGCGCGATATCGGTCGTGGCGGTGCCGATGGGCATGCCGTATTTGATCACCAGTTCGCCCTTGGCGATGGCGCAGTCGGCGACCTTGTGGGCCATTGCAACATCCGACAGCGTCGCCACCGGGCCATTGGCCGTGTCGATCATCGACCCTTTGGGCACCAACCGCAGCGCGACCTGCACGTTGTCGTCGCGGTGGAGTTTCAAAAACGCGCTCATGCCGCCGCCTTCATCTGGACAAGGTAAATATGTTCGCAGAACAGGACGACCTCGTCCTTCTGGTTAATGACTTCGACCTTTTCAAAGACCTGCCCCATGCCCGCGCGCTTGGGGTCTTCAAGCTTGCGATCGATGGTCAGGCGGGTGCGGATCGTGTCATTGATATGAACCGGGCGAATGAAGCGCAGCCGGTCATAGCCATAGGAAAAGGCGACCGGGTTGATCACGCTGGCGGTCATGCCGATACCGATTGCGAATACCATGGTGCCATGGGCGATACGCTGGCCGAAATCCTGCGTGGCGCACCATTCGGCATCCATGTGATGCGGGAAGAAGTCGCCGGTATGCCCGGCATGAACCACGAAATCGGTTTCGGTGATGGTGCGTCCGAAAGTTTCGCGCTGATGCCCGACCTCGTAATCCTCGTAAAAGATTTCCTGGATGTTCATGTGGGTTTCCTTGCAATCGGGTGGGCGGGCGCGGCGCTGCTTTCATAGGCAGCCTCGACCAGCGCCATGGTGTTCCATGCGTCCTCGACACTTGAAATCAGGGTGGCGTCCTCGCCGGTGACAAAGCGCTGAAGCTGGCTCATCCGGCTGGCAAAAGCGTCGGGGAACCATGCCCCATCCAGCGGAACGGAATGCCAGCCATCGCCGGTGTTGATCTCGAGGATATCCGGTTCACCCTTGGGATAGTCGAGGTTCACGCCCAGTTGCAGATAGGCCGCGCCCCGGGTGCCGCAGATGCGGAATTCGCATGCCTGGTATTTGCGCCCGAAGGCATGGTTGTGGTTGATCGAAAGCGCGCAGCGCAGCGTGTCGCCATAGTCCAGAATGGCCGCTGTACGGGTCTGGGCGATGCGCGATGACGGATGCCCCATCGACTTGGCATGCACGCCGTGCGGGTCACCCAGAAGCCCCCGGATGAAATCGAGGTAATGGATCGAGTGCAGGCTGATCTCGACCCGAGGAAGGGGTTCGAGGAATTTCCACAATCCCCACGGCGTATCGAGGGCAAGCCACGCGTCGAAATCGACGATCTCGCCCAACAGACCCCGGTTCACCGCGTCCTGCAGCGCCAGCATCATTGGCGCGAAACGCAGCTGGAAATTGACGGCGGCCTTGAGGTTGCGCTGGCGGCAGATGGTCAGGATTTCGGTGGCACCCTTCAGGTCCGACCCCATGGGTTTCTGGATCAGCACACCCGCGCCTTCGGGCAGGATCGAAAGGATGCCGACATGGGCATCCGGCGGAGTTGCCAGGTCGAAGATGGCGTCCGGGACGGCGGCGGCCTGTTCCGGCGCGGCATAGGCATCGACCCCATGTTTTGCCGCCAATGCGCGCGCCTTTTCAAGGTCGGGGTCATAGATGCCCGCCACCCTGTAGCCCGCCTTGGCATAGGCCGGCAGGTGGGCGTCGGTGACAATCGATCCGGCACCAAAGATCACTATGGGCCTGGGTTTGGTGGCCTTGGGCCAGTGTTGTTGCAGGTCGTCAAACATCGCTCAATCCAAGTGAAACACTTCTTCCATCATCGCCCACCACTCGCCGTCCTTGCGGGTATCGAGCGGTTTCTGGCAGGGCATGCAGACATCCCACCAGCGCTGGGTCTCGGGGTCGGCGGCCATCTTCGCGGCGTCCGCCTCAAAGTCGCTGCCGTGATATTCCCAGTAGCCGAACAGAAGGTTCTCGGGTTCTTTCAGGTAGATCGAGTAGTTGCGGATGTTGCACTCGGAAATCATCTTCAGGACGCCGGGCCAGACGTCGGCGTGCAACTTTTTGTATTCCTGCACCTTTTCGGCGTCCAGGCCGATCACCATTCCCATGCGTTGCATTTGCGAACCTCCGTTTAGCTGAACATGGCCGACAGCCCGTCGATACGGGCGGCGGTCAGCCTGTCGTTGTCCCAGTCGATCCCAAGCCCCGGCGCATCCGAGGGATAGGCGCGGCCCGCTTCCATCCGCATGGGCGACGCGGTCAGGCTGTCCAACTGCGGGATGTATTCCAGCCACGGCGCGTTGGGGATGGCGCAGACAAGGCTGACATGCAGTTCCATCAGGAAATGCGGGCAGACGGGGACGTTATGCGCCTCGGCCATATGCGCGACCTTCATCCATGGCGTGATGCCACCGATCCGCGCGACGTCCACCTGCACGATGCTGGCGCCCCCGGTCACAAGGTAATCCTTGAACTGGCTCAGCGAATACATGCTTTCGCCCACCGCGATCGGGACCGATGTGCTGGCGGCAAGGCGCGCGTGTTCCATCACGTCGTCGGCGGGCATCGGTTCCTCGAACCAACCAATGTTGAATTCCTCCAGCACGCGAGCGCGGCGGGTGGCCTCGGCGCGGGAGAAGCTCTGGTTGGCGTCGACCATGATTTCGTAAGCATCGCCCACCGCCTCGCGCACAGCCTTCAGCCGCGCGCGATCCTCGGACAGATGCGGGCGGCCGATCTTGATCTTCGATCCGGCAAAACCCTTGGACTGAGCATCCAGCGCATCCGAAACAAGGTCTTCGGTCGGGATGTGCAGCCAGCCGCCTTCGGTGGTGTACATCGGCACGGAATCCTTCGCTCCGCCCAGCATCCGCCAAAGGGGAAGCCCCGCGCGTTTGCAGCGCAGATCCCAAAGGGCGGTGTCGATGGCCGCCAGCGCCAGAGAGGTGATCGCCCCCACCGCCGTGGCATGAGTCGAGAACAACAGGTCGCGCCAAATGCGTTCGATCTCTTCCGCCTCGCGTCCGATCAACTGTGGCACAAGCGTTTCTTGCAGCAGCGACATGACCGCCGGACCGCCCTGCCCGATCGTATAGCTGTAACCCAACCCGGTCTCACCGTCGGTGTCGGTGATCCGCACGAACGGGGTTTCCTGGCTGACGAAGCTTTGGATCGCGTCGACCCGTTTCACCTTGGGTTTGAGGTCGGCCATGAAGATCTCGACCTGGGCAATCTTGGCCATGGGCTTACCTCAAGCTTTGTTGGGTTTCGGCGTCGAACAGGTGGCAGCGGGTCAGGTCCAGCTGGAACTGCAGACGTTCACCATCCGCGACAGGGCGTGGGTTCAGCATCTTGGCCTGCACCTCTTTGCCTGCCAGCGACCCGAACAACAGTGTTTCGGTGCCCAGCGGTTCCGAGAGGTTCACGACCATCTCGAACTCGGCCGATGCGCCTTCCATCGGCATGGCATGGCCCTCTGGCATCAGGTTGTCGGCGCGGAAGCCGAGGATGACCTTCTGCCCGTCCTGCACCTTGCCCGCGAACTGGTCGGGAAGCGTGACCTTCGGCCCGCCGTCAATGGCCACCTCGCCGCCTGCGATCTGACCGGACAGCAGGTTCATCGGAGGCGAGCCGATGAAAGTGGCGACAAAGGTGTTTGCCGGGGTTTCGAATACTTCCAGCGGGGTGCCGACCTGCTCGATATGTCCGTCGCGCATGATCACGATGCGGTCTGCCAGCGTCATTGCCTCGACCTGGTCATGGGTCACGTAGACGATGGTCGATTTGACCTTCTGGTGCAGTTTCTTGATCTCGGTCCGCATCTGCGTGCGCAGCTTGGCGTCGAGGTTCGACAGGGGTTCGTCGAACAGGAACACCTCGGGGTGGCGCACGATGGCACGGCCCATGGCGACGCGCTGGCGCTGACCACCCGACAGGGCGCCGGGCTTGCGGTCCATATACTCGGCCAGCGACAGGATCTGCGCGGCCTCGTCCACGGCCTTGTCGATCTCGGCCTGCGGGCGCTTGGCAATCTGAAGCGAGAAGCCGAGATTTTCGCGCACCGTCATATGCGGGTAAAGCGCGTAGTTCTGGAACACCATCGAGATATTGCGGTGGCGCGGTGGCAGGTCGTTCACCACCCGGTCCCCGATCGAGATGTCCCCGCCCGAGATCGCCTCGAGCCCGGCAATCATCCGCAAGGTGGTGGACTTGCCGCAGCCAGAGGGACCGACCAGCACCACGAACTCGTTATCGGCAATTTCAAGGTTGATGCCGTGGACGACTTCAACAGCGCCGTATTTCTTGACCACGTTCTGCAGTTGAACCTGTGCCATAAGTCTTATCCTTTCACGCCGCCGAAGGTGAGGCCGGCAATGAGGTGTTTCTGTACGATGAAGGTGAGGATGAGTGCGGGAATGATCATCAGGACCGCAAGCGCGCACATGCCCCCCCAGTTGATGGTGAACTCGGACGTGAAGTCGCGCAGGCCCACCGGCATGGTTTTCGAAAACGTCGAGCGGGTCAGCTGACTGGCCAGCGCGTATTCGTTCCAACTTGTCAGGAAGGCGAAGATGCCCGCCGATGCCACACCTGCGCGGGCCACCGGAAACTCGACCTTCCAGAACGCCTGCCAGCGGGTGCAGCCGTCGATCTCGGCGGCTTCGGCCAGGTCGATCGGCACTTGCCGGAAGAACCCGTCAATCAGCCAGATCGTGAAGGGCACGTTCAGTGCGACATAGACCAGGATCAGCCCCATGTGGGTGTCGATCAGGCCGGTCTTGGCCATGACGATGAACAGCGGCAGCGACAGCGACACGCCGGGAACCGCGCGGGTCAGCATCAGACCGATGAAGATCGCCGCCTTGCCCTTGAAGCGATAGCGGGCAAAGGCATAGCCCCCCGCCATACCGACAAGGATGGCGATAAAGGTCGAGGTGACCGAGATGATCAGCGAGTTGGTGAAATATTGCAGCACCGGCACGCCGCCCTCGCCCACCGCGCCGAACATGGCGCGGTAATTGTCGAGGTTCAGGCCACGCGGGATCCACACAGGCGGTTTCGCCATGATGTCTACAGTGGGCCGGAACGAGTTGAGGACAACCCAGAGACCCGGCACGCAGATGATCGCCATGGCAATGAACAGCGCCACGAAATGGGCCAGCTTCAGCAGACGGGCGCGAATACGGTGTTGGAGATTCTCGTTCATGTCCTTACCCCGCCATGCCAAGTTCGCTCCGCGCGGCGTTGAGCTTGCGGAAGAAGTAAACGGTGAAGATGATCGCGAGGAAGATCGAGATATAGCCCATGGCGTTGGCATATCCCATCTTGGCATCGACATAGCCGGTGCGCCCGATCAGCGTCCAAAGCAGTTCGGTCCGGCGGGCGGGGCCGCCGTTCGTCATGATCTGCACGATGTCATAGGCCCGCGCCACATCCAGCGAACGGATGGCCAGCGCGATGTAGATAAACGGCATGACATAGGGCAGCGTGATGTGACGGAAGCTTTGCCATGGGGTGCAGCCATCGACCTTGGCGGCTTCGATCGGATCGCGCGGCACGGCAAACAACCCGGCCAGGATCAGGATGGCGAAGACGGCGGTCGAGGACCACATCTCGGCCACGACAATCGAGAAGAAGGCAAGCTGACCATCGACCAACCACGGGATGGCCCGGTCGGTCAGCCCCAAGGATTGAAGGGCGTTGTTCACCAGCCCGACGTTGTCGTTGAAGATGAACTTGAACTGGAACCCGACCAGAACCGGCGAGAACATCATCGGGAACATCATGATCGTGCGCAGGGCGCGCTGGCCATATGTGACCTTGTTCACCAGAAGCGCCAGGCCAAGGCCCAACAGCATTTCTAGGTTCAGTGCGACAGTCAGCAACAGGACGGTGCGTCCGAAAGCAGACCAGAAATGCACGCTTTTCATCGCCTTTTCGTAGTTGAACGTGCCGATCCACTTATAGAGCGTTTCGGGACGGGTCAGCTTGTAAGGCGTGAAGCTGGAGTAGAATGACAGGATCAGCGGAATAAGCACGACGGCTGCAAGGATGATGATCGCGGGCAGCAGAAGGACAAACCACGCCGGTGGCCGGAAGCGGGACATTGCTTGCGTCCTTGAATTCGAGGAGGGTTTCGTGATGTCGGTTCGGGCAAGGCCCGTCAGGTGACAAGAGGGCGGGCCGGGGATGAGGGGAGGATCACCCCCGGCCATGAAGGGCGGCTTAGTAGACGCCGTTCTCCTGCATCATCTCGTCGACGGCTTCGGCGGCATCGGCAAGGGCATCGTCAATCGACTTGTCCCCAAGGATAGCGGCCTGAAGTTCGGGATAGATGAGGTTGGTGGCCTCGATCCAGTAGGGCGTCTGCGGTGCCGGGAATGCGTGCGACGCGGCAGCCTGGAACGCTTTGAGAACTTCCGAGCGATAGGCATCCCCTTCAGCCGAGGCGACCACGTGTTCCCAGACGGCGGTCCGGGTTGGCAGTGGGCCGGCAGCGCTTTCAAGCTTCTGGCTATCTTCGTTGGTCAGCCATGCAACCAGCGATGCAGCGGCTTCCTTGTTGTCGCAGGCTTCGGTGACCGAGAACCCGTGATGCCCGGACCAGCCCGTACGAATACCGGCCGAGCCCTGCGGCTGAACGATGACGCCCACGTCACCGGCAGCTTTCGAGCTGTCCTCGCCATTGAAGAAACCGGCCCAGCCCGGCCAATCCAGATTCAGTGCGATGGTGCCCGAGGCAAAGCCCTGGCCAAGGTCATCCCACAGGTAGGACGTGGTGCCCGGAGGAACGGCGCCTGCCTGATAGAGATCGACGAACCACGACAATGCGCGTTTGCCCGCGTCCGAATTGAAGGCCGGCGACCAGTCGTCGTTGAACAGCTGACCACCCTCGGCGATCACCATTTCATAGTAACGGCCAACGATGGCCTCGTCCTTGCCGGCGTATTGCGTGCCGTAGAAGTTCGGCGCATCGGTGAAGAAGATCGCCTGTTCCTTGTATTCTTCCCAGGTGTCCGGCGGGGCCAGATCGCGGCCGGTCTTGGCCTTGTATGCCGCCTGGTTGTCGGCGTCGGCATAGACCGACTTCAGATAGTAGAGCGCCGAAACGTCAAACTGCGCGCGTGGCAGCATGACCAGCGCATCGCCGATCTTGGACGCGGCGATGTTTGCGGGCACGTATTCCGCGATGAAATCTGCCGACAGGTATGGCGTCAGGTCGGTATAGAGATTCGGGTATTGCGACGCGAAGGACGAGTGGTTCGAACCGACGCACCAGCCCAGCGTTCCCGCGGCGAGGTCGGACTTGAATTCCTTGTCCAGTTCAAAGTGGTTTTTCTTCGAGATCACCTCGACCTTTGCACCTGTCGCGGCCTCCCATTCCGCGATCCGGGCATAGAGCGCCTCGTATTGCTGACCACCGATCAGCTTGGCTTGCAAGGTGATTCCGTCGAACTCACCCGCTGTTGAATGCCCGGCCACGGCCGCAAGAGCGGTCGCCCCCAAAAGCACCTTAAGTTTCTGATTTCCCATGAGATCCTCCCTTTGGATTTGCCATGACGCAGGGTTTGCGCCGGTATGGGTATTCCTATATGAAACTTCAATTCATATTTACACATAAACTTGACTTTCATATTTAGTCAATGCTTATCTGACTCCAGAAACACCCGGAGGACGCCGACATGCTTTTGGATACCCACCTGCACCTGATCTATAAGGACCGGCTCGAATATCCGTGGCTTGATGGGTTTGAGGCACTGAACCGGGACAATCGGTTTGACGCCTACACGCGCGATGCGGCGCGGTTGGGAATCATGGGTTGCCTCCACATGGAAGTGGACGTCGCCGAGGACCGGATCGAGGACGAGACAGCTCTGATCGGCGAACTGGCGGCAGAGCCCGGCAGCCTGATGCGCGGGGCAATCTCGTCCTGCCGCCCGGAAAACGACGGGTTTGCCGCCTTTCTTGAGCGCAACCTTGATAATCCACTGGTAAAGGGTTTCCGCCGCGTGCTGCACGTTGCCCCGGACGAGGTCAGCCAGACCATGACCTTCCGCGACAATATCTGGCGGCTGTCTGGCACTGGGCGAACCTTCGACCTGTGTGTCCTGCCCCGGCAACTGGGGCTGGCCGCAGAATTGGTCGACCATTGCCCCGACGTGACTTTCATCCTTGACCATTGCGGTGTGCCGGACGTGGCCTCGGGTGCAATAGAACCGTGGCGCGCCGATATTCGGGCTCTGGCAGAACGGCTGAATGTGGTGGCCAAGATCTCTGGGGTCGTCGCTTACGGGGATGCCGACACATGGTCTCTGGACGACATCCGCCCCTTTGTCGAAGAAACCGTTGCTGCCTTTGGCCATGACCGGATCGTCTGGGGCTCGGACCAACCGGTCTGCAACCTCGGCGGTGGGCTGGCAGTCTGGGTGGCCGCAACCCATGCGTTGACCGTCGGTTGGAGCGACGGGGAGCGAGCTGCGTTTTACAATGAAAACGCTTGCCGCATCTGGGACCTGTAAGGCAGAAGCGCCAGAACCGATTATTTCGCCCCGGCAAAGGACATTCCCATGGTTTCCAAACCCGACCGCCCCTCTCCCGATCTTGAGAAATACAGCGCCCCGGCCCTGTCCAAGGGGCTGGACATACTTGAGCTGCTTGCCAGCCAGACGCGGGGATTGAAGAAGGCCGAGGTTGCGGCGGCGCTGGAGCGTTCGGTCAGCGAAATCTATCGGATGCTGGCCGTGCTGCAGGCGCGGGGCTACGTGATGCTGGACCCCGAAAGCGAACGCTACAGCCTGACGCTCAAGATGTTCGAGATGTCGCACCGGCATCCGCCGGTCAAACGGCTGTCTGCGGTGGCCGGGGAAATCATGGAAGAATATGCGCTGCGCCTGAACCAGTCGCTGCACCTTGCCATTCTGCACGGCGCCGACATCCTGGTCATCGCCCAGGTCGATCCGCCCGACAACAATATCACCGCCGTCCGGCTGGGCGCGCGCGTGCCGATTTCCTATACCGCGTCCGGCGCCTGCCTGGTCTACCAGATGAGCAAGGACCGCATCGATGCGCTGTGCGCGCGCAATGAGAACACGACCCCTGACATGCTGCGCATGTTCCATGAAAACGTCGATCAGGTCACCAAGAGCGGCTACTGCCAGAGCGCCTCGTTGACCATTGCGGGTATTCACAACGTCTCGGTCCCGATCTTCTCATACGAAGGTGAGGTCGCCGCAGCACTGACCACGCCCTACATCCGCCGCCTGACCAGCCAGGGCGACCCGGATGTAAAGGAATGCCGCCTTGCGATGATCGAGGCGGGAAAACGGATTTCCGAAGCCCTTGGCGCCGGTGCCGCCTTCGACGCGCCGGATTGACCAGCCATCAGACCAACAGAGAGACACGATGACAGCCACTATTTCCCTCAGGGGCATGACATGGTCCGACCCGCGCGGGTATGACCCGATGGTCGCCGCCGCGGACGCGTTTGCCAAAGCCCACCCTGGCGTGACGATTGAGTGGGACAAACGTTCGTTGCAGGGGTTTGAATCGACCCCGGTTGATGAACTGGCCGCGACCTATGACATGATGATCATCGACCATCCCCACGTCGGCGCGGTGGTGGCCGAGGGCTGTCTTCTTGCGCTGGACGAGTTGCTGCCCGCCGCAACGATGACCGCCCTGATGAATGAAACCGTCGGCAAGAGCTTTGTCAGCTATAACCTTGCCGGGCACCAATGGGCGCTGCCTGTCGATGCCGCGACGCAGGTACAGGCGCATCGGCCCGATCTTGGCGACCGCGTCAGCGGCTGGCGGGACGTGGTCGAGGCGGCACGCGACGGGGCGGTGATCCTGCCGTTGCGCCCGCCGCATTCTCTGATGTGCGTCTATACGCTGGCCGCCAACATCGGCGCGCCCTGCGGGTCAGACCCGACCGAACTGATGCGGCCTGCGGTGGCGGAACAGGTGTTCGACGCTTTGCAAGCCGTCACCGCACATCTTGACCCGACCTGTTTCAGCTTGGACCCGATCGCGGCGCTGGATGCCATGGCCGAAAGTGACAAGGTGCGCCTTATGCCACTGACCTATCTCTACAAGGGGTATGCCGATCAGGGGTATCGCGCCAACCGTATTGCCTTTTCCGATATGCCGGTTCTGGGAAAAAACGGCCCCGTCGGGTCTGCGCTTGGCGGCACCGGACTGGCGATTTCCGCCGGAACGGAACATCCCGAAATCTGCGCCGCCTTTGCCGCCTGGGTCGCGGGGGCGGATTGCCAGTCGGGGTTTTACGTGCAATCGAACGGCCAGCCCGGAAACGCGGTGGCCTGGGCGTCAGAGGCCGCGAACGCCCCCGTCATGGACGCCTATCGCAACACCCGCCTGACACATGAAGCGGCTTGGCTGCGCCCGCGTCACAACGGGTACATGGGTTTCCAGGAAGAGGGCTCGCAGATCGTCAACGACATGCTCACGGGCAAGACCGGCATCGCGGCGGGGCTTGCAGCGCTAAACGCCCGCTTTGCCGCCAGCTTCGAAGGTGAACCATGACAACCGCACCGCTGAAAGGGCTGCGAGTGCTGGACTTCTCGCAGTTTCTGGCGGGCCCCTACGCCTCGCTCCGGCTGGCCGATCTTGGCGCCGAGGTGATCAAGATCGAGCGCAGCGGCAAGGGCGATCTGTCGCGCTACCTCTATGTCTCGGACGTGATGATCGACGGCGAAAGCACGATTTTCCACGCCATCAACCGGGGCAAGAAATCGGTGGCGGTCGACCTCAAGACCGAGGCGGGCAAGGCGCAGGTCTGGGAGTTGATCGACGGCGCGGACGTGGTGATCCAGAACTTCCGCCCCGGCGTGATCGAGCGGCTGGGCTTTGGCTTTGACGCGGTGCGCGCGCGTAAGCCGGGCATCGTATACGGGTCGGTCTCGGGCTATGGCACTGGCCATGACTGGGACGCACTACCCGGTCAGGATCTTCTGGCGCAGGCGCGCAGCGGTGTGATGTGGCTGTCCGGTGCGGCCAATGACGGGCCCGTCGCCTTTGGCCTGCCGATTGCCGATATCCTTGCCGGTGCGGCGCTGGCACAGGGGGTTCTGGCCCTGTTGGTGCGGCGCGGGATCAGTGGCGAGGGCGGGCACGTGGAAACCAGCCTTCTGGAAGCGATGGTCGATTTGCAGTTCGAGTTGCTGACCACCCATTTCAACGATGGCCACCGCCCGCCGCAACGCCCAGCTGCCAATGCCGCCCATGCCTATCTGGGCGCGCCCTATGGCGTTTATGAAACAGCCGATGGCCATGTCGCCATTGCCATGAACGATCTTGGCGACCTTTATGAGTGTCTTGGGCTGGCCGCGCCGGATGCATCCCGCGACCCTTTTGCCGACCGCGACCTGATCCAGTCGGAAATCGCGGCGGCGGTCAGGCCGCTGACCACCAAGTCGTTCATAAAGACCACAGAAGCCCGCGACATCTGGGCGGCGCCGGTGTCGGACTGGCGCGACCTGCGGCAATCGGGTGTTTTGCAGGCGCTTGGCTGCATTGGCGAGACCTCGCGCGGCGGTGAGACATTTGCCAGCGTCCTGTCGCCGCTCAGGGTGGATGGCGCCCGGCTGCGCGCCGATGGTGCGGCTCCCTATCTGGGCGCGGCGCGGCCGGAATGGGCAACACGCGACTGAACGCATCCCTCTTGCAACAAAAGGAAACGCGCCAGCCCCGCAAGGCACTGGCGCGTTTTTTGCTGCAATTCATGGTGGCGGGGCATCCGGGGAGCGTCGGCCCCGCCACCGCCGGGCCTACCCCAAAAGGCTCGGCAAAGTGAGCGATATGGCCGGTATGAATGTTATCATCATCAGGGCCACGAAGATCGCCAGGTAGAAGGGCCAGATCGTCCGAAGCGCCTTTTCCATCGGCAGCCGCCCGACGGCACAGCCGACGAACAGGCAGGCCCCGACCGGCGGGGTACAAAGCCCAAGGCCAAGGTTCACCAGAAGGATCATGCCGAACTGCACGGGATCAACACCCAGCGCATACATGACCGGCAGGAAGATCGGCGTGCAGATCAGGATCAGCGCCGCCATGTCCATGATCATGCCCAGAAGCAGCAGCACCGCGTTGATCATCAAAAGGATCAGGATCGGGTTTTCGGTCAGCCCGGTCAGCAGCGCGACAGTCTTGTCCGGCACCCGGTAGAACGTCAGCATATAGGCAAAGGCCGCGGCGCAGGCGATCAGGATCATCACCATTGACGTTGTGCGCACGGATGAAACCACGGCGATCTTGAAGTTTTCCCATGTGATCGAACGGTAGACCAGCAGGGTCACCACAAAGGCATACATCGCCCCGAACGCACCGGATTCAGTCACGGTGAACACGCCCGACAGCACACCACCGACGATGATGACAGCGGTCAAAAGGCCGGGGATCGCGCCGATGAAGCTGAGGAAAAGAACGGTGAAACCGGGAAACCGCTCGGCCTGATAGCCGCGTTTGACGGCGACGATATAGGCGGCGATGGCCAGGCAGACACACATCAGGATGCCCGGCACCACACCGGCCAGAAACAGTTTCGAGATCGACACCGCACCGCCCGTGGCCAGCGCGAAGATGATCATGTTGTGGCTTGGCGGAATGATGATCCCCGCGATTGACGAGGTCACGGTCACATTGACTGCGTAATCGGCGTCATAGCCCTTGTCCTTCATCACCGGGATCAGGATCGAGCCCAGCGCCGAGATGTCGGCGATCGCAGACCCCGAGATTCCGCCGAACAGCATCGACGAAAACACGTTCACGATGCCAAGCCCCCCACGCACCGCACCAACCGCGCTTTGGGCGAACTTGACCAGCCGCATGGCGATGCCGCCATGGAACATCAGTTCGCCGGCGAAGATGAAGAAGGGGATCGCCATCAGCGAGAACACGTTGATCCCCGACACGATGCGCTGGAACACGACCAGCAGCGGCAGACCCTCGAACCAGAAGGCGCTGAGCGCGGCGATTCCAAGCGCAAAAGCAACCGGCGTGCCGATGATGACGCAGAGGGCAAAGACCCCCAGAAGTAGCAAAAGTCCCATAGTCGCCTTCTATTCTATGCTGTCCTGACGCTCGTCCTTGCCAAGGAAAAGCCGGATCAGGTGGCCGACGGAAAAGAGGAAAATCAGAGCGCCGCAGATGGTCAGCGGCAGGGAACGCAGGCCCTCGGGCCATTTCAGAAGCGGGATGGCGGATTTCCATTTGAACTGGGTCAGTTCCCAGCCATACCAGAACATCATGAAGCCGAACCCGCCCATCAGGATGTCGGTGATAAAGACAAAGACGGTGCGCACCTTCGTTGGCACCGCAGTTCTGAAAAGCACCACGGACAGATGCGTGTGCTGCTGCACCCCGACCGCAGCCCCGAAAAACGCGATCACCATGACCAGCAGAAGCGAGACCTGCTCGACCCAGGTCGGCGTGTCGTTCAACACGTAGCGGCCAAAAACCAGCCAGGCGAAGATCGCGGTCATAATGACAAGCGCTGTACCCGACAGGATCAGGCTGATCCGGCACAGGAATTCAAAAAACCGGTCCATCCGGCCAAGGAACCCATCCCGTTTGGGCGATGTGTCCATCTAATGCCCCTCCCCCATTCAATGACGCCCGGACGTCGTTTCGGCCCGGGCGTCTGTTGACATTGTCAGTGTCACTCGGTCGCTTGCGCGAGTTCCACCAGCGTCCGCATGTTCGGGTTCGCGGCGAGATAGTCCTCGTAGACCTTGCCCATCGCGTTCTGGAACGGAGCTTTGTCGGCGATCTCGGTCACGGTCACGCCTGCGGCCTCCACATCCTTGCGCGCCTGCTCGGACTGAACCGCCCACAGTTCACGCTGATACAGAGCGGCCTCTTGCGCGGCACTGCGCACGGCCTCTTGCAGCTCGGGCGACAGCGCGTTGAACTTGGCGGTGTTGACGCAGATGCATTCCGGGATGATCAGGTGTTCCGACAGCGAATAGTCGGTGGTGACCTCGTAGTGGCCGACGTTCTTGAAGGACGGGAAGTTGTTTTCCGCACCATCAACAACGCCGGTTTTCAGCGCCTGCTGCACTTCCGAGAAGGCCATCGGCGAAGGGTTGCCGCCCATGGCCGAGATCATCGCGGTGTAAAGATCGTTGTTCATCACGCGGATCTTCAGCCCGGCAACATCGTCGGGCGTGTGGATCGCTTTCTGCGCATAGAACGAACGCGCGCCAGCGTCGAACCATGCCAGCGGCAGAAGCCCGGCATCGGCCATCGCGCCCGCAACGATCTGACCTGCTTCACCTTCCATCACGCGGAACATGTGCGGCACGTTTTTGAAGATGAAGGGCAGCGAGACAAGGTTCGCCTCGGCCACCATCGGGCCGATCGGACCCAGGCTGAAGTTGCCGACCTCGATCGCACCGATGCGGACCTGCTCCAGCGCGTCGGGCTGGGTGCCCAGAACGCCGCCGTGGAAGACCTCGATCGTGACGTCGCCGCCGGTCTTTTCGTTCACCAGTTCCGAGAACCGGTCCATTGCCGGGGTGTTGGGGTGGCCATCGCTGTGGATGTTCCAGGCCCGCCAGTTCTCGGCCGCGGCCGCGCCGCCCATGACCGACAGCGCGGCGACCGCGCCAAGAAGGGTTTTTGAAAGTTTCTGGTACATGAGTTCCTCCCTAAGGTTTTGACCAGTTGAAGTAATTCCTGCGCCGGGGACCGGTCAGGAAAAGAGCAGACCGCCATTGATGTCGATATTGGCGCCTGTGATGAATGCCGACTCATCCGAAGCCAGATAGGTGACCAGGTTCGCGACATCCTCGGACGAGCCCTCACGTTTGAGAGGGGTGATGTTCGCCACGTGGCTGCGCACTTCGGGTTTCGAGAAGGTGTTGTGGAAGTCCGTGTCGATCATGCCGGGGCAGACCGAGTTGACGCGGATATCCGGCCCCAGTTCCTTGGCCAGACCACGTGTCATCGTCATCACCGCGCCCTTGGACGCAGCATAGGCCACCGCCCCCGCACCGCCGCCATCACGCCCGGCCTGGCTTGCCAGACCGACAATCGCACCACCGGCGGACATCTGCGGCAGCACCGCCTTTACAGCGCGGTAGAATGAGGTGGCGTTCAGGTCCATGACGCGGTTCCAGTGGTCGATATCCATCTCGGCCATTGTCTTGCGCGCCACGAGCCCGCCGGTGACATGGACCAGGATGTCGATCTTGTCGCCAAAGGCCTTGGTCGTCTCGGACACCAGCGCGGCCACGTCATCGCCGTTGGTCATGTCGCCTTGAAGCGCAATCGCGCGGCCACCGGCGGCCCTGATCTCGGCCACGGCGCTGTCTGCGCCCTGGGACGAGCTGTGATAGTTGATGGCGACCGCGGCGCCTGCCTGGGCCAGCCGCATGACACAGGCACGACCGATGTCACGCCCGCCGCCCGTTACAATTGCGACCCTCCCGGACAGGGGGCTGGCTTCCGCTTGGTTCATTCCGTGTTCCTCCTTCGGTGCTTGGCGGACCTGTTGCGCGACCGGTCCCGGCACCTGTTTTGCGTTCGTCAGGGGGGCGTTTTTTCGTGCCGTGGCCGAATGCCCCCCAGCATTCTGTGTCTTGTTCTTCCGACAGGCCGTTTGACCCGAAAAGGAATCTGCAGCGCCATTACTGACTTGCTAGCATTTTAGACAACTAGTATGTTAGCTATGTCAAGACAGAATCGAACTGATCGATACCGCCGCCCGGAAACCCGGACCAAGCGCCCGGCGGGATTGCGCGACAAGATGCAAGATTTGCACCCGTTCCGGGTTCGGTCTAAATGGTGGAAAAGAGAAGGCTATACATGCGGGAACTCTCTGAGATCATTGAGCGGCGGACCACCACCGACATTGTCTTTGAACAACTGCGCGACGAGATTGTGTCGCTCAGGATGCTGCCGGGCACAAAGCTGTCGGAGGTCGAAGTGGCCAAGCAATTCGGAGTCTCGCGACAACCTGTGCGTGACGCTTTTGTTCGGCTTGCCAATCTGGACCTGTTGCTGATTCGCCCTCAACGCGCGACCGAAGTTCGGGGATTTTCGCTGGAACGGATCGCCCACGCCCGGTTTGTCCGGCTTGCGGTTGAGCTTGAGGTTCTGCACAGCGCCTGCGCGGTCTGGGACAAGGCCAAGGCCGACGCTCTGGCCGTCAATCTGGCCGGTCAAAGGACGTCGATCGACGCCGGCGACCACGCAAGCTTCCACCGTTTCGACTATGAATACCACCGGGAGATTTGCGCTCTGTCCGGGCATCCGCTGGCATTCGAGACCATCGAGCAATGCAAGCAGAAGGTCGACCGCATGTGCGTTCTGAGCCTGGGGCGCGATCACGAGGTCGAATCGCTGCTTGACGATCATACCCGAATTGCCGAGGCGCTGATCCGCCATGATGCTGCAGAAGCGACCCGTGTGGCGCGAAAACACCTCAGCCGGCTTGACGACACCATCGACGATGTCGCCCGCAAACACGCGGAGTACTTTGAATAATCCGGCCAAGACGCCGCACTCATTCACAAGGAATTTCATCATGTCCGATTTTCCAGCCGTCGCCGCCGATCCCGGTGTCACGCGCCAGGTTCTTGCCGATCATGCCGACCTTATGGTGGTGTCGTTCAAATTCGAAAATGGCGCACAGGGCTATCGTCACAGCCATCCGCATGTGCAGTCGACTTACGTGAAATCCGGCCGGTTTCAGTTTTTCTGCGGCGACGACACCCATGACCTTGGGCCCGGAGACAGCCTGGTCATCCCCTCGGGGGCGGAACATGGCTGTACCTGCCTTGAAAGCGGAGAGCTGATTGACTGCTTCACCCCGCGCCGCGACGATTTCCTCTGACCGCGGCCTCTGCTGCCCAATCTCCTGGAAAGATGAATGTTGCATTTTTCCGGGTTTGCCTTAATGGTTATGTGAAATAACTATTAATACGCATACCTAAGGGAGATCGATCAAATGAAGATCGCGGGGAAAGTCGCGCTTGTCTCTGGCGGGGCAAGCGGATTGGGAGCGGCGACCGCACGCCGGTTGGCGCGCGAAGGAGCCAAAGTTGCAGTGCTGGACTTCAACCTTGAGGGCGCCAGGGCCGTAGCCGCCGAGGTTGACGGATTTGCGGTTCAGGCCGATGTCGGCGACGCAGACGCGGTTGGCGCGGCCTTTGACGCGGTTGAACAACATTTTGGCAGTGCCCCGATGATCGTGGTGAACTGCGCCGGGATCGGCATGGCAGCACGGATAGTCGGGCGCGAGGGGAAACTGTCGTTTGACGTGTTTGAAAAGACCCTGCGCGTAAACCTGTTTGGCACCTACAACGTCATGAGCCACGCTGCGGCGCGCATGGCCACGCTGACCCCGGACGAGGATGCCGGTGAACGCGGTGTCGTGATCAACACTGCCTCGGTCGCCTGGCAGGACGGGCAATTGGGACAGGCGGCCTATGCCGCGTCCAAAGGTGCGATTGCCTCGATGTGTCTGCCTGCCGCGCGCGAATTTGCCCAGACAGGGATCCGCGTCATGGCCATCGCGCCGGGCCTGTTCCACACCCCGATGATGGAAGGGCTGCCGGAAGAAATCGCGGCCAAGATCACCGCGAACATCCCCTTCCCGCCACGGCTCGGCGAGGCGGATGAATATGCCGCGCTTGCCCAGCATATCGTCGAGAACCCGTTTCTGAACGGCACCACAATCCGGCTGGATGGTGCCGTCCGCCTGCCCCCGCGCTGAAAGAGAGACCGACCATGTCTGACATGCTGAAAATCGAGATCGAAGACCGCATCGCCACCCTGACCATGACCCGCCCCGGCAAACGCAACGCCATGTGCGAAGCACTTCTTGAGGCAATTGACGCCTTTTTCTCGGCCCCGCCAGAGAGTGTCCGCGTGGTGATCCTGACTGGCACCGAGGGGCATTTCTGCTCGGGTCTGGACCTGTCGGAACATGTGCATCGGTCGCCCGAAGAAAACCTGTACCATTCACGCGCCTGGCATCGGGTCATGGACAAGATCCAGTTCGGCGGGCTGGCGGTCGTCTCAGCAATGTTCGGGGCGGTGATCGGCGGCGGTATGGAACTGGCCGCGGCCACCCATGTCCGTATCGCCGAGGAATCGACCATCTTCCAACTGCCCGAAGGCCGTCGCGGGATTTTCGTCGGGGGCGGTGCAACGGCACGGGTCGGCCGCCTTTTGGGCGCCGACCGGATGACCGAGATGATGTTGACGGGTCGCAAGTATGGCGCCGATGAGGGCGTCACGCTGGGGCTGGCGCACTATGCGGTGAATGACGGCAAGGCACTGGAACTTGCTCGGAAACTGGCGAGCAAGATCGCCCGCAACGCGCCCCTGTCGAACTACCTCATGATCCAGTCTATCGCGCGGATCAACGATATGTCGCAGGGCGACGGGCTGTTTGTCGAATCCCTTGCCGCCGCCATGTCACAGACCACGCCGGATGCCGAAGAGGGGCTGCGCGCCTTTCTGGAAAAACGCGCCCCGGTATTCAGCTGAGCCAAGCGAGGAAACCCCATGAAGAAACCCGCCCAAACCTCTGCAACCACGACGGACATCTTGATGGTCAGCGACGCTACGCTGCGCGGCTTCGTCGGCTATCACATGAAACGCGCATTCAACGTCGTGCAGGCCGATCTGGTCCGCACCCTGCAACCGTTCGAGCTGCGCATGCTGACCTATAGCGCGCTGGTGCTGATCGTCGACAATCCCGGCCTGCGCCAGTCGCAACTGGCCGACGCGATGGATATCGAACGCCCCAACCTCGTTGTCATCCTCGACGAGCTTGAAGGACGAGAATTGGTCAGCCGCGACCGGGTGCCAACCGACCGGCGAGCCTATGCGCTGACCGCGACCCCGGCCGGTCAATTGCTGTGCAAAAGGGCTGTGGCGGCGGTTGAAGCGCATGAACGGGCACTGCTGTCGGGTCTGGACGATGCCACCCGCGCCACGCTGGTTGCGGCACTGTCCAAGATCGAAAAAAGCGGGAAATCCCGGGCATGAAACGGGCATCGCTTTTTCAACGACATTCCGTCAACCGAGAGGACCGGGCCGATGGCACCGTCCTGTTGCGATCCAACCACCCGCTGGGTGCGGTTGTTGGCAAAACCGGCGACTGGCTGCATCAATGGGCAGAGAAGACGCCGCAAACCACCTTCATCGCCGAACGTAGCGGTGCGGGTTGGCGGAGCGAAAGTTTTCTTGCGACTCTGGACCAGGTGCGCGCAATTGCTGCATCCCTTCTGGCGCGCGGCATGGGGCCACAGACGCCGATCATCATCATGTCGGGCAATGGGGTCGATCACGCCCTTCTGACTCTCGCGGCGCAATATGTCGGCGTCCCGACTGCGCCCGTGGCCGAACAATATTCCCTGATCCACGGCGCCCATGGCCGCCTGCGCCACGCGATCGACCTGGTCGGGCCGACCATGGCCTATGTGGTCGATGCCGACCAATATGCCGAGGCGCTGGCGCTGGATGCGCTGAGCGGGATCGAGATCGTCGCCACCCGCCCCGGCCAGAACGCCAATGTCACGCCCTTTGCCGACCTTCTGAAAGGGGATGGGGGTGTCGACGTCGACGCGGCTTTTGCGCAGGTCGGCCCCGATACGGTGGCCAAAATCCTGATGACCAGCGGCTCGACCTCGGCGCCCAAGGGGGTGATGACCACGCAAGCCATGATGTGCGTGAACCAGACCCAGATGGCCGACGCGCTGCCGATCCTGCGCGAACACCCGCCGCGGGTCGTTGACTGGCTGCCATGGAACCACGTCTTTGGCGGGTCGCATAATTTCAACATGATGCTGGCGAATGGCGGCAGTTTCTATATTGACGACGGCAAGCCGGTGAAGGGCCTGTTCGACCGCACTGTCGAGAACCTGTCGATGATGACCGGAACGCTTGCCTTCAACGTCCCGGTCGGCTGGGCGATGCTGCTGGACGCGATGCGCAGGGACGCAAAGCTGCGACAGGCCTTCTTTGCCGATCTCGACATGATCTTCTATGCTGGCGCGTCGCTGCCGATGGAGGTCTGGCGCGGGCTGGAGGAGATGGCGCTTGAGGTGAAGGGAGAGATCCCGTTGATGACCTCGTCCTGGGGTCTGACCGAGTCGGCACCTGCACTGATGCTGCAACATGAACCGATTGACCGGCCGGGCGTGGTGGGGGTGCCGTTGGGGGGCGTGACCCTGAAGCTGATCCCGGATGATGACAACCGGTTCGAGGTCCGCGCCAAAGGGCCGAACCTGATGCCCGGTTATTTCAAGGCCCCGGACAAGACCGCCGAGGCGTTTGACGACGAGGGGTTCTTTATCACCGGCGACGCAATGCGGCTGGTCGACCCGGATGACATCGACAAGGGGATGGCGTTTGACGGGCGCATTTCCGAGGATTTCAAGCTGCTCACTGGCACCTGGGTTCGGGCAGCGCAGTTGCGGATGGACATGCTGACCTGTCTCGCGCCTCTTGCCTCGGACGTGGTGATTACAGGGGCCGACCGCGACCAGATCGGCGTGATGATCTTCCCCAACCTTGGGGAACTTGACGCGCAGGGTTTCGAGACGGACGACAAGGACGGCGCGATGACGGGCAGGATGCTGCGCTGCGAAATTCACCGCAGATTGGCGGAACGCGCCCGCGACAACGCGGGGTCATCGACCCTGATCAGCCGGGCGATCATCCTCAGCGAACCGGCCTCGATGCCCGAGGGCGAGATGACGGCCAAGGGCAACCTCAACTTCCGCAAGGTGCTGACCCGCCGAAAGGATCTGCTGGAGCGACTATACGACGACGCCGATCCGGGCACGATTACGATCTAGGCGAGGCTGATCGTTATATGGAAAATGGGCGCGGCAGGTTTGTCCCTGCCGCGCCCGCGTCTTGTCAGACCCGAAGATCAGCCGCCTAAGCCGCCAAGCGCGACGTATTTGACCTCGGTATATTCCGACAAGCCGTGACTGGACCCCTCGCGGCCAAAACCGCTTTCCTTGATGCCGCCGAAGGGAATGGTTTCGGGGAAGATGGCGATGTCGTTGACGCCGACCATGCCGAATTCCAATGCTTCAGAAACCCGGATCACCCGCCCGATATCGCGGGTGAAGAGATAAGCGGCCAGCCCATAGCGGGTATCATTGGCCATGGCGATGGCGTCTTCCTCGGTGCTGAACCGCAGGACCGGGGCGACGGGGCCGAAGATTTCCTCGGCAAAGACGCGCATGTCCTGCGTGACACCATCCAGCACAATCGGTTTGACAAAACTGCCCGTGTCGGGCGCGTCACCCTCATCTCCGACCACTTTCGCACCGCGCGCCACTGCGTCCTCGACCAGCCCCGCGACATTGGCGCAGGCGGTATCGCTGATCAGCGGCCCCAGCGAGGTGCCGCGCACCGCGCCATTGCCCGGACGCAGTCGGGCGGTGGCTGCGGCCAGCTTCTCGACAAAGGCGTCGGCGATGTTCTCATGCACAAGGATACGGTTTGTGCAGATGCACATCTGCCCCGCGTTCGAGAATTTCGACCCCATCGCCCCGGCCACGGCCGCGTCCAAATCGGCATCTTCGAACACGAGGAAAGGCGCGTTGCCGCCCAGCTCCATCGAAACCCGTTTCACGGTCGACGCACATTGCGCGGTCAGCATCTTGCCCACACGGGTCGAGCCGGTGAAGCTGAACTTGCGGATATCGGGATGGGTGGTCAGCACCTGCCCGATGGCGGCGGCATCCAGCCCGGTGACGACGTTGATCACGCCAGCCGGGACACCCGCATGTTCCGCCAGGTCCGCCAGCGCCAGCGCCGACAGGGGCGTCAGTTCCGAGGGCTTCAGGACGACGGTGCAGCCCGCCGCCAGCGCCGGGGCCAGCTTGCGGGTAATCATCGAGGAAGGGAAGTTCCACGGCGTCACCGCCGACACCACGCCAACGGGCTCGTGCCATGTCAGGTAGCGGCGGCCATCGGAATCCTTCGGGATCACCTCACCGTAATGCCGCTTGGCCTCTTCCGCGAACCACTCGACATAGGCCGCGCCGCTGCGGATTTCCGATTTCGCTTCATAAAGCGGCTTGCCCTGTTCGGTGGTCAGGATCAGGGCCAGCGCCTCGGTGTTTTCAAGGATCAGGTCATGCCAGCGGCGCAGGATCAGGGCGCGTTTGCGGGCGGGCAGCTTGGCCCAGTCGTGAAACGCCGCAACCGCCGCGGCAACGGCGGTTTGAGTTTCCGCCGCGCCAAGGTCGGCAACCTGCGCGATGACTTCGCCCGTGGCGGGGTTTGTGACCTCGAAGCGCGCGCCATTGGCCGCCGCTGTCCATGTGCCGTCGATATATGCGTCATGCCGTGCAAGATCGCCCAGGTCGACTGTCAGATCCTTCATGTCTTTCTTTCCCTGTTTGGGAAGCTGCAGATCGCCGGGGACCGGCGCTGCGGCTTTGGTTGTGGTTATGGATGAGTTCGCGAAACAGGCGGCGCAAAGGGGCCGCCCCGGGTCATGCTTTCTTGGGCTTGGTGGCGGGCTGGCGCGGAGCTGACTTTCTTGTGGCTTTTGGTTTGACCGCCGGATTCTTTGCACCCGACTTCTTTGCTGCGGTTTTTTGCAGCGCGGGGTCTGACGTCCGAGCCTTGGTCGCGGCGTTCTTTGACGGAGCTTTCCTGATCGGCACCTCGACCGCAGGGGTTTCCGCTTTGTCGGTGGGGGCCTCCATCGCGGCCACCCGCTTTTTGAACAGGGCGTATTCCTGCAGGAACATCTCGGAAATAGTGTCCGTTTGCTGCACCGCTGCCTTGCCCGACACGATGCCGATATCCAGCGTGTCCCTGTAGCTTTGGGCGGTGATGTTCAGCCCAACGCCATTGTTTGGGATCGAGACCGGGAAATAGTTCGCCATCTCGTGCCCCAAAAGATACCAGGGGCTTGGCGCGCCGGGCACGTTCGATACGATCACGTTCATCGGCGGCGGCAATTGGTCCGCGGCATGGGTAGCATTCATGAACCGTGTCCAGCCCTGCATGATCTGCGGCGCGCCGATATAGCTGTATTCCAGGTGGATCACGTCCTTGACCAGCGCCAGCCGTTCCTTGGCCTCGGTCATCGACTCGGACACGGCCTTGAGGCGCTCAATCGGGTCGCGTTCGGTTGTGGCAAGGCTGGCCAGCATCAGCACGACCTGGTTGTTCATCTTGAAGTCGCCTGCCTTGCGCAGCGAGGCCGGAACCCCGCCGATCAATGGTTCAGCAGGCAAATCCCCCAGCCGTTCGAGATAGCGCCGCAGCGCCCCGCCCGAAAGCATCATCACCACGTCGTTGATCTTGTAGCCCGTGGCCTTGGCCAGCGCCTTCACCTCGGACAGCGGCAGGCTGAGCGTCGAGAAGCTGCGCTCGCGGCCGATGCTGACATTGATCGGAGTGCGCGGCGCGGTCTTGGGTACCTTGGGATGCAGGATGTCATCCACCGCCTTGTGGGTCAGCTGCTCCATCGCCTTCAGCATCTGCGGCGCGTTTTCCAGCATTTTCACCTGCTGCTTCAGAAGCTGCGAATAGGATTCGCGCAGATGCTGCACCCAGTCGGGTTCCGGCTGGCGGGTCTGGCCATGCAGGTTCGGCGGTGCGACTTCGGACCCGTCCGGGGACTGGTCATAGAGAATGTTCATGGTGACGATGCCAGCCCCGCCATCAAGACAGGCATGGTGGGTCTTGGTGAAAAGCGCGAAACCGCCTTCTTCCAAACCCTCGATCACGTAGAATTGCCAAAGCGGGCGCTTGCGATCCAGCGGCACGGCATGCAACCGCTCGACCAGTTCGTTCAGCTGCTTGCGGTTGCCCGGTTTCGGCAGGGCGTTGTGGCGGATGTGGTAGTCCCAGTCGAGATCGTAATCCTCGATCCAGATCGGGTCGAACGGCGCGAAGGCCGAGGTCGACAGGCGACGGTGCAGATAGCTGATCAGGTGAACCCGGTCGGCGATGAACTTGCGGTAATCTTCAAAGATGTTGCCGTCATAGTCGTCACGGGGTTTGAAGATGGCCAACCCAGCCACATGCATCGGGGTCTCGGGCGTTTCATTGTAGAGAAACGTCGCGTCCATGGTCGAAAGATTGGCCATATCCCCTCTTCCTTGCTGAATTGGCCGCGTGGCCGCACCCGTTTCAGGCGCGGACACGCCGAAAGTTGTCGATCACGCCGCGGCGCCGGGCTTGGACAGCCGGTCGATCGCTTCCTTGGCGCGGGTCGAATAGGTCTCGGACGCGTCGCGCAGCGTGTTGACGCGGATCTCGTTCAATTCGCGGATGCCCTGCGTCAGGGTCTCGGCGGCGGATTTCAGGAAATCGCGCTCGATATCGGCTGCAGCTTTCAATTCGCCCTGTTCAAGGATCGACAGGGTCGCTTTCGAGCGTGCGTTCAACAGGTCGCCGGCCAATTGCAACAGGCGGGTGCTGTGCTGGACCTCGCCCTCGATGGCGATGTTGCCGGCGGTTTTGAAATCTGTAGTGGCACGGGCGGCGGCCTCGCGCAGCTGTTCCCCGGCATCCTTGGCCCATGCGTTTACCTTGTCGACGCCGTTCTTGGCGGCATCCGCCGGACTGGATGCGGATTCGGGTTTCGCGGTTTTCTTGGTCATGTCGTCACTCCTGCGATGTGCCAGCAAATCATGGGCGCCCGACCATCGGCACGCCCATATTGCCGCTTTGCGGAATATATTTCCACACATAACAAGCTCCCAAGCACTTTCTATCCGGGTACTTCAATTTGCAGCAGTTTTGTTGCTGCATTGCAGCATTTTCCCTTCCTTGTTCCGGCAGGCGAAAAAAGAACACCCCCGGAGAAAGGTCTCCGGGGGCGCGAACCATAGAATCGGTGCTGGTTGCAGCGTCAGTGAGTCGCCTGAATCGGATCGTGCAGATCAGAAAACATCGCCCGCATGACCGGTGGCTTGGGGTCGAAGGGCGCCCATTCGCCGTCTTTCTGGGACAACCGGTCGGCAATCACTGTCAGCGCCAGCGGGTTATGACCCAGCCCGCAATGGCTGCCTTCCAGCCCGATATTCTCGCACTGCGGGCCTTCGGTCTCGATGCAGCATTCCCACGCCACCACCCCGTCGGTGCGGCTGAAGATCGAGGTCGTCGGCACCTTCGGTGCCGATGCGATGTCTTCGCTCACGCGGACCTCGTCGACGGTGTGGCCTGCCAGTGCCTCGTAAAGCCGCCAGGCGTTTGACGACCGGGGATGGCCCTTGAACGGGCTGCCCAGCGTGATCACGTCGCGCACCATGTCAGGCATGGCCTTGGCCAGTTGACGGGCATAGATGCCGCCCAGGCTCCAGCCGATCAGGCTGACTTTTTGACCATGTTCGTCATAGATGTCCTTGAGCCTCTTCTGCTTCAACTCTTTCAGACCCGGACGATAGCCCTGGTTCGGTCCCAGCGACCAGCCATAGACCGCGTACCCCCGGTTTTTCAGGAAAAGGCGCATCGGCAGGGTCGACATGTCGCCAGCGGACAGGCCGGGCAGCACCAGCACAGGACGCCCGTCCCCTTTTGGCAGTCGCGACAGGAAGGGCAGGGACAGCCCATAGGCGCCGAACTCCCACAGTGCGCGCCATTCCGCGGCCAGAAGGAATGGCGACGGTGGCTGGGCATTCTCTGGATCAACGTTCATGGACCTGTCCTTTCATCTCGGTATTTGCGGAATTTGATTCCGCATTGTGAAAATCCTGCACCCGATGCCAACATAAGACAAGGGAATCCTGTCCTGCCCCCCCCCTTTTCGCAGTCACGGTTTGACGATGACCTTGCCGACGACATTGCGTGCAGCAAGGTCGATCAGCGCCTGTCCCGCATTGGCCAGCGCATAGGTCTTGCTGATCTGCGGCGCCAGTTTGCCGGCTTCGAACCATTCGAACAGCTGGTCGAAATTGGCCGCGTCCTCGGACGGGAACTGGCGGCGGAACGCGCCCCAGAACACGCCGACAATGGCGCAACCTTTCAGAAGGGTCAGGTTGATCGCGACCTTCGGGATCTCGCCCGAGGCAAACCCGACCACCAGCGCCCGCCCATCCCAGGCCATCGACCGCAGGCAGGTCTCGAACATATCGCCGCCGACCGGGTCATAGAACACGTCGACGCCTTTGCCGCCAGTGATCTCTTTCAGCCGCGCGCGCAGGTCCTCGGACGTGTAGTTGATCAGGTGATCGGCCCCGGCGCGGGACGCGGCGTCCAGCTTGTCCTGGCTGGAAGCTGCCGCGATCACGGTCGCGCCCATCGCCTTGCCGATCTCGACCGCAGCCAAGCCCACGCCGCCGCCCGCGCCCAGCACCAAAAGCGTTTCGCCCGGTTGCAGCTTGGCGCGCTGTTTCAGCGCGTGCATCGAGGTGCCATAGGTCATGGTGAACCCTGCCGCGATCTCTCCGGGCATCGTGTCGGGTCGCTTGCGAACCGAGATCGCGTCGACCACGATCTGTTCGGCAAAGCCGCCGGTCAGAGACATCGCCATCACCTTGTCGCCCACCTCGAAACCGGTGACACCTTCGCCAACCGCATCAATGGTGCCCGCAACCTCGCCGCCCGGCACGAACGGCAGGTCGGGTTTGAACTGGTACTTGTTCTGAATGATCAGCGTCTCGGGGAAATTAACGCCACAGGCATCGACGCGGATACGCACCGCGCCCTTGCCGGGATCAGGGGCGTCGATGTCGCGCAGCTTCAAAAGCTCGGGTGGACCGTGTTCCTCGCACAGAATGGCTTTCACGTTTTTTGTTCCTTCATGTCTCCGGCGGGCCTGAATGCGCTGCCGAATTGGTATTTGTTGCGGCATGATCCGGGCATAGAATCTGCCCCTGAAAGATGCTGCACCCGCAGAATAAACAACATTTTCAGTCATTTGCAGAAATATTTTCCGCAAACTTGTAAGTTATTATTTTTCCTTTATTTTTCCAAACACCACACCAAGATTCGGAAAGATCCGATACCCAGTCAACGCGGAGTCGCACCATGCAAACGATCAAGGCTGCCATTTGCCGAGAATACGGAAAACCCCTGACCATTGAAGAAGTCCAGTTGGCCGCACCTGAACTGGGCGAGGTCGAAGTCACGCTTGAGGCGGTGTCGATCTGCCATTCCGACATTTCCTATTGGCAGGGCAAGTTCGGCGGCAGCCTTCCGGCGGTCTATGGCCACGAAGCGGCGGGTAAGATCACTGCGGTCGGACCGGGTGTGAAAGGCTTCGCGGAAGGCGATGACGTGGTTGTCACGCTGATCCGCGCCTGCGGGTCCTGCGCCAATTGCGGCGCGGGCAAGCCGACGATCTGCACCACCACCCATGACGACATGGACGGACCGCTGAAGACCGCCGATGGCGGGCCTCTGATGCAGGGCATGGACTGTGGCGCCTTTGCCGAGAAGGTCGTCGTCGACACCAGCCAGATCGTGAAGATCCCGGCCTCGATGCCCAAGGATGCCGCAGCGCTGTTGTCCTGTGGCGTGATTACCGGCGTCGGTGCGGTCGTCAATGCCGCCGGACTGCGCCCTGGTCAGGACGTGGTGGTGATCGGCGCGGGCGGGGTCGGCCTGAACGCGATCCAGGGCGCGCGGATCGCGGGCGCGCGCCGGATCGTGGCGGTGGATATGACCGAAGAAAAACTGGAAATCGCCCGCGAGTTCGGTGCCACGGACGGCGTTCTGGGCAGTGCGGCGAAACCATGGACCCAAGCGATCCGGGCGATGGGCGGCAAGGCCGACGCGGTGATCGTGACCGTGGGTGCGATCCCTGCCTATGACTCGGCGCCGCGCTACCTGGACGATGGCGGCAAGATCGTCATGGTCGGGATGCCCGGTTTTGGCCAAAGCGCCAGTTACCAGCCTTTGCTGATGTCGGACATGGGCCAGCAGATCATCGGCTCGAAAATGGGCGACACGGTGATCAAGCGCGACATTCCGTGGATGGTGGACCTGTATCAGCAGGGTCGTCTGAAGCTGGACGAGCTGATCTCGGGGCGCTGGACGCTTGATCAGGTGAACGAGGCGATTGCCGACACGATGACCGGCGCGGCCAAGCGCAACGTCATTATCCTATAGTCCAAAAAGCGGGCGGGTCCGGGAAAACAACAAGGACCCGCCCAATCTGTGCCTCACGGGGATGCGGGCTCAGACTTCCAGCCATTCGCGGCGCACGTCATCCCGTTCAAGGAACTCTTTGGGCGTGCCGGAATAGACGATGTTGCCGTGGCCCATGACATAGACCTTGTCGGCGATCCGCAGCGCGATCGACAGTTTTTGCTCGACCAGAAGGATCGCCACACCTGCCTTGGCGATAGTGGCAATCAGGTCGCCGACCTGATGCACGATCTTCGGGGCCAGCCCCTCGGTCGGTTCGTCGATGATGACAAGATCGGGGTCCCCCATCAGGGTCCGGCAGATCGTCAGCATCTGTTTCTCGCCCCCCGAAAGAACCCCGGCCAAAGTGTCCGCGCGGGTCTTGAGGTTCGGGAACATGTCGAGCATGTCATCGATGTTCCAGCGCCCGGTCGCTCGCATGTTCTTGATGCCAAGGATCAGGTTCTCGCGCACCGTCATCATGGGGAAGATGTCGCGGTTTTCCGGCACGTATCCCAGGCCCAGCCGGGCGATCTGGTGGCTTTCCATCCCCGAGATCGGCTGTCCCTTGAACGTCACCCGGCCCTGCGGCGCGACCTCGCCCATGATGGCCTTGGCCGTGGTCGACCGCCCCACCCCGTTGCGCCCCAGAAGCGCCACCACCTCGCCGGGCATGATTTCGAGGTCGACGCCCTGCAAGACATGGCTCTTGCCGTAATAGGCATGCAGGTCTTCCACTTTCAGCATGGGTTCGGTCGCGCTCATGCTGCACCTCCAATCGCTTGCTGGTCGGCCTCATCGCCCAGATAGGCCTCGCGGACCTTGGGGTTGCCACGAATGTCCTCGGGTTTGCCCGAAGCGATGATCTCGCCGTAGACAAGGACGCTGATCGTGTCGGCAAGGTCAAAGACCACGCCCATGTCATGTTCGACGATCAACAGGGTCTTGCCCTCGGTCGCCTTGCGGATCAGCGCCACGGCGCGGTCGGTTTCGGAATGGCTCATCCCTGCGGTGGGTTCATCCAGCAGGATGACATCCGCCCCGCCCGCGATGGTGACCGCGATCTCCAGCGTGCGCTGGTCTGCATAAGGCAGCAACGCGGCAGGCACATGGGCCTTGTCCAGAAGCTCTACCTTTTCGAGGATTTCGGCGGTCTTTTCCTGCACGCTGCGCAGGTTGCCGATGTTGCGCCAGAAGCTGTAGCCATAGCCCATCGAATGCAACACGCCGCAGCGCACGTTTTCGCGCACCGTCATGTTGGCAAAAATGTTCGATACCTGAAAGCTGCGCGACAGGCCGCGGCGGTTGATCTCGAACGCAGGCAAGCCAGAGATCGGCGCGCCGTTCATCGTGACGCTGCCTTCGCTGGGCTGAAAATAGCCCGAGATCAGGTTGAACAGGGTCGACTTCCCGGCCCCGTTCGGCCCGATGATCGCGTGGCGTTCACCCTTGGCGATGGTCAGGTCCACACCGCGGATAATATGGGCCGGTCCGAACTTTTTGTGCAGCCCGGCGATTTCCAATGCGGGTGTCGACATCACGCACCTCCTTCATCTGTCTTTGCGACGAAGCGCACCAGCGCCGCGCCACCAAGGATGGGACCGGCCACCAACACCCAGGTCAGGACTGACCCCGTTTCCAACATCAGGCCGAAGGGCTCGAACACCTCGCCATAGCCGTTGGACCAGCGGATCACGACTTCGATCAAAACGATGAGACCGACCAGCAGCAAGCTGACGCCCGCCGCCTTCAGACCCAGCGAGCGCGCTGCGCGCCCTGCCCCGTCACGCCGCACCGTCCCGGCAACGCCGTGGAAGATGCCGGCCAGACCGCCGGGCGCAAACATGATGATCGCGATGAACAGAACCCCAAGGTAAAGCAGCCAGGCCTCGGTGAAATCCGACAGCATCGACTGCATCACCGTCAGCACAACCGCGCCAAGGATCGGCCCAGAGAAGTAGCGGATACCGCCGATGTAAGCCATCAGAAGGACAAAGCCCGAGGGGTGCAGAGACAGGGATTCCGGGGTGAAGATTTCGTAATTCACCGCCGCCATGCCGCCCGACAGACCGGCAAAGGCCCCGGCCGCGATGAACACCATATAGCGGATACGCACCGGATCGAAGCCGATGAACTGGACCCGCTCGGGGTTGTCGCGCGTGGCTTCACTGAGCTTGCCCAGGGGCGTGCGGGTGAAGGCAAAGATCATCGCCGTGCCGACCACGGTCCAGAAGGCGATGAACAGATAGACCTCGGAAACCGGACCCAGCGACAGGCCGAACAGTTCCGGCCCGTTCATGCGGTCGCCGGTGACGCCTTCTTCGCCGCCAAAGATCGACGCGAACATGAAACCGGCCGCCGCGATCAGTTCGGCAACCCCAAGCGAGATCATGGCAAACGCAGTCCCGGCGCGACGGCACGAAGGCCAGCCGATCACGGCCCCGGCAAGGGCACCGGCGGCAAAGCCGACAACCGGCAGGCCGAAGACCGGGAAGCCGGACCACAGGCCGTCTCCGGCCTCGATCGCGCGCATGGCATGCATGGCGGCATAACCGCCCAGACCGAAATAGACTGCGTGGCCGAAGGACAATAGCCCTCCGCGCCCCAACAGCATGTTGTAGGACAGGGCAAAGACGATGTTGATCCCAACCGCGTTCAGCAGCGAATAGACCGTGCGCGACGGCGACAGGGCGGGCACCAGCGCCAGGATCAGCGCCAGCGCGATCAGCGGCAGCACACGCTGGCGGAACTTCTGTCCGCGCGACGGGCTGAGGGTGGCGAAATCGGGTGTGGCTGTATCGGTCATACTTCACGGTCCCCCATCAGTCCGGTTGGTTTCACGATCAGGATCAGGACCAACAGAAGGAAAGGCAGCATCGGCGCCAGCGAGGAGATCGAGATGCTTCCAAGTTCGCTTGTCGCCGTGACCCCTGCCCAGCCCAGAAAATCCGAGAAATTGGCGTCGATCGAGATGGCGAAGGTCTGCAACAGGCCAAGCAGCAACGAGGCGATGAACGCCCCTTCAAGGCTGCCAAGCCCGCCGATGACAACGACCACAAAGACAATCGGCCCCATGAAGGCGGCCATGGCCGGGTCGGTGACAAGATAGTTGCCGCCGATCACACCGGCGAGACCCGCCAGTGCGCAACCGGCACCGAAGACGGCCATGAAGATGCGCGGTACGTTGTGGCCCAGATGTCCAACCATATGCGGATGGGTCAGCGCGGCCTGAATGATCAGGCCGATCCGCGTGCGTTTCAGAAGATACCAGAGCGCCACAAGCATCCCGACGGCAACCACCAGGATGAACATCCGATAGGCGGGATACTGGGCGCCGAACAGCTCGAACAATGGAAAGTCCAGCGACTCTGGCACGCGATAGTCCACCGCGTTCTTTCCCCAGACGATCTTGACCACCTCGTCGATCAGGTAGGCCAGGCCAAAGGTGAACAGCAGTTCTGCCACGTGGCCATGCTGGTGAACGCTGCGCAGCCCCCATCGTTCGACCAGAGCGCCCAGAAGTCCGACAAGGATCGGGGCAAAGATCAAAGCGAACCAGAAACTGGTCACCTGGGTAAAGCTGAACGCGAAATAGGCACCCAGCATGTAAAAACTGGCATGGGCGAAATTCAGGATCCCCATCATGCTGAAAATCAGCGTCAGACCGCTGGACAGCATGAACAGGAGAAGCCCGTAGATCACCCCGTTCAGAAGCGAAAAGAGGATGGTTTCCATGAGAGCCTCGGCTGAAAAGGGGGCGTCGCGCGGCTGGCCCGACGCCCCGGTTTCATGTGTGATGACCTGCCCGGATTACGGGCGCTTCATCTCGCAGGATGTGGGCATAGAGGTTTTGTCAGCCTCGATCCGGTCGCCGTCGCCCGAAGCCCATCCCAGCCCCAGATCCTCGACATCGCGTTTCACGTCCGCGCTGAAGGTCGACATGTAGAGCGGTTGCAGGATCTGGTGGTTGTCGGCGCGCATGGTGACAGGGCCATAGGCGGTGTCATATTCCATACCCTCAAGCGCCATCGCGACCTTGATCGGCTCGACGCTGCCTGCGGCGGTGGCGGCGGCATCGAACATGCCCATCGCGGTGAAGATGCGGTGGTAGTAATAGCTGATGTCGCTGTTCTTGGTCTCGAACCCGTCGATCAGCATGTCCTGCTCATCCGGTGTTTCGAGGTTGGTGTTCATCTCCGAGATCTGCTTGACCTGACCAACGGCACCCTCACCCATGATCGTCGCGGCCCCAAGGCTGCCCGCGTAGTAGGTCAGATAGGGAACCTTGTGACCCGACGATGTCGCTGCCTTGACCAGAAGCACCATGTCGGCGCCCCAGTTCCCGGTGATGACGGCATCGGCCTCGGCCGAAATCATCTTTTGCACGTAAGGGGTAAAGTCCTTGACCTTGCCCAGCGGGTGCAGCTCGTTGCCGACAATCTCGATATCGGGGCGCTTGGCGGCGATCATCGTGGTCGCGGCATGGGCGACGGCTTTGCCGAAGCTGTAGTCCTGACCGATGATATAGACCTTCTTGATGTCCGGCTGGCCCACCAGCCAGTCGGTCACGGCGTTCATTTTCATGTCGGCATCCGAATCGAAACGGAAGTGCCAGAACGAACAGCGCTCGTTTGTGAAGGCCGGGTCCACGGCGGCATAGTTGAGGAAAAGCACCTCTTCGCCCGGGTTGCGCTTGTTGTGTTTCTCGATCGCATCGATCAGCGCCGAAGCCACGGACGAACCGTTGCCCTGCGCGATGTAGCGGATGCCCTGATCCAGCGCCTTTTGCAGCTGAACCAATGATTCCTTGGGATTGATCTTGTTGTCATAGGCAACGATTTCGACCTTCTGGCCGTTGATGCCGTCGCCCTTGTTGACCTCGTCCGCAGCATATTGCCAGTGGCGCAGCGCGGCATCGCCCGACGGGCCGAACGGCCCGGACAGCGGATCGATAAAGGCGATTTTCAGGGTTTCTTCGGCATGAACCGACAGCGGCGCAACCCCGACAAGCGCGGCCAGGGCCGCTTTGGTGAACAGGTTCATTTGGTCCTCCTTCCAAATTGCGGAAAATATTTCCACCCATTGACAAGCCGAGTGAATACGGGTTCATTCCCGAAAGTCAACAATTTTCGGAATTACTTTCCGCAATGCGAAATACATGGGGTGATGCCGCCCCGATGAAGGGAGCGGAAGATGATCGCACTCGTCAAAAACCTTGCTGACAGCGTCGGCATTGAAATCGGAATGTCGTCCTGGGTGGTCGTAGACCAACCCATGATCGACACCTTTGCCGACACGACCGGAGACCGTCAGTTTATCCACCTCGACCCCGAGGCCGCCGCTGAAGCCGGTTTTGGTGGCACCATCGCGCATGGTTTCCTGACCCTGTCGCTATTGCCGGCGATGATCGCGGAATGCGTGCGTCGCCCGGACCTGACCGGGACCGGCGTCAACTATGGGCTGGATCACATCCGCTTCTTATCGCCGGTGCGGGCAGGGTCGCGGATTCGCGGCCGGTTCGTGCTGGCCGACTATGCCGAACCGAAACCCGGCACCCGAAAACTGACCTGGAATGTCACGGTCGAGATCGAGGACAGTGAAAAACCCGCCCTTGTCGCCCAGTGGCATACGTTGCGTCACGACGCCGTCAAACCGGCCTGACGCCAATCGCACAAGACGAAAACCGCCATATACTGGCTTTTGCAAATTGAAAGAACGGAGCATTTCCTGATGCGCGACGCAGTTATCGTTTCAACCGCACGCACCCCGATCGGCAAGGCCTATCGCGGTGCTTTCAACAACACACAAGCGCAGGCGCTGATTGGCCATGCCGTCAGCCACGCGGTCAGCCGCGCCGGGCTGGATGGCTCGGAAATTCAGGACTGCGTAATCGGCAGCGCGCTTCAGCAGGGGTCGACCGGGGGCAATATCGGCCGTCAGGCGGCGGTTCGCGCCGGTTTGCCAGTGACCATCGCTGGCATGTCGCTGGACCGGCAATGCGCCAGCGGCATGATGGCAATTGCGACGGCCGCGAAGCAGGTCGTGCATGACGGCATGGACGTGGTAATCGGCGGCGGGGTCGAATCGATCTCGCTGGTGCAGAACCAGAACATGCGCACCGACCGCGCCCGCGACCCCTGGATTACCGAGAACAAGCCCGAACTATACATGACCATGCTGGAAACTGCCGAGATCGTGGCGGACCGCTATGGCGTCAGCCGCGAGGATCAGGACGCCTATGCGCTGCGCTCTCAACAGCGCACCGCAGCGGCGCAGGAAGCGGGCAAGTTCGACGACGAGATCGTGCCGATGTCCACCTCGATGGGCGTGATGGACCGCGAGACCAAGGAGGTTTCGTTCCATGACGTGACGCTGGAAAAGGACGAGGGCAACCGCCCCGGCACCACGCTTGAAAACCTGCAAGGGTTGCAGCCGGTGTTCAAGGACGGCCAGAAGGTCAAGGTCGGCCAGCACATCACGGCGGGCAATGCCTCGCAACTGTCGGACGGTGCATCGGCCTCTGTCATCATGGAAGCCAAGCTTGCGGAGAAACGCGGACTTGAACCGCTGGGCCGCTATGTCGGCGTGATGGCGGCGGGTCTGGAACCCGACGAGATGGGTGTAGGCCCGATCTATGCCGTGCCGAAACTTTTGGAGGCACACGGGCTGAAGATCGACGATATCGGCCTCTGGGAGCTGAACGAAGCCTTCGCCTGCCAGGTACTGCAATCGCAGCGCGTACTGGGCATCCCGGACGAGATCCTGAACGTCAATGGCGGCGCGATCTCGATCGGTCATCCCTATGGCATGTCGGGCGCCCGCATGGTCGGTCACGCGCTGATCGAGGGCAAGCGGCGCGGCGCCCGCTATGTTGTCTGCACCATGTGCGTCGGCGGCGGCATGGGCGCGGCGGGCCTGTTCGAAGTCCTGTGATGCGCGGCCAGACGATGGAACCGGGCGCATGAGCCAGGACGTCACCACGCTGGATACCGTCTCTGTTGCCAAATGGCTGCGGGGGCGGGTTCCCGGTGTCCGCGAAATCAAAAGCGCCACCAAGTTTCCCGGCGGCCAGTCCAACCCGACCTTCCGTCTGGACACGGACGGGCCGCAACTGGTCTTGCGTCGGAAACCGCCGGGGAAGCTGCTGAAATCCGCCCATGCGGTGGATCGCGAATTCCGGGTGCAGAAAGCGCTGGCAGGGTCGGACGTGCCGGTCAGCCGGATGTATGCACTGTGCGAGGACCCGGGCGTCATCGGCTCGGATTTCTACGTGATGGACTATGTCGCCGGGCGCAATTTCAACCTGCCGACCCTGCCCGAGCAATCGAAGGGCGAACGCTGGGCCATCATCAATGAGATGGGCCGCGTTCTGGCGGCAATCCACGACGTCGATATCGACGCGGTGGGTCTGTCGGATTACGGGCCCGAGGGCAATTATTATCGCCGCCAGATCGACCGCTGGACCAAGCAGTACCGCAACAGCCAGACCGACGACATCGCCGAGATGGAGGCGCTGATCACGTGGCTTGACGCAAATATCCCGCCCGAAGACGGCCAGCGCGGGCTGGTGCATGGCGATTTCCGCATCGACAACATGCTGTTTCACAGCGCCGAACCGCGCTGCCTTGCGGTGCTGGACTGGGAACTGTCCACGATTGGCCACCCATATGCCGACCTTGCCGCCGTGCTGATGCAATGGTCGATGCCCGCAGGCACCGAAGGACGCGGGCTGGCCGGGATCGACCGGGCCGACCACGGATTGCCCACCGACGCGCAATTCGTCGAGGACTATTGCGCCCGGCGTGGGATTTCGGGGATCGACAATCTTGGCTTCTACGTCGCCTTCACCTTCTTTCGCATGGCCGGAATCCTGCAGGGCGTGAAGAAGCGGGCACTGGACGGCAATGCCTCGAACCCTGAACGCGCGCTGCGGGTCGGGCGGTACGTGCCGCGTTATGCCACTGGTGGTTTGAACGCGGCGGGGCAACTGTAAACGGCGCTGATCATCCAAAAACAAAAAAAGACCCGCGCAGCCCTTTTGCCGCGCGGGTCTTTTCTTGCCTCATGCCTCCGTGTCAGGCGGCGTAGCTGTTCATGACTTCGGTCAGGCAATGATCCGTATCACCCAACTGATGGTCCAGCATGATCAGGCGCTTGGCCAGGTGCGACACGGCATATTCCCACGTCATTGCGATGCCGCCATGCATCTGGATCGCCTCTTCCGCCACCTGTCGCGCGGCGCGGCCGATCAGGTTCTTGGCCATGGCGATCTTGAGCGCCGCGTCGTCATCACCCAGCGCCGCCGCCGCCCCGACAACCATGGAGCGCGATTGCTCGATCTCGGTCAGCAGGTCCACGGTGCGGTGTTGCAGCACCTGGAACTTGCCGATGGCGACACCGAACTGCTTGCGGGTCTTGAGGTAGTCGAGAAGGATTTCATAGGTCGCTTCCATCGCGCCCACCGCCTCGGCACAGAGTGCCAGACGCCCCGCGTTCAGCGCGTCCTGAATGGCGGCATCCGCCCCGGTCAGGACCAGTTCGGCGGGGGTGTTGTCCAGTACCAGTTCCGCAGCCCCGGCGCCGTCGATCATGGCATAGCCGACGACATTGGCATCCGCCGCCTTGACGCTGAACACGCCCAGCTTGCCGTCCAGCTTGGCCACGACAAGGATCACATCCGCGACCTGCCCGCCATAGACCGCGCTTTTGCGGCCATTCAGGACATAGGTACCGTCGGTTGCGGTTGCCGTCGTCTCGGTAAAGGCGACGTCATAGGGCGCGTCGATTTCCGAGATACCGACGGCATAACGTACCGAGCCGTCAACAAGCGACTCCTGGTCTGCCCCAGCCGCACCCAGAAGCCGCGAGGCCATCAACGCGCCAAGGAAGGGTTCGGGGCACAGGGTCCGGCCCAGTGCTTCGAACACAACAGAGATGTCAAAGCCCTGTCCGCCAAAGCCGCCGTTTTCCTCGGTCACCAGCGCGCCAGCGATGCCCAGCTCGGCCATTTCGGACCATTTCTCGGCGCTGTGGAACGGCGCGTCATAGGCCAGCTTGTTGCGGGTCTCGATGTCATATTGCTCGGCCAGATAGCGGCGGAGCGTGTCCGCCAGCATCTGGCGGTCTTCAGTCAGATCAAAGTTCATCTCACAGCTCCAGCATGGTCTTGGTCAGAATGTTGCGTTGGATCTCGTTCGAGCCACCGAAGATCGAGGTCTTTCGGTTGTTGAAATACCGGGCGGCGTTGTTCTGGCTGTCGGGCGGTGACAGGACCAGGTTGCCGTCGGTGACATGTCCCGGGAACGGCGCGGCCACGGGGCCAAGCGCGCGGCGGGCCAGATCGCGGATTTCCTGATTGATCTGCGTGCCCTTGATCTTGAGAATCGAGGTCTCGGGACCGGGATGCCCCTGTTTCTGGGCCTGGAACAACATCCGCAGGTTGGTGATCTTCATCGCCTCAAGGTCAATCTCGACCCGCGCGACGCGGGCGGCGAACAGCGGATCCTCGATCAGCGGCTTGCCATTGCGCTTCACGCTGCGGCCCAGCGCCTTCAGCTCTTCCAGCGCTTGCATCGAAATGCCGACACCGGCGATCCCGGTGCGTTCATGGGTCAGAAGGAACTTGGCGATGGTCCAGCCAAGATTTTCCTCACCCACAAGGTTTTCGACGGGAACGCGCACGTCGGTAAAGAACACTTCGTTCACCTCATGGCCGCCCTCGATCAGGCGGATCGGGCGCATTTCGATGCCGGGTGTGTCCAGATCAATCAGCAGGAACGAAATTCCTTCCTGCGGCTTGCCGTCGAACTTCGTCCGCACGAGGCAGAAAATCTTGTTGGCGTATTGACCCAGCGTGGTCCACGTCTTCTGGCCGTTGACGACATAGTGGTCGCCATCGCGGTCGGCACGGGTCTTGAGCGAGGCAAGGTCAGACCCCGCCCCCGGCTCGGAATAGCCCTGACACCACCAGTCTTCGGCGGACAGGATCCTTGGCAGGACCTCGGCCTTCTGCCTGTCATTGCCAAATTTCTGGATCACCGGCCCCAGCATCGCCAACCCAAAGGGCACGATGCGCGGCGCGTTGTAACGGCTGCTTTCGACGTCGAAGATATGGCGCTCGACCGGGGTCCAGCCGGGGCCGCCATATTCCTTGGGCCATGTCGTCGCCAGCCAGCCTTTGGCCGACAGGATGCGGTGGTATTCCTGATAAAGCTCGCCGGTCATCTCGGCGCCGGAACGCACCGCGTCCGAGATATGCATGGGCAGGTTCGCCTCGAAGAAGTCGCGGACTTCCTGCTGAAAGGCAAGTTCGGCATCCGAATAGGTCAGGTCCATCTATCAGGCCTCCTTGTTGATGTCGGCAAAGCTGCGGCCATCGCGCGCCATGTCGCGCAAAAGGTCGGGAACCTGCCAGTAATGCGGGTCTTCCTTGGCGTATTCCTCGATCCGCCGGACCAGTTCCGCCGCGCCGATTGTGTCGGCGTAATGCAGCGGGCCACCGCGGAACCGCGGGAAGCCATATCCCATCAGGAACACGATATCGACGTCGAGGGGACGCAGGGCGATGCCGTCTTCGACCACGCGGGCGGATTCCACGATCATTGCGGTCAGGTACCGGTCGACGATTTCCTGATCGGTAAAGCTGCGTGGGGTGATCCCGGCCTTCTGCCGCTCGGACTCGATGATCTTGGCGACTTCGGGGTTGGGGCGCATGTCACGGCCTTCGTAGATGTAATACCCCTGCCCGGTCTTGCGCCCGAACCAGCCGTTTTCACAGATGCGGTCCGCCACATCCCCGGCGTAGCGTTCGTTCGACGGCATGTCGGCCGCCTTGCGCTTGCGGGTCATCCAGCCGATGTCGAGACCGGCCAGATCGCCAACCTTATGCGGCCCCATCGCAAAGCCGAAATCCTCAAGTGCCTGATCGACCTGTTGCGGCGTGGCGCCATCCATCACGAGATAGGCCGCGGTTTTGGCATAATGCGCCAGGATGCGGTTGCCGATGAAGCCATCACACACCCCCGCGCGCACGCCGACCTTGCCCATCCGCTTGGCCAGCGCAAAGCCGGTCGCGGTGACCTCGGGCGCGGTCTTGTCGCCAACCACGATTTCCAGAAGCCGCATGATATGGGCGGGCGAGAAGAAATGCAGTCCGATCACGTCGGCCGGGCGAGAGGTCACCGACGCGATTTCGTCAATGTCGAGATAAGAGGTATTCGACGCAAGGATCGCACCCGGCTTGCAGATCGTATCGAGCTTGCCGAAGATTTCCTTCTTCACGTCCATCTGTTCGAAAACAGCTTCGATGACCAGATCGACGTCACCCAGCGCCTCAAGCCCTGTTGCAGGGGTCAGCTTGGCAAGGGTCGCGTCGCGTTTCTCGGCGCTGAGCTTGCCGCGTTTCACGGCGCCGTCAAGGTTGCCGGTGATCGTGGCGACACCGCGCTGAAGCGCCTCGTCGGTCACTTCGACCAGCGTTACCGGGATACCAGCCAGCAAAGCCGAGGTTGCGATGCCCGATCCCATCGTGCCACCGCCAATGACGCCAATTGAAGCGACATCGCGCGGGGTGGCGGATTTCTCGGGCACGTTAGCCACGGCGCGTTCGCCAAAGAAGGCATGGATCAGCCCGGCCCGCTGCGGGGTGTTGAGGCAATCCATGAAGGCTTTGCGTTCAACCTTGAGCCCGTCGAGAAGCGGGCCGGTCGAGACGGCGATCGCCTCGATACAGGCCTGCGGGGAGACAAGGTTCGGGTGTTTCTTCGCGACCATCGCGCGGGCGGCATCCAGCGCTTCATCGTCGGCGACAGTCTCAATGTCGCAAACGCGGCGGGTTTCAAGCGCGCCGTTCAGCACGTCCTGCGCCGCACGCAAGGCAACATCGCGGGGATCGCCTTCGTCCAGACGGTCGACCAGACCCATGGTCAGCGCTTCCTCGACCTTGACCTGACGGCCCGACAGACACATGTCCAGAGCGACCGGAATTCCGGCAAGGCGCGGCACGCGCTGGGTGCCGCCGGCACCGGGCAAAAGGCCGATCAGAACCTCGGGCAGGCCAATGCGCGAGCCCTTGATCGCGACGCGGGCATGCGCCGCCAGTGCAGTTTCAAGACCACCGCCCAGCGCAGTTCCGTGCAATACGCAGACCACCGGAATGGCGCTCTGCTCGACCTCGTTCAGCAAATCGGGCAGCGCGGGCGGCATCGGCGGCTTGCCGAATTCGGTGATATCGGCTCCGGCAATGAAGGTGCGGCCCTTTGCATAGATCGCGATGACCTTGGCCGCGCCTCCGGCATTGATCGTGGCCACGGCATTTTGCAATCCCTGACGCACATGCACGCTGAGCGCGTTGACCGGCGGGTTGTCGATGGCAACAAGGGCAATATCACCGACAATCTCGGTGGTGACACTCTGTTTCGTCTGGTCGTTCATCTGGTTCGTCCTTTCAAGTCTCTTGCCCGGTCTCAGCGGATCAGTTCGCCGCCATCGGCCACGATGGTCTGCCCGGTAACATAGGCAGAAGCATCGCACGCCAGAAACAATGCGGTTCCGGCGATATCATCGGGTTCTCCGATCCGACGCAAGGGGGTCTGGTTCTCGGCGCGGGCCAGTCGTTCGGGATCGTCCAGCAGGGCGCGGGCAAAATCGGTGCGCACAAGCCCCGGCGCCAGCGCATTGACGCGGATGTTTTTGGGTCCCCATTCGACGGCAAGGTTGCGGGCAAGCGCGGCCTCGGCCGCCTTGGACATGCCATAGGCGCCGATCACCGCATTGCCCCGGATACCGGCGATCGAGGACAAGAGAACCACCGCTCCGCCGCCGTTTTCCGCCATCTGCGGCAGGACCATTTCGCACAGTTGCCAGGTCGAGCGCACATTGGTGCCCATGATCTTGTCGAAAGCTTCATCCGTCAGGTCGGACATCGAGCCATAGACCGGGTTGATCGCCGCGTTGCAGATCAGGATGTCGATCCGCCCCCAATGTGCCAGCGTCGTGTCGACGAGGTTTTGAAGCGCGTCCTTGCGACCGATATGGCACGGCACGACCAGCGCCTCGCCCCCGGCGGTGCGGATCGCCTCGGCCACAGGTTCGCAGGCCTCGGCGGTCCGGCTTGAGACCACGACCTTGGCACCCGCGCGGGCGAACATCTCGGCGATGGCACGGCCAATGCCCCGGCTGGAACCGGTGACAACGGCGACCTTGTCTTTCAGATCGAACATGGTGTCAGCCCCTGTTGCTGCGGTATTGGCGCAGTTCCTGCTTGGCGATTGCCTCGCGGTGGACCTCGTCAGGGCCATCGGCCAGTCGCAGGGTGCGCGAATTGGCGTAGAAGCCCGGCAACATGCTGTCCTGACAGACACCCATGCCGCCATGCACCTGAATGGCACGATCAATCACGCGGCCACACATCGTCGGCGCAACAACCTTGATCATGGCGATTTCCTTGCGCGCAACCTTGTTGCCGACCGTGTCCATCATATGCGCGGCGTTCATGGTCAGAAGCCGGGCCTGATCGATGTCACAGCGGCTTTCGGCGATCCAGTGACGAGTGACGCCATGATCGGCCAGCGTCTTGCCAAAAGCCTCGCGCGACAGCGCCCGTTTGCACATCTCTTCCAGCGCACGTTCGGCGACGCCGATCTGACGCATGCAATGGTGGATGCGCCCCGGCCCAAGACGTCCCTGCGCAATCTCGAACCCGCGTCCTTCGCCCAGAAGGATGTTCTCAACCGGCACGCGGACGTTGTCATAGGTGATCTCGGCATGGCCGTGCGGCGCGTGGTCATAGCCAAAGACGGTCAGCGCCCGCTCGACCTTCACGCCGGGCGTGTCCATCGGCACAAGGATCATCGACTGTTGCTGGTGCTTGGCGGCATTCGGGTCGGTCTTGCCCATGACAATCGCCAGTTTGCAGGCGTTGGCATTGGCTCCAGACGACCACCACTTGCGGCCATTGACCACGTATTCATCCCCGTCGCGGCGAATCTCGCACTGGATATTGGTGGCGTCAGACGACGCGACCTCGGGTTCGGTCATCGAGAAACAGGACCGGATCTCGCCGTTCAGAAGCGGGCGCAGCCACTGGTCCTTCTGTGCCGTCGATCCATAAAGCCACAGGGTTTCCATGTTGCCGGTATCGGGCGCGGAACAGTTGAACGCTTCGGGCGCGATGGGTGAGCGGCCCATGATCTCGCACAGGGTCGCATAATCGAGGTTCGACAGTCCCGCCCCGCCATATTCGCGCGCGTCCTCGTAGGGCAGGAAAAGGTTCCACAACCCCGCTTCCCGCGCTTTCTGTTTCAACTCTTCGAGAATCGGCGGCGCATCCCACGGATCGCCCTCGGCATGTTGCGCCTCGAACACCTTCTCGTTTGGGTAAATCTCGTCCTCCATGAAGCGCAAAAGCTTTTCGCGCAGCTCTTTCGCCCGGTCGGATACGGGAAAGAAATCCATCACTCATCTCCTCGATTGCATCCTTTCTGTTGCACTGATCGAAAACTTAGTCAATATTTGCGGAAATCTTTTTTGCCCTGCGGAAATAGGACGTGACGTCCATTACGGCAAAACCCGAGGAGGACATCCATACGGCGAGGAGGGGCTGGAGTGGGTTGAACCGCGCCAACCTGTTCCGAAACGCCATTTGAAAGATCGGGAAACGCGCTGCGGCAGCCCTGCCAGTAGGAGACCGGGGGCGACCGAAACAACCTGACGTGAAGGAGGAGACAACATGGGCGGCAGACATCCGCACACCACATGGCCCGAAGGGATGGCGCGCAAGCTGACCATCCCCGAACGCAGTATCGACGCCAACATGGAAGAGACCGCAAAGGCCAATCCCGACGGCGGCGCGATCATCTTCCAGGGCAGACATTTCAGCTTTGGCGACATCTGGAGCAAGGTCCAGTCGCTGGCAGGGTTCCTGCAAGCCGACCTGGGGCTGACGAAAGGCGACCGGGTGCTGCTTTTCATGCAGAACAGCCCGCAATTCATCATCTCCTACTACGGCATCCTGCGCGCGGGTGGCGTGGTGGTCCCGGTGAACCCGATGAACCAAAAGGGCGAGTTGCGCTATCTCGTCGACAACACCGGTGCGTCCATCATGGTCGCGGGGCTGGAACTGACCCCGAACGCGGTGCCGCTGCTGGAAGAGGGCGCTCTGCAACACATCATCGGCGCGGCCTATGCCGACATGGGCGATCCCAGCTTCGACATTCCGCTGCCCGCGCCCCTGCCTGACCTCACTGATACCGTGTTCACCGGGCCGGGGTGTTACCGCTTTTCCGATGCCGTCGCCTCTGGCTCAACGCCGCGCCCGCGCGAGACCGGGCCGGACGACCGAGCGGTGATCCCCTTCAGTTCCGGCACCACGGGCCATCCCAAGGGCTGCGTCCACAGCCACCGCACGGTGATGACCACGACCATGGCGACCTCGACCTGGACACCGACGACGCCGGAAAACATCACGCTGGCCACCCTGCCGTTTTTCCACGTGACGGGGATGCAAAGCTCGATGAACGTGCCGATCCTGCGCGGCAGCCCCATCGTAATCCTGACCCGCTGGAATGCGGTTCACGCCGCCAAGCTGATCGAACGTTACAAGGTCACCCACTGGGCGTCGATCGCGACCATGGCAATTGACCTTTTGAACAATGCCGAGGCCGAGAGCTATGACCTCTCAAGCCTCGAGACGATCGGTGGTGGCGGCGCGGCAATGCCGGATGCCATCGCGGTCAAGCTGCGAAATCGAGTTGGGCGTCCTTATCTTGAGGGCTATGGCCTGTCAGAAACAATGGCTGCACTTCATATCAACCCGCCGGACGCGCCGCGTGACCAATGCCTTGGGGTTCCCATCTTCGACGTCGACAGCCGGATCGTTGCACCGGGCACCACGGATGAACTGGACCTTGGCGAGCCGGGCGAGATCGTAACCCACGCACCGCAGGTCTTTCTTGGCTACTGGAACAACGAGGAAGCCACGCGAGACGCCTTTGTCGAGATCGACGGCAAACCCTTCTTCCGCACCGGCGACATCGCCTACCGCGACGCGGACGGCTATTTCTACATGGTCGACCGGGTGAAACGCATGGTCAATGTCTCGGGCTTCAAGGTCTGGCCCGCCGAGGTTGAGGCGATGATGCTGCACCATCCCGGTATTGCCGAAGCCTGTGTCGTCGGCGCCAAGGACGACCGCCGCGGCGAATTCGTGAAAGCCCATGTTGTGCGCCGCAATGGGGCAAATGGCGGACTTTCGGAGCAGGACATCATCGACTGGTGTCGCCACGAGATGGCCGCCTATAAATGCCCGCGACAAGTGGTCTTTGCCGACGCCCTGCCAAAATCAGCAACGGGAAAAGTCCTCTGGAAGGATTTGTCATAGCGCAGTAATGTCAGCCAAATTCCGACAGTCGGAAAAAGCAAACGGGATATGATCCCACCAGCCCGCCGGGAGAACGTGCATGCGCAAGAGAACCGAAACTCCGACCGACACGGATTCTGGCACGGGCGGCGTGGACGACCGGCAGTTCATCACCGCGCTGCATCGTGGACTGGAGGTGCTGCGCGCCTTCCGCCCCGATGACCACGCCGGACTGAGCAATGGCGACCTGTCCGAACGCACTGGATTGCCGAACTCGACCATTTCGCGGCTGACCTACACACTGTTGAAATCGGGTTACCTGATCTATGACACCGATACCGGACGCTACCGCATGGGGGTGCCGGTTCTGAGCCTTGGATATGCCTGCCTCAGCGGGCTGACGGTGCGTGAAGCGGCCCAGAACTACATGCGCGAACTGGCCAGCCATTGCGGAGAGGGGGTTCAGGTCGCCCTTGGCGGGCGGGTCGATTACACCATGATCTATCTTGCCACGGCGCGGTCGCGCGGGGTGATCTCTTTGCAGCTGGATGTGGGGTCGCGCATCTCGCTGGCGCGTTCGGCGATGGGACGGGCCTATATCGCCGCCGCCGAACCGGAAGAACGCGACGAAATCCTGGCCGCAGTCGAGGAAAACGCCGGGCCCGAGAAATGGCCGGAACTGAAAGCGGGGATCGATCAGGCCGCGGAAGAGATCGCGACGCGCGGGTTTTACGCCAACCTTGGCGACTGGCAGCCGCATGTGCATTCGGTCGCCGTGCCCTTCCGCAGCCACCAGCGCGACGTTCCATTGATGGCATTCAACCTTGGTGGACCATCGAACTACCTGCCCAAGGAAAAGCTGATCGAAGATTTCGGGCCGCGCCTGCGCGACCTCGCATCAATGCTGACCAAAAGCACGATCTAGCGTCGGGTCCAATGGATTGCGCATCGTGAGAGATGCAGGTCTGCCGTCCGCGTTCCAAAAGACGCGGCCCCCTTTCACCTTTCGCACCATCGTTTCATTGACCTTCTCAAACCACCTGCGGCCTTTTTGCCATAGGTTCGAGAGCGGATTGTTCTCGGCCTCAAATTTAATTGAGTAAATTAGTCAACATTGATACCTCACCCGCAGCCAAGGCGTTGATTGTCTTTATCAATCCCTTCAGCCAAATCCAAAAACTTACTGAGGGACTCGGAATGAAAATCTCGCTTCGGGGGGCGCTACTGCTTGGCGCGTCCTTTGCTTTCGTAGGCGCGGCACAGGCCGACACGGAAGAAGAACCGCATCAATTGGACGAAATCAGGATCGAACAGGCTGACGCCCAACAGGTCCTCGGCAACCTCGGCATCGAAACCGAAGACATCGCACGCCGCAACCCGGCGACCATCACCGAGGTCTTTGATGGTGAATCCGCGATCAATACAAGCGGCGGTGCCGCCATTGCCAAGAAGGTCTTTGTCAACGGGGTCGAAGAGAGCCTGCTGAGCGTCACCATCGATGGCGCCCGCCAGAACAAGTCGGCTTTTCATCACACAGGCAATGTCCTGATTGACCCGGCGCTTCTGAAATCCGTCGAGGTCAGTTCCGGGCTTGCCCCGGCGGATGCCGGACCGGGCGGATTGGGCGGGTCGCTGGCCTATACCACCAAGGACGCGCGCGATCTTTTGGAACCGGGCGACGACTTCGGTGGGCGCGCCTCAGTTATGGCAGGCAGCAATGGCGCCGGGCTGCGCGGCAATCTTGCGCTTTATGGGCAGTCTGGCGGGCTGGACTATCTGTTCAGTGCCACCAGACACAAGGGCGAGGACTACAAGGACGGCGACGGCGTCGTCGTGGAGGGTACCAACCCCGATCTGACCGATTACATGGGCAAACTGTCCTACACCACAGAGAACGGCCACCGCATCGCCCTGTCCGCATCACTGACCGAGGATACCGGGCTGAGAACCGCGCAGGCGGGACCTGGGGGATTGCTGTTCACGCGCCCCGATTTCGCCGGGCTGACCAACGGGCCCAGCGTGCTGATCCCTGGCTATGCGCGGCGCAGCTCCTATGCACTGACCTATACCAAGGACAACCCAGACGACTGGTTCGACCCGTTCTTCCAACTGGCCTATAACGAACAGGAAACCGACGCAGGTGGAGTCGAGGGCATCAACACAAGCCTCAGCGGTACGTTCAAGAACACCTTTCAACTGGGCAATGGCACGCTAACCGCCGGGATCGACTTTTTCGATGAAGACGCCGAGGGATTCACCGACGCGCCGTTCAACTTCACCGGAATGGAGCGCCTTCGAAACATCGGTCTTTTTGCACAGGCACGGCAGGATCTGACGGATGCGGTTTCGGTCAGCTACGGGGCGCGTTACGACCATCAGAATTTCGATGGAGCGGACGGGTCTCAGTTTGTCGACAGCGGTCTCAGCGGCAATGCCGCGATTGATGTACGGCTGACAGACACCCTGACGCTGAACGCGGGTGTGGCTTCGACTTTTGGCGGCTATAATCTGGGCGAGGCGGCGCTGGTCAACTTCTTCACGCCCTGGGATTACACCGGGTTCACGTCTTCGCGCAGCAACAGCGCCCGCATCGGTCTGCGCTTTGACAATGGCAACTGGGTTGCCAATGGCGCGGTGTTTCACACCCAGATCGACGATCTTGCCGCGGTGCTTCCCACCGCTGGTGCACGAGGCGAGATCACTGACCTGACATCGCAAGGCTTCGATGGGTCGCTTGGGTATTTCTGGGATAGTGGGTTTGCACGTGTGAAATACACCTTCTCGGATGTTCAGTCCGAAGGCGCACCGATCAGTTCGACAGCCTATTATCTGGGTCGGCCAATGGGCCATATCTTTGCGCTCGAGACCGCATGGCAGCCGGCCTTCGGCTGGACCGTCGGGGGCACGGCCCAGATCGCACCCGAATATGCAGAGGCTGACCTTGACGCCTATGCGGTGTTCAACGCCTTTGTCGAATATGTCCCGCCGCAACTGGACAACCTTCGCCTTAGGCTGGATGTGCGCAACCTGTTTGACGAGACCTATGTCGCGCGGGGCAGCGATGCCGCCGGGCAGGTGGGGCGACCTATCCCGCTGAACGAACCGGGCCGCACCATAATGTTGGCCGCCAATGTGACATTCTGAAACCAGACGCTAAAACTGCGCGGGCCTCTTCGGAGGCCCGTGTTTTGCCCGGCGCTTAACGTGCGAAGCCGATCGGCAAGGAAAAGGTGTATTGCGTCTTGGTCAATTCTTTTGGCGCCTTGGCAAACTTGCCAGCCCGCTTCACGGCAGCCAGCGCCGCCTGATCGAGCTTTGGGTCGCCGGAGGACTTGCGCAGGCTAACCGACAACAACCGCCCGTCTCGTGACACCACCAACCCGACCACCACACGTCCGGTCGCACGGGTGCCCGATGGGTAACGTTTGGCCCTTTCGATCCGGTTTCGGACCTTTGCCCCCCAGACCGCCAGCGCCTTGTCCTGCTGCCCTTTTGAGGCGGTCTTGACCGATGATGCCCCGTTTTGACCTGCGCTTTGCGACCCACCCTGTCCCGCCGCCTTTTGCGCCGCACGGCCCGCGCTGGCAGATTGCGGCTTTTCTGCAGGCTGCGCCTTTGGTTTTGGCGGGTCGGCTTGGGGTTTCGGTAGTTGCGGTGCTTCCTCGACCGATGCACCGGGCGGTTGCGGGGCTTGCGTATCCACTTCCGGCAGTTTCGGCGACGTCGCAGCCTCTTGCGTTGTCAGCCGGGCATTTGCGCGAGGGGCGGTGGGCAGGTCCACCGCGACCCTGTCAGGTGTGGTCTGGTCGACCGTTGGCACCAAGGGTTCGGCCATTTCGACGACCTGTTGCGCGTCTGGCGGGCGGTCCCATTGGGCAACCATCGTCTCGATCTGGGCAGCTGCGGCCCGAACGGACACCAGCGCCTCGCCGCCTGTGCCGCCCGCTTCAGCCCCACCTTTCAGGACCTCCCCCATCGCCAACACGTGCAACGCAAGCGCAAGCGCGGCAAAGGTGGTTTTCTCGGCCACGGCCCTCATCGCGCGGTCACCACCAGTTCGACTCGCGACAGACCCGCCGCGGCAAGACGCGACAAGATGGCCGCCAGTCTCGTTGCCTCGATGTTGGCGTCCGCTGTCAGAAGCACCTGGGGATCAGCCTGTGCCATCCGCGCAGCTTCAATCAGCGCCCCGTCGCCGGTGAAATCTTGGAAATAGAGCTGCCCGCCTGTGTCGACGTGGATCCTGACCTCGGCCAAGGGGTCGGTGGACTGCCCGGCCGAGGGCGGCCTCACGTCAACCGGGGCCGGCTGGGTCAGCTCCGATGTCATCAGGAAAAAGATCAGAAGCAAAAAGACGACGTTTATCATCGGCACGATGGACTCGGACCGCGGACGTTTCGGAGGCGGCGCGAAATCCATCACTCGACCAGCACCAGATTGGTCATCCCCGCCCCCCTGAGCGCGTCCGAGACATCGACAATCCGCTGCAATGTTGCCCCCTCGCGCCCGCGCAGAATCAACATGTCCTGCGGCGCCGACATCAGGTCAGCAACATACGCGGGCAGTTCGGCCAGAGCCACCTCAACCCCGTTCAACTTGACCGTGGCCGGAGAGACCTCGATCAGGCGCGGTGGCCCCTGGTAAGCCCCGCCGTTACCGGCCAGCGGGACTGGCAGAACCTGCTCTGCACCGAATCGCGATGCCAGCATGAAAAAGACCAGAAGCAGAAAAACCACGTCGATCATGGGGGTCAGGCTGGGTCGCCGTCTTGGACGGTCCTGAACAAGGTTGAACATTGCCGGTCCTCATTCCGCCGCAGCCGCCAGTTTCGGCCTGGTCGGAGGTTTAGGGGCAATGAAGATGCGGGTTGCAGCGTCTTCCACGTCGCGGCGCATCCGGTCGATGACCGCCTCGAACCAACTAAGCGCGACAGAGGCCGGGATCGCCACGGCCATGCCTGCGGCGGTGGTCAGAAGCGCCTCCCAGATACCGCCGGCCAAGAGTGCTGGATCCGCGCGAGAGCCAGCCTCTTGCAAGGCCTTGAACGCGGCGATCATGCCCAGCACCGTGCCCAGAAGCCCCAGCAACGGCGCGATCGTGGCGATCAGTTCAAGCGCACGGAGCCCCGTGCTGGCCTCGGCAAGTTCCTTGCGCGCCACGCGTCCGGTTTCGGCACGTGCGTCATCATCACCAAGATCCCGGCGGGCGCCGATTGCCGCGCTGACCACCTTCGAGCGCACCCCCGGCCGACCGGCAACCTGGGCAAGTGCCTCGGTTGGGCTGCCATCCTGATAAAGGCGCACCGCTTGTAGCGCGCGCCCCTTCGACCAGGCCCCAACCAGGGCGAGGCGCCAGATCTTCCAAAGGATCAGGGTCAAGGTCACTACTGACAGGGCCGAAATCGCCCAGATCGACGGACCCCCATTGCGCAGAAAAGCAACCGTGTTCCGGGCGGCCGTCTGCGAAAAAGACACTGGGACGGCGTGCATTTCGCCAGGCACCGTGCCGGCTGGAGTGTCGGGGAACCGGGCCCCGTCGTCCTGGCCAGCGGTGGCTTCCCCTGGGGTCTCTGCGTGATGCTCTGTCGGGCTGACGTTTTCAGCAGGCGCAGCCATAGTCGGCGAAGGCATCGGGGGCGCGTCAGGTGCGCCGAAACTCGCAATGGGCGGTTGCGAAGAGAGGGGCACTTGCCCAGCCTCCTGCCCTACCTCCTGCGCGGCTGCCCCGCCGACCGATACGAGCGTGACGATCAGAGCAATAAATGCCAGGGCGCAATCACGCGCTTTCCCGGTTTGGCTGCGAACCTGCACAAAATCTTGTTTTGTCATCAAGCCTTCCCCCGTATCCATGGCCTTCGGCAGCGTGGTTTCCGATCCGGGCTTATCTTTCCTGATTATTTTTGTCAACTATTGCTGACATCCATTTCAAACCTGCACCAGCGGCCTGTCGCCGACCCGGATAACCGGGGCCTTGGTACCGAACACCTTTGCCACCATCTGGCTGGTCACAACCGTCGACGGTGGCCCCATCGCCCCGATCCGACCCGCGGTCAGAGCGACAAGAAAGTCGGCATAACCACAGGCAAAATTGAGATCATGCAAAACGACAACGATGCTGCGATTGTTGACCTCGGCCAGGTCCCGCAACCGCGCCATCAGCGACCGGCTGGCGGCGATATCAAGATTGTTCAGCGGTTCGTCCAAAAGCAGGTAGTCGGTGTCCTGCGCAAAAGCCATTGCGATCAGCGACCGCTGCCTCTGACCGCCAGACAAGGTGTCCAGCGGGCGATGCTGCAGCGGCTCAAGGTCAAAGGCTTCGATCGCAGCGTCTACTTTCCGGCGATCGTCAACACCTGGCCGCCCCTTGTGATGCGGAAAACGGCCGAAACCGATCAGTTCGCGAACGGTCAACCGGGGCGCAATGTCGTCGGATTGCGGCAGGATCGCCAACTTGCGCGCCAGAATATCCGAGGCACACTGGCCAACGACCAGATCATCCACCGTGATCCTTCCGGTCTGGATCGGGATCAGTCGCGCGATCAAGGACAACAGGGTCGATTTCCCCGCCCCGTTTGGCCCAACAAGGGCACTAATGCCGCCGCGCGGCAGGTCCAAAGAGATATCGGACAGGATGTGCTGCTCTCCGATCCGATACGAAAGCCCGTCCACCCTGATCATCTGCGCAGTCCTTTCAGAAGCAGTCCGAGAAACACCAATCCGCCCACGAAATCCACGACCACAGACAGCGGCGTCGCCAGGGACAGGACACGTTCCATGATGGTTTGTCCGGCCACCAGGACGATGGCCGAAATCATCGCCGCTGCGGGCAGGATCACAGCATGATGCGCGCTGGGTGTGACAAGATGGGCAAGGCTGACAACCAGCAGGCCAAGGAACACCACCGGCCCGACCAGTGCGGTCGAGACCGACACCAGAACCGCAATCAATGTCAGGACCACCAACTGTCCGCGGCGCGGATCAACGCCCAGATTGACTGCGGCCTTCGGACCAAGCGCCAGCACGTCAAGCTGGTGCCGCAAACGCCATGCGACAATCAGGCAGCCCGCAACCAGCAGGCTGGCAATCGCCAGAAGATCGGTCTCGATCCGGGTGAAGCGCGCGTATGAACTGACCTGAACGATGGCAAATTCGTTCGGGTCGATCAGGCGCTGGAAGAACCCGGTGACCGAGGAAAACAGCGTACCAAAGATGATACCGGTCAGGATCAGGCGCATCAGGTCCCCCTGCGCCCGGCCAAGGAGCGTGCCGAACAGGAGCAGCGACGCCCCCACCAGCAGTACGACGTTGAACAGGAACAGAACCTGCGGCGGAAGGTCCAGATATGCCTGCCCACCAAAGCCATAGACCACCCCGGTCAGAAGCAGCACGTAAAGCGCGTCGAACCCCATGATAGACGGGGTCAGGATGCGATTGCGGGTGATGGTCTGGAACAGCACGGTCGAGGTCGAGATTGCAACCCCCACCAACAGGAGCGCCACCAGTTTCGCGCCCCTGAACGGAAGGACAAAGCCCCAGTTCCCGCCTGCGCCAAGGGTCATGTAGAGAACGGCGGCGACCAGAAGCAGCCCCGCCGTCGGAATCAGGCGGCGCTCAGCCATGACGCGGCGCCCGGTAGAGAAGCCACAGGAATAGCGCCGCTCCGACAATGCCAAAAACCGTGCCGACTGGGATTTCATAAGGGGCGCGCAGGATACGGCCCAGCATGTCCGACACCAGAACCAGCCCCGCCCCCATCAGTGCGGTGACGGGAAGCGTTAACCGCAGGTTGTCACCCCATAATCGCGCTACGATATTGGGCACGACAAGGCCGACGAACGGGATCATCCCAATCGTCACCACGGTAAGCGCCGTCACGACCGAGATCGCCACCAATCCAATCAGAACCACCTGCCCGTAGTTCAGACCAAGGTTCACGCTGACCGTCCGCCCCATCCCGACAATGGCGAACTGATCGGCGGCGAGATAGGCCAGTCCCGCAACCAAAGCGGCGATCCACAGCAATTCGTAGCGTCCTCTCAGAACCCCCGAGAACTCGCCACTCATCCAGACGCCGACATATTGCAACAGGTCGACCTGGTAGGCGATGAAGGTCACAACCGCCCCCAGAACACCGCCATAAACCAGCCCGACCAGCGGGATCAGCAAAGGCTGGGTTGGCGGCAGGCGGCGCACGATGGCCAGGAACACAAGAGAACTGACCAGTGCGGTGGCCGAGGCGACGGCCATTTTCGCAAAAAGCGGTGCCGTCGGCAGAAGAAATGTGACCGCAAGGATGCCCAGCGCCGCGCCTTGCCCGGTGCCCGCTGTCATCGGTTCGACAAAGCGGTTGCGCACCAGCATTTGCATCAGCGTACCCGCCACGGCCAGCGACGCCCCGGTGATAAGCGCCGCTGCGGTCCGGGGCCAGCGGCTCAGCGCAATCAGGCGCAACGCTTCGGGATCCTGGATCAGGTCGCGGGGTCCAAGGTCGATCACGCCTATGAACAGCGACAGAACCGAAACAAGGGCAAGCAGAGGCAATCCGATCCGCAACGCGCGTGTCCGCGCGACCCGGATGCGGTCGCTGCCTTCTGTTCCGGTCTCTTGCCGCATGACAGACCCCAAGCCAGGATCAATCCGCCAACGCGGTCGCAATCTGGTCAAACGTATGGATCAATGCCTGATAGCCGCCGCCTGCGACATAGATCCGGGCGCTGTCGAGATAGATCACTTTGCCCGATTTCCAGGCATTGGTTTCCTGAACCAGCGCATTGTCCAGAGTCACCGATGCGGCCTCGCCCGGCTGACCGATGGCGGCCTGCCGGTCGATCACAAGCAGGATGTCGGGGTTGGCGTCGCGGATGAATTCAAAGCTGATCGCCTCGCCATGCGGCGTATCCTGCATGCCGTCGATTGCCTCTGCCAGCCCCAGTTCAGTGTGGATCCAGCCAAACCGCCCGGCCGCGCCATAGGCCGAGATCTTGGGGCCATTTGTCATCACGATCATCGCCTTGCCCTTGCCGGTTGAGGCGTTGCGAGCGGCGGCCAGCTTTGTCTCAAACACGTCCTTCAATTCTGCCGCTTCGGTTTCTTTCCCGAAAATCGCGCCATAGGCAGAGAGCCGGGCCAGCGACTGCCCAACCGTGTCTTCCCAGATCGTCATGTCCAGAGTTGGTGCCAGTTTCGACAGGTCGGGTATTGCGGCTTGCGACCGCCCCCCGGCGATGATCAGGTCGGGGCGCAGCGCGGCAATTTTCTCGTAATCCGGTTCAAACAGGGATCCGACCTTTTCCGCCCCTTCGACGGCCTGATCGAGGTAGTCGACATAAAGCGGTCCCACAATCCCATCCACAGCAACGCCCAGCGCCGCAAGCGTGTCAATGGCGGGGATGTCGAGGACGACAACCTTGCCCGGAGCCACCGGCGCGTCAATGACGCCGGCATGGGTCTCAACCGATACGGATTGTGCAGTTGCTGAGGACGCAAAAATCGAAATGGCAATGGCCAACCAGCGGAACATCGAAAACTCCTGTTTCCCGCATGGCGTGCCCGAAGGCTGGCTTTGCATGTGTGATTTGCGACTTGATTATGGGGGATTTTTCGGCAAGTCCAGAGAGAAGTTGAAACTCACGCAATAGACGGATTGACCCAAATGCAAGAGCTGACAGGCACATTTGCCACCCCGAACGGATCGAAATACCTGCAACAGCTTTGCAAGCATTTTTCTCATAAAATCAATGTCGAATACAGCGAAACCGAAGGCGTTTGCAGCTTTCCGATGGGGCAAGCATTCCTGTCGGCCGATGCCGACGGTCTGACCGTCCGTTTCGAGTTGGAAGACGCCGAAACCGTGGATCGGGCTCGGTCTGTTATCGATTCTCACCTTGCCCGATTCGCCTTTCGCGAGAATTTCGAAACGATGGCCTGGAGCGATTGACACCCCGGTCATCGGCGAATTCGACTTCTTTGAAAACCGGGCAGATGGCTGGATCGGAAGATAAAAGAGGGGCGAAAAAGGACACCGTCCTGCCCCCCTTCAAGGCCACGCCATATACTTTCCAAGAAATTACGCAGTGAACGGGGCATTTGTTGTATCCCGGGCAGTCGGTATGCCCCACAGCAGGTTCCGAAATTGCGGCGCGCAATCGATTGTCCTTGACTGGTTTAACGATTGCGCAATATGACGGACAAGCACCTGCCCAGGACTGTGCAGAGGCGATTTTAGACATGTTCAAGGATGGCTTTCGTGACCGTTTCATCGACAACGTTGCCCCTCAGCGATGGCTGGACCCTTTCGCTGGTGGGGAGCGACATCGTGGCTCCGTTCCCGGTGCCGGGCGACGTCCACTCGGCACTGTTGGCAGAAGGGCTGATCCCCGATCCCTATTGGCGCGACACCGAACCTGACCTTGACTGGGTGCATCAATCGGAATGGCTGGCCGAGACCCGGTTCAACGTCGGTCCTTTGGCTGGCGGGCGTTATGTGCTGACGCTGACATCGGTCGATACCCATGCGACAATCCGATTGAACGGCCAAGAGATCGGACGCTGCGAAAACCAGTTCCTGCGGTATGATTTCGACGTGAGTGACGCCTTGATCGACGGCGAGAACCTGTTGCAGGTGCATTTCCTGTCAAACAGCAGGATCGCCGCAGAAAAAGCGGCGGCGTCGGACATCCCGATCCCCTATATCGCTCAGAATAATCGGCTGGCGCATTACAACTTCCTGCGCAAGACCCAGTGCCACGCCGGATGGGACTGGAACATCGCGCTGTCGCCCATCGGCATCTATGGCGATGTCACCCTGCGTCGCTGCGATCCCTTGCGTCTTGACGACGTGGTGGTCCGGCAGGATCACGGTCAGGATGGTTCGGTCACGGTTTCGGTGGAACTGTTCTTTGACGCCAATGCCGCCACCACCGCCGAAGCTGAAATCGAGATTGACGGCCAGACCATCCGCGCCGGCAAACAGGTCTGGCCGGGTCAGAACCGGATCACCCTGTCGGCCAGGATCGACGATCCGGTGCTGTGGTGGCCTGCCGGTGCAGGGGGCCAGCATCGCTATGACCTGGGCATTCGCCTTGGCAACGAGGCGCGGCACGTCAAGCTGGGCCTGCGCGACGTGGCACTGGACACCTCACCTGACGAGGTCGGCAACCGCTTTGCTTTCAGGGTCAATGGCCGTGATATCTTTATGCGCGGCGCGAACTGGATTCCTGCAGACGCCCTGCCGCAAAGGGCCACGCCCGAGGCCACCCGCGACCTGCTGCAATCGGCCGTGGATGCCAATATGAACATGATCCGTGTCTGGGGTGGCGGCCAGTACGAGGCGGACTGGTTTTACGAATTGTGCGACGAATTGGGCCTGATGGTCTGGCAGGATTTCATGTTCGCCTGCAACAGCTATCCCGCGCATCAACGCGACTGGCTGGACCTCGTCCGGCGCGAAGCGCGCCAACAGATTCGTCGGCTATCGCGTTTTGCCTGTCTTGCGCTGTGGTGTGGCGACAATGAACTGGTGGGCGCGCTTGGCTGGTTTGATGAGACCCGCGCCAACCGCGACCGATACCTTGCGATCTATGACCGGTTGAACCACGCGCTGGAAGAGGCGATCGAGGATGAGGCCCCCGGTGTTCCCTTCTGGCCATCCTCTCCTTCGGTCGGTCGTCTGGATTTCGGCGACGGCTGGCACGTCGACACCTCGGGCGACATGCATTTCTGGGATGTCTGGCACTCGGCCCGCGAGTTCGAGCATTACCGCAGCGTGCGCCCACGGTTTGCCTCCGAATTCGGGTTCCAGTCCTTTCCGTCGATGCAAGTGATCGAAGGCTTCACCGACCCCGCCGACCGCAACGTATCGTCCCGCGTAATGGAGGTGCATCAGCGCAACGCAGGCGGCAATGCCCGGATCGTCGAAACGCTGCAGCGCTATTTCCGCTTTCCCGACCGGTTCGACGACATGGTCTATCTCAGCCAGGTCAGTCAGGGTCTTGCGATGAAGACCGCGATCGAGTTCTGGCGGGCAAACGCCCCCCGCTGCATGGGAACACTTTTCTGGCAGTTGAACGACACCTGGCCGGTGGCAAGCTGGTCCAGCCTGGAATATGGCGGGGCGTGGAAATGCACCCACTATCTGGCGCGACGGTTTCTGGCTCCGGTGCTGGTCACCGCACAACCCGACGATGCGACGGGCGAGGTGGTGCTTTTTGGCGTGAACGACACGGCCGACACCGTGACCCTGAACATAACCACACGAGCCGTTCATGTGTCCGGGGTGATCGACGCGCTGGTGCCTGCCAACGCAGCGCTGCCGCCGGGCCGCGCGACCGAGGTCATGCGCCTTGCGCCCGGCACCTTGGCCGATGACGCCTTCCTGCATTTCGACTGGACCGACAAGACGGGCGTGCATGTCGGAGAGAACGAGTATCTGCCAAAACGCCCGAAAGACTATGACCTTGGTCAGCCGAAGATTGACGTGTCACGGGACGGGGATCAGATTACGCTGACAAGCGACCGCCCTGCCCTGTTTGTCACCCATGATCACGGGGGGCGGGCGGTTTACGACGACAATTGCTTGACCCTGATGCCGGGGCGCTCACGAACCATCCGGGTTCTTCGACACAGGGGGGCCGATCCCTCCCGCAACCCTGCCCCAATCCAGGTGTTGAAGGGGTAAATTCATGCCAAAACAGAAGCATGTGACTTTGAAATCCATCGCTGACGAGTTGGGGGTTTCGGTGACCACCGTCACCCGAGCCCTGCAGGGCAGCGGCCGGATCGGAGCCGAAACCGTCGCGCGTGTGAACGAGGCCGCCGACCGGTTGGGCTATGTCCGCAATCTGGACGCGGTGAAGCTGCGCACAGGCCAATCCTTTGTGATTATGACCTTCCTCAGCTTCCCCACCGAAGAAGAGATCGGAGACTCCGGGTCGGTGGGCCTGTTGAACGGTATCCACAAGCGCCTTGCCGGGTCGGATTACGCGGTGCGCGCCACGCCGGTTACGATGGACGAAACCGGGCTTGAGGCGATCAAACGGGCGGTGAAGGGCCGCAATGCCGACGGGATCATCCTGGACCACACCACGCCCGAGGACGCCCGTGTCGCATACCTGATGCGGGCCGACATCCCGTTTGTGACCTTTGGGAGAACCGACATCGCGGCGCGCCACGCGTATTTCGACCTCGACAACGAAGACGCCGCCTATCAGGGCACCAAGGCGATGATCGACCGGGGTTATCGCCGGATCGCGCTGCTTGAGGGGGACGCCCGGTATTCCTTTGTGTCGCAGCGCCTTGCCGGGTACGCCCGTGCGCTGGACGAAGCGGATTTGTCCTTTGACCCCGCATTGGTGCGTCATGTGGGGCTTGAGCCGACCGTGGCGACAGAAGCGGCCCGAAACCTGCTGACACAGGGCGCGGACGCCTTTGTCTGCGTGAATGAACTGGTGTTTTTCGGGGCCCGCGCCGGGGTTCAGCAGGTGCTGGGGCCGAAGGCCGGTGATGTCGGTTTTTCAATGCGCACCGGCACCAACCTCGCGGCCTATGTCGGCTCACCTGTATCTGCCTCTTACTACTCCCGCATGGAAGCAGGCTACCAATTGGCGGACCTGCTGATGAAACGGATCGACGGGGCCGCCGTTAAGAACTGTCAGATCACCGCCCGCACCGTGTTGCGGAACTACTGAAAGGACCGTCATGAAACGCTCTCTGGTCAACCAGATCCTCGCCGAAAGCGATGCCTTCATCCGCAGCTTTGGCCAGATCCTGCCGCCCTTTGCCTATTGGAGCCCGGATGAGATGCGTGCCGACCACGCCGCCACGATCCGCGCGCGCGGACTGGGGTGGGACATCACCGATTACGGGCAGGGAAAATTCGACGAACTTGGCCTTTTCCTGTTCACCACCCGCAATGGCACCCTGTCCGACCTGACCACAGGGCGCGGCATGCTCTATGCCGAGAAGGTCATGATCTCGCGTCAGAACCAGCTGTCGCCGATGCACCGCCACAATATCAAGGCCGAAGACATCATCAACGCTGGAGGGGGTGAATTGATCATCGAATTGTTCGCGCCGGCCGCTGACGGATCGATCGACCGAAACGCCAAGGTCACCGTGCCCAGTGACGGGGTCGAGGTGACGCTGGACGCGGGCGGTCTCTTGCGGCTGGCACCAGGTCAGAGCGTCACGCTTTTGCCAGGGGTCTGGCATGCATTCTGGGCGGAAAAGGGGGATTGTCTGATCCGAGAAGTCTCGACCGTGAATGACGACCGCACCGACAATGTCTTTGAGATGCCGATTGGGCGGTTCTCGTCGATTGACGAGGATGTCGCGCCGACACACCTTCTAGTCTCGGACTACTGAGGCCCCACAAAAAATGGCGCCACCGGACCTGCCGGGGCGCCATTTTCCTCGTGATGACAGGGATTAGCCGAGGTCGATCCACGCGCCATTGCGTGCAGAGGAGCGCACGCAGGCGTCAACGAACCGAACCCCCAAGAGCCCGTCATACACGGTTGGCAAGTCTGCGCCATCGCCGGTGCCGCGGATCAGGGCCGCCGCTTCGAGATAGATATTGGCGAAGCCTTCCAGATAGCCTTCGGGGTGGCCGCCCGGCGTGCGCGTCAGATGCGCGACGCTTGGCGGCATCCCATTGCCCGCGCGGGTGATCAGGCGGGTCGGCTCGCCAAACGGGGAATAGGCCATGACGTTGGGGTTTTCCTGCGCCCATTCGATGCCGCCCTTCGAGCCATAGATACGGATGCGCAACCCGTTCTCGTTGCCCGGCGCAACCTGACTGCACCACAACATGCCACGCGCGCCGCCCTGGAAGCGCAGCATCACATGGGCGTTGTCATCGACCTGACGGCCGGGAACGAAGCTCTGGATATCCGCCGACAGGCTGTCCGGGGTGAGACCGGAAATGAAACAGGCAAGGTTGAAGGCATGGGTGCCGATATCGCCGGTCGACCCGCCTGCGCCTGAGCGCGAGGGATCGGTGCGCCATTCGGCCTGCTTGTTGTGGACCTCTTCGGTCAGCCAGTCCTGCGGATACTCGACCTGAATGACCCGGATTTCTCCCAGATCACCGGCAGCCACCATCTGCCGCGCCTGCCGCACCAGCGGATAGCCGGTGTAGTTGTGGGTCAGGATGAACTTGGCATCTGACTTTTCGGTCAGCGCCACGAATTTCTTCGCGTCTGCCAGTGTCGAAGTCAGGGGCTTGTCGCAGATCACGTGGATGCCACGCTTGAGGAACTCTCGCGCGGCATCGAAATGCACGTGGTTCGGGGTGACGATGGCCACCGCCTCAACCCCGTCTTTCAACCGCGCCTCGCGGATGGCCATGGACTTGTAGTCGTCATAGGTCCGGTCCGCCGCCAGCCCCAGCGCCTGCCCCGAGGCCCGCGCTTTTTCCGGGGACGAGGACAAGGCCCCCGCCACAAGGTCATATTGTCCGTCGATCCGTGCGGCAATGCGGTGAACCGCGCCGATAAAGGCATCGTTGCCGCCGCCGACCATGCCCAGTCTGATTGGTTTCGTCATCACTCGATCCCCAGCATTCTGCGGTTGGCCGCCTCATCCGTGCCGCCATCGGCAAAGTCGTCAAAGGCGCGTTCGGTGACGCGGATGATGTGATCCTTGACGAATTGCGCGCCTTCACGTGCCCCGTCCTCGGGATGTTTCAGGCAGCATTCCCATTCGACCACGGCCCAGCCATCAAAATCATTCGCCGCCATTTTCGCAAAGATCGCACCAAAATCGACCTGCCCGTCGCCAAGGCTGCGGAACCGTCCCGCGCGGTCAGTCCAGCCCTGATAGCCGGAATAGACGCCCTGACGCCCGGTTGGATTGAACTCGGCATCCTTGACGTGGAACATCTTGATCCGGTCTTTGTAGATGTCGATATTGTCAAGATAATCAAGACATTGCAGCACATAATGGCTGGGGTCATACAGCATGTTGCAACGTGCGTGACCGTTCAGGCGATCCAGGAACATCTCGAACGTGATGCCGTCATGCAGGTCTTCGCCGGGGTGGATTTCATAACAGACATCGACCCCCATGTTGTCGGCGTGATCCAGGATCGGTTTCCAGCGCCGCGCCAATTCGTCGAACGCGGTTTCGATCAGACCCGCCGGACGCTGGGGCCAAGGATAGACATAAGGCCACGCCAGCGCGCCCGAGAAGGTCGCGTGTTCGGTGATGCCAAGGTTCTTTGATGCGGTCAGCGCCAGCTTGACCTGCTCAACCGCCCAGGCCTGACGTGCTTTGGGATTGCCATGCACCGCTTCGGGGGCAAAGCCGTCAAACGCCTCGTCATACGCCGGGTGAACCGCCACAAGCTGTCCCTGCAAGTGGGTCGACAATTCGGTGATCTCGATCCCGTTGTCGGCCGCAATCCCTTTTATCTCGTCGCAATAGGCCGCCGACGATGCCGCCTTGGTCAGGTCAAAGAGACGCCCGTCCCAGCTGGGGATCTGAACGCCCTTGTATCCGCAATCAGCGGCCCATTTGGTGATGCTGTCCCACGAATTGAACGGCGCTTCGTCACCGGCAAACTGAGCCAGGAACAGTGCCGGCCCCTTGATCGTTTTCATTGTCTCTCTCCCTGAAAGTGAGGAGGGGGACTTTGGGGAAACCCCCTCCTCGTTCTTACCCGATGTTACCGCTCACATTAGAACGGCGAGTCCGGGAAATAGAACTGCTCGGCATTGTCTTTGGTGATCAGTGTTGCACCAAGGATATAGCGACCGGCCACGGGACCGTTCGACTTAAACGCGGCGACGGTGACATCCATCGCGGTGGCGATCATTGCTGGCGGATAAAGAACATCGACCGGGACCAGCTCATTGCCGTCCATGATGCCTTTGATGGTCTCTTTCATGCCTGCACCGCCGACAACGAACATGCCGTCGCCATCGCGACCTGCCTGTTTCAGCGCGGCAACAACACCGATGGCGATGTCATCATCCTGCGCCCAGACCGCGTCGATGTCGGGGAACCGGCTGAGGAAGTCCTGCATGACCTCGAAACCGTCATCACGGTTCCAGTTGGCGTGCTTGTGATCCAGAATGTTGACGCCCGAGCCTTCCATCTCGGCCATGAACGCGTCAAACCGCTCATTGTCGATCAGGGTCGGGATGCCGCGCAGGACGACGATGTTGTCGCCCTCGTTCAGGCGGGTCTTCATGTATTGCGCCGACACGCGGCCCAGTTCGGGGTTGTTGCCCGCGACATAGATATCCTCGATCCCCGGCTGGCTGAGACCACGGTCAACCACGGTGATCAGGGCACCGGATTTCTTGACGTTCAGAACCGGGTCGGTCAGCGGTTCGGATTCAAACGGCAGCACGACAAGCGCATCGATCTGGTGGACCGACACAAGGTCCTCAAGCGCCGAGGCCTGCGCGCCCGGATCCGGCGAGTTCACGAGGATCAGGTCGACATCCGGGTAAAGCGCCTCAAGCCGCTCTTCGGCCTTTTCCGCATGCCAGTTCATGCCGGCGGCCCAGGCGTGGGTCGGGGTCGGATAGCTGACGCCGATCTTGATCTTGTCCTGTGCCGTGGCCGAGCCCGCGATCGACAGCGTTGCCGCTGCAACCAGCGCGCTGATTTTTCCAAGTTTCTTCATGGGTTTCCTCCCTTTCATGGGGCGCACCTTCCCATTCCGGTGGCCCGGTTCCTTCGCGATTTCCCGCGAAATTCGGTTCAGACTTGCTATTCGGTCTTGTGTTTCGTCCGGCCCCACTCACCCCGTTGCAGCCAGACTGCGACGATGATGATGAGACCCTGCATGGTTCCGTTCAGATAGTTCGAGATCATGTCGGTGAAGTTCAGGATATTGCCGATCGTGGTCAGGATCAGCGCCCCCAGAATTGTGCCCCCGATGCGACCATAACCGCCCTTCAGCACCGTGCCGCCAATAATAACCGCTGCGATTGCCTCAAGCTCCCACAGCACCCCGGTCGAGGACGAAGCAGAGCCAAGCCGCGGCACATAGATGATGGTTGCAAGCGACACGCAAAGCCCCTGGATCACGAAGGTCAGCGTTTTGATCCGGTCGACCTTGATCGCGGAATATTGCGCCACACTCTCGTTCGACCCGATGGCGGTGCAATAGCGGCCAAAGGCGGTGCGGTTCAGCAGAAGCCAGCCACAGATCGCAACCACGATGAAGACCCAGACCGGGATCGGCAGGCCGAAGAAACTGTCGTAATAGACCGGGCGATAGGTGCCACGAATGTCGTAGTTCAGCGACAGCGTGCCACCGTCGGCAAAATAGGTCACCAGCGAGCGATAGATGCCCATCGTGCCAAGTGTGACGATAAACGCCTCGATCTTGCCCTTTGTGGTCAGGACGCCGTTTACCCAGCCCGCACCAAGCCCAAGGATGATCGAACAGCCGCAGCCGATCAGGACGGTCGTGACCCCGGTGCCAAACGTATCCACCGCGCCGTTCATGACGATGATCATCACCCCGGCGATCACCGCCGCCATGGACCCGACCGACAGGTCGATCCCCCCGGCAGTGATGACAAAGGTCGCACCCACTGCAATGATCCCGATAAAGGCCGAGCGGGTCAGAAGGTTGGTGATGTTGCCTTCGCTGATGAATGCGGGGTTCAACAGGAACCCGATCACGCAAAGGATCAGAAGCGCGATCGCCGGACCGGCGGTCTTGAAGTCGATGCGGAAATTTCTGGTTTTTGGTGATGTGGTCATGGCGGCCTCGGTCATGTCAGTCTTCCCGCTTCAACCCTGCGGCATAGCGCACGATTTCGTTTTCGTTGATGTGATCGCCCGACAGGATGCCGGTGATCTGCCCCTCTCGCATCACCGCGACGCGGTGGCTGACGCCGATCACCTCGGGCATTTCCGATGAGATCACGACGACGCTGACGCCTTCGGCGGCGATGGCGGCGATAAAGTGATAGATCTGCTGCTTGGTGCCGACATCGATACCGCGTGTCGGTTCGTCGATGATCAGGATGCGCGGGTCGCATTCCATCACCTTGGCCAGAAGCAGTTTCTGCTGATTGCCGCCGGACATGTCACCGACGTCGACATTGGGGTCGCGGGCACGAATGTCGAAGCGGCGGATGGCGCGATCCAGCGCCTCTGTTTCGGCCTTGCGGTCGATCGAGAAGTTTCGCACGAAGCGCGGCAGCGCGAACAAGGTCAGGTTCGGGGTCATTTTCTGCCCCAGAAGCAGGCCCTTTTCCTTGCGATCCTTGGTCAGATACACGATCCCGGCATCACGTGCAGCGGCGACGGATTTGAATCGGGTCGGCACTCCGTCGACCCTGATTTCACCGCCATCGATGGGACGCAATCCGCAAATCGCCTCGAACACCGCCGTGCGTCCCGAGCCGATCAGCCCGGAAAAACCCAGCACTTCGCCTTTTTTCAGATAAAAGGACACGCCCTCGACGCCGGGGGCCAGAAGGTTCTGGACCTCAAGCACGCGTTCGGCGTCGACATCGACCTCGTTGATGGGCGGATATAGATCGGCCAGTTCGCGCCCGACCATCATCTGCGCCATCGCATCCGGCGTCAGGTCGGCGGCCTTCTGGGTCGCGATCCACTGACCATCGCGCAGGACGGTTACCCGGTCCGAGATTTCCTTTACCTCAGACAGCTTGTGCGAGACGAAGACGATTGCCACACCCTTGGCCTTCAACTGGCGGATCTGGGCAAAGAACAGTTCCGTCTCGGCCTCGGTCAGCGCTGCCGTTGGCTCATCCATGATAAGGACGCGCGCGTCACGGCTGATGGCTTTGACGATCTCGACCATCTGCTTTTCGGCAATCGACAGATCGGAAATCCGGTCACCGGGTGAGATACTCAGCCCGATATCTGACAGGTAGCCCTGAACGATCTCGCGCATCGCCTTGCGGTCCAGAACGCCACGCCGCCGGATCTCACGGCCAAGAAAGACGTTTTCCTCGACCGTCATCTGCTCGGCCAGGTTCAGTTCCTGATGGATCAGCACGACGCCCAGTTTTTCGGTCTCGCCATTGGGAGGCAATTCGAATTTCTGGCCATCCAGAAGAATGTGCCCCGAAGTCGGCTGGTGAAAGCCCGACAGGATCTTCATAAGCGTCGATTTTCCGGCGCCGTTCTCGCCGATCAGCGCATGCACTTCGCCGGCGCGAATATCCATGCTGACACTGAACAGGACCGGGACGCTCCCGAAGGATTTACTGATCCCGTCCGCCGCCAATACTGGCGTCGTTATGGCCTGGCCATCTGGCACGGCTTCCCTCCCTAAGTCGCCCGGTTTCCGGGTCGTTGATGAAAGGTGATGTAAACCTTTTCATGGCGCGTGTAAACCTTTTCATCGCCGATGTAAACCTTTTCAACCCTTGCAACGCAGGCTATAACGAACCCTAGCGCCCTGAAAATTCAGAACGAATTTCGGCAATCGAACAGGCAAAACCCGCGTGGATACGGTCCCTGAAAAACCCGCGACGATCGAGGATGTCGCCAAGCTTGCCGGTGTTTCCATCGCCACGGTCAGCCGCGCGATTCGCTCGCCGGAAAAGGTCGCTGACAGCACCCGCAAGAAGGTCACCAACGCCATTGCACGCACCGGGTATCGCGCCAACGCAATGGCGCAGAACCTGCGCATGCAGCGCAGCCAGATGGTGATGGTGCTGGCCCCGTCGATTGCCGACCAGAACTTTCCCGGCATCCTGATCGGGCTGGAGAAGGCGGCCAACGAACGCGGCTATGGCGTGCTGATCGGCAATACCGAAGGCACCATCGCGCGCGAGGAAAACCACATGCGGTTCCTGTCGACGGGCATGGCCGACGGGTTGATCCTGCTGACCGGGCATCTGCCGGTCGCGGGGTGGGGCCGAAAGTCGGCACTGGGGCTGCCGCCGACCGTTGCCGTTGGCCGCCCGATCGACCGCGCGCAGGTGTCTTATGTCGGCGTCGATGACGTGGCCGCGTCCAAAATGGCGACCGAATTCCTTGTCTCGCTGGGGCATCGCCGCATCGCCTTTGTCTCGGGCGGGGTGGGTGACGTGCTGTCCGATCTCCGGCACGAAGGCTACAAGCAGGGCTTGGCCGAATGCGCCGAACCGCTGGACGACTGGCGCATCGACGGCAATGGTACCTCGGAAGGCGGGCGCGCGGCAGTTGAGCGCCTGTTCATCAAGGACACCCTGCCAACCGCCTTTTTCTGTTACAACGACAACACCGCCATCGGCATCATCTCGGCCCTGCGGCTGCGTGGGTATCGCGTGCCCGAAGATTTTTCGGTGATCGGGTTCGACGACATTCCCTTTGCCTCGTCGATCACTCCGGCGCTGACAACCATTCGCCAGCCTCGCCGACACATTGGGGAACTGGCCATGGGATATCTTCTCGATCAGATCGAGGACCGCACGCGCCCGCCGAGAACAGAGATGCTGCACGCCGATTTGGTCGTGCGTGAAAGCTGCGGACCCGTGCCCGCTAAGCCGCCCGGCAAGACCTAGGATCACGCATCGGGTGGTTCTGATCGCACCGCATCTGCGGCAAGCCGCAAGAACAGCGCCCGGTCCCCGGCATCGAGTCCCGACAGGATTTCATCCTGAACCTCTCTGACCACGGGCAGCACCCTGTCAAAAACCTCCTGCCCCGCCTGCGACAGCCGCACTTCCCGCGCGCGGCGGTCCCTTGCGCTGACCTCGCGCCGGATCAGGCTCTTTTTCTCCAACCGGTCGATGACACCGCCAATCGTTGCCCGATCATAGGCAATCAGCGTTGCAACCTGTGCCTGGTCGACACCGGGATTGGCGTGGATTGCATCCAAAGCGGCAAATTGAACCGGCGTCAGATCAATGCCTTCCGCTTGCATCCGGGCGGCAAAGACCTGCGTGGACTTCTGATGCAGCCGCCGGATCAGGTGTCCTGCCATGCCTGTTGCGTTCATGTATTCCCTCAATCCTCGTCCATAAGCGCCGCATTTAACGTCAGTATCGGCCAGTTTTTGACCAGACGCAATATTGATAAGCATACATATTATTATTGCATCGCGAAATTTAGTATGTATAGATACTAAGTCATCCAAGGTAGGAGGATTGGCGATGCAATATTACCTCGATGGCTTTCGCGGCGGGGCGCCCGACATCAAGGATGCCGCCCCGAACCGGCGGGACCGGTCGCCCCATGCCCCGCTGCCGGACAAGGTCGACGTGCTGATCGCGGGCACCGGGCCGGCGGGACTGTGCCTTGCCGCGCAGTTGTCGCAATTCCCCCAGATCGACACCATGATCGTCGAGCGTGACCCCTGCAACATCAACAAGGGCAAGGCCGACGGCATCAATACTCGCACGATGGAGATGTTCCAGGCTTTCGGGTTTGCCGAGACGGTCAAGCGCGAAAGCTATTGGGTGAACCAGACAGCCTTCTGGATGCCAGATCCGGCAAAACCGTCCCATATCATGCGCATCGGGCGGGTACAGGACGTGGCCGATGATTCCTCGGAGATGCCGCATATCCTGATCAACCAGGCACGGTTGCACCAGCTGTTCCTTGACGTGATGGCGCAGTCCCCTGCCCGGCTTGCACCGGACTACAGCTGGTCGGTGAAGGACGTGCAGATTGATCCCGATGCAGACGGCTACCCGGTCACCGTCACGCTTGAGGATACCGGCGTGGATTGGGGACAGACCCGCACGGTGCGCGCCCGCTACGTGGTAGGATGCGACGGGGCGCGGTCGAATGTGCGGCGTGCCATCGGCGGCACGTTGCATGGCGATGCCGCACATCAGGCCTGGGGGGTGATGGATATCCTTGCCAATACCGATTTCCCCGACATTCGCCAGAAATGCCTGATCGGGTCAGCCAACGAGGGCAATATCCTGATCCTGCCGCGCGAGGGCGGCTATCTGTTCCGCATGTATGTCGAACTGGACAAGCTGCGCGATAACGAACGTGTCGCGGAACGCGGCTTTGGGCAGGACGACATGATCGCCGCCGCCAACCGCATCATGTCCCCCTATACGATCGACGTGAAAGAGGTCGTTTGGTGGTCGATCTACGAAATTGGCCATCGGCTGACGGATCGGTTCGACGATGTGCCCGCAGATCAGGCAGCAACGCACAGGCCGCGTGTGTTTACCGCCGGAGATGCCTGCCATACCCATAGCCCGAAAGCGGGTCAGGGCATGAATGTTTCGATGCAGGACTCGTTCAACCTGGGCTGGAAACTGGCGCATGTGCTGACCGGGCGCGCAGCGCCGACGCTGCTCAACAGCTACTCGGCGGAACGCTGGGTCGAGGCAAAGCGCCTGATCGACACCGACCGCGAATGGGCGCGGATCATGTCGGCCCCGCCGGGACAAAGCGCTTTGGACAAGGGGAACGAGCCGCGATTCGCGCAGGCGTTCAAGGAGAACCTTGAGTTCACCGGCGGGCTGGCCGTGCAATACGGCCAATCCGACCTGATCGCCGCCCCGACACATCAGGCGCGGGCGGCCGGACTGGTGATCGGCAAACGCTTCCACTCAGCCCCTGTGGTTCGGGTCGCGGATGCCATGCAGATGCAGCTTGGTCATGTCGCCGAGGCCGATGGACGTTGGCGCATCTATGCGTTTGCAGGGACGGATCATCAACCGGTCCTGGACCTGGCGAACTGGTTGCAGACCGACCCTGCCTCGCCCGTGGTCAAATTCCGGCGTGACGGAGATGACATTGACACGCTGATCGACCTGCGCGTGGTGTTTCAGGAGAGCTTTGACCAGGTGGACTATGCCAGCCTGCCCGCGGCCCTGAAACCGACCAAGGGCAAGCTGGGGCTTCAGGACCACGAAAAGGTCTTTGCCGTCGACCACAAGGGTCAGGGCGACATCTTCGACATGCGCGGGATTGACCGGGCACAAGGGTGCATGGTCATCGTGCGCCCGGATCAATACACCGCCAATATTCTGCCGCTTGACGACACCGCCGCCCTGTCAGGCTTTTTCGACCGCATCCTGATCTAGGACGGTTGGCTCAGGCCGCTTCAAGCGCGATGGCGATACCCTGCCCAACCCCGATGCACATGGTCGAGAGCGAACGCTTGCCGCCGGTCAGTTGCAGTTCAAGTGCCGCCGAACCGGTGATCCGTGCGCCCGACATGCCAAGGGGATGGCCTAGCGCAATCGCCCCGCCATTCGGGTTCACGCGCGGGTCGTCATCGGCGATACCCAGTTCCCGCAGAGTTGCCAGACCTTGCGCGGCAAAGGCCTCGTTCAGTTCGATCACGTCAAAATCTGCCTGGCCCAATCCAAGCAGGGTCATCAGTTTCTGCGAGGCAGGCGCAGGGCCGATGCCCATGATGCGAGGAGGAACTCCGGCGGTCGCCCCGCCCATGATCCGCGCGATGGGGCGCAGACCGTGAGTCTTGATCGCCGCTTCGGATGCCACGATCAAGGCCGCCGCACCGTCGTTCACGCCGCTGGCGTTGCCTGCGGTGATGGTGCCATCCGCGCGCACGATCGGGCGCAGCCCGGCCAGCTTTTCCAGCGTGGTCGCGCGGGGGTGTTCGTCTGTGTCCACAATGACCGGATCGCCCCTGCGCTGCGGGATCGAGACCGGGGTGATTTCCTTGGCCAGCCGTCCAGAGGCCATGGCAACAGCGGCCCGTTCCTGCGAGCGCAGCGCGAAAGCATCCTGATCGGCGCGATTGACCTGATAGTCATCGGCCACGTTTTCGGCTGTTTCCGGCATGGAATCGACGCCGTATTGCGCCTTCATAACCGGGTTGATGAACCGCCAGCCGATGGTGGTGTCATAAACCGCATTGGCGCGGGAAAACGCGGCTTCGGCCTTGGGCATCACGAAAGGCGCGCGGGACATGCTTTCCACACCGCCGGCGACGGCAAGCTGGATTTCGCCCGCCTTGATCGCGCGGGCGGCCGCGATCACCGCATCCATGCCCGAGCCGCACAGCCGGTTGATCGTTGTTGCGGGCACATCGGTCGGCAGCCCTGCAAGCAGCGCCGACATGCGCCCGACGTTGCGGTTGTCTTCACCCGCCTGGTTTGCGCAGCCGAAATAGACCTCGTCCACGGCGGTCCAGTCGATGTCGTGCCGCCCCATCAAGGCACGAATTGGCACCGCACCAAGATCATCCGCCCGCACCGGGGACAAGCCACCCCCGAAACGGCCAATCGGGGTTCGAACGTAATCGCAGATATAGGCGTCCATCTTGTCCTCTTATTACAGTTCGGGAACAGCCAGGTCGGCAACAGGGCCGTCCAGTTTCAATTCGGCACCTGTCACCGCTTGCAGATCGTCAAGCGACAGGTCAGGCAGCTTCTCGCGCAGCACGAAATGCCCGCCTTCGATGTCGAGAACCGCAAGCGAGCTATAGACCCGCGTCACACAGCCGACCCCGGTCAGGGGCAAGGTGCAGGCGGACAGCAACTTCGGTTCGCCGGTCTTGGTGACGTGGTCGGTCAGGACCGCGACGCGCTTGGCGCCATGCACAAGATCCATGGCACCGCCGACCGCCGGAACCCCACCGCGCCCGGTCGACCAGTTCGCCAGGTCTCCGTTCTGCGCCACCTGATAGGCCCCCAGGATCGCGACATCCAGATGCCCGCCGCGCACCATGGCAAAGCTGTCGGCATGATGGAAAAAGCTGGCCCCGGGGCGCAGGGTGACCGCTTTCTTGCCCGCGTTGATCAAGTCCCAATCCTCGGCACCCGGCTTGGGCGCCTCGCCGAAGTCCAGAATGCCGTTCTCGGTATGGAAAATCGCCTGCCGGCCCGGAGGCTGGTATTTCGCCACCATTTCAGGGAAGCCGATGCCAAGGTTCACATAGGCCCCGTCCGCGATGTCCTGCGCGGCGCGCCACGCGATCTGGGCGTTGCTCAGCTTGAGTGCGGTGATGTCGGTCATGGATAGGTGGCCTCCGCCCGGTTCAGGACTTCTTCTTGCTGGGGGTTCGGCACTTCAATGACGCGATTGACGAAGATGCCCGGTGTCACAACCTGTTCAGGGTCGATCCCGCCCAGCGGGACCACTTCTGAAACCTGCGCGATGGTGGTGGTCGCGGCCATCGCCATCAGTGGGTTGAAGTTGCGCGCCGCCATTCGATAGGTCAGGTTGCCATGCGCATCGCCCGCCTGCCCCTTGATCAGTGCGAAATCCGCCTTGAGCCAGCGTTCCTGCACATATGTCCGCCCTTCAAAAGTTTCGGTCGGCTTGCCTTCGGCAAGCTCGGTGCCGACGCTTGTCGGGGTATAGAAGGCCGGAATGCCTGCCCCGCCCGCACGGATCCGCTCGCCCAGCGTGCCCTGCGGGACCAGCTCAAGTTCGATCTTTCCCGACTTGTAGGCTTCGGTAAAAACAACCGGGTCCGCCGAACGCGGAAAGGAACAGATCAGCTTGTCCACCTGCCCCTGCTCGATCAATGCGGCCAGTCCGACATGGCCGTTTCCGGCATTGTTGTTGATCACCGTCAGGTGGCGCGCGCCATGGTCGATCAGCGCGTGGATCAACTCGATCGGGGCTCCCGAGCCTCCGAACCCCCCGATCATGACCGAGGCACCATCGGGGATATCACCAACCGCCGCTGCCAGCGAAGGGATCACCTTGTCCATGCTCATCTCCTTGTTCTGCGCAACTGCATTAGGCGCAGCCCATCCGATCTGCCACAGCTTTTGTTCAACTATTGATTTTTGTTCACAATCCGCACATTGACGTGCGCATGACGAACAAACCTACGGATATCATCGGGTCGCTGATCAAGGGGCTGCATGTTCTGGAGTGCTTTGACGCCCACCATTCGCGGCTGACCATCACCGACGTTGCGACGCGGCTAGACATGGACAGGGCGTCTGCGCGGCGCTGCCTTCTGACACTGGCGCATGCGGGCTATGCCGACCATGACGGCAAGTTCTTTTCGCTGACACCGCGCGCGCTTCGACTGGGGCTGGGGGCGCAGTCGGCCATGCCGCTTCCACAAATCGTGCAGCCGTGGCTGGATCAACTGACCGAACAGATCGGGCAATCCTGTTCGGTATCGATCCTGAACGGGACCGAGATTATCTATGTCGCGCGGGCAGCGCAGAAGCGGGTCATGTCAATCGGGCTGATGCCCGGCTCGACCCTACCCGCACATTGCACGTCGATGGGCCGGGTGCTGCTGGCCGCATTGCCGGAAGCAGACGCCCGCGCCATCATCGAAGCGTCAGACCTGTCGCCGCGAACACCCCGGTCCCTCTCGGAGCCGGATGAGATCATGGCGAAGCTGGCCGAGATCCGAGAAGTGGGCTTTTCCATCAACGACCAAGAGATCGAACTGGGCCTGCGGTCGGTCGCCGTGCCGCTATTGGACACAAAGGGCCGGACGGTTGCCGCCCTGAACACCGGAATGGCGGCCTCGGTCGAACCACTGGACGCCCTCTCGCAGAAATACCTGCCTGCCCTGTTGACGGTTCAATCGGCGTTGAGGCGGATGCTTTGATACCTGTCGTCCAAGGTGACAGGTTCCCCGGTCACCCAGTCGGCACGAATGAGAAATTGTCGGGGTTTTGCAGCTGCGCCAGATTGAAGGCCCCGGCAACGCGGATCGCGCCGTGGTTTCCGACCTGAACCAGAAACCCGTCGCCATCCGGGGCCGCCCGGAACTGAAGATCGTCGAACCCCGTGATGCCATCCATGCTGAGCTCAATTACGTCGCGGCCGGGCTCAAAGTCCAGGATGACGTCCCCTTCTGCGATGTGGCCATTCTCGAACTGAAAGATATCAATGCCGGCCCAGCCTTCGACGGTGTCCGCTCCTTCACCGCCGTTGACGATGTCATGCCCCTTACCACCGTTCAGGCTGTCGTTGCCCTGACCGCCGACAATGGTATCGTCCCCGGAACTGCCAAGCACTGTATCATTGCCCTGTTGACCGGTCAGCTTGTCGCTGCCGTCGAGCCCCTTGAGGCTGTCATCGCCCGCCCAAGCGTTCAGCGTGTCGTTGCCGTCGCCCCCGATCAGGCTGTCATCGCCTTTGCCGCCAATCATCTCGTCATTGCCGGCATCGCCGTTGATCAGGTCATTGCCGTCGTTGCCATGAAGCGTGTCATCCCCACCAAGCCCGGTCAGCACATCATCTGCGCCGCCACCTTCAAGACTGTCCGCGCCGTCCGTACCGGTGAGGACAAGCGGACGCTCCAATTCTGTGTCCTCTTCGTGCAGGAAGGTGATTTCGACGATTTCAAACGGCTTCAGCTCGACCGCGAATATGTTGCTGTCGACCGGCAAGTCCGTAAAGGTCGCGCGGACATCGTGTTCGTTGAAGTAATAGACTTCTCCGTCGATGATGTCCCACTCTGCCTGCTGCAAGCCTTCGCCGGGAACCCAATGATATCCGTCCGACGATTCCGGGGAGGTGTCATAGCCTACGCGCACAGCCGATACCCCCTCAAACTCCGGCACCAGCGCAGAAAGGTCGACATCCACCGTGTGCGACTCCATGCTGCGTGAGGACAGGTAGATCACGGTCTTGTCTTCGCTGGTGAACATATCCAGTTCAAATGCACCGTCATCGCCGGCGAACTCTGTCTGCACATATTCAAGCCCTGGTAGCGAGGACGACATAAGATCAAACGTCGCCCCCCGCACGGTGTTGAACAGCCGCCCATGCTCGTCCAGGAAGGGCGTCTCGGTGACGGGGCCGGCCAAGTCCGTGGTGGTATTGTGCTGAACCGCCCAGATCTGGGCTGCGTCGACGCCCATCTCGGCCATGTTCTCCATCATTTCGATCAGAGTCGAGGCTGACTTCATCCCGTTCTGTTCGATGGTCCCCGTCCGCACGTTCCACTCGGTCAGGTGCAGGTCAAGTTCGTGATCGAAGTTCTCTTCCCAGACTTCAAAATCACGGTTGATATAGTTCTTCTCGCTATTGGCTTCCGTAAACGCCTGATCCGTCTTTGAGAAGTAATAGTGTTCCACCACCCCGTCGATCAGCGCCCGCGTTGTTTCATCAAGCCCGTCGATAATGTGCTGGTTTGCATCCACCAGCCGCTCTGTATAGCCGCGTGGATCGACCGAGGAGTGGTATTCTGAACCCGCGTTTGGTGTCGCCATCTGGACCAGGATGTCGGGGTGATCTTCCTCGGGGATTCCGGCGGTATCAATGCCAGCCTGGATCGCGGGCACCGCCAGGTTCGTGCGCGCGGCATAGGCGGTTTCGCCGATCTTCCAGTATTCGTTGCCCACTTCGAACACATGGACGACATCGGGGTATTCCTCCAGCACACGTGTTACAAAGCGCGTGATGTCCGCAGCGAAATCCGGGTAGTCTTCGGTCGAGACCGCCTTGACCGGGATCACAAGCGACACTTTCACGGCGTCGCTTGTATTGCCGTCTCCATTGGGATCACGCGCCCAGTCCAGCATATTGCGCACTTCGTCGCGCAGGTCCGGTTCGCCATCGGCATTTGGCGGCATGGACACGATGTTCAGCCAATCCACCCCATCGACATCATCGGGCTTCGCGGTGTCACCCTGTCCGGCAGGAAAGCGGAAAAACTCCACATCCAGCCCCTCGGACGCGGCCGAGAAATTCGGCGTCGGCGTGCCATAGTCGGTGTTGATCGAAAAGACTGCATTCACGCCGAACATCTCATCCGAAATGATCTGCCCCGTGCCCACGGCGGATGTCGCCTGGATACTGACGGTGGCTTCAGGCACTGCGGCCACAACAACGGGCGAAAACCGCTGGTCGAGGTCTGGATCGTAATTGCCGATCCATTGCTCGTCAGGCGCCAGCGTCCTGATGTCCACGTCTTTCAGAACAACGGCCTCCTGGCCTGCATAAGTCAGAATCGTATCCGTACCATCCTCGGACGCCGAGATTACAAGGTTCTGCGCAACGTCTTCGGCCGTCAACGGATCGCCATTGCCGTCGAGCAGCGTCAGGATTTCGGGGAAGCCGTCCTCGGTGGACACTTCGAAGAAATATACCTGAATCGGTTCGTCGCCGTGGCCCTGCGGCACGACGACTTCATAGAAGTCCCGGTCAGCAAGACCCGATATGACGTCACCGTTATCGGCGCGCAGCGTGTCTTCGCCGTCCCCGCCCACAATCAGGTCACGCTCGACCTCTTGCTCCTCAAGGCTATCGATACCGTCGAGAAGGTCGTCGCCTTCGTTCCCGACAAGTATGTCGACCCCGCCAGCCCCTCCGGTAATTGTGTCATCTCCCGGGCCGCCGAAGAACTCATCCTGCTCGTCGGTTCCCAGCAGTTCGTCATTGAAGTCCAGATGGCCCGACAGATGTGGGTTCAGGTTCCCGACCCAGTTGGTCTGTTGCAGCATCTGATCCGAGCTATAGCCCTCGATCAGTGCGATCCGGTTGCCTTCATAGACGATAAACGTGCCCCCGTCCTCGGGCGCATCTTCAAGGTCGATCTCGGCATCGAACAGGTCCGACTTGGCAATCAGCTCGTTGTCCTTGGTGACAAAGTTGATGCGATCCGGGAACAGATCGGGCTGGTCCAGGTTCAAGTTGAAGTCTTTGATGACCACAGGCGCGGCACCTTCAAGGTCGACAGTGATGTCAAACTTGTCGATCCCATCACCGCCCCACAGTGTATCGCCATCATCGCCCCAAAGCCGGTCGCTGCCATCGCCGCCATATAAGACGTCCGGCTGCCCCAGCTCGTCGATGAACCGGGTTCCGTCATCCTCGCGCCCGGAGATATAGTCCATACCATCACCGCCCCAGGCGGAATCCATGCCACGACCCAGGAAAATGAAGTCGGTCCCGGTGCCACCGTCGACCGTGTCGTTCCCATTCCCCATCAGGAAGAGATCATCGCCGCGCCCGCCGGTTGCGGAATCGTTGCCGGCGCCGCCAAAGATCTGATCGTCGCCGCCACCGGCCACCAGCAGATCGTCACCCGCGCCACCGAAAAGCGTGTCGTGCCCGAACCGGCCAAAAACCGTGTCATCCCCCGAACCGCCCCTGAGAACGTCGTTGCCACGCAGCCCGTCAATCTGATCGTTGCCGGCGCGACCGATAATGGCGTCCGCTTCTGGCGTTCCCGTCAGGACATCGTCGCCGCTGGTACCGGAAATGGTATTTGCCGGCGCCTGCCCACCCGCCTGCTCATCTCCTAGCATGTAGTCTTCAATTGACGTCCCGTCGCCCGGGTTGGGCCCGCCGGACGGATCTTCAGCGCCGTCACCCTCTGGGTCATCGCCGGACGCGTCGTCGTTTGCAAAATGGTCATAGACCGCATAGCCCAGCAGAACATTCAGGGCCAAAGCCAAAAGCAGCATTCGAAATCTACCCCCGCGATCTACCCTAACCTAGGCGCAGAAAGCCAAAATTTCTTTTCAAAGTCAGTTTGCGTTCGCCACCTAAGGTGAACCCCGCGAAATTCAATCAAAACTAACAGTCTGCAACGCGATACCTGTTTACGAACTGTTAACTTATTGCCGCCAATCCTTCCACAATGCCACTTCTCTGGCAACGTTCGGAATGTCCCACAAGCCTTCGCCGACAAGGTCCACTCGCGCCGAATTCAATTGAGACCGCGGCTGAACACGGCGCGGCCGGGTCAGGTTTCAACTTGCGAGTCCGCGACTTCCCGCCGGTTTTCAAATCGTGGCAGGCAGGTATCCGCCGAACCTTTTTCCAGTAATTCTCGATGTCAGAGAATCTTCCCCCAAAGAACCGCGATTGGCGGAAGATTTCCCTTGTTTTGTTGGGGTCGACCCACATTCGGAGGAATGCCGCCAAGTTACCGGATTCGGCGCCTTGCCCTTCACGCCCCAGCCACTAGTTTCGCGATTGTACAGGATTCGAGAACAGTCTGTTTCGGCCATAGCTACGTCCAATTTTTGCCAAAAAAAATGAGCAAAACAGGGCGTCGTTAAACTGAAGTTCACGTTCTCGTAGCACTGAAAACAAGGTGCGTAGAACGTACTTGTCTGGGGGCAAGAAAGCGAGCGGTTATGACATTTACTCCCCGGAATACCGGGGTGAGCGCGGCCAGGTGCATTGCCTCGACCCTTGCGGTCGTCACGGCGGTCCTTGCCATTCCCTCACCAGCAGACGCGCTTGAGCGGATGCGCCCGAAATCAATCGTCATCGCGCATGATCGCGGTGGCAACGTGGTGAACTATGCCCGCCGGGTCAGCGCGGCCAAGCACAACAACACCCACGTCACATTCAAAGGCAAATGCCAGTCGGCCTGCACCATGTTTCTGGCGCTTCCAAAGCACCAGACCTGCATTTCCCGCGGGGCTTCTTTTTCGTTTCATCGCGCTTATGGTGCGTCCAGCGATATGAACGCGTGGGGCACGCGATACCTGTTGAAGTCCTATCCTGAGTGGGTAATTGACTGGATCGACCAGAAGGGCGGCCTGAGCAACAAGTTGCTGCGCATGGACTACAAATATGCATCGCAGTTTCTGAGCACCTGTTCCCCGGCCGACACCCGGAAAATGGTGCAGAAAGCAACCACGACGCTGTCCACGAAACAGTCATCACCGAAGGCAAGGCCAAACACATTTGCTGCACTGGCACCGGACCTGACGCGACCGACACGCTGACACGGCATCAGCCCGCCAGAAATTCAAACCGGACCAAGCACCCGCCCCCAATTTGGGCGGGTGCTTTTGTTCACACAGGTTCACCGCGATGCCCAGCGCGTTCCGGGCTCCTCAGCGCCGCCCATCTGCACAATCCCCTCAGAAAAAGGCAGGTCATAGTCGAGCGCGACGTGCCTTCGCATTCACCCTATGAAGAAAAAGTTTGCGAGAGATTTTGAGCGGCGTAACTTGGAACTGTGAGGCGACAGATCCGGTCAGCCTTGACGCAAACCATGACCGCCGTCCTGAAATAACAGGACCACCAATCCTTGAACCAGCCCAGCAGCGCATCAACGAAAAAGCCACCCGGGAATCTGAAAAACGCAGAGATTTCTGCCATTTAAGTCGCCAGTTTTAGCCTTGAAAAAGGCACAATCCGATCAGCAATACACCCTATACGTGCATTAGTTTACGTTTCGGACGACGCGTCCACCCACAGCTTCCTTAACATAAAGTTACTGGGGCTCCTTTCGAGTTTGGAGCTGCCGCAAGCAGGACCACATCCGGTCCGAAACTGTTAGGAGAAAGCAAAATGTTGAAACTTATTACCATGGCGAGCCTCCGTCTTCGTCGCGACGAAAAGGGTGTTACCCTGGTCGAATACGGTATCGCAATTGCCCTTGCCGTTGGACTGGGTACCGCTGCGCTGACCACCCTCAGCGGTGAAATCGGTGCTGCAATGGGTGCCGCCGGCACCGCAATGCCGAACTGATCGAACATGGTTGCGCCGGACCTTACCGGCGCTCCGCGTCTCGCGGCCCAGGTCTGCGGCCGCGAGACGAAACCGATCATTACGAACGAGCATTTCACATAAAAACCTGCGGGAACATTGCGATGACACGGATTTGGAAACGCCTTCGGCGTGATGAAAGCGGCGTGACACTCGTCGAATATGGAATTGCCCTCGCGCTGGCCCTCGCTCTGGGGACCGCCGCACTGACCACACTGGGTGGCGAGATCAGCGACTCACTGAATGCAGCTGGGACGGAAATGCCGAATTGAACCACGCTCTCTTGGCCCAGGTCACTGCGCAGACCATGACCGCGCAGGGCACTGGGGCAATTGAGGGCCTTGAAACTCAGAGGAGTTCGAACAATGCGTATGAGAGCTGTCGTCACATTCCTGGCTGGGCTTGCCGTGACCACCGGCTCGGTTTACGCCGCCCGTGAAATCATGGCGAACTCGTCCGCTGCGGTCGTAGAGGCCGAACAGCAGCCCACCATCGAGTTGGTGGAAGTCATCGTCGCCACGCGCGACATCGAATTCGGACATGTCATCAATCACGGCGCCATCAAGTCCATGCCCTGGCCGAAAGAGGCGATGCCCGACGGGGCATTTGACCATTTTGGCCCGCTCTTGCCTGCTGACGGCAAAGAACCGCGTCGCGCGATCCGCACCATTTCAAAGGGCGAGATCGTTCTTGCGTCCAAGATTTCGGAGTTTGGAGAGAAGGTGACTCTGACCCAGTCGCTTGGCCCGAACCTGCGGGCGGTCTCGATCAAAGCTGACACGCAAACCTCGTTTGGCGGGCTGATTACCGCCGGGGACCGCGTTGATGTCGTGCTGACCCAGGGTCGGCTGGAAACACTACGATCCGCAACCATCCTGCAAAACGCGCGTGTCATCGGCTTTGACTCGGAAAAAGCGTCATTTGGCAACGCGCAAGGTGATGCGAAATCCGTCATTCTGGAAGTCACGCCGCAAGAGGGTCAGAAACTGGCCCTGGCGCAGAAGGCAGGGACACTCAGCTTGCTGCTGCGCACCCTGGATACTGCCGAAGATGTCGAGTTGGGCTCGATCAGCCTTGACGACGTGCTGTGGGAAGAAACCGTGGAAACGGTTGTCGAAGAACCGGCCCAGAAAAAGGTTGTTGTTCGCCGCGGCACGGATGTCGAAACCCGGATGTTTGAGCAATGAAACGTGCCCGTGCGCATATCTCCTGGCAGAAGCCGACGGGATCCGCCCGCGCATTTCTGAGGTCTTTCGCCAAGGACCAGAAAGGGGCCGCGCTGGTCGAGTTCGGCCTGATGCTGCCCATCCTCATCCTCTTGTTTGCGATGGTGGTCGAAGGTGGGCGCCTGATGTGGTCCTATCAGACGGTCGTCGCCGGTGTCCGTGACGCGACCCGTTATGTGGCCCGCGTGGCACCTCAGAACATCTGTTCGTCCGGCGGCAACCTGGCCGGTTTCACAACCGACGTCGAGCGCATCGTACGCGAAAGCGTAAGTGGCGACTCGTTGTTCCCGACCGGCATCACGGTCACCGGGGTCACGCCGGGCCTGACCTGTGTGGTGGGAACCTATCGTGTCTCGCCGGCGGGCATCGTTGAGGTCACCGCCGACCTTCAGGTGACATTTCCATTCGCCGGGGGCTTCACCTTTGCCGGGCAAACCCTGGCCACGATCACCACGTCGATCGCCGACCAATCTCGGATTTACGGATCATGATGACGACGCGTGACATATCCCACCGCCTGCGCGTGGCCCTGCGTCGCTTCCGCGACGACGAAAGCGGCTCAACGCTGGTCGAATTTGCGCTTGGCGTAGTGCTGTTCCTGTTGATCTTCCTCGGGCTGATCGACTTTGGCCGGATGGCGTTTCACTATGTTACCAGTGAACGGGCCATGCTGGTCGCGGCGCGTGTCGCCGCTGTGCGCCCCGCCGCCTGCTTCGGCGTGCCCGACCATTACACACGGGGTGGCGGCCTGATTGATGGCGAAGAGGCCGAATATGGCACCACCTGCGACGCCGCCGCGAATATTTGCCTGAACCCGGGCACAATCACCTGTAGCGGTGACGCGCTCGATCCCACGGCACAAGAGATCTGGGCCATCGTACGCGGCACGCTTCCCAATGATGCCGACATCAGCAACCTGTCCTTCACCTATTCCTTTGACAGCGATCTCGGCTTCCTTGGCGGGCCCTATATTCCCGTAACCACGGTCGAACTTCAGAATTTGACGTTCGATTTCGTCACCCCGCTGGGAGCGTTGGTCGGGCTTGCCATGCAGTCAGATCCCGCCGCGATCGCCACCAGCGTCGCATTCCCCACAATGAGCGTGTCCATGCCTGGCGAAGACCTCGCCCATGGCAGCAATGGATGACCCAGGAGAGCCGAACATGACCAAACCGCATGCAATCGCCCTGCTCACGGACAATGCCGAAATCGGCAAGCGTTTCTCGGAGATCCTGACATCATCCGACCAGTATGAACTGCATCGGTTCGAAAGCGGTCTGTCCGCACTTAATGGACAGGCACAGGAAATCGCGGCGACGCATGATTTCGTGCTGTTCGACGCCTCAAGCCACGACGATCTTGAGGTTGTAGCCGCCAAGCAGCTTTGTGCAGACCAGAAAACCAAAAAACCCCTGATCGCGATCACTACCGGCGACACGACCCTGACCGAGATCCGCCGCCTAACGGACGCCGGGGTCACCGAAGTCCTGCCGGACTCGATCACACCTGAGGAGCTGACATCTGCCCTAGCCCGTCTGTCTGCCAAAAACGCCGAGACCAGCACCACTCACGCAGCGGGTCCGATGATCCGGCATGGTTCAATCATTAGCGTTGCCAAAGCCCGCGGCGGTGTTGGCGCGACAACACTGGCGGTCAACCTGGCCGACCGGCTGATGGGCCATTCGGGTGTTTTCCGCAAAACCGCAAAGAAATCCGTCGTTGTGGTCGATCTGGACCTTCAGTTCGGAAACGTTGCCAGCTTCCTTGACCAGGGCGCCGGTGAAGCCCTGTATTCGATGGCCGTCGACGGCATCGTACCCGATGAAACCTATCTGGAACAGGCTCTGTCCGTCACCCCGAGCGGCCTGGCCGCCCTGACCGCCCCGAACCGCTTTGCGCCGATGAACGCGCTGAAGTCCGCGCAAATCGAGGCCTTGCTGACGTCGCTGAGGCAGAAATTCGACTATGTCGTCGTCGACATGCCGCCTGCCATGGTGGAATGGATCACACCGGTTCTGGCGCTCAGCGACAAAATGCTTCTGGTCACCGACTGCTCTGTTCCAAGCGTGAGCAAGGCACGACAAGTTATCGACTTCTTCGTCGAAGATCATCTGAGCCTGCCGATCGATATCGTCGTCAGCTTCGAACACAAGCCAATGCTGCTGTCTTCGCAGCACAAGGAAGCCGCCACCGTTCTGGAACGGCCCCTTGCCCATTGGCTTCCAAACGATCCAACCGCCAGCCGCGAAGCGCTGGATTTGGGTGTCCCGCTGTCCGAGGCAGCCCGGCGATCCAAACTGACGCGTGCGATTGGTAAACTCGCGACCACATTGAGCGCCGAAATGGCTGAAACAATGTCCGCCACTCAAAGCGCACACTAGGGGGTAGCACCATGTTCAAGGGATTCAAAAATCGTCAGGCCGAGATCAGCGGCAACGCCCAGGTCGTGCCACTGAATGTGGACCGCAAGCCCGCCGCGGCTGCGCCGCCCCCCATCGTGCCCCACGATCAGGAGCTGATGGACTTCCTGGACCTGAAAAGCCGGTTGCATGACGCGCTTCTGGACCGTCTGAACCTGTCCATTATCGAAAAAGTCGTCCCCGACGAACTGCGGCGCGAGATCGCCTCTCTCGTCACCGAGTTCCTGACGGCCGAGAAAAAGCCGTTCAAATCGGCGCAGTTTAACCGGATCGTCGATGAGTTGATGGACGAAGTCCTGGGCCTTGGTCCGCTGGAGCCGCTTTTGGCCGACCCGACGGTCAACGATATTCTCGTGAACGGCCATCAACAGGTCTATGTCGAACGGTCGGGCCTGCTCGAACTCAGTGGCGCCCGGTTCCGTGACGAAAAACATGTTCTGCGGATCATCGACAAGATCGTTTCCCAGATCGGCCGGCGCATCGACGAATCCAACCCTTGGGTTGATGCCCGTCTTCCCGACGGCAGCCGGGTCAATGCCATCATTCGTCCCTGCGCTATTGATGGGCCGTCGATTTCGATCCGTAAATTCTCGAAAATGCCGCTTACGCTGGACAAGCTGGTTCAGGGTGGCGCGCTGAACAGCCAGGCCGCCCAATTCCTTCGGGCACTTGTCGAAGCGCGCAAGAACATCCTGATCTCAGGCGGCACCGGTTCCGGTAAGACCACGCTGCTCAACGCGATTTCGGCCGCGATCGACCACCGCTCGCGGATTGTAACCATCGAGGACGCGGCCGAGCTTCAGCTGCAGCAGGAACATGTGGTCCGCCTCGAAACCCGTCCGGCAAACCCGTCCGGCCAGGGCGCGGTCGCGCAGCGGGATCTGGTCAAGAACGCCCTGAGGATGCGGCCCGATCGTATCATCGTCGGCGAGGTGCGCGGCGCAGAGGCGTTTGACATGCTTCAGGCCATGAACACCGGCCACGACGGGTCCATGACCACCGTCCACGCCAATTCGTCGCGCGACGCGATTGGCCGGGTCGAACAGATGGTCTCGATGACTGGCCTGGATCTGCCTCTGGCGGCAATCCGCGCCCAGGTTGCGTCGGGGCTGGATTTCGTCATCCAGCTGTCGCGCCTTGCCGACGGCAATCGACGCCTGATGAGCATTTCGGAAATCACCGGTCTCGAAGGCGACGTGGTGACACTTCAGGACATCTTTGTCTTCCGCAAGAAGGGCAAAGATGAAAACGGCAAAATCATCGGCGAATTCACCTCTACCGGTATTCGGCCGCGCTGCGACGAGGAACTGCGCGCGGTTGGCGTAGAGATCGACAAGTCGATGTTCCTGCAGACGGAGGTCTGAGGCATGAATATTCAGTTCGACACGGTTGACCCGCAACTTTACGTCTATGTTGGCCTGGGAGTTGGTGTTCTGCTGGCATTTTCCGGGCTGGTCCAGATTCTTGGGCGCGGCCGCTCCAGCAGCGAAACCAAGAACAGACGCCTGCGGTTGATTGCGAAAGGATATTCAACGCCCGAAGTTCTGAGCATTCTCAAACCCAAGCAGCAGACCGGGATCTTGTCGCGCCTTCCGATTGTCGGCGACCTTCAGTCTCATATTCATCGCGCCGGGCTTCGGACAACTGCCGAGCGTTTCCTGATAATCTGCCTGCTGGCAACAGTGGCGCTTTGGGCGCTTCTGGCCGGTGTCATCGGCGGGGAGCAGGCCACCGTCGGCGCGCCGCTTCTGGGGTTTATCGCGCCGATTATCTTCGTCCGTCTGCGCAGCCAGAAGAAGTCGGACATGCTGGTGAAACAGCTTCCCGACGCGCTGGACATGCTGTCGCGCGGCCTGAAGGTGGGGCACCCGCTGAACAACACCATCGGCGTTATCGCACAAGAGATGCCCGACCCGATCAGCACGGAGTTCGGGATCGTCTTCGATCAGGTCAGCTATGGCGACGATCTGCCTGAGGCGTTCCAGGAGTTTGCCGAACGCGTCAACCTGGAAGACGTGCATTACTTGTCTGCAAGCATCGGCATCCAGTACGGCACCGGCGGTGATCTGGCCAATGTGATCGAGGTTCTTTCAAAGACGGTGCGTGACAGGATTTCGATGCGCAAACGGATCCGGGCGATCTCGTCCGAAGGCCGACTGTCGGCGCTGTTCCTGTCGGCCCTGCCGTTCGTGATCTTTGGTTTCACGTCCTACATGACCCCCTCTTACTATGGCGGGGTTGCTTCAGATCCGTTGTTCAAGCCGATGGCGGCGACCGTGGTCATTCTGACCCTGGTCACCATGCTGACGCTCAAGAAACTTGTTGAATTCAGGGTTTAGGAGGGATCGACATGCTTGATGCCATTCAAAGCTACGTCGGACAGTTCAACGTTCAGTCCAACCACCTGATCCTCCTTGGGGTCGCTGTCGGTGTGTTCCTGATTTTCTGGAGCGCCTCCTCGACCAGCATCGGACGCGCAAATACGATCGGCCGGCGCATGACCGCCATCACCGGCGACCGCCGTCAGGCACGGCTGGATCGCGCCCTGCTGCGTCACCCCACCAATGCAAAAGGTATCCTGAAACCCTTTGTTCCAATCGACGGGAAATCGCGGTCGGACCTGGAAACCAAGCTGTCGCATGCCGGGTTCACCTCGGACAAGGCGCTGGCGGGCTACACCATGGTGCGCATCGTTCTGGGGATTGCTTTGCCGGCGATTTTCCTTGCCATCGTTGCCGCGGCAAAAACTCCGGACGTCGCGTTGCCCTTTGGTCTGGTGGACACATTTGGCACATTCACCAACCTGCAGACATTCCAGATTCTCAGCATCCTGATTGCTGTCGGATACTTCGGCCCGAGCTATTGGCTGAACAACCGCGTTGCCGATCGCATGCGCCGGATTGAAGAAGGTTTCCCGAACGCCCTGGACCTGATGCGGATCAGTGTAGAGGCTGGACAGGGGTTTGATGCCGCGATGACACGGGTCGGTAATGAGCTGGCCGAAGTGTCGCCGGAAATCTCGCATGAGTTTCTGGCCGTTCAGCACCAGATCCAGGCAGGGCGGGACCGCCACATGGCGCTCCAGGATCTTGCCGACCGCACCGGCGTTGAGACGGTTCGCTCATTTGCAAATGTGGTCAAGCAGTCGCTCCAACTTGGCACAAGCATGTCCAACGCCCTGGCGACCTATGCTATTGAACTTCGAAACTATCGCGAACTTCGGGCGCAGGAGATGGCCAACAAACTGCCGGTCAAGATGTCAGCGGTCCTGGCGTCGCTGATGTTGCCCGCGCTGGTGCTGATCACGCTTGGCCCGGTGGTCATTCGCTACATCAGAATGTTCTGAGTGATTCTCTCTTTGAGACAGGCAACTGCGAACAAAAGCTATTGTTTCAGGCGACTTTTTCCGTCTGCGAAACAAATTTTGCCCAGATTTACAACCTTTGATTGAATTTGCATTCGTATTTGGCCAATTTAGGCATTTTTGTGGCCAAATTTAGAGAATGTTAAGTAAGCTTAATGTCAGCGGTCGATCCATAGCAATTTTTCTGTTCACGCACGGGTCGGCCTGCAAGGGTTTGTAGATGTTAGGTTATCCCATGAATGATTTTTATGACCGAGGGGCAGCACACGCCGAAATAGGGGCAAAAGACCTGGCCATGATCGGCGCCATCGCGCGCTGGTGCGAGTGCATTTATTCCAAGACTTCTCTTTTTGACGCATTGAACAAAGTAGCAAATGGTATCGGCGCCGAGGCCGTCGCGCTTTCCCGCGTGTCCCGGGCGCATCCCGACCATGCAAAAGTCGTTGCATTCGACATGCTCGGCACGAGCCAGACACCGACACCGCTGAACAAGTCCTTCGCCCGCACGCTGCTGACACTGTATTTCGATTCAGCCAAACCCGGGTCCACATGGTTCAAAAGCATGTCACCTGACATCGAGGACCCGGCGCTTGAGACCTTCCAAAATCGTCGCAAGCTGAAGGAACTGGTGGTGATCCCGCTGGAAACCACCGAAAAGCACTTCGATTTCATCGAGCTGCATTTCTCGGATCGCCTGATGTCGCGGCAGCAGGCCGTGCTGAACTACGTGGCCGAGGTCCTTGCCAATTCCTGGCGCAAGCGTGATCCCGGAACTTTCACCGAAAGCATCCTGCAAAACGCGCCGACGACCAAGGACCTCAACCCCACCACTCCGATCCTGAGCGTCGAGAACCCCGCACGTCTGAGCCGCGCCGAATATCGCGTCTGCCTTCTGCTCAGCCATGGCAAGTCCGTGAACCGCGTGCAATCGGAACTCGAGATCTGCAAGTCAACCGTCCGGTCTCATCTTCGCAACATCTATGCCAAGACCGAGACACATGACCTGGGCGAGCTGCTTTGCAAGCTCGTGGCGAAACCCGAAGCGCGTTTGATTGCCAAGGCCAAGAAACACGTCGCCTAGCGTATGACGCTGCAAACCGTCCCCTTGTTGGTGCTGATGCCCGTGCTGGCCTTGATTGCATGGTCGGACCTGCGCGAGCTGCGGATCCCCAACAAGCTGACGATTGCTGCACTTGTGGTCTTTGCCGCCACCGCGGTTTTTGTCCCATTTGATGAAATCCCGCTGCGCCTGCTCGCAGCGGGAATTTGCTTTGCCATCTGTTTCGCAATCTGGTGCTTCGGCATCATGGGCGGAGGCGACGTCAAGATGTTGCCGGTCCTGTGCCTGTTTGTTCCAATCGACCTCTGGTGGGTCGCGCCCTATATCTTCAGCGCGTCCATGCTGATCGGCGTTTCGATCACATGGGGCATGCAACGGGCGCGGCACGCGGAAGATGCTGAATGGGAAAGCGTAAGAAACAGCGGCAAGTTCCCGATGGGCATTTCCATCGCGCTGACCGGGCTTGGCGTTCTGGTCGCGCAGCTAGTGCTGATCTGACGAGCCCCGGCGCCCGCCCCCAATTGGGGCAAGCGCATCAGGTCCAACATGCTCTTACCGATAAAGCTGAATGACGTCGTGCAGGATGCCAGAGGTGCCATTACCCTGCGCGCCACTGATGACCTCGACAAAGACGTCCTTCGTGACGGTATCCGCAGGCTTGATCAGGAACACCTTGACCCAGCTGTCGACGGGTATCCCGGTGGCGTTGCCCCGCACATCATAACGGCCGCAATCGATCCCGGCGGCGACGATCACGCGGCGCTCAGGATCGTCCGAACGGTTTGTGGCATTGCACATCGCCGCGCCGTTTTCCTGTTTCCCCGCCATTTCCGCGATTGCACCGTTGGTCGAGTTGGCGATCTCGCTCAGGTACATCTGGTAGCGGGTTGTCGGATAGGCCGGGAACCATGCGGGTGCCGTGCCGTAATTGGTGCTGACATACTCGTTATATCCGGCGGCAAACTGGCCATTCCCGAACCGACCACGCGGGCAGCCGCCAGAATTGAAGCAGTCATCCACCGGCAGCGGAACTGTGTATTCCGGATCGCCGGGATCCGCCTGGGTCGTATGGCATTGCGGTGTCTTGCCGCCGCCCTGGGTATAAACCTCCATGCCGCTGATGACATTGGGGGCGGGACCAAAGGCCGGGAAATCGCGATAGCTGTTCAAGACCCCTTCATAAATTCCAAAACGGGTATTCAGTGCCGCTGCCATCCGGCCAACCGTCTGGCCAGGATTTGTATCGACGCCGCGCTGATCGAAACAGGTGCTGACTGGCGACTGGGCGGCCAGAACGCACCATTCCTGCGCACTTTCGCTGAAGCTCGAACAGTTGCCGGATGGATCCGCCGCCGTCGCGCTTGCAGGGGGCGACAGGAACCCGAAGTTCCCCGGCCCCCATTGGCCGGATTCGCCGCTTCCTGTGCGCAGCTGGATCATGTTTCCGGCCTCTTCCGAGGGATCAAAGCCCGGCGGGATACAGAACATCATGGTCGAGACATCGCAGGCGTATTGTGTAAACCCGGCGATCGCGGTCGCCCCGGCGGTGTTGTCCGGCCCCGCCTGCCCCGTCAAAGCGGAAAACGCGGCTGCAAATGTCAGGGGTATCGAGTCGTTATTGACCTCGACATGCGCATAGATCGCGGCGGCCGGGTCTTGAGTAAACGCGCTGACTGGCAAGGTATCGTCGGCCGGCAGTGCCGAAAGAAACCTGAGTGTGAAGTCGCCGGAACCGCTTAACACGCTGTCATTTGTCCCGAACGTATGGCTGTCAGCAATCAACTGTTCTGCCGCGTTCGTAGCACGTGTGATGGCATCGTCCTGACCGTCCAGTTCGCCAGCCGCCGCCAGCGCGACGTTATCCGCAAAAGACTGCAACTCTGACCGCGTGATGCCGATCCTGCCAAGATCGAAAGACATGGCCACAATGCCAAAAAGAATGATGAAAGAGACCCCCCAAAGCGGCAGCATTGCACCACTTTCGTCGCGCCGGAAACGGCGAAGGAACCCACGGCATCGACCGGGCATGGCTTGCCGCGCCTGGCAGTCCGTCACTTGGTTCAGTCTGGTCCTACCCCGTTCAGGATGCCGGTTCATCTGAAATTCCTTGCGTTGCAAATTCACTTTGTCACGCCTCCCAAGAAGCCCCCAGCCGAAAGTTGGCATGTGCGGGGTCATCCGACCCCTCATCCCAGTCTTGCGTATCGCGGGACGGAAAAAATCGTCCAAACGGCCAAAATGTTCCACTTAGAGTTGTAATGTCACGCCAAAACCACGGGTTTTCTGCCTCAGATCCGCCAAGTGCAGGTATCTCGACGGACGGGACCACCTGCCCACTGTGGGGACAGGCACAGCACAAAAAGTCAACCACTACAGTATCTTCGTGTGTTCCTTGCTTGCACCCCAAGTGCCTATGACCAGCATGAATACCGAACATGTGCAGATCGTAATCCCGGCGTGCCGACCAAACAGTCCCGAGCGGCAGAATTCCCAACCATCAGGCCGTCACGACGCAGGACGCTCTTTTCCAATGGCCTCACACGAACTGGAAATCATCCACAAACGAACTGAGGGCCGAGACAAATACCACGTCATCGGCATCATGGGCGTTGATCACGCCGTCGACCGTACCGAAGTTGTTGTACTCGTCCAGCGCATCCAGAATTTGCCCGCCAAAGTACCACGCATCTTCGCGCGCCCGAACCTTGGCGCCGTTCATGCTGAAGTTTCCGTCATTGTTGGCATCGGCATTTTCCAGAAGCCAATCGATGGCCGTGTTCATCCAGTGCTCGGCGTCGGTCTCGCTCAGCCCGGCCTCATCGTCATTGATGCTGTTGCCGGCAAGGTAGTTCAGCCAGGTTGCCACGGCCTGACGGCCCAAATCGTCAACCTTGTTCCAGCCCTTGGCCCCGGTTTCATTGCGCACAAGGTCCAACGCGTCTTCAAGTGAAATGAAAATGTTATGTCCGTCGTTGGCCAGGCCATCTCGGTTGTAGTCACCAAGAAGCAACCCGGCCTCGTCACTTCCATCGATAACGCCGTCTCCGTTTGAATCCACGGCATAGGTCAACTCGGCATCCGGGAACTCATCCTTTTCGGCGTCGATTTCGTTGCCATCGACACCATCCCAGAAGCTCAACAGTTTGAAACTATGCCCCCAACCGCCGGGCGTCCGAACACCGGGTCCGTCATTGACCAGTCCAAAGTAATGCGCGGGATCATCATCCTCGGCACCCTGGGCTGTCGAGACATACACGGTGTTCAGATGCTGGCCAGCCGTGAGTGGCATCGAGTATTCAAGATAGGCCGTTTCCCCGACCTCAAGAATTCCATCCTGCGCCATGGATTCAACCAGTGTGTAGCCGCTGAGATCAATGATACCACCGCCGTCGACAACGTCCGTCAGCGTGATATCCGTCAACGACACATTGCCGATATTCGTCAATTCCACACGGAATGTCGCCGTGCCACCGGAGATATTGACCTGCGGTCCAGTTGGGCTGTTGGCATCAAAGAACCCACTGCCGACATCGACCAGTTTTACGACTTCGATATTGGGGTTGTAGACAAGCTCCACCGCCTCGCTGTCCTCGACCGGCGCGGTCTCGTTGCTGTCCGCCGTCGCCGTGTTGTCGATGTCGCCATCGCCACCGCCCTGCGTATCCAGGTCCGCCTGCGTGATTGCATAGGACGCCGCCGTCTCGACCGTCTCGCCGACCCCGATATCACCGATCACAACATTCGTCCCGGTCAGCGGGTCCACAACCGTCACGCCGGTCAGCGTCACGTTGCCGGTATTGGTCACCACGATGTTGTAGTCGATCACGTCGCCAACCGCATCGGCCATGCCATTGCCCGTGCTGTCAACGCCAACCACGATCTTGTCGATCGACATCAGCGGGTTGTAGACAAGCTCCACCGCCTCGCTGTCCTCGACCGGCGCGGTCTCGTTGCTGTCCGCCGTCGCCGTGTTGTCGATGTCGCCATCGCCACCGCCCTGCGTATCCAGGTCCGCCTGCGTGATTGCATAGGACGCCGCCGTCTCGACCGTCTCGCCGACCCCGATATCACCGATCACAACATTCGTCCCGGTCAGCGGGTCCACAACCGTCACGCCGGTCAGCGTCACGTTGCCGGTATTGGTCACCACGATGTTGTAGTCGATCACGTCGCCAACCGCATCGGCCATGCCATTGCCCGTGCTGTCAACGCCAACCACGATCTTGTCGATCGACATCAGCGGGTT
>NZ_JAFEJK010000002.1:0-5767 GCF_016888515.1 Shimia biformata | reverse complement strand
TCGCCAACCGCATCGGCCATGCCATTGCCCGTGCTGTCAACGCCAACCACGATCTTGTCGATCGACATCAGCGGGTTTGGCACGAAGTTGCCGATCAGAACTTCATCCACTTCACCCGTTTCGGTGATCTGGGCCACCCAGTAGGCGCCGTATTGATCGGTGAAGCCGTTGGTTGCCTCTATACCCTGATCAATCTGTTCCTGGGTCAGGGCTTCTCGGATGATAATGTCGTCATCACTGGTTGCTACGCCATAGAACGAAAAATTACCGTTCTCATCAGTGACGGTGTAGCGCTCTTGGCCGAGATCCAGGATGCCGTTGTTGTTGCTGTCAATATAGACGGTGATCCCACCCAGGCCGCTTTCTGTGCCCTCGTCATAGATCCCGTTGCCATTGGCATCTTCGAATTTGAATCCGTTGATCGTGCCCGCGGTCTGAAGGTTCCATTCATCGAAACCGGCTTCTTCGTCATAGTCGCCCGGGCGCCCCAGTTCGGTGTAGAGATAGAAATAATAGTCTTCGATCGACTCGCCCGGATTGGCGTCGAAATAGGCCTGGACCAGGCTCACTTCGATCAGAACAGTATAGTCGTCAGTACCGCTGCCCGTCGACGTCTCTGCAAGATACAGGGTATTGTCTTCAGTTGCGTCGAGATCGTAGATCATCGTCGCGTTTGATGGGTTGATCAGGTCGGAGTACGTGCTGATCGCCCCGTCGGACGACAGGTAGATCTGAAACTCTTCAAGCGTGATTAACTCGTCCGAGTTGCTTTCGTTCAGATCAAGGCGGATTTCATAATACTCGACGCCGTCAATCACGGTGACCGGCATATCGACAAGGCGCACTTCATGCGTCTTTTGCTTGTCCAGCTCGTTGTTGCCAAATGAGTTGTTTATGTCGGAATTGGAGTCGCTGACGGTGTTGAACCCCGCGGACACGCCGTCGGAAGTGCTGGCTTCGTCACTTGTTGCCAGAAACGGCTCGAAGTTACCCGTGCCGGACCCCGCATTGGGAGAATTGAGGAATGTGACGCCACCAATCGTTGCGGATGTGTTTTCCGCTTCCAAGTCATAATCAGCCATTTGGAACCCCCGAATCGAAAATAGAAACATACTTTTCTATCTCGACAGAGATCCGGCCCGTTCAAAATTGCACTCAATACGAGACTTGGTTTTTATGTTTACCGGATAAGCAGAAATTTTCGCTAAAAACGGTCGTTTTGGTGTTTACGAATAAAGAACAATTCTTCTTTTTTTGCCGAATTTGTCAACAATTTCCTGCGACTTGGGTCGGCGCCCAAATCCGCCGGGTTACATCCTGAGACCAACCGCTGTTCTCCTTCCGACGCAACAGCTGCGCATGATATGACGGAAAGCCACATCATTGTGCCGTTACCGCTGAGCCCCCTTTTTAGAGCGCCCGCATTCTTGCGATGGCCGCCTTGCGGATCTCGGATTTCAGCGCTTGCACAGGGGCCCCGTCCAGTTGTCCTCGGCGCGAAAGAAGACCGGCGGGGCGGATAATTTCGGGGTCCACCATCGGACGAAACGTCAGCCCGCTGTCCTCTAGATGTTGAACCGAGGATCTGAGTAGCAGCGCGTTTCCGATGCCCTGCCCGACCAATTCCAACGCGGTGGTCGAGCGACGTATCTCATAGGCCCAACCCAGCCCGATGCGCGCGTGGGCCATTGCTTCGTCGATCAGCAGCAGGATACTGATGCCCCGGGCTGGGTCGATCAGGTCGACATCTTCCACTTCGGGCGAGGTCACGGTCGCCATTTCAGTCAAGGGGCGGTTCTGGCCGTTCTGCTGGATCAGGGCGTGCAGTCGGTCGCCGACCCGACCCAATGCCATGCCGTGACCATCGACGGGCGGGCACCGAAGTTCGACGGCGGCATCGTGACACGGCTGGATTGCATGCCGTTTTCGGTGGTCGTCAACAAACACGCAGAACGATTCTATGACGAAGGCGAAGATATCTGGCCCAAGCGCTATGCGATCTGGGGGCGGGTGGTGGCCGCGCAACCCGAAACGGGTCGGACATGTCATCATCGACAAGAAATTGCTGAACCTGTTCATGCCCTCTGTCTTTCCGCCACAGCGGGCGGATACGCTGGACGAGCTGGCGTACATGATGGGCCTGCCCGCCGACCAGCTGAACGCCACAGTGGACGCTTTCAACGCCGCACGTGGCGATACCTCGAACTTCCACCCGACCGAGTTCGACGGTGTTGCAACAAGCGGGATCGAGCCTGCCAATACCCGCTGGGTCCGGCCGATCATTAACCTGTGGACTGCCGGGGAACCCATGCCCCGATCCATTCTTGGGCAGGGCTATCTGGCCGGTTTCGGCATGACCACCGGAACCATCTTTGGACGCATCGCGGGACAGGAGGCCACCGCGTTTGCAAACCGATCTGCGACAAGAAGTTCGCCGCCAGGCCGGGATCTGCACCGCTTGCCGCTATTGCGAGGGCTATTGCTCGGTCTTGCCCGCGTTGCACCGCAAAAGCATCCTTGCCGGTGGCGAATTAACCCAGCTGGCCAATCTGCTTGAACATGCGCCAAAGGTCGAAGCCTTCCTTGACTTTGCGCCCGGCAGACAGGCTGAGATGACGGTGCTGGCGATTGTGGCCGGTGCGGACCTCGGCTTTGTGATCCCCCATCACCTGGTCAGGATCGTTCTTATGATCATCGGCGCTCCGCTGGTGGCCAGACTTATTGGTCAGCCCAAATCTCAGGGGGTGATCTTGTGCATCGGCGCATCCGCCGGCATGCGCGAGCAAGGCAGCACGTTATTGTCCGAGCAGGCGACGACATCGGCACGGGGATACACCCCGCGCTGGCTGATCAGCCGGAGCTTCGGCAGACATTCAAGCAGGTCACGGGTGACCTTCCTAGGCGCGCGGAAAAGCACCACAGTCTCTGCGTTCTGCAATCGCTTCGCCAGAACCGTCACGTCTTCGATATGGTCGATCCAGACGGTAACCTCGTGATCGGAAAGCAAGTCGAAACACGGCAATCGGCGCAATGTGTCAAACCAGTCGTCCAGGATATGCACCTTCATTTGAACATCACTTTCCAGCATTTCCCGCAGAGATCCGGTTCCAACGCCTTTGGACGATTGCACACGTCAGCGGTCAGACAGGTCGGACAGTGCCTTGCTGACTTTTCGATGCAGTTCCTCGGTTGATTTTTCTTCGACGTCATCGGACTGCACTATTTTTTGCCGTTGTCGACGTCGAAAATGGGGCACGTCTGCCCCTTGCGCTTCCCTTGCATGATCTGGCCTCGGGGCGGTCAAAGCTATAGTGCGGCCATTTCACGACCCGACCCGCAAGCGACAGGTCATGCCCGGCTGCACGTCAGGCACCATTAACCAAGTTGCCGCCCGCCAACATCACCCGCCGCTCCAGCAAACGGCGACAGGTCGCGTCGTTACGTTTTCCATCCCTCGGGAATGCGGGCCGAGCCTCGCAGGATCAGCGGTCCTTCGATTTCAACCCTGCGGGGGGCGGCCTTGGCGTCGTCAATCTTGTGCAGAAGTATCTCAACCGTTTCGGCCACCATGCGGTTGGCAGGTTGGCGCAAGCTGGTCAGGTTATAGGCAGGCCATGCTGCCGCAGGCACATCGTCATACCCCACAAGCGACACGTCCTCGGGCAGCTTCAACCCCAGCTCGAAGCGAAGGCAATCGGCCACGGCCAACGCCATGTGGTCATTGGCCACGAACACGGCATCGGGCGGATCCTTCTCAAACATGCGCAATGCGGCTTCGCGGGCCTGGTCCATACGGAAGTCCCCAACCTCGCGCGCATGAAGTGACAGGCCCGCATCCGCCAGCCCTTGCCGAAAACCGGCCTCGCGATCGCGCTGGGTCGAGGCCCCCTCCCACCCGGCGATATAGCCAATCTTCCTGTGCCCCCCGGCGACAAGAAACTCGGCCACCCGACGGCCACCGGCAATATTGTCGGACGTCACGACCGACATGCGGGGATCGTCCTGCGACCGGTTGAACAGAACCATCGGAACACCCGCCGCCCGGCACCGCGCGGCCAGGTCCGACGACATCGCGACCGAGGCGGCGATGATGCCGTCGATCTGATAGTCGAGGATCTCTTCGACCACGTCATCGATGTTTCCGGCCGATTGCGAGGCCATGAAAACCAGCACGTGATAGCCCCGCTCCTGCAGGGCATTGGACAGCTTTTCGAGAACATCGGGATAGAACTGGTTTTCGAGATAGGCCATGACGACACCGATGATCCGGCTCTTGCCGGAAACCACCGCACGCGCCAGCGCATTCGGGCGATAGCCAAGCTCGGTCGCTGCTTTTCGAACCTTGGCAATAGTCTTGGGCGAGGCCGACGCCCCGGGTGTGAAAACCCGGGATACCGCCGACTGGCTTACACCAGCCAGCTTTGCAACCTGTGCCGAAGTGACCTTTGCCTGCGCCATCAGCCCTCTGTCCAACTCCCGTCACCCGGCCCTGTCATGCGGACGCGCTTGCCCCGCAGATCGGCCCCAGATGACAGGCAATGCCCCATCACGCTTCTCCCACCGGGAAGGGAATGGACCCGGGGACACGCACCTTGTTGAATTCGCGCATACGGGCCAGAACATCGACCCCCAGCTGGCGATACGCATCAAGGATATCAACCATTACCCAGTTCTCACGGATCTTGCCATCCTTGATACGCCAGAAATCAAGACTGCGCATGGTGATTTTCTTGCCCGACGGGGCGATGCCCATCCAGCCGCCATGGGTCACCGTCTGGATCATGTTAGGCCACCCAGTGACCGCGGCATAATCCCCGTCCCCAAAGAAATGATAGACAATCTCGTCGACATATTTACCGCGATCCGGCATCCCGTTCAGAAAGGGAATCTGGTGCCAGTTGCGGAACCCCGCGATGCCCCGCCCGGTGCCGATGCCCGCAGGTCCGTACCAGTTCATCCGCTCATGCCAGAAGCGCGACATTTCCATCACCTCCGGCCCGCCCTGGCTGGGGTGTTTCTTCATGTGCGTCAACATATCGATGATATGCTGCTGCGAGGCACGGGATTTTTCCGCATCCCAAGGCCCCTCGACAATTCCGTCCAGTGTCGCCGGACCAGGGATGCAGAACTCCAGCCCCAGCGACGGCGCCATCGGCCAGGCCTGCGCCTGGATCATCACCTCGGGAATGTCCCAAAGCGCCTGGATCTCGACAACCTTACCATCCTCGAAGCGAAAGAACTCGTGGAACCGCATATGGGTGAGATGCCCGGTCGGTGGAATGTCCAGCCATGGCACAACGAAAGTGCCGACGTAATGACCGCCGCAGCCGACCCAGTCGCCGCCATGCTCATCCGGCCCGCCCATCACAATCCAGTCACGCCGTTCCAGATCCGGCATCGACGTCAGCAGTGGCGCGTAGCAGGTGTCATAAAAGGCCTGCGGACCGGTCATGTCGTTCAGCGGCCATGGCATATGGATCACCGCATCCGGCGCGATCACCTGTTCCAGCGCAGCGCGCACGCCCGCCTCATCAAAATCGAACATAGCCGCGCGCAGCGGTGCGATGGCCTGTTTGTTCCTTGTGTGGATGTCGCTCATTGTCTTCCTCTTGCCCGCAATACCTCGGGGAGCGCGAGGGGCTGGCCCCTCGCTTGTGTTGTGTGTTTACTCTGCCGCGTCCCGATAGGGCGCGCCCTCGCCATAAGGCACGTTGATCCCGCCATAGCGGCGCACGCGGATGTTGCATTGTTCGGCATGGCCGACGAA
>NZ_JAFEJK010000028.1 GCF_016888515.1 Shimia biformata | reverse complement strand
GTTAACAGGAACTAGCATAGATACACCAATCCCCTCACTACTCGCAATAGTGAGGGGATTTTTCGGTGTAGTTAGGTCGACTATTTACCATCGCGTTTGCGTAGCCAATGCGTAAACAAAGTACCATTAAGTAAGTGCACGATGCATGCACCAAATGTCGTCTTTAGTCTAAGTAACGATCATGCATTAACATTTTCAAAATATCTATTTGAGCTTGAAGCTCTTTACCTTTATTTGTAT
>NZ_JAFEJK010000027.1 GCF_016888515.1 Shimia biformata | reverse complement strand
ACTGTTACTAATACTTTATCAAGTGGAATAACTGTAAGTGAAATTGCAACAACGATCATATCGAAGAAAAGCAAAGCATATGGCGTGCTTACATCGAGGTATTTCGTTGCAATTCTCGCCAAAATTGTTGTACCTGCTGTTGTACCGCCTGCAAGGATAATTACTCCGATTCCTAGTCCAACGCTTACACCACCAAAAATGGCATTCACAATGCTGTTTCCAGTTTCTACTTGCCATGATTCTGTT
>NZ_JAFEJK010000026.1 GCF_016888515.1 Shimia biformata | reverse complement strand
TCACTTGGACTTACAAACTCACCATTTAAAAAAATTTTTTCCATATATTATTCCTCCACGCATAATGAATAAATTGCTTCTAAGTAAATACTAGTTGCGTTAAATAACTGTTTTTTAGTGATATATTCATTTTTCTGATGCATTAAATCTTCAGAATCACTAAACATTGCGCCAAATGCTACACCCTTGTCTAAGTTTCTCGCATAAGTACCGCCACCTATAGTATAAGGTTCAGTCATATCATTTGTTTGA
>NZ_JAFEJK010000025.1 GCF_016888515.1 Shimia biformata | reverse complement strand
CAGTCATAGTATAAAACAGAATAAATGAATGCGCTATCATAAAGGATTAACCTGATACCGTTATCAAATATATTTTTGATAAGATCCTCTTGATAACTTAATGGTTCATTATTGAAAAAATAAATAGTCTTGAGTGGCTCATTAAATAAAAAATGCTATGAAAAGCCTTATAATAAAGTGCCTTTCATAGCAATAAGTTGTGTCCTTTGACACTATACATTTTTCGTTTTGTACATTAAATATAAGAAATACGG
>NZ_JAFEJK010000024.1 GCF_016888515.1 Shimia biformata | reverse complement strand
TTTTCACTCACTGGTGTCTTCTCATGCAACACGCACAACCGGTTCAGGATCAAGCTCAGATAGTCTTCAGTACAGGGCATTCTTTCTGATTCCGGCTTTGTACAACACCTAGTGCCCACTTTTCCTAGGCTTCTGGAAACCTCCACGAGAGTTGGAGTTGACACTTGGGGTACTTTCCTGGTGTAACGAACTATGAGCGCATTTTGGAATCCATACTCTCCAAGTTTTTCGAATTGGTCACAGTTTTGTTTGAT
>NZ_JAFEJK010000023.1 GCF_016888515.1 Shimia biformata | reverse complement strand
ATACCATATTTAAATGGCTTTTTAGGGAAATTATAATCACCTGTTGCGACAAAGATATAATCCGCGTGATATGTCTCTGTTGTCGTTGCAATCGTATAAAATGCATCATCTACAGATATATTTGTGACAACTGTATTTTCAAAGATATTCAGCTCGTAATGGTTGGCAACCACTTGTAAATATTCAGCATATGTTTCTCCGGAAATATGTTCTTCATTAAATGTAAATGCTGGTGAAGTATCCATGGAAATTGCATT
>NZ_JAFEJK010000022.1 GCF_016888515.1 Shimia biformata | reverse complement strand
TATGTCGTTTCTAACGGATGTGTACAAACATTATGAAATAACACGTTATTATTTTTTAGAAAGAACTTACAGAAAGCCTTCTGATTTTTTTAATTTCACTTCACTTATTAAAGTCGCGAAATTAAAGACGTTAAATAACGCTGATTATTTAATAGATAGTTATGTAGATAACGAACGAATACAGAAATTATTAGCATTTCAAATGTTGTATATTGGCATTAATCCAAAACGTGGACCGTCGCTTTGTTCAATTATTCC
>NZ_JAFEJK010000021.1 GCF_016888515.1 Shimia biformata | reverse complement strand
TACATTATTTACATGATAAATAACTGAATATTACACAATTATAATACTTTACTAACTGTCTTCTTCAGAATTTTTTTCTTGATCATTTTGATCAGAGATTTGTTCCATTTCTTTACCTAATTCTTTTAAATCTTCAAAATCCGTTACCATACTGTTTTCTTCTTCATGATAATTTAATTTTGGATCTTTGTCTTTAGACATAATCAATACCTCACAGATTTTTAATTAAGCAAAGCGTGACGTAAAGTAAGCTTTAAC
>NZ_JAFEJK010000020.1 GCF_016888515.1 Shimia biformata | reverse complement strand
AATGACCTCCTACTTTATATGTTCTCTTAGTATATCTGCTCGTTTTTCTTTTACAGATTTGTCATCTTCTTCATCTAATAAAAATGGTGACTGTATAGCTACCATCAATTCATTAAATTTAAAGTTTTGTAATTCAATGTAATTTAAATCTATACCAAGTTTAACTTCGCTTAATCTATAAGAAGCCTCTTCCATAGTTATCATTCTACAGTTTTGTAAAATACCTAGCGAGCGAAAAACACGGTCTTGTGTTTCTAATTGATTAT
>NZ_JAFEJK010000019.1 GCF_016888515.1 Shimia biformata | reverse complement strand
ATGTTCCTCTCTAAGTTCAAGCACATGATCAGCTGTTTCATTTGCTAGTATTTCAACATCATCCACACGTTCAACTAATTCAGAAAGCTCTTTTTTTATTTTCTGAATATCATCCAAAACTACACCTACTTTCTAAGAAAGCTATGAGCGTAATGCTCATAGCTTAGTATAGCTACATTGTTTCGCTATCAACTGTTTTATCAGATGACAAGTCAGTTCTATCCACAACTTCTTTCACTACTTTCACACGTTGTTTTTTGTTAGTTA
>NZ_JAFEJK010000001.1:2832776-3105326 GCF_016888515.1 Shimia biformata | reverse complement strand
GCCAAAACCCAGCAATCCCCCAAAGCGGACACCACCTCGAAAAACAGTTGGTCGAATCCCGCGGAAACGGGACACGTTGACAATGAAGAGCGGCCCCATTCGGCGCGTGATTGTCAGACGCTCCAATTGCGCCAAACTGTCTATCAACCCAAAGGGCTGCGGTTCCAACTGGGTGAAAGTTCAGCGCAAGGACACGCGGGCTACCCTCTGCGCGCGGGGGGGGGTGCTTGGGTTCCGTCGAAAACTGTTGCCAAAGCTTCTATCGGGTGACGCGTTCGCACACCGGCAAATCGTTTGACCTGCGACCGGCAGGAAAAACCTGTTGCCAGAAGTGCGCCCTTGCTTTCGGCGACCTGTTCGGCCCAGTTGAGCGCATATATCTCTTGCGACATCTCGCGGTGTTCGGCTTCGTGCCCAAACAGACCCGCCATGCCGCAACAACCGGCCCGCCGGGTATTGAGTGTCAGTCCGGCCGCCGAGAATATCATTTCCCAGCGTTTCAGGTTGTTCGGATCGGCCGAAGTTTCGGTGCAATGACCAATCATTGTGAATTCCTGTGCCGGGACCCTTGGCAAATTCCGACAGCGCGCGGCAAGAAAGTTGTCGACGGACTGTGGGGCCAGGCCCTTTGGCAGTGCAGAAAAGTCCTGCCGATAGAGCATCGTCACGGCGGGTTCGACGCTGATCAGCGGTATGCTCGTTGACGCAAGCCGTTCGAGATCCCGCGCGGCTTTTGACTGGACCTTCGCGAAGTCCGCCAGATAGCCCCGCACCTGCGCCGCCTTTCCGTTTCTCAGGATGGGCGTGTGAAAGACCCTCAAACCCATGTGCGTCAGCACACGCGCCGTTGCTTCCAGAACCGCCGGTTCGAAAGGTCCGAGGAAACTGTCACACAACAGGATGACCGCGCGATCTCTGTCGATGTCTGCCGGCACGTCTTGCCCCGGTTTCAGCCGGCGTGACCCGGCAGCCGCAAGCCGCGCGTGCAGGCCTTTGCGGTCAAATGCCGGCAGGTCGACCAGTCCCGCCAGCCGCGCCACCAGCGGGCGGCCGAGGGTCAGCGCAGCATTGGCGACATGTGGAATCCGCGCCGCCGTCAGGGTCAGGTCCTCCATCCGGCGGATCAGAGCGTCGCGCAGACTGCGTCCGCCGCCGCCGTCGGTTTCGTCAAGGAATCGCGCCTTCATCGTCGGAATGTCCACCTGCACCGGACATTGCGAAGTGCAGGCCTTGCAGGACAGGCACGTGTCCAGAGATTGCGCCAGTGCAGCCTGAGCATCACTTGCATCCTCTCCTGTCGTGCGGGCGTGCAGCCAGTCTCGGAACAGCGATGCGCGGCCTTTGGGAGATTGCACTCGATCCCGCGTCACCTTGTAGGACGGGCACATTTCCTGCGCCGTGTCCCAGTGGAAACACAGGCCGTTGCCGTTGCAGTCGCTGGCCTTGGCATAGTCCACCTGACCGGCGATCACCTGATCGCGGGCGCCGCGAAAGGGGATGCCGTCGATCGGGTCCACTTGCAGGTCGGTCTGCGCCGCTGTGACCAGCTTGCCCGGATTCAGAAGGTTTCCGGGGTCGAAGGCGGCCTTGATCTGCCGAAGCAGTCCGAACAGTGCCGGGCCAAAAACCTGTTCGACATACTCGCCGCGCACGCCCTTGCCATGCTCGCCCCAGATCAGTCCGCCCTGCCGCTGCGCCAGGCGGGTCACCGCGTCCGAGATCGGGCGGATCATCGCGCGGTGTTCGGGCCGCGTCATATCCATCAACGGACGGACATGGACACAGCCGACATCGGCATGGCCGTACATGCCGTATTCCAGCCCGTTTGCATCCAGAATGTCGCGGAACTCACGCACGAAACCGACAAGGTTTTCCGGCGGCACGGCTGCATCCTCGACAAAGCCGGTTCCCTTGAGGCGCCCCTTGCCTTTGCCCATCAGACCGACCGCATCTTTCCGCAAACCGTTCAATGCGTTCATGGTTTGCGGATCGCGTGTGGCTACGACGCCTTGTGCCTGCCCGCGCATCGCGGCGCGTTCGACATCGGCAAGCTGCCGGTCGATGTCATCGGCGCTCGGGCCGGAGACCTCGACAAAAAGAAAGCCGCCACAGGCAGAAAGCGCCGTGCCGAGGACGGGTTCCAGGGTAGGCCAGGACGGGGTGGTCTTGCCAAGATTGACGGTCACGTCATCAAGGAACTCGATCGCCAGCGGATCTGCATCCAGAAGGTCAGAAACAGCGTCCATCGCGGTCAGGCTGTCGGCATATCCGACGATCGCCATGCCGGTACATTCCGGCAGTGGCATCACCCTGAGGGTCAGTTCGGCGGCAATGGCCAGTGTTCCTTCGGACCCGGCTAGCAACTTGGCCAACCGCAGGGTGCCATCGGTTCCGCGAACCTCGTCCAGATTGTACCCGGTCAGACCGCGGTTCATCACTGGAAAGACCTGGGAAATATCCTCGGCGTGCTTTGGCAGCTCCCGGCGAAGTAGCGATACGGCCTCACCCAGGGGGCCGGCCGGCGCGTCCTCTTCCGCAATTAGGTCGCCGACCTCGGCAATGCTGCCATCGGCCAGTACAACCTCGGCCGAAACCAGGTAGTCCGAGGTCCGTCCCAGTTTGCGCGACCCCTTGCCCGAGGCGTCGGTCGCCACCATTCCGCCCAGTGTTGCGCGGGACGCGGTCGAGACGGCAGGCGGAAAGAAATACCCCAGCGGCTTCAGATATGCGTTCAGCTGATCCAGCACGACACCCGGCTGCACCCGCACAATGCCCGTGGCGGCATCAAAGCCCAGGATACGGTTCATGAAGCGGGACGTGTCCAGCACCACGCCTCCGGTCAGCGATTGACCGTTGGTTCCGGTGCCTCCTCCACGCGGCGTGATCGACAGGCCGGCACAGGCAGCCGCTGCGACGGCGGCCCTGATATCGCCGATGTTGCAGGGTTCGACCACGCAGGCCGGCTCACGGTAATAGATCGAGTTATCCGTCGCGTTGACCACGCGCGCGGCGCGGCCTGGTCGCATCCGACCGGAGAACCCGACCGTGGCCAGCGTCCGTAGAAAGGTCGCGACCTCCGGTCTTGCAGTCATTGTCTGATCCACTTCTTTCCGGCGCGGCCTAGCGTATGAAGGACGGCAGGAACAACGTCACCGCAGGCACATAAGTCACCAGCATCAACACGATGAAGGACACCAACAGCATTGGCCAAAGCGCTAGGCTGAGCCGTTCAATCGACTGTTTGCTGATCGCCGACGCTACAAAGAGCGAGTAGCCGAACGGCGGCGTCGCCATGCCAATCGCGAGGTTGATGACCACCAGGGCACCCAGATGGATCGGATCCAGACCAAGCTGTGCACCGATCGAGGACAGCGTCGTTCCAAGGATGATCATTGCCGCAATATTGTCCATGATCGCGCCGATGAACAAAAGAAACAGGTTCAGGATCAACAGGATGACAATCGGGTTGGTCGAGATCGACATGATGCCCCCCGCAATGGCCGAAGGCAGTTGCTCAATCGCGACCAGCCAGCCAAAGGCCGAAGCGATGGCGATGATGAAACAGACGATTGCCGAGGTGCGCATGGACGCCATGATGATCGACGGCAGCGCGTCCAGTTTGATCTCGCCATGAACAAACAGGCCGATGACAAGCGCATAGAATACTGCGATTGCCGACGCCTCGGTCGGTGTAAACACCGACCCGTAGATGCCGCCAAGGATCAGCACCGGGGCCAAAAGCGACCACTTGCCTTCCCAGATACTCTGGGCCAGTTCCTTGCGGGTGGCGCGCGGCTCGCGGGGGATATTCGGGCTGCGGCGGGCGACGACCCAGCACACCAGCATCAGGCCAAGGGCAATCATAAGCCCGGGGATGATCCCGGCAAGGAACAGCTGATTGATCGACTCTTCAGCCACGACGCCCCAGATAATCATCGGGATCGACGGCGGGATCATCTGACCGATGGGTCCCGCGGCGGCTGAGAGGGAGGCCGAGAAATCGCGCTTCCATCCGCGTTTTTCCATCTCGGGGATCATAATGCCGCCGATTGTCGCGGTCGTTGCCGGCGCCGAGCCGGAGATCGCCGCAAAGAATGTGGCCGACAGGACGGTTACCATGCCAAGTCCGCCGGTCACATGCTGAACCAGCGCCTGGCAGAACTTGACCAATCTGCGCGACAGGCCACCGTGCATCATCAGGTCACCCGCCAGGATAAAACCGGGAATGGCGAGGATCGAGAAGCTCTGCGTGCCCGCGATCAGACGTTGGGCCAGGATCACAAGCGGGAAATCCGCCATGTAAAGCCCCAGAACCGAGGCGATCCCAAGACCAAATGCGATGGGCACGCCACCGAACATTGAAATGAGGAAGGTCGCAAGAATGGCGATGGCAACGGCACTCATCCGATGATCTCCTTGGGCTGGCCGGCCTCGTCCACCGGCTTGAAGAAACGGGCCAGCGCGTGCAGCGCGCCCAGAACGCCGCAGACCGGCGCGGCAAGGTGCAGCACTTCGATCGGCAAACGCATGGCGGCCGAAACCTGTCCCATCGTGCTGACCGTGTACTCATACCCCGAGACAGCAAGCGCGATGCAGAACAGCAGGATAACCAGGGTGATCACCCGGTTCCAGAAGGCCTGAAATCCCCGCGGCAGGTATGAAATCAGCACATCCAGCCGAACATGCGCCATGTCGCGCAAGATGCTGGTCGCCGCCAGAAGCGTCGTCCACGTGAACAGCATCAGGGCCAGTTCCTCGGACCAGACAAGCGACGAACCCAGCACATAGCGGGAATACACTTGCAATATGAGAGAGGTCATCATGACAACGGTCATCACGATAACCACCCAGTTTGTGGCACGCGCTGTCCAATAGGACAGCCTGTCGAGCAGATGGATCATGCCAGCCCCCTCGTGTCTTGGTTGGATGTGCAAAGAAATGGGCCGGCGCCGCGCGGGATGCGGGGCGCCGGCGAATGGGGCTAGCCCTGAACGGTGGCCAGCGCCTTGTTGAACAGCGCCTCACCGATGGCGCCTTTGAACTCGTTGTAGACCGGCGCAACCTGCGCACGGAACGCGGCCGGGTCGTCGATGTCATTAACGGTCATGCCGGCGTCCTGCAGATGCTGCACCAATGCCGCGGACGCTTCGGCAACCTGAGCGCGCTGCTTTTCGATCGCGGCGGTTGCCGCATCCCGGAAAGCGGCCTGTTCGTCTTCCGACAGTTTGTTGAACATGCGTTCCGAGGCCATAACGCCGAGCGCCGAATAGGTGTGCTTGGTCAGCGACAAGTATTTCGTGACCTCCGGGTAGTTGTTGGCTGAAATGACCGCCAGCGGGATTTCCAGCCCGTCGATCGTGCCCTGCTGAGCCGCAGTAAAGGTCTCCGACCATGCCATCGGTGTCGGGTTGCCGCCCAGCGACGAGAACATACCGATAAAGACCGGGTTCTGCATCGTGCGGAACTTCACGCCTTTGACGTCCTCGGGGCTCGTGACGGGGCGGGTGTTGTTGATCATGTGGCGGAAACCGCCTTCGGCAAAGCCAAGCCCGACCATGCCACGGCCCGACAGTTTGCCAAGCACTTCCTGACCGACTTCACCGTCCAGAACCGTATGTGCCTGTGCTTCGTCGGCAAAGAGGAATGGCATGTCATTCAGCTGAAATGCCGGGTCGAGGTTGGCGATTGCCGCATTGGTTATGATGCCAACATCGAGCGTGCCGTATTGCAGCCCTTCAAGCATCTGTTTTTCGTCGCCCAATTGGTTGTTGGGGAACATCTGCACGTCGAACTTGCCGGGAAGACGTGCCTCCAGCTCGGCCTGAAGGTTGTGCGCCATGATGGCATAGGGGTCTTGTGCGCTGTCCGAGGTGGTCCAGCCCACGCGCAATGTGTCGGCGGCCATGGCCGGCAGGCCGGACACGCCAAGAACGGCAGCGGCAAGCAAGGCCCGTGCGGTGTTTCCAAGGGTTGTCATCGTGGGTTCCTCCCAAAAGAGTGTGAGTGGTGGGGTTATTCAAAGCCGTAGAGACGCGCCGGGTTGTCCGCCAGGATGCGGTCACGTGTTGCCGCGTCCGGGGTCCAATCATCCAGCATGTCGAGTAGGGCACCGTCATTGGGCATGTCGACGTTGATATAAGGATGCGGCCAGTCGGTCGCCCAAAGCACCCTTTCGGGATTGGCGCGGATGATCTCGCGGGCAAACGGCGCGATGTCGGAATAGGGCGTTTCGTTCTCGCTGGTGATCCGGTAGCTGCCGGACAGCTTGACCCAGGATTTGCCATCTGCCACCAGCGACAGCATTTGCTGGAAGCCGGGGTGTGATGTGCCCGCCGAGATCGGCATATGCCCGAGGTGGTCGAAGACCGTTTCCACCGGCAGAGATCCCAGCGTGTCGCGGATATCGGCGAACTCGGACACGTCGATCAGCATTTGCAGATGCCAGTCCAGGGCGGCGATCTTGTCAGCGATGCGGCGCACGTCGGACACTTCGACGCCCGAGCGGAACAACAGGTTCAATCGAACGCCCCGCGCGCCGTCCGCGTGCATCTGCTCCAGCTCTTTTTCCGTGATGTCTTCGTTCACCACGACCACCGCGCGCAGCTTGTCAGGATGCCGGCGCACGGCATCCAGGGTGCAACGGTTGTCACGCCCATAGACCGAGGGCTGTACGATCACGCCGCGCGACAGCCCGAGGCTTTCCAGCAGGTGAAAATACTGCGCCTCGCTTGCCTCGGGCGGCGTATAGGTGCGGTGCGGGGTGAAGGGATATTGCGCCTCGGGTCCGAAGATATGCGCATGGCAATCAGTCGCCCCCGGCGGCGGGGTGAAGCGCGGGGCGTACGGGGCAGGGTCTGCGGCGGCGCAGACCGGGATCTTGACTTCGCCCAGTGATGTCATCCGGCTTTCCTCCCAACCTTGCAGGCCACGAAGCCCAAGCCTGTCGGCCGTGCGCAGCAGGTGGTTCCACGCCGCGCGGCGTGCCTTGTCTGGATCCCCGATACGGATCGCTTCGAAAATGGTGCGTAATTCATGCTCGATATCCTGCGGACCATCGCCCCTGAGGGCGGATTTCGTGAGGTCTTCGGCAATCCCGGCGTCGATGCGCTCGTAAAGGAATTGCAAAAGGTCGCGGAAATAGGGGTTGTTGGTCGCCACGGCTACCGCCTGATGAAAGGCGCGCTGTTCCGGCAGGGCAGCATCGCCCCGCGCCAGCGTCGCCTTCACCGCATCGCAGGCGGCCTCGAGCCCTTGCAGCTGCGCCAATGTGCGGCGCCGTGCCGCCATCGACGCCCCGCCCACTTCGATTTCCATGCGCAGTTCAAGCAACTGGCGCAGATGTTCGAAGGAGGAAAGGGTCTGCGGGTCGATCTTGAACCCAGCTGCGGCCACGGGTGAACAGACGAACGCCCCGACACCGTGCCTGCTTTCGACAAGCCCGGCCTCGCGAAGCTGCGCAATGGCCTCGCGTACAGCGCTCCGGCCTGCACTGAAGTCACGTACAAGCTCTGCCTCGGTCGGCAGCTTTGCCCCGACCGGAAGCTGTCCGGACGTGATCATTGCAGACAGCTGTTCGGCGATGTCGTCGGATACACGACGACGCCCGACAGGTCGCACGCTCAGTGGGGGTGATTTTTTGGGCAAGACAACTCCTCTCTCTGGCGCAGAGCTAGCATAGGGTAAGTTGTCTGACAACAGACAACAGACAACATTTCTGACGCGGGCAAGAACACGCTCGAAGTGCGGCACCGCACTGTTCCGATACCTGCCGACAGACAAGGTCGCAACGGCGCATCGCGAATGCGCCAACAGGGTCGCCCCACTGCGGCAATTGCGGTCAGAGATCGCAAAATAAGGCCGGTTTGCCCCCGTCGCCCTGGCCAGAAAACAAGTCCTTCCCGTCGAAAACACGAAACCAGATCCCCACCGAGGCCCCGCCATTTCCTCGACAGTTGCAGTCATTCTCCAATAGTCAGGACGATGCGGTGTGGTGAAAAGGCCGGGGGCTGACTGTCTTCTTGTTCGCCGGAAGTGGGTACAACCGGCCGAATATGCGGCCGATCGATTCGGGCGGCAAATCATGCCCGCGTGAACGTCAGGGCACCGCTGGGATGCCTGGTGATTGATCGCAACTGCCTCGGGGATTGATTTCAGGGAACGACCGCGAGGCAGGCGGATACACTCATGCATCCTGGACATGAGGCGTTGCGCACACCGTAATCGGATCGAGTTCTTATTCCGAAGGCTCTGTCTGACATCAGTGCCAATGGGACAGTTTAGGGTAATTCACAAAAGAGAGCGAGATGCCCCCAGGTTCCTGGAGGCCAGCCATTTCCAGTTCGTGCTGACTGTTCTTGTCGGCGAAAGCTAAAGCCCGGCTTGTTTCAGCGCATCGACCACGAAACGGTAATGCGCTTTATCGCGAAAGCACGGTCGATACGCCCATGCCTCTGGTTTGAAACCGGGTTGAAGCTGTTTGACCTGCTCGCCGTAGCGGTGTGCAAGTGTCTGGTTATTTGATTGAACAGCCAAAACGGTCAACACCACATGCGCCCGTACGTTTGTCGGCTCTGAGCGCAGAACGTTATTGGCGTGTATCCAGGCGGCCTTTTCTCCAAGGAACATCAATGCCAATGCCAGGTTCGTTTCGATCCACACCGGAGGGTAAGGAGTCATGGTCAAGGCTTTGCGGTTTACAGCGGCTTCGTCTTCCCAGCGGCCATCATATCCCAGCAGGGCGGCGTAATAGCCCAACAGCTCGGGGCTGACAGCATTTTCTTCGACCACCGCGCGCATCAATTCGCAGGCTGCCGCAGTTTCGCCCTGAACGTTGAGAAGGAAGGCCCGCAAAGCCGTGCCGTAAAAGTCTTCTGGATCGGTTCTGATGACTTTTGCGCAGGTGGCGCGAACGTCATCCAACGCTTTCTCGAGATCGGGAACCCATCCCATCCGTATCCTGTCGAGATGGCAGAAACCCGTCGCCACCAGCGCCGGCAGATATCCGGGATCACGTTCCAGCGCATCCCGGTAGTGGTCCAGGGCTTTGGCCAGGCCTTCGCGGGTTGTTTCACTTTCACAGACCCTGCCTTTGTGAAAGGCTTCCCACGCTTCGATGGTGGTGTGGCGTGCAGCCCAGATATTCACCCATTCACCGTCGCGCAAATTCAGCTGCAAAGCCTCGACCAGTTTTGTCGCTATTCGATCGATGACCGTGAAGGGTTCTTGTGGCGCAAAGCGATAACGTTCGCTCCAGAGACACAATTGCTGTTCGGGTTCCGTCAGTTGAGCTGAAATGCGCAAGAGCCCGTCGTTGCGAACGCTGCCCGAAATGACATGACCGCGCGTTGGCGCGTTCTGGCGCGTTGCGTCGCGCAGCTCGATCATCCCGATCATCGAACTTAGAAGCGACAGCATTTCTTCATGCAAGGCTTGGGCAAAGGCGTCCAGTCGCGCATCTCCTGCGATCACTTTGAACGGTTCAAGGATCACCGTCGGACGCACGCCGCGCGGAACTGCCGAAATTGATGGGCGCGCCACGACCGAGGACGCCTGCTCATCGTCTCCAAATCCCCAGCGATGCTGGCGTTCGAGGGTCAGCCATTCCTCAAACTCGTGGTCGTTGACGTCGAGACCTTCCAGCAGTTCGGCACGGTGCGGCAAGCCTGAGCTTTCCAGAAAATCGGCCTCGATCAGGCCGGCGTCGATGGCGACTGTTTCGCGTGTGACTCTTAGAAAGCTCAATCCGAAGGCCGACAAATGTCGCCCCAAGCCGCTGAGTTCCTGCCGCAAAGATGCTGCGCCCTGCGCTGGTGCGCTGGAACTCCACAGCTTGTCCTGAAGCCACATGCGGCTGCGGATCATGTCCTTGGACAGCAATACCAGCGCCAGCAAAGCTTTGGCCTTGCGGCCTTTGGGCGTTGCGTCCCTGCCATCTGCGGTCAAAACCTGAAAAGGCCCAAAAACGTGTATCCGAGTTGGCGCTTGATCAACCGCCGGTCTTTCTTTGACTATTGGCCGCACCCTCTTATCACGATGCTGCCCATGCATTCGGCCGCAATATCCACAATCTCGAATTCGTCCAACTTGCTTTGGTCGCGCTCTACGAGTTTGTCGCCCAAGTATGGCACAACAACGTGAATTTCCGTCTCGTCGTCATAGTGGAAGTAAATCTGTTGGCTGCGATCCTTGTCCACGAACATGTCCAGGATTTCGTGTTCAATCCGTCCTACGCGACTGCCATCCCTGGCAAATTTCGCCGCAGCTGCATTCAGGATAGCATATCCGAGGTCCTTCAGGTGAACATCCGGTTTCAACTTCAATCGCGCCATAGTTTCCTCCACCGTCTTTGTTGCGATAGAAAAAGGTTAACGGATTTTTGGATAATCGGGAAAAATAATGTCAAAGGCCATTGTCGAGACTGCCGAAAAAATGGGGTGTATTACATCCGCGTCCCTCTCGAAAATGCCGAGTGATGCACCTCTGGCTGTGTCGGTGCGATTGATAAACACGCGGAATGGTAGCTTGCCGCCGGCCAATCCGATGGGGCGACGGGTTGCGACCGGGGTTGGCGCGACGCCGGAGCAAGCCGCACTCCTGTCCGGATTTGAGGCAATTGAACGGTACTCGCTTCAATTCGACAACCGGCTGACCGACCGGATGCATTCATTTTGGTCAAGCAAGGGCATGCCAGTCATTCGAGGGCGCGCCGAACTGGCTCTGGGTGCGCCGGAGGCGGGGCTAACTGTCAGTTCCAAAGGCGCGGCGGCGGGTCCGGATCGGGACGGGGCGGCCAGGTCGGCAATCTTCGAACTCTTTGAACATGCATGTGTTGATCGGCTTATGACGCGGCCGGGTGAGTTGGTTGAGATTGATCCGAATGAGATTGGTGAACTGGGTGCTGTGAATGCATGGTTGGATGGGCAGCTGCGTCGCCTGCGCCTGTTTGCCTGGCGCAATCCCAAAGCCGGGGTCTTTGTGGCTGCGCGATGCTCAGATGTGACGGGGCATCGAGCGACACAGGGCACGGCCTTTTCATTCAGTAGCGGTCAAGCTGCCGTTGGTGCGACCCACGAGGCGGTGACATACTGGCGCAATATGGTGTCACTTGAGGATCGCGGTATCGATCTCGCCTCTCTTGAGCAAGCTGACGCCGATGCGATCCGCGCCTATCGCGGTGCCCTGCCTCAGGCGTTCCTGGGGGATGGCTCATCGGCCGGGAGCGTCCCGACCGATCACCCGGAACGGGATTTCAAGGATCTTGCCCGGGCCTATTCGGATTGTTGGGGAGGGTCTCTGGCACTTTTTGATTTCACTGTTCCTGAGATCGGACTTCCTGTCGTCAAGGCCGTTCACATGTCCGAGCTTTAGACGCGTGTCCATTCACCGTGCCGACAGCGCCGAATGAAACTGGTGGAAAATTGCGATGCGTTGGCGATGCCGCGGGTCAATAACCCTGTGCGCAGAGGTTCTAGCAGTGCAGCGGTTGCGGCAGATGGATTTCCGGCCAGAAGAATGGGGACGACCGCAGCCAACGCTTCGGTGACCGCGTCATGCAGGATTTGCCGGATCATGATGGGCAACACCCCGTCGCCGTCAAAGCAGATCGACAGCACCCACTCATGCGTCACGTCGCGCTGCCAAAAACTGGGGTAGCGGACCTGTGTCCAGCCCCCGAGGGGGATATCCACACGTTTTTCCCGCCATTCTTTGCGGACCTCAGGCCAATGCGTGATCTCCAGGACCTTGGCTTCCCATGCTCGTCCTCCGGGTGAGGGGCCAATGTGGTGGCCGTGCAATCCAGGGTCGGAGGCCCCATCACGACATAACCAGAGTTTGTCGATGACCTCACAAAGCTCAATCGGAGCCTGGGGGCCAAAAGTGAAGAGGAGCCTGATTTCACGGTTGGGCATGAGGAACTCCGGTTGCCGGATGAGCTTATCCAAACAAGTTTTGCGTCCGACCGTCAGACCGACGTGAAACCCGCGTGAAATCCTTTCTCCTCACATTGTTGGCGACGTTGAGACGTCAAATCTCTTCATATTTCTTCAGTTTTTCAAAGGCTTTTACGCCTTTCACGTTCGATTGACGCGCGCCTCACGGTCAATTGCGAACAACGCTTACAGCCCGGACCGCTGCATGTCCGGTGTGAATAGCAATGGACCCGACCTGGTCCGTCTGGCCGTTTGCCCCCTTGAACGGGGATGGATCGGCGAACGAGAAAGGACACGACATGGCTCGCTCAATTACTTTCGTGATCGAAGGCGCGGTGAACACCGAAGTTCGCATCACTGAAAACGCAAACGGCACTCTGACTTTTGACATCCAGGTAATGGATGGCGGATTGATCGGGGACCTGCGCGCGCTGTTTTTTGATTTGAACGGTCTGGTTGCCGACGATGGGTTGATGGTGTTCGACGGGGTCGACGTCACTGACACCGCCTTTGTCGAAGAGGGTGTCGATACACTCGGGCGGGACGCCAACATCAAAGGACAGGTGGTCAACGAGTTGGGCGAGTTCGACGTAGGCATCGAATTCGGTACGTCCGGCATGTCGAGCGACGATATCCAGTCAACCAGTTTTACCTTGGCCCATGACGACACTTTTCTAACGCTGGACATGATTGACCTGGCAGATTTTGGCCTGCGGTACACGTCGGTCGGCGAAGAAGGGGGGACGCGAAACGACTCGTTCAAAGTGGGCGATCAGGCGTCGGGCGTTGCTGATAGAGATGGCATTGAAGTGGTCGAAAATACAGCCGGCTCTGTCGATCTTTTGGCCAATGACACAAATGGAACCGATGCAACCGTGATCGGAGCCAGCGACACAGAAGGAGCATTTGACGCCGTGCCGGACGGCTTTGAGCGGACAGTTGCCAGGAGTGGTGTCGAACTGGGAACGCTTCATGTTGGTTTCGACGGTATTGCCAACTTTGACGCAAATGGAGCCCAGGTTGACACATTGGCTTTGGGCGAAACCGTCGACGTGTATTTTTCCTATGTTTCAGAGGCGTTGGATGGGTCTCTGGCCTCTGCCGATGTGGTTTTGACTGTCGTGGGGACCAACGACGCGCCTGTATTGGTGGATGGCACGGCGAACGCCGAAGAGGGGGGAACACCGGTGACGGTGGACCTGACGGTCCTGGGCAGCGACATCGACAATGACGATGATGGAAGTACTCTGGTTTACACCCTTGTCGGGGTTCCAGCCGAGGGAACCGCTACAATTGCCAGTGGCATTCTGAGCTTTGATCCGGGGACGGATTTCGAGGACCTCAATGCCGGAGAAATCCGGGTTGTCACCCTGACGGTTCAGGCAACCGACAGTCACGGTGCCACAACAACGGGAACGGTTGCCATTACCGTTACCGGCACAAATGGCGCACCATCTGCCGTGGCGGATATGCTCGAAGCCGTTGAAGATACCGGACTTGTGATCGACCCGCTGGCCAATGACACGGACCCCGATGCAGGAGACACGCTGGAGATCGACACCATCAACGGCGTCACAGTGGTCGAAGGGGCGACGATCGCCACCGATCACGGGATGATCACGGTCGGGGCCGGAGGTGTGCTGAATTATGTGCCTGATGAGAATTACTCGGGAACCGACAGTTTTTCATACACGGCGACCGATGGGCAGGCTGCAAGCAATTCCGCGACGGTTTCAATCAATGTAGAAGCAGTAGCGGATACTCCAGAGCTGATGCTGACCGGTGGATCCGCCGCGCCGGGTGGCGACCTGACGCCCGTGCCCAGCGGTGCGGATGTGCAAATCAATACGACGACAGACGGCACCCAGACTGATCCTTCCGTGACTGCCCTGTCCGACGGCGGATTTGTCGTTGCGTGGCACAGCTATCAGTCTGGTGTCGGATACGAGAGCTTCTTTCAGGTCTTCGATGCATCCGGTGCGCCCGTGGGGGGCGAGGTGCAAATCAGTTCGGGGGCTGGCGACCAACGCGCGCCTGATGTTCTGGCGTTGGACGGCGGCGGGTTCATTGTCGCCTATGCCTCAACCGGCGGCGCAGACGGCAGTGCCTACGGAATCTACAGCCAGAGGTATGATGCAAGTGGTGTCGCAGTGGGGCCCGAGGTGCTGGTGAACACAACCACTTCGAACCAACAGCAACAGCCCAATATCGCGGCGCTTGATGGCGGCGGCTATGTGATCACTTGGGAGTCCTTCGATACCGACGGCACCGCGTACAATATCTATTCCCAATCGTTTGACATAAACGGCAACCCGGTTGGAGCCGAGACCCTGATCGACAGCCCGGCGAACCCGGAATATGACACTTGGTCTGCCGTGTCCGGGCTGGCAGGTGGCGGATATGTCGTGACATGGTCAAACTGGGTGCCGGGCTCGGGGCAATGGGAAACCTATGCACAGGTTGTAGATGCAGCGGGCGCTTTGGACGGCCCCGCCATTCAACTCAACTCCCAATCCAGCTCGATCGCGACTTATTCCTCTGTGCTTGGCACACCCGATGGCGGGTTTGTCGTGGTCTGGAGCCAGGACAATCCCGGTGAAAACCGCAAGCTTCTGATGAGCCGCTTTGACGCCGGTGGCAATCTGCTCGAAGGCGAGGTCGAGGTCAGTCAGAACGGACCAACTATTCAACACGCTGCAGGTATCACTTTGTTGGAAGATGGCGGGTTCATGATTTCATGGTCTGCCGTCAACCCGACAGACAGTTCAGGCGGTATGTTCGGGCGCCGTTACGATGCCGCTGGTAACCCGGTTTCTGATGAATTCCTGATCAACGACACAGTTGCCGGCCAACAGCACCCGGTGACCAACTCTGGCAACCGGGTGTTGACGACGCTCGAGGACGGCACGGTTGTATCGGTCTGGGGCACTAATCATGGATCAGGAGAGTTGTATTTCCGTCTGATCGACGTGCCTGCCATATCGGATGGGGTTGCGGGTGCGCCAACGGCGATCGCACTGGATGCGGCGCTAACTGATGGCGATGGGTCCGAAACCCTGACCATTACCCTGTCTGGTTTTCCGCCGGGTACCACATTCAATATCGGCACAGCCAATGGCGACGACTGGGTGATTGAGAATGCCCAAACAGTCGATCTGTCGGTGCTGGAGATGGTGATCCCGACCTCCTTTGCTGGGGGAACCGTCACGCTGATCGCAACCGCGCGGGCGACAGAAATGTCCAATGGCGACTTTGCGGAAGTGAGCGACAGCATCAGCCTCGAGATCGCGCCGGCGGATTTGCCGCCGCTGTTCACCGCAGGTGACGATGTCGTCGACATGCGCACAATGACCGCAGGCAGCTACCAGGCGGGCAGTCAATACGACGCGGGTGCCGGCAATGACAGCGTTGTTTTGCCTTGGGATGCGGCAAATGCCGCGACGGCTGGATACGACCTGAGCCAGGTGTTCAACGGAGGCGAAGGCAATGACTCGCTTCATGGCAGCGCCCTCGGTGACCACTTCGAGGGCGGTGGTGGCCGTGACAACCTGCACGGGTTTGACGGAAACGACACCTTGAACGGCGGGGATGGCAACGACTTTGTCGCCGGCGGAGAAGGGGATGACGTCATGGACGGTGGCGCGGGCATTGATATCCTGAGCTATCAATCCTCCCTCACTGGCATCACCCTCAATTCGGGATTGGGAACTGCGACAGGCGAAGGCAACGACAGCTTCCAGAACTTCGAAAGCTATCGACTGTCACAGCATGTCGACTACGTTACCGGGTCAGCCAGCGACGAGGTGTTCCGCCTTTATGGCGGTGATGACGTGATCGACGCTGGCGGTGGTAACGATCAGGTTCTGGGTGGTGCTGGGGACGACACGATGGACGGCGGAGCCGGACGCGACCTTTTGAATTATGCTCTGGCCAGCGGCGCTGTGACGGTTGACCTGGCCGCAGGAATCGCGACCGGCGCCGAAGGTAACGACGTGATCAGCAATTTCGAGGTGGTCTATGGATCCAACTATGACGATCTGATCATCGGCGATGATGACACCAGCGTCGATGGGTGGAACACGCTTCTGGCGCAGGGTGGCAACGACACCGTTTATGGCGGCGCTGGCAATGACTGGCTCGAAGGTCAAAACGGCGACGATCAGATCTTTGGCGAAGAGGGCGATGACCTTGTACATGGCGGCGCTGGCAGCGACTTGATGGATGGTGGCGCCGGAACTGACCGGGCCTACTATGCTGACATGACCATTGCGGTGAATGTTGATCTGTCCACTGGCATCGCCACGCAGGGTACGGACACCGATACGCTGGTATCCATCGAAAACGTCACCGGTTCGGCAGGCAATGACACCATTACGGGTGACGCAGGTGACAATGAATTCACCGGCTGGACCGGAGATGACCTGATGACCGGAGGGGGCGGGGCGGATGTTTTCCATTTTGATCTTCGGGGGACGACGGATTGGGGCGATGACCGGATCACCGATTTCGAAATTGGAATCGACAAGATCAGTCTGTTCGGTTCCGCGTTTTCCACGCTTGGCGATCTCAACGCCCAGCAGATCGGTGGGGATGTTGTCCTTGATCTCGGCAATGGCACCACGCTGACACTGGAAAACTCATTGCTTGGTGATTTGTCCGACAGTGACTTCGTGTTCTGATCGAAGCAACGGTTCGAATTGATACCGCGTGAGGCGAGCCTGTCCAGAGTGGCAGGCTCGTCTCATATCGTTGGCCTGGCGGTTCTGTTACTCCGTGCCGATAGCTGGCGGAGTTTGCCCTAGGCCCCGTCGCCGGTCGCGCGTTTTGCGGCGACCATTTGCAGCAACTGGTCCTTTGTGCGTTCGATATGGGCGGACAACAGCGCGCAGGCTTCTTCCGTTTGCCCCGCGCGGGCGCAGTCGAGAAGTTGGCGGTGTTCCTGTTTGGCCGGTTCGCGCTGTTTCATTACGCTCAGGTGCATGCGGACATAGCGTTCGGATTGCACGTTGATCCGGTCCAGTAGTTCTTTGGTCAGGCTGCGACCTACCGAGGAATAGAGCGCCGAGTGGTATTCGTGGTTCAGAATCCCCCACCGCGCCACGTCGTCCCGGTCATAGGACTCTTCCATCTGCTCCAGAATCGCGTCGCATTCGGCGAAATGTGCGGGCGTCATCAGGGGAATGGCCCGGCGAAACAGGTCAACTTCGATCAGGATGCGCAGGTCGAAGATTTCGCCGATTTCGTCCAGCGAGTGTTTCGTCACCGAGCCGCCACGGTTGTTGGCCCATTGGATCAAGCCTTCGGCGTTCAGACGTTTCAGAGCTTCGCGAACGGGCATTCTCGAGACGTCATATTCCTCGGCCAGCGCTTCCTGACGGATTGCTTCGCCCTCGGCCATTTCGCCACTCAGAATTCTTTCGCGCAGATCGTTTGCAATGATTTCCGGCAGGCTTTGCCTGGATAGGGCCCGTTTGCCAACCATTCTGCTTCCCTCATACGACGCGGTGAATTTTGGATACAATTACCTATTACACGTTGGTTTTCAAGCGGTTGATATTGGCGAGGTCGAAAGATTCGGATTGATTGCCGGTGTCCGAAAAGTGTATCCATTATCCAAAGAAATGGCGCTGCGGAGTTTTGACGATGACATCAATGGTTCAACTTGCCTTGGAAGAGGTCAGGACCCTGGCCGACCGGGTTCTGACGGGGGCTGGCTATAGCGGCGATCATGCGCGCGCAATTTCGGAAATGCTCTATGCCTGCCAATTGGATGACTGTCAGTCGCATGGGCTGTTTCGGTTGTTCATGTGTCGCGAAACGATGCAGGCGGGCAAGATCGACGGCCATGTGTTGCCCGAGTTGCAGCCATCCCAGAACGCCGTTGTGCGGGTCGATGCAAAGGGCGCGATGTCGCTGCTTGCCGTCGAGACCGCCATGCCCGTCCTGATCGAAAAGGCGCGGCGCTTTGGAATGGCGGCGATGGCGGTTAATAACTGTTACCATTTTTCGGCGCTTTGGCCCGAGGTCGAGCAACTGTCAGCGGCGGGCCTGGCCGGATTGTCGATGGTCCCGAGCCATGCGTGGGTGGCACCCGCAGGCGGCACGCGCGGCACGCTTGGCACCAATCCACTGGCGTTTTCCTGGCCGCGCCGGGGCAAATCCCCGTTTACCTTCGATTTCGCCACAAGCGCCTTTGCCCGCGGTGAGATCGAACTGTACCTGCGCGCCGGCAAACCTCTGCCTGATGGGGTTGCCGTTGACGCCGATGGCAAGCCGACCAACGACCCGCAAGAGGCGTTAAGCGGCGCGATGCTGACGTTCGGCGGATACAAGGGCTCTGCCCTGTCGATCATGATCGAGCTTCTGGCAGGGCCATTGATTGACGATCTGACCAGCAAGGAAAGCTTGCGCTTCGCTGACGGCAAAGGGGGCGCGCCGTATCATGGTCAGATCTTGCTGGCTTTTGATCCGGCGCATCTGAGCTGCGGACGGGTTGAGGCCAACGATTCCCGCGCCGAGCGCCTGTTTGCTGACATTCTGGATCAGGGCGCCCGGCTGCCGTCACAACGGCGGTTCGAGGCGCGCAAGCGCAATCTGGCACGAGGCTATGTCGAAATACCAGCAACGCTGCACCGGGATCTGCATGCGCTACAGGATTAATGGGTCCTTGCACCATGAAAGGGGGCTGCGCCTCAGGCCCCCCAGGTGTCACTCAGACGATAACCGCCGGGCCATGGGTCGTCGGGGTCCAGCATGTGCTGATGAATACCCGTGACCCATCCCCGGCCGCTGATTTCCGGCACGATGGCGTTGCGGTCGCCAACCTTGGTGGTGCCGGCGATGCGTCCGGTGAACCGCGACCCGATGATCGAAACCGCCTCGAACACCTGACCGGGACGAAACTGCGCTTTCGCGGCCATCAACGCCATTCGCGCGGACACGGCGGTACCGGTTGGCGAGCGATCGACCTTGCCCGGCTGGATCGCCACGGCGGATTTTCCGGTCAACCCGGTCTCGGTCGGGATCAGTGGTCCGCAGAAGGCGCAGAACGAAATGTGGTCCCAGTCCGCGTTTTCAGGATGTCGAAAGCCAAGCTGCTGATTGGCCGCGTTGGTGATGGTGACACCCAGCCGGCCAATATCCCCGGCCTCGGCCTCGACGATTTCAAATCCCAGAGACGCGGCATCCACCACGACGAAACTATCGCCGCCATAGGCCGTGTCCACGGTGATCGTGCCAAGCCCCTCGACCTCAAGCGGCACGCCGATGCGATCGGCAAAGCTAGGCAGGTTCTGAACGTGAATGCGCTCAGCCTTTCCATTGCGACACTCGGCCCTGACCCTGACCAGCCCACCCGGCGCTTCCAGCGTCAGTTCGGTCACGGGTTCGACCATGGGGATCAGCCCCCCATCCAGAAGAACCGTTGACACGCAGATCGAATTTGAGCCGGACATTGGCGGGGTGTCCTCGGGCTCCATGATGATGAATGCGGCGTCAGCCCGAGGGTTCTTTGGCGGCACCAGAAGGTTCACGTGACGGAAAACCCCGCCACGCGGTTCGTTCAGCACGAAGTTCCGCAAGGTTTCGTCACGGGCGATGAAACTGCGCTGCTCCCACAGCGTATCGCCGGGCGGGGGCAGGACACCGCCGACGATGACATCGCCTACCTCTCCTTCGGCATGGGCGGAAATGACGTGGATTGTCTTTTTGCTGCGCATTGTGCCTCCTCAGGAATAGATTGCGACGGGGTCGCCAAGCGCGTCGAAGATCGGTGTGACGCCCAGGCCGGGGCGGTCGGCGGCTGTCATGCGGCCATTGACCCGCTCCGGCGCACCTTCGGCAATGGTGACCGTGCCATAGGAATTGAAATCCGTCGCGGAAAACGTGAATTCCGACGGGGTCGAGCGTGCCAGATGCGCGATCGTGGCCGTGGTGATATCGCCGCCCCAGGTGTCTTCGATCGTCATCGGAAGGCCGTGGGCGATGCACAGGTCGCGCATCAGCCGCGCCTTGCTGAGACCGCCAACTTTCGAGATCTTCAGATTGATCGCGTCCATCGCATCATCAACGATGCCGCGCACCAACGTATTGGGTGTGTCGATCACCTCGTCCATAACAAAGGGCAGCGCCGTGCGGCGGCGGATCGACAGGCTTTCCTCGTAGGTCAGGCAGGGTTGCTCGATATAGACGTCCAGACCGGCAACCGCATTTACGACGCGCGCGGCCTCGTGCCGGGTCCAGCCGGTGTTAGCGTCCGCGACCAGAAGGTCGGTTTTCTTCAGAACGGCGCGGGTGGCGTGGATGCGGTCGATGTCGTCATTCGCGTCGCCGCCGACCTTGAGCTGAAACTTGGAATAGCCTTCTGCGGCATAGCCCTCGATCTTGGCGGCCATCACCTCGGGCGCTTCCTGGCTGATGGCGCGATAGAGGACAACGTCATCCTGCGCGGCGCCGCCCAACAGGGTATAGACTGGTTGCCCGGTCGCCTTGCCCAACAGATCCCAGCACGCGATATCAACCGGCGCCTTGGCATAAGGGTGGCCGCGCAATGCGGCGTCCATGGTTCGGTTGATGGCCCCGGTGTTCAGCGGATCCTGACCGATCAGGTGGGGCGCAAGCTCGGCCAGACCAGCCCGGACACCCAGCGCAAAGGACGGCAGATAGGCCGATCCCAGCGGGCAGCATTCGGCATAGCCCTTCAGCCCTTCGTCGGTGACGATTTCCAGAACCGTGCTGTCAAAGACCTCGACGAAGTTGCCATTCGACCAGTTATAGCGCCCTTCCTTTAGGGGCAGGTCAACCTGATAGACATTGAGTGCGGAAATCTTCATTGCGGATCCTTTCAAAAACGTAGCGGAGAATAGGCGTCGACCGGAAGGGCCGGGGCCGTGCCGGAGACGAGATCGGCGACCAGTTCGGCTGTGCCGGCTGATTGGGTCAGCCCAAGATGGCCATGACCAAAGGCATAAATCACCGAAGGCGCGCGGGGCGCGCAGCCGATCACCGGCAGGCTGTCGGGCATGGAGGGGCGAAACCCCATCCACTGGCGGCCGCCTTCGGTCTTCAGACTGGGCAGGAAGCGCGCGGCCTTGTTCAGCAGGACCTCGGTGCGCTTGTAATTTGGCGGCAGGGTCAAGCCGCCGAGTTCAACCGCACCGCCGACCCGAATGCCGTTGGCAATTCTTGAGACAACGAAACCATGGTTGCCAAAGGTCAGGTGCGTGTGCAGGTCGAACGCGCCCGGCGGCAGCGTGGTGTTGTACCCCCGCTCGGTTTCCAGCGGAATGCGATCCCCCAGTGTCCGCGCCAGATGGTGAGACCACGCACCAGCGGCGACAACAACCTTATCGGCGGAGTAATCCGAGCCGCGTCCCGTCAGTGTGACCTGTGCACCCGACTGCGACAGCGCGGTAATTTCGGCCTGTTCGATGCGTCCGCCACGGGCGCGGAACTGTCGGGCCAGATGGTCAGTCCACGCCTTCGGGTCAGTGGTGTTCAACCAGTCCGGGGTAAAGACCGCATGGGTGAAACGCGGATGCAGGCCCGGTTGAAGCTCGGCGATGGCATCGGGTTGTTCCAACAACGTGAACTTGATCCCAAGACGGTGCCGCATGTCCCAGGCCGCAAGACTGGCGCGGAACTGTTTTTCGCCTTCATAAAGCTGCAGCTGGCCTTCCCGCTGCATCAACGCCTCGCCGTTGACCTCGCTGATCTGGCGTTCCAGCGCGGCGCGGGACAAGTCCATCAGCCGGGTCTGCGCCTGCACCGACGTTTCATACCTGTCACGCCAGCTGGCCCGCCAGAACCGCAGCATCCAGGGCGCAATCTTCAGCGCATAGGCTGGGCGCACAGAAAGCGGGCCCATCGGGTCCAGCAACCATTTCGGTGCCTTGCGCATGATCCCGGGCGTCGCCAGCGGGATGATGTCGGTAAAGGCAAACGCGCCAGCATTGCCAGCCGATGCCTCGGCCGCCACGCCCCGCCGGTCCAGCACCCGCACGTTCATGCCCTGTGCCTGAAGCCTGAGTGCGACACTGATACCGACGATACCGGCGCCGACGACAATCACATTCAACGGTTTCACGTCACACCTCTAGAGCCCGACAAGGATGGATGGCAGCCAAGTTGCCACCGCGGGGAAAAGCAGCAGCACCACCAGCACCAGCATCTGCGCCGCGACAAACGGAAGAACGCCGCGATACATCTGGCCATAGGTCATGCTGCGTGGGGCGATGGAACGCAGATAGAAGATCGACGGCGCCATCGGCGGTGTCAGGTAAGAGGTCTGGATCACCACCAGAACCAGCATGGCAAACCAGATCGGGTCTATGCCGGCGCTTTTCACGATGGGCGAGAAGATCGGGATGAAGATCAGCACAATCGACACCCAGTCCAGAACGAACCCGGCCAGAAAGACGACCGCAAGGAAAAAGGCGATAATGCCGATATTGCCATGGCCCACGGAGGCCACCGTATCGCGCACCAGATCGCCGCCGCCCGTCACCGCAAAAATGCTGGTGAACATCGTGCCGCCCGCGACGATCAGCATGATCATCGACGTGACGCGCAGGGTGACGCCCAGTGAATCGAGCAGCAGCTTGAAGCTGAGTTCGCGGAACAACAGGGTCAGGCCAATGGTGCCTGCCGCACCGACAGCCGCCGCCTCGGTCGCGGATGCGGCCCCGGCAAGAAGCGACCCCAGCACCATGACAATCAGCGCCAGTGGCGGCAGCATGGCCGTCAGGGTGATCCGAAGCTTCTGCGGCAACGGCACGGCCCGTTCCGAGGCGGGCAGGGCGGGCGCATCCTGGGGCTTCAGAATGCTGCGCATCAGAACGTAGCCCACAAAGAATGCGACCATCAGCGTGCCGGGCAGGATCGAGGCGGCAAATAGCTGACCGATGGAAAGCTGTGCGATCGAGGCATAGACCACGACGATCACGGACGGTGGAATGATCGTGCCCAGCGATCCGCCCGCGCAGATCGTACCGGCGATCAGGTCGTTCTTGTAACGCGCCTTGGTCATGGCCGGGATTGCCATCAGCCCGACTACGATCTCGACCGCGCCGACAACGCCCGATGCGGCGGCAAAAATGGCGCACATCGCAATCGTCGACAGCGCCAGGCCACCGGGCAGTCCCCCCAACCACAGTTGCAGCGCATGGAAAAGCCGTTTGGCAATGCCCGAACGCTCAAGCACCGCGCCCATGAAAATGAACAGGGGAATCGCGGCCAGGACGAAGTTCGACGCCGTATGCAGAAGCGGTCCATAGAGTTGCAGAATGACCAGGTCGCCGAACACGGTATAGCCGAAGCCGACCGCGACGATAATCAACGAGAACGCAACCGGGATGCCGGAAAATACCAGCACGAACAGCGTGGCGAACATCAAAAGGGGGATCATGGATCAGCTCTCCATCTCTTGGATTTCAGAGTCCGCGTCGCCGGGCGTGCGCTCGCCCAAGAGGAATTTCACCGCCTCGGCCGCGAATTGCAGGGCGAAGGCCAGAAGCCCGACCGCGATGACGGCATAAAACGGCCACACCAGCGGCGCCCAGGGGCTGACGCTTTCGACCTCGCCGGTGTGAAATGCCTTTAGTGCCTTTGCCCCCGAAACCCAGGCAAAGGCGAGCGTGATGGGGAACATGACCAGCAGGAAAACCAGCCCGTTCAGACCCTGCTGGACCCGCAGCGGAAACCTCTGCGAAAGGAAGTCAATGCGCACATGCGCATCCTTTTGCAGCGAATACGCGGCCCCCAGAAGAAACACCGATCCGTTCAGCATATAGGACAGATCAAACGCCCAAAGTGTCGGCGCGCCGAACACATATCGCGCGACCACCTCGAAAAGCATGGCGACGATCAGCGCGAAAATGGCCAGCCGCCCCAGGCCGCCAAGAAGGGCCGAGAACCCCTCGATGCCGTTCCTGAAAAAGGTCATTGCACCCTCCGGTTCGAGGTGGCCGACATGCGGTGACCACCCCGTTTTGTTGTTGTCATTCGGCGCTGTCGCGTACCAGGTAGCCCGAGTTTTCGGCCCAGTTCGTCTGGTAGGTCAGGTAGCTGTCGAGGACCGCCTGCATGCGCGGATTGCCCGCGTCGGACAGGCCTTTGGCCTTGGCGCGGGCCCAGTTCCGGCCTGCTTCGCGGATCTTTTCCGACTCGGCGCGTTCCATCACCACCATCTCGACCTTGGTGTCGCGGTATTTCGCCATGGCCGCGATGTCCTTGTCGCCGAAGCGGGTGTAGCTTTCATAGGTGGTCAGTTTGGCCGCAGCTTCGATCGAGGCTTTCAGATCGTCGGGCAGGGCGTCCCAGGTTTCCTGTTTGACAAAGACCTCCCACAGGAACGACGGCTGATGCACGCCCGGCATGATCATGAAGGGGGCAACTTCGTGGAACCCCTCGGTGATGTTCGCGCCGGGTGTCGACCATTCGATCGCGTCGACGCCCTTACGTTGCAACAGCGTATAGATCTCGTTTCCGGGCACCACTGTCGGCACGCCGCCAAACTCTTCTTGCAGCACAGCCGCAAATGCGCCGGACGTGCGGTATTTCACGTTTGCAAGGTCCGCCACGGTCTCGATACGGACGTTGGAATGGGCCATGATCTCGGACGTGCCGATCCCGACGACAAGGCTGTGAAGGCCCATTTCCGTGCGGCGGAACTCTTGCAGCAATTCTTCACCGCCGCCTTCATAGATCCAGTGCACGGTGGCTTCGGGCGACATACCGCCGGGAAAGCTGGCAAAGATCGCATTGGTCGGATCCTGGTTCACCAGGTAAGAGGGGGTCGAATGCCCGGCTTCCACGATCCCGTCCTGCACAACCTCATATGCCTTGAACGCGGGGGCCAGAACGCCGGCACCAAAGGGTTTGATCTCGACGCGCCCCTGGCTGATCGTTTCGACATTGTCGGCAAAGCGCTGCATGAAGTTTTCATACAGGAACGAGCCTTCGCCAATCGCGGCCGTCATTTTCCATTCGACTTCTGCGGCCTGGGCAGGACCCGAAAGTGCGGTGGCAAGCGCCGCCGCAACAAATGTTGAACTCAGTTTCATGGTCATCCTCTGTTTTTGATGTGTCGGTGCGCTTCGATCATTTCGAAGCGCACCGGTGGTCTGGCCCGGTTTTTCCCGGGCTCTGTGGTGCCTCAGGCCGCAATGCCGCGCCTGAAGGGATCTTGTTCGGCAAAGATCAGAGTGCCTTGCGCCATCACGAAAGCCTGACCGGTGATCGAGGGGATGATCCCCCCGTTCGGGCCGGGCTGATACGACAGCCGGTAAGGGCTGCCGATCACGCTTTCCTGCAGTATTTCTGCGCCGGGGTTCAGCCGGCCGTCCGCAGCCAGACACGCCAGTCGCGCCGAACTGCCGGTGCCACAGGGCGAACGGTCATAGGTGTTGTCGGGACAAAGCACGAAATTCCGGCTGTGGATGGCGGGGTTGTCCGATGCGTCCTGGAAAATCACATGGTCCACCAGGTCGCCACCTTCGTCGCCCAACCCGGCGGCCCGCGCCGCGCTGCGCACGGCAATGGCGGCCTCGGTCAGGGCTGCGATATTGCCGGGTTGCACCGGGATGGGGCTGGGGTCCACGATATAGAACCAGTTGCCGCCATAGGCGACGTCCCCTGTCACCGTGCCGATACCGTCAACGTCAAGTGTTGCGCCTTTTTGCATGCGGCGGCTTTCGACATTGGTGACGGTCACCGTCGCCGCATCAGTCAGGTCGATTGACACGATACCGGCCGGGGTCTCTATGCGGTGACGCCCGAACCCGATCCGGCCCAGGTGGAACAGCGTGACGGCCAACCCGATCGTGCCGTGACCGCACATGCCCAGAACCGCGTTCGCGTCGAAATAGATCACACCGGCAATGCAATCCGGGTCTTGTGGTTCGACCAGCAGCGCGCCCACCATCCCCGGTTTCCCGCGCGGCTCGAGCAGGACCGATTTCCAGAACGCCACATGGTCTTCCGACAGGCGGCGCGCGCGCTCGGCCAGCGTTCCCGATCCAAGATCGGGCGCGCCATCGAGAATGACCCGCGTGGGCATGCCGCCGGTATGGCTGTCCACTACATGCATTCGGCGATCACCCCGCCCTGAGCCGACCAGTCTGCAAACCAGGCGCGGAACAGCGCATATTGCTGTTCGCAGTAGTTGCGCTGGGCATCGGTCAGTTCGTCGGTTTCGTTGAAGTGCAGGCGGTATTCCTCTTCTCCGTTCAGGACGAGGAGGTACTTGTAATAGAGTACAAGGTCGGTTCCCTCGTCAAAGCTGGCCAGAACACCAAAGGCTTCTTCCAGTTCGCGCGCGCGCATGCGGGCTTCGGCGTGGCCAGCCGCAGCTTTTTGGGACAGGGCCGCCAGCAGCAGCGCTTCCTTGGGCAGGGCGGTGCCGATCCCGGTAATCGAACCGGTTGCGCCACAGTTGACGAAGCCGTGATAGACCTCGGTGTCGACCCCGACCATCAACGTGACCTGATCGTCCTTCGAGGTGATATGCTCGGCGGCGTAGCGCAGATCGCTTTTGCCACCGAACTCTTTGAAGCCGATCAGGTTCGGATGCTCGGCGCGCAGCGCCAGGAACAGGTCGGCGCGGGTGGCAAAACCGTAAACGGGGCTGTTGTAGATGATGGCCGGGATGTCGGGCGCGGCTTCGAGAATTGCTTTGAAGTGGTTTTTCTGCGCAATGGGCGACGATCCGCGCGACAGGACGCGCGGTATGACCATCAGCCCGGCGGCCCCGATCTTTTGCGCATGTGCGGCGTGGGCAACCGCCGACTGCGAATTGATCGCACCGGTGCCGACGACCACCGGGAGGCCCGCGTCAACAAGGCGCTCGACCCCTTCGATGCGCTGCGCGTCGGTCAGAAGCGGCCAGTCGCCCATCGAGCCGCAGTAGACAACGGCGGACATGCCGGCGTCGATCATTTCACGACCCTTTCGGACCAGGGCGTCGAAATCCGGGGTCCGGTCCGCCTTGCAGGGGGTCATGAGCGCCGGCATCGTGCCGGTAAAGATATTCTTGGTCATTGGTGAGGTCCTTTTTTGGAAATCTGGTCCCGCGTGCTCAGCGCACGTTGGCCAGGAATTTTCGGGTGTGTTCGGATTGCGCATCGCCGAAGATCTGGGCCGGGGGGCCGATCTCTTCCATGACGCCCTGATGGAAGAAGGCGACACGGTCCGAGACATCGCGCGCAAAGCCCATTTCATGGGTGACGCAGATCATCGTCATGCCTTCCTCGGCCAGCATCCGCATGGTTTCCAGCACTTCGCCAACTAGTTCCGGGTCGAGGGCCGAGGTCGCCTCGTCAAACAGCATGTATTCCGGTTCCATCGCAAGCGCACGCGCGATGGCCAGCCGCTGTTGCTGGCCGCCGGACAGCGCCGACGGATAAACGTCAAGCTTTTCGCCCAGTCCGACATGGCCCAGCTGTTTTCTGGCAATATCGCTTGCCTCGGCGCGGGATTTGCCCTTCACGATCCGTGGGGCCAGCGCGACGTTTTCCAGTGCCGTCAGGTGCGGGAAGCTGTTCCACTGCTGGAACACCATGCCCAGTTTCTGACGCAGGCCGTTGATGTCGGTGCCACGGGCGTGAACGTCGGTTCCATCCACGGTCACATGGCCTTGCTGGATCGGCTCAAGCCCGTTGATGCAATAGAGCAGGGTGGATTTTCCCGAACCCGACGCGCCGATGACTGACAGGACTTCCCCTTTCTTGACGTCAAGGTTGATCCCCTTCAGCACGTGTAACGCCCCGAAGTATTTGTGCAGGTCACGAATTTCGATCATTGGGCCCACTTTCTTTCAAGCGTCGCGGCATAGCGCGAAATTGGGTAGCTGAGCGCGAAGTAGAAGGCGCCCGCGAGGGTAAGGATAAGGAACGGTTCCTGGGTGCGGGTGATCAGGATCTGGCTGGCCTTGAGCAGCTCGACATAGCCCAGCACCGAGACCAGGGCGCTGTCCTTCATCACCCCAAGCGCGACGCCGACCCAGGCCGGAAAGACCGCGCGCCCGCCGATCGGCAGAACAACGTGACGCAGGTCCTGCCAATAGGTCATGCCAAGGCTGCGCGCGGCGCGGCGCATCGGTGCCGGGACCGCTTCCATGCCACCGCGGGCGACATTTGCGACCAGCGCGGCGGTGTAGATCGTCAGGATCACGACGCCCGATGCAAACGGGTCCAGATTCAGCCCGACGATGGGGGCGAAGTTGTAAAACAGGACCAGTTGGATGATCAGTGGCACCGACCGGAAAATGTCCAGAAACGGGGCGACCGTCAGGGTCGCGATCCATTTGCCCTCATAAAGCACCCAGCCGAAAAGCACGCCCAGAACGGTGCCAATGGTGATCGACAGGGCAGAGATCCACATGGTCCGCAGGGCCGCTTCGCCCAGGAACCACAGGTCGTTCAACGTGAAGCCACTGAAAAAGCTGACAGTCGGTTCCATTGCCGCCTCCTCAGTACCGAAAGAGCCGCATCGCCAGAAGGCGCGAAGCTCCGAGAATGATTTTGACGATCACGTAGTAGATGACCGCGGTGACGGTGAAATATTCGAAGATGCGGAACGTGCGGGACGCAAAGAACTGGGTTTCGCCAGACAGTTCGCGAAACCCCACTAGCATGCCCAGCGACGACATCAGCACGGCCCAGACCATCTGGTTGGTGATCGGGTGATAGACGATGCGGAACACCTGCGGGATCACGATCCGCGTATAGGTCTGCCAGGCGGTCATCCCAAGGCTGCGCGCGGCGCGGACCTGTGTGTCGGGAACCGCCTGAAAACCGCCCCGGAAGTTCTCGGCCAGATAGCCCGCGCAGTTGAAGGTCAGGCCTGCCAACACGATCATGTAGGGCGACAGGTGCAGGCCAAACGCGCCGAGGCCAAAGCCGAAGAAGAACAGCTGAAACAGGGCCGGGGTGTTGCGGGCCAGCTCGACCCAGGTCGAGGCCAGCCACAACAACGGCCCGGTCTTGTGCAGGCGGATAAGCGCAAGGCACAGCCCGATCACGATCCCCAGGATCATTGCCAGAACCGCGACCTGCAAGGTCAGAAAGGCTGCGTCGATCAGGTCCGGCAGGCTTCTCATCACCGGGCGCCAGTGAAAATTGTAGTCAAACATGAGATCAGGTCCCCAGGTCCCAGCCCGCATGACGGGCCGGGATTGGTTCCAAAAGGGGTGGATCAGTACATCACACCGGGGATGCGCAGTTCAGGGGCGTTGCCGCCGACATATTTGCCCCAAAGCTCGGCATAGCGGCCCGAGCGCACCTGATGGGTGACAAACAGGTTGAGGTAATTCAGCCAGGTCACGTCCTCGCGCTTGCCTACGACCGAGGTATAGTCGGTGGTCCATGGCATACGCGGTCCGGCAACCACCGTGTCATATTGCTGGGTGATGGGCAGAACGGCTGTGTTGGTCGTGATGCCAATATCCGCCTTGCCCTGCGCAACGGCAAGGAACACCTCGTTCTCGGACTGGTAGCCCTGATAGTTGCCTTCCTCGCCCCATTCGGCAGCGATCTTCAGCCATTCCTGCTCCGGCACGGTGCCGATTGCCGCTGCCACGCGCTTGCCGCGGATGTCCTCGAAGCTTTCGATGCCGCTGTCTTTGTTGACCACGCCCTGAGCGTAGTAAATCGCGTAGGGAATGGTGAAGCCGACGGTGCGCGCGCGGGCCAGGCTGTCCGAGGTTGCGCCAAACACGACGTCGGCGCGGCCGGTCACGATCACCGGCAGGCGTTCCGCCCATGTGACCGGCAGCACTTCGGCCTCGACCTCGAGCGCGGCGGCAAGATCGTTGCAGTAATCCACGTCGAAGCCGGCGGGTTCATTGTTGGCGTCCCGGTATCCGATCGGCGGGAAATCCAGAACGACCCCACAGCGCAGGGTGCCGCGATCGACGACGTCATCCAACGTGTCCGCAATCGCAGGTACGACGGTCAGTGTGGTGAATGCCGCAGCTGCGGCCAGTGTCTTGAGCATGTTTTCCTCCCAAACAAACGATGAGAATTGCTTAGGTCAAATTGTATCCAAAATCCAATATAAAATTTTTTAGACGAAAAACACGCATTGCCCGCCCAAGCGAAACACTCGCCAGTGCGCTGTAAATTAATGGTAAATTGCGTTTGGCGGATTTTTCGGAGGGTGGGGGCGTGTATCCGGTATTGCCGTTGCCCAAGCGATCAGCGCACCGAATCTCTATGGTTGCACCGTGTGTTCACGGTCGCGTGCCGTGCGTTTCGTTGATCCACACGCAGCTATGCCGCCCGGAACCAAACGGTTCCGGGGCAGTGAAATCATCGCGACGGTTGATGAACTGTCAGAGGTCTTGTCGCGGGCGGCTGTCAGCGCACGATTGCGCCTTCGGGGATTGTCGGCGGGGCGACGTTGAGCCTGTCCATCGCGAACCCCGCTGCGGCCTTGTATTTCGCCATGAAGTCGTGGCGCTCATCCGCCGGAATGACATCCTCAATCGTGTCAAACACACCGCCGCAGCGTTCGTCGAGCAGATTCAAGAGACCAAATGGCCCGGCGCCACGGTTGCGCAGGACCAATTCGGAAACCGGGCCGCAAAGCTCCGAGTCATAGGCGGCAAGCGCCTTGGGCGTCACCCCGTTCGCCACCATCTTGGCCCCCAGGACACGGGCGTCGATGATGGCCTGACTCGCTCCATTCGACCCGGTTGGATACATTGCGTGGGCCGCGTCTCCCAGCAGGGCGACCGGGCCATCGACCCAGCTGTCCACCGGGTCGCGGTCGATCATCGGATTCTCATAGGCGCAGTCGGCCTGGTGCAGCATGGAGGGCACGTCCAGCCAATCATACCGGAAGTCGTCGAAGTGATGCACGAACTCTGACAGGTCGACCGGGCGGAACCAGCCGTCCTGCTGCCAGCCGTCAGAGCCGTCCATGGTCACCTCGGCAATCCAGTTGATCAGCGCCTTGCCATCGGCATCCGGGGCCGAGATCGGATAGATCACCATGCGGTGCCGATGGGTGCCAAGACCGACAAAGGACGACCCCGTGCGCAGGGGCTTGGCGCGCACGGTCCCGCGCCACATGATCGCGCCGCCCCAGTGAATCGGAGGTTGGTTGGGGTGCATCTGGGCGCGCACGGCGGAATGAATACCATCCGCCCCGATCAAAATCGGCGCGGACAAAGCGGTCCTGCGACCATCGGTGCGGGTGGTTTGGACGGTGACACCGTCCGCCGTGATGTCATACCCGGTGACACGCGTACCAAGTTGCACCGCGTCGGTGCCAAGCCGCTCCTGCACCTTGCGAAAGAGCAGCATGTGCATTTCGCCCCGGTGGACAGCGTATTGCGGCCAGTGATACCCCGCCTCAAGCCCGCGCGGTTCGGCATAGACTTCCTTGCCGTTCAGCCCCACAAGCGCCCATTCGCGGGCCTGCACGCCGACCCGGTCGAGATCGTCAGTGGTGATGCCAAGATCGAAAAGCTCTCGGATGGCGTTGGGCTGGATATTGATGCCAACACCCAGCGGGCGCATTTCTTCCGACGCTTCCAGAACCCGGCAGGGAACCCCGATCTGGTGCAGCGTCAGGGCAAGTGTCAGGCCTCCGATACCGCCGCCTGCAATGATCACCGGGTTGGTCATGGTTTATTCCTTTTGTCGCCTGTCTCGGCGTGCCTGTTGGTGGTGCTGGAAGGTTTCTCTGACATTGTGTAAAGCCGATTTGCAGCCATGAGGCCAGACCTGGTATCTCGGGTGAGGTGTCCAATTGTGCAGGGCAGGCGGTTTCGACATGGGCAAATGGCATCGCGGTCGCGGCCCGGCATTTCCAATAGTGGCGCGGACCGACTGCCAACACCGGACGCCAAACTTCGCTTGCCCGTTCCCTGCTCAGCTGTCCTTCTGCCCCAACAACCGCAGCGCGTTTTCTTTCAAAATCAGCGGCCGGACCTCGTCCTTGAACGGCGCTGCCTCGAAATCGGCGAGCCAGCGGTCGGGTGTGATCGCGGGCCAGTCCGAGCCAAACAGCATCTTCCGTTTCAGGATCGAGTTGGCATAGCGGATGAAGGTCTCGGGGAAGTATTTCGGGCTCCAGCCGCTCATGTCGTAATAGACATTGGGCTTGTGCTGGGCCACGGCCAGCCCTTCCTCGGTCCAGGGGAAGGACGGGTGCGCAAGGATGATCGGCATGTCGGGAAAATCCACCGCCACGTCATCCAGATGCATCGGGTTTGAGTATTTCAATCGCATCCCCATGCCGCCGCGCATCCCCGAACCGACGCCGGTCTGACCAGTGTGGAACAGGGTTATGACACCCTCCTCGGCGCAGGCTTCCAATACGGTATAACAGGCCTCGCGGTCATTGGGGAAAAACCCCTGCATTGTCGGGTGGAACTTGAAACCACGCACGCCGAACTCCCGCACCAGGCGGCGCACCTCGCGGGCCCCGGCCTTGCCCTTGTGCGGGTCGATCGAGGCAAACGGGATCAGGATGTCGTCGTTTTCAGCGCAGATCCGGGCGACTTCTTCGTTTGAATAGCGCTTGAACCCGGTTTCCCGTTCGGCATCGACCGGGAAGATCACGGCCGCAATATTGCGTTCGCGGTAATAGGCGGCGGTATCCTGAACCGTGGGCAACATGCCCTCGGCCCCGGCCGGGTTCTTGAAATAGGCAGCCATTCCCGCCTGAAATTCATTATACCCATCGTCGCGTCCGTGATTGCACGGTTCTTCCGCATGGGTGTGGAAATCAATGGCTTTGACGGCGTTGAAATCGACCATTTTGCTCCTCCGTTGAAAATGGATATACAGCATAATGGTTATGCCGGAAAGCAAAATTGAAGTTAAGTGAGTTCGAGTGACATGACGCGCTCTCGGGCGCTGAACGATTAGCGCCTCTTGACTGGAGTAATCGCGGCAACTCAATGGGTTGCCGAAAAGCTGAAATGGAAAAGGAGCCTTGGCCATGGACTTGCCGAAACCCACGTTGACCTTCACTTGCACACTTCTTGTCGATCTGGATCCGATCCGGGAGTTGGGGCAGGGCCGCGGTGGGCATCGGCGCATTATCCCGATCATTGGCGGCACGGTTGCGGGGCCGCGCCTGTCGGGGCGAATCCTGAACCTGGGGGCGGATTGGCAGACGGTCCATGCGGACGGATTGGCCCAACTGGATACGCGCTATGCGATGGAGACCCACGACGGCGCGACCATCGAGATCGTGAATTTCGGGTTCCGCCACGGACCGCCCAACGTGATCGAGGCGGTGTCGCGTGGCGATGAGGTTGATCCTGCCAGTTACTACATGCGGACCCAGGCGCGTCTGGAAACAGGGGACGCGCGCTATGATTGGGTCAACAGGACGTTGTTTGTCGGCGTCGGCGCCCGGATGCGTCAATCGGTGCGGATTGATCTCTATGCCTTAGCCTAAGGCGCTTTGCCTGATTTCATGCCGCCAGAAATCGCTATGGGCGAGACCTTACTAATATTTTTTGGATAAAAAATCTGGACAGATGTTTTAATTTTTTGATTAATGAAAATGTCCCGCCTGGCTGGTGTCAATGTGGCAGGGTATTATTGTTTGAAAACAAAGCAATAAACCTGCGCGACGCCGAATCCTGCGGCGACATGGGAGGAGACCGTGAACACAAAATCAGCCACAACTGGCATCTCTGGCACGTCGGCGGGGTTAGGTAACTTCGTGGCGGGACGAGGTTTTGAAGCCGCACGACTTGGGCGCGATCAGGGTCTGATGGCGGCGCGGGTCTGGTTGTCGCAGATCGCAAACGTGGGCGGTTCAGTGAATATCGTGAGACAATAGACGGACGTGTGCTACGGCGTCAGAGACGCGCGTTGCCCGCACAAAATGGGGGGAGTTCCGAATGTCATTTGATTTCGTAGTCGTGGGCGGCGGTTCGGCCGGAGCGACAATAGCGGCGCGACTGAGCGAAGATCCGAACGTCAGGGTCTGTCTTCTTGAGGCCGGAGGGCAGGGCAAGGATATTCTGATCCGGGCACCTCTGGGTGTTGTGGCGATGTTGCCGGGCTATGGCAAGATCAACAACTGGGCCTTCAAGACGGTGCCGCAGCCGGGTCTGAACGGGCGCATGGGCTATCAGCCGCGCGGCAAGGCGCTGGGTGGATCAAGCGCGATCAACGCCATGTTGTATATCCGCGGCCAGAAAGAAGACTATGACAGCTGGGCCGAGCTGGGCTGTGACGGATGGAGCTGGGACGATGTGCTGCCCTATTTCAAGAAGGCCGAAAACAACGTCAATGGCGCGGATGAATATCACGGGGACAGCGGACCCTTGCATGTCTCGGACCAGAAGGCACCACGCCCGATTTCGAAAGCTTTTGTCGAGGCCAACACGCAGGTTCAGATCCGCGAAACCGCCGATTTCAATACTGGCGACAATGAGGGGGCAAGCCTCTATCAATGCAGTCAATTCCACAGCCCCGAGAAAAACGGCGAACGCTGCTCGGCGGCGGCGGGCTATCTGCATCCGGTCATGGGCAAGCGCCCGAACCTGACCGTCATCACCCGTGCCCGCGCCTCAAAGATCATCTTCGACGGCAAACGCGCCGTCGGGGTGCAGTATCTGGTCGGGAAGAAGCCCCACGAGGTCCGAGCTGACAAAGAGGTCATCCTGTCGTCGGGGGCATTCCAGTCGCCGCAGTTGTTGATGCTGTCGGGGGTCGGGCGGTCGCAGGACCTTAAGGCGCATGGCATCCAGATGGTGCATGACCTGCAAGGGGTCGGTCAGAACCTTCAGGACCACATCGACTTCATCATGGCCTACAAGACCAAGGATACCGACAATATCGGGATTGGGCTGCGGGCCTCGGTCAAGCTGATGGGCGAGATATTCAAGTGGCGCAAGGACGGCAATTCGATGGTCGCATCGACCATTGCCGAGGCGGGCAGCTTCTTCAAGACCGACCCGTCTCTGAATCGCCCCGACGTGCAGACCCATTTCGTGATCTCGATCGTCGACGACCACGCCCGCAAGCTGCATCTCGGCCATGGCTATTCCTGCCACGTCTGCGTCTTGCGGCCCCATTCGCGCGGCGAGGTGTTCCTGAACTCGGCCGATCCAAGCGATGCGCCGGGAATCGACCCGAAATTCCTGTCCGATGACCGCGACCTTGAGACGTTGATCAAGGGGGCCAAGAAAACCCGCGAGATCCTGAACGCTCCGGCGATGAAGAAATACATCCACAAAGAGCTGTTCGGCGTGCATGACAACATGACCGACCAGGAATGGGAACAGCACATCCGTGCCCGGTCGGACACGGTCTATCACCCGGTCGGCACCTGCAAAATGGGCGTCGAAAGTGATGACATGGCCGTCGTGACACCTGACCTGAAAGTGCGCGGCCTGGAAGGGTTGCGCGTGGCGGATGCCTCGATCATGCCGCTTCTGGTGTCAGGCAACACCAACGCGCCAACGATCATGATCGGCGAGAAATGCGCCGACATGATCAAGGCTGAACACGGCAGCGTCCGTGCCGCCGCTGAGTAAACACTTTTCCGCGCCCGCAGCGGGCGGGCCGGACGATTTTCTAGATTAAGGGAGACTGCCCATGCTGGGTTCGATGATGCGCAAGGAACTGTTGATAAGCGATCTGATCGTTCATGCCGGGAAATACCATACCGACACCGAGATCGTCAGCCGCGAGACCAGCGGCGAATTGCACATGACCAATTGGGGAGAGGTGGCGGAACAGTCGCGCAAGCTGGCCTCGGCGCTTGACGCGCTGGGCCTTGAGATGGGGGACAGGGTTGCCACGCTTGCCTGGAACAACCACCGCCATCTGAAGATCTGGTTCGCGGTATCCGGTGCGGGCAAGGTCTGCCATACGCTGAACCCGCGCCTTGCGCCGCAGCAGTTCATCTTCATCTGCAACGATGCCTCAGACAAAGCGATCTTCTTCGACAAGACTTTCATGCCGCTCATCACCGGCACCAAGGACCACCTCAAGACGATCGAGCATTTCATTTTCATGGGTCCGCGAGACGAAGATGTCCTTGCCGCGCTGCCCGAGGCGGTGTTCTTTGACGAACTGGTCGAGACCGGGGCAGAGGATTATGTCTGGCCGCAGTTCGCCGAGGATAGCCCCTGTTCGCTTTGCTATACCTCGGGCACCACGGGCAATCCCAAGGGCGTTCTCTATACCAACCGCTCGACCATGATGCACACATTTGCGATCAGCCTGCCGGATGCGCTGAGCCTGTCGGCGTCGGAAGTGATCCTGCCGGTGGTGCCGATGTTCCACGCCAATGCCTGGGGCATCCCTTACGCGGCGGCGATGACCGGGGCGAAACTGGTGATGCCGGGCCCGATGCTGGATGGCGACAGCCTTCTGGGGTTGATCGACGGCCAGAAGGTGACGCTGGCGCTGGGTGTGCCGACGATCTGGATGATGCTGATTGCGGCGGCGAAGAAATCGGGCTCGAAGATGGACAGCCTCAAACGCAACGTGATTGGCGGATCCGCCGCCGCACCGTCGATGATCGCCAGCTTCCGGGATGATTTCGGCTGCGACACGATCCATGCCTGGGGCATGACCGAAACTTCACCCCTGGGCACTGCCAATCAGCCGAAGGGCAAGCATGCAGACCTGGAGGCCGATGCGCTGGCGCTGCTGCGGGAAGGTCAGGGGCGGCCGCCTTTTGGGATCGACCTGCGTATCGTCGATGACACGGGCCACGTGCTGCGCCATGACGGCAAGACCGAGGGCGCGCTGCAGGTGCGCGGCCATTGGGTCGTCGATACCTATTTCGGCAAGGATGCCACGGCGCTGACGGATGACGGCTGGTTCGACACGGGCGACGTCTCGACCATTGATGCAGACGGATTCATGGTTATCCGCGACCGCACCAAGGACATCATCAAGTCCGGGGGCGAGTGGATTTCCTCGGTCGACCTGGAAGGCATCGCTGTGGCGCATCCCGGTGTCGCCATGGCTGCCGCCATCGGCGCGGTGCATCCGAAATGGGACGAGCGACCGATCATCATCGCGGTCAAGGCAGAGGGTGCCGATCCGACCGAGGAGGAAATCCTGGCCCTGTTCGACGGCAAGGTCGCCAAATGGCAGGTGCCGGACGCCGTGGTCTTTACCGATGCCATTCCGCTCAATGCCACCGGGAAAATGTTGAAGAACCAGCTGCGCGAGGCCTTCGGCAACACCTTGATTGAAAGGGGGACGGTGGATGCTTGATGCTGCACAGCTGACCCTGTCCGGGCAGGACGCCCTTTTCGAACAGTATGAGACCGCACTGGCGGAACTTGATGCCAACAAGGACCGCTGGGCGCAGCTGCCTGTCGCGGATCGCATCCGCTTGCTGAAGGGGATGAAAGACGGGGTTATGACCGTCGCAAAAGGCTGGGCCGAGGAAGCCGCCCGCAAGAAGGGGCTGAAACCCGGGACACCCGTCGCGGGCGAGGAATGGATTGCCGGGCCTTATGCCTGCATGTCCGCCTGCAACAGCCTGATCTCGACCCTGTCGCAGATGGACGGCAAGTCCTTCATTGACCACCTGCCCACACGCGAGCTGCCAACCGGTCAACTGGCGGTTAAGGTGTTGCCGCATTCGATCTGGGATCACCTCTTGATGTCAGGCGTCAAGGCCGAGGTCTGGATGCAGGATGGCGTGACAAAGGCCAACCTGAAAGCAAACGCTGCGACCGCCTATGACATTCCCGAAGCCCAGCGGACCGGCAAGGTCGCGCTGGTTCTGGGGGCGGGCAACATCAATGCGATCACGCCTCTGGACGTGTTGCAGAAACTGATCCTGGAAAACCAGGTGGTGATCCTCAAGATGAATCCGGTCAACGACTATCTGACCGATTATTACAAGGTTGCGATGAAGTCCTTTGTCGACGAGGGCTTCCTGCGCATTGTCAGGGGGGATGCCAAGGGTGGCGCGTATCTTTGCGACCACCCGACTGTCGAGGAACTTCACATCACCGGGGCCGAAACCACCCATGACGCGATTGTCTGGGGTGTCGGGGAAGAGGGCGAAAAGAACCGCAAGGCGGGCACGCCGAAGAATGCCAAGCGATTCACCTCGGAACTCGGCTCGGTCAGCCCCACGATCGTGGTGCCGGGGCCGTGGAGTGCCGCCGACATCCGGTTCCAGGCGGAAAACATCGCCACGATGAAGCTGCACAATTCGGGCCACAACTGCATTGCAACGCAGGCGCTTGTTTTACCCAAGGGATGGGACAAGGCAGACCGCCTTCTTGAGGCAGTGAAACAAGTCGCGGCGACCTCGACCCGCCCGGCCTGGTATCCCGGTGCCGAGCAGCGGCTTGAGACGCACAAGGCGCAGGGCGGAAAGGTCGAGACCGTCGACCGGGGTACAATTGCGCCGCCGCTTGTCATCAGCGACCTGTCCGGCGGATCGGCGAATTGCCAGACAGAGGTATTCGGCCCCGCCTTGGGGACAATTGCACTGGATGCGCCGGATCCGGCCACCTATCTCGAAAACGCGATCGCCTATGCCAATGATGACCTTTGGGGCACGCTTGGATGTCAGATCCTGATCCATCCCAAGACCATCAGGACGATCGGCAAGAAGCGGTTTGAGGAAATCCTGTCGAAACTGCGATACGGCACCATCGGCATCAATGGCTGGTGTGGCCTTGGCTTCCTGATCGCCACCTGCCCTTGGGGGGCGTTCCCCGGTCACACGCTGGAGGATGTCGGATCGGGCATCGGAACGGTGCATAATGCCTTTATGCTGGAAAAGACCGAACGAACGGTGGTTCAAGCCCCCTGGCGCCCGTTCCCTCGCGGGCTTCTGTCCTTGCAGTTCTCGCTGATGCCCAAGCCGCCCTTCTTCATCACCAACACCCGGCAGCACAAGATCGGAAAGGCGCTGACCAGGTTTCAGTACAAGCCGAAACTCAGCCGCTTGCCGGGCATACTGATGAATGCGGTTTTGGGCTGAATCTTCTGTTTCGGGGCGGAATGAATTGCAATTTGCCCCGAACCAAGCCAATTGAACGACAATGAATGAAATGCCTGCAAAGCTCAAACAGCGTGCCGCCCGCAAGAACGCCAAGCGCGACGAGAAGAAGCGCCGCATTGCCGAAAGTGCAATCGAGGCGCTGAAGGATCTGGGCTATGCCAACACCTCATTGCGCGACATCGCCGACAGAAGCGATCTGTCGCTGGGTATGCTGCATTACTATTTCGAAGATCGCACCGATCTGATCATCTATTGCGTCTCTGTCTACAAGCAGACCTTCGTGCGCACTATCGCGGAAGCGCTGGAAACGGCCGATGGGCGCGATCAGGTGATCGAGGTCTTTTCCCGCGCGCTGGTCGAGTCGATCTTTGATGACCACATGACTCATCGTCTGTGGTATGACATCCGCACACAGGCCATGTTCGACGAGACATTCCGCCCGGTGGTCGCCGAGATCGAGGCCAACCTCATGGGGTTGGTTCGCACGGCCTATCTCAAGGCGGGGCACGACTTGCCCGAAAAAATCGACATGCCCTATGCGATGCTGGACGGCGCGTTCCAGCATTTGATGCGTGGGCAGATGGAACAGCCGCGCAAATCGCACGAGGAACTGGTCGACGTGTTCCGCGCCCTGCTGGGTCGCTTTCTCTGACCCGGCCCCCGCGCGAGTGCAGCTAGGGTTTCATAGCGGCCAAGGCGCGTGCTTGCCGTGCGGCCAGCTCCATGAAGGCGCGCACGACACGGACGCCACGGCGCTGGGTCAGGTGAACGATAGATTCCGGCATCTGCATGTCGAGATCCAGTATCGGAATTTTCTCAAGCCTGTCGTCTGCGCTAAACTCGGCCTCGCTCACGAACCCTATGCCGCTTCCCGCGAGAACGATGGCGCGAACCGCCTCGCGCCCTTCGGCAACGATTGAGGGGGCCAGTGTCACGCCAAGGTCTTGCGCCGCGTCCGCTACCTGCTGGCGGGTGCGCGATTTCTCTTCCCGGAAGATCAGCGGGTATTGCGCGAACTCGGCCAGCGTCATTCCCGCCGCGCCGCCCGCAACCAGCCCCCGGCGGGCAAAGCCTGTGATCGGGCTTGACCCGATGGCCATTGCCGTCAGGTCGCGGGCTTGCGGCAGGCTGCCGACGACGCCGATCTCGGCGTTGTAGTTGCGCAGTTCTTCAAGCACATCTTCGGTATTGCCGGCCCGCAATGTGATCCTGACTTCGGGGTGGCGGGCGCGAAAGGCGGCCAGAAGGTCAGTGACGTGCTGGGCACTGTCGGCCACAATCCGCAACTCACCCGAAACCGCATGACCCCAGGCTGACAGGTATTCGGCGATCTGCGCCTCGGTTTCGAAATAGCGTTTGGTCAGCAGGAACAGGTCTTCGCCCGCCGCCGTCAGTGCAATCTGTCGGCCTTTGCGGGCAAACAGCAGGACGTCGTTCTCGGTTTCAAGCGTCTTTACCTGTTCCGAGATCGCGGGCTGCGTCAGGCCCATCGCCTCGGCCGCCCTGGAAAACCCACCAAGAGTAGCGACGTTGTGAAACGCCTTCAGTTGACTGTGCCGCATGGGTGACCTCGCAATATAAGAAATTCCTATGCATTGATTGCTTTTTTCAATTTTTCGTATATCAGCACCTTTGGCAAAAGGAACCTGTCTTTGAAAAAGAGTTCCGCCATGAACCAGATTCGCCCCAGACTGCCATTGCCACGGTTGGGAGAGCCGTATCTTCTGACCCCGGGGCCGCTGACGACCTCGTTCCGCACCAAAGAAGCAATGCTGCGCGACTGGGGCAGCTGGGATGGCGACTTCCGCGCCATGACCGCAACGATGCGCGCGCGGCTTCTTGAGATGCTCGGACCAGCGCGTGACGGCTTTGATTGCGTGCCGATGCAGGGCAGCGGCACATTCGCGGTCGAGGCGATGCTTGGCTCCCTGACGGCGCGGGGGGACAAGGTGCTCGTTCTGTCAAACGGGGCCTATGGCCTGCGCGCGGCCAGAACGCTTCAACAATTGGGCCGCGATCACGTGGTTCTGGATAAGGGCGACTACCTGCCGCCGCGCGGGGACGAGGTGGCCGATCTTTTGTCCCGCGACCCGGCCATCAGCCATGTCGTTGCAGTCCACTGCGAAACCAGTTCGGGTATCCTGAATCCCATCTCCGAAGTCGCCGACGCAGTGCAGGCCGCAGGCCGCAAGCTGTTGATCGACAGCATGTCGGCCTTTGGCGCAATTGACCTCAGGCCCGACGAAATCCCGTTTGAAGCGCTGGTGTCCTCGGCCAACAAATGTATCGAGGGTGTGCCCGGGTTTGGCTTTGTCATCGCCAGAAAGGAAGCGCTGGAACAGGCCGTAGGCAACAGTTCTTCCCTGTCGCTGGACCTGCATGACCAATGGGCGCATATGGAAAAGACCGGCCAGTGGCGTTTTACCCCGCCGACCCATGTCGTCGCCGCCTTCCTGGAGGCGCTGAACCAGCATCACGCCGAGGGCGGCGTTGCCGGGCGCGGCGCGCGCTATGCCGAGAACCGGGACACGCTGGTTGCAGGCATGCGCGGGTTGGGTCTTGAGACCCTTTTGCGGGATCGCTGGCTGAGCCCGATCATCGTAACCTTCTTCTGCCCGGACGACCCGAAGTTTGCCTTCGACAGTTTTTATGCGCGCATGAAGGCCCGCAATTTCATCATCTATCCCGGCAAGCTGACCGTGGTGGACAGTTTCCGCATTGGCTGTATCGGCCATATGGACGCCCATGTGATGCGGCAAGTGGTTGACGCGACTGGCGAAACCCTGTCCGAAATGGGCGTGACCAACACGGCACCGCCCGAGGCCGCGATCCGCGAACGCTCCAAGCTGGCCGCCTGAGCCCTGAACAAAACTCCTGACAAGACACTGATACGAGACAAGGAAAAGACATGACACTCCAGACCCCGGTCGAAGCGAATGAACGCGTGTACCCGGCCCCGAAAGTGCCCGCCGTGGCGATCTGTCTTGACGGGTGCGAACCGGAATACCTTGATGTCGCCATTGCGAAAGGGCTGATGCCGCATCTGAAACGCATCCGCGAGACCGGGACAGATCGGCTGGCCCATTCGGTGATCCCCTCATTTACCAACCCCAATAACCTGTCAATTGCCACCGGGCGCCCGCCGATCGTGCATGGAATCTGCGGCAACTACCTGATCGACCCGGACTCGGGCGAAGAGGTGATGATGAACGACGTGCGCTTCCTGCGCGCACCGACGATCTTCTCGCAATTCTACGACGCCGGATTTCGGGTCGCCATGGTCACCGCCAAGGACAAGCTGCGCGCGCTGCTGGGCTCGGGTCTGAAATTTGACGAAGACCGCGCCATTGCGTTTTCTTCGGAACGGTCGGGCGAAACGACATTGGCGGAACACGGGATCGACAACGCCTCCCAGTGGCTGGGCATGGACGTGCCCGAGGTCTATTCGGCCGAACTGAGCGAGTTCGTCTTTGCCGCCGGCGTGAAGCTTCTCAAGGAATTCAAGCCGGATGTCATGTATCTGTCGACCACCGACTACATCCAGCACAAGTTTGCCCCCGACCAGCAGGGCGCGCTGGATTTCTACGCCATGTTCGACCGCTATCTTGGCGAGCTTGACGCGCTGGGCGCGGCCATCGTGGTGACCGCGGATCACGGTATGAAGCCGAAACATAACGCCGATGGTTCGCCCGCGGTTGTCTATGTGCAGGATCTGATGGACAACTGGCTGGGCAAAGGCGCGGCGCGGGTGATCCTGCCGATCACCGACCCTTACGTGGTTCACCATGGCGCGCTTGGCTCTTTTGCCACGTGCTATTTGCCGGAAGGGGCAGACCGGGACGACATCATCGCGAAACTGGCGGCAACGGATGGGATCACCCATGTTCTGACCAAGGAACAGGCCATCGCCGAGTTTGAACTGCCCGGCGACCGGATCGGGGACATCGTCCTTGTCTCGGGCGAGAACATGACCATCGGCACTTCTGCGGACCGGCATGACCTTGCGGCGTTGAAAGAACCCCTGCGCAGCCACGGTGGGTTGACCGAGCAGGTCGTGCCCTTCATCGTCAACCGCAAGATCGACCTGCCGGACGACCCGGCGGTCCTGCGCAATTTCGACGCCTTCTTCTTTGCGACGTTGGCTGCCGCGCAATGAGCATGGATGGGGCCGGGGACATGATCGAACTTCGCCATGAGGGGATGCGCATCGGGGGCGAACAGGTGTTCACCGATGCCGTGATCGAGGTGCGCTACCCTTTCACGAATGAGGTTGTCGGCACGGTCCCGGCAGGCGATGCATCTCATGCGCGCAGGGCGTTCAAGATCGCGGCGGGTTACAAACCGACCCTCAGCCGGTATGAGCGCGCGCAAATCCTGACCCGCGCCGGGGAACTGATTGGCCAGAAACGCGACTGGCTGGCCAAATGGCTGGTGCTGGAACTGGGCATCTGCCACCAGCACGCGATCTATGAGACCAAACGCGCGCAGGATGTCTTTGGCTTTGCCGCGCAGATGGCGATGGTCGATGACGGGCAGATCTTTTCCTGCGACCTGACCCACAATGGGAAAGAGCGCAAGATCTACACCAAGCGCGAGCCTGTCCGCGCGATTTCCGCAATCACGCCGTTCAATCACCCGCTGAACATGGTCGCCCACAAGATCGCGCCATCGGTGGCCACGAATAACTGCATGGTCTGCAAACCGACCGAACTGACCCCGCTGACCGCGATTGCGCTGGCAGACATCCTTTACGAGGCCGGGTTGCCGCCCGAGATGTTCCAGATCGTCACCGGCTGGCCGAAGGACATCGGTGAGGAAATGATGGTGAACGAGCATATCGACATCATCACTTTCACCGGCGGCGTGCCGGTGGGCAAGCTGATCGCGTCCAAGGCGGGCTACAAACGCGTGGCGCTGGAGCTTGGCGGCAATGATCCCCTGATCGTTCTGAATGACCTTGATGACGCTGATCTCGACAAGGCCGCCACAATTGCCGTCGCAGGGGCCACCGGCAATTCCGGCCAGCGCTGCACGGCGGTGAAACGCATCCTCGTGCAGGAGAGCATCGCGGATCGTTTTGTGCCCTTGGTGCTGGAAAAGGCCCGCGCGCTGAAACATGGCGATCCGATGGATCCAAAGACCCAGCTGGGCTGCGTGATCCATGAGCAGGCGGCGGAGCTGTTTGAACAGCGCGTGTTCGAGGCCGAGAAACAGGGTGCAAAAATCCTCTATCACCCCGGTCGGCAGGGGGCGCTTCTGCCTCCGATCGTGGTCGATCACGTTCCCCATGGCAGCGATCTGGTGATGGAGGAAACCTTTGGACCGATCGTGCCCATTGTGCGGGTGCCGGATGATGACGCCGAGGTCATGCGCATCTCAAATGCCACGCCGTTTGGCCTTTCGTCGGGGGTCTGCACCAACGACCTGAACCGCGCCATCGCCTATATCAACGGGCTGGATGTCGGCACATGCAACATCTGGGAGCAGCCCGGCTATCGGATTGAGATGTCGCCCTTTGGCGGTATCAAGGACAGCGGCAATGGCGTGAAGGAAGGCGTTCAGGAGGCGATGAAGTTCTTTACCAACGTCAAGACCTACTCGTTGCCCTGGCCGGGGGCATGACACGCGAGATCGTTCATACCGAGGGAGAATCCAACACGTCGGACACGCGGCGAGACTGGCAAGAGGCCCGGATCGGGCCGCGCTCTGCACCGCTGCTGGACCGGGACAGCGCCGCCTTCCTGCACCAAAGCCTGTCCTCACCCTGCGTCAGCACCATTGCCCGCGCCGAAGGCATCTGGATCGAGGATCTGGATGGCCGCCGCTATATGGATTTTCATGGCAATTCGGTACATCACGTCGGCTATGGCCATCCGCGCGTGGTGGCGGCGATCAAGGATCAGCTTGACGCGCTGCCCTTTGCCCCGCGCCGTTTCACCAACGAACCCGCTGTGGCTTTGGCCGAGAAACTGGCCACCATCGCGCCCGGTGACCTGAACAAGGTTCTGTTCACCACGGGCGGGTCCGATGCCAACGAAGTGGCCCTCAAAATCGCGCGGGCCGCGACCGGCCGGTTCAAGACCCTGTCGTTCTGGGACGCTTTCCACGGTGCCGGGTTCGGCGCGGCCTCGGTCGGGGGAGAGGCGACGTTCCGCAGCCATATCGCCGGACCCCTGTTGCCGGGGGCAGAGCATGTCGCGCCTTTTGCCTGTTACCGCTGTCCCTATGGGCATCCGGGGCCGGAAAACTGTGCTTTGGCCTGCGCGAAGATGGTCGACTATGTGCTTGAACGGGAAGGAGATATCGCCGCCGTGATTGCCGAGCCGATGCGCGCTGTGCCCTATGTGCCGCCGCCCGGTTTCTGGCAGTCCGTGCGCGCCGCCTGCAACCGCCACGGCACGCTGCTCATTATGGACGAGATCCCGACCGGGCTGGGCAAGACGGGCCGCATGTTTGCCTTTGAACATGATGAGGTGATCCCGGATATCGTTACGCTCGGCAAGGCGCTGGGCGGAGGCATCCTGCCCATCGCGGCGGTGGTTGCGCGGCGCGATCTGGATGTCTGCGGCGACTTCGCCATTGGCCATTACACCCATGAAAAGAACCCTGTCACGGCGGCGGCGGCCCTGGCCACGTTGAAGGTGATCGAGGACGAGGGGCTGGTCGAACGCGCGGCCGAGATTGGCCGGATCGCAATGGAGCGGCTTCAGGAACAGCTCGCATCAGTGCCGATTGTCGGTGATATTCGCGGTCGCGGCGCGCTGTTCGGGGTCGAGATCGTGACCGACCGCACATCAAGAAGGCCGGGCAATGCCTTGGCGGAGCAGGTTTATTACACCTGTCTTGATGGCGGGGTCAGTTTCAAGATCAGCCAGGGCTGCGTCCTGACCCTGTCACCGCCGATGACCATTTCCGACGCCGATCTGCATACCGCGCTGGACGTGGTGATCGCCGCGATACGTGTCGTGGCCGATGGCGCTCAGGCTGCGCCATAGGTTACGTTGCCACCGCAGATCGTGACAGATGCGCGTGCCTTGGCCAGGTCCTCGGGCGGGGTTGCAAAAAGATCCCGGTCCATGACGCAGATATCGGCCATGTATCCCTGCGCCAGCTTGCCCTTGCGATGCTCGTTGAACTCGACCCAGGCGTTGTCGTGGGTATAGGACGACAGGGTTTCCAACAGGGTCTGGCGGTTGTCGACCCACGGCGCGGGCAGATCGGCGCAATTGACCGCGCCGGCCACTGTCATCATCGTATCGACCGGCACCACCGGCCAATCGGTCGAGAAACAGACTCGCGCGCCGCTGTCCCGCAGAGCGCGCCAGCCGAAGGCATTGGCGATCTGGTCCTCGCGCAAGACGTCGCCCGCAGGATAGGCGGGGAACAGCCCGCCCGCAGGCGAGTGCAGCGGTTGCAGCGACGCCACGACGCCCAGCTGCGCCACGCGTGGCAGGTCGGCGGGGTCGATCACTTCGATATGCTCAATCCGGTGGCGGGCGTCGCGTTTGCCGTTGGCCTCTTTCGCCGCCTCATACCCGTCCAACGTGCGCCGCACCGCCCCGTCTCCGATGGCATGGACGCTGATCTGCAGACCCATCGCATCGGCGCGAATGCAGGCTTCGTTGAATTGGTCGGTCTCGAATACGGCGTCGCCACAGGTGTCGGGCGCGCCCGGATAGGGCGACAGCATCAGTGCGGTATAGCTGTCCAGAACCCCGTCCATGAACATCTTGACCCGGCCCGACCAGACCATGTCGGAATTGAAGCGCCGCGTCATGTCCTGCGCCTCGGCCAGCCGGTCGAGTGGGTCGAAATTCTTCAGATGCATCGGCACCTGCACGCGGGCGGGCAGGCGGCCTTCGGCCTCTAGTTCGGACAACAGTTCCAGCTGGTAATAGTTGCCATCCATATTGTGCAGCCCGGTGATCCCGTGTGACACGCAATGGTGCAGCCCGCGCAGGATCACCTCCTTGTCAAAAGCCCGCTCCGCTGCGGTGGCGGGCGGCTCTGGATCGGCACCGGTGACATAACCCAACAGATCGCGGCCCCCCAGTGCAGACAATTTCAGCACCGGGCCAAAGGCACCTGTTTCGTTCAACTGTCCATGCGCGGTGCCATCCCCCGCCATCACGATTTCCGAGCCCTCGGGCACCTTGCCGCCGTGCAGCAGCCCGGCTTTTTCTAGGGCGGCGGTATTGGCCCAGACGGTGTGGTGATCCGCCGCCATCATTGCCAGAGGGCGGTCCGGCAGGATCTTGTCCAGGTCCTGCCGCGTGGTGCTGCGCCCCGGTCCTAGAACATGGTAATCGGCACTGACGCACATGATCAGCGGATCGTCGGGCCGGCTAGACGCATAGGCCCGCACCGCATCCAAAAGCGCGTCAAAGCCCTGAACGCCAAGCAGGTTCAGCATGTCGAGTTCCGCCGACCCGCCAAACAGATGCACGTGGCTGTCGATGAAGCCGGGCATGACCGTGCCGCCCTTGGCGTCGATGATCCGGGTATTTGCCCCGGCAAGGGCGCGGATTTCCCTGTCCGTGCCAAGTGCGGCAATGTTGCCGTCTTTCACGGCCAGCGCGGAGACCTGCGACCCGGTGTTGTCGAAACTGAGAAGCGATCCGTTCAGGATGACGATATCCACACTCATGCCGGGGTCCTTTCGTGGCGCTGCAATGCCAATTTGCGATCCACAAAACGATTTGGCAACGGGCTGTTGTTTCACCTGTTTTGATCGCCATCCGGTCTGGCAAGTGACTTGACCCTCGGTCGGGAATATCCGTTAACTCCTGACCAACAAAATCCGCAAGCGGATGAACTCCGCGCGGCAGGCAGGGGGCAGATATGACCGAACGGTTTGTCGGTATCAGAACCGTCAATTCCCCGGCCTATGTCGAGGCGGTCTTTGGCTGCTACCAATCCGGCGAGATTGTCGTTCCGCTTCAAGATGATGGTGTCGAACTGCCGCCGCAAATCACGCTGTCACGGCGGCTTGCTCCCAAGGCCGGGGGCGGCTGGCTTCGGGCGCGGCTTCCTGACAACGAAAGCGATGCGGTCGCCCAGATTTCGTTTTCCTCCGGCACCGAGGGCAAGCCAAAGGGGATTGTCCTGTCCCACCGGGCACTTCTCGACGTTGTAAAGCGGCTCAACCGGGTCATGGCGGTCGATGACACGATCCGCGAATATGTTGGTATTCCGGTCTATTACTCCTTTGGACTTGGGCGCTGTCGGGCCATCGCCCGTGCGGGTGGGGCGGCTTACATTCCCGGCGATGGGTTCAACCTTTCGGAATTTGCCGCGATGCTGGAAACCGGCGAGGTCAACGCACTTTCCGCCGTTCCGACTTTGCTGCGCCTTGTCATCAGGAACGCCAAGCGGTTCGACGGGATTGGCGCGCGGCTGCGCTGGCTGGAGATCGGCAGCCAGTACATCAGCGAGGATGAGAAACGTTCGCTGATGTCGATCTTTCCCAATGCGGTGATCCTGCTGAACTATGGGCTGACCGAAGCGTCCCGGACCACATTGCAGGTGATCAACACGTCCGACCCCGGCACGCTGTCCTCGGTGGGTACGGCCAAGGGCGAGGTCGAAATCGGGCTGTCAGACGACAACCGCATTCGCATCCGAGGGCCAAACCTTGCCTCATACCTGTGGGTCGACGGCAAGAAGCGCCCGCTGACAGATGCCGACGGTTGGTTCACCACGGGAGATATCGGTGAGATCATTGACGGACACCTCTATTTCCGCGGCCGTGCGGACGACCTGATCAACGTGGCCGGGATCAAGGTCTCGGCCGAGGTTCTGGAACAGGCACTGGTGGCGGAATTGCCGCAAGACGCCGGGGTGGGCGTGGTCGGCGTGCCGGACCCGCTTCTGGGAGAGGCCGTATTTGTCGCCGTCGAAGGTGGCGGCGCGATTGATGCCGATATTGTGAAACAACAGGCCGAAGCGGTCTTTGGCCAGATTGACACTGCCTTTTCCGGCGCGGTCATGGTGGGAACAGTCGACAGCCTGCCGCGCACCCGCACCAACAAGCTGCGCCGCGGAGCGCTGCGGCAGATGGCTGGCGATCTACCGCAAGTGACTCGCGAAATCGCCGACCACATGGCAGCGGACGACCCCGACCCAGTGCTGGGCGCCTTTCGCCGTCAGTTCCCTGACCAGAACGTAACCCCGTCGGACAGCCTGCGGTCGCTGGGCGGGACGTCGCTTGATTTCATCGAGATGGAGCTGGAACTGGAAACGGTGCTGGGCCATTTGCCCGCGGATTGGCAGTTGATGCCGATCTGCGACCTTACTTCAACAACGAGAGATGACACCGGGATCGGATCGTTCTGGCTCGGACAGGTCGATCAGCTATCCGCCCGAGCGCTGTGCTGCATTCTCGTGGTGCTTGCCCATGTCGTGGGGGACAGTGCAGACTATGGCTTGCGCCTGCCGCAGGGCCATCCTCTGCATGACCTCAATGGACTGGCGGGCTACTTCAAGATGCCGCTCTTTGCTTTCGTGTCGGGGATGACTTTTGCGCTGATCGGCACGGCGCAGATGCCGCCACGCAGCTTCCTGTCCTCGACCTTCAAGACTGTTGCCCTTCCAACAATCCTGACGATCCTCTTGTTCGCTGTGCTGTCTGGCGCGTCAGGCACGGATTTCGCCCTTGGCGGTGCGTGGTGGGTGCGGGCGCTGTTCACCTCGTATGCGCATTTTTGGTTCATCCAGAGCCTTCTGACCATTCTTTTGCTGGTCTATGCCGCCGGTCGGGTTCTGCCGCGTGCGGTGCCCTGGCTTCTGGCCGCGCTTGTGATCGTGCCCCTCGCACAGCCAAGCCTTTTGTCCACGCCTCTGTTTGGGTTGGACGGGGTCGCCGTCCTTGGGCCGTTTTTTGCGCTTGGTATTGGCATGACGGAAGCAACGGGTCGTTCAAAATCGGTCGTCGACCGCCTGTTTACGCATTCGGGCGCGCTGGCGCTGGTGGCGGTGCTGGTTTCCGGGGCGCTTTTCCTGGGGCGGGACGAAATCCGTTACATGCCCGACCTCCTGGCGTTCCTGGTCGGCGTTCCGCTGGTGCTGGTCCTGATGCGCTGGGCGGGGCGCATTCCGGGGCTTCGAACGCTGGCGCCATACACATTCTATATCTTTCTGTGGCACGTATTTTTCACCAGTGTCACCCGAAGATTGCTGGACTTGGCCGGGGTCCACGGGCTGGCGCCACATCTTGGTCTTGGCCTGCTGGCCGGGATCGCGGGGCCTGTGGCCATCTGCCTTGGCCTGCGCCGCCTTGGGCTGTTCCGCTATCTGGAAGGGCGCTGGTAGCAGCAGGCAATCGCAGGTATTTCAAGTTTTTTATATATTTGTCAGTGTGTTAGTGGGCAATAGGCGAAGCCTTGCCGATCATGCCATTGAGTGCGCCCTGCCACATCGATTACCCGAAGCCGCCACGAACTTACCACATTCTTTTCACAGATTGGTCGTCATGGGGAGAATTTGCTGCCGCATATTCATCCAAGGAACCGAAGACGACCAAGGGGCAGGCAACCATGCTTGACGCTGAGGAGACCTCGACTGCACTTGCCGCGGGCACAGCCCTGTTGCGCGGACAGTACCGTATTGACCGCCAGATCGGTCAGGGCGGGTTCGGGATCACCTATCTGGCGCATGACAGCCTGAACCGGTTTGTCGTCATAAAGGAATGTTTCCCAACCGATTTCTGTATTCGCGACGGCCACGAGGTGGTGGCGACCGAAGTTGGGGCCACGCGCCAATTCGAAGCCTTGCTGGAACAGTTCCAGGCCGAAGCGCATCAATTGGCCGAGTTGGATCACCGTGGCATTGTCGGCGTCCACCAGGTCTTTGCCGAGAATGGCACCGCGTATATGGCGATGGATTTCGTGTCCGGCGATGACCTGATGACCCTGGTCGAAACCGACCGTGCGCGGCTGACACCGGCGTTAATGGATTCGATCCTGCGGCAAACACTTGATGCGGTGGGATATCTGCATGATCGGGGCATCCTGCATCGTGACATCGCGCCAGACAACCTGATCGTCGGTGCCGAGGGTGAAGTCACGCTGATTGATTTCGGTGCCGCCCATTCGCATGGCCCCGCCAAGCCCGGCCAGCGTCAGCATCTTCTTGCGGTGAAGGACGGCTACTCGCCGCCCGAGTTCTATGATGCGAACGCCGAACAGGGGGCGGCCAGCGACATCTATTCCCTTGGCGCGCTGTGCCACCTGTTGTTTACCGGCGAAGCCCCACCTTATGCTGAAGACCGGATGGAAATGGTCGCCGCCGGGTTGCGCGACACCTACCAACCGCTGGTGCGCCGCGGTCTGGACCTTGACCCGCGCCTGACCCTGGCCGTGGACCGGGCGCTTGCGCTGGACCCGGCGCATCGCTTTCAATGCGCCGACGAGTGGACCGCCATGCTTGACGGGCCGCTTGTCACGCCCCCGGCGGTTGAACGTTTTGACCCCCGCCTTGTCGATGTCATTTCGGATCTGGTTGTCGAGACCAACGGCAATATGACACCGGGCGTTCCGAAAGCGCTGATGCACACCCGAACCCTGCCGCAAACTGAACAGACCGCGCCGCAGCCGCCAAAGCAATACGTCGACATCTTCGGTAACCCGATCGACGACGTCGAAGCCTATCTGCGCGAACAGGATCGGTTGTGCCGAGAGCGCAACCGCCGCCTGCGTCGCGCGCAGGACAGCGTTGCAAAGGAAATCGGCGGATATGCCGAGACGCCGCCCGACAGTTTTTCCACGACCTCCGACCCAGGCCCCAATCGGGCCAACTCCGCGCCGGCGACCCTGTTTGGACGTGTTCTGGACCGGTTCAAACCCAGCCGCCGTAACTCTGACACCCGACTGCTTCAGACTTGAAGGGACAGACCATGAAATTCATTCGCGACATCATCAATGAAAAGACCCAGGCCGCCGGGTCGTCGAATTCGTCGGCGCTGCGCTATCCCCTGAAGCTCAGGGCCGAGGACCGCGCCGATGTCGAGCCCGAGGAAGAGGTGCTGAACACAGAGCTCGGCGATGAGCAACATGACGTGTCCCGCGTCGACGACCTGCAGGATGACACCGCCGATGCGATGTCGGCAGACGAACCGATGGCAGAGCAAGCACGGGAACTGGAAGAAACAGAAGCTGCGGATTCCTCTGTATCCGAGCGCATTGATTTCTCGGCCATCGCGGGCGCTTTTGCCGATGCGCCTGCTGACGACGCAGACACCGATACCGACGAGGCGATGATCGCAGTGCCGCAGATGCGGGACGAGGCGGTTGCATCAATCACACGCGAGCCGTCGATCTTCGACGCCTTCGACCAGGACGACGGTGAAGAAGGCATTGACGAAAACAGCATCGGCGAAGAGTTCGAGGACGAATTCGAAGAGGAAATCGAGGCCAAACTGGACCGCGAATTCGGTATTGCCGCAGATGAAGACGCGGCGTCCGACGATGGGGTTGACGAAGACAGTCAAGACCAGGACGACCCGGGCATGGCGTTGCCCTCGGAAACGTCTACGGACCCGGCAGATGATCGCACAACGGCCGAAGCGCTTCTGCGCCGCAATATCATGCGCTCGGAAGTTCAAAGCAAACCCATTGGCGCGCCGCGTCGGGATCTGGGGCTGAACCAGCCCCGTCCCGTGACGCCCGAGCCCATGGCCCGGACCGAGCCGGAGGCAACCCCGGAACCGATGCGTTCCGCGCCTGTGTCCGTGTCCGTTCCCAAACCGGCCTCCGGGCGCGGTTCCGGCCGGTCGGGTCGGGTCAAGACGCGGCTTCTGGGTTTCAGCGCAACGCAGTCGTCGGTCCAGGACCCGATCAGCGCTTCGGGCGCGCCGGGCGTGTCGGACTATTCTGAATTCCCCGTTGGCTGGCTCGTCGTGGTCGAAGGCCCCGGCAAGGGGGCGGCGTTCACCCTGTTTGACGGCTTGACCCAGATCGGACGCGGCGAGGGGCAGGCGGTTCGCCTGGATTTCGGCGACAACAGCATTTCGCGCGAAAACCACGCCGCGATTGCCTTTGATGCCGAACAGGGGCGCTTTTTCTTCGGTCACGGTGGCAAGGCCAACCTTGTGCGGTTGAATGGCCGCCCGGTTCTCAGCACCGAAGACCTGCAATCCGGCAGCGTGATCCGCATCGGAGAAACCACGCTTCGGTTCATCGCGCTCTGCAATGAAGAATTCTCGTGGGGGGCGGAAGACAGGGAAGAAATGCGCCATGCTCAGCACGGGTGATTTTCGGGTAGACGTGGCCTCGGGTCTGTCGCTTGGCCGCCGCGCGCGGCAAGAGGATGCCGTGGTCACGGATTTTGCCATGGGTGCGCCTTTTGGCTTTGCCGTCCTGTCCGATGGCATGGGCGGGCATGCTGCGGGGGACGTCGCGGCCAATATCGTCGTGACCGAGCTTTTCAGCGAATTGAAGATGCGCTGTGACGATGTTGAAGCCTTTGAGGTCGACCTTGAGGATATCCTTCTCGACGCGGTCGAGGGGGCCAACAACTGTGTGGCCCTTTACGCGCAGGAGAACCCCGAGGCATTTGGCATGGGTGCAACGCTGGTCGCGCCGATCCTGTTTGCCAACCGCCTGTACTGGGTATCGGTCGGGGATTCCCCGCTGTACCTGTTTCGCGATGGACAACTGTTGCGCCTGAACGAGGATCATTCATACGCCGCCGAATTGGATCACCTGCGGGCGCAGGGCATCTGTGATCAGGAAGAGGCGCTCAGCCATCCCGACCGCAACTGCCTGACATCCGTTCTGTCCGGGGGCGCGGTGGCGCGGATCGATTGCCGGTCCGAGCCTTTGGCGCTGCAGGACGGCGACATCGTGGTCGCCGCCAGTGATGGCCTGCTCTCACTTGGGGATAGCGACATTGCCGCGATCCTCGCGCAGACCGCGTCGCAGCCCAGCAATGCGATAGGCCGCGCCTTGATGACGGCGGTCGACGGGCTGGGCCATCCAGATCAGGACAACTTGTCGTTCTGTGTAATCAAACTTGCCCGCTCTGAGACCGGGCAGATGGCCGACGACCAACCCGCGCCTGTTGAATTCATGGCTGACATGCCTGCCAGCGCCGACCGCGGTGCCGAGGTGGTGCGCATCGACCGCCGCTCGCAAAACGGCAGCGTGCGCACGGTGTTCTGCATGTCCAGAAAGGCAGGCCAGCGATGATTGCACAGCCTGACAACATCGTCGTCGAACAGCTGCGCGAGGCGCTTGGGCTGGGCCGCATCCCGGCCCGCCATCAGGCCCTGGGTGCGCAGCTACTGGGGCATCTTGAGGATGCCATTCGCGTGGCCGTGGTCGGTCGCCCGGGCAGCGGCAAGTCCAGCCTGATCAATATGCTGGTGGGCGAGAACATCCTTGGTCCGATGCCTGGGGTCGATATTTGCGAAGTCGCCTATGGTCCGACTCCACGCACCCTTTTGGAATGGCCGAATGGCAATACCCGCAAGCTGGCGGGGTTGATGGTGGACCCGCATGTCGCCGATGGCGCCTTCCGGGTGCGGTTCGAATTGCCCGAGGACAGCCTGCGACAGCGCACCTATTGCGAGGTCAACCTTGCAGACGACCCAAGTTTGCAGAGACAGCTGTTTCAATATGCGCTTGAAACGGGGCAGGTCTTTGTGTGGTGCAGCGACAGTTTCGACGAGGGCGAACAGGCGATCTGGGCCGCCGCGCCGGATGCGATCAAGGACCACAGCTTTCTTGCGCTGACGATGGCAGACCGGCAGTTGATGAAAGGGTGCCTGACGCAGCGGATCGAAGAATTGGACGAGATCGTCGCCGAAGAGTTTCTTGGGCTGCACCCGATTGCAACGCTGCAGGCGATTGCCGCGCGTGCCGGGGATGTCCTTCAGCGCGATCTGTGGGATTCCAGCGGTGGCCGCGATCTTCTGGATGCAATCAACGCGCAGGTGCGCTCGGGCCGGGCCGAAGAACTGGACAAGGCTACTATGCTGGTTGCGCAATACGCGCGCGACCTGATGGCTCCCACCGTGATCGAAACGGCCAAGCCCCTTGGCGTGCCGGTTCAGCCGGTCGGCTACCGCGACATGGACCGGTCGGCGATCCTCGATCATGTGCGCGAACGGCTGCAAGCCTGTGCTGATGGGATGCTGGACGGTCTGCCGACCGACGGGCAACCCGATCCCGGACAGGTGCTGGATGACTGTGTTGCCGCAATCCGCGACATGACCGGCGCGCTTGAGTCTACCGGCGGCGACGGTGACATCTCCGAGTTGCTGGAAGATGCGCGGGACGGTGAGGAAATGATGCTTCTTTTGCAGGTCGAACAGGGACAGACAGCGGCCGAGGACGCCGTGATCCTGATGCTGCAACTGAAGAAGGAACTCGGGACGAGGACAGCGTCATGAATATTCAGATCAAGCACGAACCCGACATCGATGCCGAAACCGAGATCCGCTCATCCCGGCGGCTTTCGAACCTGCGCACCGGGCTGGAACGGCTGGGGCGGCTGGGTCAGGACCTAGATGCGCTCGACATACTGCTCGAGCGGATGTCGCAGGTCACCGGCGAGAACACCGCCCGTTCGGTTGAACGCCTGCGCAAAGACGTCGCGGCGTTCGAACCGACGATCACGGTTCTGGGCCAGGTGAAGTCCGGTAAGACGACGCTGGTGAACGCAATGGCGGGATGGGCCGATCTGCTGCCATCGGACGTGAACCCCTGGACGTCTGTGGTGACGTCACTGCACCTGAAACCGGCGGCACGCCCGGCGGAAACCGGCGCCACGTTCCGTTTTATGACCGAAGCGGATTGGGACCGCCTTCTTAGCCAGGGCGGACGCATCGGCGAACTGGCCAGCCGCGCCGGGGCCGAAAGCGAATTGCAGAAAATTGGTGAACAGATCGAAAAGGTCCGTGCCAAGGCGCAGAAACGGCTGGGGCGCAAGTTCGACCTGTTGCTCGGGGACGAGCATGAATACGGCTATTTCGACAAGAACCTGCTGGAGCGTTACATCGTCCTGGGCGATGATTTTGCGACCGACGACCCCGACCAGGCTGACCAGGGACGTTTTGCCGATATCCTGTCCTCCGCCGATCTCTATCTGAATTGCGAAACCGTGCCGGTGCCGCTGTGCCTGCGTGACACGCCGGGTGTGAACGATACGTTCATGATGCGCGAACAGGTCACGATCCAGGCCATCCGCGGTTCGAAATTCTGCGTGGTTGTCCTGTCCGCAGGGCAGGCGCTGACGTCTGTTGACATGGGTCTGATCCGTCTGATCTCGAACCTGAAGGCGCGCAACGTGCTGATCTTCGTCAACCGTATTGACGAATTGCCCGACCCGGTGAACCAAATCCCCGAGATTGAAGCCTCGATCCGCCAGACTCTGAAAGACAGGCAAGGGCCCGAGGATGCCGAGATCCTGTTTGGCAGCGCATTCTGGGCCAACAAAGTTCTCAGCGGCAATATCGAGGGCATGCCTGAAGTGTCGCGCAAGGCGCTGTTCGATTGGGCCGAAGTGTCGCTGGACCCTGTTCACAGCCAGACGCAACCACTTGAAATGGTGTGGGAATTGTCCGGAATGGGCGGGCTGTTCCGCGCGCTGTCTGATCGCGTGCTTGAGGAGGAAGGCCTGCCTTTCCTGCAAAAGACCACCGACGCCGCTCTGACGGTCGCCACCAGCCAGTTGGCAGCCGGAATGGTGCAGATCGGCGAAAGCGACGAGGGCAGCAAGACACTGACGACGTTTGATGCCCTGCGCGAATTCGACAAGATCTCGGAGTTCCACGCAAAGGCCTTTGCAACCGAGTTGGACGGCGCGATCTCTGAATACCACGCCCGTGCCGACCGCGCGCATGACAAGTTCATTGACCGGGCGCTGCAGTCACTGCTGACCCACTTGGAACACCACGGCAAGGACGTCGTATGGGATTATGATCCCGTCGGGCTGCGGATGTTGCTGCGGTCGGCCTATACCGTCTTCGGCAACAGGGTCCGCTCTCTGGCGGAAGCCCGGTTCGAGGCGGCGTTGACCGATGTCGCCGTGCTTTATGCCAACGCGTTCGGATCGGCGGTCGAGGGCATCCAGATGGCACCGCCGACGCTGCCGTCACTGCCGGCACCCGTCGCGCTGGGCCAGACCATCGCGCTGGATTTCAACGACGGGTGGTGGATTTCCTGGTGGAACCGCATCCGCGGGTTCAACGCCTTCTCAAAGCGTTTCCAGAACCTGATCGCGCGCGAGACCGAAGATTTCATGACCCAGTCCAAGGACATCCAGACCGCGCAGGTGCGCGAGATGGCCGAGGGTGCGCTGCAAGAGTTCCTTGCCCAGCACAAGGACATTATCAAGGAAATCAGCATCGGCCCGCGTCAGCAGGACCTGCAAGGGCTGTTCCAATCCGGTGACGAGGGCCGCCGCCGGGCAGAACTGGACGAGATCGTCGAGCAACTGAACCAGATTTTGGCCTGACGCAGAGGGATAAGAGCATGAACAATCAGGACATCGACTTTTCGACCGACGCGGCAGCCATGCCAACCGGAAAACCGCGGATCGCCCTAATGGGAGAGTTCAGCGCCGGAAAAAGCACGCTGATGAACCTGTTGCTGGGGTGCGATCCCTTGCCGGTTCGCATCACCGCCACACGCGTGCCGCCGGTCTGGGTCAGCTACGGGGCAGAGTCCGCCACGCGCATCCTTGACGATGGCACGCAGGAGGTGCTTGAAGGCGGAGATCTGACGGCGACACCTTTGGATGGCACGTCGCTGATCCGAATGTCGCTGGAAAGCGATATCCTGCATCTCTGCGACCTGATCGACATTCCCGGCATTTCGGATCCCAATATCAGCCACGAGGACTGGATGGGGCTGATCGACGATATTGACTGCGTGATCTGGTGTACGCACGCGACCCAGGCCTGGCGCCAGTCTGAAGCGGCCATGTGGGACCTGGTCGCGCCGAAAGTGGCTGGCCAAAGCTTCCTTGTGGTGACCCAGTTTGACAAGCTCAAGACCGACCGGGACCGGTCCCGGGTTCTGGCACGGCTCGGGGCCGAGGCGGGCGAGCTGTTTGATGGCATCCTGCCGCTCGCCACGCTTGAGGCGATCGAAGCCGGGGTGGATGAGGACGCATGGAACCGCAGCGGTGGCGCGGCACTTGTGGAAAACCTGGTTTCGATGCTTGTCGAACTGCAAGAGAGACCGGCCACCGAGATTGAAGACCCGGACCTGTTGGCCACGGATGAGTCGCAACCCGAGCACGCGCGCTTGCGGCTTGTGGAAGAAGATATGGATGACGAGGAAGGCGAGACTTCGGACGATGCAGCCTCAACCGAACGCGTCATGCCCCGCCGCGTCCGCCCAAAGACCGACAATCCCGATCGTCCCAGCGCGGCCGACCTGCACAACCCGATCCTTGACCGGATCACGCAGCCAGAGGACAATCTGCAAAAGCCATACTGATCCAGGGATGACAGCCGAAAGGTAACCGCAACATGACCTTTGCCGACCACATCAATGCCCTGCGCGCCGATATGCCGGGCTGCCGCCTTGTGGCATTTGGCGATGCAAGCACGCGGTTGGTATTGCGCGCATCGCATGGTCCCGATATCCGGCGTGAACATTTGGATCGGCTCTGCGACGAGGCCTCGGCGTGTTTTTCGATGGCGGATGTCGCCGACGGCAGTCCCAGCGGAGCGAAAGAGGCGCTGGTTCTGACGCACCGGGATTTGCGCGTCTACGTGCGTTCGCCTGATAACGACGCCGATTTTCTTTGTATTCAATGTGACCCCGATTGCGATCCCGAGACCGTGGTTCGCATGGGGCATGACACGCTGAAAGGGTTGACGGACTTCTGATGAACGCGCCGCGCAGGGGACATAAACCCGTCCTTCCAGAGGAACCGGCCAAAGGTCTGGCCGAGGCGGTGGAGCGTTTTGCGCGGTCCAAAGCATTTGCCTATGGTGAATGGCTGAACTTTGGCGATGATCTGGCCCGCGTTCATGCGATCATAAACGAGATTGATGAGACGGTTCTGGCCCGGAAAATCCGTGTCACGGGCGACCGCGACGGGGCCGAACCGGTCTTGTTGACCGTGTCCAGCCGCCGTCTTGTGGCGATCGAGGGCATTCCGGCCCAGGCCCGACATTCAGACCTTGCTGAGGCTGTCGTCGCAGGACTGCAGGCCGCCTTTACCGGATGCCAGAAGCTGAAATTCGAACTGGTCGAGCGTAACCCGGTCATGCCGCGTTCGGCGCGGTCGTGTTCGGCAACTGCGCTGCGCGAGGTCATCCAGCCGATTGCCCCGGCGCCGGCTTATGCTTCGGCCACGGATTCGCTGATCGCGACGATCAAGGCACAGGCGCTGGCCTGGCTTGAACCGGGCGGATTTCAGACCGGAGCCGACCGGATGGAGGATTCGGGCAACCTTGATGTTCTGGAACGCTGCGCCGCTGTGTTGGCGCGCCCGTCACGCGATCAGGCGGACATCCGGTCAGGGGATCCAACCCTGACGATCTTGCCATCCCAGGGCGGCAAGGTCGTCGTCCATCTGGAAGGGCGCGAGATGCGGCTTTTCGCGATGTTCGAGCAGCGTCAGCAACAGGCGATCGTCGCGGCCTGGCGCGCTTATGTCGACGCTGCAAACGCAAGCTGAGACAGATTGACCTTCTGACCGGCTGTTTTCTGTCTTGTTACGGAGATCGGTAAGGAAAAAGAGTATCGGAGGCAGGCCAAAGCGTGCCTCCGACATCTTTACGATTGTGCCGCGTCGTCAGACGTTTTGCGCGATTGGCGGACCTTGTAGACCAGCGCAACGCAGAACACGACCAGCAGGATATTGACAGTGGTGAACATGTTTTGTCCCTCTTGTTTCCCTTCCTAGACGCCCCGGTTAATGGAAAAGCTGGGCGACAAAATGGACGGATCGGAAAATTTTGCCCTAAATTTGCCCCAATGCGACCGGCAGAGCCCGCAATCCCCGGCGCGGGGTGTTTGGAAACGGGCTGCTTGACGCCCGTCTGAGGCTGGATTATGAACCAGCCCACGCTCAGGCGGGCGTTGTGTAATGGTAAGACCTCAGCCTTCCAAGCTGATGATACGGGTTCGATTCCCGTCGCCCGCTCCAAGCTCTTCCCGTTCCCGGATCACGTCGTTTCGTTGCTTCCTCAGAGTCGCATCTGCGCATTGTGCGCTTGACCCCGTGCGCGGGTGGCGGCACTAACCTCGGGACCGAGTGTAAGGAGCGCCCATGGCACGCCAACCGACCCCGCAGCCAAGCGAACTTGATCGCGAGAAATCCAAGCGCGTTGGGGCGCTGCGTGAACTTGGGCCTTTTCTGAAACCTTACCGGGTGCTGGTGATTCTGGCCGGGCTTGCGTTGACGCTGACGGCGGCCGTGTCGTTGGTGCTGCCGATGGCGGTGCGCCGGGTGGTGGATAATTTCGGCACCGAGAGCGACCGGCTTCTGGACAAGTATTTCCTGGCGGCCCTTGGCTTTGCCTCGCTGCTGGCAGTGGGAACGGCGCTGCGCTATTTGCTTGTGACGCGGCTGGGTGAAGTTGTCGTCGCCGATATCCGCAAGGCTGTGTTCGACCGGGTCATCTCGATGAGCCCGCGTTTCTTTGAAAACATCATGACCGGCGAGGTTCTCAGCCGGATCACTACAGATACGACCGTGATCCAATCGGTCATCGGGTCTTCTGTGTCTGTGGCGCTGCGCAACGTGCTGTTGTTTGTCGGTGGTCTGGCGCTGATGTTGTTCACCTCCGCCAAGCTGACGGGGATGGTCTTGCTGATCGTGCCGCTTGTGATCGTGCCGATCCTTGTGCTGGGCCGCCGCCTGCGCAAACTCAGCCGTGAAAACCAGGACTGGATCGCCGAAAGTTCGGGCAATGCGTCCGAGGCGCTGTTGTCGGTGCAGACGGTGCAGGCCTTTACCAACGAACCCCGCGCACGGGCGCGGTTCGGCGAGGTCACTGACCTGTCGCTGCGCGCCGCCAATCGCCGCATCAATACCCGCGCGGTCATGACGATGATCGTGATCTTCCTGATCTTCACCGGTGTTGTCGGCGTGCTTTGGATCGGCGCGCGCGACGTGCGGGCAGGCGGGATGAGTGTCGGGGCGCTGGTCCAATTCGTGATCTACTCGGTCATGGTGGCCGGCGCGGTCGGGGCCTTGTCGGAAATCTGGGGTGAGTTGCAGCGCGCAGCGGGTGCAACCGAGCGTCTGGTTGAACTGTTGCAGGTGACCGACACGGTGCAGGATCCTGCAGACCCGCGCGAACTGGCGCAGCCGGTCAGGGGTGAAATCGCGTTTGATGCTGTGTCCTTTGCCTATCCCGCGCGTCCCGATGTGTCGGCGCTTGACGCGGTCGACCTGACGATTGCGCCTGGTGAAACCGTTGCGCTTGTCGGACCTTCCGGCGCGGGCAAGACCACGATCATCCAGCTGATCCTGCGGTTTTACGACCCGGACAAAGGCCGCGTCTGCCTGGACGGTGTGGACCTGACAGAACTCTCTCGTGACGACTTCCGCAAACACCTCGCGCTGGTGCCACAGGACCCGGTGATCTTTGCCGCCTCTGCGCGTGAAAACATCCGCTTTGGCCGCCCTGAAGCCAGTGACGCCGAGGTTGAGGCCGCCGCCCGCGCCGCCGCTGCACATGACTTTATCGCGGCTTTGCCCGAGGGCTATGACAGCTTCGTCGGTGAGCGCGGGGTGATGCTGTCGGGTGGACAGAAACAGCGTATCGCCATCGCCCGCGCCATCCTGCGCGACGCGCCGGTCCTGTTGCTGGACGAGGCGACAAGCGCATTGGATGCCGAAAGCGAACGCGCGGTTCAGGCCGCGGTCGAGGAGCTTTCGCAGGGCCGCACGACCATCATCGTCGCCCACCGTCTTGCCACGGTGAAAAAGGCCGACCGTATCATCGTCCTGGAGGGTGGCCGGATCGTCGCGCAAGGCACCCATGACGATCTGGTGGCGGAAGGTGGGCTTTATGCGCGGTTGGCGCGGCTGCAGTTCACTGACGGGCTGGCGGCTGAATAAAAGGGCGGTTCGCCTTGCAAATTCAGGCTATTTCCATGCCGCGCAGGCGGACGTCCGGCAACGCTCTGGCCGTCCGCTGGTTTTACGCCGCGTTTCCGTCGCCCTGACTTTAGGTCAGGGCTGGTCAAATGCTTGCGGGAACGTGATTTAGCCTGCATCTTTTGGGAGGAACGACTCCGGCTGGCGATATCCGCGCCTGACCGGGGCAGCCTGACTATGCAGGGAGGAACCGGATATGAGCTTCGCAACGCTCGAAGACCTGAAACAGATCGAACAGGAAATGTCGTGGGAGGACCGGGATTTGCCGGTCACGCTTTATGACATGCTGAAGGGCACGCGGGACAAGTATCCCAATCGCCCGGCAATCTCTTACCAGCTGCTGTCCGGACCCAAAGACAAGGCCGAAACCCTGACCTGGACGGAACTGCATGACAAGGTGGTGCAGGCCGCCAACCTGTTCCGGTCGCTCGGCGTGAACGAAGGCGACTCGATCGCTTATGTGTTGCCCAACTCGAACGAGACGCTGATCACCATGCTGGGCGGGGCGATTGCCGGGATCGTGAACCCGATCAACCCGTTGCTTGAGCCGGAACAGATCGGTGCCATCCTGCGCGAAACCAATGCCAAGGTGGTGGTGACGCTGAAGTCCTTCGTTAAGACGGACGTGGCACAGAAAGTGGCTGAGGCCGTGCGCCACGCGCCGGGCGTGCATACAGTTCTGGAAATTGATCTGGTGCGCTATCTGACCCCGCCGAAAAGCTGGATTGTGCCGCTGATCCGCCCCAAGAACCCCGATGCCGTTGCCCATCACGCCGACCTCAAGAACTTCAACCGCGAGTTGGCGAAGCAGAACAAGACGCTGGATTTCGAGGACAAGAAGGTCGACCGCGTCGCCGCCTATTTCCACACCGGCGGCACCACGGGCATGCCCAAGGTCGCGCAGCACAAGTATTCGGGCATCATCTATAACGGCTGGCTTGGCCACCGGCTGCTGTTCACCGAAGAAGACAGCATCATGTGCCCGCTGCCGCTGTTCCACGTCTTTGCCGTGCATGTGATCGTGATGGCCGCGATCTCTTCGGGGGCTCACGTGGTCTTCCCGACCCCGGCGGGCTATCGCGGTGACGGGGTGTTCGACAATTTCTGGAAACTGATCGAACGCTGGCAGACCACCTTCATCATCACGGTTCCGACCGCGGTGTCGGCCTTGATGCAGCGGCCGGTGGATGCCGACCTGTCGACCGTGAAAACCGCGTTTTCCGGTTCGGCCCCGATGCCGATGGAGCTGTTCAAGCGGTTCGAGGAAACCTGCGGCGTTGACGTGGTCGAGGGTTATGGTCTGACCGAGGCGACCTGCCTTGTTTCCTGCAACCCGCCGACCGGCGCGAAAAAGGTCGGCTCGGTTGGCCTGCCGTTCCCCTACACGGACGTGCGTATCGTCAAATCCAGCCCCGACGGGCTGGTGGAATGCGCCACAGACGAGGTGGGTGAAATCTGCGTCTCGAACCCGGGCGTGTTCGCGGGCAACACCTATACCGAGGCAGATAAGAACAAGGATCTGTTCTATAACGAGAAATACCTGCGCACCGGCGACCTGGGCCGGGTGGACGAGGACGGGTATCTGTGGATCACCGGCCGCGCCAAGGACCTGATCATTCGCGGCGGTCACAATATCGACCCCGCCGAGATCGAAGAGGCGCTGCTGACCCATCCCGCAGTGGCCTTTGCCGGGGCCATCGGCCAACCCGACGCCCATGCCGGCGAGGTGCCCTGCGCCTATGTCGAACTGGTCGCCGGTGCCAGCGTCACCGCCAAGGAACTGCGCGAACATTGCAAGGTCCATGTTCACGAACGCGCTGCCCAGCCGAAATATATCGAGGTCATGGACGAACTGCCGAAAACCGCCGTGGGCAAGGTGTTCAAGCCTGACCTGAGGAAGTCGGCCATCACCCGGATCTATAACGCCGAACTGGAAACAGCCGGTGTCAATGCCCGCGTGACTTCGGTTCTGGATGACAAGAAGCGTGGTTTGATTGCCCAGCTGACCGCCACTGGCAACGCCCCGGACGAGGACGTGGCCAAGGTGCTGGGTGCCTTCACCCGTCCGTGGGAATGGGCACCGAAGGGCTGATTTCTTTTGGCCTTCTGGCCCGACTGGACAAGAAAACCGGGCGCGGGGCTTACCCTGTGCCCGGTTTCGCATTTGACGATTGCCCTGACGTTGGGCTTTCAAATCCGCAATGGTGCCGCTAACCGTTGAGGCAGTTTCAAGTGATTGCAGGCGGACCATGGCAGGGCAGCCCGAAATTTTTGACATTCTGGTCATCGGCGGCGGCGTGAATGGCACGGGTGTCGCGCGGGATGCGGCTGGTCGCGGGCTGTCGGTGGCGCTGGTCGAGAAGTCCGACCTGGCCTCGGGCACCTCGTCAGGGTCGACCAAGCTGTTTCATGGCGGGCTGCGCTATCTTGAGTATTTCAAGCTGCGCCTTGTCCGCGAAAGCCTGATCGAACGCGAGGTCCTGCTGACTGCGATGCCGCATATCGCATGGCCGATGCGCTTTGTTCTGCCGCTTGATCCCGAGATGCGGTTTGACGGCGATACGCCGGCCTCTCGCTTGCTGGGCATGGTCATGCCATGGGCCAAAGGCCGGCGCCCGGCCTGGCTGATCCGGCTGGGGTTGCTTTTCTATGACCATTTGGGTGGGCGAAAGATCCTGCCGGAGACGAAGGCGCTGGACCTGTCCACCGCGGCCGAGGGCAGGGGGCTGCGCCCCGGCCTGCGCAGGGCGTTCGAGTATTCAGATGTCTGGGTCGACGATGCGCGATTGGTGATGCTGAACGCGCGGGATGCCCAAGCGCGGGGCGCAACGGTTTTGACACGGACCGAAGCCGTCTCTGCCACCCGTGGCGACAGGGACTGGGCCGTGGTTCTGCGCGACCGGACGACGGGGGTGGAACAGACCGTTCGGGCGCGGGTCGTGGTCAACGCGGCTGGGCCTTGGGTCGAACAGGTGTTGCGCCGCGTGGTGAAGCGCAACGCCGGTCCCGGTGTGCGGCTGGTCCGGGGTAGCCATATCGTCACGCGCCGCCTGTTTGACCATGACAAGGCCTATTTCTTCCAAGGGTCCGACGGGCGTATCGTCTTTGCCATTCCTTACGAACAGGACTTTACCCTGATCGGCACGACCGACGTGGCCCATGACGCCCCCGATCTTGCGCCCCGGATTACCGAAGAAGAGCGTGATTATCTGATCGCCTTCGTCAACCGCTACCTCGATACGCCAATCACCGCCGATGACATCGTCTGGACCTATTCCGGTGTGCGCCCGCTTTACGATGACGGGGCCAGCAGCGCGACGGCGGCCACGCGGGACTATGTGCTGGACCTTGATACAGATGGCGCCCCGCTGCTCAGCGTCTTTGGCGGCAAGATCACCACCTACCGTCGGCTTGCAGAGGCGGCGCTGGACCGGCTTGGCAAATCCTTTCCCGGAGCGACGACACCCTGGACGCAAGGGGTGCCGTTGCCCGGTGGCGATTTCCCGGTTTTCGGCGTTTCGGACCTGCAGCAGGGGCTGATTGCCGACTACCCGTTCCTGACCCCGGACTGGGCGGCGCGACTGGTGCGGCTTTATGGCACCGAGGCGCGCAGTTGGCTGGGCGCGGCGCAATCTGCCGCCGACCTGGGCCGCGACTTCGGAGCGACATTGACCGAGGCGGAGCTGGTCTGGATGCGTGACCATGAATTTGCCCGCAGCGCCGAAGACGCGCTGTGGCGGCGCTCCAAACTCGGGCTACGGCTGAATGCGGACCAGATCGACGGGGTCAGGGATTGGTTCGACGCATAACCATTGGCCCGAGGCGCAATTTACGCCAGTCTGTTTGAGCAGAAGCGGAGGACTCGGATGACCCAGATACTTGCCATCGACCAGGGCACAACTTCGTCCCGGGCGATCGTGTTTGATGACGCCTTGGCCGTCACCCATGTGGCGCAGCGAGAGTTTCCCCAGCATTTCCCGAAATCGGGCTGGGTCGAGCATGATCCGGGCGACATCTGGTCCACCGTTCTAACCACCTGCCGCGAAGTGATCGCGAAGGCTGGGGGCGCAGCGCAGGTGGCGGCCATCGGCATCACCAACCAGCGCGAAACGACTCTGGTCTGGGACAAGGCCACGGGTGAGCCGGTGCATCGCGCGATTGTCTGGCAGGACCGCCGCACCGCCGCGATTTGCGAAGACCTGCGCGACCAAGGGCACGAGGCTTTGGTCACCGCACAAACCGGGTTGCTTCTGGACCCTTATTTCTCGGGCACCAAAGTCAAGTGGATCCTCGACAATGTCGCGGGCGCGCGGGCGCGGGCCGATGCGGGGGAATTGCTGTTCGGCACGGTCGACAGCTACCTGATCTGGAAGCTGACCGGCGGGCAGGTCCACGCCACCGATGCCACCAACGCTGCGCGGACGCTGCTTTATGACATCCACAAAGGCGCTTGGAGCGACGATATCTGCGGGCTTCTCGATATCCCGATGGCGATGCTGCCCGACGTGCGCGATTGCGCCGCTGATTTCGGCGCGACCGATCCCGATCTGTTCGGTGCGGCGATCCCCATTCGTGGGGTGGCCGGGGACCAGCAGGCGGCGACGATCGGGCAGGCATGTTTTCGCCCCGGCATGATGAAGTCGACCTATGGCACGGGCTGTTTCGCGCTTCTCAACACCGGGACGACTCCGGTTGCCTCTAAGAACCGGCTGTTGACCACGATTGCCTATCAGCTCAACGGGCAAACGACCTATGCGCTGGAAGGGGCGATCTTTATCGCGGGCGCGGTGGTGCAATGGCTGCGCGACGGGCTGGGTATCATCGGCACCGCGCACGAGACCCAGCCCCTTGCGATGCGCGCCGACCCGGAACAGAACCTGATCCTCGTGCCTGCCTTTACCGGGCTTGGCGCGCCTTACTGGGCGCCCGAATGCCGGGGTGCAGTGTTTGGGCTGACGCGAAACTCCGGCCCTGCCGAATTTTCCCGTGCCGCGCTGGAAAGCGTCGGTTTCCAGACCCGTGACCTTCTGGAGGCGATGAAGGCCGATCTGGGGCAGGCCGATTTTGATACGGTTCTGCGGGTCGATGGGGGCATGACGGCCAGCGACTGGACCATGCAGTTCCTGTCCGACATCCTTGGCGCGCCGGTTGATCGCCCCGCCGTTCTGGAAAGCACCGCGATCGGGGCGGCGTGGCTTGCGGGCATGGCGGTCGGTCTCTACCCGCAAATGGACGAATTCGCCGCCACATGGTCCGCCGCCCGCCGGTTCGAGCCTGGACAGGATCGGGACTGGCGCGACAGCCGCTATAACGCCTGGAAACGGGCGGTGGCCGCGACGCTTAACGTTTGATGGCGATCAAAAGGTCCATGACATTGGTCCCGGTGGGGCCGGATGTGAACAGCGCCTCGGATGTTTCAAGGAAACGCCCGCTATCGGCGGCACGCAGGTAATGCGCGGCGTCCTCGGCCCAGGTCCGGCCCGTCACGATGCCACCGGCCGCGCTGGTCGGGCCATCGGTGCCGTCGGTCCCCGCAACCAGCACCGTGATCCCGTCCAGCCCCGAGATCTCGCGCGCAACCTCCAGCGCCAGCGCCTGATTGCGCCCGCCCTGTCCGGGGTCGGGGGGAAGAACAACGGTGGGTTCGCCGCCGAAGATATGACAGCCCGGTGCCGCCTCGGTCAGGTATTGGCCAAGCGTCGGGGCAAGGGCCGTGACATCGTCATAAAGCGTTTCATCATTGATGATCACGTCCAGACCGGCATCGCGTGCCGCCTGCGCTGCGGCTTCGCGGGCAATGGCATTTGAGGCCACGATATGGGCGACGAAGCTGAAGGCATGCTGTGCCGGGGCGTCGCCGATACCAGAGCCGATGACCGACAACGCGTCGCCTTCGACATCCGAGATCGCCAGAACCGTCACCCGCGCGCCGCCAAACCCGGCCAGAAGCTTGCCGCCCTTGATGCGCGACAACTCTTTTCGGCGGGCGTTCATGGCATGAATATCAAGCCCCTCGGACAGAAGGCGCGTGTTTTCTGCCCGAAGCGCGGCAAGGCTCAGCCCGTCCTCGGGAAACTCGGCCAGCGCCGAGGCCCCGCCCGAGACCAGCAGCAGCAGGTGAGACCCGGCCCCCATGTCCTGAACGGCCTGCCACAGGGCGCGGCCTGCGATCAGGCTGTTTTCGTCCGGCACCGGATGCGCGGCCTCGATGGTTCGGGCGGCCTCGGGCAGGGGCAGGGCGTGGTCGTATTTTGTCGCCACGAGGGTCGGGACATCGCGGCCAAGGGTGTCCATGGCCGCCCGCGCCATTGCCGGTGCCGCCTTGCCCACGGCAAGGATGCGGTCGGGTCGGGGGACCGCCAGCCGGGAAATCGCGTCACGGACCGAGCGGTCCCCGCCGACGGCGTTAACCCCAGCCCACCAGATTTCCTTCAACAATGCGCTATCCTGCATGCCTTATGCCTCCATCCAGATAGTAACCGGACCGTCGTTCAGAAGCTCGACCTTCATGTCCGCCCCGAAGCGGCCCTTTTGTGTCGGCACACCTTCGGCCGCGATGCGGTCCGCGAAATACTCGTAGAGCCTGTTGCCCTCGTCAGGAGCAGCAGCGGTCGAGAACCCGGGGCGGTTTCCACGTGATGTGTCGGCCGCCAGCGTGAATTGCGAGACCACCAGCGCCGCGCCGCCGATATCTCGCACCGATTTGTTCATCTTTCCCGCCTCGTCCTTGAAGATGCGCAGTTTGGCAATCTTGGCGGCAAGGTGATCGGCCTGTGCCTCGGTATCGCCATCCATGGCGCAGATCAGGATCAGAAGACCGGGACCGATTTCGGATATGCGCTCCCCGTCGACGGTGACAGAGGCGTGGGACACACGTTGGATGAGGGCGCGCATGGGGTCTCCGGTTGGTCAGTTGACGGTTTCGCGGAGACTGCGATATTCACGCTTGGATGACAATGCGGAAGGCGGGGGCAGGGGGCGTTGCCCCCTCTTGGACTGACGTCCAATTCACCCCCAAGGTATTTGAGGCAAGAGGAAAATCAGCCCCGCTTGCCGTCCATGATGATGCAGGTAGTCGAGCCGGTGGCGTAAAGGCGGCCATCTTCGATCCCGACGATCTCGCCATCGGCGATTCCGGTTGAGCGTCCGGCATGATGCACGGTTCCCGTCGCGCGCACCCTGGTGCCAAGCGGGATCGGGCGGATGATGTTGATCTTGTATTCCAGCGTCGTATAGACTTGTCCCTTTTTCAGCTTGGTCTGGACCGCGCAGGCCATGCAGCTGTCAAGGACAGTGCCGTACCAGCCGCCATGCACCGTGCCCAGCGGGTTCAGGGTGTGAAACTCGGGCGTGCCTTCGAAGATGACCTTGCCCTCTTCGGCATGGACCGGCCAATAACCCAGGGCTTGGCCGATGGGCGGGCCTGCGAAATGGCCCGAGATCATGTTCTGGATGAACTCAAGGCCGGAAAGTTCCAGCACATCCGCCAGTTTGGGAAGTTCATCGACGGACGTGGCGATTTTGCGGTCTAACGACATGTGCGGCCTCTCTTGTCTTGTTAATCAACAGGAGGCCGCAGAATGTTGTTGGGCGCAAGGTGGGGACGCGATAAGTTACGCGACGTTTTCCAGCGAAACCTTCGGCGTAACCCCAAGAGCGTGGCACACATCGCGGGTCAGCTCGGGGCGGTTTAGCGTGTAGAAATGCAAGGCATCCACGCCTTCCTCGATCAGGTCCGAGCAAAGCTCAGTGCAGATCGCGGTGGCCAGCAGATCGCTGCGGTCGTCACGTTCGGCCTTTTCGAAGGCGTCTTCCATCCAGTCCGGCACATGGGTGCCGCAGGCGCGGGCGAACTTGCTGGCACCTTTCCAGTTCTCGATCGGCAGGATGCCGGGGGTGATCGGCGCGTCAATGCCGGCCTTCTGGCAGGCGTCCCGGAAGCGCAGGAACGTGTCAGCCTCGAAGAAGAACTGTGTCAGCGCCTCGGTCGCACCGGCATCAAGTTTGCGTTTCAGCCAGTCGATATCGGCGCGGCTGTCGGCCGCTTCGGGGTGTTTCTCCGGGTAAGCGCCGACACGTATATTGAACCGGCCGGTGGCGGACAGCGCCTCGATCAGATCGACCGAACTGGCAAATCCGTCGGCATGGGGGACGAAGCCCGCCGCATCCTTGGGCGGGTCGCCGCGCAGGGCGACGATATCGGTCACGCCCGCATCGGCAAAGCCGTTGGCGATACCAAGGGTTTCGTCGCGCGTGGCATCGACGCAGGTCAGATGCGCCGCGACATTCAGGCCGGAATGTTTGTGGATCGTCGCCACCGCGTCGCGCGTCAGGTCGCGGGTGGTGCCGCCAGCACCATAGGTCACCGAGACGAAGCGCGGTGCAAGCGGGGCCAGCGCCTGGACCGTGTCCCACAGCCGGAACGACGCTTCGAGGTTGCGGGGCGGGAAGAACTCGAAGGAAATTGCAGGCGCGGTCATGTTATCGGGTCCAATCTTGTGGTTGACCTCATGTTGCATAGGCGGCATCTAGAGGCAAACTCATAATTCTCATCACCAACATGAGCCCGATTTGAGGATGTCGCCGATGAAGATGCATATCGAATTCCGTCACCTGCGCACCGTGCGTGCCATTCACGAGGCGGGCGGGCTGGCGCGGGCGGCGGAACAGCTGAACATCACGCAATCGGCCCTGTCGCACCAGATCAAGGGGCTTGAGGAGCAGGCCGGGGTGGAACTGTTCGTGCGCCGCTCGAAGCCGATGAAGCTGTCGGCGGCGGGGATGCGGCTTCTCAGGCTGGCGAACCAGATCCTGCCCGAGGTCGAGGCGCTTGAGGCCGAGTTCAACGGGCTGCGCGACGGCAGTTCCGGGCGGCTGCACATCGCCATTGAATGCCATGCCTGTTTTGAATGGCTGTTCCCGGTGCTGGAAAAGTTCCGCAAGCTGTGGCCGGACGTGGACGTCGATATCCGTCCCGGCCTTGCCTTCGACGCCATGCCCGCGCTTCAGAAGGAAGAGGTCGATCTTGTCGTCAGTTCCGACCCCGAAAACCTGCCGGGGATCGAGTTTTCGCACCTGTTTGACTATGCGCCGGTTTTTGTCGCGGCCTCGCAGCACCCGCTGGCACAGAAGAGCTTTGTCGAGGCCGAGGATTTTCGCGGCGAGACCCTGATCACCTATCCGGTCGAGCGATCGCGCCTGGATGTGTTTTCACAGTTGCTGACGCCGGCCAAGGTGGAACCGGCAGCAGTGCGTCAGGCGGAACTGACGGCGGTTATCCTGTTGCTGGTGGCTTCGAACCGGGGGGTCTCGGTCCTGCCGGACTGGGTGGTGCGAGAGGTGAAGTATTCCTCCGATTACGTGACCCGGCCAATCACCGAACAGGGGCTGACCCGGCAGTTGTTCGCCGCGACCCGCAGCGAGGATCTGGAAAAACCCTTCATGCGGGATCTGATCCGACTGGCCGGGGAAGAGGCGCGGGCGCTGCAATCGGCGTGAAACGGCGGCGATTTGCCACGAAAAAGGGGGCCACGCGGCCCCCTTTGTCATTCTTACGCGACGTCATGCCTCAGGCGCGTTCCGAATATTCCATCGTCTCGGTGTTCACGATGATGTCTTCGTCCTGACCGACAAACGGCGGGACCATCACCTTGACGCCATTGTCGAGGATCGCCGGTTTGAACGAGTTTGCGGCGGTCTGGCCTTTCACGACCGGCTCGGTCTCGACAACCTTGCAGGTGACCTTTTGCGGCAGCGTGGCGTTCAGCGCTTCGTTTTCATAGAACTCGACAAGGATTGTCATACCATCCTGAAGGAAGGGGCGGCGTTCCCCCAACAAGTCGGCGGGCAGTTGGATCTGCTCATAGGTTTCAGCATCCATGAACACCAGCATCCCACTGTCTTCATACAGAAATTGCTGATCCTTCTGCTCAAGCCGCACGCGCTCGACCTTGTCGGCAGAGCGGAAGCGTTCGTTCAGTTTCGACCCGTTGCGCAGGTTGCGCATCTCGACCTGGGCGAATGCGCCGCCCTTGCCGGGTTTCACGTGGTCGACTTTGACGGCGGCCCACAGACCGCCATTATGTTCCAGGACATTGCCCGGACGAATTTCGTTGCCGTTGATCTTGGGCATGCAGAAAACCCCTGCGAAAGGTTGAATGAAAGTTCCACCGTCCTATATCTGGCGGGTCGACGGGTGGCAAGACAACCTATCTCGTGCTGCACATGCAGAAAGCCATGCGCATTTTGCATAGAAGCTATGCAGATAGGGCCTATCCGAATCGCATGTCTTCCGCCATAAGGGGCGGCACGCCGAAAACACAAGAGCAATAATAGGAAAGCGACGAGATGACCGATTTCGTTGATGGAACGGCCTTTAACAACGAACAGGGCAACCGCGCACGCAAGCTTTTTGCGGCCGTGGTGCTTGCTGCGCTGGATGACGCCATTGCTGATGACAAGAAATATGGCAACGGCCCCGAACAAATCGCCCGCTGGGCACGCTCGCGCGATGGCCGCGAGGTGTTGAGCTGTGCCGGTATCGACCCGAACGAACGTGTCGTGTCCGGTTTGATGGAGTTTGTGGCCAAGGGTGTCCGCACCTCGGTTGCGCTGTCGCGCGAAGAAAGCGAACGCCGCAATGCTGCGCAACAGGCCGAAGCCGCCTGATCAGTTTACCGTTCCGCAAAACAAAAAGCGCGTCCGTTTCAGGGCGCGCTTTTGCTTTTGTGGATCTGTTCGGTTGCCAGGTTACTCGAGTTCCGCCGCCGCCAGCGCACGATGAATCTCGCGCCGGACCAGCTTGCGGACGTTCCGTGTAATGCGTTCGCCCAGAGCGCCTTGCAATTCCTGGCGGACGATGTCGGCAACAAGGTCTCGCAGCGCGTCTTCGTCCATGATCTGGGCGTCATCAGGCAGGATGCCGATGTCCGACCCCAGTTCTTTCTCGACCGCACGGCCAACGTATTCGCGTGCGCCTTCCTCAAGCTGTTCCGACATCTCTTCATAGGCTTCTGCCATGTCCAGGTCGTCGGTGTCGATGTCCTCGGGGTCCTGCCAGTCAAGCCGGGTTGTCGCCGTGCCCGCATTGGCGCTGTCGCCCGGTAGGTCGGGTTCATAATCGTCTTCGACCACCTGCTCCACCGCTTCGAACCGCGCCTGGATTTCTTCCTGTTTTTCTTCTGGTGCGGTTGCGCCCGTGTCCTCAGCAGAGGTGTCCTCTTCCGACGGTTTCAGCCAGGGCATATCAAGAGCGGTCAGGTCAGATCCGTCCGCTGTGTCGTCGGACAAGTCCAGCGCTTCGGCAAGGTCCTTTTCCAGCGTTTCGTCGTCGATTTCACCGTATGAAACAGACTCAGGCGCGTCGTCAGGTGTGTCCACATCGCCGATGTCCTCATTGTCTTCGACAGGAAGATCGTCGGCGGCGACGTCCGTCTCATCGGACGGTTCGTCGGCGTCCGATTCGGCGTCAGGGGGCGGCATCACGCGCAGGGAAGGGGTCAGAACAAGCCGTCCGTCATCGGCTGGCTCATCGGCTGTCTCAGACGTTTCCGCCAGTTGCGGATCGTCTTCTTCGGCTTTCTCTACAGGGAATTCCTTGCGCGGCGTGGACCGCGTGTTTTCGGTCACCAATCGGCGAATGGACGAAAGAACGTCCTGCATTTCGACATTTGTCACCGGATCAGACATGCTCATTTCTCTTCCTGCCCCGACGCGATTTTAGCGTCCGGGCGGCGTTCGCACAACCGATAGCGAAAATTGTCACTCTTTCCCGATGGCGCGCAGCACCCGGTCCAGATCACGACCCTGTTTGGAATAGTAGGCAGGCGCCGATTTCACCTGGTTGTAATAGGCTTCGGGGTCATATTGCTCGACCCGCAAATTCAGGTGTTCGGCCGTCAGAAGTCCCATCGCAGCCAGAACCGCGTAGGCGGCCACATACTGATTGGCCTCGTTTGAAATGCGACGGGCTTCGGCGTCCAAGACCTCTTGTTCAGCGTTCAGAACGTCCAGAGTGGTGCGCGCGCCAAGTGTGGCTTCCTCGCGGATACCATCAAAGGCGATGCGCGCGGCCTCGATCTGGCGATCCGACGCTTGAAGCTGTGCATTCGCGGCCTCAAGCTGGGCCCAGGCGGCACCGGCCTGTTGGATCAGGTTGTGACGCACCACATGCAGTCCCGCGCGTTCGGCGTCGCGAAAGGCCATCGCCTGACGTAGCAGCGCGGTCAGGCGGCCGCCCTGATAGATCGTCTGCTGCAGATTCAGCGATACCGAACCTGAGTTACTGAAACGGCTGGAATTGTGATACTCGTTCAGGCCGACCGTTCCCCGCAGGCTGACGCTGGGGCCCATGCTGGCCTCGGTGCGCAACACGTTCAGTTCGGCTGTCTGAATGTCGTGCTGGGCCTTTTTGATGTTGGGGTGGTTGCGGACGGACACCGCGGTGGCGTCTTCACGCGACTTTGCGGTCGCGGGCAGCCGCGTCGGGGCGACCAGCTGACCGGGGCGACGGCCCACGGCGGCAACAAACTCGGCCTCGGACGCCAGAAGCGATCCCTTGGCGGCGGCAAGATCAGCCCGCGATCCGGCCAGGCGCGCCTCGGCCTGGGCCACGTCGGTCCGCGTGACCTCACCCACTTCAAAACGGTCGCGCGCGGCCCGCAGCTCTCGTGTAATCACGCGCACGTTGCTTTCACCAAGCGCCACGAACTCGCGGTCGCGCAGCACGTTCATAAAGGCCTGAACCGCGGTCAGAAGGACGTTCTGTTCGACCGCGATCAGCGATTGCCGCGTCGAAAGCACGGATTCCTTCGCCGCATCGACGGCAAGCTGTGTCGCGCCGTTGTCCCAAAGCAAAATCTCGGCCGAAAGCCCGACCGAAACCGGGGTGGCGGTGCTGTCGGTGACAAAACCTCCGGTGGATGACCTTGTGCGGCCTGTGCCAACCGACGCGCTCCAGGCGATTACCGGGCGTAGTAGGGCAAAGGTTGCGGCGACATCTTCGTCCGCAGCCCTCAGAACCGCGCGGTTCTGTTCAAGCAATCCGCTGTGCTTGTAGGCATCCGCCAGCACATCTGCCAATGTCTCTGCGATTGCAGTTGCAGGGGCTGACAGGGTCAGAACGGCGGCGGTCACACCTGCTGCAATTGCTTTTCCAAAGAATTTCATGCCTGCAACCCTTGTTTTCTGCCCGCCTCGCCGCAAAGCGTCAAAGCGCAAATGCCGTTTCTTGTTCAAACCCCGGCAGGATAGGCGCTGTTGCATTGAATGCAAACCGCCAATGAACCTCTCCGTCGATCTTGTACCCGATGCGTACGACGCCAAGCGCGCCTTCGGCAAAGGGCACAACCGCGCGGCCGCCCTCTTTCAACTGGTCCAGAAGCGCCGCAGGCACGGTCTCAGCCGCCCCCTGCAGGAGTATTACGTCATAAGGCCCATGTTCCGCCGCGCCCTGATCCAGCGGGCCGGTATGGACAACCACGTTATCGGCGCCCTGCGCGGACAACAGCGACTGTGCTTCCGTTGCCATGTCTTCATCCGCTTCGACGGCGACCACGGCCTCGGCAAAGCGGGCGACCACGGCAGAAGAATACCCCAATCCGCACCCGATATCGAGAACCAGCTCGGAGTTGCCGATTGCTGCGATGTCCAGCATTTTTGCCAGGGTGCGCGGCTCAAGCACCACGCGGCGCGGCGCCAGCGGAATGTTCTCGCCGACATAAGCCGCCTCGACCTGGTCGCGCGGCACGAATTGTTCGCGCGGGACCGTCAGCATGGCCTCGATTACGGTATATTTGGTCACATCCGAGGGGCGGACCTGGGTATCGACCATCGTGGTGCGGCGTGCGGCAAAGTCGGTCATGGTAAACTCGTTCTTCCGTTCGGATTCTGGCTGGCCTTTCTTGCCACATGTGACAAGGGTCGGCAACGGGCGCAATCCGCCAAACCCGTCGCTGAGGACAATTCGCCCTGCGACAGATTCGATCCGAAGGCGAAAAAGCGGGGTTTTCCACCTCTCATCCGGCCAAAAAACCCTTGCAGCCCCCCGCGAAACCCATCATGTAGAGGTCTCGAAACACCACGTCCCGATCGGGACCCGGCTGGCGAGTTGGCGGAGTGGTGACGCAGCGGATTGCAAATCCGTGTACACCGGTTCGATTCCGGTACTCGCCTCCATTTTTTTCACATATTTTCCGATACTTAGCGGGCAATCTCGTCTATTTTGAAGCGCAATACTCGAGATTTTTCGACCTATACACAACCTATACACATCAACTGGCGGTTCATTTAGGGGATAGCGAGCCGAGTCTCATCAACTGAGTGAGTTGGTAAACTCTCAGCCTGCTGCAAAGTTCGCCTTTGCAACAGCCACACTGAAGCTCGTGACCTACACACCAATGCACGGCAGGCAATAGACTAGATAAATGCACTCTTTGTACCATGTTTGAGGCTTAGTTTCCTCACGCTCTCATAGTCCTTCAACTCGGTGTAGTATGGTAGTGAATCTGGAAATATCTGACCCTCTGTAAAAAACGCAACTCCCTCATATGGCTCCTTCTTGTTGGCAAACCGGCAATATAAGTGTGGATAATTGTAGTACTCGTCACCTTCAAAATTTACTTCGACAATGTTTTCAAAGGGGATCTTTCCAGCAATCAGGGCTTTGATCGAATTTGATTTGGTATCTTCGTCATCTTTTTCGAAATCATAGACTCGAAAGTTTTCGTTCCCGAGATCAATGAGAGCATTGTATCTAAGAGCCACGATGACGCCTCGGTGATAAGTGCCGACCAAACCAACACGGAACCAAGGCGATATCCCCTTTTTCTTTTCTTCGATCTCAGGGTACTGATCAACCCGGCTGATATCCCGGATGATCACATCCTTTCGCAAACCTTTTGAATGATGTTCACGAAGCCAATCTTCAAAGATTGGCTTCCACTTGTTTCTCACTGCAACGATTTCTTCCGGAGGGGTTCCCTTCCACTTGCGATAAACATCTTTAGCAAAATTGTAGAGAAAGTTGGGGGCAAGCCATTCCAGCATGTCATTTTCGCTCTAGTTTTCCGAGGCAGATTAACCAAGTCGCAAAGAATGTGAAGACCAATCGACAGAAATCTGAAGAGGAAAACCTCTACACTAAACCTATACACCCACCTGTAACTATTTGATTTTATTGATACTATTTGGATTGCAAATCCGTGTACACCGGCTCGATTCCGGTACTCGCCTCCAAATTTGCTCAGAATACCTCGAACGTTCAGCCAAGGCCCGTCGTGGTTCCGGCAAGAAGCGGGCCGCGCGTTAGCGCAGCCCTTCGTTGATGGATTTCAGAACCTTGCTGCCCGGGCACAGTTCGTCCTTGCCAAGTTCGTTCAGGGGGCGTGAGGCCAGGTTCAGGTTCACGGCCAGATTCTGTGTGTTGGGGTCAAGGAACAACAGGCCTGTTAGGATGCGGCCCTGTTCTTCGGCTTCCTGCACCGCGTTCAGGGCGCCGCGCCGGTCGTTGGCGTCGTAGTCCGCCGATGCCTTGTGCAGGTGGATGACCGAGCCGTCATGCAATGTGACATCCTTGGTGGTGCCTTCGGCATATTGCGTGCGGATCTCGTCACGCATTGGCACGAAATCCACTGGCATGGCGTCGAGATGGTCGCGCGTGGCGGCATAGCTCTTGGTGGACCCGGCGTGGTTGTTGAAGGTCACGCAGGGCGACACGACGTCGATGAAGGCAAAGCCGTTATGGGCCATGGCCGCGCGGATCAGCGGCTCTAGCTGTTCCTTGTCGCCCGAGAAAGAGCGCGCGACAAAGCTGGCCCCTTCAAGGATGGCAAGGCTGGCGAGGTCGATGCCGTCAAACGGGTTCACCGCGCCGCCCTTGGCGACCGAGCCACGGTCGGCGGTGGCGCTGTCCTGGCCCTTGGTCAGGCCGTAGCAGCCATTGTTGGCCACGATATAGGTCATGTTCACGTTGCGGCGGATCAGATGCACGAACTGACCCATACCGATTGACGCCGTGTCGCCATCGCCCGAAACCCCGATATAGGTCAGGTCGCGATTGGCAAGGCTTGCCCCCGTTGCCACCGATGGCATCCGGCCATGGACCGAGTTGAAGCCGTGGCTGCGCGACAGGAAGTATGTCGGCATTTTCGATGAACACCCGATGCCCGAGACCTTGGCGATCCGGTGCGGTGGCAGGGACGACTTGAAACAGGCATTGCGGATCGCCGCCGAGATCGAGTCATGCCCGCATCCCGCACACAGGGTCGAGATCGCGCCATCGTAGTCGGCCACGGTATACCCAAGCGCATTTGTCGGCAGCTTCGGGTGGCGGAATTTCGGCTTGATATAGGACATCAGGCGGTCTCCTTGTGCAGCGGCACGACATTGGCGGGCTGGCCGTCCAGCGTTTCGCGGATCTTGCGCGCGATATGGCGCGCGGTGATCGGGGTGCCGGAATAATTCAGCACGCTGGTCAGTTTCGATGGGGTTATGTGGCACTCGTTCATGATCAACTGCCGCATCTGCCCGTCCCGGTTCTGTTCGATGACGAAGACAAGGTCGTGGTCATGAATGAACTGGTCGATATCCTCGTGGAAGGGGAAGGCCCGGATGCGCATCGTGTCGATGGGGAAACCTTCATCGGCAAGGATCTCGACCGCCTCATATGCGGGCGACGCCGAGGTGCCGAAGAACAGGGCCCCCAGCTTCAGCTTGGTCTTGGGTTTCTTGACCTCGATCGGCGGGTGGGTCTTGGGGCGTGGCACATATTGTTTGGCGGTCTCGAATTTCCGCAGCAGTCGGTCGACGTTCTGGACATAGTCCTCACCGCTTTCGGAATAGACCGCCATTTCGTTCTTGGAACTGCCACGGGTGAAATAGGCGCCTTTGTCGGGATGGGTGCCGGGCAGGGTGCGATAGGGGATACCGTCACCATCGACGTCCAGGTAGCGGCCCCATTTCTCGACCGCGTCCAGTCCGGCGGCGTCAAGGACCTTGCCGCGATCCATTTCGTAATTGTCGTCCCATTCCAGCGGCGGCGACATCCAGTCGTTCATGCCGAGGTCCAGATCGGACATCATGATCACCGGGGTCTGCAATCGCTCGGCCAGGTCAAACGCCTGTACCGTCATCTCGAAACATTCGCGCGGGGTCGCCGGGAACAACAAGACCTGCTTGGTGTCGCCGTGGCTGGCATAAGCTGCGGACAGGACGTCCGATTGCTGGCTGCGCGTCGGCATGCCGGTCGAGGGCCCTGACCGTTGCACGTCGATCAGCACCGCGGGAACCTCGGCGAAATAGGCGAGGCCAAGAAACTCGCTCATCAGGCTGAGGCCGGGGCCGGAGGTCGCGGTGAAGGCGCGCGCGCCGTTCCAGCTTGCCCCGATCACCATGCCCATCGCGGCCAATTCGTCTTCGGCCTGCACGATGGCAAAGTTTTTCTTGCCCGACCCGGCGTCGATGCGCATGCGCTCGGCGTATTTGGCGAAGGCATCCACAACCGAGGTCGACGGCGTGATCGGATACCATGCCGCGACGGTGGCCCCGCCATAGATTGCCCCAAGCGCGGCGGCGGTGTTGCCGTTCATCAGGATATGCGGGGTCTCAAGGATATGCGGCGCGACATTGCCGCCTTTCTTCAGACGGATCGGCAGCGGGCATTGGAAGTTTTCGATCGCATATTGATAGCCCATCTCCAACGCATGCACGTTTGACGAGATCAGCTTTTCCTTGCCCTTGAACTGGTCGTTCAAGAGGTCTTTCAGGATCGCGAAATCGATATCCAGAAGGGCCGCCAGCGCCCCGACATAGACCACGTTCTTCAGCAGCTGTTGCAGACGCGGAACCGAGTATTCGCGCATGCACATGGCGGTGAAGGGGATGCCGATCAGCTCGATATCGTCGCGTTTCAGGTGCGGCTCAAGTGGCTTGGTGCTGTCATAGACGAAATAGCCGCCTGCGGCGACGGATTGGATGTCCTTCTCCATCGATTGCGGGTTCACGCAGACCATCAGGTCCACCCCGCCACGCCGCCCCAGATAGCCCTTGGAACTGACTCGGACCTCGTACCAGGTCGGAAGGCCCTGAATGTTCGAGGGAAAGATATTGCGCGGCGATACCGGGATGCCCATGCGGAAAATTGCCTTGGCAAACAGGTGGTTGGCCGATGCCGACCCGGTGCCGTTCACGTTTGCGAACTTGACGACAAAGTCGTTGACGCCCTTGATCCGTTTCATGCCTGCACCTCCATCATGTCGGGTTTTGCCTTGGTCATCGAATAGAGGAACCGCTGCATGTCCCAGGCCGCCGTCGGGCAGCGTTCGGCGCAAAGGCCGCAATGCAGGCAGACGTCTTCGTCCTTGACCAGAACCTTGCCGGTCTTGAGGTCGTCGGAGACAAAGATGTCCTGTTCGGGGTTCTCGGCCGGGACCAAAAGGCGCGCGCGCAACTCCGGCTCATCGGCGTTTTCGACGAAGCTGATGCAGCTTGTCGGGCAGATATCGGCGCACGCGTCGCATTCTATGCAGTTCTCGGTGGTGAACACGGTCTGCACATCGCAGTTCAGGCAGCGTTCGGCCTGTACAAAGGCGGTCTGGGCGTCAAACCCAAGCTCGACCTCAAGCGCCCGGTCCGCCAGTGCCTTTTTCAAGTCAACCAGCGGCACGGCCTCGCGTTTGTCGTCGACCGGGACCGAGTCATAGGACCATTCGTGAATGCCCATTTTCTGGCTTTTGAGCGAAACTGTCGGGGCGGGGCGCTTTTCAAGGTTCTTGCCCTGGCAGAACAGGTCGATCGACACGGCCGCCTTGTGGCCATGGGCAACGGCGGTGATGATGTTGGACGGTCCAAAGGCCGCGTCGCCACCAAAGAACACGTCCTTGCGGGTCGACTGGAAGGTCTCGTCGTCGTTGATGATCGGCGTACCCCAGCTGGTGAAGCGCACGCCGGTGGATTTCTCGATCCAGGGAAAGGCGTTTTCCTGACCGATGGCGATCAGCACGTCGTCACATTCGAAAAACGCCGGGTCTTCGCCGGTCGGGACAAGGCTGCGCTTGCCATCGGCATCATATTTCGCCTCGACCTTCTCGAAGGTCATGCCGACAAGCTTGCCGTTTTCCACCACGAATTCCTTGGGGACGTGGTTGTCGATGATCGGGATACCTTCGTGGATGGCGTCCTCTTTCTCCCAGGGGCTGGCCTTCATGTCCTCGAAGGGGGACCGAACGATGACCTTGACGTCCTCACCACCCAGCCGCCGCGAGGTCCGGCAGCAATCCATCGCCGTGTTGCCGCCGCCCAGAACAATCACCTTCGTGCCGATCTTCTTGGTATGCTCGAAGGCGACATTCGCCAGCCAGTCCAGCCCGATATGAATGTTCTTGTCGGCTTCCTTGCGGCCCGGCAGTTTGGGCAGGTCGCGCCCGCGTGGGGCGCCGCAGCCGATAAAGACCGCGTCATAGTTCTTGTCGAGGATGGATTGCAGACTGTCGATATAGGTGTTGAAGGTCGCGTGAACCCCCATGTCCAGCACATAGCCGACCTCTTCGTCCAGCACCTCTTCCGGCAGGCGGAAGGATGGGATTTCCGAGCGCATGAACCCACCGCCCTTGGCCTGCGCGTCATAGAGATGCAGCTCATATCCCAACGGCGCCAGGTCACGTGCCACGGTGAGTGAGGCAGGGCCGGCGCCGATCAGGGCAATCTTCTTGCCATTGGGCGCACCCGCCTTGGGCATCATGTGTTTGACGTCGTCCTTGAAGTCGGCGGCGACCCGTTTCAGGCGACAGATCGCAACCGGCTCTTCCTCGACCCGGCCACGGCGACAGGCCGGTTCACAGGGGCGGTCGCAGGTGCGGCCAAGGACGCCGGGAAAGACATTGCTTTCCCAGTTGATCATGTAGGCGTCGCTGTAACGTTCCTGCGCGATCAGGCGGATGTATTCGGGCACCGGCGTATGGGCGGGGCAGGCGAACTGACAATCCACGACCTTGTGAAAATATTCCGGATCTTCGGTATTTGTCGGCTTCACGCGACACCCTCCCTAGATGTTCCCGGAAACAGAATACAAAGGTATGCGAAGCTGAAAAGGTACAAAAAGCCCGCTAACGCAAGGAATCCATGCGACATTATGAGAGGCGGCTACCGTTTTTGCGGGAATCGGGCGCTGTTTGCGCTCACATGTTCATCAAGAGCAGCTGCGCATAGCTGCGCAGCGGGCTCAGCCATTGGATGCTTTCCGTGATCTGGCCCTTGCCGCTGACCACATAAGAATTGGTAAAGCCCATGTCGTCGGCACGGCACCGTTCGATCATGATCGTGCCCTCGGTGTGCAGGCTGCCCTTGAACTCGTCCCGCGTGCCGGGGGCGATCTGGCAGGCAAAGCGCCGTTCCACAGACTGGTCGTCGCCACCGATATGACGCATGACGCGAGTGACTTCACCGGACTTGCGCGCGCGCACAAGGTCACTGCTGGGGTCTGAGTCCGACGACATCAGGTCCTGACCCAGACCGCGCGTGGCGGTGACCATTCCGCCCTTCATGACAATCGTGCGCCGATCCGCCGAGGCATAGGTGACATGTGGGCCGTTGCGCTCGATCTCGACCACGGCCGCAGTGCCGCCACCGTCCTTCATCTCGATCAAGATCAGCGGGTCGGTAACGGTTTGGCGGACCACGGCGACCATCTGCTCCAGCGTCGGTTGTGGTTGGGTTTCGCCTCCGCCGCCGATCACACCGGACTTCAACTTGTCGACATAGTTCTTGCCTATCCGCCCCTTTTCGGTGTCATTGCCGCAGGCCGAAACGAGGCCAAGCGCGACAATCACTGCGGTCAGAGGCGCGCGGCGTGAAAATGGCATGCCGATCATCTCCAGAATTTCGCCCAGCCGCGTGAGATATCCGTTTCATGATACTCGCGCAGCTTCGGATACAGCCGGTCCTGCACGTTCAGACGTGCGCCGCCGTCCCGCATCAGCGATTGCAGGCGGATCGTGTTCGCGTCCCGTGTCGGCTGACCAAAAATCCAGTTCACCGGGATCGTGACATAGATCCCCTTGTCAAACGATCCTTCGCCGAAATCCTCGGCGCTGACATCGGTCAACGTGGCATAGCCGCCGACACGCCAGCCGTTGGCAAACGCGCGTTCCACGGTCAGGGTCGCACCAATGTCGCCCGCCAGATAGCGTCCGACATCCAATTGCGTGAAGAAGCCGTTGTCGAACTGGTAATACCCCGAGATATGTCCGGTCGCGACCTCGTAGTCGAGGAAGTCGAATAGCTGATCGTAATCGCGTTTCTTGACGTAGTTCAGTTCGGCACCAAGAGCAAAGCGGCTGCCGACCGGCTTCCACAGCAGTTCTCCCGACACCCCGCCATACATGCCTTCCAGCAGGCCTGCAGTGACGCGGCTGTAGAGGTTGGTTCCGGGGCGGCCATAATGCGTAAGCGTCAGGTGTTCGATCGCCGGGTCGCCCAGCTGCGAATAAAGCGGCGCGTCGGTGCGCACGCGGGGCAGGTTCGAGGGTGAAAGCGTTGCATCCGCAAGGTTGCCAAACACCTTTTTGGTCAGGCTGCCCGACGCAATCAGGTTGGGCGTGATGGCATAGGTGGCGTCCAGTTGGGCGCCAACGTCGAAACGTACCGGATTGTTGGGGTCAAAGACGCTGAGGCGCAGATAGGGGGACAACGACCAGCGGAACCGGTTCACCTGATCCAGCCCGGCGCCCATCGCCAGACCAAAGCTGTCACGGAACTCGGTCCGGGCCAGCATAGACTCGGCGGGTGCGTTTTCCAGCCGTTCCAGGTCCGACCGTTTGAATACCACGGCAGAGGTATCAAGCCCGTCGACAACGGGCACGATCACGAAAGTCTCGACCGAAGCAGGCAGGGCACGGCTCATGGCGCGGGCCGTTCGTCCCAGAGCTTCGGGAATGTTGTTGTAGCGACTGTTCGAGATCCGCGCGGTGGCGCTTGTCGGCTGCAAATCCAGCGCCCGGAGTTTCAGGTTTTCCTTGCGCAGGAGCGCGGCAAGCTCGTTACGGGCCTTGTCCGAGGTCACGCTGTCGGCGGTCCAGCCCAGATCGGCGGCCGATCCCGCAGAACGGACCTTGATCGGAAGCGGTGCGGTTTCGTCGCCACCGGGTATCTTGGCACGTTTGGGATTGGTGACAAAGGTCGCCTGAAGCCCGATCGTATCGCCGTGAAGCGCGTAAAGCGAAAGAAGGGTGCCATTTTTCAGGCGGTAGTCCACGCCGACATTGAAGGGGGATTTGTAGTCGAACAAAATGCCGTCTTCACGGCTGTATTCGTCCGACGAATATTCGAATTTCAGCGCCAGGTTCTGGGTCGGGGACCAGGCAAGCCCGCCGAAGAAGGCCATCGGCCCGCGGAACCACTGGTCAATGTTCGGAGTCCCGCCCTGGCTTTGCGGGTCGTATGGGGGACGGGTGCCGAAGCTGGCAAAAGAATTGTGGGATCCCAACCGGCCCCAACCAATACCACCGGTGACACGCAGGGTCGGGGTTATGGACTTGGTGGCGACGATGTATTCGGCCGCATAAAGCCCTGTACCCAGGAAATCCTGCAACCCGATCGCAACACCCGGTCTGCGGTCGGTTTCCGTCAGGAGCTGATAGCGGACGTCAAAACTGCGGTCGAAGTAGTCGCGTCCGGCCCAGACGCCGCCCACGATATCGCCATCCGTCGCGGTATAGCGGAACTGCGCCGACAGTCTGGGTGTGATCTGAAAGCCGATGGACGAGCGCAGCGTTTTGTTGAAAACCGAGAACGTGGTGTAAAGCTCGGCATCGGGCGAGGCCTCTGCCGTGGGCAAATCCACCAGCCCCGGCGCGCCATAGCCATTGTAGCTGACCCATTGTTCGGCATGGCCCGACGGTACGACAAGCATGGAGCCGATGAGGACGGAGGCCGTTCCCAGCTTCCACGCCGCCCGATTTGAACCTGCCGCCTTTCCGGTCGTTCCCGGTATGTCAGGCTGTTGGGACATAGGGTTTGCTCACTCGAATGCCTGTGCCAGTTTCCCTTGTCACTAATCGGTTGATCGCGGTCTGTAAATCGCCGTGAGTGGCGCACGCCTAATCTGTGTGCAATTTGGCACGGCGCGCGCGCAGGAAGAAAAGCACCGGTTTTCGGATCAGGAAGATGCCAAGGGCCGCGCCACAGGCGGCACCCAGCGAGTCTGCCGAGAAATCCGCCAGTTCCCTTTCGCGCCCCACCATTGGCTGGATCACTTCGATCATCGCACCAAAAACAAGCGCCAGCGGAATCAGCGCGACCAACCAACGCGGCGAGAGGATCGCGCAGGGCAGGGAAAGCATGGCAAAGGCGATGAAATGATACGCCTTGTCGTTGCCCGGAAGACCGGATGGCGCGCGCACCGGGGTCAATGTCGCCCAACAGATCATCGCCGCGATGGTCAGCGTCATCGCCAAGGCGATCAGGCTGGGCCAGTGGGGGCGGATGGATGGTGCGGGCATTCTTCGCATGTCCCTTGTGGCTGTGGGGGATTTGTAAACCATGACGGGGGGCGTGTTTCAATCGAAGCTTTTGCCGCAGGGATTTTGGTCACGCGCCGCGTCGTTGTCGCAAAATCCCAAAACCCGGACGCCTCATCCCGAGCCTGCCCCTCGTCGGCCCCCCATCTTGTGTGACAAGAGGCGCTGTCGTGGGTGGCGCCACCGGGTCGGTCGCGGCGCGTCTGTGGCTGGTCCACCGGGGTTTTCCGGTTTCCACGGTTTTCCAATAAACTAGGCCCGCTCGGATGAGCGGGCCCTTTTCTTTCATGCGTGGTGGTTATGGCGTCAGGCCACGGTCCCCTTGACCCGGATCGCCGAGCCGACAACCCCGGCCAGCACACCGACGCCGATGGCGATCACAAGATCAAACACCGCGATGTTGCCAAAGTCGAATTTGGCAAAGATGAATGCCTGGATCACGGCGACGACCGCGCCGAACACTCCGCCAAAAATCGGGTTGCGGGTCATCATGCCAAGGGCAAGACCAAGGACGCCCGGCAGACCCAGAACGGCACCTCCGACAGTTCCCAAGAATTCGAGCATCTGATTACCTTTCCGTCACGTCTGTTGCATCGTCGCCGCCAAGGAAGGCGCGCAGGGCGGCGAAGCTGACGGTCTTGCCGTCCTGATTGCCGGTATCCGCTGCCAGGTCCTCGACCACGGACTTGTATTTTTCCTGATAGCCCTCGGGCAACTGGTGGGCGATACCCTGGTGGCAGTCGATACAGGTCATGTCATCGTCGATGGCGCGCTGGTGAGCATCCGCAGCCCGTGCTTCCTGCACTGGGAAGTCCATATAGTCGAACTTGTGGCAGTTGCGGCATTCGCGGCTGTCGGATTTCTTCATCTTGCGCCAGGTCTGGGCAGCCATGCTGAGGCGGTGATCCTCGTATTTTTCAGGCGTGTCGATGGTGCCCATCACCTCGTGATAGACGTCCTTGACTGCCATGATCTTGGCTTTGACCTTGTGGTTCCATTCCTTCGGCACGTGGCAGTCCGAACAGATCGCACGCACACCGGAACGGTTGTTGTAGTGGATGGTCTCGCGGTATTCGCCGAGGTTTGTCTCCATCGTGTGGCACCCGGTGCAGAATTCCTCGGTGTTGGTCATTTCCATCGACCAGTGGAAGCCGCCCCAGAAGATGATCCCGGCCAGGAACCCGGCGATCAGGGTGAAGCCAACCGTCACGACACCGGACGTTGACCAGAAACCGTTCCACACCCGGCGGAAGAAGCCGGGGCGGGGTTCGGGAGAGTTGTTGTCAGTCATCGCTTGTTTCCTCGTTCGTCCCCTTGGGCCTCGTTACTTGCTGGCGTCAAACTCGTTTTCGACCAGTTCCGGCGCATCGGCCTGCGGGACGTGGCATTGCGTGCAGAACCAGCGGGTTCCGGCGACGCGGTCCAGCTGGTTACCTTCGCGGTCCAGATAGTGGGTCATCGAGAGCGTCGGCGCATTGCGATCGCCGGCGGCGGACCAGTCATGGCAGCCAAGGCACTGGTTCGCTTTCAGGTCGACCTGGTACTGGTCGATCGAGTGCGGGATCAGCGGCGGCTGCTGGCGATAGTTGCGGTTGAACCGTTTCTTGTCCTGCTGCCAGTTTTCCTGGAGACCGACATAATCGTCGACCTGACCGCCACGCAGCGACTCGACGGACGCCGATTGCGCGGTCACGAGCCCGGCGGAAAACACGGCCGCTGCGGTGATGACGCTGATGATGAGATTTTTCTTCATGGGTTTTCTCCGTGTGCTTGCTCAGGCGGCGCGGCTGGCCCCGGATGCAGGTTGGGATTTGGTTCGGGCGGGGCGGGCCGGGGCCTCGCGTCCGTCGAAACGGTGGGTGAATTCAAAGACATTGGGCGCGCATACATCGATGCAGCGGCCGCAATTGGTGCAGTCTGGTGACAGGATGAGAGGCGTCTCATCGGATTTTCCGCGCAGGGCGGGGGTGATCACATGCATTTCGGGGCAGACTGCGAAACAGTCCATGCAATCGTCGCATTCGGCGCGTTTGGTGGCGCTCACCCGCAATAGGGACTTGGTGCCAAGAAGCCCGTAGAAGGCTCCGACCGGGCAGAGATGCCCGCACCAGCCGCGCCGCGATACGAACAGATCAAAGAGGAACACGGCAAGGACGAAGGTCCATGCAAAGCCGACGCCAAAGATCAGCCCGCGATGCAGCATCGAAATCGGGTTGACCAGTTCCCAGGCGACCGTGCCCATGATTGCCGACGCCGCCAGCACCATGCCCAGCACCCAGTAGCGCGTGTTGCGCTTGGGCTGCCAGCCCTTGGCCAGCCCCAGCTTGTCATGCAGCCAGTGCGCCCCGTCGGTGACCGGGTTGATCGGGCAGACCCAGCTGCAATAGACCCGGCCTCCGATCAGCGCATAGGCCACAGCGACGATCACGGCCCCGATCAGGGCGGTGGTCTCGGGCCAATAGCCTGCGACAAGCGATTGCAGCGCGATGAACGGATCGGTCAGCGGCAGCACGTCGAAGGTCAGCGATCCCGACAGGTTGCCTTTGACCCACCAGATGCCGAACCACGGGCCCAGCATGAAAAGACACAGGAAAAACAGCTGCGACGCCCGCCGCAGCAGAAGGTATTTATGCGCCTGCAACCAGCCCTTTTCGGCGATGGCCTCGGCGTTCACGGGCAGGCGGGTCTTGTCGCTCATTGCGTCACCTCCGCGCCTGTTCCGGGCAGTTTGAATGCCGGCTCGAACCCACCCTCATAGCCACCTGGCGCCGCGAGGTTGTCGGTGCCCGGTCCCGGCAGTCTGTCGGGCAGATCGATGATGCCATCGACGACAGGCCCGCCCTTGGCGTCTTTTTCTTCCCAGCCCAGCCGGTAATGCTCGGCCGAATCCGCGCGCGCGATACGATGCGGCAGCACCTTGATCGCGCTTTCATGTGGCAACACGCAGGATTTTTCGCATTTGCCGCAGCCGGTGCATTTGTCGGCATGGACAGTCGGCATGAAGATCGCGTGGCTACCTGAGCGTTCGTTATGCGACAGTTCCAGCGTGATCGCCTCGTCGATGACGGGGCAGACGCGGTAGCAGACGTCACAGCGCAAACCCAGCGCGTTCAGACAGTTTTCCTGATCGATCAGCACTGCGACCCCCATCCGGGCGTCGTCGATATCGGTCAGGTCATGGTCCAGCGCACCCGTTGGGCAGGCGACGACGCAAGGGATATCCTCGCACATCTCGCAAGGCACATCGCGGGCGGTGAAAAACGGGGTGCCGGTTGCCGCGCCATCGACACCAAGCTCGGCCAGCTTGAGTGTGTCATAGGGGCAATCGCGGACACAGAGGCCGCAGCGAATGCAGGCGGCCAGAAAATCCTTTTCGGGCAAGGCGCCCGGGGGGCGGATCGCCTGCGCGGGCAGGGCGCGGGCATCCGTGGCGAGTTTCGCCAGGAACGTGCCCGCCACCGCGCACCCCGCCACCGCTCGGGCCGAGTCCTGAAGGAACCGGCGCCGGTCGGGCGACTTGGGGGTGCGTTTGGTGGTGGCGGACATCGCTTTTACTTTCTCACTTCAGATCAGGCGCGCTCGACTTTGCAGGCGCATTTCTTGAAGTCGGTTTCCTTCGACAACGGGCAGGTCGCATCCAGCGTCAGCTTGTTGGTCAGCTGGCCCTCGTCGAACCACGGGTGGAACACGACGCCACGGGGCATCTTGTTCCGACCACGGGTTTCGATGCGGGACTGGACCTCGCCGCGACGGGTCGAGATTGTGATCTCTTGTCCGCGGCGCAGTCCACGATCCTTGGCGTCTTCGGGGTGCATGAACAGAACCGCCTGCGTGAACGAGCGGTGCAGCTCGGGCACGCGCCGGGTCATCGAACCCGAATGCCAGTGTTCCAGCACGCGGCCGGTGACCAGCCACAGGTCATATTCCTCGTCCGGCACCTCGGGCGGTGCTTCGTAAGGCGCGAAGATGATGTTCGCACGACCGTCGGGCTTGCCATAGAACTGCACGCCCTTGCCCTTTTCGACATAGGGGTCATAGCCCTCGCGGAAGCGATAGAGCGTCTCCTTGCCGTCGACCACGGGCCAGCGCATGCCGCGCGCCTTGTGATAGACATCGAAGTCGGCCAGGTCATGCGCCTTGCCGCGGCCAAAGTCGGCATATTCCTCGAACAGACCTTTCTGGACATAGAAGCCGAAATGCTCGGATTCGTCGTTGGCAAAGCCTTCCTGACGTTCGTCGAGGCTGTACTTGTTGACCTTGCCGTTTTCGAACAGCACCTCGTAAAGCGTCTTGCCGGCATATTCGGGCTTCTTGTCGATCAGGTCCTGCGGCCAGACGTCCTCGACCGTGAAGCGTTTCGAGAACTCCATGAGTTGCCACAGATCCGATTTCGCCTCGCCTGGTGCGTCGACCTGCTGGCGCCAGAATTGGGTGCGGCGTTCGGCGTTGCCATAGGCGCCTTCCTTCTCGACCCACATGGCGGTCGGCAGGATCAGGTCAGCGGCCAGAGCGGTGACGGTCGGGTAGGGGTCCGACACCACGATGAAGTTCTCGGGGTTGCGGTATCCCGGCCAGCCTTCTTCGTTGATGTTGGGCGCGGCCTGCATGTTGTTGTTGCACATCACCCAATAGGCGTTCAGGTCGCCATCCTTCAGCTTGCGGTTCTGCAAGACAGCGTGGAAGCCCGGTTTCGGCGGGATGGTGCCTTCGGGCAGCATCCATTTGTCTTCGGCAATGGCGCGGTGCTTGTCGTTTGCCACCACCATGTCGGCGGGCAGGCGGTGGGCAAAGGTGCCGACTTCGCGTGCGGTGCCGCAGGCCGAGGGCTGACCCGTCAGCGAGAAGGGCGAGTTGCCGGGTTCCGAGATTTTGCCAACCAGAAGGTGGACGTTATACATCAGACCGTTCACCCACGACCCGCGGGTGTGCTGGTTGAACCCCATGGTCCACAGCGACATCACCTTGCGGTTCGGATCGGCATATTGCTGGGCCAGGCGCAGAAGCTGGGCTTCCGGCACGCCGGACAGTTTCGACACTTTCTCAAGCGTGTATTCCGAAACCGCTTCGGCATATTCCTCAAACGTGATCGGGGTCAGCTTGCCGGAGTCGGGGTTGGCCGCTTCCTGCTGGCGCGGATCGCTGTCGCGCAGACCAAAGCCGATGTCGGTGTCGGTCTTGGTGAAGTTGACGTGGTTCTTGACGAACTCCTCGTTCACCGCGCCGGTCGAGATGATGTAGTTGGCGATGAAGTTCAGGATCGCAAGGTCGGTCTGCGGCGTGAAGATCATGCCGTTGTCGGCCAGTTCGAACGAACGATGCTCAAAGGTCGACAGCACATGCACTTCGCAGCCCGGTTTGGTCAGGCGGGTGTCGGTCAGACGCGACCACAGGATCGGGTGCATCTCGGCCATGTTCGATCCCCACAGGACAAATGTGTCCGCATGTTCGAGGTCGTCATAGCAGCCCATCGGCTCGTCGATGCCGAAGGCGCGCATGAAGCCGACCACGGCGGACGCCATGCAGTGACGCGCGTTCGGGTCGATATTGTTCGAGCGCAGGCCGGCCTTCATGAACTTGGCAGCGGCATAGCCTTCCCAGACCGTCCATTGACCAGAGCCGAACATGCCGACGGCGGTCGGACCCTTATCCTTGATGGTTTTCTTGAACTTCTCGGCCATGACGTCAAAGGCTTCGTCCCACGAAACCGCGGTGAATTCGCCGTTCTTGTCATATTCGCCGTTGGTCTTGCGCAGCAAAGGCGTGGTCAGGCGGTCCTTGCCGTACATGATCTTGGACAGGAAATAGCCCTTGATGCAGTTCAGGCCACGGTTCACCGGTGCGTCCGGGTCGCCCTGCGTGGCGACAACCTTACCGTCCTTGACGCCGACCAGAACCGAGCAGCCGGTGCCGCAGAAGCGGCAGGCCGCCTTGTCCCAGCGGATGTCGGGCGCGGCAAGCTGCGCGGCGGCAGCGTTGGGCAGGGTGATGCCCGCAGCCGAGGCGGTGGCGGCAGCGGCCGACGCCTTCAGGAACGAGCGGCGGGATGTTGGCAATGTCATGGCTGGTTTCTCCCGTTCAATGTGTAGGGGTTGCGAGGGGCTGGCCGCCTTGGGGCAGATCCTCGAAATGGTGATAAGTCAGGGTGACGGTGATGACGCCCGGGATCTGGTGCATTTCCATGATCCGGTCCGAGGCGCGCATGTCCTTGGTGTCCTCGACGGTAACGACGATCCGCCCGTCTTCATGGGCGTGTACCTCGCTGCCCGCGCCGGCATTGATGGCGGCGATGACGCTCTCGGTCATCTCGGGCATGGCGTGGACAAGGCATCCGCAGATATTCAGCACGTGGCGGTCTCCTTGAGTTGTGTGATCTTGGTGAACTGGATCGCTCCGACCGGACAGGCACTGGCGCAGCCGCCGCAGCCGGTGCAGGCATTGGTATCGAAGGCAGGAACCGAGCGTCCGCCGGTCTGAAGCCGGAAACGGATCGCCTGCGCGTCGCACTGGTCTTCGCAGGTGCGGCAAAAGACGCCGCCGACCGACAGGCAAGTGTCATCGGCCTGCGCCCGCCAGGTCCAGTCGCGGCCTTCGGCCAGGGCGTCTGTCTCGCAGGCATCAATGCATTCGGCGCAGAAAGTGCAGGCGCCAAGGCTGGGGTCGAGGCGGGGAAATCCATCGCGGTCGGCGATCAGGATCGCCTCGGGGCAGGCCGTCAAACAGTCGCCGCACCGTGTACAGGCATCGGTGAAACCGTCGCCCATCGCCCCGAAGGGACGCATTGTATCCTGCTGCCTGAACGCGCCTCGCAAGAAGGCCCGTCGGGTTGCCTGGTTCGTCATGTTTCGCGCTTTCCTATGACCGATATGGGTTTCGGTCGATGAGGAATTTACGCTGTCACGGTAACGCGCGAATTGATCTGGATCATGGTTTTTTACGGTTTTTGCGTCGATTTCACAGGCAGCGTTCCGTGATCCCGGTCAAAAGGTAAGGTTTCCCCGTGAGTTTTGCGGCGGCGCGAAACCTCGCTGCCTTCGCGCACCATCAGAGCGAAAGAGCCAAAGACAGAAAAAGAGAGAATCAGCCTTCGGCTTTCGCGCTGTCTGGCTGCTCCATGTTCTGCCGCAGGGATCGCAGCAACTCGTATTTCACCTGCGTCGCGCTGACCTGTCGGTAAAAGGCGATCAGGAAGTTCGTCGGCCCCTGCAGACGTCCAAGCCCCATGGTTGCCGCAACCACCGTGCCGACATCGGTTGCGCCACGCAACACCATCGCCCCGCCCAGAAGCAGCACGGCAATCAGGCCGATCTGGTTGACCAGGCTGAGAAGGAACTTGGTCGATGTCTTCCACAGAAACATCGACCGCCGGGTTTCATAGATCCGGTCGAAATCGGCCAGAACCGACTGTTCCAGACTTTCAAGGTTGGACTCGACGATGGTGTCATTCGACCGCCGCAACAGGCGCACTCGTTCAGCGACATGCTGGTTGACCTTGGTCTGAGTCAACAAGACGATCACCACCTGCGGGATGATGGTCGCCAGCGCGATCACCCCCAAGCCTGGCTGGGTGGCGGCGATATAGCCTACGACCGAAACCAACGTGCCGACCTGCACCACGGGCTGCGAAAAGGCGCTGCCGGCAAAATTGCCCAGTTCTTCGGCCTCGGATGCGATCGACGCGGCAAGGGTGCCCGCCGGGATCGCGCCTTCAGTGTCATCGGGCTGGTGAACCGCATCGCGGTAAAGCCGGTTGCGGATACGCCGGATCACGTCTTCGCCCAGCTTGCTGGACCGGTAGCCCATCTGCATCTTCAGCCCCAGGCTTAGAACCACCGCCCCCGCCATCGAAGCACAGAGCCAGATCAGGTGGTCGAACGTCATGTCCTGACGTTCAAGCCCGTTGATGATCTGTTTCTGGAATTCCAAGGGCACCGCGGCAAGGGCGGCAATGGCAATCGACAGAGCGATCAGCACCAGCTGCCTGCGGCCCGAAACCTGCCAGATGGCGCGGTACATCTTCAGCATATCAATCCGTTCCGGTCGAGATGACCACAGTCTGGCGCAATTGCCCGGTGATCTCATCATAAATGAGGATGTGGTTGTCGGTGGTCACAACCGCATACCAGCCCGGTCCATTGGTGACGGCAAGCGGCGCGGTGCCATCGGGCAGGGTGATTTCGGACGGCATCACGGGACTGCGGTCCTGGAAACGGATGACAATCAGCGTGATGATCAGTAGAAGGCCCGCAATCATCACCAAGGTCAGCCCGGTCACCAGCCGTCTGAGAAACCGCAGATTCGCCGGTTCCGCCGGTTCAGGAGCCTCGTCCATGTCCACTTCCCTCGTTCGCTTCGAGATCGGGGCAAACCCGCCCAACCGCCTTGATAAGGCGCTTTCGCGTGATGTGCCAGAAGAAGCGGCGCTGTCGCGCACCCGGCTGGCGCGGCTGATTGCCGAAGGTGCCGTGCATATTGACGGCGTGGCGGTCACCGACCCCAAGGCCAAGGTCTCGGAAGGGGCGGTGATCGAGATCGGCGTACCGGAAGCCAGCGAAAGCCACATCGGTCCCGAGGACATCCCGTTGACCGTCGTCTTTGAAGATGACGACCTGATCGTCGTCGACAAATCTGCGGGCATGGTTGTGCATCCCGCGCCGGGCACGCCGTCGGGCACGCTGGTCAACGCGCTTCTGGCCCATTGTGGCGACACGCTCTCGGGTGTTGGTGGCGCCAAACGTCCCGGCATCGTGCATCGCATCGACAAAGAGACCTCGGGGCTGCTGGTAGTGGCCAAATCGGACCGCGCCCACCATGGGCTGGCCGAACAATTCGAGAAACACACGGTCGAGCGCTATTACAATGCCGTGGTCTACGGTGTGCCCGATGCCGCCGACCCCCGGTTGCGCGGGGTGCGCGGGGTCAGTTTCGAACAGGGCAATATCATGCGCATCACCACCCAGCTGGCCCGGCACAAGACCGACCGGCAAAAACAGGCTGTCCTGTTCGAGGGTGGGCGCCATGCGGTGACCCGTTGCCGGACCATCGAGTCCTTCGGCACGCCCGGCGTCGCCGCGCTGGTGGAATGCTGGCTGGAAACCGGGCGCACGCACCAGATCCGGGTGCATATGTCCCACGCCGGACATGGTCTGATTGGCGATCCCGTCTATGGCGGGCGGCGCAAGCTGTCGGAAAAGGCGCTGTCGCCAGCAGGTATCGAAGCGGCGCGGAATTTCAGCCGCCAGGCGCTTCATGCCCGCGTTCTGGGCTTTGAACACCCGGTGACGGCCGAGGCGATGCGGTTTGAGTCCGATCTGCCGCCGGACATGGCCTCGCTTCTGACCAGTTTGCGCGGATAATTGCCTGTTGGCGCAACGAAAATGACATCCATGTGAAGTTTGATGTCGGCACATGGCGGATTCGCCTGCGCCGGTGCATACTCGTTTTGTTCCCTGCCGGGCCTTGAAACGCCGGTAGCGCGAACATATGTGCATGTTAATCTGGTAAACATTGTGAGGGATGTGAGTTGGGCAACTATTCAAATCTACCGGCACCGACGCCTGAGGGCGGTCTCAATCGCTATATGCAGGAAATCCGCAAGTTCCCGCTGCTTGAGCCGGAAGAAGAATACATGCTGGCCAAGCGCTGGGTCGAAGAGCAGGACGCAAGTGCCGCGCACAAGCTGGTGACGTCGCATCTGCGGCTCGCGGCCAAGATTGCCATGGGCTATCGCGGTTATGGTCTGCCCCAGGCCGAAGTGATTTCCGAAGCCAATGTCGGCCTGATGCAGGCGGTCAAGCGGTTCGACCCCGAAAAGGGGTTCCGCCTGGCGACTTATGCAATGTGGTGGATCCGGGCTTCGATCCAGGAATATGTCCTGCGATCGTGGTCGCTGGTGAAATTGGGCACGACCAGCGCGCAGAAAAAGCTGTTTTTCAACCTGCGCAAGGCGAAATCCCGCATTGGCGCGCTGGAAGATGGCGACATGCGGCCCGAAAACGTCAAGAAGATCGCCGAGGACCTTGGTGTTACCGAAGACGAGGTGATCTCGATGAACCGCCGCCTGTCGGGTGGCGATGCGTCGCTCAATGCCCAGGTGGGTACCGAGGGCGAAGGGTCGATGGAGTGGCAGGACTGGCTCGAGGATGAAACCGCGGACCAGGCCAGCGCATACGAGGCGCAGGACGAACTGGACGCGCGCCGGGAAATGCTGGCCCAGGCGATGGATGTGCTGAACGAACGTGAACAGGACATCCTGACCCAGCGCAGGTTGCAGGACAGCCCCGTCACGCTTGAGGACCTATCGGGCCAATACAATGTCAGCCGCGAGCGCATTCGCCAGATCGAAGTGCGGGCCTTTGAAAAGCTGCAAAAACGCATGCGCGAACTGGCTGCCGAAAAGGGCATGCTGGCCGGGGTCTGACGATCCGTCGAAAAAGCCAAGGAAACAGTTTTCCTTTCCGCCGTGACCTTCTAACCTCCCGCCAGACTGACGGGAGGTTTTTTCATGACGGATCATGTGCGCTGGGGCATTCTTGGGGCGTCGAATTTCGCGTTGCAGCACATGGGGCCGGCGATCCACGCCGCCCGTGGCGGCGCGTTAGAGGCGCTGGCGACATCGTCGCTGGACAAGGCGCGCGGGTTTGCCGATCTGGTGCCGGGGCTGCGGGTGCATCTGGATTATGACGACATGCTGAACGACCCGCTGATCGATGCGGTCTATATCCCGCTGCCGAACCACCTTCATGTCGAATGGAGCCTCAAGGCTATTGCCGCGGGCAAGCATGTCCTGTGTGAAAAACCTATGACGCTGAAAGCGGACGAGTTCGACCGCCTGATCGACGCGCGCGATACCAGCGGTGTGCAGGTGGCCGAGGCCTTTATGATCGTCCACCACCCGCAATGGCTGCGTGCCAAAGAGATGTTCTTGGACGGGGCGATTGGCGAACTGACCCATGTCGAAGGCTTCTTTTGCTATCACAACGATGACGGCAAGAACATCCGCAACCGCCCCGAAACCGGCGGCGGTGGCATCCGGGATATCGGCGTCTATACCTATGGCGCAACGCGGTTCCTGACCGGCAAGGAGCCGACCGAGATCACTCATGCCAATGTCCGCTGTGAAAACGGTGTTGACGTCTTTGCCGATATCTCGGCCCAGTTTGACGGGTTCACGGCGCGTTGGCTGACGTCCACCCGGCTGCAACCGTGGCAGGAAATGCGCTTTCACGGCAGCGAAGGCATCCTGCGCCTGACCGCGCCGTTCAACGCCAATGTCTTTGACATTGCCGAGGTCGAGTTGCACCAGACCAAGATGGGCCGCCGGATCGAGCGGTTTCCGGCGGACAATCACTATGTGCATCAGGTCGAGCGCTTTAACCGTTCCGTTTCGCAGGGGCGGCCGTTCCCCAACACGCTTGAGTTTTCCAAGGGTACGCAGGCGGTGATCGACGCGGTGTTTGAAAAGGCCGGGCTGGAATGACCGACAAAGAGGGCGTTGTCCTTCATCTGCCGGCCGAGTGGCTGACGGGTGACGGCGAAGGGCCGATGCCCTTTTATCAGCGTCTTCAGGATGGGTTCCGGCAACTGGGCATCGCCAGCGAGGTGGTTCCGATCAACCGGGGCACGCTGGCCGAACAGGTCGAAGCAGACCGCAGGTTTCACATCCTCAATCATGCGCGCCATGAACACCCGCGGGTGCTGACGGCGGGTGTGGCCTATATCTATCCGTTCTGGAACCTTGACCCCAAGGGGATCCGGGCGTTCTCGTCTATTGCGGACAAGCGGTTCCGCCCCGGCACGATCGACGCGGACAAGGCCAAGCGCTTTTACAAACGGCTGCGGCAACGCTGGGTCGACCGCCGCGAAAGCCGGTATGAACAATCCGAACTGCGGACCGAGATCCCCGAGGGCTGCGTGGCGGTGTTTTTCCAGAGCGAGGCAAACCGCGACGTTGCCGAGACATGCTACCTTGACCGCTGGCAGATGCTCGACACGGTTCTGGCCACGGTGGATGGCCCGGTCGTGGTAAAACCGCATCCGCGCGACCTGGACGAGGATATGATCGACCGGCTTCTGGCGCTGCACGCGGCGCATCCGAACCTTGTCATCAGCCAGGCCAATATCCACGACATCCTTGCGGTGGCAAAACGCGTTGTCACCATCAATTCGGCTGTCGGGATTGAGGCCTTTCTGCACCGCAAGCCGGTGATCCTGTGCGGACAGTCTGACTTCCATCACATCGCCGATGTCGCCCGCACCCCGGACGAACTGGCGACGCTCTTGACCTCTGAACCCAGGGGGCGTGTCTATGCCAAGTTCCTCTACTGGTATTTCGCTCAGAACTGCATAAATGCAGGTCGAGATGACATGGCCAGAGAGGTCGCCCGCCGCATTCAGGCAACGGGCTATGACCTTGGGCTGTAAGAGGAAAGGGCTACGAGATGGCGGAAAAAGGCGATCCCAGGTTCAGTGATGAACCGGTCAGTATGGATGAACCCTATGACAGCGGTGCAGATAGTGACGGGCGTGACGACGGCATCTGGATGCGCGGACTTTACATGCTGGTGTTTGCGCTTCTCTTTGCCATTGCCGAGGCGGTGTTGATCGCGGTTGCGGTTCTGCAATTCGGATGGATGCTGTTTGCCAAGGAGAAGAACAGACATATCGCGGGCTTCGGGCGCGATCTGGGGCGCTGGCTGGCGCAGGTTGCGGATTTCCAGTCCGGCGCAAGTGACCAGAAACCCTTTCCGTGGGAGCGCTGGGGCGGCTGACCGCCCCAACACGCTTTGGGATCAGTCGCCCAGACGGGCGCGCAGCACGCGCAGCATGTTTTCGCCCATGACCTTGCGGATCTGGGTTTCTGACACCCCGGCCTCGATCAGCGCATGGGTCAGGGCCGACAGTTCCGACGTGTCAAAGGCGGTGGCCACCGAACCGTCGAAATCCGAACCCAGCGAAACGTGATCCTCCCCGACGACGTCAATTCCGGCCTTGATCGCCTTTGCGATCCCGGCGGGGCTGTCGTCGCAGGTCACATCCGCCCAATAGCCGATGCCGATCACACCCCCGGTTGCCGCGATCTCGCGCATCAGGTCGTCGGGATAGTTGCGCTTGACCGGGCAGTTCGAATGAACGCCCGTGTGGCTGACGACAACCGGGATGTCGGTCATCTCCAGCGTGTCGCGCACGACCTGCGGGCTGGAATGGGCCAGGTCGAGGATCAGGTTGCGGTCAACCACGGCCTGCACCACCTCGCGCCCGAAATCGGACAGGCCATGATTGCCCTCGCCATGCAGGGACCCGCCAAGTGCGTTGTCAAAGAAATGATGCAGCGCGATCAGCCGATAGCCGGCATCCTGCAGCTTTTGCAGGTTTTCGATCCGGCCCTCCAGCGGGTGCGAGCCCTCGATCCCCAAAAGGCCGCCAACGACGGTTTCGCCTGCCTCGCGCCTTTTCAGGACATTTTCCAGGTCTGCCCGGTTGCGGATGATGTGAAGGGTGCCGTTCGACCGGGCCTCGAACTCGTGCAGTTTCTCGGCCTGAAAAACAGCGCGTTCGAAGATGCTCTGCCAGGTTCGGGGCGGCCACAACTGCCCGACCGCCAGCAGGGTGATATTGTCCATCGCGTCGCTGCTGTTCTGGTCATAGTTCTGACCGGCGGGAGATTTGGTCACGGCGGTAAAGACCTGCAAGGTGACATTGCCCTCGATCAGCCGCGGGATGTCGACCTGTCCCCGGTCGCCCCGTTTCAGAAGATCGCGATCCCACAACAGGCTGTCGGCGTGCCAGTCGCCGATGATCAGACTGTCATGCAGCGCCCTGGCCTGGTCCGAGACCGGGTAGGGGGCGTGGTCGGCAACAGCATTGCGCTGCGTCTCGACATAGCCGGGGGCAAAGATGAAAAATGCCGCCGCGGCGACCGCCACAAGCAGCAAAAGCCGCCCGATCCATTTTCCCAAGGTGCGCATGAAATCCTCCTGTCCCTTTTGGGATACACCCTATGCGTGTCAGGTCCGTGACACAAAGCCTGACGTTGCGCCACCGCGCGTGCTAGGCTGGTTCCGACAGGAGGGCACGGATATGGCTGGTGGATGGGCGCGCGACGGCGCGGTGAGCGAACAGATCGAAGCCTCGATCGAGGATGAGCTTGCGCGGATGAAGGCGCGCAAATCGCCCACGGGCGACAGCCTGACCCATTGCGCCGAATGTGACGAGCCGATCCCCGAGGCGCGACGGCAGGCCATCCCCGGCGTCAAGCTGTGCATCGACTGCCAGCAGGACCGCGACGGCGCGCAGCAGAAGCGTGGCGGCATTAACCGGCGCGGATCAAAGGACAGCCAGTTGAAATAGCGGGGATCAATCCGGTGCCTTGCCCCCGCGTCGCCTCGAACCGTGACAGGAGCGGCAGGGCAGGTGCATGTTTCATGCCAAGCCAAAAACGGGAAACGGCCACCCGTTGGTGACCGTTCCCTGAGCCGTTGAATTCCGGCGTACCCTTGGCTGGGATTATTCGGTCACCACTTCGACGACAATGTCCTCTTCCGCGTCCGGTGCCTCTGGCGCGGGCAGGCCAAGAAGCGCGTGAAGCTCCTCTTTGGCCTCATCCGACAACTCGCGCCCACCGGTTGCGGTATCCAGCGCCTCTTCCGGTGTCGGCCCAAGTGCGTCCAACTCGTCCGTTGCATCGGCAATCTGACCATCCAGCGCGGCTAGGTCCCCTTCGTGGGCGAGGGCGGCGCCCAGTTCCTCGTTCAACTCCGCCAATTCGTCGGCGTTTTCCTCGGTCGGCGCACCAAGAGCATCAATCTCGGCCTGAATTTCGTCGCTGGTGCGGCCGGTGTAGCCTGACTCCAGGGTTTCCCGCTCTGATGTCAGTTGGTCAATCAGCGCCGCCAGCTCATCGCGGACAGGCTCGTTTTCGACTGCCGTCTTATAGGCAGCAACGCGCCCGACCATGCTGTTGGGATTGGCATTGGCCAATGCTTTCGGATTTGCATGGGCGGCGTTGAGCCCTTTCAGTTCCGATGCAAGCGCACCACGTGATCCGGGGGTCTTGGTCGCGCTTGCTTTGACCGTTCCTGGTGCGGATGCCTTGGTCTCTTGCTTGCCCAGAGGAATGAAGCCGAACAGCTTGCCACCGGACTTGCCGGCCGACGATGCGGACCCGAAACCGCCGTTTCCATTGCCCTTGCCGTTGCCGCCCGCGTTGCCGCCGCCATTGCCACCGCCGTTCCCGCCGCCGTTTCCACCACCGTTGCCGCCACCATTACCGCCGTCCTTCGCAGCGACCTCGGTTGCGGTCAGAAGGGTTGCGGAAGCGGTAACCGTGAAGGCCAGAAGCGAGGTCGTAGCGACGATTTTGAGTCCGTCTGAAAGGGTCTTGATCATGGGTCATTCCACGTTGGTGAGTGATGATGAAGGCAACCCTATTTTCGTCATGATTCTGTTCAAAACAGTCCGCCGACATGGCGGAAATGTGGCGACGGCTTGCTGATCCGGCGAAATCAAGCGGCAAAAGCCTGCCAATTGGCCCGGCGGTCACCGAGGTTGGGATTGACCCTCTTTCGATTTCAACCCGTCACGCGCCAACCGGTCGACCATGGTCAGAAGCGTCGGCATGCGGTGGTCGCCGTGCATCGCGGCGATACAGGCGCGGGCGTCGTCAACGGACATGCCTGCAGCGGTGACAAACAGCGGGTGCTTGCTGCTGCCTCGTCGCAACTCAGTGTCGGCGGGTGTGTCCTCGAACCGCGTCTTGGCGACTCCGATCACCGGGATGCGGGCCTCCAGTGTGCGATAAAGATGCGCGCCCAGACCGTCGCGCCCGTCCTTGCCCAATGTCACATAGCCGTCGATCACGATGGCGGACGGTGGGGTCTCAAGCCTGTCCAGCAAGGCCAGGATGCACGGCAATTCCCGCTTGAAGAACGCGCCGGGTTCATAAGGCGCGACATGGTCGATCCACGCGGTCACCTGCGCCTTGGGGGTGGCGACCTGCCAGTCGCGGAACAGAACCCCTGCCGCCACCGCGCCGCCCGTATCGCCATATTGCACATCGACCGCCATCAGCAGGCCAAAGGATGGGTCGTCATAGTCCTTTTCGTCCACTTCGGGGTCATCCTCGGGCCAGAGACGACAGGTCTGCTCTGCCATCAGGCACCAAACCTTACTCAGGTCGCCGGGGTCGATCCGCGCCGGGAAACCCTGGCCTTCGTGGAAGGTGAACAAAAGCTTGTCATCCAGCGCCGAGACCAGATAGCGCACGCCGTTCCAGTCAAGGCTGAAGTCGTGATACCGGAAACCCGGTTTCCACTGTCGATCACCAAAAAGCTGGTCGGCAGTGCCGGACCAGCTTTCATAAGTGCGCGTCCCGACATGGATCAGCTCAACCGATTGCCGATAGCGCCGCGGCGACCCATCCGCCCGTGTGCCGGGCAAGGGACGGCGAAGCCAGTCGGCAAATCGGCGGAAGGGGATCACCCCTCCATCGCCTCCAATTCATCGATCATGCCGGAAATCATGCTGAGGCCCTTGTCCCAGAATTTCGGGTCGGAGGCGTCAAGGCCGAAGGGGGCCAGAAGCTCTTTGTGGTGTTTCGATCCGCCTGCTTTCAGCATGTCGAAATACTTGTCCTCGAACCCTTCCGCGCCGGACTCGTAAACCGAGTAAAGCGCGTTCACCAACCCGTCCCCGAAGGCATAGGCATAGACATAGAAGGGCGAGTGGACGAAATGCGGGATATAGGCCCAGAAGGTTTCGTAGCCTTCCATGAAGTCAAACGCCGGTCCAAGGCTTTCGGCCTGAACGCTCATCCAGATTGCGTTGATATCGTCCGGGGTCAGCTCACTTTCGCGGCGCGCGGCATGGAGTTTGCATTCAAAATCGTAAAACGCGATCTGGCGCACCACCGTGTTGATCATGTCCTCGACCTTGCCCGCCAGAAGCACCTTGCGCTGTTCCTGCGTGGCGGCGTTTTTCAGCATCGCGCGGAAGGTCAGCATCTCGCCAAACACCGAAGCGGTTTCCGCCAGCGTCAGCGGGGTCGAGGACAGCATCTCGCCCTGATCGGCGGCCAACACCTGATGCACGCCATGGCCCAGTTCATGGGCGAGGGTCATCACGTCGCGTGGTTTGCCGAGATAGTTCAGCATGACATAGGGGTGGACGTCGGTGACGGTCGGATGTGCAAAAGCACCCGGAGCCTTGCCCGGCTTCACACCGGCGTCAATCCAGCCCTTGTCGAAGAAAGGCGCGGCGATCTCGGCCATGCGCGGATCGAACCCGGCATAGGCATCCATGACCGTGGCCTTGGCTTCGTCCCAGCCGATGGTGCGCGGGTCTTCCAGCGGCAGGGGGGCGTTGCGGTCCCAGACCTGCATCCGGTTGAGCCCCAGCCACTTGCGTTTGAGTTCATAATACCGGTGCGACAGCTTCGGATAGGCCGCGACCACGGCATCCCGCAGCGCTTCGACGACTTCGGGTTCCACATCATTCGACAAGTGCCGCCCGGTCTGCGCGGTCGGCATCTTGCGCCAGCGGTCGATGACCTCTTTCTCCTTGGCGGCGGTGTTGTGAACGCGCGAGAAGATCTTGATATTCTCATTGAACACCCGTGCCAGTTCCCGCGCCGCCGCCTCGCGCTTGTCGCGGTTCTGGTCGGTGAGGAAATTGAGCGTGCCCTCGATATTCAGCTCTTCGCCGTCGATGTCGAAGGTCAGCCCCGCGATGGTTTCGTCAAACAGCCGTTCCCACGCGTCACCGACGACGCCGAGGTCGTGCAGGAATTTCTCCAGTTCGTCCGACAGTTGATAGGGTTTCATCGCGCGGATGCGGTCGAAAACGGGCTTGTAGCGGGCTAGGTCAGCATTGGCGGCGAACAGGGCATCGAGGTGATCGTCTTCCAGCCGGTTCAGTTCCAATGTGAAGAACACCAGAGGGGTCGAGAAATTCGTCAGCTTTTCCTGCATGTTGGACATGAATTGCGCGCGCTGGGCGTCGGTGGTCAGCTGGTAATAGCGCAGGCCCGCATAGGACATGATGCGCCCCGAAATGGCCGAAATCTTCTCGTTCCGCTGGACACAGTTCAGCAGACCAGCAGCGTCCAGTTCGCCAAGCTTGCCCTCATAGTCGGCGGCAAAGGCGGCGCATTCCTTTTCCAGCCACTCAAGATCGCGCGTCAGTTCCGGCGCATCATCGCCCGTATAAAGATCGCTCAGGTCCCATTCCGGCAGGTTGCCAAGGTCTTTTGAGCCGGAACCGGCATTGGCGTCGCGGACGGGGAAGGGCAGGTTGCGCATCTTTGGCCTCTGGTTTGCTGTCAGTCAGGGCAACAGATAGGCAGAGGCAACCGGGGGGTGCAAGGGGGAGTGCTGGATTGACGGACAGTAAACCGAAATGACAAGGACCGCCCCGTAAATGCCGGTGGCGGTTTCGTCGTTCAAAAGAGCGTCACAGGTGCCGGTCAAAGAACGCGCAGATCCCGTCATAGACCGGGGTGCGCATCTCGGGCAGTTCCATCAGGACCTCGTGTTCGCCCCCCTTGACGATATGCAACTCTCCGCCCGGCCAGTTCTCCATGCGTTTATGGATCGCGGGAGTATCGACGATTTTCTCATCGCCGCCAAGGAAGGTGATGCACGGATAATCGGGGGCGGGCAGCTTGGCCAGCGCGCGGGTTTCGTTCATCGCTTCATGCAGCCAGTGCAGCCCGGGACCGCCCAGGGCCAGATCGGGACGCTCACGCATCTGCACCTGCATGTATTCCCACATGTCGCGGTCATGGGTCAGGTTGTTGCATTCGAAATCGGCATCCAGCACATAGGTCAACGCCTTGGTGCCGGGTGTAAAGCTTGTCCCTGCGCCAGCCTTGCGCCCGACCCAGGACAGCGCCCAGGCGGTGGGGCGCATGGCCGCTGACATCTGGATACCCCACATCGGGCCGCTGAAGGCGGCGGCCTTGACCGGCAGCCCGCCCATCAGCGCGCGCAGGCCGATACAGCCGCCCATGGAATGGGCCAGAAGGAAGAAAGGTTTCGGCAGGTCCAGAGCCTGGGCGGCATCCACCATGGCGGCGACGTCCCGCTGGTAGTCGCCAAATTCGCCGACATGTCCGACCGCGCGGTCTTCGGTCAGGCGGTCGGCAATGCCCTGACCGCGCCAGTCGATGATCATCGTGGCAAAACCACGGGCGCGCAGATCGCTGGCCGCGCGCCCGTATTTCTCGATATATTCGGTGCGGCCGGGAAACAGCAGAACCGTCCCCTTGGCACCCTCATGGACCCAATGCGCCAGCCGGATCCGCACCCCGTCCGAGGTCTCGGCCCAATGTGCGACACCGCCTTCGGGACCGTCGGCGACCTCGTGATAAAGCGGGGCGGGGGACAGCCGCATCGGTTCGACCAAATGCTCAGGCCAGGACCGAACCCAGTTTCATCGCCATGCCCATGTCACCGTCAACGCGCAGCTGGCCGGACATGAAGGCGGCAGTGGGGTTGGTTTCACCGGCAAGAATCGCCTGGAACGTGTCGACGTCTGCCGACAGGGTCACGTCCGTCTCGTCATCCGAAGCGCGCACGCCGGAGCCGTCAATCACGATCGAACCTTCGCCCTCGATCTCGAATTTTGCCGAACCATCAAAGCTTTCGCCGCCCAGCTTGGCTTGCAGGGCTTCGACGGCTGCGGTCACGATATCGCTCATAAGTTTGTCCTTTGGATAGTGGTGCGGGTCTGGAATAATGATCCGCACGGCTTAATATGATTTACGTTATGGTCAACTTGCACAATTTTCTCAAACCTATCGTTGCGGCAGTTTGCCTCGCAAGCGGGTTTTTGCACCCCGTATCCGTTTTCGGCAGCGAGGCGTCGGCGCTTCTGGACCGCCTGCGCGATGCCAGTCCCGCGCAGGCCGCACAGCTGGAGCGTGAGATCCAGCTGGAATGGGATCGCAGCGGGTCTGCCACGGCAGACCTGTTGCGAAAACGCGGCGCCGATGCGCTGGAACGGGGCGAGTATGACATCGCGGTCGAACATTTCACCGCACTGGTCGACCACGCGCCTGATTTTGCCGAAGGCTGGGTCGAACGCGCCCGCGCCTTTGCCGCGCTGGGCATGTTTGGACCGGCGGTCGGCGATCTGGAACATGCGCTGGCGCTTGAGCCGCGCCACTATCAGGCCATCGCGGGGCTGGCAGAGCTGCTGGAAGCGATGAATATGCCCGACGACGCCTATACAGCCTGGGAACAGGTGAAGGTCTTACATCCCCATCACGAAGCGGCTACAGAGGCACTGGCCCGACTCGCACCGCAGGTGAAGGGGCAAGAGCTTTAAGACCGAATTCGCGCGGGCAGGACCATGCCAGACCTTGGACGCATCACCGCGGTGCTGGGCCCCACCAACACCGGCAAGACGCATTACGCGATCGAGCGGATGCTGGGCTATCGGTCGGGCATCATCGGCCTGCCACTGCGTCTTTTGGCACGCGAGGTCTATGACAAGATCGTTGCCGCACGCGGACCATCGGTTGTGGCGCTGGTCACCGGAGAGGAACGGATCGTGCCGCCGCGCACCCAGTATTGGGTCTGCACGGTCGAGGCCATGCCCGAGGGCATGGGCGCGGATTTTGTTGCCATTGACGAAATCCAGCTTTGCGCCGATCCAGAGCGCGGCCATGTCTTCACCGACCGTTTGCTCAGGTCACGCGGCACGCATGAGACGCTGTTTCTTGGCGCCGACACGATGCGCGGCACCATCCGGGCGCTGGTGCCGGGGGCCGAATTCATGCAGCGCGAGCGTATGTCGACCCTCAGCTATTCCGGCAGCCGCAAGATTTCCCGGATGCAGCCGCGTTCGGCCATCGTCGGTTTCTCGGTCGACAACGTCTATGCCATCGCCGAACTGATCCGCCGACAAAAGGGTGGGGCGGCGGTGGTGATGGGGGCACTTTCCCCGCGCACCCGAAATGCGCAGGTCGATCTCTATCAGAACGGCGATGTCGACTACCTTGTGGCGACGGATGCGATCGGCATGGGGCTGAACCTCGACATCGACCACGTCGCCTTTTCCGCCACCACCAAGTTCGATGGCCGCCGGATGCGCCCGCTGGCCCCGAACGAACTGGGTCAGATCGCGGGCCGTGCCGGGCGCGGCATGAGTCACGGCACCTTTGGCGTCACGGGCGAAGCCGCGCCGCTGTCGGACGAGGTCGCGCAGGCGATCATGGATCACCGCTTTACCCCGCTTCGCAAGCTGAACTGGCGCAATGCGGCGTTGAATTTCGGCTCGATCGACGCACTGATCGCGTCGCTGGAAGAGGCGCCGCAGGATGAAATCCTGATCAAGGCGCGCGAGGCGGATGACCTTATGGCGCTGAAATCCGTGGCGCAAACGGCGGAAATCCGCGCCCGCGCCGGGACACCGGACGGGGTCAGATTGCTTTGGGATGTGTGCCGTATCCCGGATTTTCGCGGCATCAGCCACGCCGAACACGCGGGCCTGATCGAAACGATTTTCGGTTATCTGCATGAAAAACAGGCACTTCCCGACGATTGGCTGGCCCGGCAGGTACGCCGGATCGACCGGATTGATGGCGATATTGACACATTATCGAAACGTCTGGCCTTTATTCGCACGTGGACCTATGTCGCACAGCGGAAAGGCTGGGTAAGTGACGAAAACCATTGGCGAAACGAAACCCGCGCGGTAGAAGATCGCCTGTCGGATGCATTGCACGAGCGTCTGACCCAAAGATTTGTGGACCGGCGCACATCCGTGCTTCTGCGCCGGCTCAAGCAGAAGGAGGCCCTTTTGGCCGAAGTGAATGACAAGGGTGAGGTGAGCGTCGAAGGTGAATTCGTCGGTCGTCTCGAAGGGTTCCGGTTCATGGGCGACAAGGGCGCCACGGGACAGGAAGCCAAGACGCTGAAACAGGCCAGCCTTCAGGCGCTGGCCCCGCATTTCCACCTGCGCGCCGACCGGTTCTATAACGCGCCCGATACCGAGATCGACTTCACCGAACAGGGTGGTCTGATGTGGGGCGACAGCGCCGTCGGCAAACTGGTCGCCGGACCCGAGCCGCTGAAACCGCAGGTCGAGGTCTTTGTCGACGACGAGGCCGGGGCCGAGGTTGCCGAAAAGGTCCAGCGTCGCCTTCAGCATTTCATCGACCGCAAGATCGCCGCGCTGTTCGAGCCGCTGCTGAACCTTGGCCGGGACGAGGAACTGACCGGGCTGGCACGTGGCTTTGCCTTCCGCATGGTTGAAAACCTCGGCATCCTGCCCCGTGGCGAGGTCGCGAGCGAAGTCAAGGAACTGGATCAGGACGCCCGTGGCGCGCTGCGCAAGCATGGCATCCGCTTTGGCCAGTTCACCATCTTCATGCCCTTGCTGCTGAAACCCGCCCCGACGCGTCTGCGCCTTGTACTGTGGTCGCTGTCGAAGGGTCTGCAAGAGTTTCCCGAAGCGCCGCCTCCGGGTCTGGTGACCGTGCCCTCGGGTGAAGGTCTGCCGCATGGCTATCACGCAATGGCCGGTTACCGCGCCGCCGGCGACCGCGCGATCCGTATCGACATGCTGGAACGGCTTGCCGACATGCTGCGCACCGAAGACAGCCGTGGCGGGTTTGAGGCCAAGGCCGACATGCTGTCGATCACCGGCATGACGCTGGACCAGTTCGCCGACCTGATGACCGGGCTTGGCTACAAGGCCGAGAAGGGCGAGCGTGAAAAGGTCAAAGCCGCGCCGGAAGCTGCCCCCGCCGAGGCGGTTGAGGCGTCAGACGCAGAAGCCGCGCCCGCCGAAGTCCCCGCCACAGACGCGGCAGAGGCTGAGGCACCTGTTGCAGAAGCGGTGGCTGAGATCGAAGAACCCGTCGAAGCACCCGCAGAAACACCTGCCGAAGCTGCTTCCGAAGACGGCCCCGAGATCGAGACCTTCTATACCTTCACATGGGCTGGACGCGGTGCCCGACAGGGCGGCAACCGTGGCCGTGGCCGACGTGACGATGCCCGCCCGCAAGGCGGCAAGCCCCGTGCCAAGGGCGGACGTCCCGGCGGTCCGAAAGGCGGCAAGGGCCCGCGCAAGGAACAGGGCGCCAAGTCCTTCCAGGCGCGTCCTCCGAAGCAGGACAAGATCGACCCCGACAACCCCTTCGCCGCGGCGCTGATGGGGCTGAAGGACAAGGGGTGATCGAGATGCCTATTGCAGACGCGAAGTCATTGACACCTTCAAATGCCATTGAAATAGCCAAAGGCTATTTCAATGAGTTTTTTGCCGACACGAAAACTGAAAACGTCTTGTTGGAGGAACTAGACTTTGACGACTCTACCGGCGTTTGGTCTGTTACAATTGGCTTCGATGTGGGTAGGACAAAGATGCGCCAACCCAACTACAACGCGTTGGCGGCATTGTCTCCTCAAGAAGTCATTCCAGTTAGGGAGGCCCGCCGGTTCTTCATTCGCGATGAAGATAGTGCGTTAATCAAATTGGATGTCGTTTGAAGAAGTATTTCCTAGACACAAATACTCTGATTTTGTGGTTGGTAGGATCTACGCATCCCGAATGGTTGGGAAAGAGAAAACCCGTCTCCGATTTGGACGAAGAGGATTATACGAACCTCAATGAAATTTTGTCAGATGCAAAAGCGTTCGTAACCCTCCCTTACGTTCTAGCCGAGACATCAAACCTAATTGGTTTCGGGAAGCGAAACACGGCAACCCCCGCGCTGTTTTTGCAGTTCCGGCGCTACGTGGAAAACTGTCAAGAACTGAAAGCTGTTTCCCAAGAGTTAGTGGCCAGGGATGCAATGAGCAGCCATGGACTAACCGACTACGCAATTATCACCCTCGTTCGCAACGGTGTCGTCACAGTTACTCAAGACTTTAAGCTATTTGGAGTGCTTCAGGAATTAGGTTTGCCAGTGGAAAACCTCCGACACAGAAGAAAACTATGATGACCGACCCGTCCCCAAAGCAACGGCTTGACAAGTGGCTCTGGCATGCGCGGTTTTTCAAAACCCGTACCCTGGCGGCAAAGGTGGTGTCCGGCGGCCATGTCCGCGTCAACGGAACCAAGGCCGCAAAGCCCAGTCATTCGGTGTCGCAGGGGGACGTGCTGACCTTCCCGCAGGCCCGGCGCATTCGCGTCGTGGAAATCGCCGCCCTTGGCGACCGGCGCGGCCCCGCAGCCGAGGCGCAGGCGCTTTATATCGACCGCACCGAACCCGAAACACCTGTTCCAAACGCGCCGGGATTTGACGGAAAGGGTCGCCCGTCCAAGCGTGATCGTCGCAATCTCGACCTTTCCCGCCGCACAGCGCTTGAAGATTAGCCCCGGCTGTTTTAGTCAGACGCCCAAGTCAAACCAGATCGAGTCCTTCACATGACCTATGTCGTCACCGAAAACTGCGTCGCCTGCAAATACACCGACTGTGTCGAGGTCTGCCCGGTGGACTGCTTTTACGAGGGTGAGAACTTTCTGGTCATTCACCCCGATGAATGCATCGACTGCGGCGTCTGCGAGCCGGAATGCCCCGCCGACGCGATCCGTCCCGACACCGAGCCGGAGATGGAGAAATGGGTCGAATTCAATCGGAAATACTCGGAAATCTGGCCGGTGATCATTTCCAAGAAAGACCCGCTTCCCGGCGCTGATGAGCGTGACGGCGAAGAAGGCAAGATGGAGAAATACTTCTCCGAAGCTCCGGGCGAGGGCGGCTGAGGTCGATTCGTCTCGTGGTGCCGCCTGGCGGTGCCCGCGACGGGCAAATTTCCGCCCCAAACCACTGAAAAGGAAGGGGGAACCGTGCGGTTGCCACGGGTGCCCCTTTGATTCGGCCCATTTTTGTGTTATATTGCTGACACAAATGTTGTGACCTGCCTGATACCATCCGATGTGCATGCTGCCGTGGATGGTTTTTTACGCCGCAGAGAAACCTTGGTCGCGGGAAGCTGTTTTCCCGGGGGTATCTTGTTCGCCGGCTCAGGCAAATCTGGGAAAGACTATATGACGAAGAAGAAACTGGACTTCCGCCCGAATGAACATGTTGTTTATCCGGCGCATGGTGTTGGTCAGATCATCTCGATCGAAGAACAGGAAGTGGCAGGCATGTCGCTTGAGCTGTTCGTGATCTCGTTCGAGAAGGACAAGATGACCCTGCGCGTGCCCACCAACAAGGCCACCGAGATCGGCATGCGCTCGCTCTCGTCGCCCGACGTCGTGGATCAGGCGATGAAGACGCTGAAGGGCAAGGCCAAGGTGAAACGCGCCATGTGGTCGCGCCGGGCGCAGGAATATGAGCAAAAGATCAACTCGGGCGACCTGATCGCGATTGCCGAGGTGGTCCGCGACCTGCACCGCACCGACGAACAGCGCGAGCAAAGCTATTCCGAGCGTCAGCTTTATGAGGCCGCGCTTGACCGGCTGACCCGCGAAGTTGCCGCAGTTCACGGCGATGACGAGGTCGCCGCCGCCAAGAAGGTGGACGAGGTGCTGCTGTCCCGCGCCGCCTGATCTGACGGACATTCCAAAATCAAGAAACCGCGCCTGTCACCGGGCGCGGTTTTTTTTGGACTTTGGACCTCGGTTCACGTTAGCGTGGCAAGGGTCGCCAAAAGCGCGATTTCGCAGACCTGCTGCGTTGCCCCCAAAACGTCCCCTGTCTGGCCACCGATCTTGGATCTGGCGATCAGCGCACAACAGCCTGTGGCAAGCAGGGCAACGACAATCAAGGCGATCCCGCCCCAACCCGCGCCCAGTATCGCAGCGCCGCATCCAATAGCCACCGCCACCAGCGCCTGTTGCCGCGACGGACGCCCCTGCGCCCGGCTCAGCCCGTCTGATCGCGCATGGGGCAAGGCGGTCATCAGAGCCGGCATGGCCGCCCGGCTCAGTGCCGCCACCCCGATCAGTGCCAGTCCCCACCCCGGCACCGTCAGGATCACCGTCAGCGCCGCCCAGCGACACAACAGCGACAGGCCAAGCGCCAGCACGCCATAGGTGCCGATCCGGCTGTCCTTCATGATCTCAAGCCTGCGCGCCTTTTCCCAACCGCCCCAGAACCCGTCGGCACAATCGGCCAGCCCGTCCTCGTGCATGGCGCCGCTCAGGACGATCGTCGCGAAAAGCCATGCCGCCGCCGCCAGCGTGGGAGGCAGGCCAAGCGCCATCAACAGCCAGCACATCACACCCGCCAGCATCGCCAGAACCACGCCCGCAAGCGGATAGGCCCAGGCGGCCGCCGCCCCGCGCGAGAAGTCGGCACGCAGGGGAAGCCGCGTCAGCAGCGCCAGCGCGACAGCGATATCGCCCGCTCTGATATCCGGTTTCTGCTGCGGCATGTCGGCTCTCACCCTCGTAAAGTCTCTTCCCGCCTTGTCGGTGGGCATCTTTCAGGTAAACACCCCCCAAGAACAAGTCCATTCACGGAGCTGCCCATGACCGCCCCCTTTGCCACACTTGAAGAATTCCGCGCAACGCTGGCCAAGGCGCCAACCCCTGACGCAAAAGCACATGGCGAGGCCGAGGCGCGAAATGGTCAGCTGACCAAGCCGCCGGGCGCGTTGGGGCGGCTTGAGGAACTGGCGATCTGGTATGCCGGGTGGCGCGGCGATGCGCGGCCATCGCTTGACCGTCCGCAGGTGATCGTCTTTGCCGGCAACCATGGTGTTACGGCGCAGGGTGTCTCGGCCTTTCCCGCCGAGGTGACCGAGCAGATGGTGCTGAACTTTCAGCACGGCGGTGCGGCTATCAACCAGCTGTGCCGCGCGGCGGGGGCCTCGCTGGATGTGCATGCCCTGTCGCTGGACAAGCCGACCCAGGATTTCACCAAGACCGCGGCCATGACCGAGGAAGACGTGACCGAGGCCCTGACCAAGGGCTGGACGTCGGTTGATCCCGGTGCCGACCTCTTGGTGGTTGGCGAAATGGGGATCGGCAATACCACATCGGCGGCGGCCATCGCGCTTGCGCTGTTTGGAGGCGATGCTGAGGACTGGACCGGGCGTGGCACTGGTGTCGACGACGCCGGACTTCTCAACAAGACCCGTGTTGTCGCCGAAGCGGTGGCGCTGCACGGCACCAACGACGGGCTTCAGGTGTTGCGCTGCCTTGGCGGGCGGGAACTGGCGGCCATGGCGGGCGCCATCGCTGCGGCCCGTGCCCACCGTATCCCGGTGATCCTTGACGGGTTCATCTGCACCGCCGCTGCCGCCTGTCTTGCGGCGGCCAATCCCGGCGCGCTGGACCACGCGGTCGCCGGGCATGTCAGCGCCGAGGGCGCCCACGGCGCGCTTCTGGACAAGCTGGGCAAGGCGCCGATCCTGTCGCTTGGCATGCGCCTGGGCGAAGCATCGGGCGCGACGGTTGCCATCAGCATTCTGAAGTCGGCCATCGCCTGTCATTCCGGCATGGCCACCTTTGCCGAAGCCGGCGTCTCGGACGCCGACTAGGTTTTTTGCTGGTCAAAAATACCCATGTCCCCACCTCTGGTCAGGTGGGGACATGACTGGTCAGGCGGCGTCGCTGCGCGTGTCCAGCACGGCCAGCAATTCGGCCTCAAGCTCTTTCTGCAACTCCTTCGACCGCGCGACATAGGCCTCGTTCTCTGAGGGCGGCTTGTCTGGATCCCAAAGCATGGCGAGTTCGCGGATCGTCATCCGGTCATGCTGATAGAAGGTCTGCTCGGCCTGCGCCGCCTCGTATTCACTGAGCCCGACGTTCTCCAGCACATAGCGGCCCGCGCGCAGGGACGAGTCAAACATCTCGCGCACGATGTCGTTGGCCCCGGCCTGATACAGCCTGAAGACGCTGACGCGGTCATGGGCGCGGGCGACGATATGCAGGTCAGGCCGTTCGCGGCGGGCGTGTTTGACCAGTTTCAACGCCGCTTCGGGATCATCCAGCGCCACCACCAGCACCTTGGCTTCGGCCAGCCCTGCGGCATGCAGCAGTTCCGGCCGGGTGGGATCTCCGAAGAACCCTTTCACCCCGAACCGCCGCATCAGCTGCACCGTGCGCAGGTCGTGGTCCAGAACCACCGTGCGGAAGCCTGCGCTTGACACCAGACGATGCACGATCTGCCCAAAGCGGCCGATCCCGGCAATGATGATCGGACCCTGTTCGTCGATGTCGTCAGGTTCCGGGGCGTCGTCCACCGCGTCCGTCACCGCATAGCGGGCCAGCACCTCGTTGGCGATGAACAACAGCGGCGTGACCAGCATCGACAACGCCACCACCAGAAGCAGGACTTCGGCGGTTTCCATCGGCATCACGTTCTGGGTCAGCGAGTAGGAGATTAGGACAAAGCCAAATTCACCGGCCTGCGCCAGGCCCAGCGTGAACAACAGCCGGTCGCGCCCTTTCAGGCCAAAGACCACCGCCAGCACGAACAGGATCAGCGCCTTCAGCGCGATCAGCCCCAGTGTCAGCCCAAGGATCGTCAGCGGTGCGCTGAACAACAGATCGACATTGATCCCGGCCCCCACCGTGATGAAGAACAATCCCAGAAGCAGCGCCTTGAAGGGCTGGATGTCGCTTTCCATCTCGTGGCGGAATTCCGAGTTCGCCAGAACCACCCCGGCGATGAAGGTTCCCAGCGCCGGAGACAGGCCGACCACGGTCATCACCAGCGCAATGCTGACCACGATCAGCAGGGCAAGCGACGTATACATTTCGCGCAGATGGGCGCCGTGGATATAGCGGAAGATCGGGCGGCTGCCATAAATCCCGCCCAGGATGATTGCCGCGACCACACCCAGGGTGACCAGCGTCTCGCCCCAGGCGGGCAGGCTGTGCAGCCACTCGGCGACAAAGCCAAGCGCACCGCTGGCGTTGTCATGCCCTTCGGCCAGCTCCGCGCGCGCGTCCTGCGAAGCCAGAAGCGGCAGGATGGCAAGAAAGGGAATGACGGCAATATCCTGTGTCAGCAGGACGGCAAAGGTTGATCGCCCGCCCTTCGTCTGCATCAGCCGCTTCTCAGTCAGGGTTTGCAGCACGATCGCCGTCGAGGACAGCGAGAATGTCATACCGATCGCGATGGCCAGCGGGGTTTCGGCCCCAAGCAGAATGGCGGCCCCGGCCACCGCAGCCCCGGTAATGCCGATCTGCAACCCGCCAAGACCCAAAAGCTTGTGCCGCATTGCCCAAAGTGCGCGCGGGTCCAGTTCAAGTCCGATCAGGAACAGCATCATGACCACGCCGAACTCGGCATAGTGTTGCAACTCGTGCGATTCATGTGTTCCGAGAAGGCCCAGCACCGGCCCGATCACCACCCCCGCCGCGAGGTAGCCCAGCACCGAGCCCAACCCAAGCCGCGCAGCGATCGGCACCGCGATCACGGCGGCGGCCAGGAAAATCGTTGCCTGAAAGAAAATGTTTTCCATGTCAGTCCCTATGGTCCATCACGTGGGCAGCGGCGCGTCGCGTTTGAACTGGTCCATCACGATCTGGCTTTGCACCCGGCTTACCGCTGGATGTGGCAGTAAAGTTTCGTGAATCAAGCTGTTCAGCGCGGCAAGGTCTTCACAATAGACCCTCAGCAGGTAATCCGCATCCCCCGTCAGGGTCCAGGCGCTGACAATTTCCGGTCGGGTGTTCACAAGTCTCGCAAAGCTTTTTGACTGTTCCGGCCCGTGAATCCCAAGACTGACCTGCACAAAGGCCTGCACCGACAGGCCCAGCTTCTTGGCGTCCAGCCGCGCCGCGTAGTTCTGGATATAGCCTTCCGCCTCAAGCCGCTGCCGCCGCCGTCCGGCCTGGCTGGGCGACAGGTTCAGTATTTCTCCCAGTTGCTGCGCGGTCAGATGGGCGTCTTTTTGCAGGGCAGCAAGGAGTCGGGTGTCGGTGTCATCGAGCATGTGCGGGGAATTCCGAAAAATTGGCAATTGTGTGCGATACTCGCGCAAAATACGCAGTCTGAACACCCAAATTCGCGGAAAACCCGCGCTGCGTTGCGAATATATTGCATTCAGCGAACATCTTTACCTTCAGTCCAACAGGAGACGCGACATGGGTCCCTTCCCGCACGAAGCACCAAAAGCCACCATTTCCCCGCAAAACCCCGCCGGCACGGATGGGTTCGAATTTGTCGAATTCGCCCATCCCGATCCACAGGAGCTTCGTGACCTGTTTGCTCGCATGGGCTATGCCAAGACCGCCCAGCACAAGACCAAGAACATCGAACTGTGGCAGCAGGGCGATGTGACCTATGTGCTGAACGCCGAACCGGGCAGCTTTGCCGCCAAGTTCGTCGAGGAACACGGGCCCTGCGCGCCTTCGATGGCGTGGCGCGTGGTGGACGCAAAGGTTGCATTTGACCATGCCGTGTCCAAGGGCGCGATACCTTACGAGGGCGACGGCAAGGCGCTGGATGTGCCCGCGATTTATGGCATCGGCGGCAGCCTTCTCTATTTCGTTGACCAATATGGCGAGGGCGCGGATGCCTATGCCGCCGAATACGACTATGTCAGCGACAAGAAACCGGCGGGCGACGGGTTCTATTATCTCGACCATCTGACCCACAATGTCTTCAAGGGCAACATGGACAAGTGGTTCAAATTCTATGGCGACCTGTTCAACTTCCGCGAAATCCGCTTTTTCGACATCCAGGGCAAATATACCGGCCTGTTTTCCCGCGCATTGACCTCGCCCGATGGCCGTATCCGCATCCCGATCAACGAGGACCGCGGCGAGACCGGGCAGATCGTCAGCTATCTCAAGAAATACAACGGCGAAGGCATCCAGCACATCGCCGTGGGCTCGGACGACATCTATACCTCGACCGACAAGATCGCCGCCAAGGGGCTGAAATTCATGCCCGGTCCGAATGAAACCTATTACGACCTCAGCTATGAGCGTGTGAAAGGCCATGACGAGCCCAAGGACCGGATGATGAAACACGGCATCCTGATCGACGGCGAAGGGGTTGTCGACGGGGGTGAAACCAAGATCCTGTTGCAGATCTTCTCGAAAACGGTGATCGGCCCAATCTTCTTCGAGTTCATCCAGCGTAAGGGCGATGATGGTTTCGGTGAGGGCAACTTCAAGGCGCTGTTTGAGTCGATCGAGCGCGAGCAGATCGAGAACGGCGAAATCGCCGCCGAATGACAAGCAGGCGATAGGCCCGGTCCAACCGGGGGGAGGGGGCGCCGTCGATCTTCGGGTCGGCGGCGTTTTTGTCGTCACGCGGCCATGTCAGACCGGGTGGTACAGCCCCGGCACCAGCGCCTCGGCTGCGGCCTTGATCTCGTCCGGGGGCGTTCCCGGAGGCAACGCGGGCCCGTAATGCACGTCATACGTCCCGCCCAGCTTGGCCAGCAGTTCCGAGACATAGCGCAGCGACGCCACTTCCCGCGCCAGATCGTCATTGCCCCGGCTCAGCCAGCCGACCAACCGACGGGTGCGGTAGTAATGGCGCGAGTTTCTCATGTCCGGCGAGGCGGGGATGATCGGGGCGTTTGCGCTTTCCGACATGCGCGTTGGCCCAAGGCGCCACGGCGGTTCCACCAGCAACCCGTTCTCCATTCGCGGCACCCGTCCCGAGCCAAAGATCAGCAGCGCCCCGCCCGCGTCCAGATGGGACTGCATCGCGGCGTGGGTGGCGCGGGCAGAGGTGGCGTTGTTGTGCTTGTCCAGATCGACGGGGATCAGGATGTCCTTGCCGAGAAAACGCTCGGATTCGCGGTTGGCGATCACCTTCAGATCGGGGCGGTGCGGCAGAAGCGCCCCGGCATGGACGATGAAGTCATAGGTGCCAACGGGATGGGTCGAGGCGATGACAACCGCGCCTTCGCGTGGAATGTTCTCCACCCCATGCGCCGTGATCGTGGTGCCACCCTTCATCGCCAGCAACGCATCGACCAGTTCCAGCCCGGTCCGGCCGTCCAGTTCGATCAGCGTCGCCTCGGCCTCGCGCAGCGCGAAAAAGCTTTGACCCGTGAAAACCTTGTTGCCGACATCGATGAGCTGCATCAGGATCCGCAACGCCTTCAGTCGAAACCTGGCGCCTTCCCTGATCCGCAGACGGGCGCGAAGAAGCTCGTCCATCGGGTTGTTATTGTTTGATCTTGCCAAGTCTCTTCCAGTGGTCCGCCCGAAGTGGAGACCACGCTAGCACAACCGGCCCGAGGTCTGCAGCCTCAAATGGTGTCAGCTCTTGGGCAGGGTCAGCACCAAGTTTCGGCCACCTTTCTGATAGCGCAATTCCTGATCGCCAATGGCCACGACCTTGCCGCCATCGATGCGGTCGCCGACCTTGACCTTCTTGTAACGGCTGTTCGGAAGGCGAACCAAGGCACGACGGTCGTTGGCCGTGCCGTATACGCCAATCAGGTTCACTTTTCGAAGGTTGATCGCGTTCTTCATCGTTGCCTGTCGCGCGACCGAGGCCGAGGACGGGATGCTGGGCGTAACCGAAGCGGACACCGGGGTTGCCACCGCCACCTCTTTCGGCATCGCCCGATCCACGATCTGGGCAAAATTCGACGGCCGGACTCGGGGCTTCAACGAGGCAACGATCGCCTGATCCGTCTTTGCGGTGTCCCGCTCTGCCTGTGCCTTTTCGGTTGCGGGGCGCATTTTGGGGCGAACCGAGGCAAGTTCGTCCAGCGTATACCCACCGGTCTGGCTGCGCTCGACCCGGTCCGCCATGTTGCCCGGACGCAGGCGGGGGCGAATTTCGGCAAGCAGGGCCAGCTTCACCGCATCCGATTCCGGGCTGGCGTCGTCAGCGCGTTCTGGCAGAGCCTTCGGCAGCACGGAAGGTTTGCCAAGGAACACCGTGATCCCCTCGGGGGTCAGGGCCCCTTCGCGCGTGGCAACGACCAACCCGTTTTCATCAAACTGGAACGTGGTGCCGGACGGCGGCGGCACCGGCTGGCGGTCCATGGCCTTGTCCGTATGTTCGGGATTTGCCTCGGGCAGGGCAATCGCGTCATGGGCCAGGTCCGCAGGGTCGATCGAGGCGATGTAGATATCGTCTATCTGCCCGATGGTCGGGGTGGCGGGCTGATCGGGGCCGCGTTCCCAGATGCCGGTGACCGCATATCGGGCCTGCGCGTCGGCCTCGCTCAGAAGCGGGGCGGGCTCTGGCTCGGGTTCCGGTTCGGCCATGCTGTCTTCGAGAAGTGCAAGGTCGTCGCCCTCGTTGCGCAGGTCGATCATGGCGACCTCATCCGGGGGGACAGCCGTGGTCAGGGCGGTCACGACTGGCACGTCCTCGGGGGCGATCACGGGGGTTTCCACCGGTGCTTCGTCCGGGTCGCTTACGGCGATCTGCGGTGCGTTCTCGCGCCCGAACAGGCCAGCGACCCCATCTTCAAGGAACAGCGCCGCCCATGCCGCGACCCCTGCAAGGAACAGCAGCAACAGTACGGTGAGGGCAAGGCCAAGGAAACGGGGCTTGCCGCCGACCTCGGTCTCGCGCGCGCCGAAAATCGTCATGCGGCGCTTTTCATCGGTGCCGTCGTCGGGCGCACCCTCGTCGGGATCGGCATGGGGCGTCCGGCTGTTCACTGGTCCGTTGGCGGCGGCGGGCGTGATCGCGGCAGGCGCAGCCCGGCTTGCCCGGCGGCTGAAGAAGGATGTCGCGACGCCGTTGGACTTGGCCTGGTCCTCTTCCTCCGGCTCGTCGATCACCGGGTCGGCGCGCAGGCCTTTGATCAGGCTGGCGGGGTCGAAACGCAACTGGGCCGACACCCTGTCATCCGTGTCCGCAGCTTCGCCCGAGGGCGGCTGGATAACAGGAGCGGTCGCGCCCACGTCGTCACGTGTGACGCCGGACAGGGACTTGGTTGCATCGGCAGTGTCGTCCCGCCGCGCACGGATGCTGGCGAAGGCGGCCGGCGCCGGTGCGCGCGTGTCGATGGCGACTTGCCGTGCCGTGTCCGCAGGGCTGCCGTCTTCCGACGATGTTGCGTCAACTTCGTCCGCACCAGTCAGGCGAAGCGGCGCAACCGCAGTCTCAGCCGTGGGCTTGGTCGCGGGCGCGGCTTGCGGTTCGGGGGGCGCTTCAGGTTCGGATGCCGGGGCAGGCGGTTCCTGCGATGCAGGTTGCGCGGCAGGCAGAGGACCTCGCGCAGTAATGCTGATAACCACCGGGTCGTGTTCATGCAGCGCATCGGGATGTTCGCCAGCAAAGCGGGTCGCACCGAAATCCGGGGCCTGGGGAAAGCTGTCCTCGGGCGGGATTGCGGTGAAGCCGACGGGCCGGAATCCGTGATCCACGGCAAAGCTCTCGGCCTCGTCCAATGTTTCGCGGGCGACCGCTGCAACATGGGTCATGCGCCCGTTTGCGGCTATGTCGAAACTCAGATCATCCACGCCATAGGGGGTTGCCGCTTCCAGCGCCTCTGCCGCCTTTACGCGGCGCACCTCGTCGCGGGCGCGGCCGGTTTCCAACGACAGATATCGGATCTGGTCGTTGGGCAGCACCAGCACACAGCGGAAATCCGCCGCGATCGCCTCACCCATCTCGCGCAGCGCACCAAGCGCCTGGGTCAGGTCGTCCGAGGCCAGCGGCACTTCGTCCAGAAGGCGCCAGCCGCCCGACTCTCGGTAGAGCAGCCCAATGCCTTCAAAAGACAGGGAAAGCGCAAATTCCGGTCTCATATTCCTGTTGGTTCCTCGGTCCCCATCAGACGAAGATTGCCCGATAACACGGCGATTTTATAGCAGGAATCCGCCGAGGCAAAGAAAAAGACCGGGGGCGGGGTCGGGTTCGGGCGCGCCAGCCTCTAGATTGGAGGCACGAGGTCAAACAAGGGGGGGCGCGATGCGTCTTTTTGCAGTCATTTTTCTGGTGGCCGGGTTGTCCGGTCCCGCATTCGCAGACGCCGGCAGGATCGAGGTCACAGGGATCGGAACGGTCGAGGCCGCGCCCGACATGGCGGTGATCACGCTGGGCGCCGAGGCGCAGGCAGACACAGCGCGCGACGCCATGCAGCAGGTCAGCGATATCACACACGCCATCCTTTCACGTCTGGGTCGGGCCGGGATCGCGCCGCGCGACATGCAGACAAGCGATCTGTCGCTGCATCCCGTCTGGTCCAATTACAACTCTGGCGACACGCGCAGGATTACCGGCTTTTCGGCCAGCAACCGGGTGACGGTGCGGGTCCGGGACATGCTGGCGCTGGGCGGCGTCCTTGATGCCGTGTTGAAGGACGGTGCCAACCAGTTCTCGGGGCTGCAATTCACCGTCCAGAACCCCAAGCCGCTGATGCAGGATGCCCGCCGTGCCGCCGTCGCGGATGCCCGCGAAAAGGCCGAGCTTTACGCCGAGGCCGCCGGGGTCAAGCTTGGGGCGGTTGTGCTGATTTCCGAGGCGGGCTCACCGGCGCCGCGCCCGGTGATGATGGAACGCGCCATGGCCGCTGACAGTGCTGGCGTTCCTGTCGCCGCCGGAGAGGTTTCGCTGGAGGCGCGGGTCTCGGTCATTTTCGAGATCGCGGAATAACCCAACACAAAAGGCCGCGCGGGGAAACGCGCGGCCTTTGCTTCAATGCGTCACTGGTCAGGCGTGAGCGCGTTTCAGCGCCTTGTCGAGATCCCGGATCAGGTCGTCGGCATCCTCAATCCCGATCGAGATACGCACGACATTAGGCCCGGCGCCCGCCGCTTCCTGTTGTTCCGGCGTCAGCTGTCGGTGGGTGGTCGAGGCAGAGTGGATCACCAGAGACCGGGTGTCGCCTAGGTTCGCGACGTGGCTGAAGATTTCGAGGCTGTCGACGAACTTGACGCAGGCGTCATAGCCCCCTTTCAGCGCCACGGTGAACAGCGCGCCCGCCCCCTTGGGACAGATCGTGCCGACACGCGCCTTGTAAGGTGACGAGTCGAGCCCGGCATATGTGACGTAATCGACGTTTTCGTGGCCTTCCAGCCAGTTGGCTACCTTTTCGGCGTTTTCGACATGGCGTTCCATGCGCAGGGACAGGGTCTCGATCCCCATCAGCGTGTAATGCGCCGCCTGCGGGTTCATGGTCATGCCAAGGTCGCGCAGGCCGATGGCGATGCCGTGGAAGGTAAAGGCCAGCGGGCCGAAGGTCTCGTGGAACTTGAGCCCGTGATAGGCCGGTTCCGGCTGGCTGAGCGAGGGGAACTTGTCATTGGCGGACCAGTCGAATTTGCCTGAATCCACCACGCAGCCGCCGGTCACGGTGCCATTGCCGGTCAGGTATTTCGTGGTCGAATGCACCACCAGCGTCGCGCCGAGGCTGATCGGGTTGCACAGGTAAGGCGTGGCCGAGGTGTTGTCGACAATCAGCGGGATCCCGGCCTTGTCGGCGATTTTGGCAATCGCCGGGATGTCGGTGATATAGCCGCCGGGGTTGGCGATGGATTCACAGAAAACCGCACGGGTGTCCTCGTTGATGGCGGCGGCAACGGCAGCCTCGTCATCGAAATCGACAAAGGTCGCCGACCAGCCGAAGCGCTTGATGGTCTGGCTGAACTGGGTGACCGTGCCACCGTAGAGGCGGGTCGAGGCGACCACGTTGGTGCCCGGTCCCATCAGTGGAAACAGCGCCATGATCTGCGCCGCATGCCCGGACGAGCAGCAGACCGCCCCGACGCCGCCTTCCAGCGTGGCAATCCGTTCCTGCAGCACCGCGACCGTGGGGTTGGTCAGGCGGGAATAGATGAAACCCACTTCCTGAAGGTTGAACAACGCGGCGGCGTGTTCGGCATCGCGGAAGACATAGGCCGTGGTCTGGTAGATCGGCGTCTGGCGCGCGCCGGTCGCGGGATCGGGGCGGGCGCCCGCGTGGATTTGAAGCGTGTCGACCCCCCTGGCCGGCCCGGCGGACTTCCAATTCTCCCCCCGACCTAAACTGCTTGTTGAAGGTTTTACGCGACTGGTCATGGCTCGCCATTGCCCCCCCCCCCCCGGGGGGGGGGGGGGGGGCGGGGGCGCTGCCCCCTCTTGGCTGCGCCAATTCACCCCCGGGGTATTTCTGACCAGCAAAAAGGGTTGGCCAAAAAAGGTTGTCAGCGCATCCAGAAGCCGTTGCGCTTGATCGTGTTGCGGAGGGCGCGTTCCTTGCGGGGCAGGTTGTCCTGGTCAAACAGCGCGCGCACCTTGTGGCCGCGCGCCTGATAGATCATGCGCTTGAACGGGTCGTATTGCTTCAGCACCTTCTTGATCCGGTTCGGCGCCGTCACCTGTTCCAGTGCCTCGACAACGCGGTCGTTTTCGCGGGCGTAGAGCAGGGGCAGAAGGCGGTAATGGCAGGTCACATCGCCATCGAGATAGCCGGGTTCAAGCGCGTCACGCCCACCGCCGAAACTGTGGATGACGAGCGGCAGCGCGACCTGATCCAGCCACGGGTTCAGGGACTGGCACACCAATTCGCGGGGCGGGTTGTCGCGAATTTCGGTGGCGTAGTCGAGGAAGCGCTGACCGAATTCATGCGGGCAGCGGTAATAGAAGAAACCAGCGTTGAAATAGAGGTAACGGCGCCAGTATTCGTCGGGTTGCGACAGGTCGAGCGAGCTTTCGAAGTCTAGGCCGAACCGGTCGTAAAGCGATTTCCACGTTTCGGTATAACCCGGCCCGTAAAGTTCGATCTCGGGCCAGGTGCCTTCGACCTTCAGGCTGGCCGAGGGAAGGTCGAAGTCGAAAGGGACTGTGTCCAGGTCGCCAAGAACCAGCGTGTCGGTGTCCAGAAACAGGAACGGTTCACCTTTGGGCAGGGCCAGAAGTGCCTCGATCTTGTTGCCATAGGGGTAAGTCTGGCCGAAGGCGTGAGAGTCGAACGGCAGGATTTCGGCGCCAAGGTCGCTCAGCAGGTCAAGCACGGCCGGGTTGTGAATGCGCGGGTCGTTTTCCCAGAGCGGACCCGGTTGCGGTTCGGCGACGAACAGGCGGCCCGCAAAGTTCGGGTTTGCGGCGCGCAGAGAGGCCGCAAAAAGGCACGCCTCGTATTGCAGGCGTCCGCCCTGGCCAACGATCATGATGTTGAACCGGGTTTTTCCCGACGCTTTCCTTGCCATTTGCCCTGCAGCCCTGCACCCTGTTTTGACATTACTATAAGCGGCGGGACGGTGGGGCAAAAGATGTGTTTGCCCGCTTCACCCATCGCGTGAGATTTTGGAAACAGGAGGTTGTAATGAATAGGTTTTTCTTGATCGCGGCATGGCTTTTTGCGACGGGTGCGGCGGCGGACGGCCATTTCGAGGCCGAGGATCAGTCCCCGACGGGCAAGTTCCTCAATGCCACCGAGACGCGGATGATCCTGGACGCCACCAAGGGCAGTTGGGTCGCCGTGCGCGAATATGATGGCCGCGACCTGGTCTATCTGACCCAGCTTCTGTCGTGGCGATGCGCGCTGCACCAGATCAGGTTTTCGGTCAATGGCGGTGAGATGCAGGTCTGGCCGATGGCGCCTTGTTACGCCGACGAACCGTCTGTGAACGCGCTGAAAGAGGGCGACCAGATCTATGTCGAATATGACCTCGGTTCGGTCCAGTCGGTCGAGATCGAGGTGCTGTATGACGACATGGGCACCGATACGGTCACCTATGACCGCGCCGCCGTGCTGATGCCCTGAGCGCGGCGCAGGCTGGCGTCGATCCCGGCGGCGCAGAAGGTCACCAATTCGTCCAGATGGCTGGCGGCGTCATCGCGCGGGTCGCCAAGGGCGGCGATCCGCCAGCGCGAGGTCAGAAGCGCCAGCATCGCCGAGACCGAATAGACAAATCCCGCCGCCACCGCCGGACGCGGGGCGGTCGGGTACAGCGCTGAAATCTCGTCGATGAAACGGCCTGCAGTGGGGTCGAAACAGACCGCGGCCAGTTCGCGCCAGCGCGGATCGGCCGAGACCATCGCCACGATCCGGGCATAGGCCAGCCATTGCCGCCCGCCGACCTCGGCCTTTTCCAGGTAGGGGCCAAAGAAGCATTCCAGCAGCGCGGTCAGGGTGATGGGGCCTTGTGCCTTGCGCGATTGCAGCGCGGTCAGCCGCAGCGCCGACAACTGATCCGCCCGCCGTGCGACCACTTTCCAGAACAGTTCCTCTTTGCTGCCCCCGTGGTGGCTGACAAGGCCCAGCCGCACCCCGGCTTGGGCCGCGATCGATCGCATGCCTGCCGCATCGAATCCCTCGGCTGCAAAGACCCGTTCGGCGGCATCGAAAATGCGTTCGCGCGTGGCCAGCGCCTTTTGTGAAGGCGCCCTTTGCCGTTGTTTTTCTTCCAGAAACTCTTGGGTCATGGATTCCTCTTGCCTTAAATTGGACGTTCGTTCAATCTAAAATCGAACGAGGGAGGATATATGGACGACACACGCAACAGGTTCGCCCTGATCGGGGCGGGGCCGATGGGCCTGGCTGCCGCCAAGGTGCTGGCCGAACAGGGCATCGCCTTTCAGGGGTTTGAGCTGCACAGCGATGTCGGCGGGCTGTGGGACATCGATGCGCCGCGCTCGACCATGTATGAGTCGGCGCACCTGATCTCGTCCAAGCGGATGACGGAATTCACCGACTTCCCGATGCGTGACGAGGTTGCCGAATACCCCTCGCACCGCGAAATGGCCCGCTATTTCCGCGACTTCGCCGATCACTTCGACCTGCGCCGCCACTACATCTTTGGAGCCGAAGTTCTACGCACCGAACCCGTCGGCGCGGATGGCGACGGCTGGCGCGTGGTCTGGCGAGACGCGGCGGGCGAACACGAGGCGGTGTTTGCCGGGGTATTGATCGCCAATGGCACATTGTCGGAACCCAATATGCCGCGGTTTGCCGGAGAGTTTTCCGGTGAGATGATCCATGCCAGCCAGTATCGCAATCCCACCCAGTTTGCCGGAAAACGGGTGCTGATCGTCGGGGCCGGGAACTCTGGCTGCGACATCGCGGTGGATGCGGTGCATCACGGGGCAAGCTGCGATATCTCGATGCGGCGGGGATATTACTTCGTGCCGAAATACGTCTTTGGCATGCCCGCCGACACGATGGGCGGCAAGATCAGGCTTCCGATGTGGTTGAAGCTCAAAGTGGACGGGCTGATCCTGAAGTGGTTTGTCGGCACGCCCGAGAAATATGGCTTCCCGAAACCCGACTATGCGCTTTACGAAAGTCACCCGGTCGTCAATTCGCTGGTGCTGTATCACGCTGGTCATGGCGACATCACAGTGCGCGCCGATATCGACCGGCTGGAGGGCAACACCGTCCATTTCAAGAACGGCACCAGTCGCGAGTATGACATGATCCTCGCCGCGACGGGCTACAAGTTGCATTACCCGTTCATCGACGACACCCTGTTGAACTGGCAGGGCGATGCACCGCATCTCTACCTCAACGCCATGCATCCCCAACGCGACGATCTGTTCGTGCTGGGCATGGTCGAGGCGACCGGGCTGGGCTGGCAGGGGCGTCACGAGCAGGCTGAAATGGTAGCCCGCCACCTGCGTGGTCTGCGTGACGGCGATCCGCAGGCCGAGGCGCTGAAAGCCGCGAAATCCGGCGCCTTTGACCGGGCCACCGGCGGAATGAACTATCTCAAGCTGGCGCGTATGGCCTATTACGTGGACAAGGCCACCTATCGCGGGGCCGTCACCGGTTGGATCGACCGTCTGTCGAAAGGAGCGCGCGCATGACCCCTGTGGATGATGTAGTCCTGAATTTTTCACCCGGTTCGCTGATGCTGCTGAACGGGATACTGGCGGTTGTGATGTTCTCGATCGCGATTGACCTCACGCCCGAAGATTTCAAGCGGCTGGCGCGAGCGCCGAAGCCGGTGATCGCCGGGCTGTTGTCTCAATTCATCGTGCTGCCGGTTCTGACTTTCGGTCTGGTCCTGCTGACGCAGCCGATCCCGTCGATCGCGCTGGGCCTGATCCTTGTCGCCGCCTGTCCCGGCGGCAATATCTCGAATTTCATCACCCATCGCGCCGGGGGCAATGCGGCGCTGTCGGTCAGCCTGACGGCGTTTTCGACTGTGGCGGCGATCTTTCTGACCCCGCTGAACATCGCCTTCTGGGGCAGCCTTTATGAACCCACCCGAGAGATCCTGCGCGCCACGTCGGTCGATCCGATCTCGGTGGCGATCACCGTGGGGCTGATGCTGGTTCTGCCCTTGGCTCTGGGGGTGACACTGAACGTCCGGCGCCCGGATGTCACGAAACGGCTGCGCACCCCGCTGCAATGGCTGTCGATGGCGATTTTCATCGCTTTTGTCGTCGCGGCGCTGTCGGCGAACTGGTCTTATTTCCTTGTTTATGCCGGGCTGGTGGCGGTTCTGGTCTTTGCCCATAACGGGTTGGCGCTTGCGGGTGGCTTCCTTGTCGGCTCGGCCATGCGTCTCAGCCCGTTTGACCGCCGTGCCATCACCATCGAAACCGGCATCCAGAACTCGGGCCTTGGGCTGATCCTGATCTTTGCCTTCTTTCACGGGCTTGGCGGAATGGCGGTCGTCGCGGCCTTCTGGGGCATCTGGCACATCTTCAGTGGCATGGCGCTGGCGGCTGTCTGGTCCCGGACCAAGGCCGCACGATGACGCGCATCCTGATCACCGGCGCGGGCGGTCTTGTCGGGCGCGCGCTGCTTGCGACGCTGGCGGGGCATGAGGTCATCGCAACCGACCATCGCCCGATCGACGACCTGCCCGACGGCATGCGCTTTGAAACACTGGACGTGACCGGCGGCGATCCGGCACGCGTCATCGCCGCGACACGGCCCGAGGTCATCATCCACCTTGCGTCCATCGTGACCCCGCCCAAGGGGGCGACGCGCGAATTCGCATACAAGGTCGACGTAACCGGCACTGAGAACGTGGTGCAGGCGGCACTAGCAAATGGCGTGCGGCGGCTGGTCGTGACCTCGTCCGGGGCGGCCTATGGCTATCACGCCGACAACCCCGTGCCGCTGGTCGAAAGCGACCCCGTGCGCGGCAATCCCGAATTCGCCTATTCCTGGCACAAGCGCCTTGTCGAGGAACGCCTTGGTGACATTCGCCAAAAGCATCCCGAACTGGAACAGGTGGTTTTGCGTGTCGGCACGGTTCTGGGACCGGGCAGCGAGAATCAGATCACCAACCTGTTTCGCAAACCCCGCCTTCTGGCGCTGTTCGGGGCCGAAAGCCCGTTTGTCTTCATCTGGACAGATGACCTTGCCCGTATCCTGGCCCGCGCCGCCACCGACGGTCCGCCCGGGATTTTCAACGTTGCCGGGGACGGCGCGCTTGGGGTCAGCGACCTGGCGCGGATCATGGAAAAGCCCGTGCTACGCCTGCCCGCTGCCGCGCTTCAGGCGGCGCTGGCGGTCGCAAAACCGCTTGGCATGTCGCGCTATGGGCCGGAACAGGTGCGTTTCCTGCAATACCGCCCGGTTCTCGACAATGCCGCCCTGAAATCCACGTTTGGCTACACGCCGCTGAAATCCTCGGAAGAGGTGTTTCGCATGTGGTGGGATGCGGCGGCATGAAGACGGCATTGGTTACCGGCGGGGCCGGGGGGCTGGGGCGCGCGCTGGCTGACGCGCTTGAGGGGCGCGGCTGGCGTCTTGTTCTGGTGGATCGGGACGTTTCGACGCTGACACCCAGCGATACGCGCATCCTTCATCAATGTGATCTCACCGACGCCGCCGAACTGCAAAACCTCTGCGCCGCGCTTAATGCCGAATACCCGCATCTGGACCTCGTGATCTATAACGCCGGCGTCACCCAGATCGGCGGGTTCGGCACTCAGGACCTTGCCGCGCATCGTCGCCTGTTCGAGGTCAATTACTTCGCCGCAATCACCATGGCACAGGCGCTTCTAATGCCCGTGCGCGCCGCCAAGGGCACCCATCTCGCCATGTCCTCGGTGGCGGGGTTTGCGCCGCTTTACCACCGCACCGCCTATGCCGCCTCCAAACACGCGCTTCAGGGGTTCTTTTCCTCGCTTCGGTCCGAGGAACGTCGGCACGGGGTCTCTGTCCGCATCGCCGCGCCCTCATTCGTCGCCACCAACCCCGGCGCGACCGCGCAGTATGGGTTGGAGCGCCCCGGTTCATCCAGTGACGGGATCGATGCAATGGATGCCACCACCGCCGCCGAGATCATCCTGAAAGGGCATGAGAGGGGCCGCGATTTCATCCCGGTTGGCCGGGTCTCGCGGCTGTCCTATCTTCTGAACCGCCTCACCCCCGCCTTCTATCAATACTTGATGGAACGCCGCATCAACGGGCATTGAGCCGCGCCTTTTTGCTGGTCGCAAATACCCCGGGGGTGCGGGGGCAGCGCCCCCGTCACTTACCCTTGGGCAGCACCGGTGCGGAACGCTCCAACGCCAGTTCCGCGTCTGAAAACACCCACGGCCCCCGCACGCCGGGCACCCCTTCCGGCGAGATCTGCATCCCCCGCGCTACGATCTGTGGGTCTTCAAAAGCCTCGCCGACCGAATTGATCGGGGCGGCCGGAACGGTGGCTTTCTCAAGCGCTGTCAGAATGTCTGCCTTGCTCCATGCCGACAGGGTCGCCGTGATCGCGGCGATCAGCCCGTCGCGTCCCGCAACCCGGCCCGCATTGGTCTGATAGGCCGGGTTCCCGGCCAGATCCGCGCGGTCGATCACGGTGCAGAAACGTTGAAACTGCCGGTCATTGCCCACCGCAAGGATGATATGCCCATCCGCGACCTCAACCACCTCGTAGGGGGTGATATTGGGATGGACATTGCCCAGCCGCACCGGGCTGTCACCAGTGGCAAGATAGTTCATCGTCTGGTTTGCCAGCATCGCCAGCCCGCAGTCCAGAAGGCTCATGTCGATCTGCTGACCGCGCCCGGTGCGGTGGCGCATCTCGACAGCAGCAAGGATACCCGTCGTGGCATAAAGCCCGGTCACGATATCGGTCACGGCAACCCCCACTTTCTGCGGCTGGCCATCCTTGGGCCCGGTGATCGACATCAGCCCCGACATGCCCTGCACCAGATAGTCATAGCCCGCCCGTTCTGCATAAGGCCCGTCCTGCCCGAACCCGGTGATCGAGCAATAGATCAGGCGCGGATTGACCTCTTTCAGACTGTCGTAATCCAGCCCGTACTTTGCCAACCCGCCGACCTTGAAGTTCTCGATCAGGATGTCGGCATCGCGGATCAGGTCGATCACTTTGGCGCGGCCTTCCTCGGTGCGGAAATCCGCGGTCACACAGGCTTTGCCGCGATTGGCGGAATAGTAATAGGCCGCCGTCCGGTCGCCGTCGCGCTCGATGAAGGGTGGGCCCCAGCGCCGGGTGTCATCCCCTTCGGGGCTTTCGACCTTGATCACCTCGGCACCCAGATCGGCCAGCGCCTGTCCTGCCCATGGCCCGGCCAGGATACGCGCCAGTTCGACAACTTTCAGTCCTTCAAGCGGCTTCATCTTCTTCCTCACAGATAGGGGGGCGTGCAGGCCGAAATGACCTCGGCCGGTTTGTCAGAGATATTGCGGAAACGGTGCGGTGCGCGGCTGTCGAACAGATAGGCCTCGCCCGCGCTCAGCACCCGGACGCTGTCGCCCACCGTCACCTCGATCTCACCCGAGATCACGACCCCGCCTTCATGGGCGTCATGTTCCAGCATGGTCACGCCGGTGTCGGCACCGGGGGCATAGTATTCCTTGAGGATCTGAAGCCCGTGTGCCTCGGCGTCACCCACCTGTTTCAACACCATGCGCCCGCCATAGCTGAGGCGCGACGTCAGGTCCGTCAACTCGTCCTCGGCAAAGAAGGTGCGCGTCGGGGTGGGGGTGTCCGGTTCGAAAAACGCCGACATGCTGGTGCCAAGACCGCCTAATATCCTGCGCAAGGACGCCACCGAGGGGCTGGACCGGTTTGTTTCGATCATCGAGATCTGCCCATGAGGAACCCTGGCGGCCTCGGCCAGGCCGCGCTGGGACAATCCGGCCTTGATTCTCAAGTCCCGAAGGCGGGCGCCGACATCAAATTCGTATTCGTCCATGGGTTCTTCCTCACGCAGCGTCACGAATCATCATTAAGCGGGTCTGATACAAAATTCCACTCGCTTTGCTCAGAAATTTGAGCAATATCGGCGTTAGCTAAACAAAGCAATGATTCGAAAGGCGCGAGATGACCGAACACCTGTCCCCGCAATCCATGCCCGCGCTGGGCCCGTTCAACTGGGAAGACCCGTTCCTGATCGAAACCCAGCTGGAAGAGGAAGAGCGCATGGTGCGCGACGCCGCCCGCGCCTATGCGGACGAAAAGCTGATGCCGCGCGTCACCGATGCGTTTGCCAAAGAGGAAACCGATCCCGAGATTTTCCGCGAGATGGGCGAGATGGGGCTTCTGGGCACCACGATTCCCGAGGAATATGGCGGCATCGGCGCTGGCTATGTCACCTATGGTCTGGTCGCGCGCGAGGTTGAACGCGTGGACTCTGGCTATCGCTCGATGATGTCGGTGCAATCGAGCCTCGTGATGTATCCGATCTATGCATATGGCACCAAGGAACAGCGTCAGAAATACCTTCCGAAACTGGCCAGCGGTGAATTCATCGGCTGTTTCGGACTGACCGAGCCGGACGCGGGCAGCGATCCCGGCAGCATGAAGACGACCGCCAGGAAAACTGATGGCGGCTATGTGCTGAACGGGTCGAAAATGTGGATTTCCAACGCGCCGATCGCGGATGTCTTTGTGGTCTGGGCCAAGTCCGAGGCCCATGGTGGCAAGATCAAGGGGTTCGTTCTGGACAAGGGCACCAAGGGCCTTTCCGCGCCGAAGATCGAGAACAAGGCATCGCTGCGGGCCTCGATCACGGGTGAAATCGTGATGAACAATGTCGAGGTGGGCGAGGACGCGCTTCTGCCCAATGTCGAAGGGCTGAAAGGGCCGTTTGGCTGTCTGAACCGCGCCCGCTATGGCATCGCTTGGGGGGCGATGGGCGCGGCCGAGTTCTGCTGGCATGCGGCGCGGCAATATGGTCTGGACCGCAAGCAGTTTGGCCGTCCGCTGGCCAACACCCAGATTTTCCAGTTGAAACTGGCCAATATGCAGACCGAGATCGCGCTGGGCCTTCAGGCCGCGTTGCGGGTCGGGCGGCTGATGGACGAAGCAAAAGCCGCGCCCGAGATGATCTCTCTGATCAAGCGCAACAACTGTGGCAAGGCGCTGGATGTGGCGCGCATGGCGCGGGACATGCACGGGGGCAACGGCATCTCCTTGGATTTCCATGTGATCCGCCACATGGTCAACCTTGAGACCGTGAACACCTATGAGGGCACGCATGACGTTCACGCGCTGATCCTTGGCCGGGCGCAAACCGGGCTTCAGGCTTTCGTCTGATTTGGGCCAACAACGAAGGTCAGCGGGCATTCTGCGTGCCCGCTGCCCCTAGGCCGAATGCGCGGCCACAACCGCCCGCACGCCCCGCACCCAGTCCATGACCCATCCCTCATCACTGAGGAAGGTCGGCCAGCTTGAGAATTTCACGGCGACCGTGCCTGTCTCGGGGTCGACAAGGATGTGCTGGCCAAAGATGCCAAGGCTCAAGTGTGCCGGGCCATTTTCATCCATGATCCAGAACTGGTTGCGATAGCGGCCATTGGGCAGGAAATCCCGCAAATGCTGGTTTGCCAGCCCATGCGCCCCGTGGCGGATGTCGTCGATCCAGCTTTTTGGCACCACCTGCCGCCCGTCGCGCCGCCCGTCTTCCAAAAGCAGTCGGCCAAACCGAGCCATATCGCGCAGGGTTGCGTTCAGTCCGCCATCGGCCATGGCAAACCCGCCGCGATCCACGGTGAAACAGGCATCACGTTCCGCCCCCATCGGGCCCCACAGTCGGTCCGAGAGCAATTGCGGCAACCGCTGCCCCGAGACCCGCTCCATCGCGAAACCCAGGCAGTCAGTCTCGATCGAGCGATATTCAAAGCGGCTGCCGTGGGGCGCATCTGTTGATTTCAGACTTTGGATCAACTCCCAGATCGTGGCGGGAACCTCGTCCTGTTTCATCCAGGGATAAAGCGGTTTCAGATTGGCGGCGACGTCGAGAAGAAAGACCTGAGCGTCAGGGTTTCCATAGCTTTCGTCGAACTTGACGCCGCTGGTCATGTCCAGAACCTGACCCAGCGTGGCACCCGTCCAGGCGGTCTGGGCCAGTTCGGGCAGGGGATCGGTGATCGGAGCGTCCGGGTCCAGAAGCCCGTCGTCGATCAACATGCCAGCAACCGTTGCGACCACGCTTTTCGACACGGAAAACGCGATATGTTCGGTCGTCGGGGTCATGTTGTTGAAATAGCGTTCACTCAGGACGCGCCCGTCGTGCCAGATCAGCGTCGCGTCGGTATAGGACAGGTCCAGGAAGCCATCCCAGGTGATGGTTTCGCCGTTTCCACGGGCAAAGGTGATGTCCCCGGTTGCGCAATTCTCATCCGCACCGGGCAGGTCCCAGACGGTGCCGCCACGCGGCACAGGGACCGTCGGAACCAGTTCACGCATGTGCTGAAAGCTCCACCTGTTCCAGGGCGGGGCGTCCCAGTCATATGCCGCGACACGCCATTCGGGGGGCACGGGGCTGCCTTGCATGATCGGCGGGGCGGGGTCTGAATTTCGGAAACTCTCGGGCATCGGACCCTTGCTTTGAATGTGGGTGGTGAAAGAAAAGTGGCCCGCGCGGGGCCACTTTGGTTGTCAAGTCTGCGCTTACTTCTGGAGGTCGGTCCAGATGCGGGTGTAGATCTGCTGAACATCCGGCGGGCAGGTTTCGTTGAAGACACCCTTGTCCTTCAATTCAGCCGGGATCACGATCTCGGGCGCAGTGATCATGTCGGCGGGCATAAACGCCTCGGAGCCCATGATCCCATTGGCATAGCGCGCGAATTCGCTGATCAGCGCGGCGTTTTCCGGGTCCATGATGAAGTTCTGGAATGCCTTGGCTTCATCGACGTTCTTGGCGTCCTTCAGAACCGCGACCGAGTCCATCCAGACCGGGTAGCCCTCTTTCGGGTAGCCATAGGCGATGGTCTCGTTCTGAAGGCGCATACGGAAGGTCGAGCCGTTCCAGTTCACGCCAGCCCAGAGGTCTTCCTTGGCGAATTTCTCAAGGTTGCCATAGTCCATGCCCAGCCAGTGCTGCTTGGCTGCGACCAGACCGTCGCGCACCTTTTTCAGCACTTCCTTGTCGCCGGTGCAGGGTTCGCCGCCGTAATACATGATCGCCAGCGCCATGACGTCACCCATCTCGGGCACGACGTTGATCTTGCCGCGCAGCGATTCCGGCGGGTCCATGAAGATGGCCGAGGTATTGATGTCGCCGTCATAATACTTGGTGTTGACCACGACGCCGGTTGTGCCCCATTGCCACGGCACCGTGTAATGCCGACCCGGATCCCATTTCACGTCGACCCAGTTGGGGTCCATGTTCTTGAAGTTTTCCATCTGATCCGGGCGGCTTTCCAGCAGCAGGCCCTCGCTGATCCAGATCGGGACATAGGTGTGGGTCGGCACCACGATGTCGAACCCGTGCCCGCCGGCCTTGACCTTGGCCAGCGCCGTGTCATTGCTGTCGAAATCGGTAATCGTGACCTTGATGCCGGTTTCGGCCTCAAACTTTTCGATCAGCTTGGGGTTGGTGTAGTTGCCCCAGTTATAGATGTTCAACTCCTGCGCCGAGGCCGCGCCAGCGGCAAGGCCAAGGGCAGAGAGTGCTGCGATCATCGTCTTCATCGTTCGTCTCCTTGTTGGGTTTTCGGTTTGTTTGTTGGGTCTTGGTGAGGTTGTTCGTTCCGGGCTCTGCGCGGTCCGGTTCAATATTGGGCGCCCCTGAGGTCAGACGCGCCTGTTGGTCAGCAGGAAGAACAGCGAGACAAGGATCGCACCCGCCAGAAGGATCACGGTCGAGATCGCGTTGACCTCGGGCGTGACCACGCGGCGCAGCTGGCCCAGCATATAGGTCGGCAGGGTTTCCTGTCCGGCGGATTTCACAAACTCGGTGATGACCACGTCATCCAGTGAGATCACGAAAGCCAGCATCAGCCCCGCCACGATCCCCGGCCACATCAGCGGCAGGGTGACACGCCGGAAGGTCAGCCAGCGCGAGGCATAGAGGTCCTGCGCCGCCGCCTCGAGAGAGTTGTCCATCGTCTCAAGCCGGGCACGGATCGGCAGATAGGCAAAGGGCACGCAGAACGCGGTATGGGCGACGATCAGGTAGATCATGCTGGTGTGCCCGGTCCAGACCTTGATCGCGGCAAAGACAATCAGAAGCGCTACGGCGGTCACGATCTCGGGCACCATCAGCGGCTGGTTGATCAGCGCATAGATCATGGTGCGACCGGGGAAATGCCGGGTGCGGGTGGTGGCCAGCGCCGCCATGGTCGCGGCAACCGTCGCCACCGATGCCGCCGAGATCGCAAGGATCAATGAGCGTAGGGCGGCATCCTGAACCGCTTCGTTTGCAGCGGCCTGCTGATACCAGCGCAATGAGAAGCCTTCCCACACCGCCAGCGACGTGCCCTGGTTGAAGGAATAGACGACGAGGATCACGATCGGGGCATAAAGCGCGACAAGCGTGAACAGCGCGACGACGGAAAAGCCGGGCAGGGTCTTTACGGAATAGCCGCGCGCCTTGGTTTTGAGGGGTGAGTTCTCAGCCATCTGCCTGCTCCCGAGAAGTGACGCGCACATACCAGATCAGGGCCACCATCACCGCCAGCATCAGCATCAGCGACAGGGCCGCGCCAAGCGGCCAGTTGCGGCCCGCACCAAACTGCAATTCGATCAGGTTGCCGAACATCAGGTTCTTGCCACCGCCCAGGACGCGCGGCGTGACATAGGCGCCGAGGCTGGGAATGAAGACCAGGATCGACCCGGCGATGATGCCCGGCTTGATCAGCGGCAGGATCACCCGGCGGAATGCGGTCCACCGCCCGGCATAAAGATCATGCGCCGCCTCGACCAGCCGGAAATCCAGCTTGTCGACCGAGGCATAGACCGGCAGTACCATCAAGGGCAGGTAGACATAGGTCATGCCAAAGCCGATGGCAAAATCGGTGAACATCATCTGGATCGGTTCGTCGATCAGTCCGACCTTCATCAGCGCAAGGTTGATGACCCCTTCCGAGCGGATCAGCTCCTGAATCGCAATCGTGCGCACCAGCAGGTTGGTCCAGAACGGCACCGTCACCAGAAACAGCCAGAACTGGCGGCGGTTCGCGGGCTGTGTGGCGATGAACCACGCTGTCGGCACTCCGAAAAGCAAGGTCAGGATCGTTGTGATCAGCGACAGCGACAAGGACCGCCAGAAAATCGACAGATGGGCGTCTGCCCAGATCAGCGTGTCGTCGAAGATATCGCGCTGGACAAAGATGTTGGTCCATCCATCCAGTGAAAACTGCCATTTGACGTTGCCGTAATCGCCGGGGGTCAGGAAGGAGTACAACACCATGACCAGAAGCGGTCCCGCCGCGGCGCAGGTGATGATGACGACCGCCGGAAGCGACAACAGCCAGCGGCTGCGGTTGTCGGCGGCGCGGGCTTCTGCCTCAAGCTCTCCGGGCTGGTATGTCTGGGTTTCGGCCATGCGTTCAGTCCCGCAAAACGGTGATCGCGCCGGTGGCGACGGTCAGCGCGGCGCTGTCGCCTTCTTTCGGCAGGCTTCCGTCACCCAGCGGCGCATTGCCGATCTTGGCCTTGACCTTTTCGCCCGTGGGCAGGGACAGATGCAGCGTTGTCGCCTCGCCGGAATAGACCACCGTGTCCACGGTTGCTGCAATCTCGCCATCCTGCGCCGCGCCCGCGCGGGCGGCGACATGTTCGGGCCGCAAAAGCACGGACACCGCCCCGTCCGCCACACCATCGGGCACCGAAACGTCAAACGTGCCGCCGGCGGCAAGTGTCACCTGTCCGCCTTTCAGGGTGGCATCGAGGAAGTTCGACTCGCCGATGAAATTCGCCACGAACCGGGCCGAGGGGCGTTCGTAGATTTCTTTCGGGTTGCCGATCTGCAGGATTTCGCCGCCATTCATGACCGCGATCCGGTCCGACATGGTCAGGGCTTCTTCCTGATCGTGGGTGACAAAGACAAAGGTGATGCCGGTTTCATGCTGAAGCCGTTTCAGCTCGATCTGCATTTCCTTGCGCAGCTTGAGGTCCAGCGCGCTGAGCGGTTCGTCCAGAAGCAGAACCTTGGGGTGGGGTGCCAATGCACGCGCCAGGGCCACGCGTTGCTGCTGTCCGCCCGATATTTCGCTGGTGCGGCGGTCCTTCAACTCTTCCATCTTCACCAGACGCAGCATCTCGGCGACCGTGCTGTCCACCTCGTCTTTGGGCTTGCCCAGCATTTCAAGTCCGAAGGCGATGTTGCCCGCCACGCTCATGTGCGGGAACAGGGCGTAGTTCTGGAACACGGTATTGACCGGGCGTTCGGCGGGGCGCAGCCGGGTGATATCATCCCCGGCAAGCTTGATCGCGCCCATGGTTGGCGGTTCAAACCCCGCGATCAACCGCAAGAGCGTGGTCTTGCCACAACCCGACGGCCCCAGAAGTGTGAAGAATTCGTTTTCGGCAATGGTCACGTTGACGGCATTGAGCGCCCTGAAGGCGGCCTCGCCGGTGCCGAAGACCTTTGTCGCGCTTTCGATCTCGATCATGTGGATCCTGTTTTCCCAGTCGTCGCGGTTGCGATAATTGAGATTGACAAAACATCTTTAGTCAATACAAAATTTTTATAGCGATAAAAAATTTTTGGGCGAGAGGGCCAGAACATTGGCACAGCCGTCACAGGGCACATCACAAGACGCAATGGGCACAGACAGCCCCGACACCGGTCTGCGCGGCCGCAAGAAGGCGCGGCGGCGGCAAGAAATCCTGTCCAATGCCAGCGAACTGTTTGCCCGTCAGGGCGTGGATGCGACCACCATGGCCGAGATCGCAGAAGCCTCGGAAGTGTCGCCGCCAACTGTGTTCAACTACTTCGGATCAAAGGAAAATATCCTGAATGCGCTGATTTTCGAAGGCGCCGAAAGGGCACGAAATGCTCATCGCGACAGCCCGCGCGCGACCGGAAAACCCTTTGGAGACATTCTGGCCCAACTGTTGTTTGAGTTCACCGACAACACGCTGCAGATCGCCGGAAAACGGGTCTGGCGCTATGCTGAATCGGTGAATATCAGACGTCCGAACTCGGATTTTCAAAAGCGGTTTGCGACCTCGGATGCGGCTCTGATCGACCTGCTTGCCGAATATTTGGGCGATTATGACATGCGGCTTCTGAACGGTGCCGACCCCGATCCGGATTTCCTTGCCCGGATGTTCTTCGACCGCTGGACCGCCCGCTATTTCGCCTTCATCAAGGATGAGGTGATGTCGCTGGAAGCCCATCGTGTCGATGTGGTCGCGGATACCCATACGATGGTGGGCCTGTTGTTCGAACCCGAGTTCGCGGCGCATTCTCCTCTGAAGAAAAAGGCTGCCAGATCGTGACGAAGATTACGCGTATCATCGTGAACGGGGCGGTGGTGACCATGAACCCGGCACAACCACGTGCGCAGGCGGTGGCGATGGCCGGAAACAGGATTGTCGCGGTTGGGTCCAATGCAGAGATCAGGATGCTGGCCGGGGCGGGGGCGCGCGTGTTTGACGCCCAGGGCAACACGGTCATGCCCGGCATGATCGAGGCGCATCTGCACCTGTTCCCCGGCGCCTTCGGGATGGACCTGCTGCATCTGGACGGTGTGCGCGGGGCGGATGCGCTGCGGGACAAGCTGATCCCCTATGCCCACGCCAACCCGGACGAGGCACTTCTGATCTGCAAGGCGACCGATTACAACCTGTTCGGCGAAGGCGTGTCGACCACGCGACAGATGCTGGATGCGGTGCTTTCCGACCGCCCGATCCTTCTTCTGGCGGGCGATCACCATACCGCATGGGCCAACTCGATTGCCCTTGACCGGGCGGGGCTGATGCAGGGCCGCGACCTGGCGCCGGGAAATGAGATCGTGATGGCGTCCGACGGGACGGCTGCCGGTGAATTGCGCGAACACGCGGCCTATGATCCGGTGATGGCGCTGCGGTCCTCGGGCGGGCGCGAAGGGCTGGGGCTCGCCGGGATCGAGCCCGGCGACGATCTGACCCCGGCTGATTGCGCCGAGGATATCGAGACGTTGAAACGGGGCTTGCGCTATTGTGCCTCGTTTGGTTTCACCAGTTTGCAGAACATGGATGGTAATCGGTATCAGCTTGAATTGCTGTCTGAAATCGAGGCCGCTGGTGATCTTCTCTGCCGGACCGAGATACCGTTCCACTTGACCCCGGCAAAACCCGTCGACGCGCTGGACGAGGGCGCGGCGCTGGCACGGGAATTCGCCACCGACAGGCTGTCCGCCAACCGGGTCAAGATGTTCATGGACGGTGTGATCGACAGTTCCACCGCTGTTCTGGTCGAGGATTATGCCCATCGCCCCGGTTGGCGCGGCGACCGGCTGCACAGTGCGGAACGGTTCCGCGACGCCTGTATCAAGGCCGATGCGCTGGGCTTGCAGATCTCGGTCCATGCCATCGGCGACGGTGCGGTGCGCACTGTTCTGGACGGCTATCAGGCCGCGCGCGAGGTCAACGGCCCCCGCGATTCCCGCCACCGGATCGAACATATCGAACTCTTGCACCCTGACGACCTGAGCAGGTTCGCGGAACTGGGTGTGGTCGCCTCGATGCAGCCGCCGCACCCGCCCGGCGCGATGGATTTCCCGCTTGAACCGTGGATCACCCATGCCGGGCCTGCGCGCTGGCCCTGGGCGTTCCCGGTCAGCTATCTTCGGGCGCAGGGCGTGCCGATTGCGTTTTCGTCGGATTGGCCGATTTCCGATATCAACCCGATGCGCGGGGTGCAGGCGGCAGTCATGCGGCGCCCATGGCAAGAGGGCCACCCGTCCCATGCCTCATCTCTGGACGAGGCCCTTCATGCCTATACCGCCGGGGGGGCCTTTGCCGGGTTTGCAGAAACACGCCTGGGCCGGATCGCGCCGGGTTTTCTGGCCGATATCGTGGTGATGGACCACGACCTGCATGCAACGGCGCCGGATGCGCTGGACACGGCCCGCGCCGCGCTGACCATCTGCGACGGAGACGTTACCTTCGAAGCCTAACCTGGTGCCGCTTTTGGACCATATCGGGTGATACCTGTCGATTTCTGGTCAGAAATTGCACCATCGATGCCGCAGGCTGCCCCACATGTCACCAGCGTGGGAAAACAGATTGCCCAGACCAACGCAACATTTGCGACCCGTCTCGCGCCGCGCCAAGCCCATGCATTATCAGCCGCCGCCCTCCTGCCTGTGATCCCATCGGTTCATTGGCTTTTCAGGAGGAACACATGCAAGACCGTCCAAACATTGTGATTATCATGGCCGACCAGTTGGCCCCACATTTTACCAGGGCATATGGCCACAAGACCGCAAAGACCCCCCATATGGATGCGTTGGCGGCGCGGGGGATGCGATTTGACGCCGCTTATTGCAACTCGCCGCTATGCGCGCCATCGCGCTTTTCGTTCATGTCAGGGCAATTGATCAGTCGGATCGCGGCTTATGACAACGCGACCGAGTTCCGCGCCTCGGTGCCGACATTCGCGCATTACCTGACCTCGCTGGGCTATCGCACCTGTTTGTCCGGCAAGATGCATTTCGTCGGACCCGACCAGAAACACGGGTTTCAGGACCGTGTGACCACCGACATCTACCCGGCCGATTTCGCATGGACCCCGGACTGGGAGGCGCATGACGAGCGCATCGACAGGTGGTATCACAACATGTCCGCCGTCACCGAAAGCGGCATGGCCATCGCCACCTTCCAGACCGATTTCGACGACGAGACCGGCTTTGCCGCACGCCGCTGGCTGATCGACCGCGGGCGGGACCGGGGGGCGGGGGACCCGCGCCCCTTTGCACTGGTGGCCAGCTTTATGCATCCGCACGACCCCTATGTCGCCAAGCCCGAGTTCTGGGACATGTACTCGGATGACGAGATCGACATGCCGGAATTCGTCCTGCCGCTGGACCAGCAGGATCCGCATTCGCGCCGCGTCATGGACGGGATCCAGGCCAGTGACGCGACCCTGACCGACGAACAGGTGCGGCGGGCGCGGCGGGCCTATCTTGCCAATGTCAGCTATTTCGACAGCAAGGTGGGCGAAATCGTCGACGCGCTGAGCGACATCGGCCAGTTGCACAATACGGTAATCATCGTCACCGCCGATCACGGCGATATGCTGGGCGAACGCGGGCTTTGGTACAAGATGAACTTCTTTGAACACTCCGCCCGCGTGCCGCTGATCATGGCAGGGCCGGGCGTGGCGCGGGGCCGCGCAGGGAATGCCTGTTCGCTGGTCGACATGCTGCCCACGTTGGTCGAGATCGCCGGCGGTGACGTGAGCGCGCTGGGCGCGCCGATTGACGGACGGTCCCTCATGCCGCTTGCACGGGGCGAAGAGGATCCGGTTGACGAGGCGATTGGCGAATACTGCGCCGAGATGACGCCCTATCCGATCCTGATGATCCGCCGCGGACCGCTGAAATACATCCATTGCGACCCCGACCCGCCGCAGCTTTATGATCTTGCCATGGATCCTGGTGAACGGATGAACCTTGCTACCGACCCGGCCCACGCCGAAACCGCGCGTGCTTTTGCCGATGAGGTCGCCGCGCGCTGGGACAGCGAGGCGCTACGCCGCGACGTGATCGCCACGCAGAAGGCGCGCCGCGCGCTGCACGCTGCGATGGAGGCGGGATCGGGGGAACATTGGGATTACAACCCGCCGTCGGATGCCAGCCAGCAATATGTGCGCAACCACATGGACTGGACGACTGCCGCCGCCCGCTATCGGTTTCCGCCGCTCAAGGATGGTGGCTAAGGTCCACTGTCAATCCCGCGCCACGCCCGGCAGGACGCACAGCATTTCGTACAGCAGGTTGGCGGCGACCATGGCGGTGTGACCGGACGGGTCCCAGGGGGGCGAGACCTCGACCAGATCGCAGCCCACAAGGTTCAGCCCCGCGCAACCGCGCACGATCTCAAGCGCCTGCCAGACGGTCAGCCCGCCGATCTCGACCGTGCCGGTCCCCGGCGCGAAGGCGGGGTCGAGGCTGTCGATGTCATAACTCAGGTAGACAGGCGTATCGCCGATCTGGGCGCGCACGTCCTGCATCAGCGGCACCAGTGACTTGTGCCAGCATTCCTCGGCCTGCACCACGGTGAAGCCCTGGCGGCGCGACCAGTCGAAATCGTCCGGTCCGTATCCGGTGCCGCGCAGTCCGATCTGGAACACTTTGTCGGTTTGCAGGATGCCGTCTTCGACCGCGCGGCGGAACGGGGTGCCGTGGGCGATCTTCTCGCCGAACATCTCGTCATTGATGTCGGCATGGGCGTCGACATGGATCAGCGCCACGGGTCCGTGCTTGTCGGCCATGGCGCGCAGGATCGGATAGGTGATGGTGTGATCGCCGCCGATGGTCAGCGGGATCGTGCCGTGGCCAAGGATGGATTTGTATTCGGTTTCAATGATCTGAACGGCCTTCTTCAGGTCGAACGTGTTGATCGGAACATCGCCGATATCCGCGACCTGAATGCGGTCAAACGGCGCAGCGCCCGTTGCCATGTTATAGGGGCGCAGCATCACACTTTCGCCGCGCGCCGCCTTCGGCCCGTGCCGTGTGCCTGACCGGTAAGATGTGCCGTGATCCATCGCCACGCCCACGAAACAGGCGTCCAGCCCTTTCGCCGTGTCTGCGGCGGGCAGGCGCATGAAGGTGCCGGGGCCGGCAAAACGCGGCATTTCGTTTCCGCCAAGCGGTTGGTTGAACTGGGACATGTTGGGCCTCGGGTTGGGGCTGGAGTTGGATGCAAAGAGACCCCGAACCGTGCCGGTTGTCGATATACGGATTGATAAAGCGTCTGACCTTTAACCTGAGACAGGGAAAAGGTGGGACGCAGCGCAACATATCTGCGTTACGCGCGCCCTGCCACAAACCCGTAATTCAGGTTTATGGCAGGGCGCTTTAGGCCAACGAGAAACGCCGCCCGGTTGGGGCGGCGCCTTCTTGTGGTTCCCTGCTTGGATCAGTCCCGTTTGCCCGCGAACCGGTTCTGCCAGTCCTCACGTTCGTCATCGGTGATCTTGCGGAAGGTCACGTCCGGCACGGTGAAGGCGTGGCCCGGTTTCAGCGCCTCAAGCGCGCCCGCCACATCGTCGGGCCAACCCCAGTCGTCGGTCTGCATCGCGGCCATCAGCGTGTCCGACGCATCAGGAATGAAGGGCGATGACAACACCGCGTATAGACGGATCAGGTTGAGCGCCAGACGGATTTGCGCCGCCGCCTTCTCGGGGTCTTCCTTGAAGGTCGACCACGGCGCCGCCGATTGCAGGTATTCGTTCCCCGCCACCCAGATCGCGCGCAATTCCTGCGCCGACTTGCGCACTTCCATCGCGGCCATGTGGTCCTCGTAGGCGCGGATGCGGGTGGTCAGTTCGGCGATCAGCGCCTGTTCGGTCTCGCCCAATGCGCCACCTTCCGGCACCACTTCGCCAAACTTCGAGCGGCAGAACTTGGTCACGCGGCTGACGAAATTGCCCAGCACGTCGGCCAGGTCCTTGTTGACCGAGGCCTGGAAATTCTCCCAGGTGAATTCGCTGTCCGAGGATTCCGGCGCATGGGACAGCAGCCACCAGCGCCAGTAATCGGCAGGCAGGATTTCCAGCGCCTGATCCATAAACACGCCCCGTCCGCGCGAGGTCGAAAACTGGCCGCCGTCATAGTTCAGGTAATTGAACGACTTGATGTAATCGACAAGCTTCCAGGGCTCGCCCGAACCAAGGATCGTCGCCGGGAAGGACAGCGTGTGGAAGGGGACGTTATCCTTGCCCATGAACTGGGTATAGGTCACGTCCTCGGCGCCCTTGTCGGTGCGCCACCAGCGTTGCCAGTCATCCCCCTTGCCTGCGTCGACCCATTCCTGCGAACAGGCGATGTATTCGATGGGCGCGTCGAACCAGACGTAGAACACCTTGCCTTCCATGCCCGGCCAGTCTTCGTCGCCTTTCTTGACCGGCACACCCCAGTCGAGGTCGCGGGTGATGCCGCGGTCCTGCAACCCATCCCCGTCATTCAGCCACTTGTTGGCGATCGAGGTGGTCAGGATCGGCCAGTCGGTCTTGCTGTCGATCCACTCTTGCAGCTTGCCGCGCATTGCGGTCTGGCGCAGATAGAGGTGCTTGGTCGCGCGTTCTTCCAGATCGGTCGAACCCGAGATGGTCGAATAGGGGTTGATCAGGTCGGTCGGGTCCAGCTGCTTGGTGCAGTTGTCGCACTGGTCGCCGCGCGCACTTTCATATCCGCAATTGGGGCAGGTGCCCTCGATATAGCGGTCCGGCAGAAAGCGGCCATCGGCCTTGGAATAAATCTGGGTCTCTTCGACTTCGCGGATCAGCCCGGCATCGGCAAGGCGGCCCGCGAAATGCTGGGTTAGTTTCTTGTTCTGATCGCTGGACGACCGCCCGAAATGGTCAAAGGACAGGCGGAAGCCATCGGCGATCTCGGCCTGAACCGCCCACATTTCGGCGCAATAATCCGCCACCGGCTTGCCCGCCTTGGCCGCGGCCAGTTCCGCCGGTGTGCCGTGTTCATCGGTGGCGCAGAGGAACAGAACCTCGTTGCCGCGCGCACGCTGGTAGCGGGCGAATAGGTCGGCGGGCAACTGGCTGCCGACAAGGTTGCCCAGGTGCTTGATGCCGTTGATATAGGGAATGGCCGAGGTGATCAGGTGACGCGCCATGCCGGATGTCCTTCGTATCGTCGAATTCGCTTGCGCGTTGGCTTAGACCAAAGGCGCGGCAAGTGCCAGAGGCTTGCGGAAATACAGCCTATTCCGCGTCCTCTTCGCGCTGGCGGCGGGTCAGGCGGCCAATCAGGAAAGAGGTGCGCGGGCTGTAAACATAGCGTGTTTTGCGCTGCGCGGGCCGCGCCCGCATCCGCCCGATGCCGAAGACGATAAGCACCACATGCCCGGCGGCGATCAGGCCAAACAGGGCTGGCGGCCCGAACCGTTCGATCAGCCAGGACGCCAGCGTCGGCGCGGCGATGGCGCCGAGGGCGAAGAAGAACATCAGCGCGGCCGACAGTTCCACCCGCTCGTCCGAGGTGGCGAAGTCATTGGCGTGGGCGGCAGCGACCGAGTAGATCGGGAAGGCGGTGAAGCCGAACAACCCCGCCGACAGCATGATCGCCGTGTAGCCCAGATCGCTGACCATGACCGTGGTGATCGAACTGGCCACCGCCGCCGCCGAAAGCCAGATCAGCACCCAGCGCCGGTCATATTTGTCCGCCAGCCAACCGATCGGGTATTGCGCCAGCGCACCGCCAAGCACGAAGGCCGCCAGGAACCACGCGATCTGTCCCGTGGCCAGCCCGACCTCTTGGCCATAGACCGGGCCGACCATGCGGAACGACGCCGAAGACAGCGCCGCCACGATCACCGCCGCCCCAGCCAGCGGCGATTTCGAAACCGCAAGCATCGGGCGAAGGCGGGGCGACTCGGGGGTCTCGGGCTGACTTTCCCGCGTCAGGGTCAGCGGCAAAAGCGCCGCGCAGCACAGGATGGCAAGGATGTTGTACGAGACATAGGATGCGGGCTCCAGCACGCCGATCACAAGCTGCGCCATCAGCGACGCGCCCATGTCGACCACGCGATAGGTGCCCATGGCGCGGCCGCGCGTCTCATTGGTCACACGCGACTGCAACCACGCCTCGATGATCGTGTAACAGCCCGCGACACACATTCCCGAGGCGATCCGCATCACCGCCCAGGCTAGCGGGTCGATTACCAGGAAATGCGCCATCAGCCCGATTGCACCGGTCGCGGTAAAGGCGGCGAAGGCGCGCGAATGGCCGATGCTTCCCATCAAACGCGGCGCCCACCAGCAGCCGATGAAGAAGCCGAAGAAATGCGCCGACCCCAGAAGGCCGATCTCGCCCGTGGTGAAACCCAGCGCAATCCCCGACAGCGCATCCAGAGGCCCCACGCCTCCGGTAGAAAGCTGCAACAGGACAACGGACAGGAACAGGGCGGAGAACGAAATCAACATGCGCATGACTGCCCCAAACTCGGCAATCGGTCGGGCAAAGGCTAGTGCATTTCGACCGGGTTCATGTCGTTTTTGGACAGGTCAGCCATCGCGCAGGATGCGGGCAGCCAGACCGGGCGCGGCGCGGTGGATCACCCGGAACGCTCGGGTCTGGCCGATCCATGTCTCGTCACGGCCCTTGCCAAGCCCCGCGATCAGGGCTTCGGCGGCGGCTTTGGGGCTGATCGTGGCAACGTTGCGGCCTTCGGTCATGCCCGTCGCAACCAATGGCATCACGGTCTCATTGACCAGAAGATGCGTCATGTCGCGTCGCACCTGGTATCGCAGGGCGCAAGTGAAGCTGCGCAGCCCCGCCTTTGTCGCGCAATAGACCGGGGCGCTGGCCTTTGGTGTCAGCGCCAGTGCCGAGGTGACATTGCAGATGAACGGTGCCTCGTGCCGCCCCAGAAGCGGCAGGAGACCCGCCACCAGTTGCGACGGCGCGGTCAGGTTGACGGTGATCTCGGTCTCGATGGCGCGTGACGTGGCACCGTTTGGAAACCATAACTCCTGCTGGAGCGCGGCGTTGTTGATCAGCCCGCCAATGTCGCCATGACGTGCCGCGACCCAGTCGACCACGCTGGCGGCCCCCGCGGGCGCAGCAAGGTCGACGGCGAAAGTCTGAACCTGACCGCGTGCTTCCTGTGCGACGCGCTCCAACGCAACCGTGTCGCGCCCGGTGGCCAGTACAACGGCACCCAGTTCGGCCAGCGCCAGCACGATGGCCCGCCCAATCCCCCGGTTCGCGCCCGTGACCAGTACCTTGCGGCCCGCCCATTCCATCTGTGCCATCAACTTGTCCCTTGCTATTTTGCCCTCTGACCGCAATATGTGAGCAAAGGCTCGTATTTTGGACTCGCATTTGCCATGACCGTCGAACCCATTGCAAATCCACGGAAAACCCCACGGCAGGCCCGTGCCGAAGCAACAGTTGAGGCGATAGAACAGGCGGCGGCTCGCATTCTGGTGCAGGGCGGGATTGAGGCGCTGAACACCAACCGGATCGCCGAGGTCGCCGGGGTCAGCGTCGGTTCGCTCTACCAGTATTTTCCCAACAAGACCGCGATCATGGGCGCGCTGATCCGCCGCAAACGTGCGCGCCTTCTGGACGGGTTGCGGGCGGCGGTGGCGTCGGACGCGCCACCCAATACCCATATGCGGCGCCTGATCCTGGCCTTCATCCACCATCAGACGGGGTGGCCGCAACTGGCGCAGGCGCTGGACCGGGCCGAGGTTTTCCTGCCGCTCGACGAGGAAACCCGCCGCTTCGAGGCCGAGATCCTGTCGATCCTTCTGCCTCCGGTCACGGCCTTCGGCCCGGATGACCCGGCCCTTGCCGCGCGCGATATCATGGCCCTGTGCCGGGGCATGGTCGAGGCGGCGCTTTTGCGCGGTGAAACCGACGCAGAGGCGATCTGCGCCCGGCTTTTGCCGGCGATCACGGGCTATCTTAAGGCCAGTTCCGCCTGAGCCGCCGCTGGCGTATCAACCAGCCGCAATCCATCCCCGTCCGCCGCCACCTGCCAGTGCTTTTCGGGCGCGGTGCGGGCGCGCAGGCGGTGCAGGGTCCAGCCCTCATCCTCGCCGCGATGCGCCGGGGCCATGCGCCAGCGGCTTTCCACCCCCTGCGCGCCGCCATTACCGGGGGTCAGCAACAGGCCCAGCGGCACATGATCGCCCTCGGCTGCGCCGGTCTCGGCCGCCAGGTGCAGCCGCCGGACCGGGGTCAGCCCCGGCAGGCCGGGTATATCGGCCACCACCAGCGGCACCGCACCGGCGCGCAAGGCCTCTTCCATCGTCCACAGCACGTCCTCGGGGCGGCGGGGCGACAGGAAAGTCAGCCGCGCGGGGTTCAGAAACCGCGCCACCCCGTCCGGGTTCAGCCGGTCCCCGGCCCAGTCCGGCGCGATCCAGAACACCGGGCCGTCCATCCGCGCCGCCAGCCACAGCGCAAACGTTCGCCGCGCCGCGCCACAGCCCTCATGCGCCCGCCCGCGCACAAGGCTGGCGCCGGGGCCAAGCGCCACCTCGGGTCTTGCCCGCTCGGGCGCGCGTCTGAAGGTCTGAATCGGCATGGGTCCATTGTTACATGTTCCCTTTTTGTTCTGAAAGCCCCTGCTGTCCTCTTGCCAAAAAATACCTTCGGGGTGACTTGGCTCTGGAAAGTAACGGGCAGGCCAAGAGGGGGGAAACCCCTTGCACCCGGTCCCGCAGCCGCTACCTTGCCGCCGATAGCGCAAACAGCAGGATCAGACGGATGAAGATGAACCCCCTTGGACGCACCGGCATCGAGGTCTCGGAGCTTTGCCTTGGCACCATGACCTATGGCACCCAGACTGCGGAAGCGGACGCCCACACCCAGATCGACATGGCACTCGATGCCGGGATCAACTTCCTCGATGCCGCCGAGATGTACCCGGTGAACCCGGTCAGCGCCGAGACGCAGGGACGCACCGAGGAAATCATCGGCACCTGGTTTGCCAGGACCGGGCGGCGCGGCGATGTGGTTCTGGCGACGAAACATGCCGGCGCGGGTCCGAAGCACATCCGTGACGGGGTCGGCATTTCCGCCGCTTCGGTGCCGGTGGCGATCGAGGGATCACTGCGCCGGTTGCAGACCGATGTGATCGACCTCTATCAGCTGCACTGGCCCAATCGCGGGTCCTACATGTTCCGTCAGAACTGGACCTATGATCCGTCGAAACAGGATTACGCCGACACGATGGCCCATATGGAAGAGGTGCTGGACGCGCTGCAGCGCGAGGTCGACAAGGGCCGCATCCGTGCCTTTGGCCTCTCGAATGAAAGCGCTTGGGGCACGGCGCAATGGCTGCGGATTGCGGCGGAAAAGGGTGGCCCGCGCGTAGCCTCGATCCAGAACGAATATTCGCTTCTGTGCCGCCTGTTCGACACCGACCTGGCCGAGTTGTGCGTGAACGAAGATGTCGGCCTTCTGGCGTTTTCGCCGTTGGCGGCGGGCCTTCTGACCGGCAAGTACCAGGGCGGCGCAGTGCCCGAAGGCTCGCGGATGACCTTTGTCGGCAATTTGGGTGGTCGCAAATCCGACCGCGTGTTCGACGCGGTTGACGCTTATCTTGATATCGCGGACCGTCACGGGCTGGACCCGGTGCATATGGCGCTGGCCTTTACCGTGCAGCGCCCGTTCACCTGTTCCTCGATCTTCGGCGCCACCACGACCGACCAGCTGACCCGCATCCTGAAGGGCGCGGACCTGCGGTTGTCGGATGAGGTCATGGCCGAGATCAACGCCGCGCACAAGGCGCACCCGATGCCCTATTGATCCCGGCTGGGCGCGGGGCTCAACCCCTCCGCGCCTTCCATGCGACGTATCTGCCCATCAGCCGCTCGGCCAGGCCGGGCTTGCCGGATTCTTCCAGCTCAAGCGCGCCACCACCGGCCCGATACATGGCGGCAAACGTGTCCAGCACCTTGGCTTTGACCATGCCGCGCATCGGCACATGCGCCATCATGCCATAGGTCGCGGCGCTGCCTGTCCTGGCAAGGTCGGGGTTGGCACGGACCGTCGCCACCGCCGCTTTGAGGTCCGACAGATAGGTTTCGACCACCTCAAGATGCCGGGCGGTCACCATGGCGTGAATGCCATCGGGGTTCTGGACACGGTTGACGCTCCATCCTTTGGCGGCCAGTTGGTCGGCGACGGCAAAGATCGACAGGGCCTTGTCGGAAGCGCCATAGGCCAGAAGCGGCCCCTGCGGCGCCCCGAGGATTTTCAGCCCGTCGATCCCGTCGATCCCTTCTTTGATCGCGTCAACGGCGGCGATGGTGCGGCGGGCCAGGTCGCAATAGCCGTCCTCGCCAAACTTCTGCAGGGTCGCCCAGGCCGCGGCATAGGCGCCGCCGGGTCGGGTGCCCAGCATGGCGGGGCTGGCAAAAACCCCGCCGGGCCAGTCCTGATAAACGAACATCTGGTGTTTCAGTGTGTCCAGGTCACGATACAGGATCGCCGACGCGCCCTTGGCGGCATAGCCATATTTGTGGATGTCGCCCGAGATCGACGTCACCCCCGGCACCCGGAAATCCCACTCCGGCAGGTCATGCCCGTTCTTTTCCATAAACGGCAGGATGAAGGCCCCGACGCAGGCGTCCACGTGCATTGGAACGCCCTTTTCGGCGGCGATCCGGCCCATTTCTGCAATGGGGTCGATGGTGCCATGCGGATATTCCGGGGCTGATCCCAGCACCATCACCGTGTTGCCATCGATCTTGCGCGCCAGTTTCGAGATATCGGTGGCCAGGTCCTTGCCCACTGGCAACAACCGGATCTTGACCTTGAAATACTCCGCCGCCTTGAACCAGGCCACATGCGCGGTTGCGGGCAGGACCATGTTGGGCCGGCTGACGCGACGGGTCTTGGCGGCCATGTCGCGATAGCATTTCACCGCCATCAGACAGCTTTCGGTACCGCCCGCCGTCATCACCCCGCAGGTGTCCGGCCCACCATTGAGCAATCCCGCCATGACCGAGATCACCTGGCTTTCCATCTGTTTCAGGCTTTGGAAGGCCGCGGGGTTCAGGCCATTGGCCGACGAATACTGACGATAGGCGTCGGCAAGAAAGTCATCGTGTTCCTCGTCAAGGTGATAGACCAGGCTCCACAGTTTTCCGGCCTTGTAATCGGGATCCTTGGCCCGAAAGCGGGACAGGTCAGTCAGCACCTCGTCGGGGTTGCGCCCCTGTGCGGGCAGTTGCAGATGATCCATCGGGTTATCCTCCGGCAGCCAGTAACAAGGCGACGGCGATGCCAAGATAGTTGCCGATCGCAAAACCCAGGATGCCGGTCGCCATGCCGGACATCATCACGGCGGGGTTCTTCAGGGTTTTCACCACCATCGGCACAAAGGCAGGTGACATCAGCGCCGCGACAGAGGTGATCAGGAACGTGTCCACGTCGACGCGGAACAGGCGGCAGAACAGGGCGTGCAGTGCGAGGCTGCCAAAGGTCGCCACGGCGACAAAGACAAGGATCGACAGATCGAGGTCGGCTAGCGTGGTCACATCCAGTCCCGCCGCGACGCAGACCGAAAAGACATAGATCAGGTAGAGCCCCAGTTTCGGCGCGGCGCGGTTTTCGCGCAACGGGCGCAGGAAGGACGCGGCGATGCCCAGCGTCGTCAGCAGGACAATGGTCAGGATCGCCGGGTTGCCAAAGGGCAGGGCAGGGGCCAGCGTTACTGCCAGCCCGACACAGATCGCGGCGGCAAGGATCGCCACCACGCTTGCCCGCAGCCCGGTCCGCCCCAGCAGGTCGCGATAGGTCTCGGTCAGAAGTGCGCCCTCGTCCGCCACCCGCGCCGCATCGGGAAAACGCGGCAGGAACCGGGCAAACAGGCGCGGCGCCAGCGACAGCACAAACAGCAGGTAGACTGCCCCGATCGCCGTATCGACCGTGGCAAAGACAAGGTACCGCGTATCGGGAATGTCCAGCGCCAGCTTGATTGCGCCCAGATTGGCGATGCCGCCGGTATACATGCCGACCGCCATGGCCGAGAGCTGCTCGGGTGCCTCCGCGCCAGCGCGCGCATAGATCACGAACAAGGCCGAGGCGATGGCGGTCACGGCGATCACCGCCAGCCCCATCGACAGCATTGCCCGCCTCGCCACATCGCGCCACGCCTTTACGTCGACCGAAAACAGCAAAAGCGGCAGGGCAAGGCCAAGGCTGGCCTCCATCACCGCGTTGCGCATGGCGTCGGCGCTTTCCGGGATCATCCCGGACAGGCCGATCACGATACCTACGACATAGCACAACACGATGGCGCCGATCGCGCGCGCCGCAGCGACATGGGCGCAAAGCCACAGGATGCCGGCCGGAATGATCAGGAACAGGCAGGCTGTCAGGATATCGGTCATGGTTCTCCGGTTCTTCGCCCTTGTGCGACGTCTTGGTGGCGATCATGCGCGGCGGCCGTGGCAAAGGGCAAGGGGCGCGATGGTTGCCCTTGCGTCGCCCGTCAATCGCGACAGTGGCTTGAGGCGCGCCCCGGTTGGCGCTATGGCGTCAACAAACGTGAAGGAGAGCGACATGACCAAGGACGTGCTGGCAATTGTGCAGGCTTCCGCCCCCCGCCGGTGGATGGGGGTTCTGATGCTCTATCTTCTGGGGGGGATCCTGATCTATGTCGCCTTTTCGCAACCCCCGGCACCCGCCTTCATGGTCTTTCTGCTGGTCGTTGGGGCAGCGGCGTTGTGGCTGGCGGAAAAGACCCGCCGCGCCACCGAACGCGTGGTCGAGCTGACCGCCGAGGGGCTGCGCGACAATAGCGGCGAGGTGATCGCACCTTTCGATCAGATCGTCCGGGTTGAGCGCGGCGTGTTTGCAATGAAACCCTCAAACGGTTTCATGGTGCATCTGAAGGACAAGCGGTCACGCCGCTGGCTGCCCGGCCTTTGGTGGTGTCTCGGGCGCAAGGTCGGTATCGGCGGCGTCACGCCGGGACACCAGACCAAGGCGATGGCACAAATCCTGGAAGCGATGATCGTCCAGCGCGACGGCGAGCGCTGATCCTAGAGCAGGTCCGTCCGCTCCCAGACCACCTGCGATGCAAAACGCGGGCGGGTGAAGACGAATGTGTTGATGTCCAGGTCATTCAGCCCGACATTCAGCGGCGGGTCGAATTCGCTGTGCGTTTCAACAAGGATCAGATGTTCACCCGAGGTCATGACCGGCAGGTTGGCAGCGATGGTTTCGATATCGGCGGATTTCAACGCCTCCATCGCCCCACGGGTTTCCGACCATTGCAGGACATACTGGTCACGCTTGCCACTGTAGCTGATGACGCTGACACGGATGGCGGTGGGGCCGTCCGAGCGCGCCAGCATATCAAACAGCGAATGCATGCCGTTCATGTAGGCGGGCGTGATCGCCTCGGTTTCGCGGCTGATCATGTCGCTGATCGTGAAGGCGGCCTTTTCCGAAACCGACCTGGTACGGAACCCGTCAAAGAAGATGACCACGGCAACGTAGGCCCACAGAAGCAGGGGCATGATCAAGGCGGCCTCGACAGCGACACTGGCGCGTGTCTCGTCGCGGAAATCCTGGAGGAAAAATTTCAGGCGAAGCTTCCACATGGCTTAACTCGGCTCCTGAACGAAGGCGGAAACTGACACCAGGGCGATGTCCCCCGAGGTGTCCTTGGCAATCTCTTTGCCGAACCCCATGGTCGGATAGAGCGCGGGGACTTTGGCGCAGACACGCAGGATCATCAGCTGGTTGGCCTGACCAGGCGTGAAGGTCGTGACCGGCTGCACCTCTTCGGCGCGGTCGGTGCAGGTGGCCTGATCGGAAATCGGAACCCAGTTGCGCGGGTCGACCTGAACCATCTCAAGCGACAGGTTCTCGGCGCAATTGTCGATGAACGTGGCTTCGTCACAGATCAGGTTCTTGAGTTCCACGTGATCCGGGGCGTCACCTGTGGACAGGCGCACCTCGCGGACCGCGATATCAAGCCCGCGTTCGAGGAAGGCGTATTTCAGCGTAATCAGCCCGATTTCGACCGATGACAGGATGAAGACAAAGAAGAAGGGGAACATGATCGCGAATTCGATCGTGGCGTGTCCGTCTTCCTTGCGGCCGAAACGGGCCAGGTGTTTTGCAATGCGGTGCATCATTGGGTCAACCTCAGCTGACGGATGGCGACGGCGATGGTTTCAAACGCGTCGCTGATTTCAAGCCCCTTGGCGTCAAAGTAATGCGAGTCGGAGCTTGCGCAGTTTTCCAGAACGCGACGACCCTGCCGCGGCGCCTCGAAGCCGATGGCAAAAACGATCACACCCTGATCCTTGGTGATGCTGCAGATGTTCTTCAGCTGATTGTCCTTGGCCGAAGCGTTCTTTTTCGAGAAGGCCGAGGTGAACCAGTCCGCATAGGCGCTGTTGCTGAAGTAGAACAGTTCTGATGCGATCCATTTCAATGAGGCCTGTGCGGTCAGGTCCTTGTTCATCAACTGAACGGCTTCGTCCTCGTTCTCATGTATGGCGCAGTTGTCGTTCGTAAGACAGACACTGTTTTCGCCATTGCCATAGGGGTAGTCATGCCAAGTGCCCGTATGCGGCCAGAAGTAGTTGTATTTTCCCTTGGAGTGGTAAACCGAATACTTGTCTTCCTTGGCGTTGTACCAAACCGGCGACAAGGTATCGCGCATCGACGGGTTGAGGAAATACTGATCGGTATGTTGCCCGTCCGACATGATCACCACAACCTTCAGGACCATAAAATCGTCATAGCTGGACGGGCGTCCGGCGAATTTCGATTCAACTTCCCCTTCGTCGATCAACTCAGTGACAACGCTTTGCATCGACGGGTCAAGCAGCGACGCCCCCCATTTCATCCCAAGGTCGATCGACGTGTTGCCGCCGTGGGTCATGCTGTCGATATAGGCGTGAAGCTCGGCGCGGTCATCGGTCAGCGGCAGGATCTGCGACCCGGCACGGGTCGGGCAGACCGGCAGATCAATCGGGGCTTCCGAATAGGTGAACGGGTCGAAATGCATGGTGCGTTCAAGCGGCTCGGCGCGATCCAGGCCGTGCTTGCTGAACTGGTCGGGAATGAAGTTCACGCAATGCGAATAACTATGTTCCTGCGAGACATTGTATTTCGACAGGATCGGTTCGCCTGCGTTGACCTGCGTGGCGTAGGGCACGATCGAGATCGACAGGTTGCCTTCCTCGGTGTGCTGCAACAGCGTGTCGACAAAATCCTTGGCGGCCACTTTCAGGTTGGCGAGGCGCTTGTTGCTGCCCATCGACCCCGAGATGTCCAGAACCAGGGAAAGTTCGACGTTGCCGATGCTTTCCTCGGCCGCGCCCGCGGCCGGAACCGTCAGCGTCTCGATCCCGAGCATCTTCATGAACATCGTGTCGATGCTTGTGGTCGCGGTGGCGGTCACGTTGCGGAAGCCGATGCCCTCGGTCACGGTGACCGAGCTGAGGTATTTTTCCATGCCGGCCTTGGTGAAATAGTCGGCAACCACCAGCTTTGGATCACGCTCTTGCTCAAGGTCTGCCGCCGCCAGAACCGCGCGGTCAAGCGTTTGCTGCAGCTTGGTGCGTTCCATTTCGGAATACATGATATCGACGCCGATGCCGCCGATCATGAGAAGAATCAAAAACAAGAATACTGACAGGCCAGTGATCGCCCCGTCCTGGTCACGGACGAATGCGCCCAGCTTCCATCCGGTTCCAACCCGGCGCTTGGGCTTCGACTGGTCCTGGTTTGCTCGCGCTGTATGTGCCATGCGACTCACCCTTAAATCCGCGCCGAATCCGGTCAGAATTACCGGACAGGACGCACTTTTCGACTGGTCATGATTGCCATGCGAATAAGGCGAAAAAGGGGCGGGAAAGGTGCAAAACCTTGTGCTGTTGTCGAAAAAACACGTTTTTATTCAATGGCTTGGAAACGATTTGGGGCGCTGGGGTGGTATTGGTTCTGGAATCGAAACCCAAGGGGGTGGTTTCAATTTTGATGAAAAATTTGGCACTTAATAAACCTCCCTGATCATCATAGGGTGCATCCACAGGGCTGCGACGCCGAGTCGCGGCGAAATGTATTTCGGAGGGCAATCATGGGTCGGGTAAACGAGCCGAGTTTCAGGGAATCCGTTGATCTGATGTTCAACAGGGCCGTCGCCCTGATGGACTTGCCGCCGGGTCTTGAGGAAAAGATCCGGGTCTGCAACTCGACCTACACGGTGCGGTTCGGAGTGCGGCTCAGGGGGCAGATCCAGACCTTCACCGGATATCGCTCGGTTCATTCCGAACATATGGAGCCGGTCAAGGGCGGCATCCGCTACGCCCTGTCCGTCAACCAGGACGAGGTCGAGGCGCTGGCGGCGCTCATGACTTATAAATGCGCGCTGGTCGAAGCCCCGTTCGGCGGCTCGAAAGGCGGGTTGCGGATCGATCCCCGGCAATATGACGAACACGAACTTGAACTGATCACCCGCCGTTTCGCCTATGAGCTGGCCAAGCGCGACCTGATCCATCCCAGCCAGAATGTGCCCGCCCCCGACATGGGCACCGGCGAACGCGAGATGGCCTGGATCGCCGACCAGTATGCCCGCATGAACACCACCGACATCAACGCCAAGGCCTGCGTGACCGGCAAGCCGCTGAATGCCGGCGGGATCTCGGGCCGGGTCGAGGCGACGGGCAGGGGGGTGCAATATGCGTTGCGCGAGTTTTTCCGCGATCCCCGCGATATCGAGAAGGCAGGGCTGACCGGAACGCTGGATGGCAAGCGGATCATCGTGCAGGGGCTGGGCAACGTGGGCTATCACGCCGCCAAGTTCCTCAGCGAGGAAGATGGCGCGCGGATTGTCGGCATCATCGAACATGACGGCGCGCTCTACAATGCCGACGGGCTGGACGTCGAGGCCGTGCGCGGCTGGATCGTCAAACATGGCGGCGTGACCGGGTTCCCGGATGCCACACACTCGATCGACGGGGCGGCCTGTCTTGAAGAAAAATGCGATATCCTGATCCCCGCCGCGATGGAGGGGGTGATCCACATGGGCAACGCCAAGCGCATCAAGGCCCCGCTGATCATCGAGGCCGCGAATGGCCCTGTGACCGCCGGGGCGGATGAAATCCTGCGCAAGAAGGGCACGGTGATCATTCCCGATATGTATGCAAATGCCGGTGGTGTGACCGTGTCCTATTTCGAATGGGTCAAGAACCTCAGCCATATCCGCTTTGGCCGGATGCAGCGCCGTCAGGAAGAGGCGCGCCACCAGTTGGTGGTGGACGAGTTGGAAAAACTCAGCAAGGCGGCCGCGATCCCCTATACCCTGTCGCCCGAGTTCAAGCAGAAATACCTGCGCGGCGCCGATGAGCTGGAATTGGTGCGCTCGGGGCTGGATGACACGATGCGGATATCCTACCAGTCGATGCGCGATATCTGGCATGACCGGGCGGATGTCGAGGACCTGCGCACTGCCGCTTACCTTGCATCGATCACCAAGGTCGCGGCCAGCTATCGCGCCAAGGGCTTGTAGGCATGGCGGGACCTGATGTCGGTTTTTCCTGTCGCTGCGGGGCGTTGCAAGGCGTGGCGCATGACGTGTCGCCGCGCTCGGTCAATCATTTGAAATGCTATTGCCGGGACTGCCAGGCGGCAGCGCGGCACCTGGGCGATCTCGACAGCCTTGACGCGCATGGCGCGACCGACCTGTTCCAGACGGTGCCGTCGCGGATCGAGATCACCTCGGGCCAGGAACATCTTGCCTGTCTCCGGTTGTCGCCGAAGGGCATCCTGCGCTGGTATGCCGGATGCTGCAATTCGCCGTTGTTTACCATGCTGGCGTCGCGCGGGGTGGCGTTCTGCGGGGTGAACCTGGCCCGCTGCGGGGCTGAGGCGCAGGACATCGTCGGTCCGGTCACGGGCATATACGGTGCCGATGGGGCGCGGGATATGCCCGAGGACTTCCGCAATCGCGGCATCCTGCCTGCCACGCTGAAAATCATCGGTCGATCGCTGAAGGCGCGGGTCACAGGCGACCCCAACCCGTTTTTTGACGCAGGCGGCGCCCCCATCGTCGCACCGCGCATTTTGACGCTGGAAGAACGCCGCGCCGCGACGCCGAACTGATTGACCCACGAGTGATCCGGGCTGCGTCGCAGGACGTAACCCCGGAAAACATGGGACAATCTATGAAACACCTCACCCTTTCAGCCGCCGCGTTTGCGTTGGCGATGGCCGCCACAAATGCTTCCGCAGAGCAACCTGACAAGGACTGGTTCCTGTCACTGGATGGCGCCTATCTTGGTCAGAGCGCAGCCGACCTTGAGGGCGGCGGACAATTTTCGGTCAATCGGGCCTTTGCGCGCGTCGGCGGGTTGAAACGCCTGCAATCGGGCCTGTCCCTCGGGATCAGCGCCAGCTTCGGCGCGTCGGATTATGACTTCTCGGGCGTCACCGCGCCCTGGAGCCGCGTCAACGAAGCCGGTGTGTCGGTTTCGGTGATCGGAAAAACCAATTCCGGCATGCGCTATTTCATCGCGCCGACCATGCGTACCCGATACGAAGACGGCGTGTCAGCCGGGGACGGGGCCACCTATGGCGCCTTTGCCGGGGCAAGCTGGGAGGTCAGCGAAACATTGACCATCGGGCCGGGGATCGGCGTGTTCTCGCAGCTGGGCAGCGCCGATCCGAACATCTTCCCGGCGCTGATCATCGATTGGTCGATCACCGACCGCCTTGCGCTGACGACCGGCCCGACACTTGGCGCATCGGAAGGACCGGGCCTGACGCTGTCCTATGCGTTTTCAAAGGCGTGGTCGGTGTCCCTTTCGGGAAGGTCCGAACGCAACACCTTCCGCTTGTCCGACACCGGGGCAACCCCGGGCGGCACCGGCGAGGACAAGTCCTTCCCCGTGATCCTCAGCATTGGGTACGAGCCGAACCCGGGCATTTCAGCCTCTGTCTTCGCGGGCATGGAGTATGGCGGCAACCTGACGGTGCGTGATGCTGCGGATGTGATTGTGTCCTCAACCGACTACGATCCCGCCCCGATTTTCGGCGCGGCACTGTCGCTCTCGTTCTAATTCACCGGAAACGACAGCACCCGTCGCATTCGGTCATGTCGATGCGTCTGGCGCATTGCACTCTGCCCCCGGACTTGCTTCACTCGGAGCAGGACGAACGGGAGAGACAAATGCGGTTTTCGGGGCTCAGGGTTCTGAAAGAGGGGCTGACCGGCAACAAGGGCTGGGCGGCGCATTGGCGCGACGCCACGCCGAAACCGGAATATGATGCCGTTATCATCGGCGGCGGCGGGCACGGGCTGTCGACCGCCTATTACCTGGCCAGGAACCACGGCATGACCAATATCGCCGTTCTGGAAAAGGGCTATCTTGGCGGCGGCAATGTCGGACGCAACACCACGATCGTGCGCGCCAATTACTTTCTTCAGGGCAATTCCGAGTTCTACTCCCATTCGCTGAACCTGTGGGAAGGGCTGGAAGAGGACCTGAATTACAACGTGATGCATTCGCAGCGCGGGCTGATCAACCTGTTCCACTCGGACGGCCAGCGCGATGCCTTCGCGCGGCGTGGCAACATGATGCTGAACCAGGGCGACGACGCGATCCTTCTGGACCGCGACGGGGTGAGGAAACACCTGCCCTATCTCGATTTCGAGCAGACACGGTTCCCGATCTATGGCGGGCTATACCACCCGCGCGGCGGCACCGCGCGCCATGACGCGGTGGCCTGGGGCTATGCCCGCGGCGCGTCGGACCGGGGTGTCGACCTGATCCAGAATTGCGAGGTTACGGGCATCGATATCGAAGGCGGTGTCGTGAAAGGCGTCCAGACCACCCGTGGACCGATCAGGGCAAAGAAGGTCGGGATCGTGGTCGCGGGGCGCTCGGGCCAGGTGGCGGCGATGGCGGGGCGGCGCCTGCCGATCGAAAGCCACGTGTTGCAGGCCTTTGTGACCGAGGGGCTGAAGCCGGTGATCGACCACGTCATCAGCTTCGGTATGGGCCATTTCTATATCAGCCAGTCCGACAAAGGTGGTCTGGTCTTTGGCGGCGACCTCGATTTCTATGCCTCTTATGCCCAACGCGGCAACCTGCCGATGAAGGAACATGTGATGGAGGCGGGCATGACGCTGATGCCGATGATCGGCAAGGCGCGCGTGTTGCGGTCCTGGGGCGGGATCATGGACATGACCCCCGATGGCAGCCCCATCATCGACAGGATGGAGGGGGTTGACGGGCTGTTCATCGATTGCGGCTGGAACTACGGCGGGTTCAAGGCGGTGCCGGCCTCGGGCTGGTGCATGGCGCATCTGATGGCGACCGGTCAGCCGCATGAGGTGGCCGCGAAGTTCCGCATGGACCGGTTCCGCACCGGGGTCGGTCTGATGGATGAAGAGGGCACCGGCTCTCAACACAACCTGCATTGAGGGTGGCGATGTCGGAATTGGGTATTTTTGACCAGCAAAAAGCAGGGGGTGGGGCATGAGACTGACCTGCCCGCAGTGCGGCGAGAGGGATCGGCGCGAGTTTTATTATGTCGGTGACGCGGTGGCGCTGGAGCGGCCCGCGCCGGATGCCGGGGATGAGGCGTGGGAGGCCTATGTGCATCTGCGCGACAACCCGGCGGGCGAGACGCGCGATCTCTGGTATCATGAAGCCGGATGCGGCGCGTGGCTGGTGGTCACGCGGAACACCGTGACCCATGCCGTTCTGGACGTGGTGCTGGCGTCGGATGTGAAGGGGGGCGGCGCATGAGGGTCAATGGCAAGGGTCTTGTCGACCGGAATTCGCCGCTCAGCTTTACCTTCGACGGGCGCCGGGTCGAGGCGTTCAGGGGTGATACCGTGGCCTCGGCCCTGCTTGCCGCCGGTGAGCGGCTGGTCGGGCGGTCCTTCAAGTATCACCGTCCGCGCGGAGTGATGGGCGCGGGTAGCGAAGAGGCCAATGCGCTGATCACCGTCGGGAGCGGCGCGGCGCGGGACCCGAATGTGCGCGCCACGGTGCAGGAGGTCTTTCACGGGCTGGAAACAACGTCACAAAACCGCTGGCCGTCTTTGGATTTCGACCTGTTGGCGGTCAACGATCTGGCTGCGCCGTTTCTTGGGGCGGGGTTTTATTACAAGACCTTCATGTGGCCCCGAAAGTTCTGGGAGCGGCTTTATGAACCGGTGATCCGGCGGGCGGCGGGGCTGGGCGCGCTTAGCCGTGAACACAATCCTGATCGTTATGAAAAGGCCTTTGCCTTTTGCGATTTGCTTGTCATTGGTGCGGGGCCGGCGGGCCTGATGGCGGCGCTGACGGCGGGCCGCGCCGGGGCGGATGTCATCCTTGCCGATGAAGACGCGGTGATGGGCGGGCGGCTGAATGGCGAAACGCTTGAGGTTGACGGGCGGCCCGGTGCGGATTGGGCGGCGGCGGTTGTGGCTGAACTGGCGTCGATGGACAATGTTCGCCTGATGCCGCGCACCACGGTGACCGGGGCTTATGATCAGGGCACCTATGGCGCGCTGGAACGGGTCGCGCATCACCTTGAGGATCGTGGTGACAGGCCGCTGGAATGCTTCTGGCGGATCGTGGCAAAGCGGGCGATCCTCTGTGCAGGCGCGATCGAACGGCCCGTCGCATTCCGCAACAACGACCGTCCGGGCATCATGACGGCAAGCGCGGTGCGGACCTATCTGAACCGCTATGGCGTGGCGGCCGGCAGGACCGTGACGGTTTTTGCCAACAATGATGACGCCCATCGCACCGCGTCCGACCTTGTCGCGGCGGGCGTACACGTGGCGGCTGTGATCGACTCCCGCGACGACGCCCCCGACAGCGCCGACTTCCCTGTCATCAAGGGGGCGCAGGTCTGTGACGCCGCCGGGCGCAAGGGGCTTGAGAACATCACTTTCCGCACCGCGTTGGGCGAGGACAAGATCCAGACCGACCTTCTGGCGGTCTCGGGCGGCTGGAACCCGACGGTTCACCTGACCTGCCACATGAGTGGCCGACCGACATGGGACCCGACCATCGCCGCTTTTGTCCCGACGCCGGGATCGGTGCCGGGGCTGACCGTGGCAGGGGCGGCCAATGGCGCGTTTTCAACCCATGAGGCATTGCAGCAGGGCATGGCCGAGGCAAAGGCCGCGCTGTCCGACCTCGGGGTCAAACCGGCAGGTGTCGATCTGCCCCGTGCCGAGGATGGCGAATACGAGATTTCGCCGCTCTGGTCGGTGCCGGGCAAGGGGCGGGCGTGGCTGGATTTCCAGAACGACGTGACGGTGAAGGACGTGGTGCAGGCGGCGGCCGAGAACTTCCGTTCGGTCGAACATATGAAGCGCTATACCACCCAAGGCATGTCGCCCGATCAGGGCAAGAATTCGAACATCGGGGCCTTGGCGGTGCTGGCCGATGCCACGGGCCGGGGTATTCCTGAAACCGGGACCACCACCTATCGCCCGCCGTTCAGCCCGGTGTCAATTGCGGCGATGGGGGCGGGGGTGCAGGGGGCAGGTTTCGCGCCGCAGCGTTTCACCACCAGCCATGTCGCCTCGGTGGGCCACGGCGCACCGATGATCGAGGCGGGGTTGTGGTATCGCCCCAGCTATTTCCCGGCCCCCGGCGAAACCACCTGGCGGCAATCCTGTGACCGTGAGGTCAACATGGTCCGTAATACGGTCGGCATCTGCGATGTCTCGACCCTTGGCAAGATCGATATTCAGGGCAAGGACGCGGGCGTGTTCCTCGATTTTGTCTATACCAACACCTTCTCGACCCTACCCGTGGGCAAGGCCCGATACGGGCTGATGCTGCGCGAGGACGGGTTTGTCATGGATGATGGCACCTCGGCGCGGCTGGGCGAGAACCACTATGTTATGACCACCACCACCGCAGCCGCCGGGCCGGTGATGCGGCATCTGGACTATGTGCATCAGTGCCTTGTTCCTGATCTGGACGTGTCCTTTATCTCGGTCACCGAGCAATGGGCGCAGTTCGCGGTGGCCGGGCCGAAATCGCGCGATCTGCTGAACGCATTGGTGGACGAGACCGTGGAGGACACCACCTGGCCCTTCATGGGCTGTGCGCCTGTGACGGTGCAGGGGGTCAAGGGGCGGCTGTTCCGTATCTCGTTCTCGGGCGAACATGCTTATGAGATCGCGGTGCCGTCACGCTATGGCGACAGCCTGTTCCGCCTGTTACTGGCGCGGGCCGAGGCGATGGGAGGCGGGGCCTACGGGATGGAGGCGCTGAACGTCCTCAGGATCGAAAAGGGCTTCATCACCCATGCCGAGATTCACGGCCGCGTCACCGCCTTCGATGTGGGGCTTGGCCGCATGGTCAGCCAGAAAAAGGACTGTATCGGCAAGACCATGTCGGAACGGCCCGGCCTGTCGGGTGAGGACCGCGAGATGCTGGTTGGCCTGAAACCCGTCGGCCCGGTCAAGCAGATCACCGCGGGCGCGCATCTGTTCGAAAAGGACGCCGATCCGGTGCGGGTGAACGAACAGGGCTATACCACCTCTGTCGGTTTCTCGCCGACGCTGGAAAGCTATCTTGGTCTTGCCTTCCTCAGAAACGGGCGCGCGCGCCATGGCGAGGAGGTCAAGGTCGTCGATCACCTGCGCGGCATCACTGCCCGCTGCGTGGTCTGTGATCCGGTGTTCTTTGATCCAGAAGGGGGACGGATGCGTGGCTGAGTTGATTGCGAAATCCCCGTGCGACGGGCTGTTGCCAGTTGAAATCGGCGGCGTGACGCTGAGAGAGGTCGACCTAGGGCACCTGACCGCTCTGGCGCCCCATCGCGGCAAGGAAAAAAGCTTTGCCGAGGCGATGAAGGCCGCGCATGGGCTGACGCTGCCGAAACCCGGTCGCGCCACGGGCAAGGACGGCAAACGCCTGATCTGGTTTGGTCGGGCGCATGTCCTTCTGGCAGGACCAGCGCCTGCGGCCCGGCTTTTGTCCCATGCTGCGGTGACGGACCAGTCGGACGCATGGGCCGCGCTGCGGATCGAGGGCGAAGGCGTCGAGGATGTGCTGGCGCGGCTGGTCCCGATCGACCTGCGGCAACAGGTGTTCAAACGGGGCCACACGGCGCGCACGCAGTTGCAGCACATGAATGTCTCGATCACGCGGCTTGGCGACGACGCGTTTATGATCCTCGGGTTCCGGTCCATGGCCACCACCCTTGTGCATGAGCTTGAAACCGCCATGTCTGGGGTTGCAGCGCGGCGGGCGGGCTGATTACCTGTGCCGGTCCGATGATCAGGAGACCGACCATGAAAAAGATGATTCCCGCGCTTCTGGTGGCCGCGCTTGCCGCGAGTCCGGTCCTTGCTGCGTCCAAGGCCAAGCAAGAGTTTTGCCAGACGAACACGGATATCATCGAACGGCTGGTCGCGCTGCGTCTGGACAAGGTCAGCAAGAAGAAGGCCGTGGCCGAACTGAAGACCGGCGCCAATCCTGTGCCCTCCAATTATGGTCCTGCCGTGGACCAGTGGTCCGAGTGGATCTATAGCCAGCCGCGCAAGGATGCAGGTCAGTTTTCGGCCAAGGACTTTTACGAGGCCTGCCTGGAGAAATAGGCGCGCTGCGGCGACTGGACTTCGGTTTGACGCTGCCCATATAGTTCTGCATGTCACTTCCGCCCGGATTCTTGGATGAATTGCGCACCCGTACGAGCCTCAGTCAGGTCGTGGGCCGAAAGGTCATATGGGATCAGCGCAAGTCCAATCAGGGCAAGGGCGACATGTGGGCGCCATGCCCGTTTCATCACGAAAAAACCGCGTCTTTTCATGTGGATGACAGAAAAGGCTTCTACTATTGCTTTGGCTGCCACGCCAAGGGCGACGCGATTTCCTTCGTGCGCGAGACCGAGAATGTGGACTTCATGGAAGCGGTGAAGATTCTGGCGGAAGAGGCCGGGATGCAGATGCCCGCCATGGACCCCCGCGCGCAGGAAAAATCCGATCACCGGACCGAGCTGGTGAAGGTGATGGAGATGGCGGTCCAGCATTTCCGCCTGATGCTGAAAACCGGGGCAGGGGCGGCGGCGCGGGACTATCTGGACCGGCGCGGGCTGAAGGATGCGACGCAGGAAAAATTCGAGATCGGCTTTGCCCCCGATGGCTGGCAGGGCCTGTGGGACCACCTGCGCGGCAAAGGTGTCGACGAGCAGAAAATCCTTGATTGCGGTCTGGCCAAGCCCTCGACCAAGGGCGGCAAGCCCTATGACACGTTCCGAAACCGGATCATGTTCCCGATCCGTGACGCGCGCGGGCGCTGCATCGCCTTTGGCGGCCGCGCCATGGACCCGAACGACAACGCCAAGTATCTCAACAGCCCCGAAACCGCGCTGTTCGACAAGTCGCGTACGCTTTACAACCACGGCCCGGCGCGCGAGGCGGCGGGCAAAGGACAGCCGCTGATCGTGGCCGAAGGCTATATGGACGTGATCGCGCTCAGCGAAGCCGGGTTCGGCGCGGCGGTCGCGCCCTTGGGCACCGCCATCACCGAGAACCAGCTGGCCATGTTGTGGCGCATCGCGCCGGAACCGATCATCGCGCTGGATGGCGATCAGGCCGGGCTGCGGGCGGCGATGCGGGTGATCGACACGGCATTGCCATTGCTGGAAGCGGGGCAGTCGGTGCGCTTTGCCCTGATGCCCGAGGGCCAGGACCCCGACGACCTGATCCGCGCCAAAGGCGCCAAGGCGGTGCAAGAGGTGCTGGATCAGGCCATGCCGATGGTCAACCTGCTGTGGCAACGCGAGACCGAGGGCAAGGTCTTTGACAGCCCCGAGCGCCGCGCCGCGCTGGACAAGGCGCTGCGCGAGAAAATCGCCCACATCAAAGACCCGTCGATCCGCAACCATTATGGGCAGGCGCTCAAGGACATGCGGTGGGACCTGTTCCGCCCCAAACGTCCCGAACGGCAGGGGCAGGGTGGCGGCTTCCGCCGCGACTGGCAGCCGCCGCGCCGCGCACAGGGGCATACCAAATCCTCGCTTCTGGCGGCGGCACAGGATGATGTGACCCACAGGCTGCGCGAGGCCGTGATCCTGGCAACGGTTCTGAAGACACCCGCGATACTGGGGGAATTCGAATACCAGATCGAAACGATGGACTGCCACGACGCGCTTTATGCCGCGATCCGCGATGCGATCCTGCGCGCTGCCCCTGGCGATGACGGTTTGACAGGTCGGGTGTCGGACATCATTGGTGCCGAGGTGGTTGAAAACCTGCTGACCCATCCCCACGTGGCCATTGCACCGGCGATCCGCAATCCCGGTGATCTTGAGCTTGCCCGCCTGACCCTGTCCGAGGAGATGGCCAAGCTGAAAACCGAACGTGGTCTGACGCTGGAAATCGCCGAAGCCGAAGAAGACCTGACCGCCGCCGCGGATGAGACCGTGACATGGCGTCTAGCACAGGCGGCTGAGGCGCGAAATCAGGCTGTGCGCAGTCGACAAGAGGACAGCAAGGACTATGTGCGTGCCGATAACGGGGCAGCGATCGACAAGGAAGAGCGTGCCAAACTTGACGCACTGATGAAACGAATCACCTTCACAAAGGGACGCCGCTGACGGGTGGTCTGGGCTTTCCAGTGAGGAATAGGTAAAGAAAGCAAGGTAAACGGGTGTGCGAATCACTCAATCGCGCTAAATGATTCGGTCAAGCGAATCACCCGCCCGACCCGAATTGCAGGAGCATTACATGGCCGCCAAGGACACTGACGACCGAAAGCCCGACGATCAGGACGACGAAACATCGCTGGACATGAGCCAGGCCGCCGTCAAGAAGATGATCGCCGAGGCGCGGGAAAAGGGTTACATCACCTACGACCAGCTGAATCAGGTGTTGCCCCCCGATCAGGTCAGTTCCGAACAGATCGAAGACGTGATGTCGATGCTCTCGGAAATGGGCATCAACATCATCGAGGATGAAGAGGCCGAGGAAGAGGAACAGAAATCGACCGCCGTGGTCGATACATCCTCGTCCAATCGCGAGGTCGCGCTGGGCTCTGGCACGACCGAGAAGCTGGACCGCACCGACGACCCGGTGCGCATGTACCTGCGCGAGATGGGGTCGGTCGAACTTCTCAGCCGCGAGGGTGAGATCGCGATCGCCAAGCGGATCGAAGCCGGCCGCAACACGATGATCGCGGGGCTGTGCGAAAGCCCGCTGACTTTCCAGGCCATCACGATCTGGCGCGACGAACTTCTTTCCGAGGAAATCCTGCTGCGCGACGTCATCGACCTCGAGACCACCTTCTCGGGCCAGATGGAAGATGACGAAGAACCCGTCGTCGAAGCGGCCAACGTGACCTCGGCCCCGAAAAAGGACGAAGGCCCCGAGCTGGACGCCGATGGCAACCCGATTGCCAAGGAAGAGGATGACGACGAGGACGAGCAGGCGAACATGTCGCTGGCCGCGATGGAAGCGGCGCTGAAACCGCGTGTCCTTGAAACGCTGGACCACATCGCGCGCGACTTCGCCAAGCTGAGCGAGATGCAGGACGCCCGGATCTCGGCCACGATCAACGAGGACGGGTCGTTCTCGGACAAGGAAGAAGACGTCTATCAGAAGCTGCGGTCCGAAATCGTGGAACTGGTGAACGAGCTTCACCTGCACAACAACCGGATCGAGGCGCTGATCGACCAGCTTTACGGCATCAACCGCCGTGTCATGCAGATCGACAGCGCGATGGTGAAACTGGCGGACCAGGCCCGCATCAACCGCCGCGAGTTCATCGACGAATACCGTGGCCGCGAGCTGGACCCGACATGGCTGGATGACATGGCCTCGAAATCCGGTCGTGGCTGGCAAATGTTCATGGAGCGCTCGACCGACAAGGTCGAGGAACTGCGCGCGGACATGGCGCAGGTCGGGCAATATGTCGGTCTGGACATCTCGGAATTCCGCCGCATCGTCCAGCAGGTGCAAAAAGGTGAGAAAGAGGCGCGTCAAGCCAAGAAGGAAATGGTCGAGGCCAACTTGCGTCTGGTGATCTCGATCGCCAAGAAATACACCAACCGCGGCCTGCAATTCCTTGATCTCATTCAGGAAGGCAACATCGGCCTGATGAAGGCCGTGGACAAGTTCGAATACCGCCGCGGGTACAAGTTCTCGACCTACGCGACATGGTGGATCCGTCAGGCGATCACCCGCTCGATTGCCGATCAGGCCCGCACCATCCGTATCCCGGTCCACATGATCGAGACCATCAACAAGCTGGTCCGCACCGGCCGCCAGATGCTGCACGAGATCGGCCGCGAGCCGACCCCGGAAGAACTGGCCGAAAAGCTGCAGATGCCGCTTGAGAAGGTCCGCAAGGTGATGAAGATCGCCAAGGAACCGATCAGCCTTGAAACGCCGATTGGCGACGAGGAAGACAGCCAGCTTGGCGATTTCATCGAGGACAAGAACGCGGTTCTGCCGCTGGACAGCGCCATTCAGGAAAACCTGAAAGAGACCACGACACGGGTTCTGGCCTCGCTTACCCCGCGCGAGGAACGTGTGCTGCGGATGCGCTTTGGCATCGGCATGAACACCGACCACACGCTGGAAGAGGTCGGCCAGCAGTTCAGCGTGACCCGCGAACGCATCCGTCAGATCGAGGCGAAGGCGCTGCGCAAGCTGAAACACCCCAGCCGCAGTCGCAAGCTTCGTTCGTTCCTGGATCAGTAAGGCGATCCACAACGAAAAATGACATGACCACCGGCGGCACCCGACCAGGGCGCCGCCGGTTTTCTTTTGCCGATCCCCTTGCACTTGCCAAGGCAAGGCCCGATCATTGCGCAAACTCAGTTCCTGAGGAGGCTTGGATGTCTTTCCTGAAAAAACTATTCGGTGGCGGCGCTGCTGCGGAAACCGAGAAACACGAAGACCACAAGGGATTTCGCATCTACCCAACCCCGATCAAGGAAGGGGCGGTCTATCGCATCTCGGCCCGGATCGAGAAAGAGGTCGACGGAGAGGTCCGTGTTCACACGCTGATCCGGGCGGATACGCTGAACGCCCTTGATGACGCGGCAGAGGCCTCGGTCGCCAAGGCACGGCAGATGATCGACGAGCAGGGCGACGGCGTATTTGGTTGAAGAATGGCCCGAGGGTCAGGAGGTTGAGATGTTGAACAAAACCAAGGTCTTGGCGGTTGTCGCGGCACTTGCCCTGCCGGGGGCGGGATATGGCTCTGGCGTGGGGTATTCGGTTGTGCCGCTGACAGACGGCACTTTCGAAGTGCTGATCCCGGCCGAACGCGACCCGTCGGAAACCTGGTGCGCGGCGGGCGACCATGCGCTGCGCTATCTGGATGCCGCGCGCACGTCGCGGGTTTTCCTGGTGCGCGGGGTCGGCCCCAGCACAACGACGGCGGGGCGCAATGCCGTCACCTTTTCGCTGGATCAGCCAGCTGATGTTGTGCCCGTGCGCGGGATTTTCGATCCCTCGAACCTGTTTCTGACCCTGCGCCGTGAAGGGGCGTCATTGTCCGTATCACACACGCAGAACCTTTGCCCGCCGAACACGCGGCCCTAGGGTCCTGACCCTGGGTCCTGAAAAGCGCCTGGCTCACGAAAAACTGATCTCGGCCCGGTCGTCGAACCGGCCAACTGCCCTAGTTCCTCGACACATCGCATCGAAGAAGGGTGGAAACATGGTCAGATGGGTATGTGCGGCGCTGGTCATGGTGCTTTGGGCAAGCGGGGCGCAGGCCCGTCAGGGCGTGTTGATCTACAAGTATTACGTGACCGGGGTCCCGGAAGCGGGCGACATGGAGGTTGTCGCCCTCTATTCCACGGCGGCGGGTGCGGCGGGTCACTGGTGCGGGGCAGGCGAATATGCAGGCCGCTACCTTGGGGCGTCGAACTCGGACCGGATTTATCTGACCCATCCCATCGGCCCCAGCCGCTTCCGTTCCTCCGGCAAGGGGGTCGGCTTCAGCCTGTCGCCCGGGGATGACGTTCTGCAGGCGTCGACAGCAGGCAAAGGCGTTCTCAGTGAAACCCAGATCGGCGCGAACCTGAGCGTGTCCAAGGCCCGCTCGCTGTGTGATTTCACCATTGCCAATTGATGAACGTCACGTTTCGTTTTGTCCTCGTGCCTTTTCGGGGCAGCCTGTCAGGGACAGCAAGGGAGGAAACGATGACCGTCAAGAAGACCGTAACCGTGCATGGCCGCGAGATGGCCTATGTCGAAATGGGAGAAGGGCGGCCCATCGTCTTTTTGCATGGCAACCCGACCTCGTCCTACCTGTGGCGCGACGTGATGCCGAAAGTCGCGCATCTGGGCCGCTGCATCGCGCCTGACCTGATCGGCATGGGCGACAGCGAAAAACTGCCCGATGCCGGGGCCGATACCTACACTTTCGCCACGCACCAGCACTTTGTCGAAGGGTTCATGGCCGCGATGGGACTGGACAGGGACGTGGTGCTGGTGATCCATGACTGGGGGTCCGCCCTTGGGTTCGACTGGGCGCATCGCCACGCAGACGTGGTCGCGGGCATCGCCTATATGGAAGGCATCGTCGGCGTGTTGCGCGACTGGGGGGATTTCAACCCCGAGGCTGCGCCACTGTTCCAGGCGCTGCGCAGCCCGGCGGGAGAGGAACTGATCCTCGACAAGAATGTCTTTATCGAACGAATCCTGCCGGGGTCGATCCTTCGCAAGCTTTCGCCCGAGGAAATGGACGAATACCGCCGCCCCTTCCTGAACCGGGACGACCGCTGGCCGACGCTGACCTGGCCGCGCCAAATCCCGGTGGCGGATGAACCCGCCGATGTCGCGGATGCCGTCCGGGCTTATGCCACATGGATGGACGGAAACGACCTGCCCAAGCTGTTCGTCAACGCCGAACCGGGCGCGATCCTGATCGCCGCGGCGCGAGAGCGGTGCCGCCGCTGGAAGAACCAGCGCGAAGTCACCGTGGCGGGCAGTCATTTCATACAGGAAGACAGCGGGGCCGAGATCGGGCAGGCCATCGCGGACTGGATTGGCGACACCGGGCTTTGAGGCTTGCGCAGCCGCGCGCAACAACCGACAGTCGCCCCATGCAGACCGTGTTCACAATCCAGACTGCCGGGCAGGGGCTTTACGAGTTCACCCGCCATGTCTCTGGCTGGCTTGCCGATGGGGGCGCAGGTGACGGGGTGCTGACCCTGTTTGTACGCCATACTTCCTGTTCGCTTCTCATTCAGGAAAACGCCGACCCCGAAGTGCAGGACGACCTGCGCGCTTTCTTTCATCGGCTGGTGCCGCCCACGACGGACCCGTCGATGTCCTATCTCCGGCACACCTATGAAGGCCCGGACGACATGCCGGCCCATATCAAAGCCGCAATGATGCCAGTCAGCCTGTCGATCCCGGTCCGCGATGGCCGGATGATGACCGGGACCTGGCAGGGGATCTATCTGTTTGAACACAGAAACGCGCCGCACAGCCGCCAGGTCGCCGCAGCCGTGTCGTGAGGGCGTGGTTTACTCTTCTTCCGGCGCGAAACGTGGTGCGGGGCGGGCCTCTTTGAACCAGTCCGGCGTCGACCAGCGCGACGGCAGATTGGTCTGCGACCAGTCGCTCATGGCCAGAAGAACCGGGCGCAGGGACTCGCCCTTTTCGGTTAGGACATAGGCGTATCGCGGCGGTCGGTCATGATAGCGCACCTTGTCCACCACGCCCCATTCAGCAAGCTTTTTCAAGCGGTTGGCAAGAATGCTGTCCGGCACGGTCTCAGGTCCGTCGGCCAGATCCTTGTAGCGCGTCTTGCCGACCATCAGGTCACGGATGACGATCAGGCTCCATTTGTCGCCCCACAGGTCGAGGAAGCTGGAAATGGGGCAGGGGCTGCGGTGGTCCATGTCGATACCCTCGGCGCTTTGGATGCCGCGATCATAGCTCACTAACTTTCGTATTGAAAGTTAGTAGCGGGTGTGTAGGGTTCAAGTCACTTTCGAATCGAAAGTGACTGGCGGGACGACATCTCCGGCCTGAGCGAAAACACGACCGGACCTTAGAAAGGACACTCCGATGGAATTGATCTCGATCCTTGCCGCAGGCGCCTATTGCTTCATTGCCGCCTCGGTGCAGCATCTCTTTACCGTATACGGGCGCGGCCTCGGGTTCGTGATGAGCGATCGCGCCGACCCGCTGCCTGCGTCGGGCTTTACGGGCCGGTCCACGCGGGCCTTGTCCAACAGCGTCGAATCCGCAGCGATGTTCGTCCCGGCAGCCCTTGTGGTGCAGATCGCCGCTGGTCAGACGGCGGTGACCGCAGCAGCGGCGACGGTCTATGTTGTGGCGCGGGCGGTTTTCCTTCTGGCTTACTGGGGCGGCATCAACAAGGTGCGGTCGCTGTCGTGGGGTATCGGGATGGCGTCGATCATCGTGACCTACGCTGCCGCCATTCGCGCGGTTCTGGCATAGTCCCGCATCTGGCGTTGCCACCGGGTGCCGTCACATCCGCCAAATTCAATCCGCAAATCCGGGACACAGGGAAGAACGGCGAAAAATTCCCTCTTTCGCCTATCTTGGGGGTCGAATTGCCCCCTACCCAAACCCTAGAGGCTGTCCTATAGTGCCTGTGGATAAGTGGGACAGTCACCCAACCCACAGGGGACAACAACGACAATAAACGGATGGGGGAAGGCTGATGCGCTGCCCGTTTTGCGGAAATATCGACACTCAGGTCAAGGATTCACGTCCGGCAGAGGACCACGTTTCAATCCGGCGGCGGCGGTTCTGCCCGGCCTGCGGGGGGCGGTTCACCACCTATGAGCGCGTGCAGCTGCGTGACCTCGTGGTGGTCAAATCCAACGGCCGGCGCGAAGATTTCGACCGGGACAAGCTGGAACGCTCGATCCGCATCTCGATGCAGAAACGCCCGGTTGAACCCGAGCGCATCGACCAGATGATTTCCGGGATCGTGCGGCGTCTGGAAAGCATGGGCGAGACGGATATTCCGTCCAAAACCATCGGTGAGATCGTGATGGAGGCGCTGGCCCGGATCGACACCGTGGCCTATGTGCGCTTTGCCAGCGTTTACAAGAACTTCCAGGCGGCGGATGATTTTGATAAATTCGTCTCGGAACTGCGGCCCGACACTAAACCGGAAGAGTAACCCTGTCCGATCATCGTTACATGGCAATGGCCCTGACGCTTGGCAGGCGGGGGCGCGGCAATGCTTGGCCAAACCCGGCGGTGGGCTGCGTGATCGTGCGCGACGGGCGCGTGGTCGGACGCGGCTGGACCCAGCCCGGCGGCCGCCCTCATGCCGAGACCGTGGCGCTTGCCCAGGCCGGTGACGCGGCGCGCGGCGCGACCGCCTATGTCACGCTGGAACCCTGCGCCCACCACGGCCAGACCCCACCCTGCGCCGAGGCGCTGGTGGCGGCGGGCATTGCCCGCGTAGTCGCCCCGATCGAGGACAATGACGCCCGCGTGTCGGGGCAGGGGTTTGCCATATTGCGCAATGCCGGGATCGAGGTCACGACCGGGGTCATGGCGCAAGAGGCCGCGCGCGACCTGCGTGGTTTCATCCTGCGCACCGATCTGGGCCGGCCCTTCGTGACGCTGAAACTGGCCACGACACTGGATGGCCGCATCGCTACCGCGACGGGCGAAAGCCAGTGGATCACCGGACCCGAGGCCCGCTGCCGTGTGCATGCGCTTCGGGCGCAGAATGACGCGGTCATGGTTGGGGGCGGCACCGCCCGGATTGACAATCCATCGCTGACCGTGCGCGACCTTGGTGTTGACCGGCAACCCGTGCGGATTGTCGCTTCGCGTCGGCTGGACCTGCCCTTGATGGGCGTTCTCGCGCGCACGGCGAAAGAGGTGCCTGTCTGGATCATCCACGGCCCCGACACCGACGCAGAGCTTGCCGCCACATGGCGCGATCTGGGCGCCGAGCTTCTGCCTTGCGAGGTCGAGGGCGCTCAACTGTCACCGGCGTCGATGCTGCAGGCGCTGGGGGCAAAGGGGCTGAACCACGTCTTTTGCGAGGGCGGCGGGGCGCTGGCCGCATCGCTGATCGGCGCGGATATGGTGGACGAGTTGGTGATGTTCCAGGCGGGGTTCGCAATCGGGGCAGAGGGGCACCCGGCCATCGGTGCGCTGGGTCTGGATCGCTTGTCCGAGGCTGTTCGCTATCGTCTGGTGGATCAGGAACAGGTGGGCGCGGACCTGATGTCGGTCTGGCGCCGAGGATGACGTTGCATCCCTAGCGCCACAGATGCGCCCGGCTTGCCAGCAGCCCTTGCAGTTTTGATAACAGCCGATTGGCCGCGCCGGGGTGGGGGATCTCGCCCGTTGCCAACCGCTCAAGCGCCACTTCGACGGGGCAGGGAAGATTGGTGACCGGGTCGTGATAGCGCGGGTAGTCGATCAGCGCGGCATGGACCAGCGACAGCAGCGCCACGTCGGTGCCCCGGCGGGCGGGCACGCGGCCCCGGTCCTCGGTCAGACCCCACCCGGCATAGAAGGGCGCGCCGAACGTGACCACCTTCTTGCCCCGGATCAGCGCTTCGAACCCGGTGAGCGAGGTCATGGTCCAGACCTCGTCGATCTGGTCGAGAAGCCGGGCAATATCGCCGTTCTCGATGACCATGTCGGCAATGGTCGCCGCGTCCGCAACCGCGCCGACCCGCAGTCCCGCCACCACATCCGGGTGCGGTTTGTAGAGGATCACCGCGTCCGGGTTCGCTGCGCGGGTGGCTTCCAGCAGGGCGGCATTTGTGGCGATGTCTCCAGCGCCCAAGACGATCGACATGTCATCCTCGACCTGACCGGGGACAAGGATGCGGCGGCCTGGCGGCAATTCGGGCAGATCGCCGGACAGGTTGTACTTGCTGACACCCCGCGCAGTCAGAGACGCGACCAGCCGTCGCGCGCGATCCTCCTGATCCGGGCGCAGCATGGCGCGGTGTTTCACCATGCGCTCCAGCCGGCTTTCCTGCGTCGGATCGTAATAGATCCCAAGATCATCAGTAACCAGTGACAAGGGAGGCACCAGTTCCGCGCCCAAGCCACGAGAGCGCAGGAACCCGTCCTCGACCCGGACCGCGCCGTCTGGCCCGTCGCGCTGCCCCCAGACCATGGCGGGACGGTCGGGTAGGTCCCGGTCAAAGGCTATCGGTTTCTCGGCCCCGAAAAAGGACTGCAAAGGTTTGCGTTTCCACATCCGCATGCCATGCGCGGTCCAGCCCCTGTTGTCCTCACGCCATTGCCGGGTGCGGGTCTCGAAAGTGGCCAGCGCGTCTTCCAGCGGGCACAGCCTGTCACGAAACGGATCATACCAGCGCGGATAGAGCATCATTGCGCCGGCAAACAACTGCGCGCGGGTCAGGCGGCGCTGGCGGCGGGGCGGGGCGGCCTGGTCCACGGTCAGGCTCCAGCCAGCATAGAACGGTTGGCCAAAGACACGCGGACGATGACCGGCAAGGATAGCTTCGAACCCCAGCTGAGAGGACAGCGTATAGACGGCCACCGCGCCTTCGAACAAGGCCCACGGGCTGACCGCATCCGTCAGAAGGGTGACGCGGTCATTGGCGTCAGCCGGGCTGTAATAGCCCGCACGCTGGCCATGCAGGGTTTCGGGATGGGACTTGATGACGATGCGTGCGCCGGGGTGTTCCTCCTGCGCCATGACCAGCATCTCGCGAAACAGCGCGTCGGTGCCGTTCGATGCGCGGACCGAGGCATCGTCGCGGGTCTGGTCGATCACCAGCACATAGCCCGGCGCAGGGGCGGGCGCCAAAGGATCAAAGCCGGAATACTTGGTCAGGTGGCCTTCTCGGATCCGCGTGATGGCATCACGGGCGCGGTTCAGAAGCGCGGTGTCATCCAGCGGTGCACCGGCAAGGATGTCCTCAAGGTCCGACGGGCCCGCCGGGTCGAAATGCGGGCGCTGTGTGTCCAGACACAGCCCCAGCGGCGGTTCGCCCGAAACACGGGCGGGCAGGGCAGACCGCAGGAAGGCATCTTCGACATAAAGGCAGGTGGCACCGGTCCTTTTGGCGACCGACAGCCCACGATGCGCGGTCGGGCTGTCGCCCCAGATGCCGATTAGACCCTCAGCACCCGGCCAGCCCAGCGTCACCCTGTAACCGGCCAGCGCCAGGATGCGCTTCACGCGCTTCTGTGTCAGGAAACCGCCGTTAAAGACGTGAAGCCGCCGGAGAGGGGTCTCTCCGGCGGCGTCAGGTTCATGCTGTTCGGGCACGCTTAGCCACCGCTGCCTGCCACGATAGTCGACAAGATCGAGACCGAGCTGAGCGCACCGGTCAGCGACGCGATGGTCTTGTCCCATTGCGTGAACGGCGCTTCGGTCACGTAGAGCGTGTCGCCGTCGCGGATCACGAAATCGCGGGCCACGAACATGCCGTTTGGCTTTGTCAGGTCCAGCACGTAGACCATGCGCTGCGCCCCGACCAGATCGCTGCGGCCCAGCACCTGGTTGGCAATCTCGCTTGGTTCGTTGCGGAAGATAAAGACACCCGTCGGGTCGGACGAGGTGGTGATCAACCCGCCGACCTGTGCCAGCGCCTCGATCGCGCTCATGTCCTTGGTGGTGAAATTCACGCGGCTCTGGGTGCCCGTCGCGCCAAGCGCGGTAAAGGCGCGGGTGTCTTCCTCGACCAGCACGCGGTCGCCGCCGCGCAGGGCGATATCTAGGCGCGGATCGTCGTAAAGGTCCTGGAACCAGACTTGCCCCTGCTTGTTGCCGCGGATCACGGTGATCTGGGCAATCTCGGGGGTCACGGTCACGCCGCCCGCGTGGGCCAGCATTGCCGACAGGGTGCGGGTCGGGCGCTCGATCGGGTAGACGCCCTGCGCACCGATTGTGCCTACCAGAGAAACGGTTGCCCCGTCACCTGCGACGCGGCGCACCTCGACCTGCGGGTCGGGGGTCTGGTCTTCCAGTTTGCCCACGATGACGCGGCGGATCGATTCAGGCGTGTTCCCGGCGGCGCGGATGCGGCCCGCATAGGGCACGAAGATGTATCCGGCCCCGTCGACCTGCACTTCTTCCAGCACCGCCGCCACCTGGCCTTCCGGCCCCAGAAGCGGTTTGTCGACGTTTTCCCAGATGGTCAGCGACAGGATATCGCCGGGACGAATCGTGTCCGACCCAAGCTGGCCGGCATTCTTGAACTCATCCGTGAACCCAAGCGCCGGTGCAACCGCAGTGATCCTGGTGACGCGGTCATTGACCGAAATCACAAAGGCATCGCCTTCTTTCTGGACGGACCCGGCGAAGATTTCCTTCTTGTTCGGACCCGCGCGCGGAAGGGTGCTGCATGAGGCCACAACAGCCATCATGACCAAGAGGGTGACGGACTTCACCCATTGGTTTCGTGGGGTTTTCACTGCTCGGTCTCCTCGACCTGTTATTGTTCTGCCTCAGGTTTTGCCCGCAAAATACCGGAATCCGGTTGAAAAATCCAGCGCTAGACCTTGTGTTCCCTAGCGCACGAGGCGCAAGTGTTGCCTCGGAGCCGCTGTGCCCGACCGCAGCGCGTCATAGGGATCTTCGGGCGAAAGCATCATGTCGACGACATGGCGGAACAGTTGCCGACGCCCCTTGGACGAATAAAACCCGCCCGGCACCTGGCTGGTTTCCAGCAGGTAGCGGCGATAGATCTTATAGGCGCGGTTGTCGGGACGCGTCGCCCCGGCAAAGAAATCGGCCAGCGGTTGGGGCGACACGAATTCGGGCTGGTCATAAACCGCGCGGCCAAACAGTTTCAGCGGAATGCCGCGCCAAAGCACCTGTTGCCCGGCGGTCGAGTTCACCGTAACCGCGCTGCGCGTGTCATTCAGAAGCTGCGCCAACTTGCCGCCGCGCACGTAATGCACCCGGCCCTCGATCCCGTATTCGCGCGCAAGTTGGCGGATCTCGGCCTTGATTGGCTCACGGTCGTTTTCCAGTGGATGGGCCTTGAAGACCAGATGGTGATGCGGCGGCGCACCCCGCGCGAACTCCGCCACGACGAGGTCCAGGAACTCGGACATGCGGTCAAAGGGCGAGTGCATCTGAAAGCTGCTGTCATGGCCCAGCTGCAACAGCGCCATGTGATAAGGAAACCCGCCGTGGCGGATGCGGAACGTGGCGATCCGACGGTCCAGCGCGTGAAATGGCATCATCAAGAGCCGCTTGAAATAAAGCTGGAATTCCTTTGTGACCGGCAATTCCCGATGCGGGCGAAACCCGGCGAAATCTCCATTACGGAACATCACGAACCAGTGGTATAGCGCGCCGTAGAACACATGCTGGCGCATGTCGCCCCAGTGACCGGGGGGCAGGGGGGCCTCCATGTCGGACTGTTCCAGTGCCTGTTCCATCTCGGCGATGGTCATCGACATCAGCCGGGAATGGCCGTTCGATCCGCCGCGCTCATAGGTGACCCAATAGGGGCGCAGATAGCCCTCTTCGAACACATGCACCGTGATCCCGGCGGCCTTGGCGCGTTTGACCGCTTCGGCGTGGATGGGCCGCGTATCGCCATAAAGCACGATGTCCGTGACCCCGTGCGTCTCGACCAGTTCGGAAAACCGGTCGGGCCAGTCTGCGGGCGTGCCCTCATAGGCAATGAATGTCGCCTTGTCGCGCCAGAACGCGCGGTCCCCCGCGTTGAACCCCACCCGGCGCACAGTTGCACCGGAGGCTTTCAGCATCTTTCCCAACCCGTCAAAAAACGGCCCGTGCGGGCCTTGCAGGAACAAGAAGCTGCGGGACTGTCCATTCATCGCCGTCATGTCACTGTCTCTATGCGTCAATGACCGGTATAGCTAGCGGAATGCTGGGGCGAAACTATGACGTCTTGCCACCCCCTTTGTGGCAGGATAGGTCTGAGCCCGGTCCAGTTTTGCAGGAGATTTGAGCCATGTTTACCGGTATCGTCACGGATATGGGCGAAGTGCGCCAGCTTGAGCAGAAGGGCGACCTGCGGGCCCGGATCGGCACATCCTATGACACCGATGGCATTGATATCGGTGCATCCATCGCCTGTGACGGCGTTTGCCTGACCGTGGTCGAACTGGGAGACGACTGGTTCGACGTGGAAATCAGCGCCGAGACCGTCTCGAAGACCAATCTTGACCTCTGGACCACGGGTCGCCGCATCAACCTTGAACGTGCGCTGAAGGTTGGTGACGAGCTGGGCGGCCATATCGTATCGGGCCATGTTGATGGCGTCGCCGAAGTGGTGGCGATCCGGGACGAGGGCGCCTCGACCCGCGTCACCCTGCGCGCGCCGCGTGACCTTGCCCGGTTTATCGCCCCCAAGGGCTCGGTGGCGCTGAACGGCACCTCGCTGACGGTGAACGAGGTTGCCGATTGCGATTTCGGCATCAACTTCATTCCCCACACCAAGGAAGTCACCACATGGGGCAAGGTGGCGGTCGGGGATCGGGTGAACCTGGAAATCGACACGCTGGCCCGTTACGTGGCGCGGCTGGCCGAGATGTCCTGACCTCCGCGTTTTTGCACAAGCGTCGTCGCGTCCCGAACAGATTCCGCCGCCGCAGGCACTGGCATTCCAACGGCCCATGGTCTATTTCGCCATTAACTTATGGCGAGGATTATTCATGGCCTTTGAAAAACCCGGTCCCGTAGAGACAAGCCTGCGCGACGCGATCAGCCCGATCGAAGACATCATCGAAGAGGCCCGCAAGGGCCGGATCTATATCCTTGTCGATCACGAGGACCGCGAGAACGAGGGCGACTTCGTCGTCCCCGCCGAATTCGCCACGCCCGAGGTGATCAACTTCATGGCGACCCATGGCCGCGGCCTGATCTGCCTGCCGATGACGGCGGAACGCATCGACCGTCTGGGCCTGCCGATGATGGCAGTAAACAACTCGTCCCGGCATGAAACCGCGTTCACCGTGTCCATCGAGGCGCGCGAAGGCGTGTCGACCGGCATTTCCGCCGCCGACCGTTCGCTGACCATCGCCACCGCGATCAACGAACAGAACACCATGGCCGCGATTGCCACGCCCGGCCACGTCTTCCCCCTGCGTGCCAAGCAGGGCGGCGTGCTGGTGCGGTCGGGCCATACCGAGGCGTCGGTCGATATTTCCCGACTGGCCGGTCTGAACCCCTCGGCCGTGATCTGCGAGATCATGAACGAGGACGGCACAATGGCGCGCCTGCCCGAACTGGTCGAGATCGCCAAGAAGCACGATATGAAGATCGGCACGATCAGCGACCTGATCGCCTATCGCGCCCGCCACGACAACCTTGTCCTTGAAACCAAGCGCGAAACCGTGACCTCGGAATTCGGCGGCGACTGGGAAATGCGCATCTTTACCGACCAGATCCACGGCGTCGAACACGTGGTCATGACCAAGGGCGACATCACCACACCCGAGCCCGTCCTTGTCCGCACCCACGCCCTGCACGAGGCCAACGATGTTCTGGGTCTTGGCAGCACCTCGGCCCGCGAATTGCCCCGCGCGATGGAAATCATCGCCGAAGAGGGGCGCGGCGTCGTCTGCCTGTTCCGTGAACCGCGCCACTCGCTTTACGACGATGGCGACGATGGCCCGGTCACCATCAAGCGCACCGGGCTGGGAGCGCAGATGCTGTCCAATCTCGGGCTGACCGATCTGATCCTTCTGACCGACAATCCGCAGACGCGCTATACCGGGCTTGATGCCTATGGCCTGTCGATTGTCGGCACCCGTCCCATCCTGTCGAAAGGCTGATCCCATGGCGACCGCCGAACAGCATTACATCCTGCCCCGTCCCGAGTTCGACAAACCCGTCAAGCTGTTGATCGTGCGCGCGCCTTACTACAAGGACATTGCCGACAACCTTCTCGCCGGTGCCATCGCCGAGATCGAGGCCGTCGGCGGCACCCACGAGGTCATCGACGTGCCCGGCGCGCTGGAAGTGCCCACCGCCATCGGCATCGCCGAGCGTATGTCCAATTTCGACGGCTATGTCGCGCTGGGCTGCGTGATCCGGGGCGAAACCACGCATTACGAAACGGTCTGCAATGATAGCTCGCGCGCGATCCAGTTGCTGGGGCTTCAGGGCCTGTGCATCGGCAACGGCATCCTGACGGTCGAGAACCGCAAACAGGCCGAAGTGCGCGCGGATGTGAACGACCAGAACAAGGGCGGCGGCGCGGCGGCAGCGGCCTTGCATCTGGTTGCACTTGCCCGTAAGTGGGGCGGCCTGCGCAAGGAGGTCGGATTCGTCCCGGCCTCTGATGAGATCAAGATCGCCCAAGGGCTGAAGGACAACCCGAAAGCATGAGCAACAAACGCCAGATGAAATCGGCCGCCCGCCTTTACGCGGTGCAGGCGCTGTTCCAGATGGAAACATCCGGTCAGACGGTGGAAGCCGTGCAGAGGGAGTTCCTCGACCATCGTTTCGGCGCCGTCTACGAGGGCGTTGAAATGGCCGAGGGCGACGCGGACCATTTCTCGGCACTGGTGGATGGGGCCGTGAACTATCAGGCGCGGATCGACCAGATGACTGACCGGGCGCTGGTGGCGAAATGGCCGATCAACCGCATCGACCCGACCCTGCGCGCCCTGTTTCGCGCGGCCGGGGCCGAACTGACCCAGACCGACACGCCGCCCAAGGTGGCCATTGTCGAATATGTGCAGATTGCCGAGGCATTCTTTCCCGACGGCAAGGAAAAGAAATTCGTGAACGCGGTGCTGGATCACATGGCGCGCGAAGCCCGTCCCGAGGCCTTCTGACGCCGCTTTTTCAGGCACTCCCATCATCCAGAGAACCGGCCGGGCGCGACATAGCGCCCGTATTTCTTGTCGTGGCTTGTCATCGAACCCCTGGCGTCTATCTTCGTGGCATAGACAATAGGGAGTGCGCCATGCCCCGCCTTGTGCGTCTTTATATCCGCCAAGTCCTGATTGGCTTCGCCGTCAGCGCCGCCTTCGTCGCGCTGCTGCTTGGTTTCAACGTCGCCAACCTCTGGCACCTTGTCACCGCCACGTCGGGCGGGACAATCGCGGTGGTTATGCTGTGGATTTTCAACGGGATCGTTTTTGCCGGGGTTCAGTTCTCGATCTCGGTTATGAACATGGCCGAAAAGAACGATCCCCCCGGTGGTGGCCGCCGCGATGCCCTGCCGGTGCTGCAAACGGACCCGGTACCCGTGCGGGTTGCGGCAAAACGCTGAAATTGCAGCCACGGATACCGACGCGCCACATGGGATGACGCGCCGAAAGGTCCACGCGGTCAGGACAGATCGTGCAGGTTCAGCAGGAACCCATGCCAGCCCTTGTCGAGCGCAAGAACAAGGCCATACCCGTCACTGTCCTGCGGCAATCCGCTGTGGGTCAGGGTCAACCTCGTGCCACCCGGCGCGGACTCCAGCGCCCATTCGACCGTTGTCATATGCCCGTCCAGTGGGCCGACGGTGAAATCCCATTTCATGTAGTCATGCGGGCGCGCTTCGATGACCTTGCCCCAGCACATCCGGTCGCCGTCCTTCTGGCTGGTCAGAAGGTAATCCTCGCCCTCGACAAGATCGCGCTCGGGCGGGTGGAACCAGATGTTCAGATGGTCGCGCTTGGTCAGGAACTCCCAGACCCGCGCCTTGTCCGCGGCCAGGAATACCGATTTCCGGATGGTCGTGTCAGTCATGGTCATATCCTTTGTGTTCAATGGCTTGTTCATCATTCCTCTCCTCGTCAATGTCTTCGATTGCGGATTTCAGGGTGTCCAGGCGGGTGTCCCAGAACTGTTCGAACCAACCGAGCCAGTCCAGAACCGGGCGCAGGGCATCGGGCCGCAGCGAGTTGACCTTTTCACGCCCCCGCGCCTCGACCTCGATCAACCCGCCGTCGGACAGCACCACGAGGTGCTTCTTGACCGCCGCGCGGGTGATGTCGAACCGGTCCGAGACCTCGGCAATGGTCATCGGCTGGCGCCCCAGCATCCGCAGAATGTCGCGCCGGGTCGGGTCGGCCAGCGCACGGAACGCCGGTTGCAGATCGGGGGAGTGGCTCATGTTCATGGGAAACCCTTTGTGACACCATTTGGTATCACGATTAATAGAATACCAAAAGGTATCATGTCAAGGGGCTCCATTGCCGGTCACCAGATCGGTCGAATTGGGGGAAAAGTGGCGGGCCCGCAAACGCAGCCGTGATGGTTATCTCATTCCCGAGGACCTGTATATACAGGTGGGCACCAGGTAACCGGGCCAGGACCCGGCCAGAGCCAGCTCCCTCGGAGTTGCTTAAGGCCACCGGAATGCAACCGTCTACACGAGAAGGGCAGCACCCGCCAAACGCCTAGGTAATGCGCCGCGTGCCCCACGGCAATACCCCTTGCAAAATGTTCACGAATTGTTCACCATTGACGCCATGGATGACCTGTTGCAACCCGGCCAGCTTCTGGCCCGCGGCGTCGGCCGCCACCTGCGCGGCCACGGCTTTGTCTCGATCGAGGAATTCGTGCCGACGCGCGGTCTCAGGATCGACGTGATGGGGCTTGGCCCGAAAGGAGAGCTTTGGGTCATCGAATGCAAATCCAGCCGCGCCGATTTCCAGTCCGACAACAAATGGCAGGGCTATCTTGACTGGTGCGACCGCTATTTCTGGGCGGTGGATACCGAGTTTCCCACCGAGTTGCTGCCGCAGGAAACCGGCCTGATCATCGCCGACCCCTATGACGCCGAAATCATCCGCATGGGTGAGGAAAGCAGGCTGGCCCCGGCACGGCGCAAGAAGCTGATCCAGAAATTCGCCATGGATGCGGCCCGCCGCCTGCACCGTTATCACGATCCGAAACTGCCGCCTTTGCCAGACGAGTCCTGAGCTTCTTTCTTGCTCAAATACTCCCGCCGGAGGCAAAAAAGGCGCCCCGCAGGGCGCCTTTTTCCTTTGTCGTTATCGGCCCCGGATCCTCGGGTCCAGCGCGTCGCGCAACCCGTCACCAAGGTAGTTCACCGACAGGACCGTCAGCGAAATCGCGATCCCCGGCAGCATCACCCGTTCGGGGAATTCCTGCATGCGCGGCACCGCGTCAGCCAGCATCTTGCCCCAGGTCGGATAGTCCGAGGGGAAGCCGACGCCAAGGAAGGACAACGCGCTTTCGGTGATGATCGCGGTGGCCAGGCCCAGCGTGGCCGACACCATGATCGGAGACATCACGTTGGGCAGCAGGTGGCGGAAGATGATGCCCTTCGACGTGGTCCCGGCAGCGCGGGCGGCCAGAACGAACTCGCGCTCCTTGTAAGCCAAGATATCGCCGCGCACGATCCGCGCGGTCTGCATCCAGCTTGTCACGCCAATGACGCCGACGATCAGGATGAACATCCCCGTCTCGGGTCCGAAATTCGCCCGCAATGGCTGTCGGAACAGGGTCACGGCGACCAGCAGAAGCGGCAGGATCGGCAGCGACAGGACAAGGTCCGTGAAGCGCATGAGGATGCCGTCAAGCTTGCGGAAATAGCCCGCGAAAACCCCGATCGAGGTGCCGATCACCATGGTCAGGATCATCGCGGCCCAGCCCACCGCCATCGAGGTCCGCCCCCCGGCGATGATCTGCGCCAGGTGGTCGCGGCCCAGGTTGTCGGTGCCAAGCGGGTGGTTCCAGCCCACCTTGGCGTCCCCGTCCCAGATCGCGGTATAGATCGGGCGGAAGTCCTTGGCGCGGATATCCAGCTTCTTGGGGTCCAGCTGCCAGATCAGGTCTCCAAACAGCACGCCCAGCGTGATGAACAGCAGAAAGCTGCCGCCCATCAGCGCGCCCTTGTGGTGCTTGAACTGGTCCCAGACGTCTTTCCACTGCGACCGGGGCGGGGCGCTTGGAACGCTGTCCTGCAGGGCGGCAATCGGTTTGATCTCGTTATCAGTCATAGCGGATCCTCGGGTCGAGAATGCCATAGAGGATGTCGGCAATCAGGTTGAAGCTGACGATCAGGATCGCGAAGATGAACGAGATCGTCATGACTGTCGGCAGGTCGTTGGCGAACAGCGCGTCGATCAGGTAGGCGCCGATGCCGTTCACCTTGAACACGACCTCGGTGATGATGGCGCCCCCGAAGATGCCCGGAACCCCCAGTGCGATCACGGTGACCACGGGGATCATCGAGTTGCGCAGGACGTGGGTGATGACCACCACGCGTTCGCTCAGGCCCTTGGCGCGGGCGGTGCGGACATAGTCCTGTTTGAGGTTGTCCAGCATCGCGGCGCGCATGAAGCGGCTGATCTGGGCCGTGGTCTGCAGCGCCAGCACCATGACCGGCATGATCATCTGCTTGACCTGATACACGAAGCTTTCCCAGTCGGTGACGCGGTGCGTGGTGTCATAGATCGACGGAAACCAGCCCAGCTGAACCGAGAAGATCACGATCAGCAGCGGCCCGGTGAAGAACGGCGGGATCGAAAAGCCGATCATCGTGATGAACGTCCCCGCCTGGTCGAACAGCGAATACTGGCGATAGGCCGAGTAGATGCCGATCGGGATGGCGATGATGATGCCGACGATATAGCTGAGGCCGACAACGGTCAGGGTCTGGGGCAGGCGCTGGATGATGATGTCCATTACCGGCGAACGGGTCTGCCACGAGATGACCCTCAGTTTGCCTTCCGAAAAATCGGTGCCGAAGAGATAGTCGAACAGGACCTGGGGTTCGATCCAGAAAACCTGAACCAGCCATTTCAGATATTGCACGTGGATCGGCTGACCCAGGCCAAGCGCCTCGCGCATCTTCTGCTTCACTTCCGGCGGAACCGTCAGCGGCACCTGTGCCATCGGGTCGCCCGGGGCAAGCTGCAGCAGAAGGAAAATGATAAGGCTGATGAATAAAAGCGTCGGGATCGCAAGGATCAGACGTCTGATTGTGAAGGTAAGCATGAGCGGCGCCTTTACGCGTCAGTCTTTATTCTTTTGGAGCCAAGGCAGGGGTGATTCCCGCCTTGGCCCGGCTGCTTATACGGGCAGGTTTGAAACTGCCAGCTTTACCTTACTTGATGCGGTGCCAGTCTGCGACGTTCCACAGTTCGCTGTCCCAGGTGTTCAGGACAACGCCACCAAGCGAGTTGGCATGCGCCGACACACGACCACGGTCAACCAGCGGCACGATGGTATAGCTGTCTTTGGTCAGCATGTCGTTCATCTTCTTGGCAAGCTCATAGCGCTTCTCAAGATCCGAAGTTGCCGACAGCTCGTCGATCAGAGCGTCATATTCCGGGTCACAGAAGCGGTTGATGTTCTCACCCTGCCACTGCGATGCCGGCTTCGGCTCGTTGCCGCATTTGTACATCGACAGATAGGCCTGCGGATCGGTGCCGTCGAAGTTGTTGGCATACATTTCCACGTCGGCATAGAACTTCTGGAACGTGTCGGGCGAGCCCGGGTCACCACCGAAGAAGACCGATGCGTTGATGTTGCGCAGCTCGGTTTCGACACCGATTTCCGCCCACCACTGCTTGATCAGCGCCTGGAAGTCCTGACGGACGGCGTTGGTCGAGGTCTGGTAGAGGATCGACATTTTCACGCCGTCCTTGTCGCGGATGCCGTCGCCGTCGCTGTCAACCCAGCCGGCTTCGTCCAGAAGGGCGTTTGCACCTGCGATGTCCTGGGTCAGACAGTCGGTGTTGTCCGAAGCGTAAACCGCCGGTCCGGGGACCAGGTTACAGGTCGGACGACCGGCCTGGCCGTAACCTATTTCAACCAGCAGGTTGCGGTCGATGGCCATCGACAGCGCCTTGCGCACTTTCATGTCCGAAAGGAACGGGTGCGGATGCGCCACGGTCGAACGCTCGCCTTCCGGCAGGTCGGGCGACGGGTTGGTCAGGTTCATTTCCAGACGCTCGACCAGCGAACCAAAGGCCGCGATCGGGGTGCCTTTGCCGCCTTCGGCCATTTTCGCCAGAACGTCGGGCGCCAGCTGCAGGTTCCAGGCATAGTCGAACTCGCCGGTTTCCAGAACGGCGCGACCGGCTGCGGTTGCGTCGCCGCCACCTTTGAAGGTCAGCGTTGCGAAGGCCGGTTTTGCCGGGTCACGATAGTTCGGGTTGGCCGACATCGAGATCACGTCGTTCGGCTTGAACTCGTCAACGACAAACGGGCCGGTGCCGATCGGGGCAAAGTTCGCGGCGGTGCATTCCGGGGCTTTCGCACCCATGCAGTCTTTGAACTGTGCCATCTGGATGATCGGTGACTGACCACCCATGAACGGGCCATAGGGGTTCGGCTTCGGCGAATCGAATTTCACCGTCACGGTCAGGTCGTCGACGATTTCGACGCTTTCGACACCGTCAAATTTCGCCAGCTGCGCGCAGCCGCCTTCGGGGTGCATGCAGTAATCGGCGGTGAACTTGACGTCTGCCGAGGTCACCGGTGAACCGTCCGACCAGACGAGGCCCGACTTCAGCTTCCAGGTGATCGAGGTCAGGTCCTCGGACACGCCGCCATTGGCCACGGTCGGAATCTCTTCGGCGAGGTAGGGAACCAGGGCGCCATTGGGGTCGTACCGGCCCAGCGGTTCGATCACGAGAGAGGCCGATTCGATGTCCTTGGTGCCGCCCGACAGAAACGGGTTCAGGATCGACGGGGCCTGCCAATAGATGATGTTGACATGGCCGTCGCTGCCACGTTCCGCCATTGCCGCGGGGGCCATGGCAAACGCGCATGCTGCGCCAAGCATTAGGGTCTTGGTTTTCATACCTTACTCCTTGTTGGGCACTATTACGTGCAATCGCGACGATTTTTGTGCCGCTGGTTATGGTTGGTCGTACGGGAGATTCGGCCTGCAACAGCGTGCAATTGCATGGTGTTTTTGAGCCAAGTTACCCCCCGTGACTGATGGCATCACAGACCAGAGCGCGGCAAAATGCAACCCTTGGTTTGCGCCGAACAGGGCGCGAGCCGCTTGCCCCGACGGAAGCCGACCCAAAGTGAGGTTCAAGCGTTTGACACTCGGCCCGGTATGTCATTAGCGTCGTGCCTTATAACAAAACTTCCCGAAACAAGGCCCCGAAGCCATGCTCGATAACACCATCGCCTCGATCCAGAATCTGCGCGTCGAATTCCAGACCAAGGATGGCCCCGTCGTCGGGGTCGAAGACGTGTCCTTTGACGTCAAATCCGGCGAAACGGTTTGTATCGTTGGGGAATCCGGGTCCGGCAAATCGGTTTCCAGCCTGTCATTGATGCGCCTGATCGAGTTTGGCGGCGGCGATATCGCCAATGGCAAGCTGCTATTTGACCGCAAGGATGGCGAGGAACTGGACCTGGCCCAGACCGACCAAAGCCTGATGCGGACGATTCGCGGCAACGAGATCGGGATGATCTTCCAGGAGCCGATGACCGCGCTGAACCCGGTGTTCACCGTCGGTCGGCAACTGACCGAGGGGCTGCGTCTGCACAAGGGCATGTCCAAGACACAGGCCGAAGCGCGCGCGCTGGAGCTTCTGAAACAGGTGCGCATCCCCGAGCCGGAACGCCGCCTGAAACAGTACCCGCACGAGTTGTCCGGTGGTATGCGCCAGCGTGTCGTGATCGCCATGGCGATGGCCTGCGAACCGCGCCTTTTGATTGCGGACGAACCGACCACGGCGTTGGACGTGACCATCCAGGCCGAGATTCTGGCCCTGATGGACCGGCTCAAGCGCGAAACCGGCACGGCGGTGATGTTCATCACCCATGACATGGCCGTTGTCGCGCAGATGGCTGACCGCGTTGTTGTCATGTTCCGCGGCAACAAGGTCGAGGAAGGCACGGTCGAGGAAATCTTCGAGAACCCGCAGCATGACTATACCAAGGCGCTGTTGGCGGCAGTGCCGAAACTGGGCGAGATGACGGGCACCGACCTGCCGTCTCCGATGAAGCTCTTGGGCACCGGCGATGCACCCGTGACCCCGATTGTGGGCACCAATGAGGTGCTTCTTGAGGTCAAGAACCTGACCACGCGCTTCCCGGTGCAGGGCGGGCTGTTGCGCCGCACGGTGGCCAATGTCCACGCGGTCGAGGACGTGTCGTTTTCGATCAACAAGGGCCAGACCCTGTCGCTGGTGGGTGAATCGGGCTGCGGGAAATCCACGGCGGGCCGCTCGATCCTGCGGCTGGTCGAGCCGCAGCATGGCCATATCATGCTGGGCGACACCGACATCATGGCGCTGGATCAGGGCGATCTGCGCAAGGCGCGTCAGGACATGCAGATGGTGTTCCAGGACCCGTTCGCGTCCCTGAACCCGCAGATGCAATTGCAGGATCAGGTGGCCGAGCCGATGCGCAATTTCAACAGCCATTCCGCGTCGGAAATCCGCGACCGCGTGGCGATGCTGTTTGACCGGGTCGAACTGCCGCGCAGCTTCATGCGCCGCTACCCGCACGAGTTGTCGGGCGGCCAGCGCCAGCGCATCGCCATCGCCCGCGCCCTTGCGCTGAACCCCAAGCTGATCGTCGCGGACGAGGCGGTCTCGGCGCTTGACGTGTCGGTGCAGGCACAGGTGCTGAACCTGATGATGGAGCTTCAGGCCGAACTGGGCGTCAGTTACCTGTTCATTAGCCACGACATGGCCGTTGTCGAGCGTGTCAGCCACTATGTCGGCGTGATGTATCTTGGCCGGATCGTCGAGATCGGCCCGCGGCGTTCCGTGTTTGAAAACCCGCAGCACCCCTATACGCAGGCGCTGATGAAGGCCGTTCCCATCGCCGACCCGCGCCAGCGCAAGTCGGAAAAGGACCTGAACTTCAAGCCGATCCCGTCGCCGATTCATCCCGTCGGCTATGACCCGGCCCCCAGCGAATACCGCGAGGTCGAGCCAGAGCATTTCATCCTGACCACCGACAGCGGATACTGACATGGCAGAGCGGCTTTCCCCGCGCCTGATCCTTGAAAAGCTGGTCTCGTTTCCCACCGTCAGCAGCGACACGAACCTGCCGCTGATCGACTGGGTCGAGGGCTATCTTCAGGGTCACGGCATCACCGCCCATCGTCACTATAACGAAGACAACGAAAAGGCGGCGCTTTTCGCCCATGTCGGGCCGGATGTCGAAGGTGGCGTCGTGCTGTCGGGACATACCGATGTGGTCCCGGTCAAGGGCCAGCCATGGGCGAGCGACCCGTTCGAAGTGGTCGAACGCGACGGCCGCCTCTACGGGCGCGGCACCTGCGACATGAAGGGGTTCGACGCGCTGGCGATCTGGGCCATGGTCGAAGCCCATTACACCGGCATCAACCGCCCGCTGCAACTGGCGCTGTCCTATGACGAGGAAATCGGCTGTGCCGGCGCGCCGCCGCTGATCGAGGCGATGGCGCGGGTTCTGCCCAAGGCCAGCGCGGTCATCGTCGGTGAACCGTCGATGCTGGCCGCCGTCACCGGTCACAAGGGCGGCATGGGCTATAACACCCATGTCGTCGGCTTCGAGGTCCATTCGTCCCTCATGCACACGGGCGTGAATGCGATCATGGCGGGGGCCAAGCTGATCGACTGGGCCAATGACATGAACGCCGAGAACATGGCGAAAACGCCGGGCGATGTGGCCGCAGTTTTCACCCCGCCATGGACGACGGTGCATGTCGGCACGATCGAGGGCGGCACCGCCCACAACATCACCGCCAAGGATTGTCATTTCGGCATGGATTTCCGCGTCGTGCCAGGGGAAGACCCCAAAGACTGGCGCCGCCGCTACTTTGACAAGGTGGCCGAGGTCGAAGCCCAGATGCAGGCCATCCATCCCGACACACGGATCGATCTGTCCGAGAAATTCACCGTGCCCGCGCTGGTCCCCGAACAGGATGGCGAAGCCGAGGCGCTGGTGCGTCGCATCACCGGCGACAATGCGTCCCACGTGGTCAGCTATGGCACCGAAGCGGGGCATTTCCAGAATGCCGGCTATTCGGCGGTGGTCTGCGGGCCGGGCAATATCGAACAGGCGCATCAGCCTGACGAATTTATCAGCGTCGCGCAATTCGAGGCGGGGCAGGACTTCATGGTCACGCTGGTTGACATTCTGCGGCGATGACGGCCTTTCCGATCCATCTCGGCACTCCGGTTGAACACGCCCCGGACCTGCCCGAGAGGGCGGATGTGGTCATCATTGGCGGCGGTGTGATCGGGGTGGCGACGGCCTATTACCTTGCCCGCGCGGGGCATCGCCCGGTGCTGTTGGAAAAGGGCCGCATCGCGGGTGAACAATCCTCGCGCAACTGGGGCTGGATCCGCCAGATGGGGCGCGATCTTGCCGAATTGCCGATCATGATCGAGGCCAACCGCCTGTGGCGCGACATTGCGGCGGATGTCGATACCGACATCGGGCTGACGCAATGTGGACTGACCTATTTCTCATCCGATCCGGCTGAAACCGCACGCTATGAAGCGTGGCTGGCCGAAGCCCGGCCCATGGGCGTCGACAGCCGGATATTGTCGGGGGATGAGACGGCCCGGATGATCCCCGGCATGTCGCGCAGCTATGACGCGGCACTTCACACACCCTCAGACATGCGCGCCGAACCCTGGGTCGCGGTGCCCGCACTGGCGCGGGCGGCGGTGCGGCATGGCGCGGTGATCGTCGAAAACTGCGCGGCGCGGGTGATCGACCGCGAAGCGGGGCGCGTCGCAGGGGTAGTGACCGAGAAGGGCCGGATCAAGGCCCAACAGGTCGTGGTCGCCGGTGGCGCATGGTCGGCGCTGTTCCTGCGCAACGAAGGCATTGCCATCCCCCAGCTTTCCGTCCGCGCCAGCGTTGCTGCAACCGACCCCGTGGCAAACGTGCATGACGGTGGCGGCGTGGACCGCGACCTTGCCTTCCGGCGGCGGCAGGATGGCGGCTATTCGCTGGCAAGCGCCGGGTTTCACGAGCTGTTCATCGGTCCCGATGCCTTTCGCAACGCCCCCCGTTTCCTGCCCGAGCTGCGGCGCTCACCCGGCAATCGCCGCTTTTTTCCTTGGGCGCCGCAGGGCTACCCCGACGCATGGCGCACCCCGCGCCGCTGGCAGGGCGACACCACAAGCCCGTTCGAGGCGCTGCGCATCCTGAACCCCAGCCCCAACCTGAAAAAGATCGAGGACGTGCGCCGCCGTTTTGCAGCCCTTTTCCCCGCCTTGGGCGAGGTGCGGATCAGGACCGCATGGGCCGGGATGATCGACACCATGCCCGACGTGGTGCCGGTGGTGGACCGCGCCGCCGACCTTCCCGGTCTTTCGATCTGCACCGGCATGTGCGGCCATGGCTTTGGCATCGGTCCCGGTTTTGGCCGGATCATGGCGGACATGGTCACGGGCCGGGATCCGGGGCATGATCTGACTCGATTCCGGCTGAACCGCTTCAGCGATGGTTCATCGCTCGTGCTTGGCCCGGACCTGTGACACCATGACAACCCGGAGGCCGATATGCCCGTCAGAAACCGTCTTGCCGACCTGCAACCCGAAATCACCGAATGGCGCCATCACCTGCACGAGACGCCTGAACTGCTGTACGATGTTCACGAAACCGCTGCCTTCGTCGAAACGCGGCTGAAAGAGTTCGGCGTGGATGAGGTTACGCCGGGCATTGGCCGCACCGGGGTTGTCGGCGTCATCAAGGGCCGGACCGACACCAAGGGCCGCGTCATCGGCCTGCGCGCCGACATGGACGCGCTGCCGATTCACGAGGCATCGGGTGTCGACTATGCCAGCAAGGTGCCGGGCAAGATGCATGCCTGCGGCCATGACGGGCATACCTCGATCCTTCTGGGCGCGGCAAAATACCTGTCGGAGACGCGGAACTTCGACGGCACCGTGGTGCTCATCTTCCAGCCCGCTGAAGAAGGCGGGGCAGGGGGCAAGGCGATGTGCGACGACGGGCTGATGGACCGCTGGAACGTGGACGAGGTCTATGGGCTGCACAATATGCCCGGCCTGCCCGTGGGCCAGTTCGCTATCCGCCCCGGCCCGCTTCTGGCCTCGGCGGATGAGTTCGAGATCACCGTGACCGGCAAGGGCGGCCACGCCGCCGCACCGCATGAGGCGATCGATACCACGCTGGTCGGCGCGCAGATCGTCGTAGCGCTGCAATCCATCGTGGCGCGCAACGTGAACCCGATCCACCGCGTCGTGCTGACCGTGGGCACGTTCGAAACCGACAGCGGCGCGTCGAACATCATCGCCCATACCGTGCGGATGAAAGGCACGGTGCGCGCGCTTGACCCGGAAAACCGTGCCTTGGCGCGCGACAACATCGCCCGCATCGCTGGGAACACCGCCGCCGCCTATGGCGCGACAGCAGACATGGTGTGGGAGGACGGCTATCCTCCGACCATCAACCACGAGGAACAGACGCGTTACGCCATCGAAGCGGCCCGCGCAGTGTCGGACACGGTGATCGAGGACGTCGATCCGATCATGCCGGCCGAAGACTTCGCTTTCATGCTTGAAGCCCGGCCCGGAGCGTATATCTTCCTCGGCAATGGCGACACGCCGATGTGTCATCACCCGGCCTATGTCTTCGACGACAACGCGATCCCGGCTGGGTGCAGCTGGTTTGCAGAACTGGTCGAAAGACGCATGCCCGTCGCCTGACATCCACGAGCGAGAGGGGAAACAATATGCCCGTGAAAAACCGTTTTGCCGAATTGCAGGCCGAAATCACCGAATGGCGCCGCGATATCCATGAACATCCCGAGATCCTGTTCGAGACCCACCGCACCTCGGCGCTGGTGGCGGAAAAGCTGAAGGAATTCGGCTGTGACGAGGTCGTGACCGGCATCGGCCGCACCGGTGTTGTCGGTGTGATCAAGGGCAAGCAGTCCGGTTCAGGCAAGGTCATCGGCCTGCGCGCCGATATGGACGCTTTGCCGATCCACGAGGCGACGGGGCTGGGCTATGCCTCGAAAACCCCCGGCGCGATGCATGCCTGCGGGCATGACGGCCATACCGCGATGCTGCTTGGTGCCGCGAAATACCTGTCGGAAACCCGCAATTTCGACGGCACCGTTGTTGCGATCTTCCAGCCTGCCGAAGAAGGCGGCGGCGGCGGCAAGGAAATGTGCGACGACGGCATGATGGAGCGCTGGGGCATCCAGGAGGTCTATGGCATGCACAACTGGCCGGGCAAACCGACCGGCAGTTTCGCCATTCGTCCCGGTGCCTTCTTTGCGGCCACTGACCAGTTCGACATCGTGTTCGAGGGCAAGGGCGGCCATGCCGCGAAACCGCATGAAACCGTCGATACCACCGTGATGGCGGCGCAGGCGGTGCTGGCGCTTCAGACCATCACCAGCCGCAACGCCGACCCGGTGGACCAGATCGTGGTCTCTGTCACGTCGTTTGAAACCTCGTCAAAGGCGTTCAACGTGATCCCGCAGACGGTGCATCTGAAAGGCACCGTGCGCACCATGTCCAACGCCATGCGTGATCTGGCCGAAAAGCGGATCAAGGAGATTTGCACCGGCATCGGCGCCACCTTTGGCGGCACCGCAGATATCAAGTATCATCGCGGCTATCCGGTCATGGTGAACAGCGAGGAACAGACCGAATTTGCCGCCCAGGTCGCCAAGTCGATCAGCGGCCAGTGCGACGATGCCCCGCTTGTCATGGGCGGCGAGGATTTCGCCTTCATGCTGGAAGAACGCCCCGGCGCCTATATCCTTGTCGGCAACGGTGACACGGCAGCCGTCCATCACCCGGAATACAACTTCAACGACGAAGCCATTCCCGCCGGGTGCAGCTGGTGGGCCGAGATCGTCGAACAGCGTATGCCCGCGGCCTGACCCGTTTTGCCCGGAAAAACCAAAGGCGCGGGTTTGTCCCGCGCCTTTTTCATTTGCTCTTGAACTGGCGCGTCAGCGCCTCGGAGTCGTAATCCTCGGCGATCCAGTCACGCAGCGACTTCTGCCCTTCGACCTTCTCGAAATTGTCGATCAACAAATCAAGGATACCGGCCTTGGATCGCCGGATATGTGCATATCGGAACGACAGGTGTGGGCGCGCTTCGGCGACACTCAGTCCCTCCTGGTCGATCAGGTACATCATGCTGACAAGCCCGGTCCGATCCGCGCCGGACTTGCAGTGGACCAGCAGGGGCTTTTGGGCAGTGTCGAACACGTCAAACACCTGCAACAGGGACTCGCGCTTTGGGGCCCGCGACGCCGACAGCCCTGAAATTGTGAAAAGCGTCATGCCGAACGCTTCGCAGCTTTCCTTGATGATCCGGTAAAACGGGGTCTTGGATTCGCCGCGCAGGTTCAGCACAGACTTGATGCCGAACTCTGCCATTGCCCGGAACCGCCGCACGTCAGGCTGGTTTGACCGGTACAGCCCGTCGGCCACGCGGTCGAAATTGGTCCAGCCGATCCGCAGGATATGATGGTCGCCGAAATAGAACTTGCGCCATGCCTTGCCGGGGATATCGGCTTCGATGCGCAAAACCTCGTCATCGACGATACGAGAGGGCGTCAGGGGATGTTTCTTTTTGCGACTCATTCTGTGTCTTCCGTGGTGTCGGCATCTGCACGACAGAGTTTCAGGCGGGGGTCGGTTTCGATAAGGCGGGCGACCCAGTCGGCCTCGGATGTGAAGTCATGTTTGACCTGCGCTGCTGTCCGATTGCCGGACAGCGACAGCGACTTGAAGAAGTCGAAGCCAAAAAGCGAGATTTCGGTGGCATCGGAGCGGACCAGCAGGTCGATCAGCATTGCGCCCGTTGTCGGCGGCGCGCCAAGTTCGGACCGCAGGCGGGTGACGTTTTCGACCGGGTTCAGAAAGAACCTTTGGTCAGATACCAACCCCCACGGCAGGCGCTTGCGCTTCCGGGTCATCCACAACAGGCGCGACGGCGCGCGCGCGGCAATGATGTCGCGTGGTGCCGGCATGGACATCGCCATCCAATCTGTGCGTGCGCCATGCGTGGCAGTGTCCGGGATCGGCGCATTGTTGATTCGTATGACAAGGTCATGCGCGTCGATCCTTGGGCCAAAGCCGCCCTGTGACAGCGACCTTGCATTGCCGATAAGCGCGACGCGCTTCCCGGTCAGTTCACCTTCGACGGGACGCGACATCGCCTGCAGCGCGGCTTCGTTTCGGGTCAGTTTGGCAAGCAGGAACGTCAGGCGGTTCATGCGACCACCTCGTCAAGAAGTGCAGCCGCCCGATCCTGCGCATCCGCCAACGCAACGCGGAGTCTGGCTGTTTCCTCGCTGGTAAACGCGTTGGCGCCCGGTGTGGGGTCGATGGCCTGCAGCGCATCGCCGGTGACAATCCGATGCGTGTCCAGCCCTAGGTCGCGCAGGAGTTTTTCGATCTTGCCCGATGTCGAGGTCACGGCAAGAAACGGGGTTTCGGCCAGCAGCGACAGGCAGACGGCATGGAAGCGGCCTGTCACATGCAGCCCGGTGCCTGCGATCCGGGCAAGATAGTCCTGTTCTGTCATCGGCATCTCGAACCGTGGCGGCGTCAGGGTGAAATGGGCGTTATAACCCCAGTAAAGCACGGTTTTCAGGATCGGCGCCAGAAGCGGCGCACGCCAGACCGGGGCGCGCAGGGTCTTGGTTGGAACAAATGTCAGGTCCTCGAACCTGTGGGCTGATTTCGCCAAGGCCTGCCGCTGGGACAGCCGGACCGAGTCGCCCAGAATGACACCGTGGCGCGCGACCTGCGGCGCCTCGCTTGGGGCCGACAGGGACAGGTCGGGAACCCAGCCGACGGATCGGTTCAGCAGGTTCGACAACTGCGCCGCGCTGTCGCTGTCACGTGCCGAGACAAGGGCGAATTTCTCAAGTTGCGCGCGCCAGCTTTCGGGGTTCTGATCAAAGAGCGCGTTCACAAGACAAAGCTTCTTGCCTTTTGCCAAAGGGTGATCGGCGACCGACAGCAACCGGGCCCCATGGTCTGCGCCGTGGTGCAACGTGCCTTCGCCGTTGATGACCACGCCCGTTGCCTGATCCAGCGCGCGCAGGAACGCGTCGTCCCTGGCCCATTCATGCCGCGCAGGGCTGGAATACAGGATTTCCGCGCCGCGTGCCTCAAGCCCCTGCCGCAGCAATCGCATCACCCGCGCGCAGCCGTGATGGTAGCGCGTCGAGGTGTCGTTCATCAAAACAAGCTTGCTGGTCATCAGACTTTCCGCCGGATTGCGTTTTTGTGTGTGGCCGCGCCAGTTGCAACGCCTGCGGGGCAAGAGGGTGGTTGGGACAGCCTAACTTGATTGGTGCGGTGTCCAGCCCTCTCAAAGCCCAGCCTATATAGCGATGAAGCCTCTGATTTCAATTCGCCAAATCGTTTGGACGCCCGATCAGGGCCAAAAGCCGCTTTGCAATGTGTGGCGGGATATCTGCGCCGCGACTGCTCATATCGCGTGCCGCGGCTTCCGCCGGGGTGCGCGCCGCGCCGCCAAGCCACCGCTCGACGCGGTTGGCCAGCGCCGCAGCGTCCGCGGCCTGCCGCGCTGCACCAAGGGCGTCTGCCGCCTGAAACACGGACTGATGTGCGCCGGGAAACGGTCCGAAGATGACCGGGAGGCCGGTTTTCAGCGCCTCTTGCGGGGAATGGCCGCCGATCCTGGCAAAGGTCCCGCCGATCACGGCAAAGGGTGCCACCGCGAACAGAGTGCCCGTTTCGCCCAATGTGTCGGCCAGATAGACCTGCGCCGCGCCGATCTGCTCGCCCTTGCTGCGCGACGCGACTGAGAACCCGGACAGCCCGATGTGGAACGCCTCGGCCTTGTCGGGGTGGCGAGGGGCCAGAACAAGAAGAAGATCGGGGTGGTCCTCTAGCAACTGGCGATGGGCTTGGGTGATGGTGGGCAATTCCTCGGGGTGGATTGACATCGCCAGCCAGACCGGGCGCTTGCCGATCTGCGCCTGCAACTCGGCGACCCTGACCACGTCAGGTTTTGGCGGGCTGGCCACGGATTTCAGATCGACGACAGCGGCAATCTGTTCATTTGTTGCACCGATACCGCGCAACTCGTCGGCGGTTGGCTGATCCTGTGCCGTCACCAGCGCCATCCGCGACAGAATCGCGGCTGACAGGCGGGGGAACCGCTGCCGCGTGCGCGAGGGTCGGGCATTCAGGTTTGCCATCGGCGTGCGGCCCTCAAGCGCCGAAATCGCCCACAGCGGCAGGTCGCTTTCCATGAACACCGCCAAGTCGGGGCGCCAGTGCGACAGGAACCCGGCCATTTCTCGTGGGGTATCCATCGGGGCAAACTGGTGCAGCACTTGGTCCGGCAAGTGCCGCGCCGCGAGGTCCGCTGCGCTTTGAGTGGAGGTGGTGACAAGCACCGAGACGCCCTGCATGCGCTCGATGATCGGCTGCGCCGCCCGCAACTCACCGAGCGAGGCGGCATTGACCCAGACCAGACCCCCGTCCGGGCGCGGCAGTCCTGCAATCCCGAAACGTTCCGGCAGCCGGTCGGCCGAACCGCCCATCCGGGCATGGCGTTTACCCGCCATCCGGCGCAGGAACGGTGCCAGAACCCGGCTGAGGCCGCGATACAGATGAAAAACCGGGGGCCACCGCACCGGTGCGGGCGGTGTCATCCTCCTGTATGGCTCATGTGGCGCGACATCTGCCCGTCGGTGCGCTGGCGGGAATAGTCGAAATCATGACCCTTGGGTTTGAGGTTGATGGCGGCGCGGATTGCCTCTTCCAGCTGGCCTTCTCCCTCGGCGCTGGCACGCAGAGGTGCGCGCAGGTCGGCCATGTCTTCCTGGCCAAGGCACATGTAAAGCTGCCCGGTGCAGGTCAGGCGCACGCGGTTGCAGCTTTCGCAGAAGTTATGGGTCAGGGGGGTGATAAAGCCGATCTTCTGCCCGGTTTCCTCAAGCCGCACATAACGCGCCGGACCACCCGAGCGTTCGGCCAGATCGGTCAGCGTATAACGCTCGGCCAGCCGCGCCCGCAAATCCTTGAGCGACCAGTACTGGTCCAGCCGGTCCTCGTTGCCAAGGTCGCCCATCGGCATGACCTCGATCCAGGTCATGTCCATGTCACGGCTGGCGCACCACTCGGCCAGGGTGAACAACTCGTCCTCGTTGAACCCCTTGAGGGCCACCGCATTGATCTTGACGCGCATGCCGACCTCCTGCGCCGCGTCAATGCCGCGCAAGACCTGCTCCAGACGTCCCCAGCGAGTGATTTCGGCGAACTTGTCCGGGTCGATCGTGTCGAGCGAGATATTCACCCGCCGCACCCCGGCCTTCCACAGATCGCCTGCAAACTTGTGCAGTTGCGAGCCGTTGGTCGTCAGCGTCAGCTCGTCCAGATCACCGCTGTCCAGATGCCGTTTCATGCCGTCAAAAAAGGTCATGATCCCGCGCCGCACCAAGGGTTCGCCGCCGGTGATGCGAAGCTTGCGCACGCCCAGCCGGATAAAGGTCGAACACATGCGGTCCAGCTCTTCCAGCGTCAGAAGCTCTTTCTTCGGCAGGAAGGTCATGTTCTCGGACATGCAATAGACACAGCGGAAATCGCACCTGTCGGTCACAGAGACACGCAGGTAGGTCACGGCACGCTGAAACGGATCAATCAAAGGCGCGGTCATAGTGGAATAGGTAGTCTTTGTGACCAAGATGGGCAAGTAATTGTGGGCCCAAAGCCACCTCTGGTCACAGGTATTTGCCCGCCTCCTTGCGGGCAAAGGGTTTCATCCCGTCGCCATGTTCGGCAAGGAAGGCGCGGGCGCGATCGGGGTCGTGTTTCGACAGGTCGCGAACCCACCACGCAACGACCTTCTGGATGAACCAGTCCGGGTCAGTGACATAACCCGCTGCCCATTCCAGGATTTTTGTCCTGATTTCAATATCCTGCGGCTTGGGGTGGTTCTGTTTGGCCCAGGGCAGGGTGATCACCAGCGCCGCGCGCCGGGTCCACATGTGGTCGGAGGTGGTCCAGCCCTCGACCTCGGCTATGCGGGTCGGATCTGCGACAAGGCGTTTCTGGCCCGCCATACATGCGTGATCGGCAATGGCCCAGCTGTCGAAATCAGGAAGCCAGGACCGGATCAGCGCCCAGGCCGCGTCATCCGGCCTGATCCGGGCCTGCGTCAACAGTTTTGCCGCCGCGATCCGGGCTTCGAAAATATCCGTTTTCCACAACTCAGAGGCGAGGTTGACGCGCTCATCAACGGACAGCCCACGCCGCCAGTCCTTGGTCAGATCATTGAGCGCGGGGTTCGGTATGCCAAGGACGGGGCGGGTCTGCTTGTGATAGGCCGCCATCTGTTCAGCGCGGCCCGGCTCGACCAGCGCTTTCAGTGCCTCCAAAGCCTCGTCCCGGGTCATTCGACTGTCACCGACTTGGCCAGATTGCGCGGCTGGTCGACATCCGTGCCCATAGCGACGGCCGCATGATAGGCCAGAAGCTGGGCAGGCAGGGCATAGAGGATCGGTGCCAGAAGCGGCGGCACGTCCGGCATCACAGCGGTTTCCCAAACTCCATCCGACGCCTCGGTGGCACCCGCCTTGTCAGTGATCAGCACCACCTTGCCGTCTCGCGCCATGACCTCTTGCATGTTCGATACCGTCTTGTCGAACAAGGCGTCCCGAGGTGCCATGACAATCACCGGCACCTTGTTGTCAATCAGCGCGATGGGGCCGTGCTTTAGTTCGCCTGCTGCATAAGCTTCGGCATGTATATAGCTGATTTCTTTCAGTTTCAAAGCGCCCTCATGGGCGAGGGGATACATGGTGCCCCGGCCAAGAAACAGGATGTCACGGGCCTTGGACAGGTTGTGCGCAGCGTCACGCAAAGTAGGTTCGCGATCCAGCGTGGCGTTCAGAAGACCCGGCAGCGCGCGCAGATCGGCCAGGTGCTGCGACAGCGTATCCTCGGCGATCTCACCACGCTGTTGCGCCGCCGCCAGCGCCAGCATCAGGAGAACCGTCAACTGGCAGGTGAATGCCTTGGTCGAGGCCACGCCAATCTCTGTTCCGGCCAGGATCGGCAGGGCAACGTCGCTTTCCCGCGCGATCGAGCTTTCGGGCACATTGACCACCGAGACGATCTTGCTAGCCTTGCCCTCACAATACCGAAGCGCCGCCAGCGTGTCCGCGGTTTCCCCGGATTGGCTGACGAACAGAGCGAGGGTTCTGCCACCGACCGGAGGTTCGCGGTAGCGGAACTCCGACGCGATATCGATTTCTACTGGAAGGCGAGCGACCTGCTCAAACCAGTATTTGGCGGTCATGCAGGCAAAATAGGCCGTGCCGCAGGCGACCATCACCACGCGGTCAAATTGGGTGAAATCGATTCCGGGGTCCGGCAGCGCGATCTTCGATCCGTCCGCGGCCAGGTAGTGACGAATGGCCTCACCGATCACGGTGGGCTGTTCGGCGATCTCCTTGGCCATGAAATGCTTGTGCCCGGCCTTGTCGACGCGGGTCTGGTCAATCTGGATCGTGCGTTTCTCACGATTGGCAATCTCGCCATCGGCATTGCGGATTTCGACCGATGTGCGGGTCAGGATCGCGCTGTCGCCCTCTTCCAGATAGGTGATCTGGTCTGTGAGATGCGCCATGGCAATGGCGTCCGAGCCGACAAAAACCTCACCATCCCCGTGGCCGATGGCCAGCGGCGAGCCCTTGCGGGCGGCGATCAGAAGGTCGTCCTCGCCTTCGAACAGGAAGGCCAGCGCAAAAGCGCCATCCAGCCGCGAGAGGGTCTTGTGCGCGGCCTCCACCGGGGCCATGCCGTCGGTCATGTATTTCTGGGTCAAAAGGGCAATGGTTTCAGTATCGGTCTCGGTCACGAAGCTGAAACCACTCGCGGCCAGTTCCTCGCGCAATTCGCGGAAATTCTCGATGATCCCGTTGTGGACAACCGCAATCGGCCCGGCCCGGTGGGGATGGGCGTTGCTGACGGTCGGCGCGCCGTGGGTGGCCCAGCGGGTGTGGCCGATCCCGGCCTTGCCCAGCAGCGGTTCATGGACCAACAAATCGCTGAGGTTGACCAGTTTGCCAACCGCGCGCCGACGGTCCAGCACACCATCGTTCACGGTGGCGATCCCGGCGCTGTCATAGCCGCGATATTCCAGCCGTTTTAATGCTTCGACCAGGATCGGGGCCGCTTCATGCTTGCCCAATATCCCTACAATACCGCACATTATTCTGCCTCTTTTGTTTGTTTGTCTTTCTTCGCCTTTAACATTTCGAACAATTTGCGGGCAAAGCCCGGCTTGTTGACCTGACGCGCCCGCGAGATGCCCAATGCGCCGTCCTCGACATCGTTTGTGATGATCGATCCGCTGCCGGTCATGGCGTCGTCGCCAATGGTGACAGGCGCGACCAGCATCGTGTTCGAGCCGATAAAGACGTTCCGCCCGATTGTGGTGCGGTGCTTCATGACGCCGTCATAGTTGCAGGTGATCGTGCCTGCGCCGATATTCGTCCCGGCGCCCAGAACCGCGTCTCCGATATAGGACAGGTGGTTCACCTTGGCCCCCTCATCAATCTGCGCGTTCTTGATTTCCACGAAATTTCCGACCTTTACGTCTTCGGCCAACTCGGTGCCGGGACGCAGGCGGGCATAGGGGCCAACCACACCGCCTCGTGAAACATGGGCACCTTCGAGGTGCGAAAAGGCGCGGATATGGGCGCCGCTTTCCACGGTGACGCCGGGGCCGAAGAACACGTAAGGCTCGATCACCGTGTCACGTCCGACCACCGTGTCAAAGGCCAGCGTGACGGTTTCGGGGCGTTGCAGCGTGACGCCGTCCTCCATCAGTTCCGCCCGTGCCCGATCCTGGAAAATGCGTTCCGCATCAGCCAGTTGCAGGCGAGAGTTGATGCCCATGGTTTCCGTTTCGTCACAGGTGACCGCGGTTACGGAGAGGCCGCGTGCATTTGCGATGCCAACCACGTCGGTCAGATAGACCTCGCCTTGGGCATTGTCGTTGTTGGTGTTGTCCAGCAGGTCGAACATCAGTGACGCGGACCCCATCATAACGCCGCTGTTACAGAAGGTTATGGCGCGTTCCTCATCCGTCGCATCGGCATGTTCGACAATGGCGGTCAGGCGGGGGCCGTCCATTTTCAGACGGCCGTATTTGCCGGGATCGGCGGCCTCGAAACCCAAAACCACCAGATCGTTGTCGACACGCGCGTCCTGCATGCGCAAAAGCGTCTCGCCCTGAACAAATGGGGTATCACCGTAGAGGACAACGATGTCGCCATCAAAATCGCCCAGCAGGTCGCGGGTCATCTGAACCGCGTGGCCGGTGCCGTTCTGCTCTGGTTGCAGCACGGTTTCGGCGGTCTCGTCATAGTCGGCCACGGCGCGGGCGACATCCTCGTGACCAAAGCCGGTGACGATCACCGTGCGTTCCGGGTCCAGCGAAGCGGCCGAGCGCATCGCATGCACCAGCATCGGCGCCCCGGCGATTTCATGCAGAACCTTCGGCTTGTCCGAGTTCATGCGCGTGCCTTTGCCCGCGGCGAGGATGACCAATGCTGTGCCCATGCCTATTCTCGTTGTTTGTAATTCGTTTCGGCCCGTTCTATCTGGAACGAAGCGGCGCGCAAGGCAAGCGTTGCGCGGTCAAACATGATTGCGCTTTGTAACAGCGCTGCGCGAAATGGCGCCGCGCGGGGGATGGGCATGAAAACAGTAATCTTCGATCTGGACGGCACGCTGGCGGACACAAGCGGCGATTTGATCGCGGCCGCCAATGCCTGTTTCCGCCAAATGGGGGAAGGCGATGTGCTGGACCCGGTGGGCGACGCGGCCACGGCGCTGCGCGGCGGGCGTGCCATGCTGACGCTTGGCCTGACCCGGATCGGGCGCATGTCGGATTCGGTGGTCGAGCAGTATTTTCCGGTGTTGTTAGAGGCTTACGAGGGCGCAATCGACACCCACACCACGCTTTATCCCGGCGCGATGGACGCGGTCGATGCGCTGCGCGCCCTGGGCTATGGCGTGGGTATCTGCACCAATAAACCCGAGGCGCTGGCGGAACTTTTGATGACGCGGCTGGGCGTGCGCCCGGCCTTTGGCGCGCTGGTCGGGGCCGATACGCTGCCGGTGCGCAAACCCAAGGCGGACCCGCTGATCGAAACGGTGCGGCGGCTGAACGGCGATCCCAAACGCACGGTTCTGGTGGGGGATACGGTGACCGACCGCGACACCAGCCGGGCGGCAGGGGTGCCGTCGATCCTTGTCACCTTCGGCCCGGCCGGGGGCGACATGGCGGCGCTGGAGCCCGACGCGCTGCTGCATCGCTATGACGACCTGCCGGGAATTGTTCAGCGGCTGGTCGCCTGAAAGAGATGCCGTGTCAGGTCTGACAGGGGTGTGTCGGGCAGGGCGTCGATGGCACCTTCGATGGCGGCTGCACGGAATTTGCCAATGATCGGCGCTGCCAAGTTTCTGAATTTTTGTCGTAATTCCACGTCCGTGGGCGGCGCGGTGTGGTCCCAGCGCGGTTCGGTCCAGTCGCTTTGACAAGTTTCGCCGGACCGCAAAACCAGCGAAACACGGGCAAAACGACGGGTGGGAAAGGCGGCATTGGCATAATCGTGTTCCCTGAACTCCATCGCATCGGACAGGCGCAGGATCTCCGGGTCATACAGAGCGTCATCGGCAATGTCGGCGGGTTGCACATTGCCCCGCACCAGCGCCACGGCGGTCGGGAACGAGGTTGAATATTGGGCCTCTTCGGTTGTCCTCGGGCGGCGGGTGGCAAGCCGGATCGACTCATGGAAGGTCTCAACTTCGATCCGGGCGATCCGGGCCGGGGTGATCTTGTGGGCGCGTTGCACCGCAAGCGCCGCCTCGATCGGGGCCTGCGCCCAGCGGCAGACCGGGTAGGGCTTGTAATATTGCTGCAGGATCTTCCAGTCCTCGCCCAAACCCTGCCAGTGGTCTTGCGCCTGTTCGACGGTGATCGCAGGGGCTCCGGTAAACCCTTTGGCTGCCAGCCGCACCGCCGAGACCCCCGCCATTGCACCCCATCCCGACCCGTCCTTGAGCATGGTGGGAAAGTCGATGCAGCGCATCATCTGGCTGCGGGGGCCGTGGAACTCGGCGATCCCCAAAGCATGCCGTGTCTGGTCATGGTCAAGCGCCATCAGCCGCGCCCCCGCCGCCGCAACCGTGACCGCGCCCCAACTGCCCGAGGTGTGATAGTCCGGCACCGTGGCATGCTGCGCGACCGAGGCGCGGGCACCGAATTCATACCCCATGACCAGCGTCGCAAGGAAGTCCCGCCCGCTGACACCGGCCGCATGCGCCAGCGGCAGCATGCCTGACAGAAGCGGGCAGCCGATATGCCCCTTGGCCGGGTTGAACCCGTCATGCGCGTCGATCGAGTCGATGGTCATGCCCGCCGCCAGCGCCACCCCGGATGCGCTTGCGCGTCGATCATCAAACAACATCGGTACATTGCCGCCGAACTCGTCACACGCATGGTCGCGGATGATCCGTGACAGCGGGGTTTGCGTTCCCGCCGCCGCCACTCCGATCAGATCGAGAAGGTTCAGCCGCGCCATCTGTTGCACAGGGTCGGGCAGGGCGTCCCACGTGAGGTCGTGGATGAAGGAAAGTGGATCGGTCATGGCGGGCCTTTGTCACGTGTCGTTAGCCTAGCCGCGATCCCGCCCGGAACCGGGCCATTTGCGACTTTTGGCGTCGGGATTGGCTTATCCAGTTGACCTTGGCCCGCCGCACCGCAAAAAGTTGCGGCATGAAAGAGGTCTTTACCGGTAGTTTCACCCAGCAAGAGCCGATCCCCGAGACGGCCATCGACGCTGCCCTTGCGGTCATGCGGTCCGGGCGGCTGCACCGTTACAATACCGTGCCCGGCGAGGCCGGTGAGGTCGCGCTGTTGGAGCAGGAATTCGCGGCCTGGACCGGGGCGCGCTATTGCCTTGCCGTGGCCTCGGGTGGCTATGCCATCGCCACCGCCTTGCGTGCCCTTGGGGTCGGGCCGGGCGACCGGGTTCTGACCAATGCCTTCACGCTGGCCCCGGTGCCGGGGGCGATTGCGTCCGTGGGGGCGGTGCCGGTTTTTGTCGGCGTGACCGAGGGCTTGACCATCGACCTTGATGACCTTGCGGCCAAGGCGGATCAGGCGGATGTGCTGCTGCTCAGTCATATGCGCGGCCATATCTGCGACATGGATGCGCTGATGGCGATCTGTGATGCGCTGGGGCTGAAGGTGATCGAGGACTGCGCCCATACGATGGGGGCGTTTTGGGGCGATGTGCCATCCGGCCGGCACGGGATTGCCGCCTGCTACTCGACCCAGACCTACAAGCACATGAATTCGGGCGAGGGCGGGCTGCTGATCTCGGACGATGCCGATGTCATGGCGCGGGCGGTGATGCTGTCGGGGTCCTACATGTTGTTTGACCGCCACCTTGCCGGCCCGCCGCCCGAAGCCTTTGCCGATCTCAAATACCAGACCCCCAATATCTCGGGCCGGATGGACAACCTGCGCGCGGCGATCCTGCGGCCGCAATTGCGTGATATCGAGACCCAGGTGGCGCGGTGGAACACGCGCTATCGGGTTGTCGAAGACGGGCTGCGTGACACGCCCGGCCTGACCCTGATCCATCGCCCGCAACAGGAAGCTTTTGTCGGCTCGTCGATCCAGTTCCTGCTGCTGGACTGGTCCGCCAACCGGATTGCCGACCTGCTTGCGGCCTGCGCCGCCCGTGGGGTCGAGTTGAAATGGTTTGGCGGGGCCGAGCCGTCGGGCTTTACCTCGCGCTATGACAGCTGGCGCTATGCTCCGTCTGCGCCGATGCCCGACACCGACCGCATTCTGCGTGCGATCATCGACATGCGCCTGCCGCTGACCTTTTCCGAGGCCGATTGCGCCCTGATTGCACGGATCATCCGGGACGAAGTTCTGGCGCTGACCGCCTGACCCCACGAAATAACGGAAAACCCCGGTATCCGACGCCCAGTCCTTGCGGCCGGGCGCGAAAATTCTTGATCGGCGCCGCGATTCGATCTATTTAATGAACGACTGTTCAATAAATCATTCGCTGACCCCGGAGGCCCGCATGTTCACCGCATCCATGAATTTCGACCTTGGCGACGACATCAACGCCCTGCGTGACATGACCCATCGCTGGGCGCAGGACCGTATCAAGCCGATTGCGGCAGAGATCGACAAATCCAACGCCTTTCCCAATGAGCTGTGGAAGGAAATGGGCGATCTGGGCCTTCTGGGAATCACCGTGCCGGAAGAGTTCGGCGGCGCCGACATGGGGTATCTGGCCCATGTGATCGCGATCGAGGAGGTGGCCCGTGCCTCGGCCTCGGTGTCGCTGTCCTATGGCGCGCATTCGAACCTTTGCGTGAACCAGCTGAAGCTGAACGGCAGCCCCGAGCAGAAGGCGAAATACCTGCCGGGTCTGGTCTCGGGCGACCATATCGGCGCCTTGGCCATGTCCGAGGCGGGCGCCGGGTCGGACGTGGTGTCGATGAAGCTGCGCGCCGAGAAGAAGAACGACCGCTATGTCCTGAATGGCACCAAGTTCTGGATCACCAACGGCCCGGATGCCGACACACTGATCGTCTATGCCAAGACCGACCCGGATGCCGGGTCTCGTGGCATCACCGCCTTCATCATCGAAAAGACCATGGCCGGGTTCTCGACCAGCCCGCATTTCGACAAGCTGGGGATGCGTGGATCGAACACCGCCGAGCTGATCTTTGAAGATGTCGAGGTCCCGTTTGAAAACGTGCTGGGAGAAGAGGGGCGCGGCGTCGCGGTTCTGATGTCCGGTCTTGACTATGAACGTGTCACGCTCTCGGGCATTGGCACCGGCATCATGGCCGCCTGTCTGGACGAGGTCATGCCCTATCTTGCCGAACGCAAGCAGTTCGGCCAGCCGATCGGGAATTTCCAGCTGATGCAGGGCAAGATCGCCGACATGTATACCGCGCTCAACTCGTCACGGGCCTATGTCTACGAGGTCGCCAAGGCCTGTGATCGCGGCGAGGTCACCCGTCAGGATGCCGCGGCCTGCGTTCTTTATGCATCGGAAGAGGCGATGAAGGTCGCGCATCAGGCGGTGCAGGCGATGGGCGGCACCGGGTTCATGAACGAAACCCCGGTCAGCCGCATCTTCCGCGACGCCAAGCTGATGGAGATCGGCGCAGGCACCTCGGAAATCCGCCGCATGCTGGTCGGACGCGAGTTGATGGCAAAGATGGTGTAATCCTGATCCGGCGGGCTAGGGTGCCCGCAGTCTGGATTTGAGGAAACGATTTATGAACCGCTTTATCATCATTCTGTTTGCCGCACTTGCCGCAGGCCCCGCGGCTGCCCAAGAGGTCGTGTTCTCACCCGCCGCGACCGAGGCCTGCCTTGACGGGCTATCCGATCCGGCCCTGTTCACCACATGCATCGGGGCCTCGGCCAACCAGTGCATGGAGGATACGCAGGGCGGCTGGTCCACGGTCGGCATGTCGGGCTGCTATGAACAGGAACGGCTCTATTGGGATGCCCGGTTGAACGCGGCCTACAAGGAGGTCCGCGCCGAGGCGAAGAAGATGGACGCGGAAATGGCCGAGATCGGTTCGTCCGCGCCGAAACAGGCGGACGCGCTGCGCGACATGCAGCGGGCGTGGATCGCCTATCGCGATGCCACCTGCGATTATGAACGGTCGCTCTGGGGCGGCGGGACGGGCGGTGGCCCGGCCACAGTGTCCTGCCACATGTACATGACCGCCGAACAGACACGGTATCTTGAGACTGCCGGGTTTGGCGAGTAACGCAAGGATCTGAAACACATGGCTAAATTGCAATCCAAGGTGCTGACGACCTCGGAAGAGTTCCGCGACAACCGCGCGGCCCATCTCGAGATGCTGGCAACCGTGGCCGAGGCCGCGGCGCAGGCGGCGGCCGGTGGTGGAGACCGAGCGCGGGACCGCCACCTCAGCCGGGGCAAGCTGTTGCCGCGTGACCGGGTTGCGGGCCTGCTCGATCCCGGCTCTCCGTTCCTCGAGATCGGCGCGACGGCGGCCCATGCCATGTATGAAGGTGCAGCTCCCTGCGCGGGTGTGATCGCAGGCGTTGGCCGGGTGCATGGCCGCGATGTCATGGTGGTGTGCAACGATGCCACCGTGAAAGGCGGCACCTATTACCCGATGACGGTCAAGAAACACCTGCGTGCCCAGGAGATCGCGCAAGCCTGCCGCTTGCCCTGCGTCTATCTTGTGGACTCGGGCGGGGCCAACCTGCCGAACCAGGATGAGGTCTTCCCCGACCGCGACCATTTCGGACGCATCTTCTATAATCAGGCCAATATGTCGGCGCTGGGCATCCCGCAGATCGCCGTTGTCATGGGGTCCTGCACCGCTGGTGGCGCCTATGTGCCGGCGATGTCCGACGTCACCATCATCGTCAAGGAACAGGGCACGATCTTCCTTGCCGGTCCGCCGCTGGTCAAGGCCGCGACGGGTGAGGTCGTCAGCGCCGAGGACCTCGGCGGCGGCGACGTTCACACCCGTCTGTCCGGCGTGGCCGACTACCTGGCCGAAGATGACACCCACGCGCTGGCCCTGGCGCGGGACGCGGTGGCGCAGCTCAACATCATCCGCCCCCAGACGGTCGATTGGCAAACGCCCGAAGACCCCGCCTATGATCCGGACGAGATCCTTGGGGCCGTGCCAGCCGGTCTGCGCACGCCTTATGACATCCGCGAGGTGATCGCCCGCACCGTCGACGGTTCGCGCTTTGACGAGTTCAAGGCACGGTTCGGCGAAACGCTGGTTACCGGTTTTGCCCATATCAAGGGCTGCCCGGTGGGGATCGTCGCCAACAATGGTGTGCTTTACTCCGAAAGCGCCGCCAAGGGCGCGCATTTCATCGAGCTTTGCGCGCAGCGGAAAATCCCGCTGGTGTTCCTGCAGAACATTACCGGCTTCATGGTGGGCCGAAAGTATGAGGCCGAAGGCATCGCCCGCCACGGCGCCAAGATGGTAACGGCGGTGGCGACGGCAAAAGTGCCGAAAATCACCATGATCGTCGGCGGCTCGTTCGGCGCGGGCAACTATGGCATGTGCGGCCGCGCCTACTCGCCCAATTTCCTGTGGACCTGGCCCAACAGCCGCATTTCGGTCATGGGCGGCGAACAGGCGGCGGGTGTGCTGGCCACCGTGAAACGCGACGGGATCGAGCGGCAGGGCGGCACATGGTCGGCGGAAGAAGAGGCCGCATTCAAGCAGCCGACGCTGGATATGTTCGAGCATCAAAGCCACCCGCTCTATGCCTCGGCACGGCTCTGGGATGACGGCATCATCGACCCGCGCAAGACCCGCGACGTCTTGCACCTGTCGCTGATGGCAGCACTGAACGCCCCGATCGAGGACACCCGCTTCGGCGTGTTCCGGATGTGAGTAATGTCCCGGAATCGAAAGGTCATAAGGTTTTGGCGGGGGGCGCGGAACCACCCCAAATGGGATATGGGCACACCGCCGGGTAGTACCCGTGCCTCAGGAAGAAATCAGGTAAGGACGACAACGCGAAACCTGCCGCGCCGGTTTGTATGGACCATCTTGACGGTGGTGGGGGTGTTCTTTGTCGTTCCCGTCGTTGGCGACCTGCTGAATGGAGCAATCAAGTCCGCACCATTTTGTCGGGTAATATCCCTGAAGGATGGAGATACAGGCGAGCTTTACTGCCCGCAAAAGGGGTTTGTGACGGCGCGTTTCACCCAATTCAACACGCCGGAAGTCTTTAGCCCCCAGTGTTTTTCAGAGCGGGTCAAGGGAGTTGCCGCCACTCAGTATCTGAGATGGATGCTTTGGACCGCAAACGAAATCTCTGCACGCCCCACCGGGCAGGTTGATCGATATGGCCGCGAACTTGTTGCTTTGGCGGTAGACGGAAAAGGCGTCGCGCGTCCTCTTGTAGAGGCAGGGCTGGCGGAATTCTATGACGGCGGACTGCGTCGTTCATGGTGCGAATAGGAGACACCAGATGTTCAACAAGATCCTGATTGCCAATCGCGGTGAAATTGCCTGCCGCGTGATTGAAACGGCCCGCAAGCTGGGCGTGGCCACGGTTGCGGTCTATTCCGATGCCGATGCGGGCGCCAAACATGTCGCCATGGCGGATCAGGCGGTGCATATCGGCGGCCCCGCACCGAAGGACAGTTACCTGAAGGGCGATCTCATCATCGAGGCGGCGCTCTCGACCGGGGCGCAGGGTATTCATCCCGGCTATGGCTTCCTGTCCGAGAACCCGAAGTTCGTCGAGGCCGTGGAAAAGGCGGGCCTGACCTTTATCGGACCTTCGGCGGATGCGATCCGCGCGATGGGGCTGAAGGACGCCGCCAAGAAGCTGATGGAAGAGGCCGGCGTGCCGGTCGTGCCGGGCTATCACGGTGAAAACCAGGACCCCGAACACCTCAGCGGTGCCGCCGATATGATCGGCTATCCGGTCCTGATCAAGGCGGTGGCGGGAGGCGGCGGCAAGGGGATGCGGCTGGTCGAGAACCCCGCCGATTTCATGGACGCGCTGCAATCGGCGCAAGGCGAGGCCACCACCGCCTTCGGCAACCCCGATGTTCTGATCGAGAAATACATTTTGCAGCCCCGCCATATCGAGGTTCAGGTCTTTGGTGACGGTGAAAAGGCGGTGCATCTGTTTGAACGCGACTGCTCGCTCCAGCGGCGTCACCAGAAGGTGATCGAGGAAGCCCCGGCACCCGACATGCCCGCCGATGTGCGCGCGGCGATGGGCGCGGCGGCGGTGCGCGCGGCCGAGGCCATCGGCTACAAGGGCGCGGGCACGGTCGAGTTCATTGTCGACGGATCCGACGGGCTGCGCACCGACGGTTTCTGGTTCATGGAGATGAACACCCGGCTTCAGGTCGAACATCCGGTGACCGAGCTGATCACCGGCGTCGATCTGGTGGAATGGCAATTGCGCGTCGCTTCGGGCGATCCTTTGCCCAAGAAACAGGACGAGCTGACCATCACCGGCCACGCGTTCGAGGCGCGTATCTATGCCGAGGACGTGCCCAAGGGCTTCCTGCCCGCGACGGGGACGCTGACCCATCTTGAGTTTCCCGCCGATGCCCGCGTCGACAGCGGGGTCAGGGCAGGGGATACGATTTCGCCTTGGTATGATCCGATGATCGCAAAGCTGATCGTGCATGCGCCCAGCCGCGGCGCGGCCCTGCGCAAGCTGGAGCGCGCATTGCGCTGGACCGATATCGCCGGGTCGGTGACGAACGTGTCGTTCCTGCGGCTTCTGGCAGAACAGCCCGATTTCGTGAAAGGCGATGTCGATACCGGCCTGATCGGGCGGCACCTTGATACGCTGGCGGCGGCACCCGTCGCCTGCACCAAGGCGCGGTCGATTGCGGCGCTGACGGCGCTGGGCCTGATGGATTTGCCGAAGGACGCGGGTTTCGTGCTTTGGTCGCCGCTGACCCATGCGGTGTCGTTGGTCCACAACGAGGAAGAAATCGTCGCGAAAGTGACCGTGAACGGTCGCTATGACTATGTCGTCGACCTTGGCGAAATACAGCACCGTGTCCAGTGGCGCGATGGCTCGTGGTGGGTCGATGCCACCCGCGTTCAGGCCCGCACCGCGCGCCACGGGCAGGATCTGACCGTGTTTTGGGGCAATGCCTATTCCTTCGAGGTGATCGACCCGCTGGACCGCGCCGGAGACGACGCGGCGGGGGGCAATGTCATCCTTGCGCCGATGCCGGGGCTGGTGAAATCGATCTTTGCCAAACCGGGCCAGACCGTCGCGGCGGGGGACCGGCTGGCGATCCTCGAAGCGATGAAAATGGAACATTCCCTGCTGGCCGCGCGCGATGGCGTCGTAGCGGAAGTCTTGGCATCCGCCGGGGATCAGGTGCAGGAAGGGGCTGCATTGATTGTTCTGGCCGAGGAAGAGGACGCCGCCGCATGACCGTACTTCACCATATCCCGTTTTCCCGCTCGTTCCGCATCCTGTGGCTGCTTCAGGAAATGGGGATCGACTGTGATCTGAAATACTATTCGATCACCGATGGTTCGCTTCGGGCCGAGGATTTCCGGGCCGTGTCGCCCGCAGGCCGGGTGCCTGCGCTCGAAATTGACGGGATCACCATCTACGAAAGCCCGGCCATCGTCGAATATCTCTGCGAAACCCGTCCCGAAAAGGGGCTTGGCCGATTTGCCGGTGATGCAGAGCGTGTGGCTTTCCTGGAATGGCTTGGTTTTGCCGAGACTCAGGCCTCGATCCTGGCCTCGCTCAACATGCAGCACCTGTTCATGGGGGACCCGACACCGGCCAGCCCGCAGGTGCTGAAACTGGAAGCGGCGCGGCTGGCGGCAACGTTGAAGGCGATGAACCGCAAGCTTGAGGGGCGTGACTGGCTGTTGCCGTCGGGTTTCTCGGCGGTCGATTGCATGATGGGGTTCAACCTGTTTTCGGCACCTTATTACGTCCGACTGGACCGGTTCGAAAACGTTGTGGCCTATCGCGATCGCATCATGGCCCGCGCCGGTTACCAGGCTGCCCGGGCGATGGACGGTGAGCAGCAGTTCTATGCGAAGGATTTCTACCCGGTGCCGGGGGAAGAGGGCTGATATGGGCGGCACGGTCGAAATTTTCGAGATGGGCCCGCGCGACGGGTTGCAGAACGAAAAACGCCAGATCCCGACGGCGGAAAAGATCGCGCTGGTCGATTGCCTGTCCCGCGCCGGGTTCCGCCGGATCGAGGTGGCGTCTTTCGTTTCGCCGAAATGGGTGCCGCAGATGGCCGACAGCGCCGAAGTTCTGGCCGGCATCACCCGCGCGCCGGGCGTGTCCTATGCCGCGCTGACCCCGAACATGAAGGGGTTTGACGGCGCGGTTGCGGCCAAGGCGGACGAGATCGCGATTTTCGGCTCGGCCTCGGAGGGGTTCTCGAAGGCCAATATCAACGCCACCATCGCCGAGTCGCTTGAGCGGTTCGCGCCGGTCGCCGAGGCTGCGAAGGCGGCGGGGCTGCCGATGCGGGGCTATGTGTCCTGCGTGACCGACTGCCCCTATGACGGACCGACACCGCCGGGTCAGGTGGCAAAGGTCGCGGCGGCGCTGCTGGATATGGGGTGCTACGAGATCAGCCTTGGCGACACGATCGGGCAGGGCACGCCAGAGAGCATCGCCGCGATGCTGGATGCGGTGCTGGAGGTGGTGCCGGCGGCGAAACTGGCGGGGCATTACCATGACACCAGCGGCCGGGCGCTGGTGAATATCGAAGCTTCGCTGGACAAGGGGCTGCGTGTGTTCGACGCAGCGGTCGGCGGCTTGGGCGGGTGTCCTTATGCGCCGGGGGCGGCAGGCAATGTTGCGACCGAGGCCGTCAATGACATGCTGGTGGCCAAAGGCTATGACACCGGGCTGGACCCGGCAGTTCTGGCTGAGGCAGCGGACATGGCCCGCGCGATGCGCGGCGCGACATAAAATCTTCGGGAATTGTTTTGGGGAGAGAGCCCATGTTCGAGACAGTCACCATTGAAACCGATGACCGGGGCGTTGCGACGCTGACGCTGAACCGGCCCGAGAAACACAATGCGATGAATGCGCAGATGCTGGACGATCTTGCAGCGGCGGCGGATCAGCTGGCGCAGGACGACGCCGTGCGCGTGGTGATCCTGACCGGGGCGGGCAAATCCTTTTGCGCGGGCGGCGATCTGGCGTGGATGCGGGCGCAGATGGAAATGGACACCGCCACCCGCAAGGCGGAATCGGCCAAGCTTGCCATCATGTTGAAAGCGTTGAACGAATTGCCGAAACCGTTGATCGGACGGGTGCAGGGCAACGCGTTTGGCGGCGGGGTCGGCATGGCGTCTGTCTGTGACGTGACGATTGGCGCGGAGACGGTCACGATGGGGCTGACCGAAGTCAAACTGGGCCTGATCCCGGCCAATATCGGTCCCTATGTCATCGCCCGCATGGGCGAAGCCATGGCGCGGCGCGTGTTCTTCTCGGGGCGGCTGTTCAAGGCGGATGAGGCGGTGACGCTGGGCCTGTTGGCAAAAGCTGTTCCGGCGGATGCACTGGACGCCGCCGTCGAAGCCGAAGTCGCACCCTATCTGGCCTGCGCGCCGGGGGCGGTGGCCTCGGCCAAGGCGCTGGCGCGGCGCTTTGGTCCGGTGATCGATCAGGCCGCCATCGACCACGCTGTCACCGCCTTGGCCGAGACCTGGGAAGGCGACGAGGCGCGCGAGGGCATCGCGGCGTTTTTCGAAAAGCGCAAGGCGGGCTGGGTCCAGTAGGGCCGTTGCCGCCGGGCAGCGGGTCACGGCGCGGATTCGTGGCCCATCGGTGTCAAAGCCCGACAAATCGTCGAACTCTTTGCCTGACTTATTGCCGCAGAAACCGCCGCTCCCGGCCCAACCCCTTTGAAACAAGGGGTTTCGCTGTTTCATTAGAAAATTTGAATGTGTTTTGGCTTGGTTGACCGCGCCATGGGGCAACGGTAAACCCGCCTTTAGTCAAAACAGCCATCTATCTGCGCGATTTTCGCGCATGAAAGGAGCCACCCCGTGGAAGAGATGCTGAGGGAATACCTTCCCATTCTCGTCTTTCTGGCCGTTGCCATCGCCATTGGCCTTGTCCTGATCCTCGCAGCTGTCGTTCTTGCCGTTCGGAATCCTGACCCGGAAAAGGTGAGTGCCTATGAGTGCGGTTTCAATGCCTTCGACGACGCACGGATGAAATTTGACGTGAGGTTCTACCTCGTGTCGATCCTGTTCATCATCTTCGATCTCGAGATCGCCTTCCTGTTCCCATGGGCGGTTGGCTTCAAGGATGTCTCGATGGTGGGCTTCTGGTCGATGATGGTCTTCCTGGCCGTTCTGACCGTCGGCTTTGCCTATGAGTGGAAGAAGGGGGCCCTGGAATGGGAGTGATGACCGGAGCCAACACCGCCGGGATCGACAAGGAAGTCGCAACCCAGGCGCTGAACGCCGAGTTGCAGGACAAGGGGTTCCTTCTGACCTCGACCGAGGACCTGATCAACTGGGCCCGGACGGGGTCACTGCATTGGATGACCTTCGGTCTGGCCTGCTGCGCGGTCGAGATGATCCATACCTCGATGCCGCGTTATGACCTTGAGCGTTACGGCACCGCGCCGCGCGCAAGCCCACGCCAGTCGGACCTGATGATCGTGGCCGGCACGCTGACCAACAAGATGGCCCCGGCGCTGCGCAAGGTCTATGACCAGATGCCCGAGCCGCGCTACGTGATCTCGATGGGATCCTGCGCCAATGGCGGCGGCTATTACCACTATTCCTACAGCGTCGTGCGTGGCTGTGACCGGATCGTGCCGGTCGACATCTATGTGCCCGGCTGCCCTCCGACGGCCGAGGCGCTGATGTATGGCATCCTGCAGATGCACCGTAAAATCCGCCGCACGGGGACGATCCAACGATGAGTGATGCGCTGAAGGAAATGGCCACGCATATCGAGCTGAAGCGGCCCGACTGCGTGCTTGGCTGGGATGTGACCCACGAAGAGCTGAACATCGACGTCGCCCCGGCGAACATCGCCGGGCTTGTCGAGTTTCTGAAGACCGATCCGAACTGCCGTTTTGCCACGCTGGTTGATGTGACGGCGGTGGACTATCCCGACCGTCCAAAACGGTTCGACGTGGTCTATCACCTTTTGTCGATGTTCCAGAACGCCCGCGTGCGCCTGCGCGTATCGCTGCGCGAGGACGAGGCGGTGCCGTCGATCACCGCGATCCACCCCTGCGCCAACTGGCCCGAGCGGGAAACCTTCGACATGTTCGGCATCCTGTTCACCGGCCACCCGGACCTGCGCCGTCTGCTGACGGACTATGGCTTCTCGGGGCATCCGCTGCGCAAGGACTTCCCGACCACCGGGTACACCGAGGTGCGGTATGACGAGGAACTGAAGCGCGTCGTCTATGAACCGGTCTCGCTGGTTCAGGAATACCGCCAGTTTGACTTCATGAGCCCTTGGGAAGGGGCGAATTACATCCTTCCGGGCGATGAGAAGAAAGAGGGGGCTCAGTAATGGACGGCTCCAAGGGATTCGAAGACGCCCTGTCGGGCGAGCAGCAGATCCGCAATTTCAACATCAACTTCGGCCCGCAGCACCCTGCGGCCCACGGCGTTCTGCGTCTGGTGCTGGAGCTGGACGGCGAGATCGTCGAGCGTTGCGACCCGCATGTCGGTCTGCTGCACCGTGGCACCGAGAAGCTGATGGAAAGCAGGACCTACCTGCAGAACCTGCCTTACCTCGATCGTCTCGACTACGTGTCGCCCATGAACCAGGAACATGCCTGGTGTCTGGCAATCGAAAAGCTGGCGGGTGTGGAAGTGCCGCGCCGGGCCCAGCTGATCCGGGTGCTTTACTCGGAAATCGGCCGCGTGCTGAACCACATCATGAACGTCTGCTCGCAGGCGATGGACGTCGGTGCGCTGACCCCGAACCTCTGGGGGTTCGAGGAACGCGAGAAGCTGATGATCTTCTACGAACGGGCCTGCGGCGCGCGTCTGCACGCGGCCTATTTCCGTCCCGGCGGTGTGCATCAGGATCTGCCCGATGAACTGCTGGACGATATCGAGGAATGGGCCATCGAGTTCCCGTCGATCCTTGATGATATCGAGGGGCTGCTGACCGAGAACCGCATTTTCAAACAGCGTAACGTCGATATCTGCGTCGTCGACCAGAATGACGCGCTGGAGCATGGCTTCTCGGGTGTGATGCTGCGTTCGACCGGTCTGGCATGGGATTTGCGCCGCGCGCAGCCCTATGAATGCTATGACGAGTTCGAGTTCCAGATCCCCGTCGGCAAGAACGGTGACTGCTATGACCGTTACCTGCTGCGGGTCGAGGAAATGCGCCAGTCGACCTCGATCATCCGTCAGGCCATCGTCAAGCTGCGCGAAGCCACCGGCGACGTGCTGGCGCGTGGCAAGCTGACCCCGCCGAAGCGCGGCGACATGAAAACCTCGATGGAAAGCCTGATCCACCACTTCAAGCTTTACACCGAAGGCTTCAAGGTTCCGGCAGGCGAGGTCTATGCCGCTGTCGAGGCCCCCAAGGGCGAGTTCGGCGTCTATATCGTCTCGGACGGCACCAACCGACCTTACCGCGCCAAGCTGCGCGCGCCGGGCTACATGCACCTTCAGGCGCTGGATCACATCACCTCGGGCCACCAGCTGGCCGATGTTGCCGCCATCGTCGGCACCATCGACATCGTGTTCGGGGAGATCGACCGCTGATGGATCTCGGGACGGTGGCAATCTGGCTGAGCGTCGGGGGCGCGGTGGTGACGGGCTATCTGGCCTTCATCTTCGCGCGCAACCCCGAGGCAGGCATGGCCGAGGCCACCCACCGCCCGGAAAAGCTGCCGCTGGTGATGATCGACCGCTATATCTCGTTCGCGTTTCTGGCGCTCTGCGCCGCGCTTTACGGCGATCCGCTGGTGATCTGCATGCTGTTCATCGCATTTGCCTTCATGGGGCTGGCTGACGGGGTGATCTATGCCCGCGCCGGACATCCCTTCATCAAACATGCCGGAGCCGGTGTTGCCGCAGCGATTGTCGCCGTGGTCGCCTTCTTCGCCCACACATCAAACGGAGCTGCCTGACCATGCTGCGTCGTCTGTATCACGAACAACCCGAAAGCTTTGCTTTCACGCCCGCCAACAAAGCGTGGGCCGAAGGGCAGATCAGCAAGTATCCCGAAGGCCGTCAGGCCTCGGCGGTGATCCCTTTGCTGTGGCGCGCGCAGGAACAGGAAGGCTGGCTGTCGAAGCCCGCGATCGAGGCGGTCGCCGACATGCTGGACATGGCCTATATCCGGGTTCTGGAAGTGGCGTCGTTCTACTTCATGTTCCAGCTTCAGCCGGTCGGCTCGGTTGCGCATATCCAGATCTGCGGCACCACGTCCTGCATGATCTGCGGCGCGGAAGACCTGATCGCGGTCTGCAAGGAAAAGATCGCCGACAAGCCGCACACCCTGTCGGCGGATGGCAAGTTTTCCTGGGAAGAGGTCGAATGCCTTGGCGCCTGCACCAACGCGCCCATGGCCCAGATCGGCAAGGATTACTACGAAGACCTGACCGCCGAAGGCTTTGCCCAGCTTCTCGATGTTCTGGCTGCCGGAAAGGTGCCGACACCGGGTCCGCAGAACGGGCGCTATGCCTCGGAACCGCTGGCGGGTCTGACCAGCCTCAAGGAATTCGACAGCGGTCATACGAAGTATAACGCTTCGGCCCAGCTTGCGACCGACCTTGGTGACACCGTGAAGCGGATCGACGGGACCGAGGTTCCGTTGCTGACGCCGTGGCTGAAAGATGGCGTGCCTGCGGGCCGCGCCGCCGAAGCAGGCCCGGCGCCCAAGGCTGCCCCCGCCGCGAAACCTGCGGTGAAGCAGGCGGAAGAGCAGAAGATCGCCAAGCCCAAGGTCGACAAGAAAGCCGATGCCGAGAAACCGGCCAAGGCAAAGCCTGCAAAGAAAGCGGCGAAACCGGCCAAGGCAGCAACCGCAGCGGCGGATGATCTCAAGCAGCTGAAGGGCGTTGGCCCGGCGCTTGAGAAGAAACTGCACGAAGCCGGGGTCACCTCATTCGCGCAGATCGCGGCCTGGGGTGCCGATGATATTGCCGAAATGGACGACAAGCTGTCGTTCAAGGGGCGCATCGAACGTGACGGCTGGGTCGAACAGGCCAAGCAACTTGCCGCGGGCGGGGACACCGAGTTCTCGAAGCGCGTCAAGGATGGCGACGTCTACGAGGGTTAAGACATGACGCGGACGGAAACAGATCTGGCCATTGCGAAACGAGGGCGTGTTGTCGCCCTCGTGATCGCGGGTGCCATGATCCTGTGGATGGCCGCACAGTTTGTGGGTGGAAAATACGATCTGCCGGGGCGCTATGCCCTGTTGATCGATTTCGCCGCCATCGCCGCGCTGATCTGGGCGCTGGTGAACATTTTCTGGATCTGGCGCGCACGCCAGCAAGACAAAGGGTAACGGGATGCTGAAGGATCAGGACCGGATCTTTACCAACCTCTACGGGATGCACGAACGCACCCTGGCCGGCGCCAAGGCGCGTGGCCACTGGGACGGCACGGCAAAGATCATCCAGAACGGGCGCGACTGGATCATCGACCAGATGAAAGCATCCGGTCTGCGTGGTCGCGGCGGCGCGGGCTTCCCCACGGGGCTGAAATGGTCCTTCATGCCGAAGGAAAGCGACGGGCGCCCGGCCTATCTGGTCGTGAACGCCGATGAATCCGAGCCCGGCACCTGCAAGGACCGCGAAATCATGCGCCACGATCCGCACACGCTGATCGAGGGCTGCCTGATCGCCAGCTTCGCGATGAACGCGCACAGCTGCTATATCTACATCCGCGGCGAATATATCCGCGAGCGCGAGGCGCTTCAGGCCGCGATCGACGAAGCCTATGACGCCGGTCTTCTGGGCAAGAACGCCGCCGGTTCGGGCTGGGATTTCGACCTTTATCTGCATCACGGGGCAGGGGCCTATATCTGCGGCGAGGAAACCGCGCTTCTGGAATCGCTGGAAGGCAAGAAGGGCATGCCGCGCATGAAGCCGCCATTCCCGGCGGGTGCGGGTCTTTATGGCTGCCCGACCACGGTGAACAACGTGGAGTCGATTGCCGTTGTGCCGACCATCCTGCGGCGCGGGCCTGAGTGGTTTTCGTCCTTTGGGCGTCCCAACAACGCGGGCACCAAGATTTTCGGCATCTCGGGTCATGTGAACAACCCATGTGTGGTCGAAGAAGCCATGTCGATCAGCTTTGAAGAACTGATCGAGAAACATTGCGGCGGCATTCGCGGCGGCTGGGACAACCTTCTGGCTGTGATCCCCGGCGGCTCGTCGGTGCCGTGTGTGCGTGGTGAGAACATGAAAGATGCGATCATGGATTTCGACGCGCTGCGCGAGGTCGGGTCGAGCCTCGGCACCGCTGCGGTGATCGTGATGGACAAGCAGACCGATATCATCAAGGCGATCTGGCGGCTGTCGAAATTCTACAAGCACGAAAGCTGCGGCCAGTGTACGCCGTGCCGCGAAGGCACCGGCTGGATGATGCGCGTGATGGACCGTCTGGTGAAGGGCGAGGCCGAGATCGAAGAGATCGACATGCTGTTTGACGTGACCAAGCAGGTCGAAGGCCACACCATCTGTGCCCTTGGCGACGCGGCCGCATGGCCGATCCAGGGCCTGATCCGCAACTTCCGCGAGGAAATCGAAGACCGTATCAAAGCGCAGAAATCGGGCCGTATGGGCGCGATGGCGGCGGAGTGATGTGAACCTTGGGCGGCCTGATCCATATCCTCGCATTTGCAGCGCTTCTGTTCTTTGCAGGAGCGATGTTCACGCTTGCGCGAGCGGATGGCCGGACCGTGATTTCCACGCTTTTGTTCATTGCCGCTGCGATCGTCCTGCCGGCTGTGTTTGTTTTCATGGCAAGCATTTCGCCTAGCTTTCCCATTCCGCATGACGTCGCGTTTTCGGTTGCTGCCGTGGTGCCGATGTTGGCGCTGTTTGCCCTGAGCAAGTCGGTAGCGCGAAAGGTGGTGGCGAATGACTAGTGGATTCCACCTCGCGGAACTGAATGTCGGGCGACTTGTCGCGCCGACCGATGATCCGCGCGTGGCCGAGTTCATGGACAATCTCGACCGGATCAACGGCATGGGCAAGCGCATGCCGGGGTTTGTCTGGATGATGGAAGGCTCGGGCGAGCCGGGCACCGGCAATACCGAGAACAGCATCGGCGATGACCCGCAATCCGTTGCCAACTTGACTGTCTGGCAGGACGTAAAGTCGCTGGAAAACTTCGTCTGGAACACTGTTCACCGCCAGTTCTATGAGCGCCGTCAGGAATGGTTCGAGGTTCTGAGCGAGATGCATTTCGTCATGTGGTGGGTGCCGGAAGGCCATCAGCCGACACTGGACGAGGCGCTGGACCGGCTGGACCATCTGCGCGCAAAAGGTGCGTCGGACCACGCCTTTGACTGGGCCTGGCTGAAAGAGGCCGAGGCATGGAAAACCCATCAATGCACGGGGGTGGCCGCCGAATGATCCGAATTCTGACCCCGATCCTTGTGCTGTCACTTGCTCTGGCTGTTTCGGCCTGCAACCGCAACAAGCCCGGCATCGCCTTTGACGGCGCTTTCTTCGACACCAAGGTCACCAAAAGCGATGACGACCGCAGCGTGTTCACCGTTGTGATCGAGGACGTGTCGCAGTCGGTTTCCGGCGCGATGGAGGCCGGGCGGCACGCGGGCACGACCTATTGCATCAAGAATTACGGCTCGTCCAAGATCGACTGGGCGCCGGGCCCGGATGACGATCCAGCGACGCTGACCATTGTCGAGAACACGATGACCTTCCGCGGACGGTGCCGGGTATGACGAAGTTTCGCGCATATCCCTGCAAGGACGGGCCGGATTCCGCCGGTTCGGTCCGTGGTTATTGCATAACCAGCGGGGAGAAGACCTGTTTTGACATGGAAAAGGGCGCATCCCGCGCCCCCAGAACCATGTCCAAAAGGAATATTTCGATGCGTTTCATCCTGACCGTGGCCACCGCCGCTTCGCTTGCCCTGACACCCGTTGCCTCTGCCGCCAATTCCCGGCCGCCTTTGTCGGAAGTCAAGGAAATCACCGATGGAATCATGGTGCTTGGCATTGCCAACACGATCCGCCGCAAATGCGACGGCATTTCCGGCCGCATGGTGCGCGGCTGGAGCTATGTGCAGAAGTTGAAGGCACGCGCGAACGAGCTTGGCTATTCGGATGCCGAAATCCGGGCGCTGCTCAGCGACAAGGAGGCCGAGAAGCGCCTTGTCGAGCAAGGGCTGGCCTTTGTGGAAACGAAGGGCGTGGATCGCAACGATCCTGCCACGCTATGCGCCTACGGGCGCGAAGAAATCAAAAAGTCGAGCCTTATCGGCTCGTTTCTGAGGGCGAACTGACACATGTCTGACCTACGCAAGATCATCATCGACGACACCGAGATCGAGGTAGAGGGCGCAATGACCCTGATCCAGGCCTGCGAAGAGGCCGGGGTCGAAATTCCGCGTTTCTGCTATCACGAACGCCTGTCGATTGCGGGCAACTGCCGGATGTGCCTTGTCGAAGTGGTTGGCGGCCCGCCGAAACCGGCGGCCTCCTGCGCGATGCAGGTGCGCGACCTGCGCCCCGGTCCCGAAGGCCAGCCGCCTGTGGTCAAGACCAACTCGCCCATGGTCAAGAAGGCCCGCGAAGGCGTGATGGAATTCATGCTGATCAACCACCCGCTGGACTGCCCGATCTGTGACCAGGGTGGTGAATGTGATTTGCAAGACCAGGCAATGGCTTACGGGATTTCGAACACCCGTTTCAAGGAAGCCAAGCGCGCGGTGGATGACCTGAACCTCGGCCCGCTTGTGTCGACCACGATGACGCGCTGCATTTCCTGCACCCGCTGTGTGCGCTTCACGACCGAGGTCGCTGGCATCACCCAGATGGGCCAGACCGGGCGCGGCGAAGACGCCGAGATTACCAGCTATCTGAACCAGACGCTGGATTCGAACCTTCAGGGCAATATCATCGACCTGTGCCCGGTTGGGGCGCTGACCTCGAAACCGTATGCGTTCACCGCCCGTCCGTGGGAACTGACCAAGACCGAGACCATCGACGTGATGGACGCGCTTGGCAGCAATATCCGCGTCGACACCAAGGGCCGCGAAGTGATGCGCATCCTGCCGCGCAACCATGACGGCGTGAACGAGGAATGGATTTCCGACAAGACGCGCTTTGTCTGGGACGGGCTGCGCCGGCAGCGTCTGGACAAACCCTATGTGCGTGTCGACGGCAAACTGAAGCCCGCCACATGGGGCGAGGCCCTGGCCGCTGCCGCCGGTGCGATGAAGGGCAAGAAAGTTGCCGCTCTAGTGGGCGATCTGGCCCCGGCCGAGGCGATCTTTGCGCTGAAGGGCATCGTGGACGGGCTGGGCGGCACCATCGAATGCCGCACCAACGGCGCGGTTCTTCCGGCGGGCAACCGCTCGGCCTATGTCGGCACTGCCGCCATCGAAGATATTGATAACGCAAAGAATATCTACCTGATCGGCACCAACCCCCGGATCGAGGCACCGGTCCTGAACGCCCGTATCCGCAAGGCATGGGCCAAGGGCGCGAACGTGACCGTGGCCGGGCCCAAGGGCATGGACCTGACTTATGACTATTCCTACATGGGGCCGGGCCGCCTGATGGTGAACAAGCTGGTCGATGAGGCGCAGTCGCAGGACGATGCGATTGTCATCGTCGGTCAGGGCGCGATCAGTGAAGGTGACGGAATCGCGGTTCTGGGGCAGGCGATGCAACTGACCGAGAAGCTGGGCGGCAAGATGCTTGTGCTGCACACCGCCGCAAGCCGTGTCGCCGCGATGGACCTTGGGGCCGTGACCGAAGGTGGTCTTGATACCGCGATGGAAGGGGCCGAAGTGGTCTTTAACCTCGGCGCGGACGAGGTCGAGGTTGGCGAAGGTGCCTTCGTGATCTACCAGGGTAGCCACGGCGACCGTGGCGCACATCGGGCCGACGTGATCCTGCCCGCCGCCGCCTATACCGAGGAATCGGGGCTGTTCGTGAACACCGAGGGCCGCCCGCAACTGGCGCAGCGCGCCGGGTTCGCGCCAGGTGACGCCAAGGAAAACTGGGCGATCCTGCGGGCGCTGTCGGCGGAACTGGGCGCGACGCTGCCCTATGACTCGCTGGCGGAACTGCGCCACGCGATGATCGCCGAAGTGCCGCATCTGAAGAAGATCGACCAGGTGATCGAAAACGACTGGCAGCCGCTGCCGGGCAAAGAGCTTGGCAAGGGCGCGTTCAAGGACGCGATCGCCGATTTCTACCTGACCAACCCGATCGCGCGCGCGTCCGAGCTGATGGCAGAGCTTTCGGCCAACGCCAAGGCCCGTGCGGGCCAGAAGATCGCAGCGGAGTAAGACCCGGACCCATGACCGCCCCCCGTTTCATATCGCTTGTCGGACTGGCCGCTCTGGTCGGTCTGCCAGCCTGTGCCACGCAAGGCACGGGCGGCGATGTCTCGCGCGGGTCGGTGGCGTTCACGCCCGGGTATCAAGGGGTCGAAACCCGGCTGCTGGAGGGCGATCTGGTCAATTTCCGCGTGCAGATGACCGGCGCGCGCACCGGGCAGGACGTGCATGACTATGCCGAATGCGCCGCGGCGCAATACGCGCTGATCCGCGGCTTCGGTTTTGCGCGGCATGTGCGCACAACCGCGAAGAATGAGGGTGGCATTTGGCGGGGGGATGCGGTTTACACCATCTCGCCGGCGCTGCCCAAGGGACTAAAAACAATCGACGCAGAAGTGACCGTTTCGAACTGCGCCGAAAACGGAATACCTACGGTGTGAGGACCAATGATTGAATTCTTTACCACCACAACGCTAGGGCAGGGGCTCTTGATCATCGGGCAGATCCTTTTGATCATCGTCCCGCTTCTGGTCGCGCTTGCCTTCCTGATGCTGGCGGACCGCAAGATCTGGGCCGCGGTCCAGCTGCGCAAGGGTCCCAACGTCGTGGGTGCCTTCGGCCTGCTGCAATCCTTTGCCGATTTCATCAAGTATATCGTCAAGGAAATCGTCTATCCGGCGGGTGCGGACAAGGTTGTCTTCCTGCTGGCGCCGATGATTTCGCTGGTGATGGCGCTAATCGCCTGGGCGGTGATCCCGTTCAACGACGGCTGGGTGCTGTCGGACATCAACGTGGCAATCCTTTATGTCTTCGCGGTCTCGTCGCTTGAGGTCTATGGCGTGATCATGGGCGGCTGGGCGTCGAACTCGAAATACCCGTTCCTGGGTTCGTTGCGCTCGGCGGCGCAAATGATTTCCTACGAGGTCTCGATCGGCCTGATCATCATCGGTATCATCCTGTCGACCGGCTCGATGAACTTCGGTGACATCGTGCGCGCACAAGACGGCGATTATGGCCTGTTCTCGTGGTACTGGCTGCCGCATTTCCCGATGCTGATCCTGTTCTTCACCTCGGCGCTGGCGGAAACCAACCGCCCGCCGTTCGACCTGCCGGAAGCGGAGTCGGAACTGGTGGCGGGGTATCAGGTCGAATACTCGTCGACCCCGTTCCTGTTGTTCATGATCGGCGAACTGGTGGCCGTGGTGCTGATGTGCGCGCTGGTCAGCCTGTTGTTCTTCGGTGGCTGGCTGTCGCCGATCCCGGGGCTGCCGGACGGCATCTTGTGGATGGTGATCAAGATGCTGCTGGCGTTCTTCGTCTTCGCGCTGATCAAGGCCATCACCCCGCGCTATCGCTATGACCAGCTGATGCGTGTTGGCTGGAAGGTGTTCCTGCCGATGTCACTGGCCTGGGTTGTGCTGGTGGCGTTCCTTGCGAAGTTTGAACTTTTCGGCGGTGCCTATGCACGCTGGGCGATCGGAGGCTGATCAATGGCGAATATCGACTATAAACGCGCCGCGGGTTACTTCCTGCTGACCGACTGGATTGCCGGGTTCCGGCTGGGGATGAAGTATTTCTTCAAACCCAAGGCGACGCTGAACTACCCGCATGAAAAGGGCCCGCTGTCCCCGCGTTTCCGTGGTGAACATGCGCTGCGCCGCTATCCCAACGGGGAAGAGCGCTGCATTGCCTGCAAACTGTGTGAAGCGGTTTGCCCGGCGCAGGCGATCACCATCGACGCCGAACCGCGCGAGGACGGCAGCCGCCGCACCACGCGGTATGACATCGACATGACCAAGTGCATCTATTGCGGTTTCTGCCAAGAGGCGTGCCCGGTGGATGCCATTGTCGAGGGGCCGAACTTCGAGTTTGCCACCGAGACCCGCGAAGAGCTGTTTTATGACAAGGCCAAGCTTCTTTCGAACGGCGACCGCTGGGAGGCCGAGATTGCCCGCAACCTCGAACTGGACGCGCCTTACCGATGAGTGATCCCAAGAACCCCTTTGACGCGATGATCTCGCAATACCAGGACCTGGCGAAAGCCATGAATCCTGCGCTCGAGTCATTCTCGCTCAAAGGGTTCGAAAAGATGTGGCCCACCATGCCGGCGGATGTCATGGAGATGTTCTTTGGCAATACGCTGAACAAGGGCGGGCTGGACGCCAAGACCCGGCTTCTGCTGACGCTGGGCGCGCTCACCGTTCTGGGGGCGCAGGCCGAAAGCCAGATCCGCCTGACCGTGCGCCACGCGCTGGAAGCGGGCGCAACGAAACAAGAAATTGTCGAGGCCATCGGACAGATGTCGATGTTCGGCGGCATTCCGGCCATGACCAAGGCGCTTGAACTGGCGCAAGAGGTTCTGGCCGACAACGAGGAAAGTGACACATGAGTATTGCAGCGCTTTGCTTTTACCTGTTTGCGATCTGCGTGATCGCCGGTGGCCTGTTCACCGTGATCAGCCGCAACCCGGTGCATTCGGTCCTGTGGCTGATCCTGGCCTTCCTGTCGTCGGCGGGGCTGTTCGTGCTTCTCGGGGCTGAATTCGTGGCGATGCTTCTGATCATCGTCTATGTCGGCGCGGTTGCCGTGCTGTTCCTGTTCGTCGTGATGATGCTGGATATCGACTTTGCCGAATTGAAAGCGGGCATGGCGCAATACATGCCCATCGCGCTTCTGATTGGCGTCGTTCTGCTGATGCAGTTCGGCATGGCCTTTGGCGTCTGGCAGGCATCCGAGCAGGCCGAGGCCCTGCGTGGTGCTGTCACGCCGACCGACATGCACAACACCGCCGCGCTGGGTGTGCTGATCTATGACAAGTATTTCCTTCTGTTCCAACTGGCCGGTCTGATCCTTCTGGTTGCCATGATCGGGGCCATCACCCTGACCGTGCGCCACCGCAAGAACATCAAGCGCCAGGACGTGCTGCAACAGATGTGGCGCGACCCGGCAACGGCGATGGAACTGAAAGACGTGAAACCGGGGCAGGGGCTCTGACCCGGATGTGTCCCGGGGCTGACCGGGGCGCGATGATTGAGGCCGCGTGAGGCGGCAGAGAAACGGACCGCCCGCAATGGGCGCAAACCAAGGGCAAAAGCCCGAAACGAGGACCGAGGGACGATATGATCGGACTTGAACATTACCTGACGGTGGCAGCGGCGCTGTTTACCATCGGTATCTTTGGCCTCTTCCTGAACCGGAAGAATGTCATCATCCTTTTGATGTCGATCGAGCTGATGCTCTTGGCGGTCAACATCAACCTCGTGGCGTTTTCCAGCTTCCTCGGCGATCTGGTCGGGCAGGTGTTCACCCTGTTCGTGCTGACGGTCGCGGCGGCGGAAGCGGCCATCGGCCTTGCCATCCTCGTTTCGTTCTTCCGTAACCGCGGCACCATCGCGGTCGAAGATGTCAACGTGCTGAAAGGCTGACACAGATGGAAAAGATCATCCTCTTTGCCCCGCTCGTTGGCAGCCTGATCGCCGGTTTCGGCTGGCGGCTGATCGGTGAGAAGGGCGCGCAATATGTTACGACGGGCCTGTTGTTCGTCGCCTGTTTCCTGTCCTGGATCGTGTTCCTGACGCTGGGGGATGAAACCCAGCACATCCACATCATGAACTTCATCCAGTCGGGGTCACTTGATACCGCATGGTCGATCCGTCTGGACCGCCTGACCGCGATCATGCTGATCGTTGTGACCACGGTTTCCGCGCTGGTTCACCTCTATTCGTTTGGTTACATGGCCCATGACGAAAACTGGGGTGAGGGCGAGAACTACAAGGCGCGCTTCTTTGCCTACCTGTCGTTCTTCACCTTCGCCATGCTGGCGCTTGTGACCGCCGACAACCTTGTCCAGATGTTCTTTGGCTGGGAAGGCGTGGGCGTCGCGTCCTATCTGCTGATCGGGTTTTACTACAAGAAACCCTCCGCAAACGCCGCCGCGATCAAGGCATTTGTTGTCAACCGGGTTGGCGACTTTGGCTTCGCGCTTGGCATTTTTGGTCTGTTCTACCTGACCGACTCGATCATGATGGACGACATCTTTGCTGCCGCGCCTGCGCTGGCCGAGACCCAGCTTCACTTCCTGTGGACCGAGTGGAATGCCGCCAACCTTCTGGCCTTCCTGCTGTTCATCGGCGCGATGGGTAAATCGGCGCAGCTGTTCCTGCACACCTGGTTGCCGGACGCGATGGAAGGCCCGACGCCTGTGTCGGCGCTGATCCACGCCGCGACCATGGTGACCGCCGGTGTCTTCCTTGTCTGCCGCATGTCGCCCCTGATGGAATACGCGGCCGAGGCGACGGCCTTCATCACCTTCCTTGGGGCCGCCACCGCCTTTGTCGCGGCGACCATCGGCCTGGTGCAGAACGACATCAAGCGCGTCATCGCCTATTCGACCATGTCCCAGCTGGGCTACATGTTCGTGGCCGCCGGTGTCGGTGTCTATTCGGTTGCGATGTTCCACCTGTTCACCCACGCCTTCTTCAAGGCGATGCTGTTCCTTGGCGCCGGTTCGGTGATCCACGGCATGCATCACGAGCAGGACATGCGGAACTATGGCGGTCTGCGCAAGAAGCTGCCCTATACGTTCTGGGCGATGATGATCGGCACGCTGGCCATCACCGGCGTCGGCATTCCGCTGACCCATATCGGTTTCGCCGGGTTCCTGTCGAAAGACGCCGTGATCGAAAGCGCATGGGCCGGAACCCAGGGCGGGTTCGCGTTCTGGGCGCTTGTGGTCGCGGCGCTGTTCACCTCGTTCTATTCTTGGCGGCTGATGTTCCTCACCTTCTACGGCGAAGCGCGCGGCGACAAGCACACCCATGAACACGCCCATGAAAGCCCGACCGTCATGCTGGTGCCGCTGGGCGTGCTGGCGCTGGGGTCGATCTTTGCCGGGATGATCTGGTACGGCTCGTTCTTTGGTGACCACAACCAGGTCAACAAGTTCTTTGGCATCCCCGCCCATCACGAGGCGGCGGAAGGTCATGGCGACGATCACGCGACCGACACACATGCCAGCGACACCATGGCCAAGGACGATCACGCATCGGACGATCATGGTGCGGACGCGGACGATCACGCGGCCATGGCGGATGAGCATCACGGCGACGAGAACGCCCATGACGCGGCCCATGACGATCCCGGCCACGCGGTTGTTGCCGCCGCGCATCATGGCGAAGCCCCCAAAGGTGCGATCTACATGAGCCCCGACAACCACGTGATGGACGACGCGCACCATGCCCCGACCTGGGTCAAGGTCAGCCCGTTCATCGCGATGATCATCGGTTTCGCCGTGGCGTTCTGGTTCTACATCGTCAACCCCGCCATGCCCAGGAAACTGGCCGAGGTTCAGCGCCCGCTTTACCTGTTCCTGCTGAACAAGTGGTATTTTGACGAGATCTATGACGCCGTCTTCGTGCGTCCTGCCTTCGCCATCGGCCGTTTCTTCTGGAAACGCGGTGACGGCAATGTCATCGACGGCTTCCTCAACGGTGTCGCAATGGGCGTTGTACCCTTCTTCACCCGCCTCGCCGGTCGCGCACAGACGGGATACATCTTCACTTATGCCTTTGCCATGGTGATCGGCCTTGTGGTGCTGATCACGTGGATGACGCTCAGCGGAGGAGCGCACTGATGGATAACCTGCTTTCCATTGTAACTTTCGTTCCTGCGCTGGCTGCCGCGATCCTGGCGATCTTCCTGCGTGGCGACGACGCGGCCTCGAACCGCAACGCCAAGTGGGTGGCGCTGGTGGCGACGGTCCTGACCTTCCTGGTCTCGCTGTTCATCCTGGCCGAGTTCGACCCCGCCAACACGAACATGCAGTTCGTGGAAGAGCGTGAATGGCTGCTGGGCATGAAATACAAGCTGGGCGTCGACGGGATCTCGATCCTGTTTGTCCTCCTGACGACCTTTATGATGCCGCTGGTCATCGCCGCGTCGTGGAATGTGGAAGTTCGCGTCAAGGAATACATGATCGCGTTCCTCCTGTTGGAAACGCTGATGCTGGGCGTGTTCATGGCGCTTGACCTGATCCTGTTCTACCTCTTCTTCGAGGCGGGCCTTATCCCGATGTTCCTGATCATCGGTATCTGGGGCGGCAAGGATCGCATCTATGCGTCGTTCAAGTTCTTCCTCTACACCTTCCTCGGCTCGGTGCTGATGCTGATCGCGATGGTGGGGATGTTCATGGATGCCGGCACCACCGACATTCCGACGCTGATGAACCACCAGTTCGCGTCCGAGACCTTCTCGGTCATGGGCATCACCGTGATCGGCGGGATGCAGACCCTGATGTTCCTGGCGTTCTTCGCGTCCTTCGCGGTGAAGATGCCGATGTGGCCGGTCCACACCTGGCTGCCGGACGCCCACGTGCAGGCGCCCACGGCGGGGTCGGTCGTTCTGGCGGCGATCCTGTTGAAGATGGGCGGCTATGGCTTCCTGCGCTTCAGCCTGCCGATGTTCCCGATCGGGTCGGAAGTGATGACGCCGCTGGTTCTGTGGATGTCTGTGATTGCCATCGTCTACACCTCGCTTGTCGCGATGGTGCAGGAGGATATGAAGAAGCTGATCGCCTATTCGTCCGTCGCCCATATGGGGTACGTGACCATGGGTATCTTTGCCGCGAACCAGCAGGGCATCGATGGCGCGATCTTCCAGATGTTGTCCCACGGCTTCATCTCGGGCGCGTTGTTCCTGTGCGTCGGCGTGATCTATGACCGCATGCATACCCGCGAGATCGACGCCTATGGCGGCCTCGTGACCCGGATGCCGGCCTATGCGCTGATCTTCATGTTCTTCACCATGGCCAATGTCGGTCTGCCGGGCACCTCGGGTTTCATCGGGGAATTCCTGACGCTGATGGGGATTTTCCAGGCCAACACATGGGTGGCGCTGTTTGCGACCTCGGGTGTGATCTTCTCGGCCGCCTATGCGCTTTACCTTTATCGCCGCGTCGTCTTTGGCGACCTGATCAAGGAAAGCCTGAAGACGATCAACGACATGACCGCCCGCGAGAAATGGATCTTTGCGCCGCTGGTGGCGATGACCCTGATCCTTGGCGTCTACCCGTCGCTGGTCACCGACATCATCGGTCCCTCGGTCGAGGCGCTGATCACCCAATATGACACCGCACTGGAACACGGATCTGCCGTGAACCAGGTCGCGTCGCACTGACAGGAGCCCTGAAAGATGATCTCTAGTGATCTGAACATCATTCTGCCGGAAATCGTCCTGTCGCTTTACGCGATGACGGCGCTTCTGGTGGCGGTCTATACCGGCAAGGACAAGACCGCACCGATGCTGACCACGCTGACCGCCGCGGTCATGGCCTTGATCGGGATCTGGATCGGCGTCTCGGGGGGCGGCACGGAAACCGCCTTTGGCGGCATGTTCATCGACGACGGTTTCTCGCGTTTTGCCAAGGTGGTGATTCTGTTGTCCGCCGCCGCCGTGCTGATCATGGGGCAGGACTATATGAACCGCCGCGGGCTGTTGCGCTTTGAATACCCGCTGCTGATCGCGCTTTCGGCGGTTGGCATGATGGTCATGGTTTCGGCCGGAGACCTGATGGCGCTTTACATGGGGCTCGAACTGCAATCGCTGTCGCTCTATGTCGTCGCCTCGCTGCGTCGCGACAGTGTGAAATCGACCGAGGCGGGCCTCAAATACTTTGTTCTTGGCGCGCTGTCGTCGGGCATGCTGCTGTTCGGCTCGTCGCTGGTTTACGGCTTTGCCGGCACCACGCTGTTCTCGGGCATCATCCAGGCGGCGGGCGAAGGTCACGTGTCGCTGGGGCTGCTGTTCGGGCTGGTCTTCGTGACCGTGGGTCTGGCGTTCAAGGTTTCGGCCGTGCCGTTCCACATGTGGACACCGGATGTCTACGAAGGGTCGCCCACCCCGGTCACCGCCTTCTTTGCCACCGCGCCGAAAGTGGCGGCGCTGGGTCTGTTTGCCCGCGTGCTGCATGACGCCTTTGGCGGCGTTGTCGGCGACTGGCAGCAGATATTGGCGGCGCTGTCGTTGTTGTCGATGTTCCTTGGCGCGGTTGCCGCCATCGGCCAGACCAATATCAAGCGACTGATGGCCTATTCCTCGATCGCCCATATGGGGTTTGCGCTGATGGGTCTTGCCGCAGGCACCGCATTCGGCGTTCAGGCGATGCTGATTTATGTCACCATCTACGTGGTGATGAATGTCGGCACCTTCGCCTTCATCCTGATGATGGAGAAGGACGGCCAGCCGGTCACCGATATCCGCGCGCTGAACCTTTATTCCAAGGCGGAGCCGGGCAAGGCGCTGGCGATGCTGATCCTGTTGTTCTCGCTGGCCGGTGTGCCGCCGCTGGTCGGGTTCTTCGGCAAGCTTTACGTGTTGCGCGCGGCATATGAATCCGGGCTGGCATGGCTGGCGATTGCCGGTGTGATCGCTTCGGTCATCGGTGCCTTCTACTATCTCCGCATCGTCTACTACATGTATTTCGGTGAAGAAGGCGAAGGGCTGGACAGCGTCAAACGTCCCGTCCTGTCGGTGCTGCTAGCGCTGTCGGCGGCGATCATGCTGGTCGGTGTCGTCAACCTGTTCGGGATCGAGAGCATCGCCCAGGCTGCCGCCGCGACGCTGGTCAACTGATCCTTTCGGACCGCATCAATCGGAAACAGCGCGCCTTCGGGACGCGCTGTTTTCATTTTGAGTATTTGGACAAGAAAGAAGGAAGTGCGGGATGACGGATTGGCCAACGGGATATGACCGCCGTGTGCTGGCCGAGGTTGACAGCACCAATGCCGAGGCCGCGCGGATCGCGCCAACCCTGTCCGGGCCGACCTGGATCCTTGGGCTGCGCCAGACCGCCGGGCGCGGGCGGCGCGGGCGGGCGTGGGCCGATCCGAGCGGCAATTTTGCCGCGACCCTTGTCATACGCCCCGCCGAAAGCCCCGACCAGGTGGCGCTGCGGTCCTTCGTGGCCTCGCTTGCGCTGTTTGACGCCTTTGTGGCCGTGACCGGGCGGGGCGAGGGGTTTTCGCTGAAATGGCCCAATGATGTGTTGCTGAATGGGGGCAAGCTGGCCGGGATCCTGTTGGAAAGCGCAGGGATGGCCGGGGGCGCGGTCAGCCATATCGCTATCGGGATCGGAGTGAACCTGCGCGCGGCCCCGGATATGGGCGAGGTCGAGCCGGGCGCGACCCGGCCCGTGTCGCTGCTGTCGGAAACCGGCGCGGATGTCGACCCGGAGACCTTCCTTGACGCGCTGGCCCCGGCCTATGCCCATTGGGAGGCGCAATTCACCACCTACGGCTTTGCCCCGATCCGCACCGCATGGCTGGCGCGGGCGGCGAAACTGGGCGAGGTCATCACAGCGCGGACGTTGCGCGACCAGACGTCGGGCACCTTTGAAACGGTGGACAGCGCGGGCAATCTGGTGTTGAACACCGCGAAAGGCCGGGTTGCGATCCCGGCGGCCGAGATTTTTTTCTGAAAGGACGCGCGCGATGCTCCTGGCGATTGATTGTGGCAACACCAACACCGTCTTCTCGATCTGGGATGGCGAAAAATTCCTCTGCACGCTGCGCACCTCGACCCACCATGCGCGCACGGCGGATGCCTATTTCACCTGGTTCTCGACCCTGATCAAGCATTACGAGATCGACCTCGACATCTCCGATGTCATCATCTCGTCGACCGTGCCGCGTGTTGTTTTCAACCTGCGTGTCTTTGCCGACCGGTTCTTTGGCTGCCGCCCGCTGGTGGTGGGCAAGCCCGAATGCCTGCTGCCTGCGCAGCCGCGGGTGGACGAGGGCACGATTGTCGGCCCGGACCGGCTGGTCAATGCCGCCGGTGCCTTTGACCGGCATGGCGGCGACCTGATCGTCGTGGATTTCGGCACCGCGACCACCTTTGACGTTGTGGCCCCGGATGGGGCCTATATCGGCGGCGTGATCGCGCCCGGCGTCAACCTGAGCCTCGAAGCCCTGCACATGGCCGCCGCCGCGCTGCCTCATGTCGACATTGCCAAGCCGCAGAAGGTGATCGGCACCAACACGGTGGAATGTATCCAGTCGGGTGTGTTCTGGGGCTATGCCGGCCTGGTGCGCGAGATCTGCGCCCGCATCAAGGCCGAACGTGACCGCGACATGCGGGTGATCGCCACCGGCGGGCTGGCGCCCCTGTTCCAGCAATCGGTTGACCTGTTCGACGTGTTCGAGGACGACCTGACCATGCACGGGCTGACCGTGATCCACGACTACAACAAGAAAAACGGATAAGCCCATGAGCAGCGACCGACTGATCTATCTCCCGCTTGGCGGGGCCGGTGAAATTGGCATGAACGCCTATGTCTATGGCTATGGCGCGCCGGGAAAGGAACGGCTGATCCTTGTCGATCTGGGCGTGACCTTTTCCGATATGGACACCAGCCCCGGGGTCGACCTGATCTTTCCCGACATCAGCTGGCTGGAACAGAACAAGGACCGGCTGGAAGCGATCTTCATCACCCATGGCCATGAGGATCACGTCGGCGCGGTTGGCCACCTGTGGCGGCGTCTTGGTGTGCCGGTCTATGCCCGCGCCTTTACCGCGCGGCTGGCGCGGCACAAGATGGCGGACCGGGGCAATGATGAAAACGAGGTCATCACCGTCTCGCCCTGGCCCGAGGTCATCAAGGCCGGGCCGTTTTCGGTTGGCTTCGCGCCGATCAGCCACTCGATCCCGGAAAGTGCGGGGCTGGTCATCGACACGCCCGCGGGCCGGGTGGTGCATTCGGGCGACTTCAAGCTGGACGAGACACCGATCGTGGGCGAACCGTTCGACCCCGAGATGTGGGCCGATATCGGCAAGGGCGGGGTGCAGGCACTGATCTGTGACTCGACCAACGTGTTCTCGGCGCATCCGGGGCGGTCCGAGGCATCCGTGGGGCCGGCCATCGAGAAACTGGTCAGCGCAGCGCCGAACATGGTGGTGGCGACGACATTTGCCTCGAACGTGGCGCGGGTGAAAACGCTTGCCGAAGCCGGTGAGCGGGCCGGGCGGTCGATCTGCCTTCTGGGGCGTGCGATGCGGCGCATGATCGAGGCGGCGGTGGAAACCGGAATCCTGACCAGTTTCCCCAAGGTGGTCAGCCCGGAAGAGGCGCAAGCCATCCCGCGTGAGAACCTGATGCTGTTGGTCACCGGGTCGCAGGGCGAACGCCGCGCGGCCTCGGCACAGCTGGCGCGGGGCAAGTATAACGGGCTTGAACTGAAGTCGGGCGACCTGTTCCTGTTTTCATCCAAGACCATTCCCGGCAATGAGCGCGGCGTGATCCGCATCATGAACCAACTGTCCGAGATTGGCGTCGACGTGGTGGATGACGACGGTGGCAATTACCACGTATCGGGCCACGCCAACCGGCCTGACCTTGAGCGGCTGCACGACATCCTGAACCCGAAGATCGTGGTTCCGAACCACGGCGAACATCGCCATCTTCGCGAACATGCCAAGCTTGCCAGCGCTGCGGGCCGCGCGTCGGTTGTGGCGGTGAACGGCACGATGGTGGATATCTCGGGTGAGGCGCCGACCGTTGTCGACTACGTCGAAACCGGCCGCACCTATCTTGACGGACAGGTGCAGATCGGCGCGCTGGACGGGATCGTGCGTGACCGCATCCGCATGGCGCTGAACGGCCATGTGGTAGTGACGGTGGTTCTGGATGAGGATGACGAGCCCCTCGGCGACGCCTGGTGCGAACTGAAAGGTCTGCCCGAGATCGGCAGCAGCAACGCCGCCTTGATCGAGGTGCTGGAAGAGGACCTGACCCAGTTCCTGGGCCGCGCCAAACCCAAGACGCTGCGTGACGACGACCGGCTTGAGGAAGAGTTGCGCCGCATTGCCCGCAACAGCTGTAACAGCGAGATCGGCAAGAAACCCGAGGTCACGGTGATCGTCAGCCGGTTGAGCGAATAACGCTTGAGAAAACGAAAAAAGGGGCCGCCTGGCCCCTTCTTTTTTGCCGCTGCGTTCGCCGTTTACTCGGCGTGGCGTTCTTCAAAGCTCATCGCGATGAAGCTGGGCATGTGGTCACCCATGCCGACGACCTTGTCGTCGTCGCGGCGGCTGCGGCTGGACCGCGACCGGCTGCTGCGCGACGAGGACGACTTGCTGCCGCTGTCGCGCGTGTCGGACTTGGCGGCGTCTGCCTTGGTCTGCGTTTGGGTCTGCGAATTGTCGTCCCGCGTGTCGTCTTTCTTGCTGCGCGAAGACGATGACCTGGACGACGATTTCGACGCGCTAGACGATTTGGACGCGGTCGATTTCTCAGCAGATTTGGCCGACGGCACCGGGCTTTCGACGCGCGTGATTTCCTTCTGGATCAGCTTTTCGACGGCATCAAACGCCTTTTCATCGCGCGGGGTGCAGATGGTATAAGCCTTGCCTTCACGTCCCGCGCGACCGGTCCGGCCGATGCGGTGGACATAGTCCTCGGGGTGGCCGGGCACGTCGAAATTGAACACGTGGCTGACCGAGGGGATATCCAGACCGCGTGCGGCAACGTCCGACGCCACCAAGAGCTGCAATTCGTTGTTGCGGAAGGCATCCAGCGTTTTCATGCGCTGCGACTGGTCCAGATCGCCATGGATCGGCGCGGCGTTATAGCCGTATTTCTTCAGCGATTTCGCGGTGATATCCACATCCGTCTTGCGGTTGCAGAAGATGATCGCGTTGGTGCATTTCTCACCCTCGGCGTCGATCAGTCCACGCAGAACCTTGCGCTTTTCGCTGCCTTCGCGGTCACGCCGCGAGGCTTTGAACATCACAACGCCCTGTTCGATGGTCTCGGACGCGGTGGCCTGACGCGCAACCTCGATCCGCGCAGGCGCAGACAGGAAGGTGTTGGTGATACGTTCGATCTCGGGCGCCATGGTTGCCGAGAAGAACAGCGTCTGGCGGGTAAACGGCGTGAGCGAGAAGATGCGTTCGATATCGGGGATGAACCCCATGTCCAGCATGCGGTCGGCTTCGTCCACCACCATGACCTTCACGCCGGTCAGCAACAGCTTGCCGCGCTCGAAATGGTCCAGAAGGCGACCGGGCGTGGCGATCAGAACGTCGACGCCACGGTCGATCAGTTGATCCTGCTCCTTGAAGCTGACCCCGCCGATCAACAGCGCCTTGGTCAGTTTCAGATGCTTGGTATAGGTATCGAAATTCTCTGCCACCTGCGCCGCCAGCTCACGGGTTGGGCACAGAACAAGGCTGCGCGGCATACGTGCGCGGGCGCGGCCCCGGGACAGCAGCGTGATCATCGGTAGCACGAAGCTGGCGGTTTTGCCGGTGCCGGTCTGGGCAATCCCGAGGACATCGCGCCCTTCAAGAGCGGGGGGAATCGCGCCTGCCTGAATCGGTGTAGGAGTTTCGTAGCCAGCTTCGCTGACAGCTTTGAGGACCTTTGGGTTAAGGTTCAGATCGGTGAACTTTGTCATATGTATCCGTGGTTTACGGACACGCGCGGCCCGTAGCGTCTGGTATGGATCGGGTCCGGTTGACCCCGCGTTTGTCGCCATGTCTGATCCACGGGGCGAGGCATAGCCCAAAGCCGCCATTCGGTCAATGAATTCAGGGTTTTCCACCATTGACCGGGGTGTTCACCCGCCAATTGTTGCCGATTTCCGACCAATTCAGCGGATTTCGGGAAATTGTTTTGCGCGCTTTTCATCCAAGTGCAAAGAATGCCGGACCAGCAGCCCGCGCGAGTCGAGTCGCGCGATCAATCCGGGGCTGGCGACACAGACCTCGTCGAAAAAGGCCCGCAGCCCGGCTTCGCCCTCTTCCGTTTCGAGCATCGCAAAAAGATCATGCAGTGACAGCCCTCCGGCCGTTTCCGGCACGGCGGATTTCAGCTCGGCGCGATAGGACCCCTTGTCGTGACGATAGCGGTAGTGGCGCAGCCAGTGGTCCCAGCTTGTCATGTGCATGTGCAACAGGGTGACGGAGGGCAATTCGCATTGATTGGGGTTTTCGGTGTCACCCTGAAAGACATTGTGGATACGGAAGGTGCAGTCGGTCAGCCCGGTGCGCACGAAGTATTTGCCGGCAACATGGCTGAGAAACCCGCCTTTCACGTAGGTTCCGAAAGTCGGGTAAAGCGCCTGCACGGTGTCCAGCCGCTTGCCATTCGGGGGGACATAGCCCTTGAACAGGGTCTCGCCGGGGGCAGGGGGCGCAGCGGGGTCGGGGGCCAGCGCCTCGGCCGGGCGCATACGGGCGACCCAGCGGTCACCGGGCAGGGCGGACAGCGCGTCGTCCACCGTGGTTTCCGGGGCCAGAAACTCGTCCACGTCGATGTGACACAGCCAGTCGAGCCCCTGAAGCGAGGCATAGGCATGACCCATGTTGGCACCCTGGCGAACCTGGTGCTTGGCCGGGCGCTTGCCGCGCAACCCCTGCCAATAGGCCTGATCGGTGCGGATGACCGAGACGCGCGGATGGGCCGACAGCGCAGCCTGAGCATCATCATTGCGCTCATCCAGATAGATGCGGATATGCGCGGCCCCAAGGTCGAGGTGATAGGCGGCGAAGCGTAGGATATCTTCGACATCGGCCTTGATTGTCGACACCACGCCCCAGCGCATCACGCCTCACCCTTGTCACGGGCGCGGTCCTCGCGCATCAGTTTCAGTCGCCGGAACAGACCCCCCGGTTCCCGGTTCAGGCTGTCCAGCAGGTGATCGGTCAGCGGCGCGATGATCACGTCCTGTTTCGCCAATTGCCAGACCGGGGCCAGCAGGTTGACATCCAAACCACCCGATTTCAGCGAATACTGCTCCATCTCCAGCGGCAGCGGGGCCGTTTGGCGGGTGTCATAGGGCCATTGCTGGTCGGCGGTCTTGCCGCTGCGCATGCGTTCCCATTCATAAAGCTTCATCAGGCCGAACAGCATCCGCAGGGCCTGACCGACCTGCCGCTGAATATCGGTCGCGCCGTGGTCGGCAAATGTCATGATCGACGACACTTTCCAGCGAAGATCAAGCGCCTCGATCAGGTGCGGCGACTGCTCGGCCCAGAGGCGCACGAAAAGGGCGGGGGCATCGACGGGGAAGGTCTCGCGCCGTAGGTTGGCGATCAGCATCGCGTTCAGATAGGCGAGTTCGGAATTGCCGACGAACTCCTTGGCGATCTCGCGCCGCTTGCGCGTCCACGAGGCCATTTTCTTCGGCTCGCCCTCGCGCCGCGCGGTCGCCGCCTCGGGCACAATGCGCCGCGTCAGCGGTTCCAGCGGCGTGTCGAGGTCGGGAAGCGATTCCCTATAGAATTCAAACCCTTCCCGGCGAGAGTTATAGCGGTCCCAAAGGGCATTAAATCCGCCGGGATAGGTTTCGTCTTGCGCACTCATGCGGTGACAATTGCACGGGTGTTTTCGCGGTGCAATTGCCGGTTGAGGCTCAGACCATCATTTCCTTGGTCGCGGTCAGCTTGATGTCCGGGTAATCGCGCTCGACCCGGTCGATATCCCACTGCAGACGGGTCAGGTAAACGACGTCGCCATCGTGGTCATAGCTGATGTGCTGCTTGTTGGATTGGGAAAATTTTTCAACGGCTTGACGGTCGCCGTTCACCCAGCGGGCCGAGGTGAACTGGGATTGTTCGAACCGCACCGGCAGGCCGTATTCCATTTCGATCCGGCTGGCCAGAACCTCGAATTGCAGCGCGCCGACGACGCCGACGATAAAGCCCGAGCCGATCATCGGCTTGAAGACCTTGGCGGCCCCTTCCTCGGCAAATTGCATCAGCGCCTTTTCGAGGTGCTTGGCCTTGAGCGGGTCCCCGGCGCGCACGCCCTGCAACAGTTCCGGCGCGAAGGACGGAATGCCGGTGACGCGCAGCGCCTCGCCTTCTGTCAGCGTGTCGCCGATGCGCAGCTGTCCGTGGTTCGGGATGCCGATGATGTCGCCGGCCCAGCCTTCTTCGGCCAGTTCGCGGTCCGAGGCAAGGAACAGAACCGGGTTCGAGATCGCCATTGGCTTTTTCGAGCGCACATGGGTCAGCTTCATCCCGCGCTTGAAATGGCCCGAGGCCAGGCGGACAAAGGCGACCCGGTCGCGGTGCTTGGGGTCCATGTTCGCCTGAACCTTGAAGACAAAGCCGGAAACCTTTGTTTCGTCGGGAGAAATCTGTCGCGGTTCGGCGCTTTGTGGTTGCGGCTCGGGGCCGAATTTGCCGATTCCGTTCATCAGTTCCTTGACCCCGAACGAGTTGATCGCAGAGCCGAACCAGATCGGGGTCATATGCCCCTCAAGCACCGATTGCGGGTCAAGAGCGGGCAAAAGTTCGCGCGCCATCTCGACCTCTTCGACCAGTTTCTCCAACAGATGTGCGGGCACGTGTTCGGCCAGTTTCGGATCGTCCAGACCGTCGATGGCGATGGTCTCGGCGACCACGTTGCGGTCGGCGCGGTCCATCAGTTCCAGCCGGTCGCGCAAGAGGTCATAACAGCCCAGGAATTCGCGGCCCATGCCGATGGGCCAGCTTGCGGGCGTCACGTCGATGGCAAGGTTTTCCTGGATCTCGTCGATGATGTCGAACGTGTCGCGGCTTTCGCGGTCCATCTTGTTACAGAAGGTCAGGATCGGCAGATCGCGCAGGCGGCAGACCTCGAACAGTTTCTGGGTCTGACTTTCCACGCCTTTCGCGCCGTCGATCACCATGACGGCGGCGTCCACCGCGGTCAGCGTGCGATAGGTGTCTTCGGAAAAATCGCTGTGGCCGGGCGTGTCGACAAGGTTGAAGCGAAACTCGCCGAAATCAAAGGACATGGCCGAGGCCGAGACCGAAATGCCCCGGTCCTTTTCCATCTGCATGAAGTCCGAGCGCGTGCGCCGGGCCTCGCCTTTGGCGCGCACCTGTCCAGCCATCTGGATGGCGCCGCCAAACAGAAGGAATTTCTCGGTCAGCGTGGTCTTCCCCGCGTCCGGGTGCGAAATGATCGCAAAAGTCCGGCGGCGCGCGATTTCAGGCGGCAGGGCGGGGCGGTTTGTGCTCGTGTCCAACATGGCCGGGCGTATATCCGTGGCGCGGGATCAGAGCAAGAGGATCAGCGCGAGGAGGCACGCCGCAGAAGGGCGGCGATGTCGGGATGTTTCAACAGGTCCTCATGCACATCCAGCGCGCGGGCGCTTGACGACAGGCCCGACCGTTCCGATGGGGCGACCTGGTCCTCTAGGTCACCGGGCAGGACGGGACGGGTGCGGGTGTCAACCATCATGGTTTCGGCCGAAATACCTTCGGCAAAGATGATCTGATGTCGGTCGAACAAGAGCTGATAATACTCGACGAACCCGCCTTCCTGCACATGCACCGTGTCGCCGTTCACAAGATGGCGCGCCTTGACCAGAAGCTCGGCGCGGCCCGCGCCGATCTTGTCGTGGCGCTGGTAGATGAACAGGCGGTGGTCGGGGCTGACGATCAGGTCATGGGCGTTGTTCAGCGTATCCTTGGTGATGACAATCGGCGCGAACTCTCCATAGGCGCGGACGGTGTTGTGACCGATCCAGCGGATTTCCTGCGGGCCGTCATCGCGGGTCAGGACACGGTCGCCGACCTGCAATTCTTCAACCGGGATCTGTTCTCCGGTGGCCGAGGTGATGCGTGTACCGCGTGTGAAGCTGACACAGGCCAGCATCGCCAGTTTGCGGCGGGCGTCCTTGGTGGACACACCGACAAGCGAATAGGGCGTCTTGGCGCTGAGCGGGGCCAGAGGCACGGCAAAGATCTGGGCGACATGGCCGTCGCCGTCGACCTCGACCAGTACGAGGATCTCGATCGTGGTGCCGTTCGGTGGCATCAGCGTCACGACGCAGTCGGCATGCAGCACCGCACCGGGCGTACCGATCCGTGACTTGGGTGCTACCGAGAGGGCGCCTCCCTCGCCGACGCTGGCGACAAGCCGCTCCACCCGGGCCGAATGTGCCAGCTCATAGACGTCATCCGGCACCAGTTCGGCGGCAAAGGACAGGCCATCGCCAAGGTTGGCCCCATTGACGACGCGGAAATCTTCCGCATGGTACACGGGCAAACTTTGTGTCGGCAGCGACGGTTGATGCGGAGCGTCTTGCATCTTGGGGTAGGTCCTTGGCTTTATGGGGCGCGCCCTTCTTGACGCGCGAATGTGGCATCACGGGGTCGGCTGATCGGCATTTTACTGGCTTGAGTCCTGTTTGGGAATCTTGAGTGGCTTATGGAACAGGGAAAACACAATGGATCTGGGCATCAAGGGAAAACGCGCGCTGGTATGCGCTTCGTCAAAGGGGTTGGGGCTGGGCTGCGCCGAGGCATTGGCCGAGGCCGGCGTCGATCTGGTGATGAACGCGCGCGGGGCCGAAGCGCTTGAGGCGTCGGCACAGGATATCCGCGACAGTTTCGGCGTCGACGTGGTGACCGTGGCGGCGGATGTCGCAACGCCGGACGGACAAAAGGCGGTTCTGGACGCGGCACAGGGCGTCGACATCCTTGTCACCAACGCGGGCGGCCCGCCTCCGGGCATGTGGACCGACTGGGACCGCGAGGATTTCATCAAGGCCTTGGACGCCAATATGCTGGCGCCGATTGCGCTGATGAAAGCGCTGCTGCCGGGCATGATGGACAGGGGCTGGGGCCGGGTGGTCAATATTACATCCGTGTCGGTCAAGTCGCCGATCCCGGTTCTGGGCCTGTCGAACTCGGCCCGCGCGGGGCTGACGGGCTATGTCGCGGGCACCTCAAGGCAGGTCGCTCCGCATGGCGTCACCATCAACAACCTGCAACCGGGCATCCATGCCACCGACCGCGCCGATGCGCTGGACAAGGGCGCGGCGGCGGCGGGTGGTATCTCGCTTGACGAGGCCAAGGCGCAGCGCGAACAGACGATCCCGGCGCGGCGCTATGGCACCCGGCAAGAGTTCGGCCAGACCTGCGCCTTCATGTGCAGCCAGTATGCGGGTTTTATGGTCGGGCAGAACATCCTTCTGGATGGCGGCGCCGTGAACACGACGATGTAAGCGGCATATGGCGCGCAACACCAACGGTACGGGCTTTTCGCTGAAGGACGAATTGTTCAATGACCAGAGCCTTGGCGTCCTTGCGGCAGAATATGCCGCGGGGGTGCCGGGGTTTGACGCCGATGCCTTCCTTGCCACGGTCCTGCCGGGGCTGGAACCGCGTGGGTTGCTGGAGCGGCTCGACTGGATCGCGGATTGTATCGAGGCGCAATTATCGCCTGATTTCAACGTGATGGCGGATCAGCTTGACGCGGCGATGCCGCCGATACTGAACCCCGAGAAGCGCGATGACGATTTTGGGCGCTTCATCCACGCTGTCCCCGGCATCCTTGCCGTGCGCCACGGGCTTGAACACCACCGCGACCGTGCGCTGGACCTGATCCACGCCGCCACGAAACGCTTTTCGATGGAGTTCTATATCCGCCCCTTCCTGAACCGCTGGCCGGAGCAGACGCTGGCGCGGCTTGACCAATGGGCGGGGGATGAGAATTACCATGTCCGGCGGCTGGTCAGCGAAGGCACGCGGCCGAAACTGCCATGGGCCAGGAACATCGACCTTGATCCACTGGTGCCATTGCGGTTCCTCGACCGGCTGCACGCCGACCCGACGCGCTATGTCACCCGGTCCGTGGCCAATCACATGAACGATATCGCCAAGATCGCACCGGATGTGGTGACGTCGCGATTGACCGACTGGCAGGGCGCGGCGCGGCAGGAGCAAAAGGAATTGGACTGGATCACCCGGCACAGCCTGCGCACGCTGGTGAAACAGGGGGACAGTGCGGCCTTGTCGCTGCTGGGATACCGGACGGATGCGCCGGTCTCGGTCGAGGGGCTGCGTATCGACGGGCAGCCGCGCATTGGCGATGCGCTGTCGTTTTCGATGACATTGACATCGACAGAAAAGGCGCCGGTTCTGGTGGACTACCGGCTGCGGTTTCACCGCCCGTCGGGACGGCCATCGGAAAAGGTGTTCAAGCTGAAACAGGGGCAGGTCGGACCCGGCGCGCCGCTGACCCTGACCAAGCGCCACCCGCTGAAAGGCAATGCCTCGACCTTCACCTTGTACCCCGGCCCGCATGTGCTGACGGTGCAGGTCAACGGACGTGACGTGGCAGAGCAGACATTCGACCTGATCGACTGACCTGATCGACGCGGGGCAGGGCTGAGGGTTGCCCGTTCCGGGGGCGGCTGGTAAGGGTCGGCAAAACCCGATGTTTTTCATCGGAAACGTCAAGAGGCCGACCCCCGTGCAGGACATCCCGCCCCGTCTTGAGATTCGCAACCTGAAGCGCCGGTTCGGGAACCGCATGGTTGTCGATGACGTGTCGCTGACGATCATGCCGGGGCAGGTGACCTGCCTTCTGGGGCCCTCTGGCTGTGGCAAGTCGACGACGCTGCGCATGATCGCCGGGGTCGATATGCAGGATTCCGGCGAGATTTATGTCGATGGCAAATTGATCTGCGACACGGTCTTCCGCATCCCTCCCGAACGCCGCCAGATCGGGCTGATGTTCCAGGATTTTGCGCTGTTTCCGCATCTCAGCGTCGCCGACAACGTTGCCTTTGGCCTGACCGGGGCGGACAAGGTCACCAAGCGCGCCCGGGTTGAGGAACTGTTGGAGAAGGTCGGGCTGCTCTGGGCCATCGACGATTTTCCCTATGTGCTGTCAGGGGGCGAACAGCAGCGCGTCGCGCTGGCCCGCGCCCTTGCGCCGCGCCCGCGTATCATGTTGATGGATGAACCTTTCTCGGGTCTCGACAACCGGCTGCGCGATGAAATTCGCGATCAGACGCTGGCGCTTCTGAAGGAAGAGGACACCGCCGTCATGCTGGTCACGCATGAGCCGGAAGAGGCGCTGCGCATGGCGGACGAGATCGCACTTATGCGCAATGGCAAGATCGTCCAGCAGGGCGCGCCCTATAACATCTACAACGCCCCCGTCGACCGCGAGGCGATGGGGTTCTTTTCGGATATCAACATCATCTGCGGCACCAGCCACGGCGCGCTGACCGAAACTCCGTTCGGGCAGTTCCTGACACCGGGGGTGGCCGATGGCGCGGACGTCGAGATCGTGATCCGGCCGCAGCATTTGCATCTGGATTTCGACCGGGGCGGGCTTCAGCCGTCGCCCTCGATCAGCCACGGCAGCGCGGCGCGCGGAACGGTGCGGCGGGCACGGTTCATGGGCACCGAAAGCCTTGTCGAGTTGGAAATGGAACATGACGGCACGGTCCTGAAATCCACCGTGCCCAATGTGTTTTTGCCCAAAGAGGGCACGCCGTTCTGGGTCACCATCCGTCGGGACCGCTGTTTCGTGTTCCCAGCCAAGGACAAAACTGCCTAGACCATTTTGCAGAATTGGGAAGCTTCCTGAAAATTCTAGGTGTTGGCGCGGGATTCGAAGTCTTCCAGCCGTTTTCCGGGTTCATCGACAAACAGACCGGGCAGCGGCGCGGTGTTTTCGATCTGATCGACCCGCAGGCTGACGAAATCCTCTGAGGTCTCGCTCCAGACAAGGCAGGTCCAGACCCGTCCCCAGTAATCAAGCTTGAGCGGCCGGACGGTCACTTCGTCTCCGCCTTGCAGCCAAAGGCGCAGCTTTTGCCGGTTGCGGATCGCGCCGCGCAGGGTGGTGAGGTGCCGGAACGCATTGGCGGCATCGGCAAAGGGATAGACCGCGAAACCAAAGCTTTTCGGCGCGCCGTGTCGATCCTCGGGCAGGACCGCGTCGATCTTGGCCGACAGGCTGCGGGCGGCTGATTTCAACGCATCATCCTGCGCCTGCCCGACCGCCGCCAGACCCAGATGCAGCGCCTCAAGCTCGGTTTCGGTCAAGTTCAGGGGCGGCAGGGTGATCGCGGCCAAAGCCGAGTATCCGCGCCCGCGCTCGCCCTCGATCGGGATGCCGCTGGCGGCGAGCGTGTCCATATCGCGATAAATGGTGCGGATCGAGACGCCCAGCCGGGCCGCCATGTCCTCGGCCCGGTGCAGTTTGCCGTCCTTCAGAACCTCGATCAGCGCATAAAGCCGGTCGCTTCGTTTCACGGGTGATTCTCTCCTGTTTGAACCCCTATACTGACAAAAACCTGTCAACTGACAACCTGCTGACAAAATGGACCGAAAAAACCCGTGCAAAACCGGGTGAAACGCGCCGGGCGCGGTGCTTTGCCGCTTTTCCATGAGCGATTGAGGGAGTAGGAAAGACATCGGATTTGACCGGGGCCCGATGCGGCCCCGATGCATGGGAGAAAAGCAATGCTTAACAATATCGGCCTTCCCGGCCTTCTTCTGATCGCCGTCGTGGTTCTGGTCCTGTTCGGACGCGGCAAGATCTCGTCCCTGATGGGCGAGGTTGGCAAAGGCATCACGTCGTTCAAGAAAGGCATCAAGGAAGGCCAGGACGAGCTGGAATCCGATGCCGCGGACGTTGCCAAGGACGTCACCCCGGCAGACGAGAAAGACAAGGTCTGAGCGGGCTGACGCGCGATGTTTGACCTCGGGTGGACCGAACTTCTGGTGATCGGCGTCGTGGCGCTGATCGTGGTGGGGCCGAAGGACCTGCCGATCATGTTCCGGCAGGTCGGCCGTTTCGTCGGCAAGGCCAAGGGCATGGCGCGCGAGTTTTCGTCAGCGATGAACGAGGCGGCGGATCAGGCCGGGATGAAGGATGTCCAGCAAAGCTTCAAAAGCGCCACCGACGGGCTGAATTCGATCTCGAACCCGGTGAAGTCCAGCCTTGATGCGTTGAAGGAAACCACCAAGCTGGACCTCGATCCCGACAGCGAGACCGGGAAACTGTCCAAGGAACGGGCAGATGCCGCGCGCAAGATCCGCGAGGCTACGGCGAAAAAGGCGCAGGAGCGTCTGGATGCCGAGGCCAAGGCCGCGGTTGAGGCGGCCAAGACGGATGCGTCACGCAAGCGCGAGGCCAAGAAAGCCGCCAGCGCCGAGGCCAAACCCGCCGCAGAACCGGCCAAGGGCGCTGAACCCGCCCCGAAACCCGCGCCCAAGAAGACCGCTGCGAAAAAGGCGCCCGCCAAGAAGCCCGCGGCCAAGAAGCCCGCGGCCAAGAAAGCCCCGGCCAAAACGGCTGCAAAGAAGGCGCCCGCGAAGAAACCCGCCAAACCCTCTGAGGACAAGGCATGAGCAAGACGGACGAGATCGAAGACACCTCGGCCCCGCTGATCGAGCATCTGGCCGAGCTGCGCACGCGGCTGATCCACTCGGTTGTTGCCTTTATCATCGGCATGGTGATCTGTTTCACCGTGGCGACGCCGATCTTCAACTTCCTGACCGCGCCCCTGTGCCAGGTGCTGGAGCAAGGCGGGCAGGACTGCGCGCTGATCTTCATCAGCCCGCAAGAGGGGTTCTTCGTCGCCATCAAGATCTCGTTCCTGGGCGGGTTCATCCTGGCCTTTCCCTATATCGGCAACCAAATGTGGCGCTTCGTGGCGCCGGGGCTTTACAAGTCCGAGAAGGGCGCGTTCCTGCCGTTCCTGATCGCGTCACCCTTCATGTTCGCGCTGGGCGCCAGCTTTGCCTTCTATGTCGTGACGCCGCTGGCCTATGACTTCTTCCTTGGCTTCCAGCAGTTCGGGGCAGGGGGCGAGGCCGTCGTTGGCGAAGAGGTCAGCCAGGGCCTGTCGGTGGTGTTCCAGGGCTCGGCGCAGGAATATCTGAACCTGACGATCAAGTTCATTGTCGCCTTTGGCCTGTGTTTCCAGCTTCCCGTGCTCTTGACCCTGATGGGCAAGGCCGGGCTGGTCAGCGCCGAAGGTCTGGGCGCGGTGCGCAAATATGCCGTGGTCGCCATCCTTGTTCTGGCCGCGCTGGTCACGCCGCCCGACGTCATCACTCAGGTCATCCTGTTCGTCGTGGTCTATGGGCTTTACGAGGTGTCGATCTTCCTCGTGCGCCGGGTTGAGGCCAAGCGCGAGGCGCAGTTGCGCGCCGATGGATACTATGACGATGAGGAAGAGTTCGACGAGGCAGATGAGGCAGACGAGGACGGGGCCGACAAGACGGCCTGATCCCGCTGGTTTTTCACACTGGGGCGCGGCATTGGCTGCGCCCTTTTGCTTTGGTCAACTCGCCGGGGTTCCGGCCCTTGTCGTTCTGCGCCAAAGATGCTTTTACTCCCGCGACCCAAGGGAGAGATAGCATGACCGACGACGCATTGACCCGCATTGCCGAAGCGCTGGAACGGATCGCGCCCGCACCCTTGGCCGCGCCCGATTTCGCGGCGGCGGACGCCTTTGTCTGGCATGTGGACCCGGATCGCCTTGAGCCGGTGGCGCGCGTGAACCGCATCGACCTGTCGCTTCTGATCGGGGTCAACCGGTCGCGCGATACGTTGCTGGAAAACACGCTGCAATTTGCCCGTGGGTTGCCCGCCAACAACGCCCTTCTCTGGGGCGCGCGCGGGATGGGGAAATCGTCGCTGGTGAAAGCAGTCCATGCCGAGGTGCTGTCGCGGGGCCTGCCGCTGAAGATCATCGAATTGCAGCGCGAGGACCTGCCCAGTGTCGCGCGCCTGCTGAACCTGCTGCGCGGTCGCGCGGAACGCTTCCTGCTGTTCTGCGATGACCTGTCGTTCAGCCATGACGATCAGCACTACAAGTCGCTGAAAGCGGTGCTGGATGGCGGGATTGAGGGGCGGCCCGACAACGTGGTGTTCTATGCCACCTCGAACCGCCGCCACCTGATGCCGCGTGACATGATCGAGAACGAACGCTCATCCGCGATCAACCCGTCCGAGGCGGTCGAGGAAAAGGTTTCGCTTTCGGACCGGTTTGGTCTGTGGCTGGGGTTCCACCCCTGTTCGCAGGACGAATACCTCGACATGATCCGGGGCTATTGCCGCGCCTATGGCGTCGAGATTGACGAAGAAACGCTCTGGGCCGAGGCGATCGAATGGCAGGCGACGCGCGGATCGCGGTCGGGGCGCGTGGCGTGGCAGTATTTCACCGATCTGGCAGGGCGGCGCGGCGTCGTCATCGGCTGACCGCCGCGCCTGTTCCGGTTGCCCGTCAACTCATTTCAGATAGGGCATCGGATCGACACTGTCGAAGCCCTTGCGGACCTCGAAATGCACGAAGGAATCCCCTTTCGGGATCGCTGCCATGGTCTGGCCGCGCCGGACTGAATCGCCCTTGGACACTTTCACCGCGTCCACGTTGTAATAGACGGTCATCAGGTTGTCGTCGTGGCGCAGCACAACGATGGTGACATTGTCAGCATCCTTGGTGATTGCCGCGACCTTGCCGTCATCGGCGGCCATGACCGGGCTGCCTGCGGCGGCCGAGATGTCGATGCCGTTGTTCTTGCCCTTCTGGTAGGTGCGGATGATCTTGCCGTTGGCCGGGTAGCCCATGCGCGCGCTGCTGCTGCTCTGCGACGATCCAAGGTCGGGTGAGGCGGGTTTCTCGACTGCCTTGGTGGTCTGGTTTGGCAGGGGTTTCGTGGCGCTGGGCGGGGTCGGCGTGACCGACCCGGCACCCGGCGCGCTGGTCGCCGCGGCGCCGGCGGCTGCGGCGCCTGCCCCGGATTTGGCAGCGCTCGGGTCAACCGGCGGGATAAGAAGAATCTGACCCTCACGGATCGTGAAGTCCGAACCAAGCCCGTTCCACTCGGCCAACGAGCGGACCGAGACGTTGTAGAGACGCGAGATGGTAAAGGCAGTTTCACCACGTTGAACCTTGTGGCGCAGCGGCTCGATCCCGGTCTGTGCGCCCGGCTGCGGTTTCGGCGCTTCGACCAGTGGCGTTGTGGTCACGCCCGCGGGTTCGGCGCGGTCGATGGCCGAGCCTGCGATGCTTTCGATATCAACGCCCGAAGGTGGCAGAATTACGCCGGTTCCGCCGGTCGCGGCCGAAGGTTCGGCGACGCGGCTGGGCAGGGCCACGATCTCGCCCTGGCGCAGCTGGGTCTCGGGGGTCATCCCGTTGTACCTGGCAAGCGCGTTGGCATCCTGACCGATCCGCCCGGCGACATCGGCGACAGTGTCGCCACGGCGCGCAACGGCGACCTGGTAGTTGGGATAAGAGATGATGCCCCGTTTGTCGGGGTTGGGCCGCGGTGCCGTTGCCTGGCCAGCCGCCGCGCTGGTATCAAGCCCGCCGCCCAGCGTGTCGCGCAGGTCATAGTCCAGCGGGCCGTTACATGCGGCCAAGGCCACCAACGCGCTGCCACACAGCAACGCCTTGAAACTCTTACTAGAAGTCCGGGTCATCTCGATGTCCTCACTGCGCCCCGCTTGTCCCTCGGGGGTGCCTCTTGCCTCTCGTTTCCGGGGTGCGCCCCGGTCGTGTCGCGGGTCCGGGATCATTCTTTGCCCCGGTGCCCGGTTGATCTTAGTGGTCGCGCGCCAGCCCCTCGATCAGCGGGACGAAGCGCACCGGTCTGAGTTCGTCATAGTCGAACCCGTTTTCAAGCCTGCGCACGCGGATCAGGCTTTGAACCGCGTCACTCTGGCCAACCGGCACCACCATGATACCGCCGATCTTCAGTTGTTCCAAGAGGGGCCCGGGCGGGTCCTCGGCAGCGGCGGTGACAAGGATGCGGTCAAAGGGGGCCTGATCGGGCAGGCCAAAGCTGCCGTCGGAGGTGATCGCGGTGATATTGGCGAGGTCCATCGCCTCGAATATCTCGCGGGCTTCGCGCACAAGGCGGCGGTGGCGGTCGGTGGTATAGACCCGTCGCGCCAGCTGACTGAGGATCGCCGCCTGATAGCCCGAGCCGGTGCCGACCTCCAACACCTTGTCGCGGGGGCTGATTTCCAGCGCCTGGGTCATCAGACCGACCACCGAGGGCTGAGAGATGGTCTGCCCGCAGGCGATCGGCAGGGGCGTGTCCTCATAGGCGCGTTCGGCGAACAGCCCCTTCACGAAAGGCGCGCGGTCGATCTTTTCCATCGCCGACAGTACGGCCTGATCCGTCACCCCGTTCGAGCGCAGCGCGAACAGGAACTGCATTTTCTGTTCGGCGTCCCAGCGTGTCATTCGATGGCTTTCAGTGCGGACATGGCGTCATGCGCCGTCAGGTCGGCGCGCATCGGCGTGACCGAGATATAGCCGTCCAGATTCACCGCCGCGTCCGATCCCGCAGCCGCCATTGCCCGCTGATCGCCGCCACGGGCCCACAGGAACCGGCGGCCCGAGGGCGAGTCATGCGGTTCAACCGAGAAGTTCGTCCCCTGTCGGCAGCCTTGCGGCGCAACGCGTGTGCCTTTGACCGCATCGGCCGGAACCGGCGGGAAATTGATGTTGTAAAACAGCCGGTAATCGCCATTTTCTTCCGGGGCCGCGTCAAGAATGCGCCGCACCAGCGCCGCGCCGTGAACGGCGGCGGCTTCGAACGGGTCGTCGATCTGCCAGTTTTCCGGCCCCAGGTATTGCGACAGCGCCATCGACGGGATGCCCTGCAACGCGCCTTCCAGCGCGCCCCCAAGCGTGCCGGAATAGAGCGCGTTCTCGGCCGAGTTGTTGCCCCGGTTCACCCCTGACAGGATCAGGTCGGGCGGGTTGTCCTTCATCACGTCATGGATGCCCGCCAGCACGCAATCCGCCGGGCTGCCCTCGGCGGCAAAGCGGCGCTCGCCCATCTGGGCGATCATGGTCGGGTGGGTGTAGCTGATGCAATGGGCGACGCCCGATTGTTCAAAGGCGGGCGCGACGGTCCAGACCTCTCCGCCCGGCCCGGCAAGATCGTTGGCGATCGCGTCCAGCACCTTCAGGCCGGGTGCGTTGATACCATCGTCATTGGTGATGAGAATGCGCATGTTTCTTTGCCCCGGTTGCCCCTTTTCACCTTGTCTAGTGAAGCTTTGCGGGCTGGGCAAGCGGTGCTGGGTCCGCGATGTCGAACTGCCGCGTCAGAGCGACAGTTCTGCCATCAGGCGCGCGGCCTCGTCACGCGGACTTGCCAGCGTATCCTTGTTCTGACCGGGGAAGAACCGGGCGCGGGTGCCGGTCGGCATCTCGCGCGGGGCAAGGATCGAGACGCGCGGGCCGGTGCGTTCGGTCTCAGCCTGCCAGCTGCGGGCCAGCGCGATCTGCGCCGCCTTGGTCGCGCCGTAAGAGCCAAAGAACTTGGCCCCGCCGCGCGGATCGTCAAAGAACACCGCCTGGCCGGTGTCGCCCAGAAGGGGCGCAAGAAACGGGATCAGCTTGCCCGTCGCGGTGACATTGGCGGCGACCGACTTGTCCCAGTCCTTGGGGTCGATATGGCCCGCGGGCGTCAGCGGCGCGGCATGGATCGCGGCATGGACCCACAGGTCGATCTTGCCCCAGCGGTCGTGGATCGACCGGCACAGCTGGGCCATCGCGTCGACATTGGTGACATCCATCGGCGCCAGCGTCGCGCTGCCGCCCTTGGCCTGAATACGGTCATCCAGCTCTTCCAGCGCGCCGGTGGTGCGCGCCACGGCGACGACGTGGAATTCTGGCGTCAGTGCCTCGGCGAAGGCCGCGCCCAGCCCGCGAGAGGCTCCGGTAACAAGTGCGATTTTATCGTTCATGGGGGTGACATGCGGCCAGACGGGGCCAAGGTCAAGGGGTCGATTGCCGCAACCCGGCAATGGCCGCCTTGCAATAGCCCAACGACAGCCATTGGCAGCCCTGACACAGCTGATCGAGGTCCTCCGGCGCGACGGCCTCGGCGATCCGTGCCTTGGCGTCGCCCCAGGTCAGCCTGTCGCCATCGCCAAGCCCCAGCGCATGGGCATGGGCCTTGTCCAGACGCGCGATCTTGTCGGCCTTGACACAGCTCTGGCCGCGTCGTTCGGGGCAGGGGCCGCAAAGCGTGTCGGCGTGGATCGTGACGGTGATCGTTTCCTCGTCGCCGTTTTCGCCGCGCAGTCGCCTGTTCACCACCTCGGCCATGTTGCGGGTGAAGGCATCGGAGTAACCTTCTCCCCGAAACCCAAGGGCACAGAGGAAGTGATGCGGGCGGAAGCGGATCGGGCTGGTCATGACCGCGTTCTAGCTTCCGTTCCGCCCTTCGGGAAGTCAGTTCGGCAAGGTCAGCGTGACATCGCGCCCGCTGCGGCGCAAAACAACGCGGTCGTCGGCGATGCCGACAATTGTGCCCACGCGACTGGGCTTTCCGGGTTCGGCGGTGACGATATGCCCGGTAGAGGTGCGAAACAGCACACGGCGGTCCGATCCCGCCCCGGCAATGCCGATCAGGGTCAGTTGGCCGCGTTTCAACACGCCTTGCTGGGTGGCCGTATCAGCCACCTTCTTCGGTGTTTTGGTCGACATGGAAAATCTCAACAATCTTTGCAGTGCGCCATGAGTGGCTGGCGCGGCGGTCGAGCTATCATTGACTTTGCGGAAGGGAAAGGGGGACGACGTCACGTCGGCAGGGTCGTGCCGATGCTCGACATGACTTGCCGTTTCCGTAGGTGACTGGCCAAACCTGCTTCAGGGTATTGCCGCCGCCACCCTGTCCGGCAGCGGCACGCCGGTCATTCCGCCGCCTTCAGCTCGAACCCTTTTTCGATCATGTCCGAGGGCGCCACCGGGTATTCCCCCGAGAAGCAAGCATCGCAATATTGCGGGCAGGCCTTGTCGCGGCCATTGGCCTGACCCACGGCGCGGTAGAGGCCATCGAGCGAGATGAACTTGAGGCTGTCGACAGCAAGGTGTTTCGCCATTTCGGCCTCGGTCATGGTCGCCGCCAGCAGTTTCTCGCGCTGGGGCGTGTCGACGCCATAGAAGCAGGGCCATGCGGTCGGCGGTGACGCGATGCGGAAATGCACCTCGGCGGCGCCGGCATCCAGAATCATTTCCTTGATCTTGCGGCTGGTGGTGCCGCGCACAACCGAATCGTCGACCAGGATCACCCGCTTGCCCTGGATCAGGGCGCGGTTGACGTTCAGCTTCAGCCGCACACCCATGTTGCGGATCTGTTCGGTCGGTTCGATGAAGGTGCGGCCCATATACTGGTTGCGGATGATGCCCATGCCGAAGGGGATGCCGCTTTCATGGGCAAAGCCGATTGCCGCCGGGGTGCCGCTGTCGGGCACGGCGCAGACCAGATCGGCATCCACCGGATTTTCGCGCGCCAGTTCCACGCCGATCTGACGGCGGGTTTCATAGACCGACTGGCCGTTGATGATCGAGTCGGGGCGCGAGAAATAGACATGTTCGAAGATGCAGAATTTCGACGGCTGGCGGCGGAAGGGAAAGACGGATTCGACGCCCTTTGCCTCGGTAATCACAACCATCTCGCCCGGCTCGATCTCGCGGATGAACTCGGCCCCGATGATGTCGAGCGCGCAGGTTTCCGAACTCAGGACCCAGCCGTCGCCGATCTTGCCTAGCACCAAGGGGCGCACACCCATCGGGTCGCGCACACCGATCAGCTTGGTGCGGGTCATGGCAACAACCGAGAAGGCGCCCTCGACCCGGCGCAGGGCGTCTTCCATGCGTTCGGGGATATTGCGTTGCAGCGACCGCGCCATCAGGTGGATGATGCATTCGCTGTCGGATGAGGACTGAAAGATCGAGCCGCGCTCGATCAGTTCGCGGCGCAGCGCGTTGGCATTGGTGATATTGCCGTTATGGGCAATGGCCGCGCCGCCCATCGAAAACTCGCCAAAGAAGGGCTGCACGTCGCGGATCGCCGCACCTTTGCTGCCGGCGGTCGAATAGCGGACGTGACCGATGGCCAGCGGGCCGGGCAGGGTCTCCATCAGCGCCTGGCTGGTGAAATTGTCGCGCACATAGCCGAACCGACGGGCCGAGTTGAACCCCTGCACCGGGTCGTGGCTGACGATCCCGCCCGCTTCCTGTCCCCGGTGTTGCAGAGCGTGCAGGCCAAGGGCGACGAAATTCGCCGCATCCGCAAGGCCAACGACGCCAAAGACCCCGCATTCTTCCTTCAGCTTGTCGCCATCGTCAGATGGCCCGATGGCGTCGAAATCAAAGGGATGGGCGGGCGGCATGAGTTTGGACAAGGCGAGTGGCTCCGAATCCGTCTGGGCAGGCTTGCGCCCCCTCATAGAAGGGTTCGCCGCCTATGTCACGAAAGGATCATATTTCAGATGGCATTTGGGTGCGGCGAAGCGCGACATCCAGAGAAACTGCGTGACAACGCGGCGTCACAATGGCGACATTGACCGAATACTGCGCCCTTTTTTGTCCGATGAAAGACTTTTCAGACAGGTTGCTTTGAGCAGGAGAACCTTATGCCCGCCTATCGCGCGACATTTTCCCAAGTGCTGGACCGGCTGTTCCTTGACTATGTCGGGATGGAAACGTACCTGATTTTCAACCGCGGGGTCGATCTGCCGGGCTTTGCCACCTTTCCACTGCTGGAGTCGGATGACGGCCGCAATATGCTGATGGGCTATTGCCGGGAACAGATCGAACTGGCGCGGGAATACGGGCTTGGCGTGATACTGGAAAGCCCGACTTGGATGGCCAATGCGGATCGGGCCGCGCCCTTGGGCTTTGGGGCAGAGGACCTTAGGCGGCTGAACCGCGCCGCGATCTCGCTTGTTGCCGAAGCACGCGACCGGTTCGGCGATGCCCCGACCGTCCTCAGCGCGAATATCGGGCCAAGGCAGGACGCCTATGCGCCCGCCAGTCAAATGACCGTCGGTGATGCGCGCGACTATCATCTGCCGCAGATGCAGTCCCTTGCCGGGACCGAGGTCGACGTCGCCAGCGGGTTCACGATCGCCTATGCCGCCGAAGCTGCCGGGATATCACTGGCGGCGCGGGACGTGGGATTGCCTTGCGTGATTTCCTTCACCGTGGAAACCGATGGGCGCCTGCCCACGGGCCAACCTCTGGCCGCGGCCATCGCCGAGGTCGATGCCGCCTCTGACGGTTATCCTGCCTACTACATGATAAACTGCGCCCATCCCGACCACTTTGGTGCGGTGTTGGGGCAGGACGAAGAACTGTCCCGGCTGAAAGGGCTGGTCGCCAATGCCTCGCGTTGCAGCCATGCCGAGTTGGACGAGGCCAAGACACTGGACGACGGCAACCCCCATGAGCTGGGACAATTGTTGGGTCGGATCAAACGGGATCATCCCGGGATCACGGTTCTGGGCGGATGCTGCGGCACGGATTTGCGGCACATGACCGAAATCGCCGCAGCAGTGTCCGGCTAGAATGCGACGGACTTACTGCCCGCAGGTGCCGACGAGGTCTTCGTACTGGTCGGTGATCCAGCCAAGCGCCGCCGATGGGTCGCGTTCCTCGATCTGGTCGGTCATCCGGCCAAACACCTTGGCGGAACGGGAATTGTCCACAGATTCGAAGCTTTGCGCGGTGATGATGGTTTCATAGACGAAGAATGCGATGGCGACCAAAAGGATGCCGCGCAGCACGCCGAAGATGAATCCCATGCCCTGATCAAGCCCACCAAGCGCCGAACGTTGCACGATCGACGAAAACAGTGGTGTGAACAGTGACACGACCACAAGCGCGACCGCAAAGACCGCGGCAAAGGCGGCGATCACGGACAACTCGCAGCTGTCGGCCAGGTAGTCGCCGACCACCGGGACCTCTTTCACCAGGGGTTCGACCCGCGGCGCGAAGATATAGGCCAGCACAGCGGCGGCCACCCAGCCGACAATTGCCATGCCTTCCCGAACCAGCCCCCGCGAATACGCCAAAAGCGCCGAGACCACGATGACACCCGCAACCACGGCGTCGATGATGGTAAAACCGTCCATGTCTTTCCTGTCCCTTCCGCCCCCAGCAAAGCGCTTATCCCGCGCCAAAAACGTCGCCGACGAAGGCGGTGAGGTCCGCAACCCGGGTAAGCTTCATGCCCGCGCCGACCTGCGCCTTGCCTCCCTTCGGAGCGATTGCAGTTGTGAAACCAAGTTTTTGGGCTTCTTTCAACCTGTTTTCTGTCTGACCCACCGGTCTGAGGGCTCCTGACAGCGAGATTTCACCAAAAACCACGGTATCTGCGGGCAAAGCGGCGTCTTCCCGCGCAGAAAGAAGTGCGGCGGCGACGGCAAGGTCAGCGGCCGGTTCGGTGATTTTCATGCCGCCCGCGACGTTCAGATAGACATCAAGCCCGGTGAAAGGTATGCCGCAGCGCGCCTCAAGCACGGCCAGGATCATCGCCAGCCGCCCGCTGTCCCAGCCCACGACCGTGCGGCGGGGCTGGCTGTGGGGCGAGGGGGCGACAAGGGCCTGCATTTCGGTCAGGACGGGGCGGGTGCCCTCGATCCCGGCAAAGACCACGCTGCCGGGGCTGGGTTGCCCGCGTTCAGAAAGGAACAGGGCCGAAGGGTTCAGCACCTCGGCCAACCCCTTGCCGGTCATTTCAAAGACGCCGATTTCATCCGCCGGGCCAAACCGGTTCTTGACCGCGCGCAGGATGCGGAACTGGTGGCCGCGTTCGCCCTCGAAGTAAAGCACCGTGTCGACCATGTGTTCGACGACACGAGGCCCGGCGATCTGGCCGTCCTTGGTGACGTGGCCGACAAGGATCACCGCCATGCCCTTGCGCTTGGCGAAACTGGTCAATTCATGCGCGGCGGCGCGCACCTGAGAAACCGAGCCGGGGGCGGAACCCACCGAATCCGCCCACATGGTCTGGATCGAATCGATAATGGCCAGCGCCGGTTTTTCGGTCTCCAGCGTGGTCAGGATATCGCGCAGGTTGGTTTCCGCCGCCAGTTGCACCGGCGCCTGTGTCAGTCCCAGCCGCTGGGCGCGCATGCGGACCTGCGCCGATGCCTCTTCGCCGGACACATAGATGGTTTTCAGACCCTTGGAGGCGAAACTTGCCGCCGCCTGCAACAACAGGGTGGATTTGCCGATGCCGGGATCACCCCCCACCAATATGGCCGACGATGGCACCAACCCGCCGCCCAGCACCCGGTCCAACTCATCCAGCCCGCTCATGGTGCGCGGCGGGGGTGTCTCCTCGGTGCGCAGGTCGGTCAGCGGGACGGATCGCCCCTTGGCGCTGCCCAGTGTCGCGTTGCTGGGGCCTGATGACAGGGGCGTGTCCTCGGCGATGGTGTTCCATTCGCCACAGGCGTCACAACGCCCGGACCATTTGTTGGTGACATTGCCGCAGGCATTGCACGAGAACTGGGTTTTTGATTTTGCCATGTTCTCGTTTTGGACCACTACCGCTTGCGGGTCAAATGGCTAATCGCGATCGAGGCCAGAATACAGCCCGTGAACAGGTAAAGCCCCCAGCCGGTTTCCACCTTCACATAGCCCGCGCCCTTCACGATCACCACGTAGAGCGCAATCAGGAAGACGTCCGCCATCGCCAGTTTTCCAAGGATTTCAAGCACCGGCAGGGTCTTGCGCCGCAGGTATCCGAACTGGATCAGGGCAATGCCTATGGTCTTCATGTAAGGTGCAAAGATCGCAAGGAAGGTGACCAGAAGCGCCAGCGCGACGTCGGTGTCCCACAGGGCTTGCAGGCCGGAAATCACGCTGATTTCGCTGAGGCCGAAAATCGGCAGGATGCCGGCCCGCAACAGCGGCGCGAACCACGCGATGGGAAACAGGACAAGCAGGGAGAGGTTGGCAAGGCGCAGAAACATGAGGGCTAATCTAGGTTCAGGTGTTCATGAATTGAAGTGCGAAGGGCAGCCCCCGGCCGCGGGCGGGGGAGAAGCCCCCGCCCATGGGGGCGGTCGGGGGCTGCCCGGCGTACCGCCGGGCGGGAAAAAAAGCTACCGGGAATTCCTGATCCTCAGCTTGGCCCGCCAAAAAACATAGGTCGAGAACACCCCGGCAGCGATTGAGATAGACATTCCTCCCAAGTGCCAATCGGGTGCGAAATGGATCAAAGAACGGAAAAGAAATGTGTAAGCCAATAGAATGGCAAAAACCACTCCAAACAGCGTGCCGAAGGATCGAAAATAGAACCTCCGGCGTATCAAGGGAGCATTCAATTTGGGTCCAAGGAGGATTTCAAACAGGACGGACATCATCATGATCAAGGGCATGGCCCCACCCAAGACTATCGTCACGGCAAGCATTTACCGCACCGCCTCGATCGGCCCTTCCGCGCTGCCACTGATGAACTGCGTCAGATAGGGATCGCCCGAGTTGTCCATCTCACCCACCGGCCCGGTCCACTGGATCACCCCGTCATGCAGCATCGCGACTTTGTCGGCGATGGCACGGACGCTTGTCATGTCATGGGTGATGGTCATGGCCGTGGCGCCCATTTCGACCACGATCTCGCGGATCAGGTCGTTGATGACGCCTGACATGATCGGGTCAAGGCCCGTGGTGGGCTCGTCGAAGAAGATGATCTCGGGCTCGGCGGCGATGGCGCGAGCGAGGCCAACGCGTTTCTGCATGCCGCCGGAAAGCTCGGACGGAAACAGGTCGGCGACATCCGGGGTCAGACCGACGCGGCGCAGTTTCTCGATCGCGATCTCGCGTGCTTCGGCCTTGGGGCGCTTCAGCGACCCGCGCAGAAGGCGGAAGGCGACGTTCTGCCAGACCGTCAGCGAGTCAAACAGCGCGCCGCCCTGAAACAGCATCCCGAACCGCGCAAGAAACGCGTCGCGGTCACCCTGCGTGGCGTCCTTGCCATCGACAAGGATGGTGCCCGCATCCGGGTGGATCAGCCCCAGTACGCATTTCAGCGCCACCGATTTCCCGGTGCCCGACCCGCCGATGATCACCATCGACTCTCCCTTCGGCACAGTCAGGTTAACCCCGCGCAGCACCCGTTTTGGGCCAAAGGATTTATGGACGTCCTGAAACTCGATCATGAGGCGAAGAACAGTGAGGTGAGCATGAAATTCGCCGCAAGGATCAACACGGCGGCGGCCTGCACCGATCCCTTGGTCGCGGCACCGACGCCCTGTGCGCCCCGGCCCGAATTCATGCCGAAATAGCAGCCCATGGTCGCGGCGATGCCACCAAAGACCATGCCCTTGACCAGCGAGGACAGGATGTCGGTGAACTGCAGGAAGTTCACCGTGTTCACGATATAGGTCGCCGGGTTGAAACCAAGCTGTTGAATACCCACGATAAACCCGCCAAAGATGCCGATGATATCTCCGATCCCGACCAGAAGCGGCACCACGATCAGAGCCGCCAGAAGGCGTGGCGCGGTCAGGTATTTCATCGGATGGGTGGACAGCGTGGTCAGCGCGTCGATCTGTTCGGTCACCTTCATCGTCGCGATTTCGGCCGCTATGGACGAGGTCACCCGCGCCGCGATCATCAGGCCGACCAGAACCGGGCCAAGCTCGCGCACCATGCCGATGGCGACGATCTGGGGGACGACGGCCTCGGCGCTGAACCGCGCGCCGCCGTCATAGATCTGCAACGCCAGCGCGCCGCCGGTGAAAAACGCGGTCAGGCCGACAACGGGCAGCGACAGCCAGCCGATGTTCAAAAGCGCGACAAGGAACTCGCGGCCATAGAACGGCGGGCGGAAGATATGGGTCAGGCCCTGAAAGGCAAAGATCGCCACGCGCCCGATCAAGGCCATGAACGCCATCGTCTGGCGCCCCAGCGCGGCAAGGGGGGCGGTCAGGATCATCCCTTGTAGCGCCTCTGATACCGCGCCCCGAGCGAGGTCAGGATCTCATAGCCGATGGTGCCGGCGGCATCCGCAAGGTCATCGACCGTCTGGCTGGCGCTCAGAAGCGCGACTTCGGTCACGTCTTCGGAAATGTCCGTAACATCGACGGCGATCATGTCCATCGAGATTCGGCCTACCACCTTGGCGCGCGTTCCTGCGGCCTCGACAAAGGCGTTTGGCCCCATGGCCCGGATGATGCCATCGGCGTAGCCGGCGGCAATCGTGGCGATGCGCGACGGGCGATCCGCCGTCCAGGTGTTGGAATAGCCCACGGTTTCGCCGGGCTCGACCAGCCGGGTCTGGATCACCGGCACGGTCAGTTGCGCCACGGGCAGGGCGTCCGCAAACGGCAAGCCGCCGTAAAGCCCGACGCCGGGGCGGGTCAGGTCGAAATGATAGTCCGGCCCCAGAAGGATTCCACCCGTCGCCGAGAGTGAGCGCGGCACGTCGATACCGTCGGTCATCTCGTGGAACCGGGCCAGTTGATGGGCGTTCATCGGGTGGTCGGGGTCATCGGCACAGGCGAGGTGGGACATCACAAGAACCGGGTTCTGGGACAGGGCCACGTCCCGCACAGCCGCCCATTCCGCGGGTTCGAAACCCAGCCGGTTCATGCCCGTGTCCAGCTGAATGCCAAAGGGTTTGCCCGGCAGCCCCTCGACATGGCGCAACATCTGGTCGACCGAGTTCAGCATCGGGATCAGATCGAGATCGTTGATCATATCCGTATCGCCGGGCATGTGGCCGGAAAAGATCAGGATCTGGGGACCGGGGCCAAGCGCCTCGCGCAGGGCGGCGCCCTCTTCGGTCGCGGCAACAAAAAAGCGCCGCGCCCCGGCCTGCGCCAGCGCCCGCGACACCCGCGCCGCGCCAAGGCCGTAACCGTCGGCCTTGACCACGGCAGCGGTTTCGCAGGATGTCATCGCATCCAGGCTGCGCCAGTTGTCACAAAGGGCGGAAAGGTCGATGGAAAGCTTGGCCGTAGACATGCGCCGTTTGTCAACGGGGGCGCGGGCAAGGTCAAGAGGAAAGCGGTTGGGGGAGGGGTGGAGTGGCATGGGACCAGCGAATTCGTTGGCCGCAATTCGTCAGGTCACGGAGATGTGGCGAATGGCGGGTGAGAGCCCATTTCAGACCAAAGCGTGCCATCTATTTGCAGTTTTGGATCATCGTCTCAAAGTGTCCCCACATAGTTGGTTTGCTATCGAAAAAGAGGGTAATTGACCGCCTTTTCTGAGGGACCTTTTCGCCGGTGCAAGTAACGAGTGTCTTGTTGGAAGTTATCTTGCTTTCGTTGAGGAGACGATCCAACTCGGCAGAAAAATGATCAAATGCAGCCTTATTACCGTAACGCAGCTTGATCATTTGTGTCTTAAATCGAGATGGCGTTGGAACATCAAGCTTGATGTCCACCACTACTCCTTCGCGAAAGGGGCGGATTTTCAAGCTGTTGATTTCATTTAGAGCAATTGCCGTAATTGCCCAGTTCGGTTCAGTTGGATATTTGCACGTTTTCCGAACCTGTGTTTCGATTTTCAGCACACATTGCTCTACGACCACCTTGGTCGTTTCGTTTCTATGTGACAGAAGAGACGCAAATTCCTGGAAAACGTCCGAAGGGTTATCACTCTGCGGGTAAGTGGCCGTCGACCAGGCGTTTCCTAGCAAGAGAACTAAACAAAAAATGGCGAGCTTGGGCATGTATCAGCAACCAGCTGAACCTGACATCAGGCCATCGCTCCATAGAAGAGTATTGTTCTCGACATCTAGTAGCGATTTCCATGGCGGTGGCAAGGTCCGCAATCCGCCATTCCCCCTCACACCAGTCTTGAATTCTCTTTCGCGGCGCGGATGAAGTCGCGGAACAGGGGGTGGGGGTCGAAAGGTTTGGATTTCAGTTCGGGGTGGAACTGGACGCCGATGAACCACGGGTGGTCCTGCCATTCGACGATCTCGGGCAGGCGGCCATCGGGGGACATGCCCGAAAAGTTCAGCCCGCAGCCCTCAAGTTTCTCGCGATAGGTCGTGTCGACCTCATAGCGGTGGCGGTGGCGTTCCTCGATTGCGGTTGATCCATAGACCTCGGCGACTTTGGAGCCAGCGGTCAGCACCGCGTCATAGGCCCCGAGGCGCATGGTCCCGCCCTTGTCGTCATCGGCCTTTCGGGTCACTTTGGCGTTGCCCTGGACCCATTCCTTCAGGTGATAAACCACCGGTTCAAAACGCTTTTTCCCGGCTTCATGGTCAAATTCCTCGGACCCGGCCGCCTTGATCCCGGCGACGTTGCGCGCCGCTTCGATCACCGCCATCTGCATGCCCAGACAGATGCCAAGATAGGGCACCTTGCGTTCCCGCGCGAATTGCGCCGCCTTGATCTTGCCCTCGGTGCCGCGCTCGCCGAAACCGCCCGGAACAAGGATCGCGTCGAACCCTTCCAGATGCGGCGCGGCGTCGTCCTTGTCAAAGACCTCGGCATCGACCCAACTGACGTTGACCTTCACCCGGTTCGCCATGCCGCCGTGGGTCAGGGCCTCTTTGATCGACTTATAGGCGTCCTCAAGCTGGGTGTATTTGCCGACGATGGCGACATTCACCTCGCCATCGGTGTTGTGGATGCGGTCGGCGACGTCTTCCCAGACCGTCAGGTCGGGGCGCGGCGCGGGCGAGATGCCGAACGCGTCCAGAACGGCCTGATCCAGCCCTTCACGGTGATAGGCCAGCGGCGCCTCGTAGATGGATTTCAGGTCATAGGCGGCGACAACGGCCTCTTTGCGCACGTTGCAGAACAGGGCGATTTTCTCGCGCTCTTTCTCGGGGATCGGCTGTTCAGAGCGGCAGACCAGGATATCGGGCGCAATCCCGATCGACTGCAATTCCTTGACCGAGTGCTGGGTCGGCTTGGTCTTCAGCTCGCCCGACGCGGCGAGATAGGGCAGCAGGGTCAGATGCATGAAGATGCACTGGCCGCGCGGCTTGTCATGGCTGAACTGGCGGATCGCTTCGAAGAAGGGCAGGCCCTCGATGTCGCCCACCGTGCCGCCGATCTCGCACAGCATGAAATCGACCTCGTCATCGCCGATGTCGATGAAATCCTTGATCTCGTTGGTGACGTGGGGAACCACCTGGATGGTCTTGCCGAGGTAATCGCCCCGGCGTTCCTTCTCCAGCACGTTGGAATAAATGCGCCCCGACGAAACCGAATCCGTCATCCGCGCCGGGACACCGGTGAACCGCTCGTAATGGCCAAGGTCGAGGTCGGTTTCCGCGCCGTCGTCGGTGACGAAGACCTCGCCATGTTCAAACGGCGACATGGTGCCGGGATCGACGTTCAGGTAGGGGTCAAGCTTGCGCAGACGCACCGTGAAACCGCGTGCCTGCAGCAATGCGCCCAGCGCCGCGGATGCAAGGCCCTTGCCAAGCGAGGAAACAACACCGCCGGTAATGAAGATATAACGTGCCATGTCGTGGCCGACCCCCGTGATATTGGACGCTTCCGCGCCGCAAATTCCAATGTTTCTGGCTGCCCGCCGCCCTAAGAATCGGCACAGCATCACGGGACTTCATTCTATCAGGATTCGCCAAAACTTGGCAACCGGGCCGCAAGATGCTGTTGCGGCCTGGGATCAATCCTCAAACTGTAGTGGTATCAGTCGGCGCGAGGCACCAGCGGCGCATTGTCACCCTCGCTGGGCGGCAAAAGGTCGCCTGCGGGTGCGGGAACCTCGGGTGTGGCATCTTCGGCCACAGGCGCACCAAGACGGTCGATGACCGACGAACCGGCGGATTTCTGTGCCGCGATGATCGTCAGTGAGATCGAGGTAATGATGAACGCAATCGCCAGGATCCAGGTGATCTTGCCAAGGGCCGTCGCTGCCGCGCGCCCGGACACGGCGCCACCGCCCCCGCCGATCCCAAGACCGCCACCTTCGGAGCGTTGCAGAAGCACGACGCCGATCAGCGACAGCGCCAGAAGAAGGTGGATTGTGAGAACGACGTTTTCCATGAGTGCCTTCGGTTCCAAGCCATGCGGATGTTCAGCGGTCTATCTAGGCAAGTTTCCCCCGAGGGGCAAGCGTGTTTCCGGCTGGTGGTTTCATAACAGGTCCGGGGCTGAGGTGTTTGACCATGCGCATCCTGTTTCCGTTGGGCTTTGGGCCGCTTGTCTGTATTGCGGCGGCCTGTTGCAGGTCCGCCTGAACGGCACCAACTGCTCTGGACTTGGCTTGGGATTCCGGCAAGTCTGTGCCTATGCCACATGACAGTCACGATCACCCGCATTCACTTCTGCCTTCCGACCCCGCCCTGCGGGTGAAGGCGCTTGAGACACTTCTGACCGACAAGGGGCTGATCGATCCGGCCGCGCTGGATGAGATCATCGACACCTATGAAAACAAGGTCGGCCCGCAGAACGGGGCGCGGGTGGTGGCCAGAATGTGGACCGATCCCGCGTTCCGCTCGGCAATGCTGGACGATCCGATGCCCAAGCTGATCGAGATGGGGCTTTATGGGCGACAGGGCGAACACATGGTTATTGTCGAGAACACCGAAGACACCCATAACATGGTCGTCTGCACCTTGTGTTCCTGCTATCCGTGGCCGCTTCTGGGTATTCCGCCGGGCTGGTACAAATCCGATGCCTACCGCGCCCGCGCGGTGCGCGAGCCGCGCAAGGTGCTGGCCGAATTCGGCGTCACTCTGGACGAGGGCGTCAAGGTGCGCGTGTGGGATTCCACTGCCGAAGTGCGCTATCTCGTGGTGCCGCGCCGCCCGGTTGGAACCGAGGGGATGAGCGAGGACGAACTGGCGGGGCTGGTCACGCGGGATTCGATGATTGGCTGCGGGTTGGCGCGAGAGCCGGGCGCATGAGCCGGGTGCATGACATGGGCGGGAGGTTTGGCGACGGGCCGATTGATCCCGCGCCCGAACCGGTTTTCAAGCAGGACTGGCACGCCCGCGCGCTGGCGCTGACACTGGCGGCGGGGGCTATGGGCAAGTGGAACATCGACACCTCGCGCCATGCCCGTGTATGTCTGTCGCCTGCCGATTACGCCCGCTTTTCCTATTACGAGAAATGGCTGGCCGGGCTGGCGGACCTGCTGGTGGCGACGGGTGTGGTGACAGAGGACGAATTGCAGAGTGGCTCCGGGGCGGTGTCGGCCTTGTCGGAGAAAAAGCTGCCGGCGGATCGTGTGGCCGAGGTGTTGGCCCGTGGCGGACCCTCGACCCGCCCCAGCAATGTCGCGCCAGTGTTCAAACCGGGGGACTGGGTGCGCACGCGCAAACCCGCCCGCAACATATGCGTCGACGGCGGTCACACCCGCCTTCCGGCCTACCTTGCCGGGGTCGAGGGGAAGGTTGTCCTCTATCACGGCACCCATGTCCTGCCGGATATGGCCGCGCATGGGTTGGGCGAGTCGCCCGAGCCGCTTTATACGGTGGCGTTTGATGCGACAGAGGTCTGGGGCGCGGCAGAGCGCGACGGCGACGAGGTTCTGGCGGATCTCTGGCAATCCTACCTGGAGCCCGCCTGATGCGACCTGAACCGTCATTCGACAAACCCTGGCACGCGCTAGTCTTTGCGCTGACGGTGCATCTGAATGAACGCGGAGTGTTTGACTGGCCGGACTGGGCGGACCGCTTTGGGGCGACGCTGAAACGGCACGGGCTGGCAAAAGAGCTGGATGGTGGTGACGACTATTTCAACGCCTGGCTGGAAACGCTGGAAGGGTTTCTGACCGAGCTGGGGATGGCTGGACCTGCGGAACTGGCGGCGTTGAAACAAGCCTGGCATGACGCCTATCTGGCGACACCGCACGGGGCGCCGGTGCGACTTTCATAGCGGGTCAAGGGGGCGCTGCCCCCTCGTTTGAAAACGCAGGGCGTTTTCAAGCTTCACCCCCGAGGTACTTTGGGCAAGAGGATGGGCTCAGTCATCGACATCGTCGATGTCATACTGACCTGACAGCATGCGCCGGACGATGGACCAGCCAAGGCCGATGCCAAGCACGATGGACAGGGCCAGGATACCGATCCAGGTGTTCAGGTCGCGGTTTTCCAGCGACAGCATGTTCCAGTCATAAAGCACCCAGACCAGCGCCGCGACCACGGCGAGGACCAGGAACATGCCAAAACCGCCAATCGACCGGATCGTGGCGCGCAGGTAGATGATGTAGCCGATCAGCAAAAGCAGTCCCAGAAGCACCGTCAGCGGTGTCTCGGTTTCATAGTTCTCCATCGCCCAGCGGACATAGTTCCACCGGGTCGGGTTGAAGGTCAGCGCCAGCAAAAGGAAGGCAAAGACCCAGCGTAACAGCAATCCCATGTCGATTCCGTTTTGTTTTTCTTCAATGGTTTGTCCAAAACAGGGCCTTGTGTCCAGTGCTGCGGCGAATTTGCGGTTTCACGTCGCAGGGTTCGTCGCTAAAAGGGCGCGGGTTTTGGACTCGTGTAATGAAGGACCGGATATGGCCAATGTCGTCGTAGTAGGCGCCCAGTGGGGCGACGAGGGAAAAGGCAAGATCGTGGACTGGCTCAGCGAACGCGCCGATGTGATCGCGCGTTTCCAGGGCGGGCACAATGCCGGCCACACGCTGGTGATCGACGGCAAAGTGTACAAATTGCACGCGTTGCCCTCGGGTGTCGTGCGTGGCGGCAAGCTGTCGGTGATCGGCAACGGCGTCGTGCTTGACCCCTGGCACCTGGTCAAGGAAATCGCCACGGTCCGCGAACAGGGCGTCGATATCAGCCCCGAAACGCTGATGATTGCCGAGAACACACCGCTGATCCTTCCGATTCACGGCGAGCTGGACCGGGCGCGCGAGGAAGCGGCGTCAAAGGGCACCAAGATCGGCACCACCGGCCGTGGCATCGGTCCCTGTTACGAAGACAAGGTTGGCCGCCGGGCGATCCGGGTTGCGGACCTCGCCGACGACGCCACGCTCGAGGCGCGCGTCGACCGCGCGTTGCAGCACCACGATCCGCTGCGCAAGGGGCTGGGCATCGAACCCGTCGACCGTGACGCCTTGGTCGCGCAGCTGAAAGAGATCGCGCCCCAGATCCTGCCTTTTGCGGGGCCGGTCTGGAAGGTGCTGAACGAACAGCGCAAATCGGGCAAGCGTATCCTGTTCGAAGGCGCGCAGGGCGCGCTGCTGGACATTGATTTCGGCACCTATCCCTTTGTGACCTCGTCCAACGTAATCGCGGGGCAGGCGGCAACCGGGGTTGGCATCGGGCCCGGCTCGATCGACTTCGTGCTGGGGATCGTCAAGGCCTATACCACCCGCGTTGGTGAAGGCCCGTTCCCGACCGAGCTGGACGACGCCGATGGCCAGCGGCTGGGCGAGCGCGGGCACGAGTTTGGCACCACCACGGGCCGCAAGCGGCGCTGTGGCTGGTTCGACGCCTGCCTGGTGCGCCAGACCTGCGCGACCAGCGGCGTGAACGGCATCTCGCTGACCAAGCTTGATGTGCTGGATGGGTTCGAGACGCTGAAGATCTGCGTCGCCTACGATCTTGACGGCGAGCGGCTGGATTACCTGCCCACCGCCGCCGATCAGCAGGCGCGTTGCAAACCGATCTATGAAGAGATGCCGGGATGGTCGGAATCGACCGAAGGCGCGCGCAGCTGGGCCGACCTGCCCGCCAACGCGATCAAATATGTCCGCCGCGTGGAAGAGTTGATCGACTGCCCGGTCGCGCTACTTTCCACCTCGCCCGAACGGGATGACACGATCCTTGTCACCGACCCGTTTGCGGATTGATCGGAGGCAGAGAGATGGCGCTTTCCTACAAGGCCCGCCGGCGCTGGGCGCTAGTGATCCTGCTGATCGGGATGCCGCTTTACATCATCGTGGCGGTCAATGTCGTGGCGATGCTGGGGCGGCCGTCGATCCTGGTGGAACTTTTGGTTTTTGTCGGGTTAGGGATCGTCTGGATCCTGCCGTTCAAGTCGATCTTCAAGGGGATCGGGCAGGCGGACCCGGACGCGCCGCCGGAAGACGACATCTGACTGTCAGGAATGAAAAAAAAGGGGCCGGTAAGAACACCGGCCCCTTTTTTGTCCTGCCCCGCCGACAACCGCCCCGGCAAGACCGGATGCGGTTGCCCGCGGGACAACCTCAGCCCGCGGCGCGATCCGAGGGCGTAAAGCCGATGCGATCCGAGATCGAGAACCGACCGTTGCGGACCTTGGCGATCTTGTTGTCGCGCAGAAGCTGACCAAAACCGCGCAGCCCGTCTTCGCGGTTGAAATTATCCTCGTCGAGGTCGCGGGCGATGCGGATCAGCATCGGACGCGAGAAATCCTCGCGGCCCTCGACGTAGATCAGGTAGCTGGCGGCGGCTTCCAGGATCTCGGGCAGCTTGGTCGCGCCGACATGGTCGGCGTAATCTGCAAAGCTTTCGAAATCCCCAGACGCGGCGCCGACCGGGGCAGCAGGCACCACGCGCGGGGCGGGGTCCTTCCGGTCGGCGGCCGAGACGCGGCGCGGGCGAACAGGACCGCGTGCCGCATCATCCTGGCTGGGTTTGGGCATATCCGCATCGACACGCTGCGACGCCACCAGCTTCAGCGGGGTGGGGCTGGGTTTTTCGGCTTCCGGCGCCTTTGCGACGTCTTTGCCGGCGTCTTCATGTTGTTCGGCGGCGGGTTTCGGGCGCACCACGCTGGCCAGATCATCGCGATAGGGCTCTGCGTCGTCATCCGCCGGCGCAGCGAGACCGGCTTCCTCGTCGGCGCGGGTCGCGGCAACGGCGGCGCGCAGATGCGCGATTGCCTGGCGACGGCGGCTGGATTCGGGTTCGCCAAGCGCGGTGTTGGTCTGGGCCAGGATGCGGGTGACGTCCTCTTCGCGGCCGGGTTCGGTGCCGGTCAGCGTGCGGCCGCGCGTATTGGCGGGGGGTGCGACGACGTCGCCCGTGTCCTCATCGCTGTCGTCATCCTCTTCCTCGGCGTCGGCGGCGATAGCGAACTGTTCCTCCTCTGCGTCGTCTTCATCCTCGTGAAGTTCGGCTTCCACTTCGGCGAGTTCGGCCAGAAGCTCTGCCTCTTCTTCCGGCGAAAGCGAGCTGTCGTCGTCCTCAAGTTCGGCGCTGTCGGCGGCGGTTTCGTCCTCGTCGTCGGCTTCGATCACACCCGAGGCGATCACATCCTCAAAATCGGCGCGTTTCATCCGCACGACCCGCGCTTTCGGGCGGGCGGTTTCCTCGGGTTGGGCTTCGGCGACCTCATCCAGGTCTTCCGCTTCGACAATCTCGGCGTCCTCAACGAGGTCATCTTCGGCAAGCGCCGCTTCGATATCGGCAGCGGCATCCGAGATCACGTTGTCGGCATGTTCATCTTCCGAGAAAATGTCCTGCGACGGAATGGCGTCGGCACGCGAAACCACCTCGCGAATGCGACGCAGCTTGGCTTCGATGCTATCCTCGGCCGGGGTCGGCGCGCGGTCCAGGATGGCGTTGTCCTGCTCTTCGCGGATCGGCTGGTTCAAAACAAACGGCTGGGGCGCTTCCGAGATTTCATCCTCGATATAGTCGATGTCGGCCAGGTCACCTTCGGCCACGGCAAGTTCGTCGATTTCGTCGGCGTCGTCTTCGGTTGCGTCTTCCGCCACAACCTCTTCCGTGACCTCATCGGCGACCGGGTCTTCGGCAGGGGTCTCGTCTTCGACGTCAACCGCCGGAGATTCGGCTGCAACCTCGGTCTCAGGTTCGTCGGGCTCGACGGGCGCGTCGGCTGCGACCTCGGGTTCCGGCGCGGCAACTTCTGCCGTGTCGTCTGTCTCGATCACGGTCTCGGGCGCTTCAACAGCCTCTGCGACTTCGGCAACCGGGGCTTCGGCAACCGGGGCTTCGGCTGGCACCGGTGTCTCGGTCTCAGCGGGGGGCGGGGATGCGACCGGTGCCGCAGTCTGTTGCGTGGCCTCTTCCTGCGCGGCGGCATGGGCGCGCAAAACAATTGCGCCTGCCTCGGTCGAGGCATGCACACGGCGCGCAATCTCGCGCTCGGCGATGCGGGCCAGCATCTCGGCATCTGGGGTGGGGGGTTCTGCCCCGAAATAGCGGTCATCTGCGGCGAGATCGCGAAAATACTCTGCAATCGCCTTCATCGTGTCGAAGGAATCCTCAAACCCCTCCAACGTGCAGGAGAACGTCCCGTAGCTGACCGTAAGAACTTTGTTATTCGTAACCATAATTTACGCGTCCTTTGCACTGCTCGGTGATCTGTTAAACACCGCAGAAGCGTCGAAAGCTGACCGATTCTGTGAAAGTCAGCGTATCATTTTGTGGCCAGATTGTGTCGCAACGCCCGGAAACAGGGGGAAATTGACTGGGATGACGGTCATTGTTCACAGTTCAGAACCAATTTCACTGGTAGGGGCGGGGATTGTTGCGGCAAATGACCTCGAATTGGCGCTTGCCCATGCCCCTCGGGTGGTGGCTGCAGACGGGGGCGGGGCGATTTGTCTTGACCACGGGATCATGCCCGAAGCCGTCATAGGAGATATGGATTCAAGCACCGATTTGGAAGAGCGCGGGCTTGATTCGGCGCGTATCCACTTGATTCCAGAGCAGGAAACAACCGATTTCGACAAGGCCCTGCGCGGTATCGCGGCGCCGCTTGTGATCGGTGTCGGCTTTGCCGGGGCGCGGATCGATCACCAGCTGGCCTGTTTCAACGTGCTGGTACGCCACCCGGACCGGCGGTGTGTCCTGTTGTGCGACAGCGACATCGTCTTTCTTGCGCCGCCCTCCCTGTCGCTGGAGCTTGATCCCGGCAGCCGCTTTTCGCTCTATCCGCTTGGGCTGGTCGAGGCGGTCTCGGATGGGTTGCGCTGGCCGGTCGGGGGGATTTCGTTCACCCCGGACGGGCGAATCGGCACGTCGAATGAAGTGGATGGGCCGGTGTCGCTGACTGTTACTGCGCCCAAGATGCTTGTCATTCTGCCGCGGGCGGCGCTACCACAGGTGGTTGCGGCACTGACGCGGCAGCCCGCGACGTGGCCCGCTCTCTGAACACGACGTAAAGCCCGGCGGCCATGGTGACGCAGATGCCAATGGCGGCCAGGCCGTTGGGCAGGTCACCGAATACCAGCCAGCCGACGGCGGTGGCGAAGGGGATTTCAAGATATTGCATCGGCGCAAGCGTCGCCGAGGGCGCGTATTTCAGCGCCCAGGTCATAACCAGATGCGCCAGCGTCCCAAGCAGGCCAATCGCGATCAGAAGCCCCGTCACCGTCAGGTTCACCGGGACCATTGTCAGCTCAACCCAGCCCATCGACGGGCCGATGGCTACGGCCGGAACAAGCATCACCGTCGCCATGGTGCCACTGACCGCCTGCAAGGATACCGGGTCGATGGCCTTGGCGATCTGCCGCGTCACCAGCATGAACAGAGAAAACACGACGGCTACGACAAGCGGCAGAAGGGCGGGCAGGCCTACTTCGGCAAAGCTTGGCTGGATTACCATGAGCGTGCCGATGAACCCGACGAGGCAGGCCAGGATACGGCGGATGCCGACCTCTTCGTCCAGCACGTATTTGCCCAGAAGCAGCATCAGGAAGGGCATGACAAAGGCAATCGCCACGGCATCCGCCAATGGCAGATAGCGCAACGCCATGAACATCGCGCCAATGCCGGTGATATGCAGGAAGGTGCGAATCAGGATCAGCCCCATCAACCGGGGTGTTCCCCACCAGCGGCCACCGATCCACCAGACGACCGGGACCAGGACCAGGGCCTGCAATGCAAATCGCACCAGCAGAAGCTGCCCCAGCGGGACGGCCTGGCCCAGCAGTTTTGCGATCGCGTCCCCGATGGGCGCGATGAGACAGAACAAGAGCATCAGGAAGATGCCAAGAAGCGGGCGGTCACCTGTCATGCCGCCACGCTATGGAAAACGTTAACGCTTGGCAATCTCGCAATGCGTGTATTTGGAAATGAAGTTTCTCTTGTGATATCGGGCGGCGGTGCGCGAAACGGGCCGGTGCGCAGACCGGCCCGATTTGATGCGATTTCAGACAGCCTGTGCCGTCAGCGGTTCATCCTGTTCTCGATGAGGTCATCGACGACGGCGGGTTCTGCGAGGGTTGAGGTATCGCCAAGGGCGCCATAGT
>NZ_JAFEJK010000001.1:2649115-2832676 GCF_016888515.1 Shimia biformata | reverse complement strand
GTTCATCCTGTTCTCGATGAGGTCATCGACGACGGCGGGTTCTGCGAGGGTTGAGGTATCGCCAAGGGCGCCATAGTCGTTTTCGGCGATCTTGCGCAGGATGCGGCGCATGATCTTGCCCGAGCGGGTTTTCGGCAGGCCCGGCGCCCATTGGATCAGGTCGGGGGATGCGATGGGGCCGATCTCGGTGCGGACCCAGCTGCGCAACTCCTTGCGCAGCTCCTCGGTCGGTTCGACCCCGTTCATCAGCGTGACATAGCAATAGATGCCCTGTCCCTTGATGTCATGCGGATAGCCCACGACCGCGGCCTCGGCCACTTTCGCATGCGCCACCAGCGCCGATTCCACCTCGGCCGTGCCCATCCGGTGACCCGAGACGTTGATCACGTCATCGACCCGGCCGGTGATCCAGTAGTCACCGTCCTCGTCCCGGCGGCAGCCGTCGCCGGCAAAGTAATAGCCCTTGTAGTCCGAGAAATAGGTCTTCTCGAACCGCTCATGGTCGCCCCAGACGGTGCGCATCTGGCCGGGCCAGCTATCGGCGATGCACAACACGCCCTCGACCCCGTTGCCGGTGATCTCGACCCCCGATTGCGGGTCCAGCACCACGGGTTTCACCCCGAAGAACGGCTTCATCGCCGCGCCGGGTTTGGTCGCATGCGCACCCGGGAGCGGCGTCATCATGTGGCCGCCGGTCTCAGTCTGCCACCAGGTGTCGACGATCGGGCATTTGCCCTTGCCGACGACGTCATTGTACCAGTTCCAGGCCTCGGGGTTGATCGGTTCGCCGACCGTGCCGAGGATTCGCAGCGAGCTTAGGTCGCATTTGGTTACGAAATCGTTGCCCTGTCCCATCAGCGCACGAATGGCGGTCGGCGCGGTGTAGAACTGGTTCACTTTATGCTTCTCGCAGACCTGCCAGAAGCGGCTGGCATCCGGGTAGGTCGGCACGCCCTCGAACATCACCGTGGTGGCGCCATTGGCGAGCGGGCCATAGACGATATAGCTGTGCCCGGTGACCCAGCCGACATCCGCGGTACACCAGAAAATGTCGCCGTCCTTGTAGTCGAACGTGTACTGATGCGTCATCGCGGCATAGACCAGATAACCACCCGAACAATGCACCACACCCTTGGGCTGCCCCGTCGAACCCGAGGTGTAGAGGATGAACAGCGGGTCTTCGGCACCCATCGGGCGGGGCGGACAATCCGGCGCGGCGGTGTCCATCAGCGCCTTGACGTCCACGTCCCGGCCATCGACCCATGTGGTCTGATCGCCGGTATGCTTGACCACAAGGCAGCGCACCTTTTCGGAACAGTGCAACAGCGCCTGATCGGCATTGGTCTTGAGCGCCGTCTTGCGGCCCCCGCGCGGGGCGGTGTCCGCCGTTATCACCACTTTCGCGTCACAGCCGTTGATCCGCGCCGCCAGCGCGTCAGGCGAAAAGCCCGCAAAGACAATGGAGTGGATCGCGCCGATGCGCGCACAGGCCAGCATCGCATAGGCCGCTTCGGGGATCATTGGCAGGTAGATGATGACCCGATCCCCGCGCATGACGCCCTGCGACAGAAGCACATTGGCCATGCGGCAGGTTTTTTCGTGCAATTCGCGATAGGTGATGTGCTGAGCAGGGGCGTCCGGGTCATCTGGTTCCCAGATGATGGCGGTCTGGTCACCGCGTGTGGCCAGATGACGGTCGATGCAATTGGCCGAGACATTCAAAACACCATCCTCGAACCACTTGATGTCGATATTGCCTGGTTCGAAACTGGTGTTCTTGACCTTTGTGAAGGGCTCTATCCAGTCAATGCGCTGCGCTTCCTTGGCCCAGAACCCCTCGGGGTCGGTCATCGAAGCGGCATACAAGTTTTCATAGGTCGCCGCGTCCGCATAGGCATTGGCCACCATGTCGGCCGAAGGCGGATAGGTCTTGTCAGCCATGTCTCATCTCCCTTTGGTCCCGGTTGCGATCCGGGCGTCTTTTCAGTGCAAACGCGCCAGAGGCCGGATGACCTGTGGCGCGTCCTGGATTTTGGTCCGGTGGCAGGGCGGGGCCCCGACCAGGTCAGATGGCCAGATATTCGGCGCGCAGCTCGGCGTTTTCAAGCACTTCTGCGGCACTGCCGTCAAAAACGATCCCGCCGGTATCGAGGATCACCGACCGGTCGGCCAGTTCCAGTGCGCGCACCGCGTTCTGTTCGACCAGAATCGTGGTGATGCCCTGTTCCTTGATGATGCGCAGCGTCTTTTCGATCTCATCGACGATCACCGGGGCGAGACCCTCATAGGGTTCGTCCAGCAGCAGCACCTTGATGTCCCGCGCCAATGCCCGGGCAATGGCCAGCATCTGCTGTTCCCCACCCGATAGCGTCACGCCTTCCTGCTTGCGGCGTTCGCCGAGACGCGGGAACAGTTCGTAAAGACGTTCCAGCGACCAGCCAATCGGCGGCGCGATCTGGGCCAGTTGCAGGTTTTCTTCGACCGTCAGGCCGGGAATGATGCAGCGATCCTCGGGCACTAGCCCGATTCCGGCGGCGGCGGCCTCGTGGCTTTTCATCAGGTGCAGGGGCTGGTGATCCAGCCAGATTTCGCCATGGGTGACCTGAGGATTGTCCATCCGCGCGATCGACCGCAGGGTCGAGGTCTTGCCCGCCCCGTTGCGGCCCAGAAGCGCCAGGATCTCACCCTCGTGCACGTTGAACGAGATGTTCTGCACGATGTAGCTTTCGCCGTAATAGCTTTCCATGTTCCAGACGGACAGGAAGGCGGGGGCGGTTTCGGCCAGGTTATGGCCCTTGGAGAAGTCCGGTTTTACATTCATCTGAAGTTCTCCTTACGCTGTCTCGCCAAGATACGCTTCGCGCACTTTCGGATGGCCCTTGATGTTTTGCGGCGTGTCCTCGACCAGCGGGGTGCCCTGCGCCAGCACGGTGATCCGCTCGGCGAGCGAGAAGACGACGTGCATGTCGTGTTCGATGATGGCGATGGTGATGTCGCGCTGGTCCTTGATCTCTTTCAGAAGATCAATGGTGTTGTTGGTATCGGCGCGCGCCATGCCTGCCGTCGGTTCGTCGAGCAGCAGCAGGCGCGGTTCCTGTGCCAGGCACATGCCGATTTCCAGCCGCCGCTTGTCACCGCGCGACATCGAGGCGGCATGCATGTGGCGCTTGTCGGCCATGTTCATGTCGACTAGCATCGCCTCGGCCGCTTCCACGATGTCCTTTTCCTTCATCATGTCGCCGATGGCGTTCATCTGGAAGTGACCGTCGCGCTTGGCGAAGACCGGGATCATCATGTTTTCCATCACCGTGAGATCGCCAAAGATCTCAGGGGTCTGGAACACGCGAGAGATGCCCATCTGGTTGATTTCGTAAGGTTTCCGTCCCAGCACCGACTGGCCGTCGAACATGACGGAGCCGGTGTCGGGGATCAGCTTGCCCACGAAACAGTTGAGCAGGGTGGATTTGCCAGCCCCGTTGGGGCCGATGATGGCGTGGACGGTGTTTTCGGCCACGCTGAGGTTGACGTCGCTCAGCGCTTTCAGTCCGCCGAACCGCTTGCTGACGTCCTTGACTTCAAGAATTCCCATCTTTCCGTCTCCTTACTCTGCGGGTTCGATTTTGGCTTTGTCGGTCTCTTCCGACTTGCCACGAGACTTGATCCATTTGCCAAGGCGTTGACCACCTTCGACAAGACCACCGGGCAGGAAGATCACGACCAGCATGAACAGGATACCCAGGGTGAGGTGCCAGCCCTTGCCGACGAAGGGGTGGATGATGAAGACGACGAAGTCCTCCATCCCGTCAGGCAGGAACGCAAACCACTGGTGCAGGACCGCATCGTTGATCTTCGAGAAGATGTTCTCGAAATACTTGATGAAGCCCGCGCCCAGGACCGGGCCGATCAGGGTGCCGGTGCCGCCGAGGATGGTCATCAGCACGACCTCACCCGACGCGGTCCATTGCATCCGTTCCGCACCGGCCAGCGGGTCCATCGCCGCCATCAGGCCACCGGCAAGGCCGGCATAGGCGCCCGAGATCACGAAGGCCGCCAGCGCATAGGGGCGCGGGGAAAGGCCGGTATAGTTCAGGCGGGTCTGGTTCGACTTGATCGCGCGCAGCATCATGCCAAAGGGCGAACGGAAGATGCGGATCGACAGGTAGAAGACAACCATCATCACCACGGCGCAGAGATAGTAGCCCGCGTTGAAGCTGAAGCTCCAGGCGCCGATGTCCAGATCATAGGTCGCGCGCATCGACAGGCCAAAGAGGTGCGGCAGGTCGGGCAGTCCGGCGCGGTGGAACATCTGCGGATCGTCGGCATAGACCTGAAGCCCGGTTTCACCGTTGGTCAGGTTGAACTTGGGGTTCGACAAGACCGAATAGGCCAGCGCGAACATCATCTGGGCAAAGGCCAGCGTCAGGATCGAGAAGTAGATACCCGAGCGCCGCAGCGACACATAGCCCATGGCCAGCGCAAAGATCGACGCGATGATGACCGCAAGGATGACCGCCGGGACGACGTTATAGGTGAACAGCTTGAACACCCAGACCGCCGCGTAAGAGCCGATCCCGAGGAAAGCGGCGTGACCGAAGGACAGGTATCCGGTCAGGCCAAACAGGATGTTGAAGCCGATGGCGAAGATGCCGAACACCACGAAACGCTGCATCAGGTCCGGGTAGCCGGCGTTGAACTGCGCCAGGGCGCTGTCGGCGGGGAAGGGGTTCAGGATGAACGGTGCAAACAGGGTCAGCACCGCCACCACGATCAGGAGTGTGGAGTCTTTTTTGTTCAGTCCAAGCATGTCTTATTCCTCCATCACACCTTTGCGGCCCATCAGTCCGCGCGGGCGGGTGAGAAGCACGATGATTGCGACAAGGTAGATGATGATCTGGTTGATGCCGGGGATCGTGGTCGTCGCCCAGGTGGTCGAGGCGAAGCTTTCAAGGATACCCAGCAGGAAGCCGGCCAGCACCGCACCGGGCAGAGAACCCATGCCGCCGACGACCACCACGACGAAGGACAGGACAAGGAAGTCCATCCCCATGTGATAGTTTGGCGGGTTGATCGGCGCATACATCACCCCCGCAAGACCGGCCACACAGGCGGCGATCGCGAACATGATGGTGAAGCGGCGGTCGATGTTGATACCCAGCAGTCCGACGGTCTCGCGGTCGGCCATACCAGCGCGCACGACCATGCCGAAGGTGGTGAATTGCAGGAAGGCAAACACGGCGAAGATGATCAGCGCGGCAAAGCAGAAATAGACGATCCGCCAGATCGGGTAGGGCAGGTCCAGCCCGAACCACGCGCCCAGGTTGGCAACGCCCAGCAGGGCATCCGGCGGCGGGGTCTGGATCGGGTTGGCGCCGAAGTAATATTTGACGATTTCCTGAAGCACGATGGCCAGGCCGAAGGTCACAAGGATCTGGTCGGCATGCTCACGCTTGTAGAAATGCTTGATCAGCCCGCGTTCCATGAGAAGGCCCAGCGCGATCATGACCGGGATGGCCAGCAGGATGGACAGCGGCACCGCCCAGTCGATGATCGAGGCTCCGATCTCGGGGCCGAACCAGGCTTCGACATAGGGGGTCTCGACCTTCAGGGGGTTGCCGAGGAAGTCCTTCTTCGTCTCGTCGATGGTCACGAAGCTGAGTTGCAACACCTTTGACAGTGTCACCGCGCAGAAGGCGCCCAGCATGAAGATTGCGCCATGCGCAAAGTTCACCACGCCCAGCGTACCGAAAATAAGTGTAAGACCCAGCGCGATCAGCGCATAGGCCGAGCCCTTGTCGAGCCCGTTCAGAATCTGAAGGAGGATCGAGTCCATGTTTCCCACCTGTCACGTTTGGATTGCGATCTCGCGGACTGGTTCCGCGGATGTCGCGATGCCGACCGCGCGTTGGCGCGGTCGGCGGGATGGCGTCCTTTGATCAGGCGCCGGGGTTGCACTCACCCAACGAGGCGTCGTCGCCACCGAACATCGGGTGGTTCGGCTCGTACGAGACCTGAGCGGCCGGGGTGACTTCGACGATTTCCAGCGTGTCGTACTGGTTGGTCGGGTTCTCGGCACCGCGCACAACCAGAACGTCCTTGAAGCACTGGTGATCTTCTGCACGATAGAGCGTCGGGCCGTTGCCCAGACCGTCGAACTCGAAGCCTTCCAGCGCTTCGACGACACCGCAGGGGTTGAAGGTGCCTGCACGCTCGACCGCGTCGGCATAAAGCAGAACCTGTGCATAGCAGGTCTGTGCCGAGTTGGACGGCGGCTTGCCGTACTTCTCGCCGAACGACTTGACGAATGCCGCCGAACCTTCGTTCTGCAGCTGCCAGTTGTAGTTCATCGAACCGAGAACGCCCTTGATGTTCTCGCCCGCACCGGCGGCCATCAGTTCCGAATAAAGCGGAACAATGATCTTGAAGTCCTTGCCGTTCACCTGCTTGTCCAGCAGACCGAACTGAACCGCGTTGGTCAGCGAGTTGATCATGTTGCCGCCGTAGTGGTTCAGAACCAGCGTGTCGGCACCCGAGTTCAGGATCGGCGCGATGTAGGACGAGAAGTCGGTCGATGCCAGCGGGGTCATCACGTTGGTGACGGTATCCCAGCCCATCGCCTCGGTCGCGGCCTGGATCGACTCCTGCTGGGTCCAGCCCCAGGTGTAGTCGGCGGTCAGGTGATAGGCGCGACGATCGGTGCCCATTTCCTTCGCCAGCACCGGTGCCAGCGCAGCGGCGGACATGTAGGCGTTGAAGAAGTGGCGGAAGCCGTTTTTCTTGCGGTCCTTGCCGGTGGTGTCGTTCGAGTGGGTCAGGCCGGCCATGAAGATGACGCCAGCTTCCTGGCAGAGGCCCTGCACGGCAACAGCCACGCCCGAGGACGAGCCGCCGTTGATCATCACGGCGCCGTCTTTTTCGATCATCGACTTGGCCGATGCGCGCGCGGCGTCCGATTTGGTCTGGGTGTCGCCGGTCACGAATTCGACCTTCTTGCCCAGGATGCCGTTCCCCTTCAGCGCCTTCGAGGTGAAGGTGTTGAGGCAGCCGCCATCGCCCATGCCGTTCAGATGCTCGACCGCAAGCTGTTGCGCCAGCAGTTCGTCGTTACCCTCATCCGCGTAAGGACCGGTCTGGGGCACGTTGAAGCCCAGGGTCACGGTGCCGCCGGTGGGTTCGTTGGTGAACGCCGCAGCCGACTGCGCGGTAAAGATGGTGGGCAAGGCAAGGCCTGCGCCAGCCACGGTGCCGGTTTTCAGCACCCCGCGACGAGTGAAATTCGATTTGGACATGTAATCCTCCCGTTTCGTGAAACGCGTTTGCGGGCTCCTCTTCCCGCAAGCGCACGCACTTTTGTGCAAAAGCATTATCGGGCAGGGTCAGAAAACTTCGCAACAACTGCCTTTTGCGAAACAATTTTTTTGTAAAGCAATCGACAGCGTGTAAAAGGGTGTTGTAAATTACTTGTTCTCGCACCGCAGAAAGCCCTTGAAAAGGCCAAGGAAAACCAGATGGCACGCGACACATTGACAGGCAGCCGTATCCGCGAACGCAGGATCATGGCTGGCATCCGCCAATCCGATCTTGCCCGTGATGTCGGGATCTCGGCCTCATATCTCAATCTGATCGAACACAACCGCCGCAGAATCGGCGGCAAACTGCTTGTCGACATCGCGCAGGTGCTTGAGGTTGAGCCGTCTCTGCTGAGCGAAGGCGCTGAGGCCGCGCTGATCGCGACCCTGCGCGAGGCTGCCGCCGACGCGATGGCCGCCGCGCCGGAACTGGACCGGATTGACGAGTTCGCGGGCAGATTTCCCGGCTGGGCGCAGATGATCGCCGACACCCACCGGCGGCTTGGCACGCTGGAACGCACCGTGGCGACGCTGACCGACCGGCTGGCGCACGATCCGCATCTGGCGACCTCGATGCATGAGGTGCTGTCGATGGTCACCGCGATCCGCTCGACCGCCGGCATCCTTGCTGACACCAAGGAAATCGAACCCGAGTGGCGCAACCGCTTTCACCGCAACCTGAACGAGGATAGCCAGCGCCTTGCCGAAAGCTCGCAACAGCTGGTCAGCTATCTCGACGGGGCCGGGGATGCTGGGGCCAGCCTGACCCTGCCGCAGGAAGAGGTCGAGGCGATGCTGTCGGTGCGCGACTATGACCTGCCGTTTCTCGAAGCGGCCGATTTCGACGCCGACGCGTTTGTCCGCGACTGCGCCGAGCTGACATCGGATTCATCGCGCACCATGGCGGCCCAGACCCTGCGGCGGCTGCACGGTGATGTTCAGGCCATGCCCGGCGACCGCCTGCACGAGACACTTGCCGAGGTCGGCGACGACCCCCTGGCGATCGCGCGGGCCTTCCGGGTTGGACTGGCGGCGGTGTTCCGGCGGCTGGCAGTCACGCCCGAGTCGGCGCTGCCGCGTCCCGTGGGGCTGGTGATGTGCGATGCGTCCGGCACGCTCTTGATGCGGCGTCCGCTGGAAGGGTTCCCGGTGCCGCGTTTCAGCGCCGCCTGTCCGAAATGGCCGCTGTTCCAGTCGCTGACCCGGCCCGCGCGACCGATCCGGCAGCGGGTCGAGGTCACGGGCCGCGATGCGCTGCAGTTTGACTGTTTTGCCATCTCCGAGCCAGTTGGCCGCATCGAATTCAACGCCGATCCGCTCTATCACGCGTTCATGCTGGTCATGCCCGCGTCGAAGCGGTCCGCGAATGCGCGCGAGGTCGGTTCGACCTGCCGGGTCTGCCCCAGCCGCACCTGCGAAGGCCGGCGCGAGCCATCGATTCTGGTTGACGGGATATGACCTGCGGCCTGATTTGACTTGGCTTTCTGGCTTGGGTGGATAAGATCGCGAAACGCGAATGTCTCAGTCTGGCATTTGCATGGGGAGGAATAGGCTGCATGACGAAACGTGTGCTTCTGATCGAGGATGAACCGAACATCATCGAAGCCATCAGTTTCATCCTGTCGCGCGACGGCTGGGAGGTTGCGACGCATTCGAATGGCCATGATGCCATGGATGCGGTCCGTCGCCGGTCGCCCGACCTTGTGATCCTTGACGTCATGTTGCCGGGCAAAAGCGGGTTCGAAATCCTGCGCGAATTGCGTGACGATCCCGAAACCGACGGGCTGCCGGTGCTGATGCTCACGGCGCGCGGCCAGAACAAGGACCGCGAAATGGCTGAGAAAGCCGGTGCCAGCCGCTTCATGACCAAGCCGTTCTCGAATTCTGATGTGATCGAGGCGGTGCGCGACCTGGTCGCGGGCTGATGGCGCGGCAGAAGGCGATATTCGTCGAAAGGCGCAGCTATCGCCGCCGCCGCATGATTGACGGGCTGCGCCTGTTGCCGTTCGTGGGGCTGTTTCTGTGGTTTGTGCCGTTGCTCTGGACCGACGCGGGGCCGGACGGGGTCAGCACCGCGGATGCCATCATCTTTATCTTCGGCATATGGGTTTCGCTTGTGGCGGCGACGGCCTTTCTGACGCGACGGGCCTTGGGCGAAGACGACAATCCCCCGACCGGTGACCTGTGATGGCCACGCTTAATGTCCTTGTCGCGGTCTGTCTGGCCTACGTGGCGTTCTTGTTCGCCGTGGCCTTTGCCGCCGAGCGTGCGGCCCTGCGCGGGCGCACGAATTGGTTGCGGTCCCCCATCGTCTATACCCTGTCCCTGTCGATCTACTGCACCGCATGGACCTTTTACGGTGCGGTCGGTTATGCCGCCCGGTCGGGGCTGGAATACCTGACAATCTATATCGGCCCCTCGCTGGTCATGTTCGGATGGTGGTGGATCCTGCGCAAGCTGGTCAGGATCGGGCGCAGCCAGCGCATCACCTCGATCGCCGACCTGATCTCGTCCCGCTATGGCAAGTCGAACCTTCTGGCGGTTGGGGTCACGCTTCTGGCGGTGATCGGCACCACGCCTTATATCGCGCTGCAGCTTCAGTCCGTGACCCTGTCTTTCGAGGTTTTCGCCGATGTGCAGTCGGGCGGGGAAGAGATCGCCGGGCAGGGGTCCAACGCCCTGTTGGTGGCGCTGGGGCTGACCCTGTTCACCATCATCTTCGGCACCCGCAACCTGGATGTGAACGAACGCCACCACGGGGTTGTCATGGCCATCGCGGTCGAGGCGGTGGTCAAGCTGTTTGCACTGCTGGCGGTTGGGGTCTTCGTTGTCTGGGGCATCGGGGGCGGGTTCGCCTCAACGCTTGAGCGGATCGACGCGTCGGAAATCGGCATGTGGCAAATGTCGGGTGACCGCTGGGCGTCGCTGATATTCCTGTCGGCCGCCGCCTTCCTCTGCCTGCCACGCATGTTCCAGGTCATGGTGGTCGAGAACGAGGACGAGGGCCACCTGCGCACCGCATCCTGGGCGTTCCCGGCCTACCTGATGGTAATGAGCCTGTTTGTCGTCCCGATTGCCGTCGTCGGGCTCGAGTTGCTGCCCACCGGGTCGAACCCCGACCTGTTCGTGCTGACCCTGCCGCTGGCGACGGGGAATGAAGGGCTGGCGATGCTGTCCTTCCTCGGCGGATTTTCGTCCGCGACCTCGATGGTGATCGTGGCGGCGCTGGCGCTGGCAACGATGGTGTCGAACCATATCGTGATGCCGATCTGGTTGTCGGCCAATGGCAGTGGCGTGCAGATGTCCGGCGACGTGCGCAACGTGGTCATCATGGCGCGGCGCGTGTCGATCGGGGCCGTGGTCGGGCTGGGCTATCTCTATTACCAGTTCTCGGGCGGTGGCACGGCGCTGGCGTCGATCGGCCTGATTTCCTTTGCTGGCGTGGCCCAGTTCCTGCCTGTCCTCTTGGGCGGCATCTTCTGGCGCGGCGCAACCCGCCCCGGCGCCTTTACCGGGCTGACGGTCGGATTTCTGGTCTGGGCCTATTCGCTGCTGCTTCCCAGTTTCGGCACCGGGGCGATGCTGTCCGAGCAGATCATGACGGCAGGCCCGTTCGGCATCGGTTGGCTGCGGCCGCAGGCGTTTTTTGGCATCGAGGGGCTGGACCCGCTGGTCCACGCCATTTTCTGGTCGATCTCGCTGAACACCTTTGCCTTTGTCGCGGTATCGCTGATCACCTTCCCGTCGCCGCTGGAGCGGTTGCAGGGCGCACAGTTCGTCAATGTCTTTGAACACAGCCAGGGGCCGCGCAGCTGGTCCGGCAGCGTCGGCCAGTCCGAGGACCTGATGATCATGGCCCAGCGCATCATCGGCGCACGAGAGGCACAGGCCCTGTTCGAACGCGAGGCCCAGCGTCAGGGCGTGTCCGGCTTCCTGCCCGAACCCAGCCCGGATTTCCTGCACGCGCTTGAGCGGGAACTCTCTGGTTCGGTTGGGGCGGCCACGGCCCATGCGATGATCGGTCAGATCGTCGGCGGCGCCAGCGTTTCGGTCGAGGACCTGATGGCGGTGGCGGATGAAACCGCGCAGATGATGGAATATTCCAGCCAGCTGGAAGCCAAGTCCGAAGAACAGGCGCGCACCGCACGGCAGTTGCGGCAGGCCAATGAAAAGCTGACCCAGATCTCGGTCCAGAAGGACAACTTCCTCAGTCAGGTCAGCCACGAATTGCGCACGCCGATGACCTCGATCCGGGCGTTTTCGGAAATCCTGCGCGACAGCGACAAGCTGAGCGAGGCCGAGAAGGTCAAATATTCCTCGATCATCCATGACGAGGCCGTGCGCCTGACGCGGCTTCTGGATGACCTTCTGGACCTCAGCGTGCTGGAAAACGGGCAGGTCAACCTGAATGTGCAGAAAGGCATGTTGTCGGACCTGCTGGATCATGCGGTTGCCACCGCGCTGACCGGCAGCGGCATCGACAGCCTGAAGGTCACGCGCCGTCGCGCATCCGAGGCGGTGGCGCTTCACACCGATTTGGAACGTCTGAGCCAGGTCTTCATCAACCTGATCGCCAATGCGCAGAAATACTGCGATGCCGATCAGCCGGAATTGACCATCGAGGTGGGCCGGACCGATGAGACGCTGGTGATCGACTTCATCGACAACGGCGCGGGGATCACCAAGGAAGAACAGGCGGTGATCTTTGAAAAATTCAGCCGCGTCGGGGCGCAAAAGGCCAAGGGCGCGGGGCTTGGCCTGGCGATCTGCCGCGAGGTGATGGCGCGTCTCGACGGGTCGGTCCAGTATTTGCCGGGGCAGGGTGGCGCGGCCTTCCGGGTGACGCTGCCTGACCGGGTGGCGCTGGCGGCGGAGTGACCCCGTCAATAATTTGATAACCACCAGGACCTAGTCTGGCCGCAATTGAGTCAGACAGGTTTTTGCAATGTCCGTCCTGAGAAAACGGCTGGAGGTGGTCGGCAGCGGCGCGGCCCCCCGTGGCATGACCCTGGACCGGGCCTTGCGGCTGGCGGCGGGACGGGCGTTTCGCGCAGATGGCGGGCCGGGGGTACAGGTTGCCGGGGTGACAAGCCGGGCCTGCGATGCCGAGTCCCTTGCCGACGTCTGCCCAGGCACCGCGCTTCTGGCGGTCCTTGACGGGGCCGGTGGTCAGGTGGGCGCGGTTGCGATGTCAGCGCCGCTGGTTCATGCGCTGGTGGGCTTCCAACTGCTTGGCACGATCCCGAAGGCAACCGCAGACGGGCGCAGGGTCACACGGGTCGAGGCGGCGCTGGTCGCGCCCCTTATCGACGGAATTCTGTCCCGGCTGGTCACGGCATGGGACGATGACGATGCGGCCCGCCCCGGCTGGCTTCTGGATTATCGCTTTGGTGCGATGGTGCGCGATCCGCGCGCCTTGGCCCTTGCGTTGGCTCCCGGTGGAGGACAGCTGTTCCGCCTGTCCTGTGTGCTGGGTGAGGGTGAGGCGGAGGGCGAGGTGCTTTTCTTCCTGCCGGACTTGCCGCGCGCCGAAGACAGGCAGAGGGACGAGGATACCAGGTTCCCGGATGCGGTGCGCGCGGCCCCCCTGGTCATGACCGCGATCCTGGCGCGGGTGTCGCTGACGCTGGACGCGGCGCAGGATCTGGCCGTCGGACAAGTGCTTGAGTTGCCACCGGACGCAGCTGCAACCGCTCGCCTTGCCCCGCGCGGAGGCGGATCGGGACTGCGTGTAAAACTGGGCAAAATCAGCGGCATGCGGGCCGTGCGCCTGTTGCAGGATGTTGGGACAGACGGCGACGCAGAGGCGTCTGGGCAGCAACCGTTTGATGGCCCGCCCGGGGCCGACCGCGCCACCGTCGCACCAGCCCCGGCAAGCTTTACCGGAGCGCCGGTCGGCGGGGACGCGGGCAATGACACCCAGGCGGATCTGCTGACCGTCAGCCCACAGCCACCGACGTCGGCATTTGCATCATCCCAATAAGAAAAGCCGGCGCAAATCGCACCGGCCTTCTGTCAATTTCAAACCCGGGGCATCAGCCCTGGGCCAGAGCCTCAAGTCGGGGACGCAGCCCGCCAAGGTCATAACCGCCCGCCGCAGCCGCGCCCAGAATGTCATCCACCGGCATTTCGGCGGCGTGGATCAGCGACCATGCCACGGTGCAGCGCGTGCCGCTGGCGCAATAGGCAAGAACCTTGCCGTCCGCGCTGTCCATCGCGTCTTTCTGACGTCCAAGGTTCTCGGCGTTCATCGTGTCATGCGTCAGCGGGATCGCGACGAAGTCGATGCCCTCTGCCGCCGCGAGGTCCGCCATGACCGACGCATGATGGCTGGGCGGGATCTCGGCATCCGGCCGGTTGCAGATGATGCGGGTGAACCCCGCCGCCTTGATCGCGGCAATGTCGGCCGGGTCAATCTGGGGCGAAACGAAATAGCTGGGCGAGATCTGACGAATATCCATGATCGATGCTTACTGTGACGGCTCTGCGCTGTCCAGCGTCCTTAGTTGAGAGGGAAGGGCGGGGCCGGACCCTCCGGCCCCGTCGTGGATCAGGTGGTTATTCTGCGGGCACCGCGCGATCAACCCGCGCGCGCACCGCAGGTGCCGCGAACATGCCGGCAAGCATGGCGGCGAAGAACACCCAATGCGGCCAGCCGCCATAGGACAGTGACGCCACCGCCGGACCGGGGCACAGCCCCGCCAGTCCCCAGCCCATGCCGAACAGGACCGAGCCAACCACCAGGTTTCGACCCAGTTTCGGTTCCGGTGGGGCGGGGAAATCACCACCGACCAGTGGTTTGCGCCCCTTGGTGAAGGCCCAGGCGATGGCCATGGGAATGATCGCGCCGCCCATCACGAAGGCCAGCGTGGGGTCCCAGTTGCCAAAGACATCCAGCCAGCCCTGCACCTTGGTGGTGTCGGTCATGCCCGAGACGAACAGCCCCGACCCGAACAGCCCCCCGGCGATGAAAGCAAGGATAAGACGTTGCATCAGATCACCCCCAGGATGTGGCGGAACAGGACCACGGTCAGGCCGCCTGCCATGATATAGAAGACAGTGGCGACAATGCCGCGCAGACTGAGCCGCGAGATGCCGCAAACGCCATGACCGGAAGTGCAGCCATTGGCGATACGGGTGCCGATCCCGACCAGCAACCCGGCGGCGACCAGCACTGCGACATTGGTCGTGGCATGGGTTTCAAAGGGTCGGTAAAGCGGATGCAGCACGATCGGCAGCAGGAAGACGGCGGCCAGGAAGACCAGCCGCTCGGCGGCGTTTGAGCGGCCCGAGCCATCGACAAGCCCGCCAATGATGCCGCTGGCGCCCATGATGCGGCCGTTTCCCAGAAGAAAAACGGCTCCGCCAAGGCCGATCATGAGGCCCCCGATCAGACCCCAGATCCAATCGATTGGAATAGATGACATTTTCGCGTTTCCTTATTCGTTCAGTGCGTGATGTTCTGTTGATTGTGTCCGTCCCGGTTTTTTGCCGCCGGGCCCGGCACTTGGTCTTACAGCTTGTTGACCGGCACCTTCAGGAACACGTCGCCCTTTTCATCGGGTTCGGGCATCTGGCCCGCGCGCATGTTCACTTGCAGGGACGGGATAATCAGCTTGGGCATGGCCAGCGTCGCGTCGCGCTCGTCGCGCATCTTGACGAACGCGTCCTTGTCCTTGCCCGAGCCGACATGCACGTTGGCCGCTTTCTGTTCGGCAACCGTGGTCTCCCAGGCATAGTCGTCGCGGCCCGGTGCCTTGTAGTCGTGGCCGACAAAGATGCGGGTCTCGTCCGGCAGGGCAAGGATCTTCTGGATCGAGTTATACAGCACCTCGGACGATCCGCCGGGAAAGTCGCAACGCGCGGTGCCGAAATCGGGCATGAACAACGTGTCGCCGACAAAGGCCGCGTCACCGATCACATAGGTCAGGCAGGCAGGTGTGTGGCCGGGTGTGTGCAGCACGTCGCCGCGCATCTGGCCGATGTGGAAACTGTCGCCTTCCTTGAACAGCGCATCGAACTGGCTGCCGTCACGCTGGAACTCGGTGCCTTCATTGAAGACCTTGCCGAAGGTGTCCTGCACGATGGTGATATTCTCGCCAATGCCGATTTTGCCGCCGACCTGTTCCTGGATATAGGGCGCCGCCGACAGGTGGTCGGCGTGAACATGGCTTTCCAGCAGCCACTCGACCTTGAGGTTGTTGTCTTTCACATAGGCGATGACTTCATCCGCCGAGGCCGTGTCGGTGCGGCCCGAGGAATAGTCGAAGTCCAGCACGCTGTCGATCACCGCGCAACTGCTTGAATTCGGGTCTTTTACCACAAAAGAGATGGTGTTCGTGGCATCGTCGAAAAAGGCTTTTACTTCGGGTTTCATCAGGAATCCTCCATTTGTTGGAGATCATATAACGTTTTTTGCATATGTTGCAAGTGGCAGTCATGTTTGACCAAGGTCAAGGTTGTGTTTTGTCCGCCGTGTCATAATTTCTGTCACAATCAGAGGATACCACATGAAAGACGTTTCGACATACAGGGCGGCGCTGCTCAAGCGTTTGTCCGAACTGGATTCGCGCCTGCATGCAATCGAAGCGGAGTTGGATGCCGAGCATTCCAAGGACTGGGAAGAACTGGCCGTCGAAAGGGAAGGCGACGAGGTGTTGGAACAGCTGGGCCAAAGCGGACAGGATGAAATTCTGCGCATTCGTGCAGCACTTGCCCGCATTCGTGACGGAGAATTCGGCATTTGTGCGCGTTGTGGAGACGATATTTCGGCGGAACGTTTGGCCGTCGTGCCCGACGCCCCATTATGCAAGAACTGTGCGACCGAGGTGGCGCAGTAACAAAAGGATTGAGGAGGACCCTTTTGCTCATGGATATTTTGTTGAACAAAGCCTTTGAACTGGAAGCCCGGATTGCCAATGCGACCGGAGATACCCGGTATCAGCTTCATCAGGACCTGCACCGCACGCTTGAGCGCATCAAGGCCGACGGCGGGCGGGTTCCGGCCCGGCTGCGTGATCTCGATTTCGAACTGGTTGATGAAGAACTGGAAGGTATGTTCGACAACATGCCCGTCTGACGTCCGCGCGGCCTGACAGCAGGAAGCCTGCACTCCAAAAAAAACACGCCCGCGCATGGCTCGCAGGCGTTTTTTCTTGCGTCTTCATCGTCCCGACGGTTGCGCCACACCCGCGCGGGGGTAAAGTTTGGACAGGGGAAGCCGTCCATCCGGTCTGGCGCGGCGGACGACAGGAGGACAGCATGTCGGATGCGGTAATCTATCAGGTCGAAGGTGATGTTGCGGTCCTGGCGGTGAACAATCCGCCAGTCAATGCCTTGTCGCATGCGGTGCGGGTCGGGCTTGTGGAAGGGTTGGACCACGCGCTTGCCGATGACACTGTCCGCGCGATCATGTTGATCGGGATGGGCCGCACCTTTCCGGCCGGGGCGGATATCCGCGAGTTCGTGTCCGCCCCAAAGGACCCCTGGCTGCCCGAGGTGTGCAACCGGCTGGAGGCCGCATCCAAACCGGTCATCGCGGCCGTTCACGGCACCGCGCTCGGCGGCGGGTTCGAGGTGGCGCTGGGCGCGCATTACCGGATCGCCGATGACAAGGCTGCTTTTGGCCTGCCCGAAGTCACGCTGGGCATCCTGCCCGGCGCAGGCGGTACCCAGCGCGCGCCGCGACTGGGCGGCGCCGAGGTCGCGCTTGACCTGATGCTGTCGGGACGCCCGATGAAGGTGACCGACAAGCGCGCCGGGGTGTTCTTTGACAGGGTGGTCAGCGGCGATCTGCGACAGGCCGCGCTGGAGTATGCCGCCGAGATCATCGCGGACGGCGCCAATCCGCGCCCGACGCGGGACATCACCGACGGTTTTCGCGACGCGGCGGATTACCAGTCGGTCGTTCAGGACAAGCTGGCCGAGGTGTCCCGCCGCCCCGAGATCGCGCCGGTCGAAATCGTGCGTTGCGTCGAGGCCGCGGCCCTTCTGCCGTTCGACACCGGAATGGCATTTGAACGCGCGGCGTTCGACACGCTTGTCGCCTCGGACCATTCTGACGCGCTGCGCCACATATTCTTTGCCGAGCGAAAGGCCGCGAAACTGCCGGAGCTGGCACAGGGCACCGCACGCGACATCGACAGGGTCGGCATCGTCGGTGGCGGCACGATGGGGGCAGGGATCGCCGCGGCCTGCCTGTCGGCGGGGCTGCGGGTTATGCTGGTCGAACGTGACGGGACCTTGCTGGACAAGGGGCTGAGCCGCATCCGCGATATCCTGGAACGCGATGTCCGGCGCGGGCGGCTTGGAATTGACCGGTTCGAGGACCACCTGTCGCGTCTGCAGGGGCGAGATGACCTTGTGGCCATGGCGGATATGGACCTCGTCATCGAGGCGGTGATCGAAGAGATGGACGTCAAGCAACAGATCTTTGCCCAGCTTGACGGCATTGTCGGTGAAAACACGGTGCTGGCGACCAATACCTCCTATCTTGATATTAACGAAATTGCCTCGGTGCTGGAGCAGCCCGAGATGCTGGTCGGGCTTCATTTCTTCTCACCTGCCCACGTGATGCGGCTTCTGGAGGTCGTGGTGGGGGAACGGACCGGGGCGGACGCGGTGGCGACAGGTGTCGCGCTGGCCAAAAGGCTGGGCAAAATCCCGGTGCGGTCCGGGGTCTGTGACGGGTTCATCGGCAACTCGGTCTTTGCCGCTTATCGCGCGGTTTGTGATTTCATGATGGAAGACGGTGCCTCGCCCTACGAGATCGACAAGGCAATGCGCAGCTTTGGCATGGCGCTGGGCCCGTTTCAGGTCAGCGACCTTGCCGGGCTGGATATCGCATGGGCGCGGCGCAAGCGGCTGGCGCCGACCCGCGACCCCGCCGACCGCTATGTCGTGGTGGCGGACCGGCTGTGTGAACGGGGCTGGTTCGGACAGAAAACCGGACGCGGTTATTACCGCTATCCCGATGGCGCGCGCAAAGGCGAACCCGACCCCGAAGTGCTGGCCATCATCGAAGCCGAGCGCGCAGTGGCCGGCATTGTGCCGCGCAGCTTTTCGGTCAAAGAGATTCAGCGCCGCGTGCTGGCGGCAATGGCCAACACCGGGGCGCGGCTTCTGCGCGAGGGAATCGCGACCCGGCCCGGCGATATCGACACGGTGCTGGTCCACGGCTATGGCTATCCGCGCTGGCGCGGCGGGCCGATGAAAACGGCGGATCAGGCGGGGCTATTGGCGCTCAAAGCCGACCTTGAGCGTTTCGCGGCGGAATATCCGCGTTTCTGGCAGGTCGAGCCGGTGTTCGACGCGCTTCAGCGCGAAGGCCGCCATTTCAGCGATCTCGACAGAGAAAGCTGAGACGGGAAAGCTGAGACGGGAAAGCTGAGGCCGGAACGCGCAAGGCGGGGCAGAGGTCAGGCCAGGAAAATCCCCAGGATCACCACCATCAGGCCGATGACCGACAGAAAGAGCGAGCCCAGGTTCAGCGGCATTGCCTTTTGCACCGCGACGCGCAATTCCTCGTCCGTCAGGCCGGATTTGCGCGCCTTGTTCACCTTCACGATGGACAGGATCAACCCGCAGAGCCCCAGAAACGAGATCATCGCACCGCCCCAGATCATCCATTGCATCGGTCTTTTCCTTGTCCCGCAAAAGCTTTGGCCACCGCCCTAGGCCAGAACGTACCGATTGGCAAGGCGGGGGCCAAAACCGCGCTTGCCGCGCCGTGGGGCTGCGGCTAGGTTCCGGTCCGAACAAAAGACCAAATGCCAGCCCGGAAAGAGACAACATGAGCGACGAGTATTCCCCCGATTCCAGCTATCGCGTGACCGCCGACGAACTGCGCCAGTTCATCGAACGGTTCGAACGGCTGGACATGGAGAAAAAGGACATTGCCGACCAGCAGAAAGAGGTCATGGCCGAGGCCAAGGCCCGCGGCTATGACACCAAGGTCATGCGCAAGGTCATCGCGCTGCGCAAGCGCGACCGTGACGACATCGCCGAGGAAGAGGCGGTGCTGGAAATGTACAAGGAAGCGCTTGGCATGAGCTAGGCGACGTGACCCGGTCACAGATCGGGTCGACCGCGCAGGCGGTCTGCTGGGCGGCTCCGAAAGGGGCCGCTTTTTCTTTGCCTGCTCAAAACCGCCGATCACATAACCTGACTAAAATTGTCGGATTGACATAACTGAGTGAATCGCTCAGGTTATAGGAGGCAGGTGAACACGCCTGCAACGCAGCAAAGGAAAACGCCATGACCGCTTCAGATGGGATCAATCGCACAGACAGGGACCGTGACGGGCTGCGCCTGTCCGACATGCTGACCGATATCCCGCTGTCCAGCGACTGGTGCCTTGAGATGCTTTTGAACAGGATCGCGAACAGACAAGAGGAGCGGCAGCGATGAGCGCGACACTTCACCCGGCTTCCACCACCACATCGGTACCGGCATGGGTTGCCGAAGACCTGACACAGGGCGGCAACCTTGCCCAGATCCGCCTTGGCAACCAGGAATACTTTCTGCGCATCACCCGCGCCGGCAAGCTGATCCTGACGAAATGAGTGACGGTTTCGGGGCCTCCGCGCGCGGGCAGAAACGCGGCGCGGCGCCGGTCGGGTTTCTGTCAGAGCTTGGGCCTGTCGAGCAGGGCGCGGTGCGTGCCCTGCGCGCCTGGAGCGATGGGCGTGCCGGACTGGAAAACCTTGGCCGGGACATCACCCGGACCGCAGGCGTGGCCCATGCCGATATGGTCCTCCACGCGCTTTCAAACCTGTGTGACCTGTGCGCCCGCCATGGCCGCCGTCCGCTGATGCGTCACCATTCCGCCTGTGCCTGCCTTGGGGCGGATGAAAGCTGTTTTGCCCATTTCGTCGCAGCCGCCGCAGACGGTCAGCGCGAGGATGCGATGTTGCTGGCAACGCTTCTGGTGCGCCCGGATTTCGCACCCAGTCTTGTCGGTCTGGCCGAATACCTTGGCAATGCGCTGCGCCTGGCGGCAAGCGTCCCGCCGCACACCCATCACACGGACAACGTGGTCAAACTGCACTGACCGCTACGCGGTTTCCCGTCAGGGCGTGATCAGGTTCACGCCTGGCATCCGCTCGATCTGATAGACGTCCTCGTCATAGATATCGGTCAGCGTCTCGACGAACTCGTCAGTCCAGCCGGGCAGGTCAAGTTCCTCTTCCAACACATCCTCAAGCGCGAATTTGTCAAGGAAGGCGGCGATCACGCGGCGTTTCTGGACCTCGGTCATACCGGGGTGGCTGTCGAGATAGGCGCGATACCGCGTCATGCCCTCTTTGGACATGATTTCGGCCAGAAGCGCGTCAACACCTTCCAGCTTGACCATCGGATCGACGCCGCTCATTTCGCGCATCAGCTGGTCCCAGATCATCGGTGTATCTTCGTTGCACCAGATCGTGAGCGAAATGGTCGGCAGGTTCTCGCGCAGGCGCGTGACCAATTCCGACCATCGCAAGGCCGTCGGGACCGACCCGTCCGTCAGAGTATCCAGTGACTCGGCCGGGCTGCCGCGCAACAGTGCCGGAAGCAGTGTCGCCGGGTTGCGGATGCCCATGAACATCTCGACCGAGTCGCCGGGAAACAGGCTGCAGAAATCGGCCAGCCGCCCCTCGGCCACGGGATAGAACTTGTTGTCCTTGATCGCGATCTTCGGCACGCCAAAGAAGTTCTCGTTGGAAAACACCACCCGGTCCGGGTCCGGCAGGGTGTTCACCTCGTCCAGAAAGGTCTGCATCACGCCATCGGCCAGCGGCGCCGCCTGGACGTCATGCAGCAGGTCGCGCAGGCGTCGGCGGTATGATTTGGGGCGGGGCAGGGACACGCCCTGCGTGGCCAGAAGATCACGGTTCATCTCGAGGCAGTTCAGAAGCCTGTCCTCGTCTGTGAAATGCGCCCCGGTATGAAGAACGACCTGCATGGTGATTTTTGTCTTTGCCCTTATGCGATCGTGACCATTATAGCTTCGATTCTGGACAGCGAAACCAGATTCAGGCATGGGGACGTTATGACCCAGACCGATTTGCAACAGAGCGCTGCGCAGAAGTCCAAAAACCGCTGGCCCCGGCTGCGTCTTGACCCCTGGTCGCTGGGCGCGGTGTTGATTGCCGCCGTCGTGGTCGCGCCGATTGTTGCAGTGTTTTTCATGGCTTTGACGCCGACCGAAAACATCTGGCCGCACCTGTTGTCGACGACCCTGCCGCGTTACCTGAAGAACACGCTTGTGATGATGATCGGGGTCGGATTCTTTGCCGCCTGCATCGGCACCGGCGCGGCCTGGCTTGTCAGCCGCTACCGTTTTCCCTGGGTCGGGTGGCTGGAGTGGGTGCTGCTGCTGCCCCTGGCGATTCCCGCCTATGTCGGGGCTTATGCGCTGGTGGATTTCCTGGAATATGCCGGCCCGGTCCAGACCTTCCTGCGGTCGCTGTTTGGCTGGGAAACCGCGCGTGACTACTGGTTCCCCGAGATCCGCTCGATCGGGGCCGCGGTCATTGTCCTGACGGCGGCACTGTTTCCCTATGTCTATATTCTTGCCCGCGCCGCCTTCCGCGAACAGTCCGGCGAGGCGGAAGAAGTCGCGCGGTCGCTGGGTGTCGGCGCCATTGGCCGCTTCCTGCGCATCGGCCTGCCGCTGGCCCGCCCCGCCATCGCTGCGGGTGTGGCGGTGGTGATGATGGAAACCGTGAACGATTTTGGCACTGTCGATTATTTCGCCGTGCAGACACTGACCACGGGCATCTTCTCGGTCTGGCTGGAAAGCAACAACGCCGGCGGTGCGGCGCAGCTGTCGTCCGTGGTTCTGGTCCTTGTCGTGCTGCTGGTGACGCTTGAAAAATCCTCGCGCCGGCGGATCAAGTTCTTCTCGCTCTCGTCGCGCCACCGCCCGGTTCAGAAAACCCGGCTGACCGGGTTTGCCGGGTGGTCGGCGACGGCGCTGTGCCTGTTCCCTTTCCTGGTCGGCTTTGTCCTGCCGATGGGGGTCATCATGTCCCATGCGGTGGAAAACGCCGAGCGCTGGCGCGACACCGAGCTGGTCGCCGCCCTGTGGAATACGATAACCGTTGGCGGCATCGCCGCGCTTGTGACCGTGACGCTGGGGGTCTTTCTGGTTTATGGCGTGCGGCTGTCCGGGCGAACCTTGCCGCGCCTTCTGATGCCGTTGACGACGATTGGCTATGCCGCGCCTGGAGCGGTGCTGGCGGTCGGCATCCTGATCCCGCTTGCCGTGATCGACCACAAGCTGGCCGATTTCATCGAATCCATCACCCATGAACGCGCCGGCCTGATTCTGACCGGCAGCGCCTTTGCGCTGGTGCTGGCCTATTGCGTGCGTTTCTTCGCCATTGCGCAGGGCGCAGCGGACGGGGCGCTGGGACGGGTTTCTCCCAGCCTTCCGATGGCGGCCCGCAGCCTTGGCCGCACGCGGGCACAAACGCTGCGGCAGGTCTATTTCCCGCTGATCCGCGGCTCGGTCGGCTCGGCCCTGTTGCTGGTCTTTGTCGATTGCGTCAAGGAACTGCCCGCCACCATGCTGCTGCGCCCGTTCAACTATGACACGCTGGCAACCCGCGTGCATGACCAGGCCAGTCTGGAGAATCTCGGCGACGCCAGCCCGGGCGCGGTGCTGATTGTTCTGGTCGGTCTTGTCGCGGTCGGACTACTGGCGCGCGCCAACCGCTAAATCACCTCTTGCAGTCGACCGACCTTTGCGATTAAACGCGCCCCAGTGCCCCTATAGCTCAGCTGGTAGAGCAACTGATTTGTAATCAGTAGGTCCGCGGTTCGAGTCCGTGTGGGGGCACCATCTTCTTTCCGCCGCATTGGAACGCAAAGCTATCCCCCGGATTCACGTGGCGTGATCACGGGATGCACGGCGGTTCGGTCCAAGAAAAAGCTGGAAATCTCTTGCGTGCGGGCCAGAATGACGTAAACGCGGTGGTTCAACCGTGATCGAGAGCGCAGGACAGGCAGATGGGCACGAGTTTCCGGCCGACCCCGGAGCATTCCACCGAATACCGCGAGGCTTTGGGCTGTTTCGCGACCGGTGTGACCATTGTTACTGCAACGGCCGAGCGGACTCCGATCGGCATGACCGCCAATTCCTTTTCCTCGATCTCGCTGACGCCGCCGCTGGTGCTGTGGTCTCCTTCGAAAACCTCGTTGCGCTATCCCTATTTCGCCGAGGCGCGCCACTTCGCTATCCACGTCCTGCGCGAGGACCAGCGCCCGCTGGCGGAAGAATTCGCCCGGCGCGGGGATGCGTTTGACCAGCTTGGCTGGGAGTGGGACCAAAACGGCGTTCCGGTGTTTGACGATTGCCTGACCCGGTTCGATTGCCGCACTACCGCGATCCACGAGGGCGGCGACCATGTCATCATGGTGGGTGAGGTCGAAAACGTCGTCCTGAACGACGGCAGCCCGCTTGTTTTCGCGCGGCGGTCCTTCGGGCGTTATTTGCCCGGCGCTTGACCCGACGTCTTCTGAACGGGGCTTGAGCCGCCGTCATGCGGCTGACATAGATTGGGTCCATTGCCATTGACCGACGCCTCTGTCCCGACAGGAGACCTGATTTTGACCGCACCGACGCCTTTTTCCGGCTTTGACGATATTCTTGCCGCCACCGAACATCTTGATCCGATCCTGACCGCCATCGTGCATCCCTGTGACGAAGCCTCGCTTGCCGGGGCACTGGTGGCGCGGGACAGGGGGCTGATCACGCCGATCCTTGTTGGTCCCGCCACCAAGATCATTTCTACGGCCGAGGCCGCGGGGCTGGACCTTGACCATCTTGAGATTGTCGATGCCGCCCATTCCCATGATGCCGCGGCCCAGGCGGTGCGGCTGGTGCGCGAAGGCAAGGCCGAGGCGATCATGAAAGGCGCGCTGCACACGGATGAGGTCATGGCCGAGATCGTCCACAAGGAGCGCGGGCTGCGCACGGGGCGTCGGATGAGCCATGTCTTTGTGCTGGATGTGCCGACCTATCCCAAGCCCCTGTTGATCACCGACGCCGCGATCAACATTTTCCCCGATCTGGAATGCAAGGCCGACATCGCCCAGAACGCGATCGAACTGGCCCATGCGCTTCAGGTCGAACTGCCCAAGGTGGCGATCCTGTCGGCGGTTGAGACGATCTATCCCAAGATCCCATCGACGGTCGAGGCGGGCGCTCTGTGCAAGATGGCCGACCGGGATCAGATCAAGGGGGGGCTGCTGGACGGGCCTCTGGCCTTTGACAACGCGATTTCGAAACGTGCGGCCAAGGCCAAGGGGATCAAATCCGACGTCGCTGGCGACGCGGATATCCTGCTGGCGCCTGACCTTGAGGCGGGCAACATGATCGCCAAACAGCTGATGTATCTTGCCGGTGCGGACAGCGCCGGGATTGTCCTTGGCGCACGGGTACCGGTGATGCTGACCAGCCGGGCGGACGGGACGCTGTCGCGGGTGGTGTCGGCGGCGCTGGCGCAGCTGTTCGTGCGCCACAAGCTGAAACAGGTGACACTGTGAGCGGGGATGCGATCCTTGTCCTGAACGCGGGATCGTCCTCGGTCAAGTTCGCGGTCTATGGCGAGGGTGCCGCGCCGCTTGTGAAAGGCCAGATCGAGCGGATCGGAAACGGCCCGCGCCTGTCGCTGGCCGGAGAGGACAGGGAATTGCCTCTGGCGGCGGATGCCGGGCATGACCAGATCATCGGTTGGCTTCTCGATCACCTTGGCGCGACCCATCCGACGCTCTCCATCAGCGCGGCAGGGCACCGGGTGGTGCATGGCGGGCAGGCATTCGACCGGCCCGCACGGGTGACGGATGACGTTCTGGTGGCGCTGGAAGCGCTCGCGCCGCTGGCCCCGGCGCATCAGCCGCATAACCTCGCGGGTATCCGCGCGGTGGCGGCCAAATGGCCCGACGTACCGCAGGTTGCCTGTTTTGACAGCGCCTTCCACCGCACCCAGCCACGGCTGGCGCAGATGTTCCCGATCCCGCGCGACCTGACCGATCAGGGGGTGCTGCGCTATGGGTTCCACGGGCTGAGTTATGACTTTATCGCGTCGCAACTGCCCGACCACCTTGCAGCGGCCGAGCGGGAACGCGTGCTTGTGCTGCATCTTGGCAATGGCGCGTCGATCTGTGCGATGCGTGATCTGCAAAGCGTGGCAACCACCATGGGCTTTACCGCGATCGACGGCTTGATGATGGGGCGGCGCTGCGGTCAGATCGACCCCGGCGTGATCTTCCACCTGGCCCGCGAGGGGCGCAGCGTGGGCGAGATCGAGGCGCTGTTGAGCAAGGACTCGGGCCTGCTTGGGGTTTCGGGCCTTTCAAGCGACATGCGCGACCTTCTGGCAAGTGACGACCCAAGGGCGAAGGAAGCGGTGGACCTGTTTGTCTATTCAGCCGCGCGTCAGATCGGATCGCTTGCGGCTGCGCTGGGCGGTGTGGATGCCATCGTCTTTACCGGCGGCATCGGCGAAAACGCTGCCCCTGTCCGCGCCGCCATCACCCAAAGCTGCGGCTGGCTGGGGGCGGAACTGGACGGCGAGGCCAATGACGCGGGCCGCGCACGGATCAGCAGTGCGGCATCCCGTGTTGCGGTTCTGGCGCTGAAAACGGACGAAGAGGGGGTCATTGCCTGCTATACCCGCGCGATGGCGGCCTGAAAGCCTGATGTCTTCCCAGAAATCCCTGAGCCCGGATCGCAACGCGATCCGGTTCGCGCCCGACCCCGCCCCCCAAGGCGGGCGCGATACGCCCACCCTCGGAGCCGGGCGCGAACTCACGCTGAATACTGGCAGTTTCTGCCGTCGGAGTTCTCTAATTCAAATCCTCAAGCAATCGCCCGTGTTTGCGGGTCTGCGCGACCACCTCGCCAAAGGTGCGGAAGCCCCGGCTGTCCAGCATCGGCAGCATCTTGCACAACACCTCGGCGGTGGCCTGCGCGTCGCCAAGCGCGGTGTGACGCAGCTGTGGCGGGATCACAACGCCAAGGCGGGCGCAGAGCGCATCCAGCGTATGAGTCTCGCTTGCGCCGAACAGGACGGCGGACAAAAGGACGGTGTCGATCACCGGATGATCCCACGTCAGCCCGGCCTGCTTGCCGTAACGGTGCATGAAGGCCATGTCGAAAGGCGCGTTATGGGCCACGATGACCGCGCCGTTGCAGAAGTGGTGGAACCGCTGCGTGACCGTCAACGGGTCAGGCGCATCAGCCACCATCATGTCGGTCACCCTATGCACCTTGGTCGAGGACGTGGGGATCTTGATGCCGGGGTTGACCAGCTGGTTGATCGCCTCTCCGGGCACGATCCGCCCGTTCACGACCCGCACCGCGCCCATCTGCACGATCTCGTCCTTGTGCGGCAACAGCCCCGTTGTTTCGGTGTCGAAAACCGCAAAATCCAGACCCATGATCGGGGTCTCGGCGATCTCTTGCGCCGCTTCGCGGTCCATCAGGTCGAAATCGAAGATCACCGGGCGCGAAGCATCGGGGGCAAAGGTCGCGTGCGCGTCGTCGATGATGATCATGTAACCCGGTGCGTGGCCAAGGGGTTTCAGGCGTGCGTCAAAGCTGAACCGGTCTTCCTTGCCCTTGACGGTAAAGGCAACATCCTTGCCGGTCTTCACCAGCTTGGCATGGGCCTTCAGGATCGGATCGCGGCGCAGGTAGTCGAAGATCGAGGCATTCAGGCGCGGCGGGCCGACCTGCGACAGAGCCTCGCCCGCCTGCGCATCGTAAAGCACGATCTGGTGGTTCGGGTTCACCAGGATCATCGCGACGGGGATTTCCGACAACAGTGCAGTCAGCCGTTCCTTTTCCCCGGCCAGCCGTGCGGTGGCTTCGGCCACGGCCTCTGCCGTCATCTGGGTCGATTGCGAAAGCTGGGTCGAAACGGCTGTGGCGGCCGGAGCCAGATCGCCAAGGTAACGTGCGGATTTCTCGTCAACCGAGACCTCGACCCCGGCATGGGCGCGGGTGCGCATGGCGGCGGCCAGCCGTTCAATCGGTTTGGCGAGGTTCTCGTCGAACAACAGCCACACGCCAGCGGCCAGCGCGACGATGCCGAAACCGGCGATCAACCCTGCCAGAAGGAAACCGCTGGCGGGGTCGGTGGCCTGCGCGCGCTGGTAGCCGATCCAAAGCGCCAGCTCCGCGACAGCGGCGCCGCCGATGCCCAAGAGGGCAAAGAACAGGAAGATGCGGATGCGAAGACTAAGCGACGTGAGCATGACCTATCCCCTGCACATGGTTGAAATGATCGGGTCGTCCGACCCCGCGGCCACAAATGTCGCGCCTGCGACGCTGCCGTCTTCTCCAAATGTCACGCCTTCGGTCAGGACCGCACGGGTGCCAGCCGCGCAATTTGCCACGACCGGCACCTGCGCCACCTGCTGCCAGCGGCCAAAGTAATAGGTGTTGGCAAGGCGTAGGTCAGGCTGGGCGTCATGGGTCTGCATGGTGCCGATATCGACCGCGACAAACCGGTCCACGAAGGGCGACACATAGGTCCAGGGGCGATAGATTGCTGTGTTTTCAACCGTTTGCGCGATGGCAAACCCCTCGGGCAGGCTGTTCTTGTTGCGGGTGAACCAGCCGTATTCACTGCTGATCGTCGCCACCAGCATGGCCGCCCCCGCCGCGACGGGGATCAACCAGCGGGGCAGGCGGCCGCCCAGTCCCCGGTTCAAAAGCATCATCAGACCACCCGCAGCGACCCCTGCGATGAATGTGCCGATCAGTTCAAGGAACATCTCATTCCTCCCTTTTCATAGCGGCCCCGAAGGGCAGGGCGGCCCGGTCTCCTCCTGACCGGGCGCCCGCGTCAACTTAACATGCCGCGCCCGTGGCCAATGGCGGATTGCAGGCTTTTCACAACGACGAAGGCGTCGCGCAGATGGCTGCGTTCAAAATCCGAGAGCGCGCTGGGGGCGAGGAAATTGTCCGGCTTCTCGGACGCTTTCACCAACGCGGCCTGATGCTCCAGCCGGGTTTCGGCGATCAGGTCATAGGCATCCAGCAAGTCTTGCCCGCCGTTTTCAGACAGAACCCCTGCCGCCACCGCCTCTTCCAGACGGGCGCGGGTGTTGACAGCTGTCAACTTGCCCTGAAGCGCATAGATGCGGCCAAGGTCGACGATGGGCACAACCCCGTTGTGCTTGAGGTCGATCTGGTTCTTATGTTCGCCCGAACGGATCGTCGCGAACCCGCGCAACAGGCCCAATGGCGGCTGATGTTTTAGCGAGTTCGACACCATATGGGCGACAAAGATCGAGTTCTCGGCAGCTGCGGTCAATGTGCTGGTTTGCAGGTCGTCAAACAGCGCCTCAGAACCACCGATGGGCCGCAGGTCGAACATGACCGAGGCCAGCATTTGTGCCTCGGGGTCGGGTTTGTTGATCCACTTGGCGAAATAGGACTTCCACACCGACAGGGGCTGACACCAGCGCGGGTTCGTCGCCATCATGTCGCCGGGACAGTAGAAATAGCCGCAGACATCCAGCCCGTCGCTGACGAATTTCGCCAGTTCCGCGAAATAGCCCGTGCGCTGGTCGTCTGTCACCGCGTCATCAAGGATCAGGCAATTGTCCTGATCGCTGACCCCGGTCTGTTCCTGTCGCCCTTGCGACCCGCAGGCCAGCCACAGATAGGGCACCGGGGCAGGGCCGAGTTTCTGTTCGGCCAGTGCCAGAAGGCGGCGTGTGGCGGTATCGGCGATGTCGGTGATCAGCCGCGTCACGACCTCGTGGCGGTTGCCGCCTGCCACCAGTTGCACCAGAAGGCGCGGGATGCGGGCGGTGACTTCGGCCATCTGTTGGGCTGTGTCCGCGCGGGCGATCTCGCTGACCAGTTCCGCCGATGATACCGCCTGAAACCGGGTCAGGTCGGTCTGGGTGACGATGCCAACCAGCTTGCCGCCTTCGACGATGGGGATATGGCCGATGCGCCGCTCCATCATGGCGTGCAGCACGTCCGAACCGATGGCGCTGGGGGCCAGTGTGATTGGATTCGCGGTCATGATGTCGGAAACCGGGGTGGTGACGGGCAGCCCTTGGGCCAACACCTTGCCCGACAGGTCGCGGATGGTGACGATCCCGGCCAGCGCGCCGTTCTCGACCACGCAGAGCGACGAGATATGTTTGTCCTGCATGGTCCGGGCCGCGTCCTGAACAGTCGCGGCAGGGGCGCAGGTCGCCGGGGAGCTGGCCATCAGCGTTTCGACCCGGCTGGTAGCAAGATCGTTGCCCTTGGGTTTCACGCCGCGCGCACGGCTGAAGAACCGGCGCATTGGCGCGTGGGCCTCCATCAGGCGGAAGAACTCAGGCGCGGGCAGTTCCAGCAACACCGCGTCCGTCTCGGCCTCGGCGCTGACGGCGGCAAAACCGTCACGCTGCAGCCCGCGTTCGCCGAACGAGTTGCGCATGCCCAGATGCGATACCGGATCGCCCTGCGCGTCGCGGGTCACCACGGCACCTTCATGGATCAGATAGAGCGCCGCGATGCGGTCGCCGATGGCAAAGATCACTTCGCCCGCTGAAACCCGGCGGGGCCGGAACAGGGGGGTGATGTCGCGCTGGGCGTCCTCGGGCAGGGCATCATAGGGATGCACCGACTTCAGGAAACGCAGGATCTGGTCTTGTTCAAGCGGCATCGGGGTGACCTTGGGAATTGAAACGTCCCGCCCGGCATGCACCGGACGGGACAGATTTGGAAGAGGGCGGGCCGTCGCAGTTGACGGCCCGACCGGATCGCTTGGCCAGATGATCTGGCCCGATCACTTGGCCTGCGCAGCGCCGGCCCCTTTCGGGATACGGACGCTTTCGACCAGTTCGTCGATCTCTGCCGGGATCGGCTCGGATGCTTTCGACACGGCGAAGGCAACGGCGAAGTTGATCAACGCACCGACCGCGCCGAACGAGGTCGACTTGATCGTGCCCAGAAGCGGGTCGGCATCGTCGAACCGGTTGGTGTCGGGGATGAAGAACCAGCCCTTGTGCAGGAAGATGTAGATCAGGGTCACGATCAGACCTGCCAGCATACCGGCCACGGCACCCTTGTTGTTCACCTTCGAGAAGATGCCCATCATCAACGCCGGGAAGATCGACGCAGCGGCCAGACCAAAGGCAAGCGCCACGGTCTGCGCGGCGAAGCCCGGAGGGTTGAGACCCAGGTAGGTCGCCACCACAATGGCCACGGCCATTGCGATACGCGCCGACAACAGCTCTCCTTTTTCCGAGATCGACGGGTTGATAGCACCCTTGATCAGGTCATGCGACACAGCCGACGAGATAGCCAGAAGCAGACCCGCCGCCGTCGAAAGGGCCGCTGCCAGACCACCGGCGGCCACCAGCGCGATCACCCAACCCGGCAGGTTGGCGATCTCGGGGTTGGCCAGAACCAGGATGTCGCGGTTGAAGTTTGTCAGCTCATTCTCGCTGCCCCAGCCCGCGGCTTCGGCCTTGGCTTTGACGTCGGCATTCTTGTCGTTGAAATACGCAATCTTGCCGTCACCGTTCTTGTCTTCCCAACCCAGAAGGCCGGTTTTCTGCCAGGTCGCCATCCAGTCATAGCGCGCGTCGTTTTCCATCATCTCGACGGAAACCGGTTCCCCATCGGTGCCATTGGGCCACATCATTTCCGAGATGTTGAGCCGTGCCATGGCGCCCACGGCCGGGGCCGTCAGATAGAGAAGCGCGATGAAGACCAGCGTCCAGCCCGCCGACCAGCGTGCCGAGGCAACGGTGGGAACGGTGAAGAAGCGCATGATGACGTGGGGCAGGCCGGCGGTGCCGATCATCAGCGACAGGGTGAACAGAACCATGTTCAGCGTGTCGGCGTGATGTTCGGTATAGGCGGCAAAGCCCAGCTCGGTCACGATCTGGTCCAGCTTGGCCAGAAGCGGCTCACCCGATGCGGCGTGATCGCCGAACAGACCCAGACCCGGGATCGGGTTGCCGGTCAGCTGCAGCGAGATGAAGATCGCCGGGATGGTATATGCCACGATCAGAACGACATATTGCGCAACCTGCGTATAGGTCACACCTTTCATGCCGCCGAACACTGCATAGGCAAAAACCACACAGGCACCGATCAGAAGGCCGGTGGTGTTGTCGACCTCAAGGAAGCGGCCAAAGGCCACGCCAACGCCGGTCATCTGGCCGATCACATAGGTGGTCGAGGCCACGATCAGGCAGATCACTGCAACAAGGCGTGCGGTCGGCGAATAGAAACGGTCGCCGATGAACTCGGACACCGTGTATTTGCCGAACTTGCGCAGGTAAGGCGCCAGCATCAGCGCCAGCAGCACATAGCCGCCGGTCCAGCCCATCAGGAAGGACGAGTTGTCATAGCCGGTGAAGGCGATGAGACCTGCCATCGAGATGAACGAGGCCGCCGACATCCAGTCCGCGCCCGTTGCCATGCCGTTAACGACGGGGTGAACACCCCGGCCAGCCGCATAGAATTCCGAAGTCGAGCCCGCACGGGCCCAAATAGCGATACCGATGTAAAGCGCGAAGCTTGCACCGATAAACAGCCAGTTAAGTACAAACTGATCCATCTGTCCCTCAGTCCCTTATTCTTCTACGCCATGCTCGGCATCGAGCTTGTTCATCCGCCAGGCATAGAAAAAGATCAGTGCCAGGAAGACCAGGATCGACCCTTGCTGGGCGAACCAGAAGCCAAGGTCGCTGCCGCCGACGGCAATGCCGGACAGCATCGGGCGCAGCAGAATGCCAAACCCGAAAGAGACCAGCGCCCAGATGACGAGGCTGATCTGAATGATGCGCACGTTGGCTTTCCAATATGCGTTGTTGGATGAGTTTTCGGCCATTTGGTCGTCCCTCTTTTTTCCGTTTCCTCCAAAGCGGGCCGGGTGGCCCGCCGCTCCTTCCCTTTACGCGGTTGCCGTTTCGACAATCGCGCGAAGTGCGCCCGCGACGCGGTCGATCTCGCCCATGGCGTCGACCGATTGCAGGCTGCCCTTGCCCTGGTAATAGGCAATGAGCGGTGCCGTCTGCGCGTGGTAAGCCTCAAGTCTGCTGGCCACGGTTTCGGCGTTGTCGTCGGCGCGGCGTTTCATTTCCGTGCCTCCGCATTTGTCGCAGACACCGTCTTTGACAGGCTGCTTGAACGTGTCGTGATAACCTTCGCCGCAAGACCCGCAGGTGTAGCGGCCCGAAATTCGGGTCACCATGGCGGCGTCCTCGACTTCGAGGCTGATCGCGGCGTTGATCTTCTGGCCGGATTCCTCCAGCAGCCCGTCCAGCGCCTCGGCCTGAACCGTTGTGCGCGGGAATCCGTCAAGGATCACGCCCTTGGCGCAATCCTCATCACCCAACCGGTCGCGCAGGATGGCGATGACGATCTCGTCCGAGACAAGGCCGCCCGCTTCCATCACCGCTTTCGCGGCCTTGCCAGCCTCGGTGCCGGCGGCAACGGCGGCGCGCAGCAGGTCGCCGGTCGAGAGTTGCACAAGGCCGAATTTCTCTTCCAGCATACGGGCTTGCGTGCCTTTCCCGGCCCCGGGCGGGCCGAGCAGGATCAGAACGGGCGCAGTGGTCTTGGCAGTATCAAGCATCGGCTTTGCCCCTGTTCATCCTGTTCTCGATGAGGTCATCGACGACGGCGGGTTCTGCGAGGGTTGAGGTATCGCCAAGGGCGCCATAGTCGTTTTCGGCGATCTTGCGCAGGATGCGGCGCATGATCTTGCCCGAGCGGGTTTTCGGCAGGCCCGGCGCCCATTGGATCAGGTCGGGGGATGCGATGGGGCCGATCTCGGTGCGGACCCAGCTGCGCAACTCCTTGCGCAGCTCCTCGGTCGGTTCGACCCCGTTCATCAGCGTGACATAGCAATAGATGCCCTGTCCCTTGATGTCATGCGGATAGCCCACGACCGCGGCCTCGGCCACTTTCGCATGCGCCACCAGCGCCGATTCCACCTCGGCCGTGCCCATCCGGTGACCCGAGACGTTGATCACGTCATCGACCCGGCCGGTGATCCAGTAGTCACCGTCCTCGTCCCGGCGGCAGCCGTCGCCGGCAAAGTAATAGCCCTTGTAGTCCGAGAAATAGGTCTTCTCGAACCGCTCATGGTCGCCCCAGACGGTGCGCATCTGGCCGGGCCAGCTATCGGCGATGCACAACACGCCCTCGACCCCGTTGCCGGTGATCTCGACCCCCGATTGCGGGTCCAGCACCACGGGTTTCACCCCGAAGAACGGCTTCATCGCCGCGCCGGGTTTGGTCGCATGCGCACCCGGGAGCGGCGTCATCATGTGGCCGCCGGTCTCAGTCTGCCACCAGGTGTCGACGATCGGGCATTTGCCCTTGCCGACGACGTCATTGTACCAGTTCCAGGCCTCGGGGTTGATCGGTTCGCCGACCGTGCCGAGGATTCGCAGCGAGCTTAGGTCGCATTTGGTTACGAAATCGTTGCCCTGTCCCATCAGCGCACGAATGGCGGTCGGCGCGGTGTAGAACTGGTTCACTTTATGCTTCTCGCAGACCTGCCAGAAGCGGCTGGCATCCGGGTAGGTCGGCACGCCCTCGAACATCACCGTGGTGGCGCCATTGGCGAGCGGGCCATAGACGATATAGCTGTGCCCGGTGACCCAGCCGACATCCGCGGTACACCAGAAAATGTCGCCGTCCTTGTAGTCGAACGTGTACTGATGCGTCATCGCGGCATAGACCAGATAGCCACCCGAACAATGCACCACACCCTTGGGCTGTCCCGTCGAACCCGAAGTATAAAGAATGAACAGCGGGTCTTCGGCGTTCATTTCGACCGGGGCCTGATAGTCATCGGCCTCAAGCGCCATTTCGTTATAGTCAAAATCGCGCCCGTCGATCCAGGTGGTCTGATCGCCCGTGCGTTTGACCACCAGACATTTGACCGTGTCCTTGCAGTGCAAGAGGGCGGCGTCGCAGTTCGATTTCAGCGCCGTCTTGCGGCCCCCGCGCGGGGCGGTGTCGGCGGTGATCACGACCTTGGCGTCACAACCGTTGATACGGGCCGACAGCGCATCCGGGCTGAATCCGGCAAACACGATCGAGTGGATCGCGCCGATGCGCGCGCAGGCCAGCATCGCATAGGCGGCTTCCGGGATCATGGGGAGATAGATGATAACCCGGTCGCCTTTGCGCACGCCCATCGACTCCAGGATGTTGGCCATCCGGCAGGTGCGGCGGTGCAGTTCCTTGTAGGTGATATGCTGGGCGTCCTCATTCGGATCGTCCGGCTCAAAAATGATCGCGGTCTGGTCGCCGCGCGTTTCAAGATGGCGGTCGATGCAGTTGGCGCTGACGTTCAGCGTGCCATCCTCGAACCACTTGATATCGATGTTACCCGGCTGGAACGAGGTGCCTTTGACCTTGGTGAACGGCTTGATCCAGTCGATCCGCTTGCCTTCTTCGCCCCAGAACCCCTCGGGATCCGCAATCGACGCGGCATAAAGCCTGTCATAGGTCGCAGCATCCGCATGGGCAGCTGCCGACAATTCGGCAGAGGGCGGATAGGTTTTGCTGGTAGCTAGATCAGATGACATCAATGTCCTCCCAAAACGTCTGACTTCAACGAGACGGCCCGAAATGCGCGGTTGGCGCGGGGTGTCCGGTTAAGGAAAGATCATAAGGGGGAGTGAAAATATTGAAATAAGGCACAGAAACGTAACAAGTTTTTTGTAAATTCGTTTCCCCAATTATAGGGTTGATTGTAAAAAAATTCGCTTTATTGGGAAAAACCGTTGATTTACGGGGTCTTAGTGTTTGACAGGTTTTGCGGTCGATGTGACGTAACGTTTCTTGTTAGCGATAACCCGTCGGCATACCCAGAACCGGGTAGGGTGTGACAAAAGGTTTCAGTATGCTGTTGTATACAATCATCAAGGCGATTCTGCCCGTTTGCACGGCGGAGCGCACAGAATCACGGCAAGGGGCCTGAAAAACGCATGACAGAATGGCTGATATCAGACAGCGGCCTTGCCGTATGGCAATTCTGGACGCTGGTCCTGTCTTCCTTCGGCGGCTCTCTGATCACGGCCGTATTCGGCATTGGCGGCGGCATCCTGGTTCTGGGGATCATGGCCAGCGTGATGCCCCCGGCGGCGCTGATCCCGATCCATGGCATGGTGCAGCTGGCGTCCAATGCGGGGAGGGCGGCGATCATGTGGCGCCATATCCGTTTTGATACATTGGGCGCCTTCTTTGTCGGCGCTGTGGGCGGCGCGTTTCTTGGCGGTGCGATCTCGGTCGATCTGCCGGGGTGGGTGGTCCAGATCGGTGTCGGCGGATTCGTGTTGTGGAACCTCTATGTGCGCCCCCCGGCATGGCTGGGGCGCTGGCCCGTGGTGACCGGGGCCATCTCAAGCTTCCTGTCGATGTTCTTCGGCGCGACCGGCCCCTTCGCGGCGACCTTCGTGCGCGCGCTGAAACTGGGCCGACGCGAGCATGTGGCCACCCATGCGGCGCTGATGACGATCCAGCACGGGTTGAAGTCGCTGGCCTTCGGGCTGTTCGGATTTGCCTTCGGGCCGTGGCTTGGGCTTTTGCTGGCCATGGTTGCCGCCGGGTTCGCCGGCACGATCGTCGGACGGGTGGCGCTTGAGAAGATGACCGATCACGGGTTTGGCCGGGCGTTGAACATCGTCCTGACAGTGATCGCGGTCCAGCTGATCCTACGGGGATTCATGGCAATGTGATTCTGCTGCGGGGCAGGGAAACCTTGTTTTTGAACCCCCAGCCGATATATGGGTCTCTCGCCCCGGACCCCGCCGTGCGGGGCTTTGAACCAAAGGCAGACCGGTGACACCAGACGCAAGACTTTCCGTGGCCCCGATGATGGACTGGACAGACCGGCATTGCCGGTATCTGCACCGCCTGATGTCGCGCCACACTCTGCTTTATACCGAGATGGTCACCTCTCCGGCGCTGGTGCGCGGGGGGGCGTTGCATCTGCTTGAGTTCAATCCCGAGGAACATCCCGTGGCGCTGCAACTGGGCGGGTCGGACCCGTCGGAGCTGGCACAGGCGGCGCGGCTTGGGGCGGATGCGGGGTATGATGAGATTAACCTCAATGTCGGCTGTCCGTCTGACCGGGTGCAATCGGGCACGTTTGGCGCGGTCCTGATGAAATCCCCCGACCTTGTTGCCGAGTGCTGTGCCGCGATGATCGCCGCCAGCCCGGTCGAGGTCACGGTGAAATGCCGGATCGGGGTCGATGACCAGGAACCGTCCGAGGTTCTGCCCGCCTTCATCGAAACCGTGCGTGCCGCCGGGGTCACGCGGGTCTCGATCCATGCGCGCAAAGCCTGGCTTCAGGGGCTGTCGCCAAAAGAGAACCGCGATATTCCGCCGCTGGATTATGAGTTGGTGCATCAGATGAAGGCAGCGTTCCCAGAACTTCATATCTCGATCAACGGCGGGATCGGGTCGCTGGACGAGGCCGAGTCACACCTCGCGCGCGGGCTGGATGGTGTTATGGTGGGGCGGGCGGCCTATCACACGCCGACCGACATCCTGGCCGAGGCGGATGCGCGCATCTTTGGCATGGATGTTGCCCCCGCAGATCCCGTTGAGACCTGCCACCAGATGCTGCCTTATATCGAACGGCACCTTGGCGCGGGCGGCAAGCTGAACCAGATCACTCGTCATATGCTGGGGCTGTTTGCGGGAAAACCCGGCGCGCGGGCCTGGCGGCGCACACTGTCCGAAGGGGCAAGCCGCAAGGGGGCGGGGCCGGAGCTTGTCGAGGCCGCGTTGACCCATGTAACCACGGCGCGGGACGCCGCTTGAGGAAAGGGCCGTAGATGCCTGATATTTCGTTGCTTTTGCCGATGCTGGCGCTGCTTCTGGTGATTGGCGCGCTGGCTGGCGTGCTGGCGGGGCTTCTGGGCGTCGGGGGCGGGATCGTTCTGGTCCCGGCGTTTTTCTATGCTTTCACCTATCTCGGCTACGAGGGGCCGCAGCTGATGCAGGTCTGTCTTGCGACCTCGCTTGCGACGATCATCGTGACCTCGATGCGCTCGGTTCTGAGCCACAACAAGAAAGGCGCCGTGGACTGGGAAATCCTGAAATCCTGGGCGCCCGGTATCGTCGTCGGAGCCATTGTCGGCGTGATCGCCGCCTCGGCGCTGCGTTCGACCACGCTGCAGGCGGTGTTTGGTGTGCTTGGCATCGTGATTGGCCTTTATCTTGGCTTCGGCAAATCCGAATGGCGGCTGGGCGATGCCATGCCCAAGGGGCTGCGCCGCGCCACGCTCAGCCCGGCGGTCGGCTTCCTGTCGGTGCTGATGGGGATCGGGGGCGGCAGTTTCGGTGTGCCGCTGATGAGCCTTTACAACACCCCGATCCACCGCGCGGTGGCGACGGCGGCGGGGTTTGGCGTGGTGATCGCGGTGCCGTCTGTCATCGGCTTTCTGTTCCTTGAAATCGACCCGGTCACCCGGCCGCCTTATAACGTCGGGGCCGTCAATCTGGTGGCGTTTGGCATCATCGTTGCAATGACGCTGATCACCGCCCCGTGGGGGGTAAAGCTGGCCCATGCGATGGATCCGAAACCGTTGAAACGGGTCTTTGCGGTGTTTCTGACGCTGGTTGCGCTGAACATGCTGCGCAAGGCATTTGGCTTGTGATTGGCATCCAGTGCGCAACAATCGGAGCGGTGAAGCGGGACTGTCCCCGTATTGCCATGAATTACAACAAGTTCTTGAAATAAGGCTAAAATAAGGCAATGTTCGGCCGGGAATCTGCCGGGATGTTGCTATGATCGAGCTGTTTTTTCTTTTGGGTTTCGGCCTGCTGTTTGGCGGGCTGAGCCTGGTTTCCGGCTCGGATGACCCAGATGGTATTGCCGCGTCGGGAACCGAGGATGACGATTACCTTGAAGGGGGCGCAGGCAATGACACACTGGTTGGCCGCATGGGGCCGGACCTTCTTGTCGGGCTTGAAGGGGACGACATTCTGGATGCCGGCAATGGCGACGACACATTGGATGGCGGCGCGGGATCGGATGTTCTGATCGCGGGGCAGGGGACGGATCTGTTGCTTGGCGGCGGCGGGGCGGACATTCTGTTTGGTGAAGAGGGCAATGACACGCTGGATGGCGGCGGCGGCAATGATGATCTTCTGGGCGGCGCCGGTGATGACACGCTGCTGGGGCGCGGCGGTGACGACTATCTGTTTGGAGACCTTGGCGCGGACCTGATCAAGGGCGGCAATGGCAATGACTTTCTGGAAGGCTATGTCGATGACTCCGGCGACAACCTGCCAAATGCCGACGATCTTCTGGACCCTGACTCGCTGGTTGGCGGGGCTGGCGATGACCTGCTTGCGATGGGCAGCGGTGACACGGCGGAAGGGGGCGAGGGTGCTGATACCTTCCTGACCGGAATCTGGGCCGAGGGCACGACGTCGCCCTATATCACCGATTTCAACGAGGTTGAGGACCAGCTGGTTATCCTGGTGCCCGACAACACCCCGCAGGGCGCAGTCGATATCACCCAGGACCCGGACAATGCTGACACGGCCTTTGTCCTTTATGACAACGAGATCGTGGCCCGCCTGGAAGGGGCCTGGGGCCGGATCACCACGGACCAGATATCGGTTGTCGAAACGGCCTTTGGCTGACGCGCGTCAGCTTCCGCCGATTTCCTGCTGATGGCGCGAGGCCCGGCCGCCGCGCCGTTTTTTCAGCTGCGGGGCGCGGTTGGGCAGGGCGGCCATGACGACGCGGCGTTCCTCGTCCGTCATCTTTGACCAGCGGGTGATTTCGTCGATCGTGCGGTAGCAGCCGGTGCAGATGCGCTCAACGGGATGCACGACGCAGACCTGCACGCAGGGGCTGTCGATCTCGTCGCGTTTCCACACCTGGTCCTTGCTCATGTCGCGTTCCTCAAATGCCCCAACCGGTCCAGCAGTCCCTGCAGGATATAGGACGCGGCAACGTGGTCGATAACCTCTGCGCGACGTTTTCGGGTCGTATCCGCCTCAAGCAGGGCACGTTCGGCGGCGACGGTGGACAGGCGCTCGTCCCAGAACCCGATCGGAATGGCGATCAGCTGCGACAGGTTGCGGGCAAAGGCGCGGGTCGATTGGGCGCGCGAGCCTTCGCTGCCATCCATGTTCCTTGGCAGGCCAAGGACAAGCCCGCCAATTGAGCGCTGGTCGATCAACTCGACCAGCCGCGCCGCGTCGACTCCGAATTTCTTGCGCTTGATCGTTTCCAGCGGCGTAGCGACCGACTGGAACGAATCCGACACCGCGACCCCGATGGTCTTGGTGCCAAGGTCCAGCCCCATCAGCGCCTGCATCCGGGGCAGGGCGGCGGCAAACTCTTCGGCCGTGTCGAAGATCGGCGCGTGGCTCAAGGCGAGACCCCGGCGTCGCGGGCCGCTTCGCGCAGGGTGTGGATCGCGCTGGCATTGCCGTCAAAGACGGTCTTGGCCTCTTCCCAGACGGTTGTTGCCTTGTCGCGCTCGCCCAGCACCCCATAGGCCGAAATCAGCCGCGCCCATTCCTCGGGGCTGCCACCTTCCTCGGCCAGCCGCTCGGCCAGTTGCGCAACCATGCCGCGGATCATCTCTTCGCGGTCCTCGGCGGACATCTCGCCAGCGGCCTGCATGTCCTCGGCGGAGGGTCCGGGCGCGCCGGGCATGGGCGGCGGTGTATAGTCGATGCCCGCAATCCACGCGAGGTCCTCGATCCGGGCGCGGATAGGCATGATCCAGGGCGCATCCGCCGGACCTTCGGCCAGAAGGCGGCTCCAGATATTGAAGGCGAGGTCGGGCCGGTCGTTCTGCAACAGCATCAGACCCATGTAATAGCGGGCAAGCGGCAAGGTGTGGTCACGGTCCAGCGCGGCCCGCAATGCCTCTTCCGCCTCGGGCGAGACATAGCCCTGCGCCGCGGCGATCAGCAGGTTGGCGTGCAGAAGATAGTCCTCGGCGGTCGCGTTATCGCCATTGATGCGGATGACCTGTTCCTGTGCATGGGCGGCGGCTGAGAAATTGCCAAGATCAGCCTCATGCCGGGCCAGAAGCATGTGGCCCTGAAGATCGTCGGGGCGTTCCTCGACCTTGGCCCGAAGCTGTTTCATCAGCTCTTCGAACTCGGGGCTGACTTCGATGTCCGGGCCGCCATCTGCAGGCAGGTTGGCGACATAGGTCGCCTGGTCCGCGCGGGTGGCGTGTTTGGTCTTGGCGTCGGCAATCCGGCCTTCCAGCGGCATGTCGCGATACCCGGGCTGACCAAGGATCATGTAGAGGCCAAACCCACCCGCAACCAGGACCACTGCCGAGAGGCCGGCAATCAGAAAGGCAAAAGGCGTGCGTGCCCGACCTGCGTCGTCACCCTGTTTCAGCGCGGCATCGGCGGCGAGAATCCGGCGCGAGATCTCAGTGCGGACGCGCGTCGCGTCTTCCTGGCCGATGACACCACGGGCAAGGTCGCGTTCGACTTCTTTCAGCTGGTCCTTGTAGACCTGCAGGTCATATTTCGCGGGATTTTCGCCCAGCGACGCTCCGCGCACCAGGGCCAGCGTGATCAGCACTATCGCCGTCAGCACAATCCCGGCCGCCACGATCCAGAACACCATTCGGGACCTCCTTCATTCCTGCCTTTTCATGTAACCCTCATGGCGCGGGGGCAAAAGGGCAAAACGCCGCGGCGATGCCCGATGTCGCAACCGTGATGCAATTGGACGGTTTGATCCTTTCGCCCATCGCGCCGGAACGCCATTAAAGTGGTGCCGGACCCCGCGACCGGAATCACTGCCCGAAAAGGATATCCCATGCGCCGATATTCAGCTTTTGCCATCGCCCGCGAAGCCGCCCGATACCATACGGGCTGGGAACGTGCATGGGCGTCACCCGAGCCGAAGAAGAAATACGACGTCATTATCGTCGGGGCCGGGGGGCATGGGCTGGCGACTGCGTTTTATCTTGGCAAGAATTTCGGCATCACCAATGTCGCGATCATCGAAAAGGGCTGGCTGGGCGGCGGCAATACCGGGCGCAACACGACGATCATCCGGTCGAACTATCTGCAGGACTCGTCCGCCGCGATCTATGAAAAGGCGCGGTCGCTGTACGAGACCATGTCGCAGGATCTGAACTATAACGTCATGTTTTCCCCACGCGGGGTGATGATGCTGGCCCAGACCGAGCATGAGGTGCGCGGCTATCAGCGCACAGCCCATGCCAACGCGCTGCAGGGTGTAAAGACCGAGTTCATCGGGCCAGAGCGGGTCAAAGAGCTGTGCCCCATCATCTGCATCGACGGGCCGCGTTACCCAGTTCTGGGGGCGCTTTGGCAGGAACGCGGCGGCACCGGGCGGCATGACGCGGTGGCCTGGGGCTATGCGCGGGCGTGCAGCGACATGGGCATGGATATTATCCAGAAATGTGAAGTGGTTGGCGTGCGGTCCTCAGGTGGCAAGGTTGTCGGCGTCGACACCACCAAAGGGCCGATTGACTGCGACAAGCTGGGGCTTGTGGTCGCTGGCAACTCTGGCGCGCTGGCGAATATGGCCGGGTTCCGGCTGCCGATGGAATCGGTGGCGTTGCAGGCGCTGGTATCAGAGCCGATCAAACCCTGCATGGATGTCGTGGTGATGGCGAACACCGTACATGGCTATATGTCCCAGTCCGACAAGGGCGAGATGGTGATCGGCGGCGGTACCGACGGGTTCAACAACTATACCCAGCGCGGGTCTTTCCATCACATCGAGGAAACGGTCAGGGCGCTGGTCGAGACTTTCCCGATCATCTCGCGCCTGAAGATGTTGCGCCAATGGGGGGGGATCGTGGATGTCACCGGCGACCGTTCTCCCGTGATCGGCAAGACGCCCCTGGGCAATTGCTTCATCAACGCGGGCTGGGGCACCGGCGGGTTCAAGGCCATCCCCGGCGGCGGTTGGGCCACGGCGGAACTGATCGCCAAGGGCGAACCGGGGCCACTGGCGGCGGAGTTCGGGATGGAACGGTTCATCGAAGGCCGCTTCATCGACGAAAGCGTGGCAGCGGGGGTGGCGCATTGATGAAATCAGTTAAGGACATCGGACTCCATTTTTTGGTTTCTTCACCCATTTGGCTCTATGGAGCGGTAAGCGCTTTCTTAGTGCACAACTCAACGCCGCAAGCTTTTCAACGATTCGGCACAATCGCTATTGCCGTTGGAATTGTTTTGCTCGGCCTTTCTGCCAAGGCACTTTTAACTGAAATTGAAAAGCGGGCTGGCGTAGAAAGCTCGAGTCAGGTTCCAACGCGATACCTTAGATTTCACGCGAGAGAGCTGGCCGCTGCTGAGATCTTTTTAGTTGTTTTGGGTACAATTCAAACTGGTTACGGCGATCTTTTGCATTGCTGGCTTAATGGGAAAGGCTGGGCACAATGCTAACCCTTCAATGCCCCTATTGCGGCGTCTGGGCCGAGGAAACGGAGCTTCATGCTGAAGGCGAGGCGCATCTCAAGCGCTTTGGTCCCGGTTCGGATGATGCCGATTTCGAGAGCTATCTGTTCATGCGCGAGAACCCCAAGGGCGTGCATTTCGAACGCTGGCGGCACAGCCATGGCTGCGGCAAGTTCTTCCATGCCGCGCGCTGCACCATGACATTGAAGGTCTTTGGCACCTATCCGGCGCAAACCCTTGAACCGCCGCAGGACATCAAGGACCGGATTTCCGAGACATATCCCGGCTGGACGTGGAGGAACTTCAAATGAGCACGCGTCTTTCAACCGGCGGCAAATACCTCAACCGCTCCGACCAGCGGCGGTTCACCTTCAACGGCAAGCAGTTCACCGGCTATGAGGGCGATACGCTGGCCTCGGCGCTTCTGGCCAATGACCAGATGCTGATGGGGCGGTCGTTCAAGTATCACCGCCCGCGCGGGGTGGTGGCTTCTGGTGCCGAGGAACCGAACGCGCTGGTCAATCTGGGCACCGGCGGCACGTTCGAGCCGAACCAGCGCGCCACCACGACCGAGCTTTTCGACGGGCTCACAGCCACCAGCCAGAACCACTGGCCGTCGCTGGAGTTCGATATCGGCGTGGCGAATAACGCGATGGCGCGGTTCTTCCCGGCGGGGTTTTATTACAAGACCTTCATGGCGCCGCGCGCGGCGTGGAAACATGTGTTTGAACCGATCGTGCGGCAGTCGGCGGGTCTGGGGCAGGTGCCCAAGGACCGCGATGCCGACACATACGAGCATTTCTATGCCTTCTATGACGTGGTGATCGTCGGCGGCGGTGTTGCCGGATTGCAGGCGGCGCTGGCGGCGGGATCGGCGGGGGCCAAGGTTCTGCTGATGGAGCAGACCGCCCATTTGGGTGGACGCGCGGTGATCGACGGCGGCGAGGTTGATGGCAAACCGGTGGACGCATGGGTTGCCGATGCGGGTGAGACGCTGGATGCGATGCCCAATGTCACCGTCCGCCTGCGGATGATGGGGGCAGGGGTCTATGACCACGGCTATGTGCTGGGCTACGAGCGGGTCCGCGATCATGACCCGATGGCGGAAGGCCCGCGCCACCGGCTGTGGCGCATTCGCACGCAGCAGATCGTTACCGCGACAGGCGCCATCGAACGGCCTCTGTCCTTTGCGGGCAATGACATCCCCGGCGTGATGCTGGCCAGCGCGGTCCGGGATTATGTCGATGGCTATGGTGTCTCGCCCGGTGATCGCACCGTGGTCGTGACCAACAATGACGACGCTTATCGCACCGCGATCTCGCTGAAAAAGGCGGGGCTTGAGGTTCCGGTGATTTTGGATGCCCGTGCCTCGGGCGGCGGGGCGCTGGCGGATGAGGCCAAGGGCTTGGGCATCCGGGTTGAGACCGGCAAGGGCATCGCCAAGGTCAAGGGCGGCAAGCGCGTGACCGGGGTCGCGGTCTGTGCGCAGGCGGGCGAGGGCGCTGTTCTGGAAGAGATCGCCTGTGACGCAGTTGCCATGTCGGGTGGCTGGTCGCCGGTGGTGCATCTGTGGTCCCATTGCGGCGGCAAGCTGTTCTGGGACGAGGATCAGGCCCATTTCCGCCCCGACCCGAACCGCCCGCCAACCAGTCACGACGGCAAGGGTTTCGTGATCCCGGCGGGATCGGCAAACGGTCCGATGGATCTGGCCGAGGTCATGGGTGACGCGCATGCGGCGGGGCTGGCGGCGGCCAAGGCGCTGGGCCTGAAGTCGGGCAAGGCGGCCGCACCCAAGGTCGCGCCGCAACCCGAGGCGGCGATGGAACCCGTGTGGCTGATGCCGCAGGGCGCGGGGCCGAAACTGCGCATGAAGGCGTGGCTGGATTACCAGAATGATGTCAAGGTCTCGGACGTGCGGCTGGCCGCGCAGGAGGGCTATGAAAGCGTCGAACACACCAAGCGCTATACCACGCTGGGCATGGCGACGGATCAGGGGAAGCTGAGTAATATCAATGGTCTGGCGGTGCTTTCTGATGCGCTGAACCAGCCTATTCCGGCCACCGGAACCACCACCTTCCGCCCGCCTTATACCCCGATCAGCTTTGGCGCGATCGCGGGTGAGGCGCGGGCGGACACGTTCCAGCCGCTGCGCAAGACGCCGATCCATGACTGGCACGAGGCGCAGGGGGCGTTCTTTGAGCCTGTCGGCCACTGGCGGCGGCCCTATTGCTTCCCGCGTCAGGGCGAGACCCACAGCGATGCCGTGAACCGCGAGATCAACCAGACCCGCAAGTCGGTCGGCCTGCTGGACGCGTCAACGCTTGGCAAGATCATCGTCAAGGGCCCGGATGCGGGGCGGTTCCTCGACATGCTTTACACCAATATGATGTCGACGCTGAAACCCGGCAAATGCCGTTATGGGCTGATGTGCAACGAAAACGGCTTCCTGATCGATGACGGCGTGGTGGCCCGGATCGATGAGGACACGTTCCTGTGCCACACCACCACCGGCGGGGCCGAGCGGATCCACGGCTGGATGGAAGACTGGCTGCAATGCGAATGGTGGGACTGGAAGGTCTTTACCGCCAATGTAACCGAGCAGTTCGCCCAGATCGCCGTGGTCGGTCCCAACGCCCGCAAGGTGCTGGAAAAACTGGGTGGCATGGATGTGTCGAAGGATGCGCTGGCCTTTATGGAGTGGAAGGACGGACAGCTTGGCGGGTTCGACTGCCGCGCCTATCGCATCTCGTTCTCGGGTGAACTCAGCTATGAAATCGCTGTCCCGGCCAGCCAGGGCCGCGCCTTCTGGGATGCGCTTCTGGTTGCGGGGGAAGAGTTTGGCATGATGCCCTATGGCACCGAGGCGCTGCACGTGATGCGGGCCGAGAAGGGGTTCATCATGATCGGGGATGAAACCGACGGCACGGTGATCCCGCAGGATCTGGGGCTGAACTGGGCGATTTCCAAGAAGAAAGAGGACTTCCTTGGCAAACGCGCACAGGAACGCCCGCATATGACGGACCCGAGCCGCTGGAAACTGGTCGGGCTTGAGACGCTGGATGGCTCGGTCATTCCCGATGGCTCATATGCGATTGCCGAGGGCACCAACGCCAATGGACAGCGCAATACCCAAGGCCGCGTGACCTCAACCTATTATTCGCCGACGCTGGAAAAGGGCATCGCCATGGGGCTGGTCCTTTATGGCCCCGACCGGATGGGCGAGGTGATCGAGTTCAACAAGGTCGACGGCAGCACGGTTGCGGCGCGGATCGTCGATCCGGTGTTCTATGACAAGGACGGGGAGAAACAGAATGTCTGATCTGAAAAGCGCCCTTCCCGGTGCCCGTTTCGACGGCTTCGCCACTGTCGAGGAAACCGGGCTGCGGGGCATGGTCACACTGCGCGGCGACCTGTCGTCAAAGGTGCTGGCCAAGGCGGTCAAGGCAGCGGTCGGGGCGGGGATGCCGCAATCCGGGCAAGTGTCGCGTGGCGACAAGGGGCTGGTGGCGTGGATGTCGCCGGACGAGTTGCTTCTGGTGGTCGCGCATGATTTGGCGGGAGACATCGTGGTCGCCCTGAACGACGCGCTGAAGGGCGAACACGCGCTGGCGGTGAACGTGTCAGACGCGCGCGCGGTGTTCCGCATCGCGGGCGATCATGCCGCCGAAGTGCTGGCCAAGCTTGCCCCGGTCGACCTGTCCGACGCGGCCTTCCCGCCCGGCAGCTTCCGCCGAACCCGGCTGGCGCAGATCCCGGCGGCGTTCTGGCGCAATGAAGACGGCAGCTTTGAGCTGGTCTGCTTCCGGTCGGTTGCGGACTACGCCTTTGGTATTCTGTCCAAATCCGCTATGAAAGGCAGCCGCGTCGGGGTCTTGTGACGGGGTTTGTGACGGGCTTCTGTCGGGATCGCAAACTTGTGATATTGAACGTGATCGCCCGCGACTTATCCTGATCGGGCGAGACGTTCATACTCAGGAGACCCCTATGAAGTTCCGCATTGCCTTCCTTGCCGCAGCGTCGGCGCTGCTTGCGTCCGGCGCGATGGCCGAGACCTATGAATGCAGCTTCCCGCGTGCCGCGCCGATCAGTTCAAACCATATCCTGCCCAACCAGGTCACTGCAACGATCAACGGCAGCACCGCGACGGTGATGGACCCTGTGATCCAGATTGTAGCCGGACAGCCGATCGAAGCGCGCGTGACCAGCAACACCGACCGCCGCATCACGATCAAGTGGGAGCTGCGAGCGGACAAAAGGGTGTTCTATGCCCTGTCGATCTATCCCGCCAAGGGCAATTCCGCCAAGATCGAGTTGAACAACCCCAAAACCGAAGAATACCGCGAAAACCGCTATGGCAATGAATTCCAGGGCGCCAGCGGGCAATGCGCCCGCCGGGGATAAGCCGTTGACGGGGCGGGGCGCAGATATTTGGTGCCTTGCCCCCGGTTTTTTGCCATTCTGGTGCAGGTGGCCGACCATTATGGCCGCCTGACCTCCATTTGTCCTGTCGCGCTGCCCTTGGTGTGGAAGCGTGGCCCGTTTTGAACAGGATTGAACAATGAGATTTGCACTTGCCCTGGCTGCGGCCGGCACTTTCGCTTCATGGTCGTCCGTGGCGCTGGCCCAGACCTATATCTGCAATTTCCCGCGCGCCGCGCCGCTGGATTCCCAGCATATCCTGCCCGATCAATCGACGGTCACGCTGGATGCGTCCGGCGAGACGGCAACCGCCCATGACCCGGTGATCGAGATTGTGCATGGCGGCCCGATCGAGGTGCGGGTTTCACACAACACCGACAAGCGACTGACGGTGAAATGGGAGTTGGAGCGCGATAAGCGGGTGTTCTACACCCTGTCGATTTATCGACCCGCGCTGAATGCCGATATCCAGCTGGACAATCCGCCCAGTGTCGGCAATGGCGCGCCGAAATATGGAAATGACTTTCAAGGGGCCAAGGGACAATGCGTAGAAAGATGATGACAGCCAATGACTTGACCAAGGGGGCGCGGCGCATCGGGGCTGCCGCTGCGCTGTGTGTTGCGGGGGCAGGGTTTGCCTCGGCCCAGACGTTCGACTGCCAGTTCCCCCGTGCGGGCGGCATGGTGCCGCAACAGGTTACGGTGACGGTCAATGGCGACAAGGCGACGGTGATCGACCCGATCATCCAGCAGGTGCATGGCAAGGCGATTGCAGCCCGGATTTCAAATGACACCAACAAGCGTCTGACGGTGAAATGGGAGCTGCGGCTGAACAAACCGCTGTTTTACACGATCTCGATCCTGAAACCGGATTTGCGTGCGAACCTCGACCTGAACAACCCGGTCATGGATTTTGATTGGGTGCAGACGAATGAATATGGCTATACCACGCAAGGGTCGCGCGGCGGGTGCAGACAGCGTTGAATTGTCGCAAATTCGGATAATTCAAAATATTTAGTCGCACTAGGGTTGTATTGTCGGGCGATTTCCTGAAGGTTGCGTTTAGACCTGAAGAAAGACCTCGGTGAAAGTACAATCCAATGAAAATAAACTATCTTGCCGCGATTGCTGGCGCCCTGGCCCTTGCCCCGGTTTCGGCAATGGCCGCTGCGACGACGTATAAATGCGAATTCAAGTCAAACACGACTTACGGTGGTATCCCGCCCGAGGCCTATTATGCTGTTGATCTTGAAACAGGAGAGGCCGCTGCCCTCGACTGGTCGATCCAGGAAGAGTTCGGGGAGGCGATCAACGTGTCCTTCAAACAGGCTAGCGCGAAACGGGTGCAGTTGAAATACACGCTCAACAAATTGCCGGGCCGGAACGAAAACGGCGCAAAGACCGACATCAAGGTAAGCTACACGGTCAGCCTGAACGTTCGCGACAAAAACGCCAAGATCAGGGGCATCCTGCACGGCTCTCATAACGAGTTCGCGGGCTCGGGCCCGTGTGTCGTCGTCAAGTAAGCAACCAGAACCAGCAGTGAGATTGAACATGAAGATTGCTTCGAAAACGGCAATTTATGTTGCCAGAGTTGCACTGGCTGCGTGTCTGATTGTACCGGCATCGCAATCAATGGCCAAGGAACAAACCTATTTCTGCAAATTCAAGCCCAATCGTGTGACCGGCTGGATTCCAGAACAGGCGGGGTATCTGATCGACATCGAAAACGAAACGGCAATGGTCAGCGATCAATTCACGCATTACGCACACAAAGGCGCGGTCAAGGCCAATTATAAACGTGCCAGCGAAAAACGGGTTGAGCTGAAATACACAATCAAAAACCTGCCAGCACGGTCGCAGACCGGGGAAACCACCAAGCTGTCGATCACCTATCTGGTGAGTCTCAACATTGCCACCGGCAAGGCCAAGATGCGGGCGACGATGCATCATCCCACCGGATACGACGGAAATGCAGGCAGTGGCAGCTGCGAGATCGTCAAGAACAAGCGCTGATGGGACGGGGTTTGCCCCGGCCTTTTGCCCTTGTCCCCCTTGACCTTACGCGGCAAGGGCAGCATGTAACGTGTAGGAAACGCAACCCCAACCAACAGGTGTGAACGATGGCTTTTGAACTTCCCGATCTCCCTTATGCTCATGATGCGCTGGCCGATCTCGGCATGTCCGCCGAAACGCTGGAATACCACCACGACCTGCACCACAAGGCTTATGTCGACAACGGCAACAAGCTGATTGCCGGGACCGAGTGGGACGGAAAGTCGATGGAAGAGATCATCGTCGGCACCTATGACAAGACCGCCGTAGCGCAGAACGGCATCTTCAACAACATCAGCCAGCTTTGGAACCACAACCAGTTCTGGGAAATGATGGGGCCGGGCGGCAATGCAATGCCGGGTGAGCTGGAAAAGGCGCTGGTCGAAAACTTCGGCTCGGTTGACGAGTTCAAGTCGCAGTTCGCCGCCGCCGGTGCCGGTCAGTTCGGTTCGGGCTGGGCATGGCTGGTGAAGAACGCCGATGGTTCGCTGGCTGTCACCAAGACCGAAAACGGCGTGAACCCGCTGTGCTTTGGCCAGACCGCATTGCTGGGCTGCGACGTGTGGGAGCATTCCTATTACATCGACTTCCGCAACAAGCGTCCCGCTTACCTGGATAACTTCCTGAACAAGCTGGTAAACTGGGAAAACGTCGCATCGCGCATGTAACCCCGGTTTTCAGACCCAAGGTTGGCCCGGCGTTTGCGCCGGGCCTTTTCGTTTGAGGCGACGCCATGACCGACACGCAAAAAGGCATCCTGGCCCTTGTCGCGGCCTGCACCATCTGGGGGCTGGCGCCGCTTTACTGGAAGCTTCTGGCGCATATCCCCGCGCCCGAGGTGCTGGCGCATCGGACGTTCTGGTCTGCGGTTACCTTCGGTGGCCTGATCGCAGTTCAGGGCCGCATCGCCGAGTTTGCGCGCGCGTTGGGTCAGGGACGTCAGGTGCTGGTGATCCTGATCGCGGCGCTTTTGATTTCCTTCAACTGGGGGCTGTTCATCTGGTCGATCGCCACGGGGCAGGCGACCGAGGCGTCTCTGGGCTATTTTCTGTTCCCGCTTGTGGCGGTTCTGGCGGGGCGTCTGTTGTTTGGCGAAAAGCTGCCCCGGGCGCAGTGGGCATCGGTTCTGCTGGCGGGGTTTGCCGTTCTGCTGCTGGCCGTCGGGTTGGGCGCTGCCCCATGGATCGCACTCAGCCTGTCCATCAGCTTTGGCTTTTATGGCGTTGTGAAGAAAGGGCTTTCCCTGGGTCCGGTCCTGTCGGTGACAGGTGAGGTCGTGCTGCTTGCCCCGCTTGCCATCCTTTACCTTGTGGCGGTGTCGGGGATCAGTGTCGATAGCTATCCGATGCGCGACTGGGCGATCCTGTTCACCACCGGCGTCGTCACGGCGACCCCGTTGGTCTTGTTTTCCTACGCGGCGCGGCGGGTGCGGCTGGCGACGGTCGGGCTGGTGCAATACATCAACCCCAGCCTGCAGTTCTTCTGTGCGTTAGTCATTTTCGCCGAGCCGTTCGGCATCTGGCACATGATCGCCTTTCCGCTGATCTGGCTGGCGCTGGCGGTCTATTCCTGGTCGGCGTGGCGCGAGGATCGCAGGGCGCGTCAGGCAAAGGCGCGGCGCAGCCTGGCTTCCAGCGCATCGACATCCGCCACGACCTGAACAAAACCCTTGAGCGAGGCATCGGCGAAGCCCTGGTCGATCACATGATCGACCAGACCGACAAGCGGGTTCCAGTATCCTTCTGTGTTCAAAAGGAAAATCGGCTTCTGATGCAGCCCCAGCTGACGCCATGTCAGCACCTCAAAGAACTCATCCAGTGATCCGGCGCCACCCGGAAGGACCACGATTGCGTCCGAGTTCATGAACATGACCTTTTTGCGCTCGTGCATGTTCTCGGTGACGATGAAACGTGTCAGGTCGGTCTTGCCAACCTCCCATTTCAGCAGATGCACCGGGATCACCCCAAACGTGTCGCCGCCCGCGGACTGGGCGGCATTGGCAACTGCCCCCATCAGCCCGACGTCTCCGGCCCCGTAAACCAGCCGCCAGCCGTTTCCGGCAAGCCGGGTGCCGAAGTCGGTCGCAGCGGCGTGATAGGCGGGGTGGTCGCCGTTTCGGGAACCGCAAAAGACGCAAATCGAAGGCTGTGGCATGGAATCCCCTAACGTGTTCAATGCTGTTTGCCTCAGACCTAGCCGTATTGATTACGCCGCTCAACCAAGATAACCGCCTGTGACGGGGGAATTACTGACATGAGCAAAATGGCATCTGGTCTGGGTGGAAACACAATCCTACTTGTCGGAGGCGCGGCGGTTGTAACTGTTGGTGTTGCAGCGGCAATTTTCAGCGGGGTTTTTGATCCGAAACAGCCGGAGGCCCCCGTGCCCGTCGTGCAGGCGCCCGCCACGGCAACCCCTGAAGCCGTGACGCCAGAAGCCACGACGCCTGAACCCGCAGCACCCGAAGCGCAGGAAGAACCCAAGGCGCCGGAACAGGCTGCGGCCCCGGTTGAACCGTCGTCCGACCCGCAGCCCGAGGCCGCGCCGGACCCGATCTATCCCACCTTTGACGTGGTGCGCGTCGATCCCGATGGCAATGCGCTGATCGCGGGCAAGGCGGCTGTCGATGCCTTGATTTCAGTGCTTCTGGACGGGGTTGAGATCGCCTCGGCGACGGCCGATGACGCGGGCAAGTTTGCCGTGTTCCTGACTGTCACCCCCAGCGAAAACCCGCGTGTCCTGTCTCTGGTGCAGCGCCGCGCAGAGGGCGACCTTGTGTCCAAGGAAACCATCATCGTTGCACCTGTCGCGCCGGCGCAGCCTGTTGAGGTGGCCAAGGCCGAACCGACGGAAGACGCCACGCCGCCCGCCGCCGAAACACGTGTAACACAACCTGAGGCCGCTGGGGAAACCCCGGCGACCCCGGAAGAAACACCTTCGGAAACTCCCGTCACAGTAGAGCCCGCCGCTTCCGAGGCGCCGAAAGCACCTGAGGCACCAGAGGCGCCCAAGCAGGCTCCGGCGGTCATTCTTGCCGATGAAAGCGGCGTGAAAGTGATCCAGCCCCCGGCCGCGGACCCTGCGTTGAAGACGATCGTGACGGTGGACAGCATCGCTTACACCGATACCGGTGTGGTCGAAGTGTCAGGTCGTGGCGTACCGGGCGGTTTCGTGCGGGTCTATCTCGATAATACCCCAACTGCCGAAAGCGCGATTGACGCTGATGGCCGTTGGATCGCCGACCTCGTCGATGTTGCGCCGGGGCTGTACCGCATGCGCGTGGATGAGCTGAACACCGATGGCACGGTCACCAGCCGGGTCGAAATTCCGTTCCAGCGTGAAACCCAGGAAAAGGTGGCGGATGCTGTTGCCGCCATGACCCCGGCAGCGCCGGCGGAGGATGCCGTGGCGACGACGACCGACGAACCGGTCGCAGACGCCAAGCAAGAGACCACGGAAGTAGTGGCCTCGCCGCAACCCGCCGTGGACACGGCAAAAGCGGCGGATCCGGCGCCTACAGACACGCCGGCAGAAACGCCGGTAGACGCGACCGCGGAAACTGCGGAAGAGCCCCCCGTCAGCGAAAGCCCGGCACAAGTCGCCGAGGCACAGCCTGCCGTGTCTGGCACCGCGTCCACCGATGAAGCGCCAGCCGCGCAGCCCGAAACTCCGGTTACGCAGCCTGCCGAAACCGCCGAAGCCGCGCCCACAACCGCAACAGACGCGCCGCGCGTGCGGATTGTCACGGTCCAGCCCGGCAATACGTTGTGGGCCATTGCAAGCGACCACTACGGTGACGGCGTCTTGTATGTGCAGGTTTACGAGGCCAATGCAGACAAGATCCGCGATCCCGACCTGATCTATCCCGGCCAGATTTTCGAAATTCCGGCTGCCGAGTGATCCTCTTGTCGCAGCCGCGACAGGAAAATGCGGCCCTGCACTGGCGGTTCCCGTGCAGAGTGACTAGGTCTTGGGTCATGCAAGGAAAAGCGCGCCCATGAGAGCGGTCCGAACAGCCAACAAGGAAGAGCTTGAACGCCACGCACGGCGGTCGGGCTGGCAGATCATCAGGAAGGTCGGGCCATATCTCTGGCCGGCAGATGAACCTTGGGTGAAACGCCGGGTGGTTCTGGCGCTGCTGGCGCTTCTGGCGTCGAAGCTGATCACCGTTTTTGTCCCGATGCTGTACAAGGCCGCCGTCGATGCGCTGGCGGGCGAAGGCGTGCCACCTCTGGCGCTGGGCGCGGTGGGGCTGACCGTGGCCTATGGCATGGGCCGCCTGATGGCGAACGGGTTTCAGCAATTGCGCGACGCGATCTTTGCGCGGGTCGGGCAACGCGCGCTGCGGGCGCTGGCGCTTGAGACCTTCATCCACATTCACCGCCTGTCGATGCGCTATCACATCACGCGCAAGACCGGCGGTCTGAGCCGGATCATCGAACGCGGTGTGAAGGGCGTCGAATTCCTGCTGCGCTTCATGCTGTTTTCAATCGGGCCGCTGATCCTTGAATTGTTGCTGATCGCGGTGATCCTGTTCTGGATGTTCGATGCCTCCTACCTTGTCGTGGTTGCGGTCACCATCGGGGCCTATGTCTGGTTCACCTTCACGGTCACTGAATGGCGCGTGAAGCTGCGCCGCGAGATGAACGATCAGGACACCGAAGCCAACCAGAAGGCCATCGACAGCCTTTTGAACTTCGAAACCGTCAAGTATTTCGGCGCCGAAGCACGCGAGGCGCGGCGCTATGACGAGTCGATGGCAGGCTATGAGAAAGCCGCTCTCAAGACCTCGTATTCGCTGGCTTTCCTGAATTTCGGCCAGTCGTTCCTGATTACCTCGGGCCTTGTGATCGTGATGGTTCTGGCGGCGCTGGGGGTCGAGGCGGGGCATCTGACGGTGGGCGATTTTGTCATGGTCAATGCCTATATGATCCAGATCACCATGCCGCTGAACTTCCTTGGTACGGTCTATCGCGAAATCCGTCAGAGCCTTGTTGATATGGGTGAGATGTTCGACCTTCTTGAACAGCCCCCCGACGTGACCGACAAGCCCGACGCGGCGGCGCTGAAGGTGGATGGCGGCCGGATCGAGCTGCGCGATGTGCATTTCGGCTACGAAACGACGCGGCCGATCCTGAAGGGGGTGACGCTGACTATCGAGGCCGGGCAGAACGTGGCAATTGTTGGCGCGTCGGGATCGGGCAAGTCCACCATCGGGCGGCTCTTGTTCCGGTTCTACGACGTCAATTCCGGTGCGCTTCTGATCGACGGGCAGGATGTGCGCGATGTGAGCCAGCAAAGCCTGCATGACTCGATTGGCGTCGTGCCGCAGGACACGGTGCTGTTCAACGACACCATCCTTTACAACATCGCCTATGGCCGCGACGGGGCCACGCGGGACGAGATCGAGGATGCGGCGCGCGCGGCGCAGATCCATGATTTCATCATGACGCTGCCTGAGGGCTATGACACCAAGGTCGGCGAACGGGGGCTGAAGCTCTCGGGTGGTGAAAAACAGCGGGTCGGGATTGCCCGGACTTTGCTGAAGAACCCGCCGCTGTTGTTGCTGGACGAGGCGACATCGGCGCTGGATACCGAGACCGAGCAGGGCATCAAGGAAGCGCTGGCGCGGGCGGGTGAGGGGCGCACGGTGATCACCATTGCCCACCGGCTGTCGACGATTGCCGAGGCTGACCGGATCGTGGTTCTGGAAAAGGGCGAGATCGTCGAGGAAGGCACCCATGCCGAATTGCTGGCGCGGTCCGGGCGATATGCGCAGCTGTGGCAACGTCAGCAGGCGGATGACGAGGCGGCCTGAGACGGCCTAGAACCCTTTTAATTCAAGGTCAGGATACGCCGGGTTGCGGCGTTCGAGATAGGCCATGCCGGGTTCGTCCAGCGCCATCCTGAACAAGGCGGTCGCAACAAGCGGCAGGGGCGCGCCATAGGCCTTGGACAGTTCGGCAAGAGTTTCTTCCTGTTCCAGAATTCCCTCGGCAACAGCGGCCCCGGCGCGCCGGGCGGCAATGCCGACGGCCTCGGGTTTGGACATGTCGTCGGCTTGTCCAAGCCGCCAGAGGTCATATTCGAACATCGCCCGGCACCGATCAGGCCGATACTCATCACGCAATGACCGGCGTCCGGTTTCGGTCATTCCGCAGCGGCGCAGGATCTTGCCTGACGCCTCGTTCACGTGGTCCCAGTAGACCGCATAGACCCCTCCGGCATCCGGCAGTGACCAGAAGGCGTGGGTCAGGGCGTCTGCGGCCTCGGTCATCACGCCCTGGCCGTGGAAGGCCGATCCAAGCGCATAAAAGAACTCGCCCGCCCAGACCCCTTCCGGGGCTCGGTCCAGGTAAAACCCTGCTGCCCCCATGATCCGGTCCGGTGCATGAAGCGGCGAGATCGCGAACAGGCCAAGACCGCCCTGCTGCCAGATATCGCGGTCACCGTCCTCGGCCATCAGATCGGTCCATTTAGCGGCTTCTTTCAGCGCATCGCCGGGGCGCCTTGTGTCATGGGCCAGCGTCGCCACGACCTCGGGGTCCGAAAAGATCACCTTGGCGATGTCATCGGTGTCGGCGCGGCGCAGCGGCCTGAGGCGTAGGGTCTTGGTGGTCAGGATCATCATGCCCCCCTTGATCGCTTCCCGGCCTGTCTGAAGAGGGTCGGTGCGGGCCGGGGCAGGGACATCCTACACCGGGTTGCGGTCCCGGTGTAGGTCCGTCTTGTCGCGCAACTCTGGTCCTGAGGAGGCGGCGACAGATAAGGCGCTATTCGGCGGCGCGGATGGTGCCGTCGCCGGGGCTGTCCTTGTCGTCGCCTTCGTCGCCATCCTGATCCTGTTCTGCGCCGTCACGCATCTTGACCACGGCCTGAACATCGGTGGCGTTTACCACGGACATGTCATCCTCGTAGTCGGTGGCGCGTTCCGGCAACAGGTCGTCATCCCACAGGATCGTCGGCGAGGTAACACGCCCCGCCGCACGGCTGAGCGCCCAGTCCTGTGCGGCGCGGCTGGACTGACCCATGGACAGCTTGGCCAAAAGCATGGCGAACCAGTGGACATAGGTGCCGAACCAGACCCGCAGCGCAAGCATGGACGGGGTAAAGACCAGCGTCAGGACCGTTGCGATGCCAAGCCCGAACACGACGGCCGTGGCAAGCTGTTTCCACCACAGCGAGGTCGGTGAATCAAACGAGTAGCCACCGTTGATGAAATCGAGGCTCAGCCCGTACATCATCGGTGCAAGACCAGCCATGGTGGTGATGGTGGTCAGCAGAACCGGGCGGATACGGGCCTGTGCGGTGCGAATGATCGCCTCGATCCGCGGCATGTAACGGCTGTATTCCTGATAGGTGTCGATCAGAACAATGTTGTTGTTCACCACGATCCCCGCCAGTGCCACGATCCCGGTCCCGGTCATGATGATCGAGAATGCCTGATCCATGACCAGCATCCCGATCAGGACGCCTGTGGTGGACAGCACAACCGCCAGGAGGACCAGCACCGAGTTATAGAAGCTGTTGAACTGCGCCAGAAGGATAATGAACATCAGCCCCAATGCGCCCATGAAGGCCGACATCAGGAAGGCCTGGCTTTCGGCCTCGTCTTCCTGGTCACCGGTCCATTCCCACTCTATCCCTGTGGGCAGGGGCTTGGTTTCAAGCCATTTGGTCAGCGTGGCGATCTGTTCGCCCGGGGTGACGGCAACCAGTTTGCTACCTTCCGTCGCAAATTCTCGCGCAAGTCTTTCCCGGTCTTCAGAAGCAATAATCGTGTAAGGATCACCAGCGCTGTTTGTAACTCCGAGATAACCATCGTCGCCATAGACAGGTAGGACCTTTCCTTCAAACTCTTTTACATAGCCCAAGGTTTCGCCGTCTTTCGTCACCTTGAACAGCCCGGACATCACACCCGCCTTGATGTCGAAATACCGTTTCTGTTCGACGCGGTTGATCTCGGCCAGCTTCTCGACCGGCTTGCGGGTGATGAAGTTCGAGAGCGGCACCAGCCCCTCGGCGGTGCGGACCTTGAGGTTGTCGAGCGTCGACAGCACGCGGTCCTCTTCCGGCAGGCGCACGCGGATTTCGATTTCCTCTTCGGAACTGTCAACGCGCATCGTGTCCAGAAGGATGCCGCGCGTTACCAGCTGAACCATGCCACCCACGGTGGCCACGTCCGCGCCGAAACGACCGGCGCGGGCCACGTCGACGTCGATCTGCCAGTCGATACCGGGCAGGGGAAGCGTGTCTTCGATCAGGGTCAGGCCGGGCGTTGCCTCGTATTGTTCACGCACGATCCGCGCCGAAGACAACAGGTCTTCCCAGTCATCGCCCTTGACGCGCAGATGCACCGGTTTGGCCGATGCGGGCCCACGCGACGCGGCAAGGATTTCGATCTTGGTGCCGGGCAGCTGTTCAAGCTCGGCGGTCAATTCGTCGATGACCTTGTCGCCATCCCACTCCAGGTCCTTGACGGCGCGGGTGACGGTATAGCCGATCACCGGAATGGTGAACCAGTCCTCGCGGGCGTCGGGGCGGTCTTCCCACGGAATGGTCTCAAGCTGGATCTGGCCAATCGTGTCCTTCGGGGCCTGGGCGCCGCCGGTATTGCTGTTCAGCCCGCCTTCGCCGGCAAAGGCAAACGCGGTCTGGACACCGGGATGGCGCAGCACGATTTCCTCGGCGCGTTTCAGCAGCGCATCCTTTTGCTCAAGGCTGTGGTTGCCGCGCGCGCGGACATAGACGATGGCCTGTTCGGGTTCGGATTCGACGAAGAACTCGACGCCTTTGTTGTTCTCTCCGAAATAGCCGAAAACAACGAATACGAAGGCGATGACCGCGGCAATCGACACCAAAGGCATGATCGGGTTGCCAGCGATCAGCTTGATGAACCATCCAAAGGGCGACAGGCGGAATCCGGATTTGATCCGTTTTTGCCGACGCTCGATCCGGGCTGCATCCAGCGTTATGGACGCGGCAAAGGCGGCCAGAAGGAAAGGCAAAAATTGCAAAGCGTAAAGTGCCGGAGTGGCAAAAAACGCCCACCAGTTCTCAGCAATGAAAGCGCGTACAACGGCAATGGCGGGAACATAGTCGGGGTTGATCCCGGTCATGGCGCCAACAAATAGAGCCCAAAGTGCAAGTGTCACGAGCGCCGCGCGCACGAACCAGGGTGTATGCGCCCGCAGCCATTCCGAAGCGACGTGGAACTTGCGGCTGAGGCGGCCCGAGACGCCGCCCAGGACCGGCAGATAGATCAGTGCCACAACCAGAGAGGCCGACAAAACGAAGATCAGCGTGACGGGCAGCATCCCCATGAACTCACCCGGCACACCGGGCCAGAACAGCATCGGCAGGAAGGCGCAGAGCGTGGTCGCGGTCGAGGATACGATGGGCCAGAACATGCGCTTGGCGGCCTCGACATAGGCATGCATGGGGCCGGTGCCTTCCTCGATCCGCTTGTCGGCGTATTCGACGACAACAATGGCCCCGTCGACCAGCATCCCCACGGCAAGGATCAGGCCGAACATCACGATGTTGGAAATGGTGATGTCCATGGCCGCCAGCAGCGCGAAACACAACAGGAACGAGGTCGGGATGGCAAAGCCGACCAGCAGCGCGGCCCGGCTACCAAGCGCCGCCAGCACGACGATCATCACCAGCGCGATGGCGGTCAGAACCGAACCCTCAAGCTGGCTGACCATAGAGCCGACGATGCGGCTCTGGTCGTTCGAGGTGCCGACTTCGACGGCGGCCTTCAACTCGTCCGGCCAGTCGGCGGCGGCCTTGTCGACCTCTTGTTTCACCAGTTCGGCGGTGCCGATCAGGTTGAACCCCTTGCGCTTGACGACCTGCAGCGCGACCGTGTTCTCACCGTTGAAACGGGCGGTGCCCTTGCGGTCTTCGAAGGTCAGGTTGATTTCCGCAAGATCGCCCAGCGTGACCACACGGTCGCCGTTTGTCTTGACCGGAAGGGTGTAGATGTCGCGCGCTTCGCTGAAAGAGGATGGGATCTTGACCGCGAACTTGCCGCTTGATGTCTCGATCTCGCCAGCGGCGATCAGCTGGTTGTTGTTCTGGACAACGGTGATCAGCTCTCCGGCCGTGACGTTATAGGCCTCAAGGCGCAGCGGGTCGATAATGACCTCGACCATCTCGTCGCGGTTGCCGGCAATCCCGGCCTCAAGCACCGCATCAAGACCTTCAAGACGGTCCTGCAACTTCTTGGCGACCTGCGCCATCGTGCGTTCCGGCACGTCGCCAGTCAGGTTCACGATGATGATCGGGAATTCCGAGAAATTGATCTCGTTGATCGTATATTTTTCAAACCCGTCCGGGAACTGGCCCTCGGCGGTGTTCATCGCCTCGCGCACGTCCGCCATGACTTTGGACTTGTCCCAGCCGAACTCGAACTCAAGGAACAGCCCGGCATAGCCTTCCGCGGCGGTGGACCGCATTGTCTTCAGCCCGTCGAGATCCGAAAGCTCGGTCTCCATTGGCCGGACCAGCAGAGATTCACTGTCGACCGCCGAGATGCCGGGGAAGGGCACCGAAACGAAAAGAGCCGGAATTTGAATGTCCGGCTCACCTTCTTTGGGCAGGTTCCAGTAGGCGTATCCGCCCACCAGCAGCGAGAGCGCGATAAACGCCAGCACCATCCGCGCGCGATCGGCGGCCCAATCTACCATGCCGATCATTTGGTCAGCCCTTCGAAACTGGGTGCAACGATGACCCCGTCGGTGACGTATTCCTGTCCGACGACAATGACATCCACCTGTTCCGGCAATCCGTCGACCCAGACGCCGTCAGCACTGTCGCGGACCAGTTCAACGGCTGCGAACTGTGCGGTGTTGTCCGCCGCGACCACGCGAACCCCAAGTGTGCCGTGGTCGTTCAGTGTCAGGGCAGATTGCGGCACCAGATGGGCGGTGGCGCCATCGGACTGGATGGCGATTTCCGCAGTCTGGCCATCGCGGATGCGCAGATCGGTGTTGGGGGCGTCGATCTCGACCATGAAGGTGCGTGTCACCGGGTCGGCGGATCGGGCGATGAAGCCGACCGTGCCCGTGACCACGTCGCCATTGGCCATCCGCGCCCCGGCCGACGCGCCGAGGTTCACCCGGTTCACTTCGGTTTCCGGCACGAACCCGACGATCTTGATCGGGTCCATCTGCATGACCGTGCCGCACAGCGAACCGGGCTGCAGAAGGCTGCCCAGTTCGGCTGTGTCGGTTTCCAGCACCCCGGAGAAGGGGGCGGTAATGGTCAGTCGCCCGATCTCGCGTTCGGCGGCGGCAACGGCGGCCTCTGCCGATTCGATCCCGGCATTTGCCGAGCGCAGCCCGGATTGTGCCGACTGGACCGACGCAAGCGCGGCCTGAACAGCGGCCTCTGCCGATGCAACACGGGTTTCCGAGGCATAGCCGCCTTCGGACAGTTTGTTGGCCGCGTTCTGGTTCAGCCTTGCTTCGCTCAGGCGGGCTGTCGCCTCCACCAGACGGGCCTGCGCTTCGGGGACTTTTGCCTGCGCTTCTTCCAGACGAGCGTTTGCCTCAGCCAGCGATGCTTCGCGGGTGCCGAGTTCAAGCTGGCACAGCACTGCGCCCTCATCGACGGACGCGCCCTTGCGCAGCGGTTCCGAAATGACCCGCGCCGATGTTTCGGCGCGCACCTCGACCGAACGTGCGGCGCGTGTTTCACCGCGCAGGACAACCGCCGAATCGATCTGGGAAGCGGTCGAGTGGATCGCGATGACCCCCACGGCGGGCACCGCATCGCTTTGCGCCACCTCCTCGGTCACGGTGGCGACGGTTTCGGTGGCTTGCACCGATCCCGCGTCCGCCGAGGCAAACGCCATCAGCGTGTCACGCTCAACCACGACATAGAATAGGAACGCCGTCACCAGAATAGCGGTGATCATCGGAATGGGACGCATGCGGGCTGTCCTTTGTCTGTCCTGTGCTTGCCAAGCCAAATAATACCTTGGACAGCAAATGCAACGGCTTTGAGGCAATTTCTGAACCGATTAGTTCAGTTTTGGGGCGCTAAGGTGACAGTTTGTGCATTTCTCCGCCTCTTGAGGGCTTTCTGGCTTTGCCGTAAGAGGAACCAAATCAAAGGGGAAACGGCGTGAGCGACACCGACAGTTTCATTGAAGAAGTCACCGAAGAGGTCCGCCGCGACAAGCTGTTCGCGACGATGCGGAAATACGGCTGGATCGCGGTCCTTGCCGTTGTGCTGATCGTCGGCGGGGCCGCGTTCAACGAATACCGCAAGGCGCAGACCCGCGCCGCGGCCGAGGCCGCAGGCGATGCAATCCTGACGGCCCTGTCCGAAAATGACCCCGCGGCCCGGATCGCGGCGCTGAAGGCGGTCGATGTCGAAGGGGCCGAGGCCGACATGGTCGCGCGGTTCCTGGCCGCTGCCCAGCAAGCGGCGGATGGCGACGGGGCAGGGGCATCGGAAACACTGATGACGATTGCCAACGGCGGCAGCGATATCCCCGAGTTCTATCGCCAGATCGCACTGTTCAAGGCCATCGTTGCGGCAGGCACCGCGATGGACCAGGCGGAACGCCGCGTGGCGCTGGAATCGCTTGCCGTGCCCGGCGCGCCGCTTTCGCTTCTGGCGCAGGAACAACTGGCGCTTCTCGACATCGAGACCGGCGACGCAGGCGCCGCACTTGAGCGTTTGCAGCGTATCGTCGCCGATGCCTCCGCGACGCCGGGCTTGCGTCGCAGGTCAACACAGTTGATTGTGGCATTGGGCGGTGAGCCGGCAGGCAACACGCCGTCGCAATAAACCCGGAGAACGGGAACGAAGTCGGGCAACCCAGGGGGGCGGACGCAGTGACGATCAGGAATTGGGTGTTTGCCCTGACAGCCACGGCCATTCTTGTCGGGTGCGGCGACAAAGAGGTGATCCTTCCCGGCAAGCGGGAAGAACTTCGCCCGAACCAGTCTGCCGAAATCGTAAACCAGGATCGCGCGATCAGCCTGCCGGGGCAGGTCAAGAACGCCGAATGGACCCATCGAATCGGCACGCCGAAATATCGCACCCGCAACGCCGCCCTTTCGGCGCGGCCGACGCTTGCCTGGAGCGCGTCGATCGGCAAGGGCGAGGGCAAGCGCAACCGCATCGTGGCCGATCCGGTCGTGGCGGGTGGGCGCATTTTCACCATGGATTCGGAATCGACGGTTACCGCGACGTCTCCGTCCGGACAGACGCTGTGGCAGAAAAGCCTGGTGCCGGTGCGTGACAAGCCGTCGGAATCCGCGGGCGGTGGCATCGCCTTTGGCAATGGCAAACTTTATGTCGCGTCCGGATTCGGTCATCTGAAGGCGCTGGATCCAGCCACCGGAAACGAGATCTGGGAACAGCGGTTGCAGGCGGTCGGCAGTGGGTCGCCCACGATTTACGGTGACAAGGTCTATATCGTGGCAGGCAACGATACCGCCTGGGCGATCAATGCCGAAACCGGCAAAACGGAATGGCAGCTGGGCTCGGTTCCCAATATCGCCGGGTTGCATTCGGCCTCGGCGCCGGCGGTGGATGACCGACTGGCGATCTTTGCATTTGGCTCGGGCGAGTTGCAGGCCGCGTTCCGTCGCGGTGGCGTGCGCCTTTGGGATGCCGGGGTGCAGGGGCAGCGCGTCGGTTATGCCTCGGGGACGGTTGGCGACGTCTCGGGCGATCCTGTAATCGACGGCCGCCGCGTCTATGCCGCCAATTACTCGGGCCGCACTGTGGCGCTGAACATCGACACGGGCGAACGTCTGTGGACGGCCAACGAAGGTGCCATCAGCCCGGTCTGGCCAGCGGGCGGCAGTGTCTTTCTGGTCTCGGACCGCAATCACCTGATACGGCTCGACGCCGGGTCGGGTGAGCCGATCTGGTCGGTCGAACTACCGCTGTTCAAGAAAGACAAGCCGCGCAAGCAGGCGGCGGTCTATGCCCATTTCGGCCCGGTCCTTGCGGGCAGCCAAATCATCGTTGCCTCGTCAGACGGCCTGCTGCGGGTCTTTGACCCAAGGTCCGGGGCGCTGGTCCACAGCGTCGAGATCCCCGGAGGTGCCGCAACCGGCATGGCTGTCGCGGGCGGCACGCTTTACGTTGTCGGGTCCAACGGCCAATTGCACGCTTTCCGTTAAGCGCGGAATGGTGTATCGGGGCGTCCTTATTCGTCTCGGAGAAGTTCAATGAGCTTTACCCTCGCCATCGTGGGGCGCCCGAATGTGGGCAAATCCACACTGTTCAACCGCCTTGTCGGTAAGAAGCTCGCGCTGGTCGATGACCAGCCGGGCGTCACGCGCGATTTGCGCGAAGGCGAGGCGCGGCTGGGGGATTTGCGGTTCACCGTGATCGACACCGCCGGGCTGGAAGACGCGACCGACGACAGTTTGCAGGGCCGCATGCGCCGCCTGACCGAACGCGCGGTGGACATGGCCGACATCTGCCTGTTCATGATCGACGCCCGCGCCGGGGTGACGCCAATGGACATGATGTTCGCCGAAATCCTGCGCAAACGGTCAGCTCATGTGCTGTTGGCGGCCAACAAGGGCGAAGGCGCGGCTGCCGATGCCGGTGTCATCGATGCCTGGTCGCTTGGCCTGGGCGAGCCGATCCGCCTGTCCGCCGAACATGGCGAGGGGATGAACGACCTCTATGTCGCGCTGATGCCGCTGGCCGATGAATATGCCGAGCGCGCCGATCAGGACGCGCCCGAGATCGAGATCGACATCGAAGATGACGAATCCGAGGGCGCCGCGCCCAAACCGACAAAGGCAAAGCCGCTGCAGGTGGCCGTGGTTGGCCGTCCGAACGCGGGCAAGTCCACGCTTATAAACAAGATCATCGGCGAAGACCGTCTGCTGACCGGCCCCGAGGCGGGGATCACCCGCGACTCGATCTCGTTGCGGACCGAGTGGGGCGGCACCCCGATGCGCATCTTCGACACCGCAGGCATGCGCAAGAAGGCCAAGGTGCAGGACAAGGTCGAGAAACTGTCGGTCTCGGATGGGCTGCGCGCTGTCAAGTTCGCCGAGGTTGTCGTGGTGCTTCTGGACGCCGCGATCCCGTTTGAACAACAGGACCTGCGCATCGCCGACCTTGCCGAGCGCGAGGGGCGGGCCGTGGTCGTTGCCGTCAACAAGTGGGACGTCGAGCCCGAGAAGCAGCAGAAGCTGCGCGACCTGAAAGAGGCGTTCAACCGCCTGTTGCCGCAATTGCGTGGCGCGCCGCTGATCACCGTTTCGGCCAAGACCGGGCGGGGGCTTGACCGGCTGCATGACGCCATCATCCGCGCCTATGACATCTGGAACCGCCGCGTCACCACGGCGCAGCTAAACCGCTGGCTGACAGGCATGCTGGAACAGCACCCGCCCCCCGCGCCGCAGGGCAAGCGGATCAAGCTGCGCTACATGACCCAGGCCAAGACCCGCCCGCCGGGGTTCGTGGTGATGTGCAGCCATCCCGACAAGATGCCCGACAGCTATTCGCGCTATCTTGTCAACGGCTTGCGTGAGGATTTTGACATGCCGGGAACGCCGATCCGCCTGACCATGCGCGGACAGGGCGACAAGAACCCCTATCAGGGCAAGAAGAAATCCGGGCCGTCCAAGCTTAGGAAGCATATCAAGGGCCGGCGGGACTGACCCCGCCGTTCTCCCGCTGATCCTGCGACCATTTGGTTTTTCCCCGTTTCGCGGTAAACTCTATGACATTCTGGCCCTGTCACGGGGCTGTCATACATTTGCAGTTTGTTCGCCGTAACAACGGGGGTGGGTCGCGATGGATATTCGTGAGCGACTTCAGCAATTTGCCGAGAAAGACGACCGCATTGGCGCGATTGGCCTGTTCGGGACTCTGATTGCATATGCCGTGACCTTGTGGGCGGCGATTGCCTTTTCCGGGCTTTGGTGGGTGTGCATCCCGGCGATGCTTCTCAATGGCTGCACCGCAGTGCGCCTTTACGTGTTGCAGCACGATTGCGGCCATGCCTCGTTGTTCCGCGCCCGGCGCCACAATGACTGGGCCGGAGAGATTCTGTCGCTGTTCACCTTCGCGCCCTACGCCGCCATGCGTCATAACCACAACCTGCACCATTCCCACCTCGGCAACCTCGACCATCGTGACACCGGCGAAATCCACACGATGACATTGCGCGAATGGCAAGAGGCGGGCATCTGGACGCGCCTGACCTACCGCCTTTATCGCAACCCGTTCATCCTGATCCCGGCTGGCAGCCTGTTTACGTATTTCATCCGCTACCGCTGGCCCAAGAACACAGGGCGGATCGGTGCCCGCGCAGTGATGCTGCACAACATGGCTGTCGCGGCCTTCATGGGTTTTCTATATATTGCAGGAGGTTGGCAGGCGATCCTGATCTGGTTCCTCGCCTCGTTCTTCGGCGGGATGATCGGTGTCTTCATGGTTTATCTTCAGCATAACTTCGAAGACACCTACTGGGACCGGCGACCGGGGCTTGATCCGCGCCTTGCGGCGCTTCAGGGGTCATCTGCGCTGGATCTGGGATGGGTCATGGACTTGATTTCGGCCAATATCGCCTATCACGACATCCACCATTTCAACGCCCGCATCCCGCACTACGCCTTGCGCCGCTGCCATCAGGCGATCCGCGACGAATACGGGTTGCGGGTGATCCGCTGGCCCGAGGCGCTGCGGTCCTTCACGCTGAAACTGTGGGACGAGGAGCAGGAGCGGCTGGTGCCGTTTCCTTCCGCACCCGAACGCCGGGCGGCGCCGGTGGGTTAGGGTATTTCTGACCAGCAAAAAGCCGCTTTTTTCTGGTTCCAAATACCCTGGGCCCGAGCGCAGCGAGGGCTACGCCCAACCGGGGTGATGTCAGCTCTGCTGACGTCCGCCCGGGCGGGAGCGTCTCAGGCCAGATTGCCGTCCGCGGTCAACAGGGTCTTGCCGCCAAGATAGGGCGCCAGCGCATCCGGCAGGCTGACCGAGCCATCTGCATTCTGGCCGTTTTCCAGAACCGCTATCAACGCGCGGCCCACAGCCAGGCCGGAGCCGTTCAGGGAATGCACGAATTCCGGTTTGCCGCCATCTGCGGGGCGGAAGCGGGCGTTCATGCGGCGGGCCTGAAAATCGCCGGTGGTCGAGACCGAGGAGATCTCGCGATAGGTGTTCTGACCGGGCAGCCATGCCTCGATGTCGAAGGTGCGGCGCGCGCCGAAACCCATGTCGCCGGTGCACAGGACCACGGTGCGGTAAGGCACGCCCAGTTTTTCAAGGATGCCTTCGGCGCAGCCCAGCATGCGCTGTTGCTCGGTGTCGCTTTCATCGGGGTGGGTGATCGACACCATCTCGACCTTCTCGAACTGGTGCTGGCGCAGCATGCCCGAAGTGTCGCGCCCGGCGCTGCCTGCTTCGGAGCGGAAGCAGAGCGTGTGGCTGGTCATGCGGATCGGCAGGTCTTTTTCGTCCAGAACGTCGCCGGCGACGGAATAGGTCAGCGTGACTTCAGAGGTCGGGATCAGCCACCAGCCATTGGTGGTCTGATAGCTGTCATCGCCGAATTTCGGCAGTTTGTCCGTGCCATACATGGCCTCGTCCCGCACCAGCACGGGCGAGTTCACCTCTTGCAGGCCGTTCTCGTCGACATGGGTGTCGATCATGAATTGCGCCAGTGCGCGGTGGATACGTGCGACGGCGCCTTTCAGCACGACAAAACGCGCGCCCGAGAGTTTGGCGGCGGTGTCGAAGTCCATTGCGGCGGCGACGCCAGCGATCTCGTAATGCTCTTTCGGGGTGAAATCGAAAACGCGCGGGGTGCCCCAGCGTTTGATCTCGGCATTGTCGGCCTCATCCGCGCCGTCCGGCACGTCATCGGCGGGCAGGTTGGGGATACGGGCCAGCATGTCGGTCAGCTTGGCGTCCAGTTCCTTGGCTTCGGCCTGCATCGCGGCGACCTCGGCCTTCTTGTCGCCGACAAGGGCGCGCAGGCGTTCGAATTCGGCCTCGTCGCCCTTGGCCTTGGCTGCGCCAACGTCCTTGGCGGCCTTTTTCTGTTCTGCCTGGGCTTCCTCGGCGGCCTGGATCTTGGCGCGGCGTTCCGCGTCGAGGGCCAGGATCGACGGGGACATCGGCGCGTCGCCTCGGCGGGCGAGGGCGGCGTCAAAAGCGGCCGGGTTTTCGCGGATCGCGCGGATGTCATGCATGGGAGTCGTCCTTGGCAAGTGAATCACATCTGGCGGGCTATATGGCGCATTTTTCGGCCATACGTAAGCGGGCGCGCGCCTGTGCATCCGTGATATGTGGTTTTGTCGCCCTTTCCGGCGGGGGCGCGGACGTTTCACGCCTTGCCAATACCGGCCCGCGCCCATAGGTTCCCCACCAAATTTGACCTCCGGGCAAGGACGCCCGGCCAGACGAAGGAAAACCGCTCATGGAAGCCATTGGCCAGTTTTTGCCGCTTATCCTGATCTTCGCGATCATGTACTTCCTCCTGATCCGTCCGCAGCAGAAGAAGGTGAAAGAGCATCAGGCCATGGTCGATGCACTGCACCGGGGCGACCGCGTCGTCACCCAGGGCGGTATCATCGGCAAGGTGTCGAAGGTGAAGGAAGACGGCGAACTTGAGGTCGAGATCGCCGAAGGCGTGAAGGTGCGCGTCGTCAAGGCGACCATCGCGCAGGTTCTGGCCAAGACCGAACCGGCGTCGAACGCCTGATCGACCAAGAATAAGAACCAAGCGGGCAGGACATCATGCTGCAAATCGATACCTGGAAACGGGTCCTGATATGGGCGGTCTGCGCCCTTGGGCTGTGGATGGCTCTGCCCAACGCGTTCTATGCGCGGGTCGAGACGCATAACGACGCGGTGGCCGCGATCGAGCTGGGCAATACCAGCGCCGAGATGCAGGAAAAGGCCAGTATCTGGCCCGACTGGATGCCGTCGTCGTTGGTGAACCTTGGCCTTGACCTGCGCGGCGGGGCGCATCTTCTGGCCGAAGTTCAGGTGCAGGATGTCTATGACACCCGCGTCAAGGCGATGTGGCCCGAGGTGCGCGATCTTCTGCGTGAGGAACGCGCCACGATCGGCACCATACGCCTGCAGGATTCCGAGCCGGGTGAACTGCGCGTCAAGGTTTCGCAGCCCGAGAATATCGCGCGCGCGGCCGAGGTTCTGCGCGGTCTGGCGCGGCCCGTGGTGTCGCTGACCGCGGCGGGGCAGTCGGACCTTGTGATCGGGGTCGATGGGGACGAGGTCACGATCAAGCTGTCGGATGCCGAGAAACAGGCCACCGATGAGCGCACCGTGCAGCAGGCGCTTGAAATCATCCGCCGCCGGATCGATGAGGTCGGCACGCGTGAGCCGACGATCCAGCGCCAGGGCGCGGATCGTATCCTGATCCAGGTGCCGGGCATCGGCTCGGCGGCCGAGTTGAAGGACATCATCGGCACCACAGCACAGCTGACCTTCCAGCCGGTTGTTGGTCGCGCCAGCAGCGCCGATGCCGCCGCCGGTCCGGGCAACGAGGTTCTGCCGTCGCTGGATGAAGAAGGCACATTCTATATCGTCGAAGCCGCGCCGGTTGTGACCGGCGAGGAACTGGTCGACGCGCAGCCGTCGTTCGACCAGAACAACCGGCCCGCCGTGTCCTTCCGCTTCAACCCCACAGGCGCGCGGAAGTTCGGCAATTACACGGCGGAAAACATCGGGTCGCCCTTCGCCATTGTGCTGGACGGCGAGGTCGTGTCGGCCCCCGTCATCCAGGCCCATATCGCGGGCGGGTCGGGCATCATCACAGGCCGGTTCTCGGTCGAGGAATCGACCAACCTGGCGGTTCTGCTGCGGGCTGGTGCGCTTCCGGCGGGGCTGGAATTCCTTGAGGAACGGACCATCGGGCCGGAACTGGGGCAGGACAGCATCGACGCCGGGAAAATCGCCTGTATCGTCGCCTTTGCCGCTGTGCTGGTCTTTATGGTTCTCAGCTATGGGCTGTTCGGGGTTTTTGCCAATATCGCGCTGATGATCAACGTCGGGCTGATCTTTGGTCTGTTGTCGATGATCGGCGGCACGCTTACCCTGCCGGGTATTGCCGGGATCGTTCTGACCATCGGTATGGCGGTGGACGCCAACGTGCTGGTGTTCGAGCGTATCCGCGAGGAACTGAAGACGGCCAAGGGCCCGGCGCGCGCCATTTCCCTTGGCTATGAAAAGGCGCTGTCGGCCATTGTCGACGCCAATATCACCACCTTCATCACCGCCGTGATCCTGTTTGCCGTCGGCTCTGGCCCGGTACGCGGTTTCTCGATCACACTGGGACTGGGTATCATGACCTCGGTCTTTACCGCGATCTTCGTGACGCGGCTGATGATCGTGATCTGGTTCGAACGCCGCCGTCCCAACACCATCGAGGTATAAGCCATGCGTCTGAAACTTGTTCCGTCCGAGACCAACTGGGATTTCTTTTCGCGGCCATTGCTGTGGCTTGGCATCTCGGCGTTGCTTATCCTTCTGGCCCTCGGCAGCTTCGGCGTGCGCGGGTTGAACTATGGTATCGACTTCCGGGGCGGCACCACGATCCGCACCGAAAGCGCCGAGACCGTAGATGTCGCCGCCTATCGTGCGGCGCTGGCCGAACTGGGGCTGGGCGATATCTCGATCACCGAAGTGTTCGACCCGAATTTCGACGAAGACCAGAACGTGACCATGGTGCGCATTCAGGCGCAGGACGATCAGGAGTCCGTCACCGCCGAGCAGATTCGCGCGGTGGAAGATGCGCTGAAGGCGGTTGCGCCGGACATCAAGTTCGTGTCGGTCGAGTCGGTTGGCCCCAAGGTTTCGGGTGAATTGATCCAGACTGCGGTGATTGCCGTTTTGCTCGCGATTGCGGCGGTGCTGGTCTATATCTGGCTGCGCTTCGAATGGCAGTTCGCGCTGGGGGCGGTTGTGGCGCTGGTGCATGACGTGGTGTTGACCATCGGCGTCTTTTCCGAGCTTCAGATCAAGTTCGACCTGGCCATCATTGCGGCACTTCTGACTATCGTCGGCTATTCGCTGAACGATACGGTTGTGGTCTTTGACCGCGTCCGCGAGAACCTGCGCAAGTACAAGAAGAAGGACCTGAAAGAGGTTCTGAACCTGTCGATCAACGAAACCCTCAGCCGGACCGTCATGACCTCGTTCACCACGCTTCTGGCGCTGATCGCGCTGTTCGTGCTGGGCGGAGACGTGATCCGCGGGTTCGTCTTTGCCATGATCTGGGGGATCATTGTCGGGACGTATTCGTCGGTCTTCGTGGCCTCGGTGATCCTGTTGAAACTGGGGGTCAAGCGGGACTGGTCGAAGCCCGACAATACCGCCGGCAACCAGTTCGCCAATATCGATGCCTGATGTCTTCAGCCAGGTCTGGGCCCTTGACGGGTTGGTCTGGCTGATTGCCGCTGCCTTTGTCGCCGGCACGGTGCGCGGTTTTTCCGGCTTTGGCACGGCGATGATCTACCTGCCTATCGCGGCGCAGGTGATCGATCCGATCTGGTGCATTGCGACGCTTGCGGTGATGGACATTTTCGGCCCGCTTCCCAACATGCCCTCGGCCCTGCGCAACGGGCACCCACGTGACCTTGTGCGGCTGGGGATCGCGGTCGTGGTGACCATTCCTATCGGCCTGATTGTCCTTTTTGCCATTGACCCTGCGGTGTTCCGGGTGGCGGTTGCGCTGATCTCGCTGGCGCTTCTGGCCTGTCTGGTCGGCGGCGTGCGTTACAAAGGAGAGGTCACGCGATCCATGGTTTTCGGCATCGGCGGCGCGGCGGGGCTTCTGGGGGGCGCAACCGGCACGCCCGGTCCTCCGGTGATCCTGTTTTACATGGCGCGGCCGATCCCGGCCTCGGCCATCCGCGCCAATGTCATGGCCTTCCTGTTCTTTTACGACGCGATTGTCCTTGTCATGCTGGCGCTGCGCGGCGCCTTGACCGCCAGCATCGTGGCGCTTGGGCTGGTGCTGGCGGTGCCGAATGTGCTGGGAAATCTTCTGGGGGCTGCTATCTTTCGTCCCGAGCGTGAACGGGCCTACAAGATCGTGGCCTATCTGATCATCGCGGCGTCGGCATTGTCGGCGCTGCCCATCTGGTGAGACCACATGCAACTGAGCGAGATGTCCTTTTCCGACGCCACCCCGATCGACAGCTATGGCCCGGGGTTCTTCCGCGTCGGCGGTGCGATCATCGAAGGCGGCGCGTTGATCCATCGTGACGGTGCTTCGGTCTGGCAGGGGCTGGACGACAGCGCCGCGCTGGTGGCGCTGGCAGGCAAGATCGACGTGGTGCTTCTGGGCATGGGGGACGAGATCGCGCCGGTGCCGTCGGCCCTGCGCGAGGCATTGCAGGAGGTCGGGATCGGGATCGAACCGATGAAGACGCCGACGGCCTGCCGCACTTATAACGTGCTTCTGGCCGAGGGGCGCCGGGTCGCCGCTGCGCTGGTGCCGATGCCTGTCGAAAGCTGACCCGGAAAGCTTGATCTAGGTCACTGTCACACCGTCCCGAAACAGGGTAAGCCAAGCCTCATGAAGTTGACTGTCACCGATCTTGGCATTTCGCGCGGGGGGATCCCTGTGCTTGAGGGGCTGAATTTCACGCTAGAGCCGGGCCGGGCGCTGGTGTTGCGCGGGCCGAACGGGGTCGGCAAGACCACGCTGTTGCGCACCGTGGCCGGGTTGCAGCCGCCGATTGGCGGAACCGTGGATTGCCCGCCGGAAACCATCGCCTATGCCGCCCATTCCGACGGGCTGAAGGCGATGTTGTCGGTGGTCGAGAACCTGCGCTTCTGGTCCGAGATTTTCGGCACCCGCGACATTGCCCCCGCCTTGGCCGCGTTCGAGCTTGAGCCACTGGCCGACCGGCCTGCGGGTGCGTTGTCGGCGGGGCAGAAACGCCGGCTTGGGCTGGCACGCCTTCTGGTCACCGGGCGACCGATCTGGATATTGGACGAGCCGACCGTGTCGCTGGACGTCGCCTCGGTCGAGATGTTCGCCAACGCGGTGCGCACCCATCTTGCGGGCGACGGCATGGCGCTGATTGCGACCCATATCGACCTTGGTCTTGTGGCCGAGATTTTCGATGTCGGGCCGTTCCGGGCCAAGCCGCGCGAAAGCGCCGACGGATTTGACGAGAATTTCCTATGATTGCGCTGTTGCAGAGGGATATGAAACTGGCCTTCCGCGCAGGCGGCGGGTTCGGGCTGGGGCTGGCGTTTTTCCTGATCGTGACGGTCATGGTGCCATTTGGCGTGGGGCCGGAAAGCAGCCTTCTGGCAAAGATCTCGCCCGGAGTCCTGTGGATCGGCGCGCTTCTGGCCTGCCTGTTGTCGCTGGACCGCATCTTTGCGCTGGACTGGGAGGACGGGTCGCTTGACCTGCTGGCCACCTCGCCGCTGCCGCTGGAAGGGATCGTCAGCATCAAGGCGCTGGCGCATTGGCTGACCACGGGCCTGCCGCTTTGCGTGGCCTCGCCGCTGTTCGGCCTGCTCTTGAACCTGCCGGGGCAGGGCTATCTCTGGCTTGTCACCTCGCTGGTGCTGGGCACCCCGGCGCTGAGCGTGATCGGCACGTTTGGCGCGGCGCTGACTGTTGGGATCAAGCGGGGCGGCCTCTTGCTGTCCTTGCTGGTGCTGCCGCTATATGTGCCGACACTGATCTTCGGCGCGGAACTGGCGCGGCGCGGGGCCGAGGGCATGGACACCACCACCCCGATGCTGATGCTGGCGGGGATCACATTTGGCGCGATCGCGCTGTTGCCTTTTGCCAGCGCGCTGGTCTTGCGGGTGAACCTGCGGTGAGGCACTTAACGCATATCAAGGCAGTCCTGCGCACTCTCTGACATGTGATGTGCAAGACGACCAAAGGACGGATAGGAAACGCGACATGGCATCCATCTGGGAATACGCGAACCCGGTAAAGTTCATCCGCACTGCCGACAGGGTCTTGCCCTGGGCGATGGGGATCGCTGGCGTGACGCTGGTGGTCGGGCTGTTCTGGGGGTTCTTCCTGACCCCCGACGACTACCGGCAGGGATCGACGGTCAAGATCATCTATCTGCACGTGCCCTCGGCGCTGATGGCGATCAATATCTGGTTCATGATGCTGGTCACTTCGCTGATCTGGCTGATCCGGCGCCACCATGTTTCGGCGCTGGCGGCCAAGGCCGCAGCGCCCGTGGGCGTGGTGATGACGCTGATCGCGCTGTTTACCGGCGCGGTCTGGGGACAGCCGATGTGGGGCACCTGGTGGGCCTGGGACCCGCGCCTGACCTCGTTCCTGATCCTGTTCCTTTTCTACCTCGGCTACATCGCGCTGTGGGAGGCGATCGACAACCCCGACACGGCCGCAGACCTGACCGCGGTCCTGTGCCTTGTCGGATCGGTATTCGCGATCCTCAGCCGCTATGCGGTCAACTTCTGGAACCAGGGCCTGCACCAGGGCGCGTCCGTCATGAGGGCAGGGGCGGTGACGGGCACGGATACCGAGGAAAAAGTATCAAACGTCTTCTTCTATCCGCTGGCCTTTTGCATCCTTGGCTTCGTGTTCCTGTTCATCGCGCTGGTCTTCCTGCGCACACGCACCGAAATTCACAAGCGCCGCACCAAGGCGCTCTTGGCACGGGAGAGGCTGGGATGATGCCTGATCTGGGAAAATACGCCTTTGCGGTGCTGTCGTCTTATGGCGTGTCGCTGTTTTTGATCCTTGGGCTGCTCTGGATGTCTGTTCGTGCAGGGCGCAAGGCGCGGGCGGAATTGCAGAACGTGGAGGCGCGCAAGAATGGCTAAGGTTTCACCAATGATGCTGGCGCCGCCGCTGATCTTTGCAGGTATCGCGGCGATGTTCCTGTTCGGCATGGCGCGGGAGAACCCGAACGAGTTGCCGACCGCGCTGGCGGGCAAACCCGCGCCGGGGGTGCAGGTGGTGCAACTGGGCGAGATGACACCCTTCATCGATGCCGACCTGCGTGATGGCAAGATGAAACTGGTGAACTTTTGGGCCAGCTGGTGCGCGCCCTGCCGGGTCGAGCATCCGACCCTGATGCAGCTCGCCGCCGAGGGGATGCCGATCTATGGCGTCAACTACAAGGACAAGCCCGAGAACGGTATCAAGTTCCTTGCCGATCTGGGCGATCCCTTTGAAAAGGGCGGAGCCGATCCAGAGGGCAAGATGGCGCTGAACTGGGGGGTTTATGGCGTGCCTGAAACCTATCTTGTGGATGGCGACGGCAACATTATCACACGCGTCGCCGGTCCTGTGACCCAGCGTGAACTTGAGACACGGCTGCGGCCCGCGATGGCGGAAGCGGGCGGGAACTGACCCTCAGACTCCTGCCATCAACACATCTATCGCCCTCGTGATCCGATCGCCCTGATCGGTCACCGTTCCGGTGCGGCGCAGACTGGCGCGCTGAACGGCTGCGATCAGCCGTGTCGCAAGGATCAGGTGCTGCCCGCCGTGATGAATGCTGGGGTTCAACAAGCGCACCGCTGGATAGTCGTGCAAAAGCGGTATCACGACGACGGCCGGGTCAGGCGGCAACAGGTCGCTTTCGACCACGACCATCGAGACGCCCTTATATTCGGCTACGTCAAAGCGACTTAGTCTTTCCAAGATGTGGCCCCAGGCGCTGCGATGATCTCGGCCAGCGGATGGCCGTGCTGCTCATGCCAATCGGCCTGCGCCGCAAAGGCGTCAGCGTTTTCAGCCAGCCACGCCTTGCGGCGCTTTTCGGCGACTGCGGCCTGCACCGCCGCTTCGGCGATGGCCGAGACATTGATGCCAAGCTCTTTGGCTTGGTCCAGCGCATCAGCATCAATCGTGAGTGAAGTTTTGCGTTTTTGGGCGGTTGGCACAGGAATACTCCGTCTTTATACCGCAAAACTATACCGCAGCAGATACGTGCGCAATGCCCATCCTGACCCTGGGCGCGGATCAACCCAAAAAGCCCCGGTCATTTGACCGGGGCTTTTCCTTCGTCCTTGCAGGCGCCTACGCCTTTGCCAGATCGCGCAGCACGTAATGCAGCACGCCGCCATGTTCGACATATTCGATCTCGATGGCGGTATCGATGCGGCACTTGAGGGTGATCTCTTTCACGGTTCCGTCCGCATAGGTGATCGTGCAGGGCACCTCTTGCAGCGGCTGGATCGTATCAAGACCGGTGATCGAGACCGTCTCATTTCCTTTCAGACCAAGGGTCTTGCGGGTTTCGCCTGCGGTGAATTCAAACGGGATGACACCCATGCCCACAAGGTTCGAGCGGTGGATGCGCTCAAAGCTTTCGGCGATCACGGCTTTCACGCCCAACAGCGCTGTGCCCTTGGCGGCCCAGTCGCGGCTGGACCCGGCGCCATATTGTTCACCGCCGAACACCACCAGCGGCGTGCCTTGTGCCTGATAGGCCGTGGATGCGTCAAAGACGCTGGTCTGCTGACCATCCGGGCCAAGGGTGTAGCCGCCTTCGACGCCGTCCAGCATTTCGTTCTTGATGCGGATATTGGCGAATGTGCCGCGCATCATGACCTCGTGATTGCCCCGGCGTGAACCGTAAGAGTTGAACTCGCGCGGCGGCACCTGATGTTCCAGAAGATACCGGCCGGCGGGGGTGGATTCCTTGAATGACCCGGCGGGCGAGATGTGGTCGGTGGTGATCATGTCGCCAAGGATCAAAAGCGGCTTGGCGCCGATGATGTTTTCGATCTTGCCCGGCTCCGGCCCCATGCCCTGGAAATAGGGCGGGTTCTGGATATAGGTCGAGGATGCGGGCCAGTCATAGACCTCGCCCCCCGACACCTCAACGCTGCGCCATTTGTCGTCGCCCTTGAAAACATCGGCATATTTGGCCTGGAACGCTTCGCGGGTGACGGTTTTCTCGACCAGCGCCGCGATTTCGGCATTGGTGGGCCAGATGTCTTTCAGATAGACGTCCTTGCCATCCGGCGTCTGCGCCAATGGCTCGGTTGTCAGGTCGATATCCATCGTCCCCGCCAGCGCATAGGCCACCACCAAAGGCGGCGAAGCCAGGTAGTTGGCGCGCACGTCCGGGCTGATCCGGCCTTCGAAGTTGCGGTTCCCGGACAGGACCGACACGCCGACAAGGTCGCCCGTTGCGATGGCTTCGGACAGTTCCTTCTGGATCGGGCCAGAGTTGCCGATACAGGTGGTGCAGCCATAGCCGACAAGGTTGAACCCGATCTTGTCGAGGTCATCCTGCAGCCCCGCTGCCTCAAGGTATTCGGTCACCACCTGCGACCCCGGCGCAAGAGAGGTCTTGACCCACGGCTTGCGGTTCAGCCCCAGCGCGGCGGCCTTGCGCGCCACCAGCCCGGCGCCGATCATCACGTAGGGGTTCGAGGTGTTGGTGCAGGAGGTGATAGACGCGATCACCACATCGCCCGACGACAGGGTGTAATCCTCGCCCGCGACGGGGACTTCCTTGTCCATCGGGCGTTTGAAGGTCGATTCCATCTCGCGGCGGAACGCCTCTTTTGCATTAGTGAGCGGAACGTAATCCTGCGGACGTTTCGGACCCGAGATCGCCGGGACGATGCTGGCCATGTCCAGCTCCAGCGTGTCGGTGTAGATCGGCGCGTAATCCGCCCCGCGCCACATGCCGTTTTCCTTGGCATAGGCTTCGACCAATGCGATGCGGTCTTCATCCCGGCCGGTCTGACGCAGATAGCGCAGGGTTTCGCCGTCGATCGGGAAAAAGCCGCAGGTCGCGCCGTATTCCGGTGCCATGTTCGCAATCGTGGCGCGGTCGGCCAGCGGCAGGTGATCCAGCCCGTCGCCATAGAACTCGACGAACTTTCCGACGACGCCCTTGGCGCGCAGCATCTCGACCACTTTCAGCACAAGGTCGGTGGCGGTGGTGCCCTCGACCATCTCCCCGGTCAGCTGGAAGCCCACGACCTCGGGGATCAGCATCGAGATCGGTTGACCCAGCATGGCGGCCTCGGCCTCGATCCCGCCGACACCCCAGCCCAGCACGGCGAGGCCGTTGACCATGGTGGTATGGCTGTCGGTCCCGACCAGCGTGTCCGGGTAGGCGACGGTGGCGCCGGACTGGTCGGTATCGGTCCAGACGGTCTGGGCCAGGTATTCGACATTGACCTGGTGGCAGATCCCGGTGCCCGGCGGCACGACGCGGAAATTGTCAAAGGCCGACTGGCCCCATTTCAGGAAAGTATAGCGTTCGAGGTTGCGTTCATATTCGCGGTCGACGTTCATCTGGAAGGCACGCGGGTTGCCGAACTCGTCGATCATGACCGAGTGGTCGATCACCAGGTCCACCGGCACCTGCGGGTTGATCTTGGCCGCCGACCCCTTGAGCCCGACAATCCCGTCGCGCATCGCGGCAAGGTCAACCACCGCCGGCACGCCGGTAAAATCCTGCATCAGCACGCGCGCCGGGCGATAGGCGATCTCGCGCGGGTTCTGCCCGCCATTGGCGCCCCATTCGCCAAAGGCGCGGATATCGTCCAGTGTGACGGTCTTGCCGTCCTCGAACCGCAGCATGTTTTCCAGCACGACTTTCAGCGCGGCGGGCAGGCGGGCAAAGTCGCCCAAGCCTGCGGCCTCGGCGGCGGGGATGGAATAATATGCGACGGACTGGTCGCCGGCCGTCAGTGTTTTCCGCGTCTTTGCGCTGTCCTGTCCAACGAGAATGGGCATGTGAAATCTCCCTTGTTTTACAATTCTCAGGGTGTGTTGGCCTCAATTCTGACGGGTTGCGTCGACCCGATCAAGGGGCTGCACCAGAGCTATGACCTTGGGGCGGAATTTCAATCCTCACCGTCGGTTCAGCATTAGTTGATTGGTTATTTCAAAACGGACCGCCTAGAACGGAAGGAACGGTTCAAAGGGGATATGACCGATCATGAAGCGACTGATCCACCTAATCGCGGTTTTCTGGACACTGGGCACCCTGGCTGCATGGGCGGATGACCGGCCCGTCGTGGTCGAGCTTTATACCTCGCAAGGGTGTTCGTCCTGTCCGCCGGCGGATGCCTATCTGCGTCAGGAACTGGCGGGGCGTGACGATGTGATCGCCTTGGCGCTGCATGTCGATTATTGGGATTATATTGGCTGGAAAGACCTGTTCGCCGATCCCCGCTATACCAAGCGTCAGAAGGGCTATGCCCATGCCGCCGGGCAACGGTCGGTTTATACGCCGCAGATGATTGTCGGTGGCAAAGACCACGTGGTCGGCAATCACCCCGAAAAAGTCGAGGCGCTGATCCAGAAGCACAAGAAAATGGATCGCAAGGTTGACCTGACCCTGGAAAAGGTCGGGGGCAAGGTGCGTGTGTCGGCTTCGTCCAGCAGCTATCGCGGCCCGATGGTGGTGCAGCTGGTGCGCTATGAGCCGGGCAAGAAAGTGTCGATCAAGCGGGGCGAAAACGCAGGCAAGGTGCTGAGCTATGCCAATATCGTGCGTGAATGGCACCAGTTGGCGGAGTGGAACGGCGACCGCCCCTTCACGATCGAACGGGCGATGGATTCGGCGGGCCCGGTGGTTGTGATCGTGCAGGAACGCGGCTTTGGTCCGATCCTCGCGGCCGCGGCGCTGCGCTGATCAGGCGGCCTTTGGATCGACTTTCCAGCGGCGGTGAATCCAGAACCATTGATCCATATGTAACCTGACAAGCTGTTCCAGCCCGTCATTTACCTGTTGGGTCATGGTGACGGGGTCGGTATGGGCGATCTCGTCCTGCATCACGATCTCGAAATCCAGCCCGTTTGCAGCGCGCAGCCCGTAGACCGGGATCATGGCCGCGTCGAACTTGAGCGCAAGCTCGGCGGTGACAAGGCTGGTTGCGGCGGGTTTGCCGAAGAAATCCAGCTTTTCGCCCGCCCCAAAGTGCAGGTCCGTCAGAATGCCCAGCACGCCGCCGCCCTTGAGGTGGCGCACCATCTCGACCATTCCCTTGCGGCCCTGTTCGAACATGGGTTTCCCGGTCTTTTCCATCGCCGCTACGTAATGGGTGTTGAAATAGGCGTTCGACATGCGCCGATAGAGCCCGCCCATCATGTGACCGCGGTGCATCAGCGCGGCGCGGGCAGCGGTGTAGTTGCCCATGTGCCCGGTCACGAGAATGACGGGACGGCCCGCGGCGCGGGCGGCTTCCAGCTTGGCCAACCCCGGCCCGGTGACGGGCGCGCGGATGGCGCGGTCGACCATCTCCTGGCCCGAGTAGATCTCGATCAGCGTGCGCCCGGCATTGTCGGGCACCGCGCGGGCCAGGCGTTCGACCTCGGCTTTCGGCAGATCCGGCAGGACATAGGCGAGGTTGCGGCGCACGCGCCTGCGCCAACCCGCAATGGGGGCGATCACATGCGACACCAGCCAGCCCATCATCGGAACCCGCTTTTCGTATGGGATCAGCAAGGCAAAGCGGATCAGCCCGACGATAATCAGGTTCGACGTGTAATGCGCGATGCGCGTCGAAAGGGGGGGGGTGTCGGCGCTCATGTGTGGGATCGTTTGCCAAATGTCTCGCGGTGCCAGACATAGAGACCCGCACCCGCAATCACAAGTGCGCCGGATATGGTCAGGGCATCCGGGATTTCGGCAAAGAACACCAGCCCCCAGACCGTTGCGAATATCAGCCCGCAATAGGCAAACGGCGCCAGCATGCTGGCTTCACCCGCCGACAATGCGCGGATCAGAAGTAGCTGCGCGGTTGTGCCAAAGACGGTCACAAGCGCCATCAGCCCAAGGGCGGGCATGTCGGGCGTTTGCCAATAGGCGGGCAGGGCGGCGGTCAGGATCACGGTACCGAAGGCCGAGGTGTAGATCATCGAGGTCCATACGTCCTCATTCTTGCCGACATAGCGGGTGGTCAGCGAATAGGCGGAATAGAAACACGCCCCAAGAAGCGCGAACAGCGCATCCGGGGAAAAGGCCGTGGCGCCGGGGCGGATCACGATCAGCGCGCCGATCATGGCGACGGCGATCCCGGCGATGCGGCGCGGACCAAGGCGTTCGCCCAGGATCAACCCGGCGCCCAGCGTGATCAGAACCGGGTTCACGTTCATCACCGCCGTCACCTCGGCCAGACCGACACGCGAGATGGCAATGAAAAAGCTGCCCGTGGCGCAGAACAGAAAGACCGAGCGCAGAAGCTGTAGCCAGACATAGCGTGTTTTCAGCACCGACCGAAACCGGGGTGACACCAGGATCATTACGACCAGCATCTGACCGGCGTAGCGCGTCCAGAGCGTGGGAAGGACGCCGATCCGGGGGGCCAGCGCCTTGACCGCCGCATCCATCAGCGAAAAACACAGGACGGCGCCGATCATCAACAGGATCGCGCGGGAGTTTGGGCCAGAGGTGCTCATGCCGTCACTTAGGGCCGGGGCTTGCGGAAAGTAAAGCCGCGCGTTCAGTTATCTTCAGGCTGGATCAGGCTGATTTCGCCGGCGTCCTCAAGCCGCCGGATGGCAGCGATGACGGTATTGGCAGCGGCCTCACCGTCTTTCATCGGGATGTCGCCCAACTCGGCGGTGTCTTCGCGCAATTGTTCGGCCAGGCGCTTCGACGTGTTGCCAAGAAGAAACTCAGCCGCATCCGCCAGGTCGCCCGACAGGGCAAAGGCAAGCGCAGTCGACAGGGCGTCGGGGTCGGCCTCGCGCAGGATGCGCGGCACGTCGGCGGGGGCAATGCGTGCCGGGATGTCGCCGAAGGTGAAGATCGCCTTGCGCACGTCATCGGCAAAAGGGGCATCGGTCTGCTGCAGCCCGTCAAGCAGGGACTCGCGGACTGCGGCGGGCGAGAAGTTGAGGATTGCGCCTACCCGGGCGGTGGCGGGATCGGCAAAAGCGCTTGGCGGTCTTTCATCCAGCTGCGAAGCCAGCGTCAGCCCGATCCGATCCACGGCCTCGGGCGTGATATTGGCCGTCTGACCAATGGCATAGGTGATGCGCCGCGCGGTGTCGCCCGGAATGGCCTGCAACAGTTCGGCCGCCTTTGTCACCTCAAGCTTGGACAGGATCACGGCGGCGATTTCGGTGCTTTCGCTGTCGATCAGGTCGCGCAGATCGTCGACCGGCAGGGCGCGCAGGCGGGACCAGGGATCGCCGGAGGCGCGCACCCCCGCTTCCTTGCGCAGACGGGCCGCGGTCAGTGGGCTGATCCGGCCTTCCAGCACGTCCAGCGCACCGCCGATACCATCCGGGAAGGATAGGCCCACCGCTTCCAGTTCCTGCACGAACTCGATCACCACGCGCGACAGGGTTTCACGATCCACATAGCGCATGGATCCCATCAGGTGGGTCAGATCGCCCTGTAGGTGGTCCGGCAGGTTGGCAACCGGCACCTCGGCCCCTTCGTTCAAAAGGAAACGCACGATGATCGCGGCCTTCTGGCGGCGGCTGAGGCGGCTGGTCTGAAACGCAACCGGCGGCGCCTGTGTCAGCGCCGCCGTTTCTGTCGTGGTCATGGCGGAACCTTCCCGGTCTGGTCCCGGTGATCTAACCGCCGAACGGTGAAGAAAGTTTCAACACCGTTTGACTTGGTCAGTAGTTATGGGTGCGGCCGGTTCGGATCGCCTCGGCCAGCGAAACTTCGGGCCAGCTGCCCGCGCCGCCGCGCATGCGGATCTCCAACAGCTGGGTCTGGGCAAGGTCCAGCCTGCCCATTTCAACCAGCGCCTGCCCCATGTAGGAGCGCACCAGAAGGTTGTCCGGGTTGGTCGCCAGCGCCTTGTTGTAATAGCGCATTCCAGCGTCGACATCGCCCATCTTGCGGGTGGTGAAGCCCCAGTAGGTCATTACGCGGTCGTCCGTCTGGTCCTTGATCGAGGACAGGATGACCTGGGCGTGTTCGTATTTTCCAGCGTAGGCCAGTTCCCGCACGGCGTCGATTTTCTGGTCCAGCGACAGGCTGGATTTGTCCGGCTTCACGCATTTGCCCGCATCGGCGTCCCAGACCTTGCCAAACAGGCAGGTCTTGGTGCCGGTGGTCGGCGCCGGCGCGTCTCCGCCATCGCCCCCAGCGGCAAAGACTGGTCCGGCAAGGGCGGCAATTGCGACGATGGACAGGGCTTTCTTGGCAATCATGGTGAACTCTCTGAATGTGTTTTCGTTCGATGGCCCGAGGACGTGCGCCCCAAAACGGAAAGGAGCAATCGGGCGGTTCTTGCTTGTCAAAGGGGAATACGCTGGCGCACAAACCCTGGATCAAATTGTCCAAAAAGAAAAACGGCCCCCGCGTTGGATGCGGAAGCCGGAGGGCTGACTCAACTTGTGGTCTTTGGCACGCAGGTGCGGCTTGTGCTGTCCCAGACCGTGCCCGCCTTGCAGGATGCCGTCTGGTCAAAGTGATCGGGGCCACACCCCATCGCCATTGCCGAGACCGGAGCCAGGGCGAGGAGAAAGGCGCAAATCAGCGACTTGGTTTTCATGTCATATCTCCCTGTTGTCCGGGAGATCGTATCACGAAGGTCCGATTTGCGCCAAATCACGTAAAGATGAGCGGCGCTCAGGCCTCGCCGAAGACGCGTTTGAAGATCGTGTCGACATGTTTGGTGTGATAGCCCATGTCGAACTTTTCGTTGATCGCATCGACACCCAGAGCGGCCACGACTTCGTCGTCTGCCAGCAGCAGCTCGCGGAAGTCCAGACGCTCTTCCCAGACTTTCAGCGCGTTGCGCTGGACCATGGCATAGGCGTCTTCGCGGCTGACACCGGCCTGGGTCAGGGCCAGAAGCACGCGCTGCGACATCACGAGGCCGGGGAACTTGTTCATGTTGTCGAGCATGTTGTCGGGGAAGATCAGCATCTTGTCGACCACGCCCGCCAGACGGTTCAGGGCGAAGTCCAGCGTGACGGTGGCATCGGGGCCGATGCCGCGTTCCACGGACGAATGCGAGATATCACGTTCATGCCAGAGCGCGACATTTTCCATCGCCGGGATCACGGTCATGCGGACAAGGCGCGCAAGGCCGGTCAGGTTTTCGGTCAGGACGGGGTTCTTCTTGTGCGGCATCGCCGACGAGCCCTTCTGACCCATCGAGAAGAACTCGGCCCCTTCCAGAACCTCGGTGCGCTGCATGTGGCGGATTTCGACGGCGATGTTTTCGATCGACGAGGCGATCACGCCCAGCGTGGCAAAGAACATGGCGTGGCGGTCACGCGGGATCACCTGGGTGCTGATCGGTTCGGGGCGCAGGCCCAGCTTTTCGCAGACATGTTCCTCGACCGCCGGGTCGATGTTGGCGAAGGTTCCCACCGCACCCGAGATCGCGCCGGTGGCGACCTCCCAGCGGGCCTTTTCCAGACGGTTCTTGTTGCGGTCCATCTCGGCGTAGAAGCGCGCGAAGGTCAGGCCCATGGTGGTCGGTTCGGCGTGGATGCCGTGGCTGCGGCCGACGCGTACAGTGTCCTTGTGTTCGAACGCACGTTTCTTCAGCGCCGCCAGCACCTTGTCCATACCGTCCAGAAGGATATCGGCGGCGCGGACAAGCTGCACGTTCAGACAGGTGTCCAGCACGTCGGACGAAGTCATGCCCTGATGCACGAAGCGGGCCTCTTCCGAGCCGACATGTTCGGCCAGGTGGGTCAGGAAGGCGATGACGTCATGTTTGGTGACGGCCTCGATCTCGTCAATGCGGGCGACGTCGAATTCGACATCCTTGGCCTTCCAGACCGCATCGGCGTTTTCACGCGGGATCACGCCCAGATCGGCCATGGCGTCGCAGGCGTGGGCCTCGATCTCGTACCAGATCTTGAACTTGGTGGCGGGTTCCCAGATGTCGGTCATCTCTTTGCGGGCATAGCGAGGGATCATGTCACGGCCTTCGTGTGATTTACGGGGATATCGCGCGCGGTTTAGACTGCGGGCGCGAAAACAACAAGGCAGGAGCGGCGGATATGCTTCGATTTGCCCTTATTTCATGTGTTTTGTTAAGCGGCACGACTGCGCCGGTGTCAGCCGGGGACTGGCGGGTGCTGGACGATGCGGGCATCGCCGGCAGTTTGGCGGGCAAGACGGTGGAATATTCCGGTGCCAGCCAGTCCTTCTATGTTTCGGGGCGCACACTATATGACTCGGGACGTCCCAGCTGGGGCTATTGGGAAACACGCGCGGGTCGTTACTGCAGCCAGTGGCCGCCGGCAGACGGGTGGGCCTGCTATGGGGTAGAGGCCGACGGAAAGGGCCATGTGCGGTTCATCGGTGAAAGCGGTCATGTGACCGAAGGAAGAATTGTCGGCACGGCCGACTAACAGTGCCCGGTCCTGTGGACATCCCTTGGCGGTGGCGGGCAAAGTGGCAATATTCGAACGAAAGGATTTTGCAGATGACACGACTGAGGCGGGGCCTTGCGGTCCTGGGTCTTTTGGCGGGTATGAACGCGGCCCCGGCGCTGGCCGAAGTGCCAATCACTTACCTGGAAGGCAATAAGCCCGTTTTTACAATTGATGTGCCGGATTTCTGGTACATGCGATCCGGTGGCGACCGGGTGCTGAATGATCCCAAGCATGGCGAGGACAGGCCCGTCAGCCGGGTGATCGGGCTGGAGCCGGTGGATCGCGACGGCGTCTGGATGGGTTTTGTTGTGCCCGATGGCGTGACCACGCTGGAGGAGGCCTATGAATACCTGCAATATGTCGGGCCGTCGTTGTTGTCAGATGCCGAGATCGCCGAGGCCTATTCCCGCCGTATCGGTGGGCAAAAGGCTGTCGTGGCAAATGGCACCGGTCGGCGCGGCGGGCGGACCATCAACTTCACCGCCACCGTCATCGACCTGCCCGGGCCGCATGTGGCCGTCGCGGTGGCCATTGTCGAACCCGGAGCCGATCCCGGACGCGTGGCACAGTTGAACGCCGTGTTCGATTCGTTCCGAGTTGTGCGGTAGGAGATAGACATGGCCAGGACTTTGAAAACCCGCGTGGGACTTGCCGCTGCGCTTGTCGCGATACTTCCGCTTGTGGCCGCCTGCAACGGCCCCTCCGGGAGTGCCAGCACAGGGGTCTATTACGACTCGTTTCTATGGAACGACTATTACTGGAACCGGCCTCCGGGGAACCGACCGATTCAGCCCAAACCCGGCAATCCGATCGAGCCGCCGCCGCCGACGGTTGGCCCACCACCTGTGACACGCCCGCCCAACCCGGATTTCCCGGTCACGCGACCCTTGCCCGCGCCCCGGCCAACACCCCGTCCGATGCCACGGGCGCGCTGAGCGTAATCAAGACAAGAACTGGCCGGGATCAATCAGCCCCGGCCAGTCTCGTTTCGACCTTTGCGCCACCTTCCAATGTGCGGTGGACCGGGCATTTGTCGGCGATTTCCAAAAGCTTTGCGCGCTGATCTTCATCCAGCGCGCCTTCAAGCCGGATCACCCGGCGAAACAGGTCGACCTTGTTTCCCACCCGCGCCCCGGCATCCTGCGCGTGGACCTTGTCATGACAGACATCGACCTCGACATGGGTCAGGGGCCAGCCCTTGCGCCGGGCATACATGCGAATGGTCATTGAGGTGCAGGCCCCAAGCCCGGCGGACAGGAACCCATAGGGGGACATGCCCCGGTTGGTGCCGCCATAGGCCTCGGGTTCGTCGGCCAGCGCGTGGTGGTTGGGGCCTGAATTTACATCCTGAAGGAACCCCTTGGGGTCCGCTTCGGACGCACGCACGACCCCTTCGGGCGCGCCAATCGGCGGGGCCGGGGGCACGAGGTCGAGATAACGCGCACTCCAGGCGGCGATGAGTTCGGCGGCGTATTCTGCATCCTCGGCCCGCGAGACCAGGTGATCGGCATCATCCAACGTCACAAAGCTTTTCGGGTGTTTGGCCGCCATGAAGATGTCAGCGGCGTTCTGGATTCCGACGGTTTCGTCGCGGGGGGCGTGCATCACCAGCAACGCGCCGCGAAACTGCCCGATGGCATCGCTGAGCGAGGCTTCGGTCACGTCGCGCACGAAACTATCGCTGATGCAGAACCTGCGCCCGGCCAAAGAGACCGAGGCGCGACCCTGTTCCTTGATCTCGGCCAGGTGGTCGGAAAAGTTTTCAATCACGTGGCCGGGATCGAACGGGGCGCCGATTGTCACCGCCGCGCGCACGGACCCGATCCTTGGGGCGACGCCCAGAACTGCGGCCCCGCCCAGCGAATGCCCGATCAGCATATCTGGGGTCATGCCCTGTTCCGACAGCCATGCCGCTGCTGCCTGCAGGTCTTCCAGGTTCGAGGTGAACCCGGTGTTGGCGAACTCGCCCTCGGAATGGCCAAGCCCGGTAAAATCGAAGCGCAGGACCGCAAACCCCATCGCGGCCAGGCGCCCGGCGATACGTCGCGCGGCGGCAATGTCCTTGCCGCAGGTAAAGCAATGGGCAAACAGCGCCGTGGCCAGCCGCGGACCTTCGGGAAGGTCCAGCCGCGCGGCAAGCAGTTGGCCATCATGTCCGGGGAATGTGATGCGTTGGGTCGGCATGGCGGGCTCCTGTCGGTTTCCCGACAGGATGGGCGCTGGGCGTCAAAAACCCAAGGGGCGGAACCGGGCTGTCACGCGATGTTGAGAACGCGTCAGCGCCCCATCAGGGCGGCATCAAACGGGTAGGTCGTCAGGTTTTCATAGCCGGTTTCGGTGATCAGAACCTGATCTTCCAGTTTGATCGAGAAATCGCCCCCGACCTCGCCGACACAGGCCTCGACGCAGAGGACCATGCCGGGTTCAAGCGGATAGTCATAGGCGCCCGCCACGGCCCTGTCGGGGTAGGCGACAAGGGGCCATTCATCACACAACCCGACCCCGTGCATCAGGCAGCCGTATTTCTGGGCCTGAAACTTGTCGTCCAGCCGATGCGTATTGGCGGAAAGTTCCGGGATCGTCACACCGGGTTTCAGCATCTCCATGTTGGTCATGATATGCTCGTGGGCGTGTTGCATGGCATAGACCATGTCCGGCCGTGGCGCTCGGTCGCCGATCCACCAGCTGCGCGAGATGTCGATGCAGATCCCGTATGAGCCGATCAGGTCGGTGTCGAAGCTGATGATCTCGTTTCTTTGGGTGATGCGCGGGCCGCATTCCTGAAACCACGGGTTGGTGCGCGGGCCCGAGGCCAGAAGCCGGGTTTCGATCCATTCACCGCCGCGCCGGATGTTTTCGGCATGAAGCACCGCCCAGATGTCATCCTCGGTTGTCTGTCCGTCACCGACATTGGCGCGGGCGAAATCCTCCATCGCGGCGACGGCGGTTTCGCAGGCATGGTGGGCGCAGCGCATGGCAAGGATCTCGTCGGAGCCTTTGACGGCGCGGGCCTTCTCGGTCACTTCCTCGCCTTCCATGATCTGAAACCCCTGCGCCTCAAGCGCGCGCAACCCGTGCAGCATGATCTTGTCCACGGCAAGCCGGGTGTTGCCGGGGCTATGTTCCTGCAAAAGCACGCGCACCTCGTTGGCAAAGACATCCGCCTGCACATCGACCTTGTCGCCCCGGTCGAAATAGAACAGGTCCGCGCCCGACCGCTGTTCCCGCACCAAGGAGTTGAATTTGCTGAGAAAGGGAGAGTTCTTGTAGTCCCAGATCACCATATAGCCATCGGCACATAGCAGCACGGCGCGGAACGGGTTGTGGGTGTTCCACAACTGCATGTTGGTGCTGTCGGTGGCATAGCGGATGTTCAGCGGGTCAAACATCAAAAGCCCGCCATATCCGCGATCCACGATATGCCGCGTCAGCCGTTCCCAGCGATAATGGCGCATGGCGGCAAGGTCGGGCAGGACCAGTCCGGCGACCTCCCATTCCTGATAGGCGAGCGCGGTGGGGCCGATCTCGATCCGGTCGCCAGTGTTGTCCGTGCCGTCGCCCAGTTTTGCGCCCTTGGTCGGGTCGATCTTGCGGGTGTCGCGGTAATGCGTGTCCATGCGGGCCCTCCTGCTGTTCCTGCCATGGTGTTGGCGGGCGGGGTGGGGCGTCATGCACAAAAGCGACCATCGGGTTCGGTTTTGGAGTGCAGGCGCGGGATGTGATTGCTAGTCAGGGGCATGACATTGATCCTGCATGACACCATCCCCTATGACCCGCTGACGCCGCGCCCCCTGCCGGGGATCGCGCCGCTGGACCCGGATGACTGGCTTCTGATCGACGAAGCCTATGCCGGGCAGATGGCAGAACGGGTGCGCTTGATCGCCGAACGCCCCGAGGCGGTGCATGCGATGGACCCCGAGGCATTGCCCGCCGCGCAGGAATTGCTGGAGTTCGCCCTGTCCGAGATCGCGCGGCTTGCGCCCATAGGGTTCGAGAGGGCGGGAGATCAGATCACCACCCCGGACGGGCGCGCGGTCGCAATTGACCGTGACCATCCTTTGCAGGTTTTGGGGGTCATTCTGCAAGATGACTTCTGCATCTTGCAAAAACGCGGCGACGAACATGTCCTGACCGGCGCGATCCTGTGTTTTCCGGCAAGCTGGACGCTGGCGCAGAAGGTCCTGAAACCGCTTCTGGCGATCCATGTCCCGGTCGAAAGCTATGACGACAACATCGCCCGCCGGGTGCAGCGGCTGTTTGACGGCGTGCGGGTGGGGCGCCCGATCTGGCGGTTCAACGCGCTTTGGTATGACGATCCCGCGCTGCATCAGCCCCGGCTGGAAGGCGACGCGCGTCCGATTTGTCGACCCGGCCATCCCCGTTTCATGCGCAGTGAGCGGCAGGCGATCATGCGTCTGCCTGAAAGCGATGCGGTGGTCTTCTCGATCCACACCTATCTGTTGCCCGAGGCGGCGCTGGCGGTCTGAAATCGACCTGACCAGCAGGCAAAAGAAAAGGGCGCCCGAAAGCGCCCTTTCCCGAAACTCTCCGAAACCGGATCAGCAGCTGTAGTACATGCCGAATTCGACCGGGTGCGGGGTGTGTTCGTAGGTTTCGATCTCTTCCATCTTGAGGTCGATGTAACCCTGGATCTGGTCCTTGGTGAACACGTCGCCTGCCAGCAGGAAGTCCATGTCCTTTTCCAGCTCTTCCATGGCTTCGCGCAGCGAACCACAGACGGTCGGGATGCCGGCCAGTTCCTCGGCGGGCAGGTCATAGAGGTTCTTGTCCATGGCTTCGCCCGGATCGATCTTGTTCTGGATGCCGTCAAGACCGGCCATCAGCAGTGCCGCGAAGCACAGGTAGGGGTTCGACGACGGATCGGGGAAGCGGGCTTCGACGCGCTTGGCTTTCGGCGATTCAGTCCACGGAATACGGACACAACCCGAGCGGTTGCGGGCCGAATACGCGCGCAGAACGGGCGCTTCGAAACCGGGGATCAGACGCTTGTAGCTGTTGGTCGACGGGTTGGTGAAGGCATTGAGCGCTTTCGCGTGCTTCAGGATGCCGCCGATGAAATACAGTGCTTCCTGGCTCAGGTCGGCGTATTTGTCGCCTGCGAACAGCGGCTTGCCGTCTTTCCAGATCGACATGTTCACGTGCATGCCGGTGCCGTTGTCGCCTGCGATCGGCTTCGGCATGAAGGTTGCCGATTTGCCATAGGACTGGGCAACGTTGTGGATGACGTATTTGTATTTCTGCAGCTCGTCGGCCTGTTTGGTCAGGCTGTCGAAGATCAGGCCCAGCTCGTGCTGGCACGAGGCCACTTCGTGGTGGTGCTTGTCGACCTTCATGCCCAGACGCTTCATGGTCGAGAGCATTTCCGAGCGGATGTCCTGTGCATCGTCGATCGGGTTCACCGGGAAATACCCGCCCTTGACGCCCGGACGGTGGCCGGTGTTGCCCATTTCATATTCGGTATCGGTGTTCCACGACGCGTCCAGCGCATCAACTTCGTAGGATACCTTGTTGATCGAGTTCGAGAAACGCACGTCGTCGAACAGGAAGAATTCCGCCTCGGGGCCCATGTAGGCCACATCGCCGATGCCCGACGATTTCAGATAGGCTTCGGCCTTCTGCGCGGTGCCGCGCGGGTCGCGCTCATAGGCTTCGCCGGTGTCGGGTTCGACAACCGAGCAGTGGATGCAGAGGGTTTTCTCGGCATAGAACGGGTCGACATAGGCGCTGGTGGTGTCGGGCATCAGTTTCATGTCCGATGCTTCGATCGATTTCCAGCCTGCGATCGACGAACCGTCGAACATGAAGCCTTCTTCAAGGAAGTCCTCGTCGACCTGATCGGCCATCACGGTGACGTGCTGAAGCTTACCGCGCGGGTCGGTGAAACGGATGTCGACGTATTCTACGCCTTCGTCCTTGATCTGCTGGAGAACTGCGTCTGCGCTCATTCCCTGGTTCCTTCTGTCTAGAGATGTAGTTTGAATTCGTGGCTTAAAGCGCGTCCGAGCCGGACTCGCCGGTGCGGATGCGGATGGCCTGTTCGATGGTCGAGACAAAGATCTTGCCGTCGCCGATCTTGTCGGTCTTGGCAGCGTCCACGATGGCCTCGATCGCGCCGTCGACCTGGTCGTCGTCAAGAACGACCTCGATCTTCACTTTGGGCAGGAAGTCCACGACATACTCGGCGCCGCGATAAAGCTCGGTATGGCCTTTCTGACGGCCAAAACCCTTGACTTCGATGACGCTGAGGCCCTGAACGCCCACATCCTGAAGCGCTTCCTTCACTTCGTCGAGCTTGAAGGGTTTGATGATCGCTTCGATTTTTTTCATGTGTGACTCCCTCACCAATGGTGCTTGCACCGCTCAGACCACTTCTCTTGTCGGTCCACAATTGGCTAAGGTGACGCGGGGTGGCGCGGGGCGGTGGATTCCTGCCGGCTGCACAAAAAATGGGCATATTGCGCGAAATTCGCGCTGAATTGAATCGCAAAGGATCACAAAGTGACCGAATTACTCACTGCTGCCCAAATGCGCGCCATAGAAAAGGCGGCGATTGATTCCGGCGAGGTGACCGGGCTGGAGCTGATGGAGCGGGCCGGGCGGGGCGTGGTCGAAGCGGTGTTCGAGGAATGGCCCGAACTGGCAAAAACCTCGCATCGCGCCGTGGTTTTGTGCGGCCCCGGCAACAACGGCGGCGACGGGTTTGTCGTGGCGCGTCTGTTGAAGGAGTGGGGCTGGGAGGTGGAGGTTTTCCTCTACGGGGATGCCGAAAAGCTGCCGCCGGATGCAAAGGTGAATTATGAGCGGTGGGGGGAGATGGGGGAGGTCAAGCCACTTGCCGTTGATCAGCTGGTCCGGTCCGAGGCAAACGTCTCTGGCGCTGAAATTCTCGTCGTCGACGCATTGTTTGGAACCGGACTGGTACGACGGTTGAATGACGAGATTTGCCACATCATGAGCATTGCGGCCGCAACAGATTCATTTGCTTTCTCCAAATGGGTGTTTGTCGACATGCCAAGTGGCGTTTGCGCAGACAGTGGAAGAGGGCTTCGCGCTTTTGATCCACCGTTGCCGGAATGCGCGATCACGGTAACGTTTCACCGTCAAAAACTCGGCCATCAACTGGCCGATGGTCCTTCTGAGTGCAGGTTGGTCGTGGTCAAGGACATTGGTCTCAACAGTTCACCCGGGGCTTCAGCCCCGGTTCGCCCCCGACCCGCCCCCCAGGGCGGGGGCGAAATCGCCCCCACCCCCGGGCCGGGGGCGAACCTTGGTGTAACAAGTACATCTGACCCGATTCTGGCGGTGGACGCACCTGACGATTCTGTTTTCAAGAACGGTGACCACAAATACTCCCACGGCCACGCGCTGATCCTGTCGGGCGGCGCAGGCAAGACCGGCGCGGCACGGCTGGCGGCGCGGGGGGCGCTGCGGATCGGGGCGGGGCTGGTGACGCTGGGGGTGCCGCATGAGGCGCAGGCCGAGGTCGCGGCGCAGATCACGGCGCTGATGATGTGCGAAGTGGGCGATCCAGGTGCGTTGAGCCATGTGTTGCAGGATGACCGGATCAACGCGCTGTGCCTTGGCCCGGGAATGGGACTTGAACCTGCGCGCGATCTGGTGCCGGTGGCATTGCAGCAAAAGCGCGCAACGGTGCTGGACGCCGACGCGCTGACGGGGTTTGCCGATGCGCCCGAAGTGCTGTTCGATATGCTGCACGAAGACTGCGTGCTGACCCCGCATGAAGGCGAGTTCAAGCGGTTGTTCCCCGACATCCACGCTAGGCTGATAGCACCAGCCACCACGGGGCCGGCCTATTCCAAGGTCGACGCCACCCGCGAGGCCGCTGCTCGCGCGGGCTGCACGGTGTTGTTCAAGGGGCCGGATACGGTGATTGCCGATTTGACCGGCGCGTGCAGCATCAACTCGGCCCATTACGACCGCGCCGCGCCGTGGTTGGCGACGGCCGGGGCAGGGGATGTGCTGGCCGGGTTCATCGCCGGACTTCTCGCGCGCGGTTTCGTGCCGATGCAAGCCGCCGAAATCGCCGCCTGGCTGCATGTCGAATGCGCGCGGACCTTCGGACCGGGCCTGATCGCCGAGGACCTGCCCGAGATTCTGCCCCGCGTGCTGCAAGAGCTTGCGACCTAAACGGTTGCGAACAGAATTGTCGCCCCGCGCCGGAATTTTCCTCTCGCATCCCGATTTCAGCTTTGCTATGCACCGCGCACCGTGCGGGTGTGGCGAAATTGGTAGACGCACCAGATTTAGGTTCTGGCGCCGCGAGGCGTGGGGGTTCAAGTCCCTCCACCCGCACCACTTTTTTTCCCGGAAAATTGCAAATCATGTCGCGGCGTTTTGCCTCGGGGTGTTTGGGCGTGCGCAGAGGAATGCGAAAATGCGTGCCGGGCAAGGTTCGGACGGGAAGCCACACCAGCCGGAAAGCTGTTCTGCTGAGATTGCAATTTGGGATTGGCGGATCATATTCTTTGGCCAGAGCGCGACTCGATCCAGAGTCGGATATTAGCTGAGATGGGAAGCTTTGAAATGAAACGTATTTATGCAGGTTTGGCGGCGCTGCCGCTGGGTATTGGCATGGCGCAGACCGCTGCCGCGGAAGATGGGTTCCGGTTTTACGGATTTGTGAACCCGGCCATTGTCAGCTTTGACGACGGCGCAACCACCACGACCGAATTCGCCGACAGCAGCCACGCGCCGTCGCGGATCGGCATCTGGTGGGAACGTCCGATGTCGAGCGCGACATTCAAGTTCAACTTTGAAACCGCACTTGGTTTCCGTGGCACGTCGTCGATCAGCCAGACCACCACGCCCGATATCTGGGACTGGGACAAGACCAAGCTGCGCAAGATCGACGCGATCTTTGAAACTTCGACCGCGGGGACCTTCTCGGTCGGTCAGGGGTCGATGGCCACGGACGGGGTCACGAATTCCGATCTCTCGGGCACGTCGCTGACCACCTATAACGCCATTGGCGACTCCGCGGGCGGGTTCTTCTTCCGCACCAGCGGTGGCGCGCTGTCGACGGTCAAGGTCGGGTCGGTTTATCCGAACTTCGACGGCTCTCGCAAAGGCCGGCTGCGGTATGACTCGCCCGATCTGGGGGGGCTGACCCTGTCGGCGTCTGTCGGGACCGAGATCCTGTCCAGCGGCAACGACGACGTGCTTTATGACGTGGCCGCCCGCTATGCGCGCGAGTTCGGGTCGATGAAATATGTCGCCAGCGCCGGTGTTCTGTGGAACGACATGGATGGTGGCGGCACCACGCACCAATATGCCGGGACATTCTCGGCGTTGCATATGCCCTCGGGTTTCAACGTCACCGTTGCCGCCGGTCAGAACAGCGCGGATGCCTCTTACATCTACGGCAAGCTTGGGGTTCGGCGTGACTTCTTCGCGTTCGGCACGACAAGCATCGCGGTCGACTATTACATGGGGCAGGACAATGTGAGCGCCGGTGACGAAAGCGACGCGGTCGGGATCGGCATTGTCCAGGAGATCGACAGCGCCGACCTGGAGGTTTACTTCGGGTTCCGTCAGTACGGCTATGCCGACACCACGGCAACGACCTATCAGGATGCCAATTCCTATCTGTTCGGTGCGCGCTGGAAGTTCTGAGCCGACACTGAAACGCACATCAACCGGGGGCGTCTGCGCAGGCAGGCGCCCCTTTGATTTGGTCGGTCCGTCAACAGGCACAAAATCGCGTCATTGCCCCTTGCGCCCATGCGCGGCGGGCAATAGAAGGGCGCAAATTTGTATCCGCGCGGGGACCCGCGCGCCGTAACCTATGGGGAAATGACATGCAGGTCACCGAGACTTTGAAGGAAGGTCTGAAGCGCGGTTATTCGATCACCGTGACCGCGGCCGAGCTGGACGCGAAGGTCAATGAAAAGCTCGTCGAGGCCCAGCCCGAGATCGAGATGAAGGGCTTCCGCAAAGGCAAGGTGCCGATGCCGCTGCTGAAGAAGCAGTTTGGCCAGCGTCTGCTGGGCGAAGCGATGCAGGAAACCATCGACGGTGCGATGAACAAGCATTTCGAAGACACGGGTGAAAAGCCGGCGCTTCAGCCCAAGGTCGAAATGAAGAATGGCGAAGAGTGGAAAGAGGGCGACGACGTCGAAGTCGAGATGTCCTATGAAGCGCTTCCCGAAATCCCGGAAGTGGACCTGAAGGGCATCGCCCTTGAGAAGCTGGTCGTCAAGGCTGACGACGCCGCCGTTGATGAGGCGCTGGCGAACCTGGCCGAGACTGCGCAGGACTTCAAGGCCCGCAAGAAAGGCTCGAAAGCCAAGGATGGCGATCAGGTCGTGATGGATTTCGTCGGCAAGGTCGACGGCGAGGCGTTCGACGGCGGTTCGGCGGAAGATTTCCCGCTGACGCTGGGGTCGGGTCAGTTCATCCCCGGTTTCGAGGAGCAGCTGGTTGGCGTGAAAGCCGGTGAGGAAAAAGAGGTCACCGTGACCTTCCCGGCGGAATACGGTGCCGAGCATCTGGCCGGTAAAGAGGCCGTGTTCTCCTGCACCGTGAAAGAGGTCAAGGAACCCGTTGCCGCCGAAATCAACGACGAGCTGGCACAGAAGTTTGGGTCGGAAGACCTGGACGGTCTGAAAGCGCAGATCCGCGAGCGTCTGGAAGCCGAATACGCCGGTGCCGCACGTGCGGTGATGAAGCGTCACCTGCTGGACGAGATGGACAAGCTGGTGTCGTTCGACCTGCCGCCGTCGCTGGTCGAGGCCGAAGCTGGCCAGATCGCGCATCAGCTGTGGCACGACGAGAACCCGGACGTGCATGACCACAACCACGACACCATCGAGCCGACCGAGGAACATACCAAGCTGGCCGAGCGCCGCGTGCGTCTGGGTCTGCTTCTGGCCGAGCTGGGGCAGAAGGCCGAGGTCGAAGTGACCGACGCCGAGATGACCCAGGCCATCATGAACCAGGCCCGTCAGTATCCGGGACAGGAACGCCAGTTCTTTGAGTTCGTGCAGCAGAACGCCCAGATGCAGCAGCAGCTGCGCGCGCCGATCTTTGAGGACAAGGTCGTGGACTATGTCTTTGAACTTGCAAAAGTTTCCGAGAAGGAAATCAGCAAGGACGATCTGGAAAAGGCAGTCGAGGCACTCGACGACGAGTAATCGGCAGTAATACCGCCGCTTCCTTGTGAAGCTGCGTCGGGGTCGTCCTTCGGGGCGGCCCCTTTTTGTTGAAAAGAGTCGACGCAATCAACTTTTGGTGGTGAAGTCTGCGCATTACAAACGACAGGAGATTTGAAATGCGCAATAAACTGTTGGCCGAGGTCGTCGGCACATTCTGGTTGGTATTGGGGGGCTGCGGCAGCGCGGTTCTTGCGGCGGGTGTCGCGGATGTCGGGATCGGCTGGCTGGGTGTCAGCCTGGCCTTTGGTCTGACGGTCCTGACCATGGCTTATGCGGTGGGCCATATTTCGGGCGGACATTTCAACCCGGCTGTCACGCTGGGGCTGGTTGTGGCGGGACGCCATGACGCCAAGGACATGGTGCCCTATTGGGTGGCGCAGGTCGTCGGTGCGGTGCTGGCTGCGGTGGTGCTTTATGTCATCGCGACGGGTGCGGCGGGCAGTACGGGCGTCGGGGGTTTTGCCTCGAACGGATATGGCGATGCGTCGCCACAGGGCTTTTCGATGATGGCCGGTCTGGTGACCGAGATCGTGATGACCGCGTTTTTCCTGATTATCATCCTCGGGGCCACGTCCAAGGGCGCGCCCGCCGGATTTGCGCCGATTGCAATCGGCTTGGGGCTGACGCTGATTCACCTGATCTCGATCCCGGTGACCAACACGTCGGTCAACCCGGCGCGCTCGACCGGGGTGGCGCTGTTTGCCGATGGTCCGGCGCTGGGGCAGTTGTGGCTGTTCTGGGTGGCACCGCTGATCGGGGCGGCGCTGGGGGCGATCATCTGGAAGGCGCTCTCGACAACGGGCGACTGAGGCGTTTCACTGCGGGGCAACGTTCCAACAACGGAGGCTGCGTTGCCCTATACCGCCTTTGATCGCGAAACCTTCGATGCATTCCGGGCCAATGACCGTCCCGGACCGATCCACATGCTGAACCTTGTGAAGCTGCGCGAGGCGGCTGAATACCCGGACGGGCGACAGGCCACTGGTGCCGAGGCCTATGCCGCCTATGGCCAGGAATCCGCGCCTGTTTTCAAGCGCTTGGGTGGGCGGATCGTTTGGCGCGGCAAGATGGAACTGATGGTCATCGGCCCCAAGACGGGCGAGGAATGGGACCTGTGTTTCATCGCCGAATACCCGTCTGTCGGCGCCTTTGCCGACATGCTGAAAGACCCGGACTATCGGGCGGCGATGGTGCATCGGCAGGCGGCGGTTGCGGAGTCTCGTCTGGTGCGGATGGCGCCGGTCGACACGGGCGGCAATTTCGGCGAGTAACCCGGCCCCGACGCACAAAAAAACCGGCGCCCGATGGACGCCGGTTTCAAATGTCTGAAGCAGTGAAAGATTACTCTTTCGGCTCTTCTTCGCCCTCGTCGTCGGACTGAACGACCTCGGCCAGATCGTCGTCGTCGGATGCAGCGGCACCGATGTCGTCGAACAGTTCGGCGATCTCGAACTCGGCGGCGGCTTCTTCTTCCGCGGCCAGTTCCTGGATCGACTTGCCCGATGCCTGAAGCTCGGCCTCTTCGGCCGAACGGGCAACGTTGACCTGGATGGTCGCGTCAACCTCGGGGTGCAGGCGCACGGTCAGGTCGTGCAGACCCAGTTCCTTGATCGGCGCGGTCAGGATCACCTGTTTCTTGTCGATGGTGAAACCAGCTTCGGTTGCGGCGTCTGCGGCGTCACGCGGGGTGACCGAGCCGTAAAGCGCACCCGAATCCGATGCCGAACGAATCACGATGAACTGCTGTCCGTCGAGCTTCTCGGCCAGGGCCTCGGCTTCTTTCTTGGTTTCGAGGTTACGTGCTTCAAGCTGTGCTTTCTGCTCTTCGAACTGCGCGATGTTGGCTTGCGACGCGGTCAGCGCCTTGCCCTGCGGCAGCAGGAAGTTACGGGCATAGCCCGGCTTGACGTCGACGACTTCGCCCATCTGGCCAAGCTTGGCCACACGTTCCAGAAGGATAACTTGCATGTGCTTTCTCCTTACTTGACGGCGTAGGGCAGCAGCGCAAGGAAGCGGGCGCGTTTGATGGCACGGGCCAGTTCGCGTTGCTTCTTGGCCGATACTGCGGTGATGCGGCTGGGCACGATCTTGCCACGCTCAGAGATGTAGCGTTGCAGCAGTTTCGTGTCCTTGTAGTCGATTTTGGGTGCGTTGTCGCCCGAGAAGGGGCACACCTTGCGACGGCGGAAAAACGGTTTTGCAGCCATGGTTTAGTGTCCTTTCCTCAAGCTGATTAGCGACGTTCGCGACGGTTGTCGCGTTCTTCGCGTTTCTGCATCTGGATCGACGGACCTTCGGGGTGTTCGTCAACCTTGATGGTCAGAACACGCATCACGTCGTCATGCAGGCGCATCAGGCGTTCCATTTCCTGAACGGCGCCTGCGGGGGCGTCGGTTTTCAGGAAGGCATAGTGGCCTTTGCGGTTCTTGTTGATCTTGTAGGCCATCGTCTTGACGCCCCAGTACTCGCTGTCGACGACCTTACCGCCGTTGTCCGCGAGGACGGTGCCAAAATGTTCGATGAGACCTTCAGCTTGCGCGTTGGACAGGTCCTGGCGCGAGATGAAAACATGCTCGTAAAGCGGCATGTGCACTCCATTCATTTTCAGGCGCATTTCAAAGAGCGGGGCCATGTGCCTTTCGCGCCCCGCCCACGAGAGACTGCGCGGTTCAGATATTTGCGAAAGGATGCGGCTGTATAGCGGATTCTCGCCGGGTCGCAACCCCTTAAAACTCAAGGGTTGCAGGGGCGTCGGGGCAGGGTGCTGGTGGGCGGAAAACCGCCTCCACCGCTTTTCCCCGGACCTGCCGCATTCTTGCCCGAATCCGGCGGCACCTTGACCCCAAGTCAGGTCGAGTAAGCAAGGCAAAAGAGGTCGCGAAGATGGCTGCCGCAACAGATTACATTCACAACAACCAGTCGCTCAGGGATCCCTCCCTGGTGCAGAAACACTCTGCGCCGGTCCGGGCGGCGGCTGTTCTTTTCGGGTTCGGGTTCATCTGGGCAGGCGCGGGCCTGTGGCTGGTGCCTGGGCTGGGCATGGAAGCAGAGATTCTGCTGACCAAGATGTTCCTGTCGATCCTCATGGTCACCGCCGGTGTCGGCATGACCCAGATCGCCACCGAGAAACCGCACCGGTCGCTGCACTTCGATGCCCAAAGCCGGCAGTTGCACGTGACAGAATCGCTGCCGCGTGGCCGCAGCCATGTCATCAAGTCGATCAACTACGAGGAAATCGCCCGGGTCGACGTCAACGATCAGCGCATGGTGATCTATGGCGATCACGGTGAGGAGCTGACGCAGCTGCTGCTGGATGGTCCCGAAGCGCGGCTGGATGCCATCGCGCATCTGCGCAGCCAGTCCCTGTTTCCCGGCTGACAAGATCGTCACCGCTTGAATGGGCTCGCCACTTGTGCGGGCCTTTTCCGTTTCGACCTATGCCAGGCTGGACGCTAGGTCATTGCGCCGGGCAAGGGGGCGGGGTATTCCCGTGGAAACAGAACAAACATGGGGACTGGCATGAGCCGTGCATTTGTATTTCCGGGACAAGGGGCGCAGACGATTGGCATGGGCAAGGCACTGGCCGACGCCTATCCGCAGGCCAAGGCGATCTATGACGAGGTCGACGAGGCACTGGGAGAGAAGCTGTCGACCCTGATCTGGGAAGGCAGCCAGGACGAGTTGACCCTGACCCAGAACGCCCAGCCCGCACTGATGGCAACCTCGCTGGCGGCGATGCGGGCGCTGGAATCGGAAGGCGTGACCATTGCCGAAGCGTCGTTTGTGGCGGGGCATTCGCTGGGCGAATACTCGGCGCTGGCGGCTGCGGGGGCGATTTCGGTTGCCGACACCGCGCGTCTGCTGCGCACGCGGGGACAGGCGATGCAGGCTGCGGTGCCGGTGGGAATCGGCGCGATGGCGGCGCTTCTGGGGCTGGATTTCGAGACCGCGCGCGACGTGGCCGCCGTTGCTTCGGAGGGCGAGATCTGTCAGGCGGCAAATGACAACGATCCGGGGCAGGTCGTGGTCTCGGGTCACAAGGGGGCGGTTGAGCGCGCAGTGGAGTTGGCCAAGGAAAAAGGCGCCAAGCGCGCCGTCATGCTGCCGGTCAGCGCGCCGTTCCATTGCGCGCTGATGGGGCCGGCTGCGGAAGCCATGGCCGAGGCCCTGAGCCAGGTCGACATCCAGCAACCCGCCGTGCCGCTGGTGGCCAATGTCGTGGCCGAGGCGGTGAACGATCCGACGACGATCCGGGCGCTGCTGGTCGATCAGGTCACCGGGTCGGTGCGCTGGCGCGAGTCGGTGATGTTCATGGCCCAGCAAGGGGTCGACGAGATCTGGGAAATCGGTGCGGGCAAGGCCCTGTCGGGCATGGTGCGGCGCATCGACCGCGCGATTTCCTGTCAGGCCATCGGCACGCCGGAAGATGTCAAGAACATCGCGGCCTCGATGCGCTGATCGCCGGCTGGAACCTGAGTAATTGCGAAGAATTGAAAGGCGGGGCGACTCGTCATTGAGGAGAGAGACATGTTTGACCTGACAGGCAAGAAGGCACTGATCACCGGGGCGTCCGGGGGCATCGGTGGTGCAATCGCCAAGGCGCTGCACGGGGCGGGCGCGGAAGTCACGCTTTCGGGCACCCGGATCGAGCCGCTTGAAGCGCTGGCGGCGGAACTGGGCGACCGCGCCCATGTGGTGACCTGCAACCTGAGCGACGGCGCGGCGGTGGATGCACTGCCGAAACAGGCGATCGAGAAAATGGGCGGGCTGGACATCCTGGTCAACAATGCCGGGATCACCCGCGACCAGATCTTCATGCGCATGTCGGACGAGGAATGGCAGTCGGTGCTGGATGTGAATCTGACCTCGACGATGCGGCTGTGCCGGGGCGTGATGCGCCCGATGATGAAGGCGCGCTGGGGCCGGATCGTGAATATCTCGTCCATCGTCGGGGCGACCGGGAACCCCGGTCAGGCGAACTATGCCGCGTCCAAGGCGGGCATGGTCGGTATGACCAAGTCCATCGCCTATGAGGTGGCAAGCCGCGGCATCACCGCCAACGCGGTTGCGCCGGGCTTCATTGCAACCGCGATGACCGACAAGCTGACCGACGACCAGAAGGACAAGATCAACGTCCAGATCCCGGCGGCGCGCATGGGCACGCCCGAGGAAATCGCCGCAGCCGTGCTGTATCTTGTCAGCGAAGAGGCAGGCTATGTCACCGGTTCGACCTTGCATGTGAACGGCGGTATGGCCATGCTGTGACCGGGTTGGCCGCGCGGATGCGGCCTTCTCTTGTTTTCCCGCCAGCAGTCCCCACATCGGGTCGGGCGCGAAAGCGTTTGCCTTGGCAGGCGGATATGCTATAGGCCACGCAGATTTTCCGGGGGTGCCGTCGCGTGCGCCCGGGTGACCGGGTACCCGGACCTAAGAGCCGCCCCTTGGGGCAACAACCAGATCCGTTGCACGAAGCGGCGGAAAATCACAGGGCCGCAAGCGCCCATGACGAATGAGGAAAAGACATGAGCGACGTCGCAGACCGCGTGAAAAAGATCGTTGTGGAACACCTTGGTGTGGAAGAGGACAAGGTCACCGAGACCGCCTCGTTCATCGATGACCTGGGCGCAGACTCCCTGGACACCGTTGAGCTGGTGATGGCTTTCGAAGAAGAGTTCGGCATCGAGATCCCGGACGACGCGGCCGAAACCATCCAGACCTTCGGCGACGCCGTCAAGTTCATCTCGGAAGCTTCCTGAGACTGAACCGGTCAGACCGGATTTATAAAGCCCCCGCCCATCGGCGGGGGTTTTCTTTTTGCCGTGACGGGATGGGCGGAAACAGGCACACAGGCTTGCCGACGTGGGCCAAGTCGCGGTAAGAGCAGGCAAAGATCAAGAGGAAAGGGCAGGCTTATGCGTCGTGTCGTCGTTACCGGACTTGGATTGGTTACTCCGCTGGCATGTGGGGTCGAGGAAAGCTGGACGCGCATTCTGGACGGGCAGTCAGGGGCTGGTCCGATCACCCGGTTTGACCCGTCCCGCGTCACCACCAAATACGCGTGCGAAGTCAAATATGGCGATGGGTCGGACGGGACATTCAACCCCGATGACTGGATGGAACCGAAAGAGCGCCGCAAGGTCGATGATTTCATCCTTTATGGCCTCGCTGCCGCGGAACAGGCGGTGAAGGATGCCGGGTGGACGCCAGAAGACGAGGAATCGCGCCTGCGCACCGGTGTCATGATCGGGTCGGGGATTGGCGGTCTGAACTCGATTGCCGAAACCACGCTGTTGATGCACGAAAAAGGCCCGCGCCGCGTGTCGCCGTTCTTCATTCCCGGCGCGCTGATCAATCTGATCTCGGGTCAAGTGGGCATCAGATACGGTTTCAAGGGTCCGAACCATGCGGTTGTCACCGCCTGTTCGACAGGCGCACACGCCATTGGCGACGCTGCACGGCTGATCAAATATGGCGATGCCGACGTGATGGTGGCAGGCGGGGCCGAGGCCGCGATCTGCGAGATCGGGATTGCCGGGTTCAACGCCTGCAAAGCGTTGTCTACCAAACGCGAAGATGACCCCAAGGCCGCCAGCCGCCCTTATGACGCCGACCGTGACGGGTTCGTCATGGGCGAGGGCGCCGGGATCGTTGTCCTGGAAGAATACGAACACGCCAAGGCGCGTGGCGCCAATATCTATGCCGAGGTGCTGGGCTATGGCCTGTCCGGGGACGCCTATCACATCACCGCGCCGTCGGAAGATGGCGAAGGCGGCGAGCGGTCGATGCGGGCGGCGCTGAAGGATGCCGGGCTTGAGCCGAAGGACATCGACTATATCAACGCGCATGGCACCTCGACGATGGCGGATGTCATCGAATTGGGGGCTGTTGAGCGCATGATGGGCGATGCGGCAGGCAAGGTGACGATGTCCTCGACCAAGTCGATGACTGGCCACCTGTTGGGTGCGGCGGGCGCGATCGAGGCGATCTTTTCGATCCTCGCGGTTCGTGACCAGGTTGCGCCGCCGACGATCAACCTTGACAACCCGGCCGTCGAAAGCCCGGTTGACCTGGCACCGAACAAGAAGGTCGAACGTGAAATCAACGTCGCCCTGTCCAACTCGTTCGGATTTGGCGGCACCAATGCGTCGGTGCTGGTCGGAAAGGTTCGCTGATGTGGCGAAACATTGCGTCCAACGCGCTCACGCTGCTCATCGTGATCGTGTTCCTTCTGGGTGGCGTCGTCATCTGGGGGCAGCGTGAATACACCGCAGAAGGGCCGCTGACAGACGCGATCTGCGTGCGTGTGGATCGCGGTGCGACCATGTCAAAAGTGTCGGCCCAGCTTGAGCGCGATGGCGCGATCACCAACGGGGCGATCTATCGCATCGGGGCGGACTACACCGACAAGTCCAGCCAGTTGAAAGCGGGCGCGTTCCTGGTGCCGGCGGGTGCGTCGATGCAGCAGATTGCCGATATCCTGACCCGCGGCGGTGCCAGCACTTGCGGCACCGAGGTGGTCTATCGTGTCGGCGTGACGCGGCAGGAAATCCAGGTGCGAGAGCTTGACCCCGCAACCACGCGGTTTGTCGAGATCGCGGCCTTTGACCCCAAGGCTGAAGGCGTTGAGCCGCCAGCCAAGTTCTTCGAGGTCGTGGCAGCCGCCGATACGCGTTATCGCCTGTCGCTGGCCGAAGGCGTGACAAGCTGGCAGGTGATGGATGCGCTTAATGCAATCGAGTTCCTGTCGGGCGAGATCGAATTGCCCGCCGAAGGCACGTTGGCACCGGATTCCTATGAATTCCGCAGGGGCGACAAGCGCAGCGATCTGATCGCCCGGATGCAGGCAGCGCAGGCGGCGCTGGTGGCCGAAGCCTGGGCCAACAGGGTTGATGATCTGCCGCTGCAGTCCCCCGAAGAGCTGGTGATCCTGGCCTCGATCATCGAAAAGGAAACCGGCGTGCCGGAAGAACGGCGTCAGGTGGCAAGTGTCTTCGTCAACCGCCTGAAGCAGGGCATGCGGCTGCAGACAGACCCGACGGTGATTTATGGCGTCACCAAGGGGCAGGGAGTTCTTGGCCGTGGCCTGCGCCAAAGCGAATTGCGTGGACGTACCCCGTGGAACACCTATGTCATCGACGGGTTGCCGCCCACGCCGATTGCCAATCCCGGCAAGGCCAGCCTGATGGCGGCCGCCGATCCCGATACGACGGACTTCATCTTCTTTGTTGCCGATGGCACCGGCGGTCATGCCTTTGCCGAAACACTGGAAGAGCATAACCGCAACGTCGCCAAGTGGCGCGAGATCGAGGCACAGCGGGCCAACCAGTAGGGCTGCGTGTTAAGCCCTTGTTAAGGCGCGAAATCTTGACTTTGCGTACGGTCTGACGTAGACATATCTCACGCTGGAAGAAGCGTATGACGGCCCTCGGGAACCTCCCCGGGGGCCGTTTTCGTTTCTCTCGTCGCCGGAGGGCTCATGGCATGAGAGGCGACAGGACATATGACGGTTAGGAAGCTCCCGAGCGATATCGCCGGGTTGGATGAGCGGCTTTCGCGGCTCAAACGTCAACTTTGCAAAATCTATGAGGACCTCGAGCGGCTGGATCAACGCATCCGCCAGGGTGAGATGGCCGACATCAAAGGGTCAGAGAAGGTGCTGGGCGATCTGCGCGGCTGGCTTGGCCGCACCTATGACGCCGAGTCCCTGATTGAACAGCGTGAAAAACAAAAGATCGGAATTGCCCATGACTATGCCATTGACCTTGAGGCGGCAAAAGCTGCGGTTGAGCTTCGACTGGATCGTCTCTGGCGGGCCGGGGCGACACCGGACGCTGCTGGAGGGGATGACCGAGAACGAACTTCTGGCGCTGCCGTATTTGTTCGATCTCTGGGCACACGCGCACCAGATGCCCCCTGACGGAGACTGGAAAAGCTGGGTAATCCTTGGCGGACGCGGGGCGGGCAAGACCCGTGCCGGGGCGGAATGGGTGCGGTCCATGGTCGAAGGCGCCAGGCCGATGGACCGGGGGCGGGCGCGGCGGCTGGCCCTGGTGGGGGAAACCGTCGATCAGGTGCGCGAGATCATGGTCTTTGGCGAAAGCGGCATCCTGCAATGCTCTCCGCCCGACCGCCGTCCGGCATGGGAGGCCGGGCGCAAGCGGCTGGTCTGGCCCAACGGGGCAACGGCAGCGGTGTTTTCCGCCCATGACCCTGAATCGCTGCGCGGACCGCAATTCGACGCGGCCTGGGCGGATGAACTGGCCAAGTGGAAGAAGCTGCGAGAGACCTGGGACATGCTGCAATTCGGGCTGCGTCTGGGCGATCACCCACAGCAATGCATCACCACGACCCCGCGCAATGTCGATGTTTTGAAGGAACTCCTGGCGCTGCCCGGCACCGTGACCACAACCGCCGCGACCGAGGCAAACCGGGCGCATCTGGCGGACAGTTTCCTTGCCGAAGTGCGCGCGCGCTACGACGGCACGCGGCTGGGGCGGCAGGAGTTGGACGGGGTGCTTCTGGACGACGTCGAGGGTGCGCTATGGACCACCGCGATGATCGAGGTGGCGATCGCGGCTGAGCCGCCGGACCTGGACCGGGTCGTGGTCGCGGTCGACCCTCCGGTCACCGGCCACGCCAAGTCCGATGAATGCGGGATCGTGGTTGCCGGGGTATCCATGCGCGGCGCGCCGGTGGACTGGCGCGCGCATGTTCTGGCCGATTGTTCGGTTCGGGGGGCGAGCCCCTCGGTCTGGGCGGAAGCTGCGGTTGAGGCGTTTCACCGCTTCGACGCGGACCGGATCGTGGCCGAGGTGAATCAGGGGGGCGACCTCGTGCAATCGGTCATCCGGCAGATCGACGGGGTGGTGCCGTTCAAAGCGGTGCGCGCGAGCAAGTCGAAATTCCTGCGCGCCGAGCCGGTCGCCTCGATCTATGAGCGCGGCAGGGTCAGCCATGCCCGGGGACTGGGTGCGCTTGAGGACCAGATGTGCCGGATGACGGCGGCGGGCTATCGCGGCAAGGGCAGCCCCGACCGGCTGGACGCGCTGGTCTGGGCCTTGACGGAATTGCTGGTCGACCCGGCCAATAAACGTGTGGCGCGGCCGGGCATTCGTTCGGTCTGACCCACCGCACGGTGGTCACGCACGGGTTTAACTTCTTTCACCGATAACCGTTTTCACCGACGGGGCGACAGTGGCCCGGTCGGATGGGCAAAGCAGGAGCGAGACGCGATGGTATTCGATTTCTTTCGGCGGCAGCAAAACGCACCCGAGGCCAAGGCAAGTGCCGCTGGCCCGGTTGTGGCGCATATGAGCGCAGGCCGCGTCGCCTGGAGCCCGAGGGACACCGTGTCGCTGACGCGCACCGGATTTGCGGGCAATCCGGTTGGGTTCCGCTGTGTGAAGCTGATCGCCGAGGCATCGGCGGCGCTGCCGCTGGTCCTGCAGGACCGGGAACAGCGTTATGAGGCGCATCCCCTTCTTGGCCTGATCCAGAGCCCGAACCAGATGCAGGGCCGCGCCGAGTTGCTTGAGGCGCTTTATGCCCAGCTTTTGTTGACCGGGAACGCCTATGTCGAGGCGGTTGGCGGCGAGGGCGCGGCGCCGGTGGAACTGCATGTGTTGCGGTCGGACCGGATGAACGTGGTGCCGGGGGCGGATGGGTGGCCCATCGCCTATGACTACAAGGTCGGCGGGCGCACGCATCGGTTTGACCTTGGGGCCGGGCAGGTGGTCTGCCACATCAAGAATTTCCACCCGCAGGACGACCATTACGGATTCTCGCCTTTGCAGGCGGCGGCGATGGCGCTGGATGTCCACAACTCGGCGTCGCGCTGGTCCAAGGCGCTGTTGGACAATGCCGCGCGGCCCTCGGGAGCGATTGTCTATAAGGGCGTCGAGGGGCAGGGCGCCTTGCCCGCCGAGCAATATGACCGGTTGGTGAGCGAGATGGAAAGCCATCATCAGGGCGCGCGCAATGCCGGTCGGCCGATGCTGTTGGAAGGCGGGCTGGACTGGAAGCCGATGGGGTTTTCGCCCTCGGACATGGAGTTCCAGAAGACCAAGGAAAGCGCCGCGCGCGAGATCGCGCTGGCCTTCGGGGTGCCGCCGATGCTGCTTGGGATCCAGGGTGACGCGACCTATGCCAATTACCAGGAGGCGAACCGGGCGTTCTATCGCCTGACGGTGTTGCCGCTGGCGACCCGTGTGGCGGCGGCCTTGGCGGACTGGCTGGGCGGGTTCACGGGTGAAAACCTGGTGCTGAAACCTGACCTTGACCAGGTCCCGGCGCTGGCGGCGGAACGTGATGCCCAGTGGTCGCGGGTGGCGCAGGCCGATTTTCTGACCGAAGCCGAAAAGCGCGCGATCCTGGGTCTGCCCGCATCCGGCGGGGACGGTGCGGATGCGTGAACAGAAATACGGGTTCGAGAAGTTCGACTGCGCCCCGGCGCTGCGGCTTGAGGCGCATGAAAGGGTCGCGAAGCTGCAATTCGATGCGCTTGAGGCGCGGCTTGACCGGATTGAGACCTCGATCGAGCGGATGGAGCGGCGGCTGTGGCTGACGGTCTATGGCGTCGTCGGGGTGATCCTGGCGCAGGCATTCCAGTCGCTTCTGAACGCGGCACCATGAGAAACGAGGCAAGGGATATGACGATGGACAGTGGTTTGGAAACCAAGTTCGCCCGGTTTGGCGAAGGGTTGGACGTCAGAGACGGCCATGTGATCGAAGGCTACGCCTCGCTTTTCGGGGCGGCGGATCAGGGCGGTGACGTGGTGCAGAAGGGCGCTTATGCGGCCTCGCTCAAGGCGCTGATCGCGGCGGGGCGCAAGGTCAAGATGCTTTGGCAGCATGACCCCGCCCAGCCCATCGGCATCTGGGACGAGGTGCGTGAGGACGCCAATGGCCTGTGGGTCAAGGGCCGGCTGCTTGAGACCGTCGAGAAAGGCCGCGAGGCAGCAGCGCTGATCGGGGCGGGCGCGATTGACGGGCTGTCGATCGGCTATCGCACCAGGAAGGCGACGAAAAACGACAAGGGCCAGCGGCTCTTGCAGGAACTGGAGCTTTGGGAAGTGTCGCTGGTGACTTTCCCGATGCTGCCCAGTGCGCGGGTGGCCGCGAAGGGTGAAGACCCTGACGGGGACGCGATGCGTGAATTGGCGGCGGCCTTTCGGGACGCCCGTCAGGAGCTTGGGCAGCTTTAGCCCGGGCATAACCTTAGATCGAGGACCATGATGATGGGTACATCCGAGACCAGGTCTCGGGGCGGAGAGGCTTTGTCTCCTGGCTCTGAGCTGAAGTCGGCCGTGACGGGTTTCATGACCGATTTCAAAGACTTCAAAACCGACCTTCATACACGACTTCAAAAACAGGAAGAGCGACTGAACATGCTTGATCGCAAATCGCACACCATGCAGCGCCCGGCGCTGGCTGCCACCGACCTTGACGCACCGCACAAGAAGGCCTTTGACGCATATCTGCGCTCGGGCGAGGATGACGGGCTGCGTGGCCTCGAGATCGAGGGCAAGGCCATGTCCAGCGCCGTCAACAGCGACGGCGGCTATCTGGTCGATCCGCAGACCGCCGACACGATCCAGTCGGTGCTGGCCTCGACCGCGTCGATCCGCGCCATCGCCAATGTGGTGAACGTGCAGTCGACCTCGTATGACGTGCTGATCGACTCGACCGAGGCAGGCGCGGGCTGGGCGGACGAGACCTCGGCCACCACCGAGACCGGCACGCCGAGCATCGAGCGCATCACCATCCCGCTGCACGAATTGTCGGCCCTGCCGAAGGCGTCGCAGCGCCTGCTGGACGACAGCGCGTTTGACATCGAAACCTGGCTGGCGGGCCGTATCGCGGACAAGTTCGCCCGCGCCGAGGCTGCGGCTTTCATCAACGGTGACGGTATCGACAAGCCGACCGGCATCCTGACCCATGCCACCGTCGACAATGACAGCTGGAGCTGGGGCAATATCGGCTATGTTCCGACGGGTGTGGACGGCGATTTCGACGGTGGCGAGGCGCTGATCGACCTGGTCTATGCGGTGGGCGCGCAGTATCGCGCGAACGGCACCTTCGTAATGAACTCGAAAACTGCAGGTGCGGTGCGCAAGCTGAAGGATGCCGATGGCCGTTTCCTGTGGTCGGACGGTCTGGCCGCGGGCGAACCTGCGCGTCTTCTGGGCTATCGCGTGATGATTGCCGAGGACATGCCCGATATCGCCAGTGGTGCCGACGCCATCGCATTCGGTGATTTTGCTGCCGGCTATACCATCGCCGAACGCCCCGATCTGCGCGTGCTGCGCGATCCGTTCAGCGCCAAGCCGCATGTTCTGTTCTACGCCACCAAGCGCGTTGGCGGGGATGTCAGCGACTTTGCCGCGATCAAGCTTCTGCGCTTCGCGATCTCGTAAACCACGCGGTCGTGAGGGCCGGGTTCGCGCCTTGCGGACCCGGCACCGGACGCGCGCCGGAACCCTTGTTGTCCAGCTGTCCCCTCCGTTCGAGCAGCCAGGGGGCGCGCGTTCGATCCATTGGCCGGAGGGGCCGAAATTCTCGGAGTTTTTCCATGATGTTAGTCGAAGAAACCCCGGTGCCGACCACGGCCCTGCCGGTTGCGGAATTGAAGGCGCATTTGAGACTGGGCAGCGGGTTTGCCGATGACAGTCTGCAAGACAGCGTTCTGGAAAGCTTCCTGCGCGCTGCGCTGGCGGCGATCGAGGCCCGGACCGGCAAGGTCCTGCTGGAACGCGCCTTTGCCTGGTCGCTTGAGGCGTGGCGCGACGATGCCGCCCAGCCTCTGCCCGTGGCCCCGGTCAGCGACATTTCCGAGGTGACATTGGTCGATCGCAACGGGACGGGCACGGTGGTTGCCCCCAGCGCCTATCGCCTGGTGCAGGACCTGCATGCGCCGAAACTGGCGCCGATGGGATCCTGCCTGCCGACGATCCCGCACCGGGGACAGGCCGAGATCCGGTTCTCTGCCGGGTTCGGGGCGGAATGGGGCGCGATCCCCCCGGACCTTGCACAGGCGGTGCTTCTTCTGGCGGCGCATTACTACGAGTATCGCGAGGACACCGGGTTGAAAGGGGGCTGCATGCCGTTTGGCGTGACCAGCCTGATCGAACGCTATCGCCCGATGCGTCTGGGGTTCACGACATGAGCCGGGCCAGAACCCGCCACCCGCAGCTGAACCGCCGGCTGGTGCTGGAAGAGTCACAGCAGTCGCCGGACGGCGCCGGGGGGTTTGCCGAAAGCTGGACCGCGCTGGGCGAGGTCTGGGCCGAGGTCCAGCCGCGCACCGGACGCCAACAGGATGGCGGCGCGGTTCCGGTCGGTTCGGTCAGTTATCGGATCACCCTGCGCGGCGCGCCGTTTGGCTCTCCGTCGCGGCCCCGGCCTGACCAGCGGTTCCGCGAGGGTGCACGGGTGTTCCGCATCCTTGCGGTGGCCGATGGCGACCCGGCGGACCGCTATGTCACCTGCTTTGCCAATGAGGAGACCCCGACATGAGCTATGGCGTTTCTGCCGCGCTTCAGGCGGCGATCTATCAGGCACTTTCCGCTGATCCCGAGGTCACGGCCCAGCTGGGCAGCGCGGTCTTTGACGCCATGCCGCAAGGCACGGTGCCGGACCTGTTCGCGATCCTCGGCGCCGAGACGGCGCTGGACCGCTCTGACGCGACGGGGGCAGGGGCCGAACACAAGGTCGAGATCTCAGTCATCAGCACGCAGGCCGGGTTTTCGGCGGCGAAATCCGCCGCTGTCGCGATCTGTGACGCGCTGGTCGATGCCGACCTGACACTGACGCGGGGTCGGCTGGTTTACCTGCGCTTTGACCGGGCCACCGCCCGGCGCGAGGCACAGGCCAGCCGCCGCCGCATCGATCTGCGCTTTGTCGCGCGGGTCGAGGACAACCAGGACACTTAACCGGAGAAAATGACATGGGTGCCCAATACGGAAAAGACCTACTGATCAAGGTGGACCTGACCGGGGACGGCCAGTTTCAGACCATCGCGGGGCTGCGTGCCACGCGGGTCAGCTTCAACGCGGAATCCGTCGATGTGACATCGCTGGAAAGCCAGGGCGGTTGGCGCGAGCTGCTGTCGGGCGCCGGCGTGCGGTCGGCGGCGATCTCGGGCTCTGGCGTGTTCAAGGACGAGGATACGGATGAACGCGCGCGCCAGATCTTCTTTGACGGCGAAACCCCGGATTTCCAGGTGATCATCCCCGATTTCGGCACGGTCGAAGGGCCGTTCCAGGTCACCGCGATCGAATATGCCGGCAGTCACAACGGTGAGGCGACCTATGAACTGGCGCTGGCCTCGGCCGGGGCGCTGACCTTCACGGCGCTGTGATCATGGCGAACCCGCATAGAGGTGAAGTGGCGCTGGTGATCGATGGCCAGCGTCACGTGATGAAGCTGACGCTGGGCGCGCTGGCCGAGCTTGAGGCTGGATTGGACAGTGACAGCCTGGTTGCGCTGATCACCCGGTTTGAAGAGGGGCGGATCGGGTCGCGGGACGTGCTGGCGCTGATCGTGGCGGGGCTGCGCGGCGGCGGCTGGCGCGGAACTGCAGGCGATCTGACCGCAGCCGAGATCGAGGGCGGGCCGCTGGCGGCGGCACGGGCGGCGGCGCAGCTTCTGGCGCGCGCCTTTGGCGAACCCGCCTGATGCCGCGCTTTGACTGGGGTGCCCTGATGGCCGCAGGGATCGGCGGGCTGGGCCTGCGCCCGGCAGAATTCTGGGCGCTGACCCCGGCCGAATTGCGGCTGATGCTGGGCCGGTCCGCTGGTCCGCCCCCGATGTCCCGCCACCGGCTGGACGATCTTTTGAAACAACATCCCGACCCCGAAAGAGGAGCGAAGGAAAATGGCTGAGTTCGACGGGCTTGATGCCCTTGATACACAGGTTGACGCGCTTGAGGTCAGCCTGGGCCAGACCGTCGGAGTCATGGCCGGTTTCGATGCCGAGCTGCGCCGCATGCGCGAGTCGCTGGCCGCCACGGGGCAGGATCTGCAAACCGTGGAAAAGGGGCTCAGCCGGGGCCTGAAACGCGCCTTTGACGGGCTGGTCTTCGACGGCATGAAACTGTCCGAAGCGTTTGCGACGGCGATGCGCTCGATGACCGACGCGGCCTATCGCGCCGCGCTGAACCCGGTGGCGGATCATGTCTCGGGCGCGGTTGTGGGCGGTCTGGGCGATCTGGTGCGGGGCATCCTGCCCTTTGCCGATGGCGCAAGTTTTTCCCAGGGCCGCGTCATGCCCTTTGCCAATGGCGGTATCGTCAGTGGCCCCGTGACCTTCCCGATGCGCGGGGGCGCCGGGCTGATGGGGGAGGCTGGACCAGAGGCGATCATGCCTCTGGCGCGTGGCGCCGATGGCAAGCTGGGGGTGCGCGGCGCGGGGGGCGGCACGGTCAACGTGGTGATGAATATCCAGACGCCGGATGCCGACAGCTTCCGCCGCAGCCAGGGCCAGATCGCCGCCCGCATGGGCCGGGTTCTCAGCCGTGGCCAGCGCAACACCTGAAGGAGGGCAGAATATGCAGTTTCACGAGGTCAGATTTCCGGCATCGCTCAGTTTCGGTTCGATTGGCGGGCCGGAACGGCGCACCGATGTCGTCACCCTTGCCAACGGGTTCGAAGAGCGCAACACGCCCTGGGCCCATTCCCGCCGCCGGTTCGATGCCGGGCTGGGCATGCGGTCGCTGGACGATGTCGAGACGTTGATTTCCTTTTTCGAGGCGCGGCGCGGGCAGCTTTTCGGGTTCCGCTGGAAGGACTGGTCCGATTTCAAATCCAGCCGCGCCAGCGCCGAGCCGGATTTCCGCGATCAGGTGATCGCGCGGGCGGATGGGGTGGCGACGGCCTATCCGCTGGTCAAGCTCTATCGCTCGGGTGCGTTCGACTATACCCGCCCGGTCCAGAAACCGGTCGCAGGCACGGTGCGGATCGGGGTCGAAGGGGCCGAACTGCAAGAGGGCGTGCATTTCGAGGTCGACACCGTCACCGGCCAGATCGACTTTGCCAATCCGCCTGCCGAGGGTCAGGAAATCACCGCCGGGTTCGAGTTTGATGTGCCGGTCCGTTTCGACACGGATCGCATCCAGACCAGCGTGGCCTCGTTCAAGGCGGGCGATGTGCCCAATGTGCCAATTGTGGAGATCCGTGTCTGATGGCGATCAACGATGACTTGCAGGCCCATCTTCAGGGCGGGCTGACCACGCTGGCGCGGGCCTGGGCGGTGACGCGGGGCGACGGGGTGACCTTTGGGTTTACCGACCACGACCGGGCGCTGTCCTTTGACGGGATCACCTTCAGCGCCGACAGCGGGCTGACTGCCGGTGCGCTGGATCAGGCGACCGGGCTTTCGGTCGACAATACCGAGGCACTGGGCATCCTGAACCACGCCGCTGTCACCGAGGCCGATATCGAGGCCGGCCGCTATGACGGGGCCGAAGTGGTGGCCTGGCTGGTCAACTGGGCCGCGCCTGACCAGCGCATGGTTCTGTTTCGCGGCACGATCGGCGAGATCACCCGTTCAGGCGGCGCCTTCCGGGCCGAGCTGCGGGGCCTGTCCGAGGCGCTTAACCGTCCGATGGGGCGGATTTATCAGAAACCCTGCACAGCGGTTCTGGGCGACAAGACGTGCAAGGTTGATGTCGGTCAACCGGGCTACTGCCTCAACATCGAGGTGGAGGACGTTGAAAATGAACAGGTATTTCGGTGGTCGTCGCTTGCCGGCTTTGACCCCGGCTGGTTTCAGCGAGGCCGTCTTGAAGTGCTGTCGGGCGCAGGAAAGGGGTTGACCGGCCCGATCAAGGGAGACCGGTTCGAAGACGGTGCGCGCGTGGTTGACCTGTGGCACCCTCTGCGCGCCGCAATTCAAACCGGCGACACGGTGAAACTGATGGCGGGCTGCGACAAGCGGTTCGAAACCTGTCGTCTGAAGTTCCTCAACCATCTGAACTATCAGGGGTTTCCCGACATCCCGGGTGAGGACTGGATGATGAGCTATCCGCGCAAGGATGGGCAGAATTCCGGGGGCAGCCTGCGATGACCTGCATTGCCGACAGGGTGGTGGTCGAGGCGCGCGGCTGGATCGGCACACCCTATTGCCACCAGGCCAGCACGCGCGGTGCGGGCTGCGACTGTCTGGGCCTGTTGCGCGGGGTCTGGCGCGCGATCTTCGGACAAGAGCCGGAAGACGTGCCTGCCTATAGCCGCGACTGGTCGGAACCGCAGCGCGACGAACGGCTGTGGCGGGCGGCAGCACGCCATCTGACCGAGGTCGACCCGCAAACAGAACAGCCCGGAGATGTCCTGCTGTTCCGCATGCGCAGCGGCGCGGTTGCGAAACATGTCGGTATCGCCGCTGAGGTTGGACACACCCCGACCTTCATCCATGCCTATGGCGGTCACGCGGTTACTGAAAACGCGCTGACCGCCCCCTGGCGCCGCCGTATCGTGGCGCGTTTCCGTTTTCCTCAAGAGGTTTGAAACATGGCAACCATCGTCCTTTCAGCAGTTGGCGCGGCCATTGGCGGCTCAATCGGCGGAACTGTCGCCGGGCTCTCGTCGGTTGCGATCGGGCGTCTTGCGGGCGCGACGCTGGGCCGGGTGATCGACCAGTCGGTCATGGGCACAGGCAGTCGCGCAGTGGAAACCGGCAAAGTCGATCGGTTCCGTATCACCGGCGCTGCCGAGGGCAACCCGGTGGCACGCGCCTATGGCCGGGTGCGGCTGGGTGGTCAAGTGATCTGGGCATCGCAATTTTTGGAGACCTCCTCCACCAGTGGCGGCGGCAAGGGCGCATCGCGCCAACCCCGGACCACGACGTATAGCTATTCGGTATCGCTGGCCATCGCGCTCTGCGAGGGCGAGATCGCCCATGTCGGACGGATCTGGGCCGACGGGGTCGAGGTCGCGCCATCCTCGTTTGACATGCGGGTCTATACCGGGTCCGCCGACCAGCTGCCCGACCCCAAGATCGAGGCAGTCGAAGGCGCTGGCATGGCACCCGCATATCGCGGCACCGCCTATGTGGTGTTCGAGTCGCTGGACCTGGGCCGTTTTGGCAACCGCATCCCGCAATTCAGCTTCGAGGTGATCCGCCCCGCGCCCGCCGGGCAGGAAGGTGCCGACAGCGATCCCGCCCGCGCGGTCAAGGCCGTGGCGCTGATTCCGGGGTCAGGGGAATATGCGCTGGCCACATCGCCGGCCTATGTCCAGGCAGGGGCGGGGGGAACGCGGGTTGCCAACGTGAACTCCCCCTCCGGGCAAAGCGATCTTGAAACCTCGATCAACAGCCTGCGCGGCGAGGCCCCCAATTGCGGCGCGGCCTCGCTGGTGGTCAGCTGGTTCGGCAATGACCTGCGTTGCGGGTCCTGTGACATCGCGCCCAAGGTCGAAAACGCCTCGGGTGATGCCGAGGACATGGGCTGGCAGGTGGCAGGCCTGACGCGGGAAACCGCGCAGACCGTGGCACAACTGGACGGCGCGCCGGTTTATGGCGGCACGCCCGACGATGCCTCGGTGATGGCGGCGATCCGGCACATCCGGGACGAAGGGCTGGACGTCATGTTTTATCCCTTCATCCTGATGGAGCAGCTTGGCGGAAACGGTCTGACGGACCCGTGGAGCGGGGCAGCGGACCAACCGGTATTACCGTGGCGCGGACGGATCACCCTATCTGCCGCGCCGGGACAGGCCGGGTCGCCAGATGGCACCGCAACGGCCGAACAGGAAGTTGCCGATTTCTTTGGCACCGCCACGGTGTCGGATTTCAGCATCTCCGGCGGAAATGTCGGCTATTCCGGCCCGGCCGAGTGGCGCTATCGCCGCTTCATCCTGCATCAGGCGGCGCTCTGTGCGGCGGCGGGGGGCGTGTCGGCCTTCTGTATTGGTTCCGAAATGCGCGGGCTGACCCAAATCCGCGGCGCGGGCGGCAGTTTCCCGGCGGTCGCGGCGCTGCGCCAGCTGGCGGCGGACGTGCGCCAGATCCTCGGCCCTGACTGTCAGATCGGCTATGCCGCCGACTGGTCGGAATATTTCGGCTATCACCCGCAAGACGGGTCTGGGGACGTGTACTTCCACCTTGATCCGCTGTGGTCGGACGACAATATCGACTTCATCGGGATCGACAATTACATGCCGCTGTCGGACTGGCGCGACGGGGCGGACCATGCCGATGCGGGCTGGGGGTCGATCTATGACCTTGACTATCTCAAGGCCAATATCGCGGGCGGCGAGGGGTTCGACTGGTACTACCATTCCCCCGAGGCGGAAGCGGCGCAGATCCGCAGCCCGATTACCGATGGCGCCTATGACGAACCCTGGATCTACCGGGTCAAGGACATCCGGTCGTGGTGGCAGAACAGCCATCACAACCGGATCGACGGGGTGCGCGAGGAAACCCCGACCGAGTGGCAGCCGCAATCGAAACCGGTCTGGTTCACCGAGATCGGCTGCGCCGCCATCGACAAGGGCACCAACCAGCCCAACAGGTTCCTCGATGCCAAATCCTCGGAGAACGGCGTGCCGCGTGCGTCGAATGCGCGGCGCGACGACTACATCCAGCACCAGTATCTGAAGGCGATGGCCGAGTTCTGGGGCGATGCCGCCAATAACCCGGTTTCGACCGAATATGACGGTGCGATGGTCGACATGTCGCGGGCCTTTGTCTGGGCCTGGGACAGCCGCCCGTTCCCGTTCTTCCCCAACAATCGCGCCTTGTGGAGCGACGGGGCAAATTTCGCCCGTGGCCACTGGATCAATGGCCGGATCGCGTCGCGGTCGCTGGCGTCCGTGGTGACCGAAATCTGTCACGCCTCCGGGTTGACCCGGATCGACGTGACCGACCTGCGGGGCATGGTGCGGGGTTATGCCGTGGCAGAGGTCGCCGATGCCCGCGCCGCGTTGCAGCCGCTGATGCTGGCCCATGGCTTTGACGCGATCGAGCGGGACGGTGTGTTGAAATTCATCATGCGCGACGGCACGCCGGCCACGGTTCTTGATCCTGACCTTCTGGCCGTGGTGCCGGAGCTTGACGGCATCACCGAACATACCCGCCAATCCGAGGCCGAGACCGCCGGCCGCGTGCGGGTCGGATTTGTCGAGGCCGAGGCGGATTTTGAAATCCGAGCCGAAGAAGCGGTGCTGCCCGATGAGGCCACCCATGCCGTTACGGGAACCGAGTTTCCGCTGGCCATGACCCGCGCCGAGGGGCGGCAGCTGGCCGAACGCTGGCTCGCGGAATCGCGCCTTTCGCGGGACAGCCTGCGCCTTGGCCTGCCGCCGTCGCAATTGGGGGTGGGGGCGGGGGACGTGATCTCTCTGCCGGAACAGGGGCGCGCGGCGCTTTACCGCGTCGACCGGGTCGAGCAGGGCGCGATGCAGGTGCTTGAGGCGGTGCGGATCGATCCCGCCAGCTATCAGGGGTCCGATTACGAGGACGTGCCGGGCGCGCTCCGCGGGTTCGTCCCGCCGGTTCCCGTGACGCCGGTCTTTCTGGACCTGCCCCTGATGACCGGGGACGAGGTGCCACATGCGCCGCATTTGGCCGTGGCCGCTACCCCGTGGCCGGGCAGCGTGGCGGTTTATGGATCGGACAGCGATTCCGATTACACGCTGGAAACGCTGGTTCAGCGGCAGGCGGTGGTGGGCACCACGGCAACCCCGCTTTTTGCCGCCCGTCCGGGGCTGTTCGACCGTGGCGAGCCTCTGGAAATCCATCTGTCGAACGGCGAGTTGCAAAGCGTCAGCCGGGCCGCACTGTTGAACGGCGCCAACCTGATGGCGGTCGGCGACGGCAGTTCCGGCAATTGGGAGCTGTTCCAGTTCGAATCCGCCGAACTGGTGGGACCGGGGCGGTGGTGGTTGTCGTCGCGCCTGCGTGGGCAGCTTGGGACCGATGCGCTGATGCCCGATGTCTGGCCCGCCGGATCTCGTGTTGTCCTGATCGACGCCGCCGTCGGCCAACTGCCGCTGGCAACGAACCGGCGCGGATATGCGCGCCACTATCGCATCGGCCCCGCGGCCCGCGCCTTTGACGATCCGTCCTATCGCCATCGGACCGAGGCGTTTGACGGCATCGGATTGCGCCCGCTTTCGCCCTGTCACCTGAGGCTCACGGGTACAGGCGGGGACCTCGATCTGTCATGGATACGCCGCACCCGGATCGACGGCGATGGCTGGGATCTGTCCGAGGTGCCGCTGGGCGAAGAGTTCGAAAGCTATGTTATCCGCGTGACGCGTGACGGCGACCTGTTGCGCGAAACGACCGTTGCCACCCCGACCTGGACCTATCCCTTTGCCGACCGGCTGGCCGATGGCACTGACAGCGGCGCGTTCACCCTGGAAGTCGCACAGGTATCGGCCCGTTACGGTCCAGGTCCTTTCGCGGTGATCGGGGTCGGTGCATGAGGCTGGTCCTGCATGGCGATCTGGTGGCGGCGGCGCGATACCTGCTGCCGCTGCCGGACCCTGTGCGCCGCAGCGCCTGCCGCAGACTGATCGACCACGCCCACGCCGCCCATCACTTCACCCGCCGCACCGGGCGCTGCCATCCTTTGTGGGGGGACGGGTCACTGATTTCGGCGGCCATGCGCCACGGCCTTGCCGCCGAGCCCAGCCTGCGCGACAGCGACTATTGCGCCTGCCTTGAAATGGTCCTGCACGAGATTGTCCGCTGGCGCACAGAGCGTCAATATACTCGCGTCACCCGGCCGCGCAGGCAATACACCGCGTGACCGAGGGGTCGAATTCCAGCCGTTTCACCGCGATTTCCTCGCCGCAATCTTCGCACCAGCCGAACTCATCCGTCCCGATCCTCTCAAGCGCCGATTGAAGCGCCAGCCGCTTGGCGTCGCGCCTGACCTGCTGGGCCTTGGCCATGGCCTGTGCCTGCAACGCGTCCATCCGGCTGAGCCGCCCGACCGCCTGCTGATCCAGTGTGACCACCGACTGTCCGTCCTGTCCCAGACCGTCTTCGCGGTCGATTTCGGCCAACTTTTGGCGGATCAAGTCCCTGAATCGCGTCTTTTCGGTTGCATTCATTTTGGTGATGACCGGGGCCAAGGGTTTGAATTGGCGTCTATCTGACTATGTAGTATGGTCGAGGGCAAGAGAGGATGGACCCATGGCCGAAACACGCGCGAAACTGACCGAAATTGATCCGGTCTGGCAACGTATCACCTCCGAGGCGCATGAAGCGGTTCGTGATGAACCCCTCATGGGCGGTCTGGTTCATGCCTGCGTCCTGCACCACAAGACGATGGAACGGGCGCTGTCCTATCGGTTCGCGGCCAAGCTGAACTCGAACGAGATGTCTATGGTCATCCTGCGCGAAATCGCGGATGAGGCCTATGCCGCCGACCCGTCGCTGCTCGAAGCGGCGCGCGCGGATCTGGTGGCCGTCTATGAGCGCGACCCCGCCTGCCACCGTCTGTCGCAGCCGATCCTTTACTTCAAGGGCTATCAGGCGGTGCAGGCGTATCGCATCGGTCATTGGCTGTGGACCCAAGGCCGGTATGACCTGGCTTATTTCATCCAGATGCGCACCTCTGAAATCTTTGGCATCGACATCCACCCCGCTGCACGGATCGGCAAGGGCATAATGATCGACCACGCCCATTCCATCGTGATCGGTGAAACCGCCGTGGTGGGCGACAATGTCTCGATGCTGCATTCGGTGACACTTGGCGGCACCGGCAAGGAAGAAGAGGACCGTCACCCCAAGATCGGCGATGGCGTCCTGATCGGGGCCGGGGCCAAGGTGCTTGGCAATATCAAGGTCGGCCATTGCAGCCGCATCGCCGCCGGGTCCGTGGTTCTGGAAGAAGTGCCGCCCTGCAAGACCGTCGCCGGTGTTCCCGCAAAGATCGTCGGCGAAGCGGGCTGCGACCAGCCTTCGGTCAGCATGGATCAGCGGTTCAAGGGGTAAAGCGCTGTCAGGCGGGGATTTTCCGCCTGACCAAACCGCTTGGCACTATTTGCAATAGGTTTACCTTCACGATATATGTCAGAGGCAGAAGAAAGGAGGATGTCATGAGCTTGCGCCAAGCAATTCAAAAATACAAAGTGAATGCTGCGCTGACCGGCATCTCTTTCATTGGTCTTGTCGTTTTGGCACAGGCCGCGATTCTGGGCTGAGCCCAATTCTGGTCAATCAGCGCTTGTTGCCAAGGTCGATCAGCAGACCGACGACCATCCCAAGAAACCCATATCCGATCAGCGCCTCTATTCCGGCAATGGTGCGCATCCGCACGACCGGTTGGAAGTCACCATAGCCCAGAGTTGTGAAGGTCACGGTGGAATAGTAAAGACCGCTAACGAACCCCTGATCCAGAGAGACCACCGGCGCGCCGGATGTGACCGGCAGCCAGTCGGCCACATGGCTGGTCCCGATCGGTGTCAGAAACCTGGGATCGGACAGCATGACGCCGCTGGTTCCCGGGCAAAGCGGCGCGGTACAGAGAATCCCCTCGGCCCGATAGAGAAGCGCGAAGAACAGGATCAGCGCGATGCCGCTGACGAAAATCGCCAACCAGACCAGCCGGTCGTCGACCGAATGGTTGAAATGCGACCGGAAGATCGAAAACAGCGCAACACAGATCAGCGCGAGCCCGGGATAAACCGATGGGACTCCAAATATGCTGTTGGAGAGGATGTTTTCTGCCCCGAACCCGGCAAACAGCGCGGCCAGGCACAGGAAACATGCCGGCGCCAGGCAATTGACAACGGTTGGCCAGATATGGTGCTGGGGCATGCCGTGTGCCCTTATGCCAGCATCGCCATCGGGTTTTCCAGGTTGTCGACAATCGCCTGCAACAGTTCGGCCCCCAGCGCGCCGTCGATGACGCGGTGATCAACCGACAGGGTCACCGACATGACCGTGGCCACGGTGACTTCTCCGTCCTTGCCAACCACGGGTTTCTTCACGCCTGCGCCAACCGCAAGGATCGCGCCGTGCGGCGGGTTGATGACCGCGTCGAAATTGTCGATGCCGAACATGCCAAGGTTCGAGATCGCAAAGCTGCCGCCCTGGTATTCATGCGGGGCCAGCTTGCGGTCGCGGGCGCGGGTGGCGAGGTCTTTCATCTCGGCGGAGAGGGCCGACAGGGATTTCTGGTCGGAATCCCGCAGAACCGGGGTGAAAAGACCGCCTTCGATAGCAACGGCCACCGCGACATCCGATGGTTTCAGCTTCAGGATACGGTCACCGGCCCAGACCGCATTGGCATCCGGCACCTGTTGCAGCGCCAGCGCGCAGGCCTTGATGATGAAGTCGTTGACCGACAGCTTCACCCCGCGCTTTTCCAGTTGCGCGTTCAGATCGGCGCGGAAGGCCATCAGCGCGTCCAGACGGATATCGCGGCGCAGATAGAAATGCGGGATCTGCTGCTTGGCCTCGGTCAGCCGGGCCGCGATGGTCTTGCGCATGCCGTCCAGCTTGACCTCTTGGAAGTCGCGGTCGGCATAGATCTTGGCCACCGCGCCCGCATCGACGGTCTGCGGTGTCGGGGCAGGGGAAGCGCCCGCTTTCGGCGCCTCGGCTGCCGCGGCGGGTTTCGCCTGACCGGGCTGCGCCGCTTCGACATCGGCCTTGATGATCCGCCCACGCGGGCCGGACCCTTCCAGCGCGGCTAGGTCGATGCCCTTCTCCGCCGCGATCCGCCGCGCGAGAGGCGAGGCAAAGACCCGGTCGCCGCTGGCCGCTTTTGGTGCAGCGGGGGCCGCAGCAGGCGCGGCAGGGGCAGGCGCGGGTGCGGCTGCGGGGGCGGTTGTCCCGGCGTCCGCAGGGGCAGGGGCCACCGTCGCGCCAATGTCGTCGGCGCTTTCGCCATCTTCCAGCAGAACCGCAATGGGCGTGTTCACCTTGACGCCTTCGCTGCCCTCGGCAACCAGGATCTTGCCGACGATCCCTTCATCGACGGCCTCGAACTCCATCGTGGCCTTGTCGGTCTCGATTTCGGCGATGATGTCGCCTGACGCGACCTCGTCACCTTCCTTCACCAGCCATTTCGCCAGCGTGCCTTCCTCCATCGTGGGCGACAGGGCGGGCATGAGGATTTCTGTGGGCATCAGGAGTCCCTCCTCACATTAATTCGATCAAACGGTTTTCTAAGGACCCCACCTGCAAGTTTGGATTTGTAAGCTTGCAAAATCTGGTCAATGTTTGCCTCAACCCAGGCTTGGCGCTCTTCGTCCGAGGAGTTGTCTCCCACTTCATCGTCCAACAACTCTTTCGAAATCAAAACCCAGTCCTTTTCGCCATCTCCTACGATTGGGAACTTTAGTCCTTTGCCGCCATGGCTCTGAAACTCTGGTTTCTTCATTTCCTAGCCTCCCTCAGCGATAGGTGACTTGTTTCACCGCCGCGATCACCTCATCCGTGGTGGTCAGCGCCAGTTTCTCAAGGTTGGCGGCGTAGGGCATCGGAACATCCTTGCCGGTGCAGTTGATGACCGGCGCGTCAAGGTAATCAAACGCGCGCTCCATGATGACCGCCGACAGGTGGTTGCCGATCGATCCGACCGGGAAACCCTCTTCCACGGTCACACATCGGTTGGTTTTCATCACCGAAGCCAGCACCGTGTCATAGTCGATGGGCCTGAGCGTGCGTAGGTCGATCACCTCGGCGTTGATCCCGTCTTCTGCAAGCTTTTCAGCGGCTTCCAGCGCATAGCTCATGCCGATCCCGAAGGAAATGATGGTCACGTCCGACCCCTCACGCCAGATCCGCGCCTTGCCAAACGGCACCGTGTAATCGGCGATATCGGGCACGTCGAACGACCGGCCATAAAGGATTTCGTTCTCAAGGAAGATCACCGGGTTCGGGTCGCGGATCGCGGATTTCAGCAGCCCCTTGGCGTCCGAAGCCGAATAGGGCATCGCCACCTTCAGCCCCGGTATCTGGGCATACCACGCGGCATAGTCCTGTGAGTGCTGCGCGCCAACCCGCGCCGCCGCGCCGTTTGGTCCTCGGAACACCATCGGCGCCCCCATCTGACCGCCCGACATATAAAGCGTCTTGGCAGCAGAGTTGATGATCTGGTCAATCGCCTGCATCGCGAAGTTGAAAGTCATGAACTCGACAATCGGCTTCAGCCCGCCAAAGGCCGCGCCAACACCAATCCCGGCGAACCCATGTTCCGTGATCGGCGTGTCGATCACCCGTTTCGAGCCGAACTCATCCAGCAATCCCTGGCTGATCTTATAGGCGCCCTGGTATTCAGCGACCTCTTCGCCCATCAGGAAAACGTCTTCGTCGCGGCGCATTTCCTCGGCCATGGCGTCGCGCAACGCCTCGCGCACGGTCTGCTGCTTCATCGGCGTGCCCTCGGGCCAGTCGGGGCTGGTGTCCGGTTTCGGCGCGTCGGGTGGGGCGGACTTGGCTTCTGCGGGCGCAGAGGCAGGCGCGGCGGTGTCCGGGGCAGGGGCAGGGGCCGAGGCCGCGACATCGCCGACCTCTTCGCCGTCTTCCACCAGAACTGCAATCGCCGTGTTCACCTTGACGTTCTCGGTGCCTTCGGCGACCAGGATTTTGCCGATCACACCTTCATCGACCGCTTCGAACTCCATCGTCGCCTTGTCGGTCTCGATCTCGGCGATGATATCGCCCGAGGACACGGTATCGCCCTCTTTCACCAGCCATTTCGCCAGCGTGCCTTCTTCCATCGTCGGCGACAGGGCGGGCATCAGAATTTCGGTTGCCATGTCACTGCACCTCCGCTTCTGCATAGATATCGGTCCACAGCTCGGACACATCCGGCAGCGGGCTTTCCTTGGCGAAATCGGCGGATGCGTTGACGACGGCCTTGATCTCTTTGTCGATGGCCTTCAGATCGTCCTCGGACGCATGTTTTCCGGTCAGCAGCATGTCGCGGACCTGATCGATCGGGTCACGTTCCTCGCGCATCTTCTGCACTTCCTCGCGGGTGCGGTATTTCGCCGGGTCCGACATCGAGTGCCCGCGATAACGGTATGTCTTCACTTCCAGAATATACGGCCCCTTGCCGGCGCGGCAGTGCATGACCGCTTTTTCGCCGGCTTCCTTGACCGACAGCACATTCATGCCATCGACGATTTCTCCGGGAATACCAAAGGCTTCGCCGCGATGGTAAATGTCCTTGGTCGAGGTCGAGCGCTGTTGCGCCGTGCCCATGGCATATTGGTTGTTTTCGATCACGAAGATCACGGGCAGTTTCCACAGGGCGGCCATGTTGAAGGTCTCGTAAACCTGCCCCTGGTTTGCCGCGCCGTCCCCGAAATAGGTGAATGTCACGCGGCCATTGCCCTTGTACTTGTCGGCAAACGCCAGCCCCGCGCCCAGCGGCACCTGCGCCGCGACAATGCCGTGACCGCCGTAAAAATGCTTCTCCTTCGAGAACATGTGCATCGAGCCGCCCTTGCCCTTGGAATAGCCCCCGATGCGGCCCGTCAGTTCGGCCATGACGCCGTTGGGGTCCATGCCGCAGGCCAGCATATGGCCGTGATCGCGATAGGACGTGATACGCTTGTCGCCCTCCTCGGCGGCGGCCTCAAGCCCGACGACAACCGCTTCCTGCCCGATATAAAGGTGGCAGAAACCGCCGATCAGACCCATGCCGTAAAGCTGGCCGGCCTTTTCCTCGAACCGGCGGATCAGCAGCATGTCGCGGTAATACTGTGTCAGCTCTTCGCCCGAAACGTTTGATTTCGCGGCAGCTTTCTGGGTCGTTTTTTTCGCAGCCATCCGACGCCCTCCCGATGCTTGGATAGTTTAGCGTTAAACTAGTCGGGACTCAGGATAGCCAAGCCGAACCCGCAATGCGACCCCTATTTCGGTCGCAGGCCAGCGAGAGAGGGGATCAGCGGATGACGATCTCGTCCGAGCGGATCAGCCCCAGCACGTCACGCGCCTGCTGGTCCAGAAGATCAAGGTCAAGATATTCGTCCGACAGCCGCTCGGTCAGGTTTTCCATCCGCGCGACCTCGGTCTGCAATTCGTGCAGCTCGTTCATCAACGCGGCTTTCTCGGCGCGGATCTCGATCCGGCGGAACAGGCCATAATCGCCCTGAACGGCGGCAAACATGAAATAGATCGCAAGCGCGAAGGCGGTCCCGAAAAATACGAGCGCACCAAGGGCGGGTCTGGATCTCTGGGTTGTCATATCTGCCTCAAATCGCCCGTTTTCGGGTCTGATGACACGAGTATGACACAAGTGATTCGCGCTGTGAATCCCTTAAGAGTCAACGGCTTCCAAAAAGGTGCGGAATTTTGCCGATTTTTGCCGCCCGCGTTCCAGCGCCGTTCAGGGCGTCAGGATCAGGCGGTTCCCGGCGATGGTGATCTGGGAAAACCGCTGCAAATAGCTCATGCCCAGAAGCGATGTGTCCATGTCGCCACCATTCACACGCGCAGGCATGTTGCGGTCCACGACGCCGCCAAGCTGGACCTCGGAAAGCGTTACCGGGGCGGTGCGCACCTCGCCATTGGCGGTCATGGCGCGACCGACAAACGGAAGCTGGTCGGGGTCCAGCCCGACGCGGCGCGCATCCCGTTTGGTCAGCACGATGTCGCTGGCGCCGGTGTCGACGATAAAGGGGATGGGGGTGCCGTTGATCTCGACGTTGATGTGGTAATGCCCATCCATGCCACGCGGAATTTCGATCCGTCCCTGATCGCTGACCACCGCGTTCAGGGGCCGCGCCGCGCCGCGAATGTCGTCCCACATGGCAACGGCGGCCACCACGCCAAGAAAGATCAGCCCCCATGCCAGCGCCTGTTGCATAGTCTTGCCAAGGCTTTGGCGATGGTTGGTGACAAACCAGAACACCACAGCCGCGCCCAGAAGCACCAGATAGGTCAACCTTCCGTAGTCATACGCGTTCATGCCGCTCTCCTCTCATGGACCTATATGGGGATCAGGCGACGAAACCGAAATCCCTGAGGCCCGTCAGGATGAACTGCACCGCAAGTGCCGCCAGCAGCATACCCAGAAGGCGGGTGGCGATATTGATGCCGGTGCGCCCCAGAAGCCGCTCCAGCATCGGCGCCAGCAGGAAAAAGGCCAGAACCACCAGAAGCACCGCCGCCGCCACGCCCAGCACCATGACCGACCCCATCAGCGACGGGTTTTGCCCGGCCAGAAGGATCACGGTCGCAATCGACCCCGGTCCGGCAATCAGCGGCAGGGCAAGGGGAAAGATCGACGGATCCGGGGTTTCCTCTTCCTCGGCCTGATCCTCGCGGCGCTTGGTGCGGCGTTCAAACAGCATGTCGAGCGCGGTCAGGAACAGCAGAACCCCACCCGCGATGCGGAAGGCGGGCATCGAGATGCCGACAAAGCCAAGCACGCTTTCGCCAAAGAAGGTAAATACCGTCAACAGCGCCAGCGCCGTCGCACAGGACCGCAGCGCAATCGACCGCCTTTCGGCGACGCTTGCGCCCTGTGTCAGCGCGACAAACAGCGGCATCAGCCCAATCGGGTCGATGATCACAAAGAGAGTGACAAAGGCGGTGATCAGAAAGGAGATGTCCATGTCTCCACCCCTAGTCGATTGCGCATCCCGATCAACCGTTTTCTTGGCGTTGCCCGCGCCCCGGACAAAGCGGTCAGCTGTGTTCTACAAAGGTCACGTCACCCGATGGCAGATGCAGCACCCAGGATTTCTTGTCACCCGCGACCGTATAGGTGCCCTGTTGCAAGGGGCCGAAGAACTGCGCAATCGTGATCGTATTGCCAGCGCCGGTCGTGAGGGCGCTGCGCCGTTCCCGCGTGGTCATATGGGTGCCCGTGTCGGTATAGGTGCCGATGCCTTCGCTGTCGAACTGCCCGTCCAGCGACCAATGATAGGTATAGCTGCCATCCGCCCGGATCAGCCATTCCTCGCGCCAGGTGCCGCTGGTATCGGCCTCGAACCGCTCCCACAGGCCAAACAGCGTGCCCGCCCCGCTGATCCGGGTCAGCACCCAAAGCGGGTTGGTGCCGGGAAAGGTGGCCGTCTTGTCGTCGGACGAGATCGTATAGGGCCAGGGTTTGCCGAGGATCCACAATTCCGCGTCAGAGGTGATTTCGACGGGCCGGGAACCACCGTTGTTCCAGGTGCCGACAAGGTCAGGGTCGATGGTCATCAAAACGTCTCATGCAAATGCGCGATGAGGCAAGCCTATCGCCCATAAATGGCGAAGGCCAGTTCTGGCCTTATTCCGCCCCTTCAAGCCGCTCCAGCGCGTCCATCCACAGCGCTTCGGCGCGGTCCAGCCCTTCGATCACCTCGGCATGTTTCTTCTGCCAAAGCGCGATCTCATCCTGTTTGTTGCCGTCATAAAGCGCGGGATCGGCCAGCTTCGCGTCCAGCTTCTCGCGCATCTCGGTCAGCTTGCCGACGCGCTCCTCGCATTTGCGGACCTCGGCGCGCAGGGCCAGAACCGCGTCGCGCGACGCGCGTTTGGGCTTTTCCGGCTTTGCCTTCTGCACCGGCTTGTCGGCGGCCAGCAGCATCTCTCGATAGCTTTCCAGATCGCCCTCGTAAGGCGCGACCGACCCGTTTGACACCAGCCACAGACGGTCGGCGGTCATCGAAAGAAGGTGCATGTCGTGGCTGACAAGGATCACCGCCCCGCCATAATCGGTCAGTGCTTCGACCAGCGCCTCGCGGCTTTCGATATCCAGGTGGTTGGTCGGCTCGTCAAGGATCAGAAGATGCGGCGCATCCAGCGTCGCCAACAGAAGCGACAGCCGCGCCTTCTGCCCGCCCGAAAGGTCGCCGACCAGCGTTTCCGCCTGATCCGCCATCAGCCCGAACCCAGCCAGGATCGATCGGTGCTGCCCCGGCAACAGGTTTGGCCGCTCGCGCCGGACGTGATCCATCGGCGTTTCATCGACATGCAGCTCATCCACCTGATGCTGCGCGAAATAGCCGATTTTCAGCTTCGAGGCCCGCACCATCTGGCCATCCATCAGCGCCAGCCGGTCACTGAGCAGCTTGGCCAGCGTCGACTTGCCCTGACCGTTCTTGCCCAGAAGCGCAATCCGGTCGTCCTGATCGATGCGCAAATTCAGCTTCTTCAGAACAGGGGTGCCGTCATAGCCCACTGACCCGCCCTCGATCCGAATGATCGGCGGCGAAAGCTCGGTGGGTGAGGGGAAGGAAAACGCGCGCAGCGCGGCCTCTTGCGGCGACGAGATCGGCTGCATCCTGGACAGCGCCTTCAGCCGCGACTGCGCCTGTTTCGCCTTGTCCGCCTTATAGCGGAACCGATCGACATAGGATTGCAGATGGGCGCGGCGGGCTTCCTGTTTCTTGGCCATCGCCTCGGCCTGAGCCAGCCGCTCGGCGCGTTGACGGGCGAATTGGTCATAGGGCCCCTGGTAGAAGGTCAGCTTCTTGTCCTCAAGATGCAGGATCGCACCGACCGCCCGGTTCAGTAGACCCCGGTCGTGGCTGATGATGATGACCGTATGGGGGTATTTCGCCAGATAGCTTTCCAGCCACAGCGCGCCCTCAAGATCAAGGTAGTTGGTCGGCTCGTCCAACAGCAGAAGGTCGGGCTGTGAAAACAGGACAGCGGCCAGCGCCACCCGCATCCGCCAGCCGCCCGAGAAATCCGAACAAGGGCGCGACTGGTCGGCAAAGTCGAATCCCAGCCCCTTCAGGATCGCGCTGGCGCGGCCCTCGGCGGACCACGCGTCGATATCGGCCAGCCGCGTCTGCACCTCGGCGATACGGGTCGGGTCGGTCGCGGTCTGCGCTTCGGCCAGAAGTGCCGCGCGCTCGGTATCGGCGGCCAGCACCGTATCCAGCAGCGAGGTTTCCGATGACGGCACCTCTTGCGCCACCCCGCCGATCCGGGCGCGGGACGGCAGCGAGATCGCGCCCGATTCCAGCGCCAGTTCGCCCCGGATCAGCCGGAACAGCGTGGTCTTGCCGGTGCCATTGCGCCCGACCAGGCCGACCTTGTGGCCTTCGGGAATGGTCGCCGACGCGCCCTGAAACAGGGGGCGTCCGGCCACGGCATAGGTGATATCGTCGATCCTGAGCATGGGCGACGGGCTGACGGACCGCCCCGGTCTTGTCAACAGGAAAGCGCAGCCCGGCGGGGGATGTTGCGCCTGGCAAATGTCGCCAAAACTCTCTTTATCCCCCCAAGGCGCCATGCTAAGGGCAGCGCCAGATTGTTTTCTTCAAGAAATGAGGCCCAAAATGGCAACTGAACGCACCCTGTCGATCATCAAACCCGACGCCACCCGCCGCAACCTGACCGGCAAGATCAACGCCAAGTTCGAAGATGCCGGCCTGCGCATCATCGCACAAAAGCGCATCCACCTGACCAAGGCACAGGCCGGCGTGTTCTATGCCGTCCATGCCGAGCGTCCCTTCTATGACGAACTGTGCGAATTCATGGCCTCCGAGCCGGTTGTCGTGCAGGTGCTGGAAGGCGAAGGCGCAATTGCCAAGAACCGCGAAGTCATGGGCGCCACCAACCCCGCCGACGCCGCACCGGGCACCATCCGCGCCGAATTCGCTGAATCGGTTGGCGAAAACTCGGTCCACGGCTCGGACGCGCCGGAAACCGCCGCAGTCGAGATCGCCTATTTCTTCTCGGGCCTCGAACTGGTCGGTTAACGAGTTGGAAGTGGGGGCCAGCCTCCACACCGCCTGATCACGTGGGGGCCAGCCCCCACACCCCCGAGGTATTTCGGGCAAGAGGAATTCAGGGGCGTTTTTCGATGACCCCGATCCTGTCGAGGGCCGCTTCGAATTCGGAGCGGCCCTTGTCATGTGACCGCGCCTTGATGGCGTCGAACCGCTTGCGCAGCTCTGCCTTTTCGCGACCCTTGCAATCGTTCCAGGGCCGGCCCTGCAGCCCCATCACAAGCACATAATAGCCGATGAAATGCGGCCTGGTTCCGGTTTCCAGAAGCCGGGCATAGGCCGCGTCCGCGCCCAGATCGCGCAGCATTTCAGCCGAGGTGATGCCCGCTCGGGCGCAGGCGGCCTCGTAGGCGGGACCAAGGTTGCGGATCGAGGAAACAGGGGTGGTCATGGCGCCAGCATATCCCGCGTCGATCCGGGCGTCATCCGCTCAGATCATCGCCCAGTCGTCAAAAAGCGGTTTCTTCGGCTCGGGGCGCGGGTGCACGCGCTTTTCCGACGGCTGTTGCGGCTTTGAAGGCCGCGGCGGTGGGGGTGTTTTGCCTGTGTCGGGCATCTTTCCTGCTCCTGTTCATCGGTCTACAGGGCCTGCCCGGACGCGCCGGGCGGGGCGCTGTGGTCATGGGGGCAGGTCACCAGCATTGATGCTGCAAGGATTTATCGACCCCGATCTGTTCGAACTGCGGCGGCTGGCACATTCGGTCACGAACAAGATCACGCCCGACGATCTGGCCAGCTTACGTCGCTTTGCGGACAAGCTGGTACCACGTTGAACAAGCCGACATAATGCAGCGGACAACAAGAGGCGCAGTGATGACCGACAAATCAAAATGGACAGTGGAACAAAAACGGCTCAATCTTGAACAGGCGTTGCGGACGCATGAACGCAATGACGCGATGATGGCGGACAGCCGAAAATTTGCCATTGAGGCGGCCAATGTTGCCATTCGAGCGATGTTGTTGATCAATGGTGGTGCGGTCGTTGCCTTGCTTGCATTCATTGGTACGCTCGAAAGCGGCAACCATGAAGCCGTAGACGTAAAGCAATTCGTTTCGGCATTGCGGTGGTTCGCATACGGCGTGGGTTTGGCGGCTGTGTCGGCTGGACTAGCTTATCTCGTCAACATGCTGGATACCGACATTTTGCAGTCACGCGATTACACTTGGGATCACCCCTATGTTGTTGAGCAGCCAAAGCAGGCTTGGTTGATTAGGATTAGGGTTGTTCTTCATCTACTCGCAATTGCCTTGGCTGTGATGACGCTGACCTCATTTTTCCTAGGTATTAACGGGGTTGTGGATGCTGTTGTCAGTCTTGGCCTGTAAGCAATCCCAACAATCAGTAGGCAAGTTCAGTTTGATTTGCCCAAATTCACGCAGTGATTTGCCTACCATTTGCCTATTTATACCCAAAGCAAGCATGGTGCTAGAGATCAAAAAACCCCTCTAAGGATTTGACCTTAAAGGGGTTTTTATGGCTCCGGCGGTAGGGATCGAACCTACGACCAATTGATTAACAGTCAACTGCTCTACCGCTGAGCTACGCCGGAACACGGGCGCTGATATAGCCCCAGATTTTTGAGAGGTCCAGAGGGTTTCGACACTTTTTTGAAGTTTTTGTGTGACCTTTTCAAAGGCGGCGGAAAACCGCATCGGATTCAAGGGTTTGCTCGGGGGCGGTCAGTTTTCTTCCTGTCAAATCAACAAGATGGGCAAAGACATTGCGCGTGGCGGCGCCGATCAGGGCAGGGGGTGTTTCGGTGTAGATCCGCGTCGCCAGATCAAAGGCGCGGGCCGGGCCGTCGGCAAGTGCGGCAAGGATTTCCGCCTCGCGCGTTTCCCGGTGGGCGATCAGCCAGTCCAGCCGGTCCAGCGGGGTCTCGATCGGTGCGCCATGGCCGGCATGAAACACCGTCCAGTCGCCATCGCGCAACATCCGGCAGGACGCCATGAAATCGGTCAGGTCGCCATCGGGGGGCGAGACCAGCGAACTGGCCCAGCCCATGACCAAGTCCCCGGTAAAACAGATATCTCCCATGGCAAAGGCCAGGTGGTTGCCGAAATGCCCCGGTGTGTGCAGGGCGGTCAGAGTGACGTCCCCGACCTGCACCCGATCACCATGCGCCAGCCTCTGGTCGGGGGTGAACCCGGCGTCCACCCCCTCGCCACCGCCGGCAAGACCGCGCTCGGCCAGGTCCTGCATCACCGCGCTGCGACCTGAGAACGCGTCGCCAAAGGCCAGAATCGGCGCGCCGGTGTGATCGGCCAGCGGGCGGGCCAGCGGCGAGTGGTCCAGATGCGCATGAGTGACAAGGATATGGCTGATCCATTCACCCGGACGCAGCACCGCGAGAATCGCCTGAAGATGGGCAGGGTCGTCTGGGCCGGGGTCGATGACGGCGATGTCGCCCTGTCCCACCAGATAGGTGTTGGTGCCGCGAAAGGTCATGGGGGACGGGTTCGGCGCCAGAACACGGCGCACGCCATGTCCCAGGTCTTCGGGCAATCCCGGAGTGGGGTCGAATTTCAGGATCTCTGCGTCCATAGGGCGTCCTTGGGCTTTTCTTCGTGCCATGGACGTTGCATCCTTTGGCCATGACATTCAACTGGCTCAAACGGTACATGCCACGCGGACTTTACGGGCGGGCGGCGCTGATCCTGATCCTGCCCGTGGTGACCCTGCAACTTCTGGTGTCGGTTGTGTTCATCCAACGCCATTTCGAAGGCGTGACCGAGCAGATGTCGCGGACTGTGTCCCGCGAACTTGATCTGTTTATCAATGAGTTATACGTCGAAGGTAATGTGTCCGCCCCGCGCGGCGACATTGAAAGGCTGGCGCGGCGGCTGGGGTATGACATCACGTTCGACGTGCCGATCGAATATGCGGATTCGCGACGGTGGTACGATTTCTCGGGTCTGGTCGTGATCCGCACGCTGCGCGATCTGGTGCCCACCATCAGTGCGGTGCAGCTGCCGGACGACCGGCAGGTCGTGGTATTTGCCAATTCGCAGATGGGGCCGGTACGGATCGAGGTCGCGCGTGAGCGGATGTCTGCCTCCAATCCGCACCAGCTTCTGGTCAACATGCTGGTGTTTGGCGCGCTGATGACGCTGATCGCCTTCGTCTATCTCAGGAACCAGCTGCGCCCGATCACCCGGCTGGCAGCGGCGGCTGAGGCTTTTGGGCGCGGGCGCAACGTGCCTTACACGCCGTCCGGCGCGGTCGAGGTGCGGGCTGCGGGCAATGCCTTTCTCGACATGCGCTCGCGCATCGAACGGCAGATCGAACAGCGCACCATGATGTTGTCCGGGGTCAGTCACGACCTGCGCACGCCGCTGACGCGGCTGAAACTGGGGCTGTCCCTGCTTGAGGATGAGGACCGCGAACCACTGGAACGCGATGTCGAGGACATGCAGCGCCTTCTGGATGAATTCCTCAGCTTTGCCCGCGGTGCCACCGAGGGCGAACCCGAGATGACCGACCCGGCCGATTTCGTTGCCCAGATCGTCGAGGACAGCGCGCGGGCCGGGTTGCCGGTCAGCATCGCCAAGATCGAGGGGCAGGGAAAAATGCCGCTGCATCGCGTCGGCATCCGCCGCGCGGTCGAGAACCTGATCAACAACGCGGTGCGCTATGGTGAGCGGGCCGAGGTCTCGGTCCGGCTCAGCGACAAATCCCTGCGCATCCGGGTGGATGACGACGGGCCGGGTATCCCGGCGGATCGGCGCGACGAGGCGCTGAAACCTTTTGTGCGGCTTGATCCGGCGCGCAATCAGGACAAGGGGTCGGGCGTGGGGCTGGGCATGGCCATTGCCGCCGATGTCGCGCGCGCCCATGGCGGCGTTCTGCGCCTTGGCGAAAGCGACACGTTGGGCGGGTTGCGGGCCGATATCGTGATCGGGCGCTAGGTCCTGGCCCTATAGGTCGATCTCGATCACCCCGTCTTTTTCTGCGGCCCGGCTTTGGCACAGGATGATCGACGTTTCCCGCTGCGCCTTGGACAGGACAAAATCGCGGTGTTCGACGTCGCCCGACACCAGCCCGCATTTGCAGACGCCGCAGATGCCATCGGAGCATTTCACATCGACGTGGATGCCGTTTTCGCCAAGAACATCAGTCGCGGTTTTATCCTTTGGAACAATAAGTTCCCGGCCATCCTTCAGGCGGATGGTAAAGTCGTGGTTGACCCAGTCAGGGGTCTCGGGGACGCTGAAATACTCAAGGTGGCGGGCCTCGTCCGGGAAACCCTGCCGTTCGGCCGCCGCAATTACCCCGTCCATGTAGCGATCCGGCCCGCAGGTATAGACATGCCAGCCGGGTTGATAGCCGGTCAACACCTGATCCAGATCGGCGCGGCTGCCCTGATCCGAGAAATGCAGATGCACGCGATCCGCCCACGGCATCGCCGCCAGATCGTCAAGGAACCCCGCGCCGTCCTTGCGGCTGGCGGAATAGTGCAGTTCGAATTCATGGCCCAAAGCGTGCAGACGGTGGGCAAAGGCGATCATCGGGGTGATGCCGATGCCGCCGCCCATCAGGAAGGTTTTGGTCGCGCTCTCGTCCAGTTCGAAATGGTTGATCGGCTTCGAGATAAAGATCCGCCGGCCCTCGTTGAAAATCCGGTGCATCAGCTTCGATCCGCCGCGCCCCTGATCCTCGCGCAGCACGCCGATCTGGTATTTTGACCGGTCCGCCGGGTCGCCCGACATGGAATATTGCCGCAGGAATTCCGGCGCGACCACGATGTCGAGATGTGCGCCAGCGGTCCACGCGGGCAGGGGGCTGCCGTCCGGGGTGCGGAACTCGTACTTGGTGACGTCGGCGGTCATTTTCTCGGCCCTGGAAATCACCACCTGCACCACCGGCGCGTCGCCGGGCAGCTTGTATTCATGGATATGGCCGCGTTCTCCGCGATCCAGCCGCAGCTTGTATTCCTCGGCAGTAATCATCGCCTGATATGCCTCGATCCCCTTTTCGCGGTCCATCGGGAAGGGATAGGGCCACGGGTGCGGCGCCAGCGGGGCGGGATAGACGGCCAGAGTCTGATCCTCGTATTTCAGGTCCAGATCGGGTTGCAGTCCGCGTTCATTCACGGGATGTTCCGTGGGCTCGTAATTGCCCTCGGGCTGCAACTCCAGGTCCCACCACCATTTCTTGACCGGGTTCAGCCCGCCGTTGCCGACCTTGTCGTCAAGTTTCGCCAGCATCGGCGCGGCTGCGGGGATATGCGACGCCGCCCAGCGGAAGGGCGCTTCGGCAAAGAGCCCCTCCAGGTTCCACGGGCAGGTCTTCATACAGCGCCCGCACATCGCGCCGCCAAGGGTGCCAATGCGATAGGTGGCGCATTTCTGGCTGTCGGATTTCCAGATCTCATAGCCGTTGAACATCAGCTTCGGACCCGCCGTGATCGCCCCCGAGGGGCATTCGCGGGCGCATTTGTTGCAGTTCTCGCAGAAGTTCTGCAGACCGAAATCAATCGGCCTGTCATGGGCCATCGGCATGTCGGTGGTGACGACACCGGATTTGAGGCGCGGGCCAAGGTAGGGGTTCAGGATGACCTCGCCGATGCGGCTGACTTCCCCAAGGCCGGAAAGCAGCAACAGGGGCGGTTGCAGGACCTCTCCATCCATTACGGAATGCGCTTTAGCTTTGTATCCCAAGTTCCTGATTTGCTTGGCAATAACTCCACCCAGAAGCGAGAATCTCAGATAGGCGCGCATGGATTGGGCGACGCTGATCCAGTCGTCCCCGCTGGCGCCTTCCATGGTCTCGTACCCCTGATCCACGATCATCGAGATCGCCTGATCATGGGGCGGGTCGATCGGGTTACCGGTGGCGTCATGGGAATACCAGGCCCAGTCCGGGCAACGCGAAATGCCCACGGCGTCAATGCCAAGGAAATAGCTGGCCGCCTTGACGTTCTGCGCGTTCTTTTCGGCATCCGAGGGGCGGCGGCCATGGGCGCTTTCGCCATCCTGCAACAGCACGAACGCCCCCAGCGCGCGGCGCTGCGCCATCGAAGGGGCCGCTTTGCGGGCGTAATAGCCGCCCGTGGCGTTCTGCTGGTTAGCCTTGCCCATGTCGCCAAACTGGGCGCGGGCGAACATGTCGGCGCGTTTGGGGACACGGGCGACGTTGGGCTCGTCGATGAAGGTCGTCGGCGTTTCGACCCGTTTCAACCGCTCAAACGGGTGCGCCCCGTCGACATAGCGCCGCTTGCGATAGGGGTCGCGGGTGAAGGCGGATTTCGCGTGCCCCTTGCCCAGCCACCAGCCCGGCCCGTGGGTCTGGAAATAGGGCTGTTGGGCCGAGAGCGGCATATCCGGGGCAAGGGCAAACGAGGTGGTGACAACGGCCACCCCGAACCCGGTGCCCAGGAAGGGCGCGACCAGCTGGCCATTCTCGACCCAGGCCAGCCCCGCCGCCACCGCCGCCTTGTTCAGGTCGATATCGGTCGATGTCAGGCTATGGCTGCGCGCGCCATGCCCCAGAAGCCGCAGGTAGTTGCCGATGACACAGGCGGTTTCCGTGGCGCGCAGGCAGGCGCGGTGGCCTTGCGCGTCGATGATCCAGTCCGCGCCGGGTTCGGTGGGCGACGGATCGCGGTGATGTTCATAAAGATAGACGATGGCGTGGGTATGGCCCTCGATGCCCGACGGCGGGGCCTCCATCGAGTCCTTCAGATCGGCCATGATCATGTCGATCCCGGCGGCCAGCGTCTTGGTTTGGCGGGTCTTCAGATCATGCGCCAGACGGTCGATGTCGGGGTTGCGGCGCGGGGTGTCCAACATCATCTCGGGGGTCAGACGGCAGATGCCGACCATCGACGCGTCGTTGAAATAGCCAAATGATTTCAAGTGATTGGCGCGTTCTGTTAAACTATCCGGCGTGACCGATGGCACCTTGTTCACCAGCCCGTCGCGGATCGCGTCCATCATCGCCTGGTATTCACCCATCGCATTGACCAGCGAATGCGGCGTGTCCATCCGGCGAAAGTCCAGATCCGCCATCGGCGGCACGGTTGACAGGTCAGGCTGATTGCCCCGCACCAACCGCTCCAGCGGGTACGGGCCCAGATGCACCGGCCTGTTCTTGTCCGAAAAGAAACGCATCCCCATTGCGTCATGTCCTCCCATCTGCCCGATGAACCCGGGTCTGAATGTTGCAGAGAGGTAAACCTGTTAACAACCAAACCGCAACCCCCGGATGGACCGGGGAAGCGCAGGAAGAGGCGGGTGTCAGAGGGGGGCGATATGCTCTTTCGCCCAGGCCGCGCGGTCATCGGGGCTGGATGGGGCGGACCCGGTGGTCAGCAGGGCCTCGACCGCGTCGATCCGGGGCCGCATGCCGCGTCCGTTGGCGATCTGCACCGCCAGGCCGGGACGGGCGTTCAGCTCAAGGATCTGTGGCCCTTTCTGCCGGTCCAGCACCACGTCGACCCCCATGTAACCCAGCCCGGTGGCTGCAAAGCAGCGCGCCGACAGTTGGGTCAGGCGGTCCCAGCCGGGCACGGTGATCCGGGTCAGGTCGGCCCCGGTGTCGGGATGGGTGGTGACGGGTTTGTCGAACTGGACCGCACGCAGCGCGCGGCCCGTGGCGATATCCAGGCCAACCCCGACGGCCCCCTGATGCAGGTTTGCCTTGCCATCCGATGCCGCGGTCGACAGCCGGGTCATCGCCATCACCGGGAAGCCCTTGTAGACGATCACCCGGATATCCGGCACACCTTCGAAGGAATAGCCTTCGAACACCGGGTCGAAGTCGATCATTTCCTCGATCATGGCGACATCGTTCTTGCCACCAAGCGAAAACAGGCCGGACAGGATGTTGTTCACGTGGCGGGCCAGTTCGTCAAAACCAAAGGCAACGCCCGAGGGCCGCAGATAGGCCTCACCGTCGCGCCCGGCGACCACAAGGATGCCCTTGCCGCCGCTGCCCTGCGCCGGCTTGATGACAAACCGCTTGTGCGGTTCAAGAAACGCAGGCAGGTCGCGCAATTGCCCGGTTAGCCGCACGGCACCGATCAGCGTCGGCGCATCAAGCCCATGCTCGGCAAGCACGCGCTTGGTAATCAGCTTGTTGTCCACCAGCGGGTAAAGGTGGCGGGGGTTGTTCTGGGCGATCAGTTCGACATTGCGGCGGTTCATGCCGACGATACCGGCCCGCCGCAGCGCAAAGGGGGATGCGAAGCGGATCATCACTCGCCCCGCGACAGGGGTTCGAACCGGCGCAGTTCGGACAGCCGGAAGCCGGTGTACTGGCCGATGACAAGGATCACCGCCAGCACCACCAGCAACAGCTCGGGATAGGCGAAGGTCAGATAGGCGATCTCGCGGTTGGTCATGGCAAGATAGGCCAGAATCGCAGTTAACAGACTGCCGCCGCCCTGAACCAGAACGTCCCACATGGCCTCTTCCTCGGCCAGAACGGACATGCGTTCGATTGTCCAGGCGATGATGATCATCGGGAAGAAGGTCACCGACAGCGCCGCCTCGACCCCCATGCGATAGCCGATCACCGACAGCATCAGATAAAGCGTGATCACCACGATCAGAACCGCGGCGATCCGTGGCACCAACAACAGGTTGAGCGAGGTCAGATAACCCCGGATCACCAGCCCGACCCCGACCACGGTGACAAACAGGATCAGGCCCGTCAGCAGCTCGGTCTGGACAAAGACCAGCGCGATCAGGACCGGCATGAAGGTGCCCGATGTCTTGAGCCCGACAAGGTTACGCAGCACCACGACGACAAGCGCGCCAATCGGGATCAGCAGCAGCATGGAAAACGTGTTCTGCACATCCACCGGCAGCGAAAACAGCGAGAAGTTGATCAGCGCGACGCCCTTTGACTGCCCCTGTTCGATGGCCAGCGAGCGCGACGAGATCTGGTCGCGGATCACCGAGAAGGTCAGCGACGAGTCTTTTGCGCCATCGACCTGGAACAGGAATTCGTCCCCGGTTTGCCAGGGCAGGAAATTGTCGGGCATGCCGACGCTGCCCGCCACCGGGTCGATCACCTGCCAGCGGGTGCCGTCCCAGATCTCGATCACCGTGGCAAGCGATTGCTTTCGCTCACTTTTGTCAAGACGGATACCCCGGACCACGGCCGCGTTGATCTCAGCCGACTGCAAAAGGCGGACGACAAGCGCGGCGCGGTCTGCGGTCTTGGCCTTGTCGCCGGCAAGGGTCGTGACCGCCGGGTCGGTGATGTCGTTGAACACCCGGTTCGTCAGGCGCAGGGCAAAGCCGGTGTTGTCGGCGCTATAGCGAAACGCGTCTTCGAGAATGTCGTTGGCGGCCTCGACATCGGCTTCGGCGAAGGGCGCGGGGTCCGGCAGCGCGTCGGGGGCAGGGCGTTTCGCCACGACCCCGCCCGAGGCATAGACGCGGGCCTGGTAATAGAGCCGGACATCCCCCTGCGGCGCGCGCGCTTCCCAGACACCCCGGCGGAACCCGTCGGACTGTTCGACATAGAAGCCAAAGCCGCGCGGGGCCGAGCCCTGATCCACCACATAGAGCGACTGCGTCATGCCAGGCAGGTTGACCTGGGCGCGGACCGGCTGGCCGTCTGCGGTGAACCGCAGCTGTGCCTGCACGGTCCAGACCTGTTCCTGTTCCCCCGGTGTCAGCGGAAATTTCAGCACGACGACCTTATAGGCGGTCAGCCCGAAGCCGATCAGAAGCAGGACGGCCACCATGAGCCTCAGTTGCAGCTTTGCGCTCATGTCAGTGACTCCCGATTACTGCTCGTTTTCTGCGGCGCCATGCAGATAGGCGCGCGACACGTCGACAACCGCGATGCCGTCAAGGTAGTTGCGCCCGATCAGCACCGGAAACTCGAAGTTTGACCTGTCGGTCAGGTTGACCTCGATCTTGCGCGGCACTCCGCCGATCGACACGGTCATTTCGATCACCGGGCGGCGTTGCATGTCTTCGGTGCCGCGTTTGCGAATCTGCACGATCCGCGCAATCGGCGCCTCGTGCGGGACTTCGGTGTCCAGCAACTCGTTGCGCAGCGTGAACCGCACCCAGTCCTGCCCGTCCCGCTCGAATTCCTCGATGTTGATGGCGTGGACCGATGTCGTCGTGGCCCCGGTGTCAATACGTCCGCGCCAGTTGGTCCCCAGGGTCGGGAAGGCGACCAGTTCCGCCTCGCCCAGAACCAGGTATTCGCCGACCTCAAGCCGATCCTCCAGCACCAGCACCTCGGGCAGGGATTCGGTGTTGGCGGGCGCAGCGGCAAGCCCGGCCAGGGCGGTCAGCGCGGCGGCAAGCAGGGTCCGGCGAAAGGGGGGCAAATGGGAAAGACGGGACATGAATTCTCCGGTCATGCAAATGGCATCTCGAGTCGCGGCGACTCTGGCACAGTTGCGGTGGGAAGCAAACCTGAGGCTGGTGGAAGGTGGTAGGCCCGGCAGGACTTGAACCCGCAACCAAAGCGTTATGAGCGCTCTGCTCTAACCAATTGAGCTACAGGCCCGCCTGAGCCTCGTGTCTATCAGAGCGAAAGGCGTGGTCAAGCGGTTGTGACGCTTTTGTCCGGGGCAGGGCGCTGGGCAGCACCGAGACCCCGTTGAGGCGGGCAAGGTGGGGCAGCAGGATCTCGACAAAGGCTTCAACCTTGCGCGCCCGGCCCGTGCGTTCTGGATAGACCAGGAACAGGTCCTTGTCCTCGGGCGACCAGCCGGGCAGCACCTGTTCCAGTTCGCCGGTTTCCAGCCGGTCCCAGATCAGGAATGTCGGCGCCTTGGCAAAGCCCGCGCCGGCCTGAAGCGCCTGCAGCACAAGGTCGGGCAGGCGCGCGACCATGGTGGTGCGGATCGGGGCCTGAACCACCTGTCCGTCCCGTTGCACCGTGGTCGCAATGGCGTCGTTTTCGGCGCGGTAGCCGAAATAGTCCAGCTTGATCAGATCCTGCGGCGTCTGTGGCCGGCCAACCCGGTCGAGGTAGGCCGGCGTTGCCACCAGAACGCCGTGAATCACACCGATCCGGCGGGCAATGGTGTTTTCATGCCCCATCGTCCCTGCGCGCAATGCAAGATCATAGCGCTCGGCGACGATATCGACCACCGCGTCGTCCGGCGTCAGCTCGATCTGCAACTCGGGATAGCGCCGCGCGGCCTCCATCAGCACCGCGCCCATCATGGTCTGCGCCAGGCCGACATTCATCGTGACGCGCAGTGGGCCTTTGACCTCATCGGCAAGCGCGGCCAGATCATCCAGCATCCGGTGATGCGTCGCCAGCATGCTGCGCGCGTGGGTCAGGACAACGGTGCCCGCCTGTGTCGGCGTCACCCCGTTGCGGCCGCGCCGCAACAGGGGCGCGTTGTAATGCGCCTCAAGCGCGGTGATCTGCTGGCTGAGCGCGGGCTGGCTGATGCGCCGCACCTTGGCCGCGCGGGTCAGCGACCCGGTTTCGACGGCGGCGACAAGGCTTTCCATGAAAGCGAGGTGATCCATAAGAAACCCTTATGTCAGGAATAGGAAAGTCAAAGCTGTTTGCGAAAAGAATAAAGGCGCATCTGGTGGCGGGCAATCACATAATGAAAAGGATTGATTATGCAACTATCACGCCGAACCGCGCTTGGATCGCTTCTGGCCGCCCCGGTGGTGCTGACCGCCGGACGGGGCATCGCCGCTGACGACATGTCGACCCCGGCCAGCCCACCCACGGGGCAGGTGCCGGGGATATACCGCTATGCGCTGGGCGACATTACCGTCACCTCGATCCTTGATGGCTATGGCGCGGGGCCTGCCGACATGGTGATCGGGTATGAAGACGCCGCGGCCCGCGCAGCCCATGACGCCGCGCATCACCCCTTCGTGCCGGGGCAGGTCACCACGCCGGTCAATGCCTTCATTTTGGAAACGCCACAGCATCTGGTGGCGATTGACACCGGCATGCCGGGCTTTGCGGGCCAAACCTATGGCGCGTTCCAGCGGCTTCTGGCGGCGGCGGGTTACCGCCCCGAGGATTTCGACGCACTCCTGATGACGCATCTGCACACCGATCACGTCGGCGGTCTGCTGGATGCCGACGGCGCGCCCGCCTTCGCCAATGCCGAACTGGTGGTGGCGGCCGAAGAATGGGCCTTTACCCATGATGACGCGGTCTTTGCCTCTCTGCCGGAACAGTTCCAGCAGTATTTCGCCCTGTCGCGCAACATGGTGGCGCCCTATGCCGGGCGCCGTCGCGAATTCAGCGGCGAGGCAGAGGTCCTGCCCGGCATCGCCGCGCTGCCCCTGCCGGGGCATACACCGGGGCATACCGGGTTCGTCCTCTCCTCGGGCGGGCGGCAATTGCTGATCTGGGGCGACGTGGTGCATGTGCCTGCGGTGCAGTTCAGCGAACCGGGCTGGGCCGTGGTCTATGACGCCGATGTCGCCACGGCGGTTGCCACGCGCCAGCGGCTTCTGGATCAACTCAGCACCGACGGGATCGAGGTCGCGGGCATGCACCTTGATTTCCCCGCCATCGGCTTTGTCGACCGCACCCCGTCGGCCTATCGCTGGGTGCAATCGCCCTGGCAGTATTCCGGCTGATGCCGTCCTGACGCATTCGGGGTGCCCGGACGGTCGGGCGCCCCGGTTTTCCTGCGTTCTTTCGCGGTTCCATTTGCCATCCCCATAGGCTAAAGCAGCGCCAATATTTGCGAAGGAGCCTTCAGGATGAGCAACGGCAAGAACGGCATCACCTATGCGGATGCGGGCGTGGATATCGATGCGGGCAATTCGCTTGTCGAGCGGATCAAACCGGCGGCCAAACGCACGGCGCGCTCGGGCGTCATGTCCGGGCTTGGCGGGTTCGGCGCGCTGTTTGACCTGAAGGATGCCGGATATACCGATCCGATCCTCGTTGCCGCAACGGATGGCGTCGGAACGAAACTGCGGATCGCGATTGATACCGGCAATGTCGACTCGGTGGGTGTCGACCTTGTCGCCATGTGCGTGAACGACCTTGTCTGTCAGGGCGCGGAGCCGCTTTTCTTTCTCGACTATTTCGCCACCGGCAAACTTGAGACCGAACAGGCCGCGCGCATCATCGAAGGAATCGCGGCGGGCTGTTACCAGTCGGGCTGCGCCCTGATCGGGGGTGAGACCGCCGAGATGCCGGGCATGTATCCTGCCGGTGATTTCGACCTTGCCGGTTTTGCGGTCGGCGCGATGGAACGCGGCAGCGACCTGCCGGCGGGTGTGTCCGAAGGTGACGTTCTGCTTGGGCTGGCCTCGTCGGGTGTCCACTCCAACGGCTACAGCCTCGTGCGCAAGCTGGTCGAGGTTTCGGGCCTTGGCTGGGATGACGACTGCCCCTGGGCCGAAGGCAGCCTTGGTGCCGCGCTGCTGGCCCCGACGCGGCTTTATGTCAAACAGGCGCTGGCGGCGGTGCGGGCAGGGGGCGTGCATGGCCTGGCCCATATCACCGGCGGCGGTCTGACCGAGAACCTGCCGCGCGTGCTGCCCGATGGCTTGGGCGCAGAGATCGACCTTGACGCATGGGATCTGCCCGATGTGTTCAAATGGCTGGCCGCGACCGGCGGCATGTCCGAGGGCGAGATGCTGAAAACCTTCAACTGCGGCATCGGCATGATCCTTGTCGTCAAGGCAGAGCAGGCCGCCGCGCTGACCGAATTGCTGGCCCAGATGGGCGAAACCGTGACCCGGATCGGCACCGTGTCCAAAGGCGAAGGCGTGGCCTATTCGGGCAGCCTGCTGTGAAGAAACGGGTCGCCATCTTCATCTCGGGCGGCGGGTCGAACATGGTCCGGCTGGTCGAGGACATGGCCGATCCCGACCACCCGGCGACCCCGGTCCTTGTGCTGGCCAATGACGCCGACGCGGGCGGGTTGGCCAAGGCTGCCGACATGGGCGTGCCAACCGCCGTGGTCGACCACCGCCCCTTCAAGGGCGACCGCCGTTCCTTCGAGGATGCGATCCAGTCCGAACTGGACAAGGTGCAGCCCGATCTCTTGTGCCTTGCGGGGTTCATGCGGGTTCTGACCGAAGGGTTCGTCGCGCCCTGGGATGGGCGGATGCTGAACATCCACCCCTCGCTGCTGCCGAAATACAAAGGTCTGCACACCCATGCCCGCGCGCTTGAGGCGGGGGACCATGAACATGGCTGCACCGTGCATCTGGTGACACCGGCGCTGGATGATGGCCCGATTCTGGGTCAGGCACGGGTGCCTGTTCAGCCCGGCGACACCGCCGACACGCTGGCGGCGCGGGTGCTTGAGCAGGAACACCGGCTTTATCCGGCCGTTCTGCGCCGCTTTGCCGCTGGCGAAACTGCACCGCTTTATCTGTGACCTTCGGCCTCCGGCCCGGCGCGGCATTTGCATTTGCGCGCCGTTGCGGTATGGCTGGCATGAGGGCTGAAGCAACAGAACAAGAACCGATCAGAGCCGTATATGAGAACCATCACCACGACCGAGGACCTCGCGCAATTCTGTGAAGACGCGCGCAAACACGATTACGTCACCCTCGATACCGAGTTCCTGCGCGAACGCACCTATTACTCGAAGCTGTGCCTGATCCAGATGGCGATGCCCGGCGACAGCGACGACAACGCCGTGCTAGTCGATCCGCTGGCGGGGGAGTTGTCGCTCGAACCCCTCTATGACCTGTTCCGCGATACATCCGTGGTCAAGGTGTTCCATGCGGCGCGTCAGGACCTCGAAATCTTCTTTGTCGAGGCCAAGGTGTTCCCCGAACCGCTGTTTGACACGCAGGTCGCGGCCATGGTCTGCGGCTTTGGCGAGCAGGTGGGATACGAAACACTCGTGCGCAAGATCGCGCGGCAGAGCTTGGACAAGTCCAGCCGCTTCACCGACTGGTCGCGCCGTCCGCTGACCGAGGCCCAGAAGAAATATGCGCTGGCCGATGTGACTCACCTGCGCAAGATCTATGAATACCTTGCCGCCGAGTTGGACAAGACCGGCCGCGCCCGCTGGGTGCAGGAGGAATTGCAGGTCCTGACCAACCCCGAGACCTATATCATGCGGCCCTCGGAAGCCTGGCAACGCGTCAAGACCCGCACCAACACGCCAAAGTTCCTGTCGATCGTGCGCGAACTGGCCCGGTTCCGCGAGGGCTATGCCCAGTCGCGCAACATCCCCCGCAACCGCGTGTTCAAGGATGACGCGCTGATCGAGCTGGCCTCGACCAAGCCGCAATCCATGTCCGATATCGGCCGCTCGCGCCTGTTGCTGCGCGAAGCCCGCAAAGGCGAGATCGCCGATGGCATCCTTGCCGCCGTGAAAGCAGGGCTGGAATGCCCGCCGGATCAGATGCCGCGGGTGGACAAACCGAAGGACAAGCAACAGGTGAACCCCGCGCTGGCCGATCTTCTGCGGGTTCTCCTGAAAGCCAAGACCGAGGATTCGGGTGTCGCGGCACGGCTGATTGCGCCTGCGGCGGATCTGGATGCCATCGCGTCGGGTGACCGGGACGTGCCTGCGCTGTCAGGCTGGCGGCGTGAAGTGTTTGGCGACGACGCGCTGCGCCTCTGCGACGGCAAGATCGCGCTGGCCGCCAAGGGCAGTTCCGTCGAGATCGTTCCGCTCTGAACGCAGGGCGCAACCGCGCCCGATTATCTGCGTGATTGCAATGCGTTGCGTGCGCCGACAACCTTGATCGTGCGCACGCCTTCCAATTGCTGGTTGGTCAGGCTGTGGGCCACCGTCACCTCGCGCGCAATTTCCGAGCCCCCGCCCGCAGGCGTGCCGGGGTTGATCGCCAGAAGCTGATAGGTCAGCACGCCCTGGATCGGCACCCCGTCGTTTTCGGGCTGCAGCTTGACCGAATGTGATCCGAGATAGTCCGACACACCGGTCACCCGGATCAGCGCGCCGCCCTTGACCCGCTCGATCCGCAGTTCCTTGACCTGGCCAACGGGCACGCCGGGATAGGGCGGGGGCGGCTTCTTGGCGAACATGCCGGTGTTTGATTTCTGCGGCACCAGGGGGTTGGTATTCTCGTCGATCACCTCGACCTCTTCGCTGCTGCCGAACCAGTTGAACGGGTTCCAGTTCGACTGGCTGAAGCCACAGCCGCCCAACGTCGCAACAACCAAAAGCGCAAGACCGGTTTTCCGCATGTGCCCACCTCAAATTCCTTGCCCCTTGGGTAGCCCATCCCCAGCCGTTTGAAAAGCGCCTTGGCGGGGCTGGACCTTTGCGCCGTAGCCCACTAACTCAGGGCAAAAGGGGAAAGAACCATGGCCACCGAAGCGTTTGAAGAGATTGTCGAGGATTTCGAGTTCATCGAGGACTGGGAAGACCGCTATCGCTACGTGATCGAACAGGGCAAGGACATGACCCCGCTGGACGATGCGCTGAAGGTGCCCGCCACCAAGGTCGAGGGCTGCGCCAGCCAGGTGTGGCTGCATGCCACGATCGAGGACGGCGTCTTTTCCTTCGACGGAGACAGCGACGCGATGATCGTGCGCGGGCTGATCGCGCTTTTGCGCAAGCTTTACAACGGGCTGTCTTTGGCTGACGTGGTGGCCGTCGATGCGCGTGCAGAGATGGCGCGGCTGGGGCTGAACGAACACCTGTCGTCGCAACGCTCAAACGGTCTGCGGGCGATGATCGAACGTATCCGGGAAACCGCCGCCGCCGCGCTGTGAAGCCGCCTGTGGCGGCTGCCTGCGGCGCGAGTATTTCTACAAGAAAGAAGGCGTGGCGCGGTTTTTGTAATGCGCCAGTACATACAGCCTGATGGCGGTGGCAAGGCCGGTTTCAAGGTCGCGTTTTGCATCAATATCGGCGGCCAAGGCATTGATCGGGCGACCTTTTTCCTCGGCAATGTCACGGAAAGCCTGCCAGAACTCCTCTTCCAGCGAGACGGATGTGCGATGGCCTTTCAGGGTTAATGAGCGTTTGATGGGGCGGCTCATTCCCGCTCTTTCCCGTCAAGGTCGCGCCGGGCTTTGTCGGCCCTGGCCTTTTCCAGATCCTTCTGCGCCTTCGTGCGCCCGAACTTGACCGCGTTTTCGTCGGCCCTCGCTTTCCTGTCGGCGCGGGCCTTTGTCTTGCGGAACTGGTTGAGGTTGGTGACGTTCTTCATGGTCGCAGGGTATGCGGCGGCGGCGGGGTTGCCAATCCCGAACCGGGGGTCAGGCGTCCACCGGAGGCACCGCGCGTTGATAAAGGTGCCAGGTCGTGTGGCCCAGGATGGGCAGGGTGAAGATCAGCCCAAGGAAGGCCGGGATCAGCGACAGAAGCATGGTGACCGAGATGATCGCGGCCCAGGTGAGCATGGTTTTCGGGTTTTCGGTCACGACACGGATCGAGGTCAGCATCGCCGTGACGAAGTTCGTGTCCCAGTCCAGAAGCATCGGCATGGCCACAACCGTCAGCGTGAACAACGCCGCCGACAGGATTGCCCCGGCGCAGGTGCCGACAAACAGGAAGGTCCAGCCCGCCGGCGTGAAGAATACCGTGTGCAGGAATCCGTCGACGTCCGAGAACGACGCGTCCTGCAGGATGATCGCCAGCCACAGCCGGATTTGGTACATCCAGACCCAGAAGACGAACAGGGTGACAAAGGCCATCCAGCCCATCTCGCGTTTACGCTGGTTGGCCATGACCGTCAGGATGTCGGACCAGCCGAAATCTTGGCCCATCTGTCGCCGCCGCGAGATCTCGTAAAGCCCGGCGGCGGCAAAAGGCGCGACCAGAGGGAAGCCGACAACGGCGGGAATGATCATCCAGATCTTGCCAAGCCAGACCAGGCTCCAGACCAACAGAATGCCGAAGACCGCATAAAACAGGCCGAAAAAGCCGCTCATGACGGGGCGCGCGAGGAAATCCGAGAACCCGGCCTTCAGCGAGGCGCGGATATCCGAGGCCGTGACCCTATTGACCTGCGGCACCCCTGAATCCGGCGGCGTGGCGCCTTTGGTGTTGGATGTCATGGCGGCATATCCTCTCAAAGCATGGCATCGCCGCGCCATGGTTTTCGGTCAGTTCACGGCGAAACAGATCGGCCTTGCCTCAAGAAGGATGGCACGGGGCAAGAGGTCAGAGCAAGGCCGGGGTATCGCGGGCAGACGACGGGCCTAAAGTCAAACCGCGGCACATTGTCAAAGGCTTGTGGCGTTTGCTTCACGTTGACACGGTAAGGCAATGCAATCCCTGCCGCGCGTTGATCCAATACACCGCACAGCTTTTTTGCAGTGCCAGAGGCGGAGGCGGCACGAGGATGTTGATGGCAAAAAGGGTGCTTATCGAATCGCGTGCGGCACAAAGACTTCGCAACCAATGAGGGAGCCTCACGTCTATACTCAACCTTAGTGGGAATGATTGTAAGAAACCCAAAAGCGTTTTCGGCAATTTCTTGTGAAGCTCGCTGGAAATTCGCGCTTACGTTGAAAAACTTCTCATTCCGCAGATTCGACCGATCAAAGAAATTCGCCGTGTTAAGATGCAGTTATCTGAATTATTCTCTGGAGGTTAGTTATGCTCCTTCGCTTTTTTAGCAACGGCGCCTTTTTTTCGTCTGTGTCTACGATGGCAATTTTGGCATCCGTCGCAGCATTTTCGTCAGCAACTCAAGCTCATTCCCAACAAGTGGCGGACGACTGTGATCGGTATTTGAATGTCGATACCCGTCGGGAGATGCAAGCGAAGTTGGAAACTTTGATTGAACAAGATCCAGACAATGCCTGTATTCCACTCATTGTAGCCCGGCTCGGAACTGCGCCGATTGCGTATGTAGATGATGGTCAAGGTCAAGGTCAGGGGCAGGGTCCGAGACGGAATCCTGGTCAAGGCCAAGGCCAAGGTCAAGGACAAGGTCAGGGTCAAGGACAAGGTCAAGGACAAGGTCAGGGTCAAGGACAAGGTCAGGGTCAAGGTCAGGGCCAAGGCCAGGGTCAAGGACAAGGCCAAGGTCAGGGCCAGGGACAAGGTCAAGGACAAGGCCAGGGTCAAGGTCAGGGCCAAGGACAAGGTCAGGGTCAGGGTCAGGGCCAGGGACAAGGCCAGGGTCAAGGTCAGGGCCAAGGACAAGGTCAGGGTCAGGGCCAGGGTCAAGGCCAGGGTCAAGGTCAGGGTCAGGGCCAGGGACAAGGTCAAGGACAAGGCCAGGGTCAAGGTCAGGGCCAAGGACAAGGTCAGGGTCAGGGCCAGGGTCAAGGTCAGGGCCAGGGACAAGGTCAAGGACAAGGCCAGGGTCAAGGTCAGGGCCAAGGACAAGGTCAAGGCCAAGGTCAGGGTCAAGGACAAGGCCAGGGCCAAGGACAAGGCCAGGGTCCAAATACGGATAACAACGGAACCAATGGAGGTGACGGTACCGGCGGCGGGAACTCCGAAGGCAATGAGAACTCCGGAAACGATGGAGACGGTAACGGCGGTAACGGCGGCAATGGCGGCAACGGCGGCAACGGCGGTAACGGCGGCAACGGCGGTAACGGCGGCAATGGCGGTAACGGCGGTAACGGCGGCAATGGCGGTAACGGCGGTAACGGCGGCAACGGCGGTAACGGCGGCAACATAAACAACAGCAGCAACGGCTTAGATCGCTGAATCCACCGTCAATTTGGCGGCGGTCGTGAAAGCCGCTTGGCCATGAAAGCAAAAGGGCTAGCTGATCTTTCGGGTTTGGCTAGCCTTTTTTAGCGGCAACCCAGTGTGTCTTGTTCGTCGCTTCGAAAGACTGCGCCCCCAATGGCCCGCAAACACATTCGACCGACGCAATTGATCTGGCGGCACGTCGCTGAAAGGTCATTAGGCAAAAGCGCCTTGGCCCGTGGCAAGCCTTGTCATTGCAATCGTTCATGCAATCGGTGATCCTTCTGAAGCGCGACGGACATGGACAAGCCCTTCAACAAAAAGAATCTTCGAATGAAAAACGGATTAGTCATCTCAAAAATCAGGCGGTCTTTGCTGGCCTTGCCGATTGGTCTGATTGCGGGCCTTTGGGCGGAAACCGCAGTCTCTCAAAGCCCTTATGAACCACGTGAAGTGTGGGATCGGACCGCTGAAACGTTCAACATGTCGTCTTTTTCATACATGGATCGTAACGAAAACGGCGACTATGATTTGGGGGACCAGCCACTGGCGGGCATTGTTTTTGTTCTCGCCAAAGATGGTGTCGAGCGTTGGCGCGCCACGGCGAATGAAAACGGGTTTGCCAATTTTCCGGGATCCCGTGTCGTGCCTGGCACCGCGCTTTATGAACTGGGTGATTACACATTTGAGGCCCTGATCCCGGAAGGCTGGACAGTCACATCCAATAACACGCTGCAAACCCGGCGCTTCATCGATGTCCCCGGAGCAAGCATGGGGGGCGGGCTGGTCGAGATGATGGAACCCGTCGGACTTGTCCCGCAAAAATCAATCAGTGGCGTTCTGGAGACCGAAGACAAATTGATGATCTCGGGCCCAGATTTCCCATTGCAGGAAGTGGCGCGTGACGGGAACAAGTTTGAAGTCGTGGTCCCCAGGCGCGGCACCTATGTCCTGACGGCGGGCGACGTGTCACGTACCGTCGAGATTGCCGAGTTCCCTGTGACCCTGGGTACGCTGAAACCTGGTTCCGGGATGGAAGGCGCGCAATCGACGCTCACCTTCGATGATATTTCTGCCAACTGGCTCAGGAAAGTTCCATCCGGGTACGGTGGCTTGAAGTGGTTCAATATCAATAGCATCAAAAACTCATTTCCGAGCGGCAGCAGAGGGTATGTCAACGGGGCTACTTCGGGAAGCTTTGTGGCATATACAAGTTCGGGCCACCCGGCGAGCATCTCGCATCCCGATGGCTTCGACTTTGTTCAGGTGAATCTTGCCGTTGCATGGCCGCCTGCCCAGGGTGAAACCGCAATCTTCGAGTTTTGGCGCGGAGATGAGAAAGTCGCGACAGATCATGTGCAACTGAGCGCATATGCTCCGGTCGTTTACGCACCGCACATGTCCAATGTCACAAAGGTCAGGGTACACACGCTGCACTATTGGCAGATGGTGATGGATGATCTTGTCGTTGGCGTTCGACAATAAGCCGAGGCAAGAATTTTCGGGGCGTCGGGAATTGGATCGCAGTCGCGGATAAAGGGGCTGCGTGGTTCCGGGAATTGTCAAAACTCAGGGGGCCAGGCCCGGTCAAATGTCCTTGGATCAGGATCTGTTCTTCCTGCATTCCTGACGTCGGACACTGGGCCAGGTATTTGGACCACAACCAACAAAAAACGGGGGCGCGATGGCCCCCGTTTTCAGCATTTGCTTATGATCAGTCTTTCGGACCGATCATCTGTTCGGGGCGCACGACCTTGTCGAAGGTTTCTTCGTCCACAAAGCCAAGCGCGATGGCCTCTTCCTTCAGCGTGGTACCGTTCTTGTGCGCAGTTTTCGCGACCTTGGTGGCGTTGTCATAGCCGATCGTGGGGGCCAGCGCGGTGACCAGCATCAGCGATTCCTGCATCAGCTTCTGGATGCGCGGCTTGTTGGCCTCGATCCCCATCAGCATGCGGGTCGTGAAGCTGTCGGCGACGTCGCCCAGAAGCTGGATCGATTGCAACAGGTTGTAGGACATCATCGGGTTATAGACGTTCAGCTCGAAATGGCCCTGGCTTCCGGCAAAGGTCATCGCGGCATTGTTACCCATTACATGGGCGGCGACCTGGGTCATGGCTTCGGCCTGGGTCGGGTTCACCTTGCCCGGCATGATCGACGAGCCGGGTTCGTTTTCCGGCAGGATCAACTCGCCCAGCCCCGAACGCGGGCCGGAGCCGAGGAAGCGGATGTCATTGGCGATCTTGTACATCGCGCCCGCAACCGTGGCCAATGCGCCGGACATGAAGACCATGGCGTCATGGGCGGCCAGAGCCTCGAACTTGTTGGGGGCGGTGACGAAGGGCAGGCCGGTGATTTCCGCCATGTTCGCGGCCACGGCCTCGCCCCATCCCTTCTGGGTGTTCAGCCCGGTGCCGACGGCGGTGCCGCCCTGCGCCAGTTCATAGATGCCGGGCAGCGCCGCTTCGACGCGCTTGATGCCCTGACGGATCTGGTGCGCATAGCCCGAGAATTCCTGTCCCAGCGTCAGCGGGGTCGCGTCCTGCGTGTGGGTGCGGCCGATCTTGATGATGTCCTTGAACTCTTCCGCCTTGGCTTCCAGCCCTTCGGCCAGCTTGGTCAGGCCGGGCATCAGCACGTCGCGCACCGACATCGCGGTGGCGATGTGCATGGCGGTGGGGAAGGTGTCGTTCGAGGATTGCCCCATGTTGCAGTGATCGTTCGGGTGAACCGGGTCTTTCGAGCCGATCACGCCGCCGAGAATCTCGATGGCGCGGTTGGCGATCACCTCGTTGGCGTTCATGTTCGACTGGGTACCGGACCCGGTCTGCCAGACCACCAGCGGGAAGTTGTCGTCGAACTTGCCCGCGACCACTTCGGATGCGGCCTGGATGATGGCGTCGGCCAGTTTCGCGTCCAGCTTGCCTGTGGCCTTGTTCTGCATCGCGCAGGCCTGCTTGATCACACCCAGCGCGCGCACGATGGCGACGGGCTGTTTTTCCCAGCCGATGGGAAAGTTCATGATCGAGCGCTGGGTCTGTGCGCCCCAATACTTGTCGGAAGGAACTTCCAGCGGTCCAAAGCTGTCGGTTTCGGTGCGGGTCTGGGTCATCGTGCAGGCTCCGTGCAGTAGATGGGGCAGAAGGTTTGCGTGTTTCATACCCCAAGCGCGGGAAAGTGCAATGCTGTATACCGTGGAATACCAAGGACTGCGGGCATTGGACGCGGCCCGGCCAGAGGAATGACGCCGAAATGTTCACTTCTTCGTGCAAGGGCCATTGATTTGCCCCGCCGGACCGCTAGGCTGACGCCATATTGAAGGAGTTTTCCGATGACCAAAGCCATCGCGCGTCCCATGTCCAACCCGGTCCTGTCACGGCTCTTGCTGGCGTCCGTCCTTTGGCTGTTCGGTGCGGCGATGGTGCTGGCAAGTGACGCTGTCGAACGGTTTGTCGGCAGCTATTCCGGCACCGCCGAACTGGTCAGCGCCGACGGCAAGGTCGAAACCCGCGACATGGGGGTCAAGATCGAGAGGACGAAGAAAGGGTTTATCGTGACCTGGAGTTCGACCACGATCAAATCCGATGGCCGGCGCAAGGAAAAGGAATACTCGGTCGAGTTTGAGCCGACGGACCGTGACGACATTTTCGCCGCCGCCATGCAGCGCAACATGTTCGGCCATGCCGAGCAGCTGGACCCGATGAAGGGCGACCCCTATGTCTGGGGCCGGATCGTCGGGGACACGCTGACCGTCTATTCGCTCTATATCAACGAAAACGGCGGTTATGAAATGCAGCAATATGACCGCACCCTGACGGATGGCGGCATGAACCTTGAATTCCTGCGGGTCCATGACGGGTTCCCGCAGAAATCCGTGGTGGCGTTCCTGGCACGTCAATAGGCGGTCAGGCGGCGCGCATGATCTCGACGCCGTCTTCGACATAAGCCTTGTTTGCGTCCAGCAACCGGCCCAGAAGCTTGCGGAACTGCGGCTTCATCATCGGCACCATCATCCGCCCGATCAGCCCGAATTTCGGCACGAATTCCATCCTGAACGTGACCTCGGTCCGGTCTGGTCCGGTTTCCTGCATCTCGATCGTCGCAAAGGTGTCGCGCACCGGCAGGGTGCCGTTGAAGATCTCGATCTTCATGCGCCGGTTCGGGACATAGTCGATGATCCGTTCCTGGATGAAGTTCCTGCCGTCGCTGAGGTCGCATTGACGCTCGGCGCCAAGGCCGGTGGGCTGCGACTGGTTCACCAGATAGGACGCCGACAGGTTCGGGTTGAACTTTTCGATATGGGCATAGTCGTCCCAGCTTTCCCAGACCTTGGCGACGGGGGCGTTGATGACGCGTTTCAAGATGACGTGTGGCATGGCTCTCCTCCTTGCTGTGGTCCTGAAATAGGTGGCGCGGATACAAGACGAAATGCCGAAAACCGTTACAGGGTGGGGTGAATATGTTACATTCGGGCACCCGATCCCCTGGTAAGGACAGATCATGGACTGGACCGGATTTCCCTATTTCCTTGCCGTTGCCCGCGCCGGCAGTCTGCGCGGCGCGGCCGTGGTCACCGGCGCGACCCACGCCACCGTTGACCGGCAGGTGCGTGCGCTTGAGGCCGCATTTGGCGCGCCGCTGTTTCACCGCACCCGCAGCGGCATGGTGCTGACCCCGGCGGGCGAGGCGCTGTTGCCGATGGCGGAAACCGCCGAGGATGCCGTCATAGGGGCGCAGGCGCGGCTTCTGGGGCTGGACCGACAGCCCAAGGGTGTCATCCGCGTGTCGGTGCCGCCGGTTCTGGCCTATACGATCCTGCCCGAAATCCTGTCAGGCTTCAGCACACGTCATCCCGGTATCGAGCTTCAGATCGGCGTCACCAACCGGTTCGAAGACCTTGCCCGGCTTGAGGCCGATGTCTCGGTACGGGTGGCATACGAGGTGACGCAGGACGTGGTGGGCCGCAAGGTGGTGCAGACCGGGGTCGGGATCTATGGCGCACGGACCTATCTGGACCAGCACCTGCCCAACGCTGGTCCGCAGGGCGAAGGGCTGGACTGGGTGTCATGGGCCGAGAACCCGGATGTGGCGCGCTGGATCACCAAGACGCCTTATGCGCGGGCACGGGTGCATCACATGGCACGCGAAGTGGTGATGCAATACCAGATGATCCGGGGCGGCATGGGATTTGGATACCTGCCCGCGCTGATGGCGGCCCGTGACCCTGACCTTGTCGAGATGCCCGGCACCGAAGTGGAACCGAACCGCTGGATCTGGCTGCTATTGCATTCCGATCTCAGGCGCACGGCGCGCGTGCGGCTGTTCGTCGACTATCTCGCCGAGGCGCTTGTGGCGCGGAAAGCGGAAATCGCGGGGCGGAATTAGCGGCGGAAACTGTCGAGGCTGACAACCTCGGCCTCGGGTTTCTGGGTATCCTCTTCGACCTCGATATCGTCCGGGATTTCGTCACCGTCGTCGGGATCGTCATCATCGTCGCTGTCCTGCGTTTCAAAGCGCAGGCCGAACTCGACCGACGGGTCCACGAAGGTCTTGATCGCGTCATAGGGGATATAGAGCGGTTCGGGCGCGTCACCGAAGTTCAGGGTGACGGAAAACCCGTCATCGGTGACTTCGAGGTTGTCATACCAATGCTGCATGACCACCGTCATCTCGCCCGGATAGCGGTCTTTCAGCCAGTCCGCCATTTTCACGTCCGGGTGATGGGTGTCGAAGGTGATGAAGAAATGGTGGTCACCCGGCAGGCCATCGGCCTCAACGTCACTCAGCACGTCCTGTATCAGCTTGCGCATGGCGCGATGCATCAGGTTGCCATAGTCGATCATGCTGGACATGAGGGGCCTCTCTTTGCTTGCGCTCAAGCCTAAGAAGATTCGCAGGGAAACGAAAGTGGGGCCGGTGGAAAAACTTGCGTCTCAGAGCAGTCCGGCCAGAAGGCCAAGCCCCAGCATCAGACCAAGCAGCCGGATCATCGACAGGCGCACAAGGAAGCCCCCGGCAAGCGCCGCGCCGACCAGCACAAGGGCGCGCGGATCAAGCGTGGCCCAGTCCGGCACCGGGCCAAGCGCCGTCATCTGCGTGCGGGCAAACAAGAGGTGTATGGCAAACCACAGCGACAGGTTGGCAATCACGCCCACCACCGCCGCCGAAATCCGGTCCAGCGCCGCCCGCAGGCGCGGTTGCGCCAGCAGGATCTCGACATGCGGGGCCCCGGCGAAGACCCAGAGGAAACAGGGCACGAAGGTACACCACAAGGCCAGCACCCCCGCCACCAGCGCCAACCCCGCGCCGCCCTGCGCCTGACCGGCCAGCGTGGCGACAAACTGGGTGACAAGGATAAGCGGGCCGGGCGTGGTCTCGGCCAGCCCCAGCGCGTCCATCATCTGCGCGGTGGTCAGCCAGCCGTGATCGCTGGCGACGGTCTGCACCATATAGGCCAGCACCGCATAAGCACCGCCGAAAGTGACCACCGCAAGGGTCGAGAAGAACGTGGCGATCTGCAGCAGGAAGCTATGGCCGCTCAGCGCGACATAGGCGACCGGCAAGGCCCAGAGCGCGCCCCAGAACAGAACGGTGCCTACGGTGCTGCGCCAGCTGGCGCGATGCGCGGGCGTGGCGTGTTGGTCGTCGCGGCCCCCCATGACCGCCCCGGCCAGCCCCGCAATCAGGATCACCAGCGGAAAGGGCAGGGCGCCGGTAAAAAGCGCAGCAAGGCTAAAGAGGGCGATCAGGCGGTTGGGCCAGCCGTGCAGCACCTTCTTCCACAGTTTCACCAGCGCCGTCAGGATGATCGCCACCACCGCCGCCTTGACGCCCAGAAACCCATCCTGCACCAGCGGCAGCGGACCGAACCGGACATAGAGCGCGGCCAGAAGGAAGATGACCGCCGCACCGGGCAGCACGAACAAAAGCCCCGCGATCAAACCGCCCGGCCAGCCGCGCAGCTTCCAGCCGGAATAGGTTGCCAGCTGCATCGCCTCCGGCCCCGGCAGCAACATGCAGAACGACAGCGCGCCAAGGAACTGCTTTTCCTCCATCCACGGCCGGTCCTCGACCAGTTCCTTGTGCATCAGGCTGATCTGCGCGGCAGGGCCGCCGAAGGACAACAGCCCGATGCGGCCATAGACGCGGACCATGTCGGCAAGGGTTGGTGTCTGGGTCATCGACATGGCATGGGTGGATCATGACGGGTGTGCGTGTTCAAGTGCTGATTGCCCTGATCTGGCGGGCTCAGAAGGTGAACAGCACACCCAGCTCGATAAAGGGATAGCCTGGACCGATGCTGTTTTTCAGCTGGCCTTCTTCGGTCACGATGTCATCGGGATCAACGGGATCTCCGGCGATGACCGTGATGTTGGTGGTCAGCCCGTCGGTAAAGATATAGCCGGCAGTGCCCACGAAGGTCGTGTTCTTGCCCATCGGAACATCGAACCCAAGCGCCAGGATCGGCGCGACCTCGCGGGCGAAAGTGGCTTTGGCCTGGATGGTCGTGTTATAGACGTCGTCCCCGACGGTCAGCGGGCCGCTGGCGTCTCCGGTCAGGCTTGACCCAGAGAGGAAGGCCCCGAAGGTCAGCCGGAAATTCGAGCCGCCGATGAAATAGTCACCCAGAAGCGACACGCCGGCGATCCTGGCGTCGACGGTATAGTCAATGCCGGATTCGTTTTCGCTGCCGCGGATGCGCGGGGCCCGCCCGACCACGCCCCGCAGCCGGAACCTGTCGTTGACCTGATAGGCAACCTGACCGGTAATCCCGACTGTCGACAGGCCAAGGCTGAAGGACCAGGGGCTGGAGTCATTGGTGACGGGAAGCGGGGGCTGCATGGCGTCCTCGGCGATGGCAGCCATCGGCGCGGCTATCAGCCCCGTCGTCAGCCCGGTCATCAACGCAGTCACAAGCGCCGGTCCTGTGATCTTGGCCATGATATCCGTCCCTTCCACCCTGATTTGGCAGCAGTGAAGCACAGTTGCCCTTATCCGGCCAGAAATTCCTGATATCAAAGCGCCGGCATTGCAGGGTTGTTGCACCAAACCCCTTTGGCGCATGTGCGGCGCAGAGGCGTCTTGCCGGGATGCGGAAGCTGGTTTGGAGGGGAAGTGCAGGCTTCCGTTGCCATGTGCCTGAATGAGTGAAAGGAAGTGCCGGATTCTGTTGCCAGGCTCCGGCGGGCCCCGCCTCACGCGGCTAGGCGAGAGGGCTTAGTTTTCGGTGTTAGGCACTGCTTACGCAGCGACTGCTACCGGAGCACGATTGTCATTTGCAATTGTACTGTTTGGACCAATAACGGTGGTACCCCGCCGAGACAAAGCTAACCCCTTTAGACGTCCGTCGATCCTATTTCGGCCCCATTTGCCCTCAAATGAAGGGGTTTTGGTGGAGCCGCCGGGTACCGCCCCCGGGTCCGATCCGCTTATTACGAGCGCGTTTATGTCCATAGTCCCCCGAAGGGAACGCTCAATATGTAAGCAAGGACGGCGGTGGGCGCAAGGGGAAGCAGGCGGAATGCCGCGTGCGTCAGCCGGACATATTGCGCTTGGCGCGTGAACCGGGCTATTGGCTTTGCCATTCGTGGATTTTCTGCTGTTTGGACATTGTTTTGCGTGCGTTTCTTGCCACAACCCTGATTGCCGTTTCACCCGCCATCGCCGCATTGCCTGCGGCGGCGGATTCGCTTCACTGGGGCGTCTCGTTCGAGGCCGACGGGCTGGCGGCCCTCGGGGTGGATGATGCCGGTTCGGGCCGTAAGTTTGCCTTTGGCGATTTCGACCTGGCATTGCGCCGGGGGGATTTCGGTCTGACGGCCGGTGTCCTTGGCGTCGTCGGCAAAAAGCACGAAAGCTATGGTGCGCTGTTCTGGCAGGGGGCATCCGGCTGGAAGATCGAGGCGGGCATCCCGCGCCCTGCCTATGATGCGGTGGTCAACGGCGCGCTGATCGGGGCGCTGCCCCGCGCGGCGCTGGACCGGATCGACGAAACCCACTCGTTCCTGACCTTCGCCACCATGACCGAAAAGAAATTCATTCCCTTCGGTGTCACGGTCCGGGGTGATGTTGGGGGCGCAGAGGTTGCGGCGTCGGTGCATTACGAGCCCGACCACGAGGTGACTGCCGCCAGCGTCGCCGGGGCCTTCGCCCGAGGTGCTTTCCGTCTGGAAGGCGCGGTCGAGGTGGTCGAGGACAGCGGGACAGAGGTCAACGGCAAGGTGAAACTTGCCGCCGATCTGTCCCCGGTCATCCTGTCCGTCGCCGCCTTCAACGCCGATGCCAACGGCGGCGGTTCAATGGTCGAGCTGGCGGCGTCATGGCAGGCCACAGACCGCTTTTCCTTCACCGCGTTTCACGACATGCGCGACGGTGGTGCATGGCCCAACCGCACCGGCCTCAGCATGCGGGCCGATTTTGAACGCGGTATTTCGCTGACGGCTGCGGGGATGCACGAGGGTGACGATACGCTGGTCGGGGCCTATCTCGGCTGGCGGTTCTGATCGGGTCAGGGAAGGCAGTTCAGCGGCACGGCACCGGATAGGTGAAGCCCGCCCCGGTTCCCGCGCTCTGGCGCGCGGGGTCAAAACAGGTCACCCGGCCCACGCCGTCATACCAGCGCAGGTTGGGGTCGGTTGGTTCGATCCAGCCATTGTCCCATTTCAGGAACAGTTCGAAATGCAGATGGGTCAGTCCGCCTGAAAACGTGCCCGAGTTGCCCATGCCGCCGATCTGCTGCCCCCGCGCGACGTGGTCGCCCTCGGTCACGTCCCGGCTGGAGAGATGCAGATAGCGGGTGCGATAGACCCGGCCTTTTGCATCCGGGGCATGGTCGATCTCGACCCGTTGACCATAGCCCGGCTCGAAATAGGATTTCACCACCACGCCCGGCGCGGCGGCAAGGATGGGAAACCCCTTGGGGCCGCGAATGTCGATGCCGATATGATCGCCTTCCTTGCCCCGCGCTTCGTTGTCATGGGTCAGGCGGCGGAACTGCTGGAAGATTGACGGCGCATTGGCCGGGACTGTCACGGCAGGCGGGTCAACCGCCTCGGTCGAATAGGCCGCCGACACGCCGTATTCGGTCTGGGCACAGGCACCAAGACCAAGAAGAACCGCAAGTGCGGCAAGGGCAGGGGGCGTGAACGGGCGCATGGGGACTCCTTTCCGGGGCGCACCATGCGCCGAGGTCCGCAGAGGTGCAAGGCAGGATCAGGTCGCGTCGGTGCCGTGCCGCGCCGCATCCCGCGCCGCCATCGCCTGTTGGCCCAATGTCAGCGTATAGGCTGTGAGTTCCGCCAGCGCCGCATCCGCCGCGCCCGCGTCCCCGGCCTCGATCGCGTCGGCAATCCGGGTGTGCAGCGCGATGATCTCTTCCCGCGACCGGGCGGTGAAGGTGATCATGTTCATCAGGGGCTGCATCGCCTCGACCGCGCCCGCAAGCTGGTAGGACAGGACCGGGTTGTCGGCGCCATCGACCAAGGCGCGGTGGAAGGCGACGTCGCTGTCGCAGAACACCTCGTCTGAAAGGCCCGGCTGCCCCTGCCGGTGGATCTCGGCCCGCATGGTCGCCAACTGGTCAGGGGTCCGGCGCTGGGCTGACAGCGGCGCGCAGGCCCGTTCCAGCGCGTAACGCGCTTCGCAGGCGGTCTCGAAATCCACCGCGTTCATCGACAAAAGAAGGGTCGAGGTTGTGATATGCTGGGCGTATGCGTCCTGATAGCGCAGGCGGCGCACGAAGGCGCCCCCGGTCGCGCCGCGCTGGGTGCGAATCAGGTTCTGCGCCGCCAGCCGTTTCAACGCCTCGCGCACGGTGGGGCGGCTGACCTCGAACTGGTCGGCAAGCTCGGCCTCGCTGGGCAGGCGTTCATCGACGATCATCTCGCCCGAGATGATGGCGTCGCGGATCGCCTTGGCGATCTGGGCCGACAGGTCGGCGCGGGATTTTGGATCGATTTTCATTTGTCAGACATTTATTGTTTGCGGCAAGTTTAAATGTCTGACATTAAAGTGTCAAAGGACGAGTCGCGTCTTGGGGAGGATACATGCTGCGCGTCGATATGATCTCGTTTAGGGCGGTCTTCTGGCTGGGGTTCTTTGGCGCGATCCTTGCGGCCTGGTGGTATCTCTACGCGATGGCGACCGGCATGGGGGTTGACCTGATCGGACGCCCCGGACCGATGGCCGAAGCCATGCGCCAGATGGATCCGCGCATGCCGATGTACATGCCGATGGCCAATTTCTGGCCCTTGTTCCTGATGTGGTCGGTGATGATGGCGGCGATGATGCTGCCGACGATGGTGCCGACGCTGCAGACCTATCAGGGGCTGATGAAAAGCGTCCGGGGAAACGGCGCCGGTTTTGCGGGCTGGGTTGGCGTGCTGGCGGGCTACCTGATCGCGTGGATCGGCTTTGCCGCCGTGATTGCCGGCGCGCAGCTGGCGCTGCTTTACGGCGGCGTGATCGACATGCTGGGGATCGCCAAATCCCCGTGGGTTGGCGGCGGGCTGCTGATCGCGGTGGGCGCGTTCCAGTTCACCCGCGCCAAGGAGGTCTGCCACGGCGTCTGTCACAGCCCGATGATGTATTTCATCGGCAAATGGCGACCCGGCGGATTGGGCGGGCTGCGCATGGGGCTGGGGCTTGGCGCATTCTGCGTCGGCTGCTGCTGGGGGTTCATGGCACTGGGATTTGTCGGCGGGGTGATGAGCCTGTTGTGGATGGGCCTTGCCACGCTGTTCATGGTTTTGGAGAAACTGCCCGAGATCGGCCATCGCGTGATGAAGCCGATGGGCGTTATGCTGATCGCGGGGGGCGTGGTGATCCTCGCCGCGCCGCAATTGTTTTACGGAGGATAGGACATGGCGATCAAGAAACGGCCCGAGGCCGAGAAACTGCCGGTTTCACAGCGTATCGACAACCGGCTGGACAATCCGCGCCGCCGCCGCATGACCCCCACCGAATGGGAGATCAAGGGTGAGCTGTTCATGAACTGCTCGTGCGAGGTGGTCTGCCCCTGCGGGATCTCGCTGGGCAAGCACCCGCCCACATACGGCTATTGCCAGACGTGGTTCGCACTGCAGATCGACGAGGGCCATTTCGAGGGCGAAGACCTGTCGGGGCTGAACTGTGCGCTGCTGATCGACATTCCCGGACGCATGGCCGAAGGCGGCTGGCGCGTGGCGGCCTATGTCGACGACAGCGCCAGCGGCAAGGCCTATAACGGGCTGTTGCAGATCCTGTCGGGTACGGCGGGCGGCAACACCGGGGTCTTCAACTTCCTTGTTTCGGAAATCATCGGGGCGGAGCGCGAAAAGGTGCTGATCGAACGCGATGGCCGCCGCCGCAAGATCACCGTGGGCCGCAAAATCCGCGGCGAGATCGAAATGATCCCCGGCAAGAACCCCGACGTGCCGGTGTCGATGGAAAACACGCAATACTGGATGGGGCCGACGATCTACCCGGCGGTCGGGCTGAAATCCAAGGTCATGGACTATGGCTGGGTCTGGGATTTCGAGGGCAAGTCGGCGGATATCATCCCGATCCACTGGACCGGCCCCGGACGGGTCTGACGGAGATGGCCGCGATGATCTCTCCCGAGTTCTGTCGCACCATGGCGCGTTACAATGCCTGGCAGAACCGTCAGATTCAGACCGCCTGCGCGGGGATGACTGAGACCGAGTTGCGCACCGACCGCGGCGCGTTTTTCGGCTCGATCCTGGCGACGCTGAACCACCTTTTGTGGGGTGACATGATCTGGATGAGCCGTTTTGACGGCGGCCCGGCCCCCAGGGGCGGGATCAGGGAAAGCCCCGATCTGTGCCCGACTTTCGCGGTCTGGAGCGCGGACCGGTTCCGCATGGATGGCCGCATAAGGCAATGGGCCGGGGGGCTGCATAACCTCGATCTTGCCGGAGATCTTGTCTGGTTCTCGGGCGCGGCGGGGCGCGAGGTGTCAAAACCCGTTGCCCTGTGCGTCACCCATATGTTCAACCACCAGACCCATCATCGCGGGCAGGTCCACGCGATGCTGACTGCCGCCGGGCAAACCCCCGGCGACACCGATCTGTTCCTGATGCCAGAGGAGGTCTGAAATGGCGTCGATCTTCCCCTCGACCCGCGTGCGCCGCACGCCCTTCAGCGACGGTGTGAACGCCGCCGGGATGACGGTCTGTTCGGTCTATAACCGCATGATCCTGCCATCGGTCTTTGCCAGTGAGGAAGAGGATTACCACCACCTGAAACGCCATGTTCAGGTCTGGGACGTGGCTTGTGAACGGCAGGTGGCGGTTCAGGGGCCGGATGCGCGGGCGCTGATGGACCTTCTCAGCCCGCGCGACCTTGACCGGATGGCCGATGACCAGTGTTTCTATATGCCCGCCATCGACCGCAATGGCGGCATGCTGAACGATCCGGTCCTGGTAAAGCTGGCCGAGGATCACTATTGGATCTCGGTCGCCGATAGCGATTACATCCTTTACGTGACCGGGGTGGCGGATGCCTTGGGGCTGGATGTGCGGGTCTGGGAACCCGATGTCAGCCCGCTGGGGGTGCAGGGGCCGAAATCCGACGACCTGATGGCGCGGGTCTTTGGCGACGCGGTGCGCGATATCCGCTTCTTCCGCTACAAGCGCCTGCCGTTTCAGGGGCGCGACCTTGTGATCGCGCGCTCGGGCTACTCCAAGCAGGGTGGGTTCGAGATTTATATCGAAGGCTCGGACATCGGCATGCCGCTTTGGGACGCGCTGTTTGCCGCTGGTCAGGATTTGAACGTGCGGGCGGGTTGCCCCTCGACGAAAGAACGGGTTGAAGGCGGCCTGTTGAGCTATGGCAATGACATTCGTCAGGAAAACACCCCGTTCGAGGCGGGCTTGGGCAAATTCGTCAATTCACCGCGCGACTATATCGGCAAGGCCGGGCTGATGGCGCGGGCGGAACCGGAACGGCAGATCCGCCCCGTTGAAATTCACGGCGACCCGATCCCGGCCATTGACCGGGCGTGGCCGTTGATGGCCGGTGGCAGGAAGGTTGGTCAGGTGACATCGGCAAGCTGGTCGCCGGATTTCAAGACCAACGTGTCGATCGGCATGGTCGACCGCAGCCACTGGGCGCCGGGAACCACGCTTGAGATCGAAACGCAGGACGGCATGCGCAGGGCAACCGTCCGGGAAACATTCTGGACCTGAGCCCTGTTGCCGCGCCGGGACGCCTCCGGCGGGAGTATTTGGGCAAGAAAGAAGATGAAGGAGAGAGATGATGTTCAACGCTTTGGTTGTGCGCAAGGATGAAGACAGCGGCAAGACGTCGGCGGCGGTGGAACAGCTGACGCTGGATGACCTGCCCGCGGGCGAGGTGACGGTGGCGGTCGAATATTCGACCGTGAACTACAAGGACGGACTTTGCATCGGGCCGGGTGGCGGGCTGGTGCGGAAATACCCGCATGTGCCGGGGATCGACTTTGCCGGGACCGTCGAGGCGTCTTCGGATGAGCGCTACAAGCCCGGCGACAAAGTGGTCCTGACCGGCTGGCGCGTGGGCGAGGCGTATTGGGGGGGCTATGGTCAGAAAGCACGCGTGCGCGCCGACTGGCTGGTGCCGCTGCCCAAGGGGATCGATACGCGACAGGCGATGGCGGTCGGCACGGCGGGGTTCACCGCGATGCTGGCGGTGATGGCGCTTGAGGATCACGGGTTGAAACCGGGGCACGGGCCGGTTCTGGTCACCGGTGCGGCGGGGGGTGTCGGCTCGGTTGCGACGGCGATCCTCTCGGCGCTGGGCCACGAAGTTGCCGGTGTGACCGGGCGGCCCGATACTGCCGACTACCTGAAATCGCTGGGCGCGACCCAGATCGTGGCGCGCGAAGAGTTGAACGAGACCACCAAGCGGCCCCTGGAATCCGAAACATGGGCGGGTTGTGTCGATGCGGTCGGCGGCGCGATGCTGGCGCGGGTGCTGGGACAGATGAAATATGGCGCCTCCGTCGCCGCCGTTGGTCTGGCGGGGGGCGCGGGGCTTCCGGCCACTGTCATCCCCTTCCTGTTGCGCGGGGTGAACCTGTTGGGGATCGACAGCGTCATGCAGCCCTATGACAACCGCCTGCGGGCGTGGGAGCGGATCGCGGCGGATCTGCCGATGGACAAGCTTGAGGCGATGGTCCAGCCCGCGACCCTGGCCGATCTGCCCAAACTGGGGGCGGATATCCTGCAAGGCCAGGTCAAGGGCCGTGTCGTGGTTGACCTGGGCGCCTGAACGGACCAGAAACGGGGCAGGGCGGTCACGGGGCCGCCCTGTTTGCCGGTTCAGGAGCGTGACATGGCCTATGACAGTGACAATATCTTCGCCAAGATCCTGCGCGGGGAAATCCCCTGCGAGAAGCTTTACGAGGACGACGACACCTTTGTTTTCATGGACATCATGCCGCGCGCCGATGGCCATTGCCTTGTCATTCCCAAGACGCCCTGCCGCAACATGCTGGACGCCAGCCCGGAACAGCTGGCCGCCTGCCTGAAAACGGTGCAGATCGTCAGCCATGCCTGCCTGACCGCGTTTGATGCCGAAGGTATCACGCTGCAGCAGTTCAACGAACCGGCGGGCGGACAAGAAGTCTATCACCTGCATTTCCACATCCTGCCGCGTCACGAAGGCGTCAAGCTGCGCCCGCCGGGGCAGATGGCGGATTTTGCCGTCTTGAAAACCCATGCGGACAAGATCCGCGCGGCGCTGGCTGGCTAGGGCTTGGCGCTGAACCCGCCTTCGACGGGGCTGGCTTCGGCCCTCGTGCTGGTGTCCTCGGGCGTCTGGGGGCTGTTCTGGCTGCCCCTGCGCCACCTTGAGGACAGCGGGGTCGACGGGGTCTGGTCGGCGTTCCTGCTGAACATGCCTGTTGCGCTGGTGCTGGCGGTTGTCGTCGCGCTGCGCTGGGACGTGAACCGGGCCGAGTTCCGCCATGCCGCCGCGATCGGCTCGGTCGTGGGGCTTGGCATGGGGCTTTATGCGGCCGGGCTGATCTATTCCACGGTCTTGCGGGCGACCTTCCTGTTCTATCTCGTGCCGGTCTGGGCGACGCTGATCGGCATCGTCTGGCTGGACGAGAAGGCGGGGCTGCTGCGCTGGGCGGCCATTGCGGTGGGCCTGGGGGGGCTTTTGCTGATCATCGGGCAGGGCGGCGGGCAGGTGCCGATGGGGATCGGCGATGTCTTTGCCTTCTTTTCCGGCATCTTCTGGGCCATCGGCGCGGCGATGATCAAGCGCTTTGATACCGTGCGGGTCGAGGGCATGGCCCTGTTCCAGTTTCTTGCCGCAGGCTTTTCGGCGCTGCTTCTGGGCGCGGTGGCCGGCGTGATCGGGCCGCCTGACCTGAGCGCCATGATCGCGGGGCTGCCCGTGGCCGCCGCAACCTCGATCCTTGCGCTGGGCCCGTCCGTCATCGCGATTTTCTGGGCGCAGAAATTCCTGTTTCCCGGACGTGCGGGGCTGTTGATGATGTCCGAGGTGCTGGTGGCGGCGCTTTCGGCGTCGATCCTGTTGCCGGGTGAGCGGATGCAGGGGCTGGAATGGGTCGGCGCGGGGCTGATCGTCGTCGCCTGCCTTGCCGAGGTGCTTCTGGCCCCGTCGGACAAGCCCCACGGGAATTGACGCTTGCAGCCGCCGCGCCCCTGTCGCAGGTTTCAATCCAAGAAACGGGCAGGGAGGGGCAGCCATGACATCGCAGCGGACATTGGACCTGGATTTTGTGCGGGCGCAGTTCCCCGCCTTTGCCGAGCCATCGCTGCAGGGGCAGGCGTTCTTTGAGAACGCGGGCGGGTCCTATGCCTGCAATCCCGTGATCGACCGGCTGACCCGGTTCTACACGGAACGCAAGGTGCAGCCCTATGCGCCCTATGCCGCGTCGGAACTGGCCGGGGCCGAGATGGACGAGGCCCGCGCACGGCTGGCGGCCTGGATGGGGGTTGATGGCGACGAAGTGTCCTTTGGCCCCTCGACCACCCAGAACACTTACGTGCTTGCGCAGGCCTTCCGCCAGTGGATGCAGCCGGGGGAGGCCATCATCGTCACCGATCAGGACCACGAGGCCAATTCCGGCCCCTGGCGACGGCTGGCCGATGAGGGCATCGAGATCCGCGAATGGAAGATCGACCCGGTCACAGGGCACCTTGACCCCGCCGATCTTGAGGCGCTTCTGGACGACAAGGTGCGGTTGGTCTGCTTCCCGCATTGCTCGAACGTGGTCGGAGAGGTCAACCCGGTCGCCCGGATCACGGCGCTGGCCCATGGCGCCGGTGCCTTTACCTGCGTGGACGGGGTCAGCTATGCGCCGCATGGCATCCCCGATGTGCGGGCGCTGGATGCCGATATCTACCTGTTTTCCGCCTACAAGACCTATGGCCCACACCAGGGCGTCATGGTGATCCGCAGATCAGTGGCGCAGCTGTTGCCGAACCAGGGCCATTATTTCAACGGTGACAGCCTGACCAAGCGGTTCACCCCCGCAGGCCCGGACCACGCGCAGGTGGCGGCGATGGCGGGCGTGATCGACTATTTCGAGGCGCTGGCGGACCACCACGGTCTTGATACCGGGGAAGCTGCTGGCACCGCTTCGGCCGTGCATGACCTGTTGCGTGCGCACGAGACGTCCCTGTTACAGCCGGTGTTGGACTTTGTCGGGCAACGGAATTCGGTCCGTCTGATCGGACCGGGGGACGCCGCCCTGCGCGCGCCGACCGTGGCGATGGAATGCAACGCGCATGCCGAGGCGCTGGCCGCCCGGCTTGCCCACCACGGGATCATGACGGGGGGCGGTGATTTCTATGCCGTGCGTGCGCTGTCGGCGATGGGGGTAGACATGCAGAAAGGGGTGCTGCGGGTCAGTTTCGTCCATTACACCTCGCCCGGCGAAATCGACCAGCTTTTGACCGCGCTGGATGCGGTTCTTTGAAGAAAAAAGGAAATTCTTGCCCGATTTTCATTTTGGACTAGCATCAGACCGACAACCGACGAAGGGAAACGCCGGATGATCCTGACGACGACCGAAGGTCAAGACAATCTGCCGCGCTATTTTGCGCAGGTCTTTGAAATGGCGAAACAGGTCAATACGGGCCGTATCGACTTTGTGATGCCCGATGGCCGCCGGTTCCGCGCCGAAGGACGCGCGCCCGGTCAGGTCTGTGAACTTGCGATCCACAACCCTGACAGTTTTGCCCGCCTGATCCGCGAAGGCGACCTGGGGTTCTGCGATGCCTATATCGACGGCTGGTGGTCTACGCCCGACTTGCAGGCCTTTCTCGATTTCCTGATGGCGGACAATGACTCGCTCTACGAGGGGTTTCCGGGCATGTTCCTGGTGCGGGTCTATGAGCGCATGCGCCATTGGATGAACCGCAACACCAAGGAGCAGGCGAAGAAGAACATCTCGTATCACTACGATCTGGGTAATGAATTCTATGCCCTGTGGCTGGATGAGACGATGACCTATTCCTCGGCCATGTTCGAGACCGGACAGGAAAGCATGGAGGCCGCCCAGACCGCGAAATACAAGTCCATCGTGGACGGGATCGGGGCGCAGCCGGGGGATCACGTTCTGGAAATCGGCTGTGGCTGGGGCGGGTTCGCCGAATATGCCGCGCGGGAACGCGGCGTGCGTGTGACCGGGCTGACCATCTCACGAGAGCAATTGAAGTTCGCCTCGGAACGCATTGAAAAAGCTGGGTTATCAGATCTGGTAGAGTTCAAGCTTCAGGACTATCGCGACGAACAGGGCGAATATGACGGCATCGCCTCGATCGAGATGTTCGAGGCGGTCGGCGAAAAATACTGGCCGGATTATTTCCAGACCGTGAAACGCTGTCTGAAGCCTGGGAAACAGGCCACGCTTCAGATCATCACCATGCATGACGACCGCTTTGACGCCTATCGAAAAGGCGTTGATTTCATTCAGAAATACATCTTCCCCGGCGGCATGCTGCCCAGTCCCACGGTGTTGCGGCAGGAGGTGGAAAAGGCCGGGCTGCACGTCGCGGGATCGGTCGAGTTCGGCGAAAGCTACAGCCAGACGCTCAGGCGCTGGTATGATACGTTCAACGGCAAATGGGATCAGGTCGCGGCGCTTGGCTTTGACGACAGGTTCCGGCGCATGTGGAATTTCTACCTGACCTCTTGCGCCGCGGCGTTCCATTGTGGAAACACCGATGTAACGCAAATCACGATCCAACGGCCCACCTGATGTTCACCGCCGCCAAATTGATTGCCGCCCTGTTCATGGGGGCGCTTGGGATCCTGGTCTCGGAGCAGATCAAGCCGCTCTTGCCCGAGGGCGCCGACCCCGGTCACATGTCGCTTGTGAACTTCTGCATCGGCGCGGTGTTCGGGTGGCGGATCCTGGGCGCGCGGGCCGGGCGCAGGACGGTGGACGGGATCAACAACGGCCTGACCACGGTGGTCGTCATGGTGCTGGTGGCGCTGTTCATACAAGGCATGAACGAGATGCTGCGCCGGGCCTTGCTCAGCTATTACGACAGCCCGGTCGAGGCGATGAAAGTCGCGCTGGACCTTGGCCTGCGATATGGCGAATACCTGTTGGTCCCGAAAATCGCTGGCACCCTGATCGGGGGCGCGGTTCTGGGCGGGATCGTGACCGAGTTCGTGGCCCGCCGCTGGAGATAACCCATGACATCCCTGTTCTTTTACGGCACGTTGCGACACGCGCCGCTGTTGGCGATCGTGCTGGGCCGCGATCCTGCGTCGCTTGGCGCGGACCCCGCAACCCTGGCCGACCACGCGGTTCTTGAGGTGCCCGGAGAGCCGTTTCCCCAGATCGTCGAACGCGCCGGGGCGGTGGCCTTGGGATTGCTGGCGCGTAACCTGACGGAGGAGGAGATCGCGCGCCTTGATTTCTATGAAGGCGGATTTGGCTATGAAACCCGCGACGTGACGCTGGTGACACCGACGGGGATGACGCAGGCCGGGGTCTATTTCCCGGCGCCGGGCCTGTGGCCGCAAGGCGGGGCGTGGGACCTTGCTGCATGGCAGGCGCAATGGGGCGAGATGACCTGTCATGCCGCAACCGAAGTCATGAGCTACTTTGGAGAGCGGTCAGCCGATGAGGTCGCTGTGATGTTCCCGATGATCCGCATGCGCGCGATGCAGAAGGTTCTGGCGCAAAACGGGCCAGAGGCCCTGTCGCCCAGCGGGTTCGGGCGCGGTGACGTGCAACTCTCTGGCCATCACCGCCCCTATGCCAGCTATTTCACCATGGAAACGATCACCGCCACGCATCGCAGCTTTTCCGGCGGGCAAAGCCCCCAGATCAAGCGCGAAGTCCTTGTGGGCAGCGATGCCGCGATCCTGCTGCCCTATGACCCGGTGCGGGACCGGGTTCTGTTGATCGAACAGTTCCGCGCCCCGGCCTTCCTGCGCGGCGACCCGCGCCCGTGGCTGATCGAGCCGATTGCAGGCCGCATTGATCCCGGTGAAACCCCCGAGGATGCCGCCCGCCGCGAGGCGCAGGAAGAGGCGGGGCTGACGGTCTCGGCGCTGCACCGGGTTTCGTCCTGTTATGCTTCGCCGGGCAATGCGACCGAGTTCTATCACATCTTCATCGGCATCACCGATCTGCCCGACGACGTGACCGGCATTGGCGGTCTTGATAGCGAGGCCGAGGATATCCGGTCATGGCTGTTCGACTTTGACACGTTCAACGGGCTTCTGGACGGGGACAGGCTGAATAACGCGCCGTTGGTCGTGGCCGGGCTTTGGCTTGCACGGATGCGTGATCGCCTGCGGAGCGGTGCTTGAGTTCCCCATCGCCGCGCCCTACACAGGGTGAAACAGACAAATACCGAAAAGGGCATGCCGTCATGCGTATTGCACAAGACCTCGCCGCCGCCGTCGGCAACACTCCTCTCATTCGCCTGCGCCGCGCCAGCGAAGAGACAGGGTGTGAAATCCTTGGCAAGGCGGAATTCATGAACCCCGGACAGTCGGTCAAGGACCGCGCGGCGCTTTATATCATCAAGGATGCGCTGGCACGGGGCGAACTGAAGCCGGGCGGCACCATCGTCGAGGGCACCGCGGGCAATACCGGCATCGGGCTGGCGCTGGTTGGCGCGTCGATGGGGTTCAAGACGGTGATCGTGATTCCTGAGACCCAGAGCCAGGAAAAGAAGGATATGCTGCGTCTGGCGGGCGCCGAGCTGGTTCAGGTTCCCGCGGCGCCATATAAGAATCCGAACAACTATGTGCGGTATTCCGGGCGTCTGGCGGCAAAACTTGCCGAAACCGAACCTAATGGTGCGATCTGGGCAAACCAGTTCGACAACGTGGCCAACCGGCAGGCCCATGTCGAGACCACCGGACCGGAAATCTGGGAACAGACCGGCGGCAAGGTCGACGGTTTTGTTTGCGCCGTCGGATCGGGCGGTACGCTCGCGGGTGTGGCCGAGGCATTGCAGCCCAAGGGCGTGAAGATCGCGCTGGCCGACCCGATGGGCGCGGCGCTTTACAGCTATTACACCACGGGCGAGTTCAAGGCCGAGGGCACCTCGATCACCGAGGGCATCGGGCAGGGGCGGGTGACGGCGAACCTGGAAGGGTTCACGCCGGACATGAACTATCAGATTCCCGACGAAGAGGCGCTGCCGGTTGTCTTCGACCTGTTGCAGGAAGAGGGGCTTTGTCTTGGCGGGTCTTCGGGCGTGAACGTGGCCGGCGCGATCCGCATGGCGCGGGAAATGGGGCCAGGCCACACCATCGTGACGGTTCTGTGCGACTATGGCACCCGCTATCAGTCGAAACTGTTCAACCCGACCTTCCTGCGTGAAAAGGGTCTGCCGACCCCGGATTGGCTGGGCGCGGGTCCGGCGTCGATCCCCGGCGTGTTCGAGGACTGATCGCGGATGGCGGCGCTGCGAGGGTTCCTTGTCATCGTCCTGTCGGTGCTGTGGCTGGCAATTGCCCCGGCACCTGCCATCGCACAGGAACAGGACGCGATCTCGGCCATTGAATACGGCCAATGGGAAACCCTTGCGCGGCGCGCCGAACTGTCCATCGAGACCGGCAGGGCGTCTGACATTTCGCTGGAAACGCTCAGGGCGCAGCTTGACGACTGGCGCCAGCGTTTCAACGCGGTGCAATCGGCACAATCGGTCAAGGTGCGGTCGCTGCGCTCGCAGTTGAACGCGCTTGGGCCGGCCCCGGAAGGCGGCGCGCTGGACGAGTTTGCCGACGAACGCACGCGGTTGCAGTCGGAACTGGCCGCTGCGGAAGCCCCGCAGAAAAAGGCAAACCTGGCCTTTACCGAAGCGGAATCGCTGATCTATTCACTGGACACGCTGTTGCGGGCGCGGCAGGCCGAGACCCTGTTCAAGCGCACCAAGACTCCGATCAATCCAACCCTCTGGCCGGCCGCGATCGAAGCGGTGGCGAAATCGGCCGAACTTCTGTTGCAGGAACTGGCGTCGACCTTTTCCAACAAGGACGCCCTGCAAGAGGCCAAGCGGAACCTGCCAATTTTCCTGATCCTGCTGCTGCCGGGCCTGGTTCTGGTCACGCGCGGGCGCCATGTCGCCGATCGCTTCCTTGAACGTTTGACCTCGGATCAGATTGTCGGGGTGCGCTGGTTGCTGGCCTATCTGTTCTCGCTGGGTCAGATCATCCTGCCGCTGCTCGGTCTGGTGCTGATTACGGCAGCGATCTATGCCACCGGGCTGCCGGGGCTCAGGGCCGATGCGCTGTTGACGGACCTGCCGCTGGCTGGGGGGTATCTGCTGCTTGCGATGTGGCTTGGCGCACGGGCCTTCCCCAAGAACCCGGCGCTGCGCCCCTTGCTGGATCTCAGCCCGGAGAAACGGACCGAGGGCCGTCTGATGGCCTTTGTCCTGGGCTGGGTGCTGGTGTTCCACGTCTATCTTGATGAAATGGCGAAATACGATGACTGGAGCGACGAGGTCCGCGCCGTCATCTACCTGCCGCTGATCGTGGTCGGGGCACTGGGCATTGCGCAGATTGGCCGGCTTTTGATGCTGCACGCGCGCCATGATGCGGGGGACGAGGAACAGGAAAGCTCGGAAAGCCGGTATCTGGACAGCATCGTGTCGATTGGCGGCCGGGCGGTCATGGCAATCGCCGTGATTGGCGTCGGCCTGTCGGTCATCGGCTTTGCGCGGGCGTCCCAGGGCGTCATCATCCCGATGATCCTGTCCTTGCAGCTGGTCACCTTCCTGGCCCTGCTCCAGCGCCTTCTGAGCCTGATCTACGGCCTGTTCGCGCGGGATGAGACCAAGGTTCAGGATTCGCTGCTGCTGGTCTTTACCGGGCTGGCGCTGTTTGTGCTGGCGCTGCCGCTTCTGGCGCTGATCTGGGGTGCGCGCCTGTCGGATCTTCATGAAATCTGGACCCGCATCACCTATGGGCTGCAACTGGGCGACGTGCGGATTTCGCCGATGGACGTGCTGGTCCTGGTGATGGTCTTTGCCATCGGTTACGCGGTGACGCGGCTGTCGCAGGGGATCATCCAGAACACGGTTCTGCCGCGCACCCGCATCGACAAGGGCGGACAAACCGCCATCGTGTCGGGGCTTGGCTATATCGGGATCTTCCTGTCGGCGATCATCGCCATCACCAGTGCCGGGATCAACCTGTCCAATGTCGCGCTGCTGGCCGGTGCGCTTTCGGTCGGTATCGGTTTTGGCCTTCAGACCATCGTTCAGAACTTTGTCTCGGGCATTATCCTCTTGATCGAGCGCCCAATCACCGAAGGCGACTGGATCGAGGTCAATGGTCAGATGGGCTATGTGCGCGATATTTCCGTCCGCGCCACCCGGATCGAGACCTTCGACCGCACCGACGTCATCATCCCCAACGGCGACCTCGTGTCGGGCTCGGTCACGAACTATACCCGTGGCAACACGATTGGCCGCGTCATCGTGCCGGTGGGGGTCGCCTATGGCACTGATCCCCGCAAGGTCGAGCGCGTTCTGCGCGAGATCGCCGAGGCGCATCCGATGGTGCTGGTCAATCCGCCGCCCAACGTGGTGTTCCAGGGCTTCGGTGCGGATTCGCTGGATTTCGAGATCCGCGCCATCCTGCGCGACGTGAACTGGATGCTGACGGTGCGGTCGGAAATGAATTTCGAAATCGCGCGCCGGTTCGAGGAAGAAGGGATCGAGATCCCCTTCGCACAGCGCGACGTCTGGATCAGGAACCCCGAGGCGCTTGTCGGCGGCAAGGCGGCCGAACCCGTCAAGCCGGACCCGCGCGAGCCCGCCCCGGAGATCACCAAACCGGTCGAGATGACCGAAGCCGACATGGACAACGCCCCGGATGGCGACGGCGATGCCGATGGAGATGCACGATGACCGAAATGCTGTTCCGCGAGGATGCCTATCTGCGCAGCGCAGAGGCCACCGTCATCGCCCACACGCCCGAGGGCGGGGTGGTGCTGGACCAGAGCCTGTTCTATCCCACCGGCGGCGGTCAGCCCGGCGACAGCGGGCGGCTTGACTGGACCGGCGGCACGCTCAACGTCGCGACAACGGTGAAATCCGGCGATGACATCGTGCTGGTTCCAGCCGAACCCACGCCGTTGCCCGCCATCGGCGCCGCGGTCACGCAAGAGATCGAGTGGAACCGCCGCTTCCGCCACATGCGCATCCACACCGCGTTGCACCTTCTGTCGGTGGTGATCCCGCTGCCCGTCACCGGCGGTTCGATCGGCGCCGACAAGGGGCGGCTGGATTTCGACATGCCCGACGCGCCCGAGGACAAAGAGGCGCTCGAGGCGGCGCTGGTCGACCTGATCGACCGCGATCTGCCGGTCACCGAAAGCTGGATCACCGATGCCGAACTGATCGCCAATCCCGGCCTCGTGAAAACCATGTCGGTGCAGCCGCCGATTGGCGCGGGCAGGGTGCGCCTTGTCAGGATCGGCGACGACGACACGCAGATCGACCTGCAACCCTGCGGCGGCACCCACGTCGCCCGCACCAGCGAGATCGGCCGCATCCGCCTTGGCAAGATCGAAAAGAAGGGCCGCCAGAACCGCCGCGTGAACCTGCATCTGGACGACTGAAACCGGGCCGTTTCGCCCGGAAACACCGCCGAACAGGAATTTCCTGCAATCCCCCTTGCAAATGCCTCCTCCCCAAGGCTAAAGAGCGCCCTACGGAGCGGTGGCCGAGTGGTCGAAGGCGCACGCCTGGAAAGTGTGTAGGCGGGAAACCGTCTCCAGGGTTCGAATCCCTGTCGCTCCGCCACCATCACCATTGCGAAACTTGAATAGCCCCCGGCCAGCGCCGGAATTTTCCCTGTTTTCAAAGGGGTTTGCGTGATGGGTGCGAACCTCTGAGACGGGCCGCTCCCCCATTTCGGTCTCTGAGCCGCCCCCGGTCTCTGGTCGAGCGAACCTCGCGCAATTCGGTTCGGTGTGATTTTCGTAATCGTTTTCAATGACATGAGCCTCAACCCCGCCAAAACTTCGCCCCCTGTCTCCAATGCCTGCGAGCGGAACATGGCCCGAACAAACAGGAGGCGTAGTGGGTGGGACTGCTGGTAGTCCAATTCGTGGCAGTAAGGGGGTCCAACGATAAAAGGGCGCGCCATGGCGCACGCCCTTTCCAAGTCTTTGCAGTGTGTGCGAGCATGCCGGCCCGGTTTCGGTTTCACTCCTCTGGAGCGAAGCCGACATAGGTGCCAAAAAATGAGGGGGCTGGAACGTACCCGGCGAACTTGACGGCACCATGCATTTTGACCTGGCTGGTCAGTCCATCGATACCGTGTTCCGGCAGGTCGAGATCATCGTTCTCCGCACCCGCTATCCCGAGAGCGGAGTCGAAACGCGCGCTTCGGTATTCAAAGGCCTCGTCATGGGCGACAAAAAGCGTGTGAGGGCACGCCGAATAGTATTCCTCGCCTTCGTGGGCCTTTTGGGGGTTCATGACTTCTTGGCCACAGAATGGACAGTGAAGCGTTGCGGTATGAGGGACTTCAACACAAGCGATTGCTTTTTCAGTCATTGTTTTTCCTTGTGATCTCGCTGAATTGGCTTGTTGTCCCGGATGCCTATCTCAAATTGGAGCGCAACTTCAATGCATTAACGCAATCGTGCGAAGCCGATGTTCCCGGTTGAAAACCGTTTCGGGATCTTGCGCGAGCCCTTGAACTACGCCCGCCGCTGGACGCCCATGTCTCGCTGACGCCAACGACCTTTCAGGCGAGCTTTCATTGAAGGCAAAGTTAAAACTTCCTCACGAAAAGAGGTAACCAAACCTCGTCTCCAGCTTCTCTTCGAGGCCAGCCAAAGAGGCTGAGTCGGAATCGTTGCCCTTTGAGATGGCTTTGACTTGCGTATCGATGTCGGCGGCTATCTCTTTGAGTTTCCTTTGAATCGGAGCCAGGGCGGGACTGGCGGAAGCGCCCTTGACCGCCGCGCGCGCAGCAAATCTGGCTGTGGCGAGATAGTCGAGAACGCGGGTGTGTTCGGCTTCATCCGCTTCTACATCGAGCAACTGGAGAGCGCGGATCGTGCCGAAGTGCTGCAAGAGCAGACGGCCGATCAGGCGGGGCCACTCGGTACCATCCTTTGAGTTCAGCGTGAGCACCTGATGCGCACGCGATGCGCCCGATATCGGCACCGCGCTTGCCATGACAACCTGGAGCAAGGCGCGCAGTCTGACGAGCTCGGCAGTGGTGATCCTTTTTTCCTTCAACGATGCGGTCCGCTTTTCGAATGATTGAACGGCTTCCAGGAACTTCCTAGCTGTCGCCTTTGCGCGTGCGCGCTGCGCAGATTTTTCTTGCTTGGTAACAGAGTGATCGTGACTTTCCGCCGTATTCTCGTCGTCTTGCGAAGGCTCGGTCGTGCGAAGATCCGTGGAGGCATCCTGCATCAAGGCGCGTTCGTCCGTCTCTGAAAAATCTTCGGATACCAAACCCACGAGACGGTTCAAGCAGGCGTTGATAACGCTGGCTGCGGTTTCTCCCCGGCCAGCGACCCAATGGGGACGATGTTGATTCTGCTCAAGAGCACGATTTCGGGCTTGCACGAATGCTTCATATGGAAGGACCTTGTGGTCTTTTTTTTCCGTGTCGGTCGATGTTTCTTTCGCGTGCGGTTTGCTCTGGGCAGATATTTCATTCTGAGAAGAATCGTCGAGCATCTCCAATTCGTTCAACGCCTCGAGAATGGTCAGGTCCTCCTGCTCCAGCTCTTCCAGTTCATCAATAATCCTGCGTTTACGCCCCCGCTGTACGGGACGCGTTGAAGAGGCCAGCACATCGAGATCTATCACGAATGACGGCGCGGAGCGGGTGCCGTCCGTCGCCACGACCACCGCGAGCCGAGGGCGCGGCATATCGGGATCAATTTCCCAGTTTTTGCCCGAGGCGGCACCGATCTCGAGAACCTGGCCTGTCTCCGACTCGTCCCGGTCGAGAAGCCGTATTTCACGTGCGTCGAAGGCGCCGTGCACCGACGGCCGCCATGTCAGTCTACGCGCGTGCAACTCGAATGTGCCCGCATCGGCTGGAGCGGGCGGGGAAGAGAGCGCAGTTGCCCTTTGATCTTTCGGCGGAAGGTCCGAAAATTGCAGGGGGTGGTCCTCATATTCCTCCAACCCAAGCGTGGTCAGCGCTGCGCCGCGGGTGACGCGCTTGTAGACCCCTGCCTCGGCATTGCCTTTGGATGCCTCGGGCCCGAGCAGCGCCGGAAACGAGCAGTTCATGCTGCCTGATATGACGTGATCCCAAGTCGCTCCTAGTGCGAGGAAAAGTTTCGCGTGGACGAACCTCGAGGACCCATCAACTGCGGCATTGAAAAGCCTCAACTTGTCATGCCGCGTCACGCTCTCCACCGGGAATTGCCCCGCCGAAGGCTGCACAAGCAGATCGGTTTCAGGATTTCCAAGAGCGACGCGAAGCCGCGCGAGGCCTTCCAGCCCTTCATCCCAGAACGGCGAAATCACGATCAGCCGTTCGATCGGATCCCCTCCAATCGCCTCCACCATCTGCCCAAGGATGGCGTCGTCTGGCCGGTCGATGATTAACTTCAAATCCTCCAGATTTTCACTTGTTTCATCAAGATACGCCGTTTGCAGCCATCGCGACTGCCTGAATGCACGCTCGAGCGCGGAAGGAAACCAGGGATCGTCGCTGGGAACGCGACCCGCGATATAGCGCAGAGCCTGCCCGAAAATGTGCAAGTATTCTGGCCGCTCGGCAGTATATGGAATGTCGGCAATCAGTTCCCTATTTCCGCCCAGCCCCAGGCCCGTGAGGTTGGCCGAACCAATCAGCAAGCGGCCCTTTTCCGCCCCGCTCAGCAACGTGATTTTGGGATGGAACGCGCCTGGTACGGAAATCTTGACGACATGATAGAGCGTGCCGGCAAAGCGCGGCGGACCGAATTCTTCGAAGCTGGTGTTTACCATGCGCTGATCTGCCAACACCGAAATATTCCGGCACCCAGCGCCCCTCAGGCGCGGGAACGGCACATCCTCGAACGCCTGAGCTGAAAAGGCGTAAGTCGTCAAGAACGCGGAGTCATATCCGCTTTCTCCAAAAACGTCGTAGTATTTCATTGCCGCTCGATTTCACTCAAACCCAAAGTCGTCGGTCCGTCATCGTTCAGCAATTTTGCGTCTCTCAGGAACTGGACCGCCTGGTCGATCCGCGGACTGCTCGGGGAAACCGTGAAGCCGGCGCGGTATCGCAGCATGCCGTCGTCCGGCTCCATCAGAAAGGTATAAGCCCTTTGATTGCGGAATTTTCGCGACGCAACCCACTGATGCCGTTTTATGATCCTTTCGGAAATGATTGCGCTCAAGGCCGCCCCAGTCGGACGGTCCAGGAGGTCCTCGAAGTAGCGCAGCTCCGTGGCGTATGAACGGAAGTGGTCCGCCGCCCGGAGCCACCGCATGGTCTCGGCTCGATAGTCTTCGCGCTTGGCCCATAGCGCGCCGATCAGTTCGAGCGCGGCGCGGATTTCGTCCGCGTCCTCACTCGTCTTCTCGGCATCCAAGAGTCTGGCCTGCGCATTCCTGGCGGTCGTTTCCGGCGTGGCTTCTGCGGGAAGGGCGGTAAGCGTGTCGGACCACGATTTTGTCGCATCGATTCCGGAGCACTCGGCAATGTCTGCCACAAGCGTGGCTAGAGGTTGGCGATTGAAAGGAGCGCGGTTCAGGATGCGCAACCCGGCCGACAAAATACCCTCATAGGCCAGACGCATGAGGTCGCTTGCCTGATACAGAGACCAGAGCCCCAAAACCTCGTTGTCGTCATCGGGGCGGTCACGATCATTCGTTTCGAACCATGCCCATTTGGCGTCTTCTGCACTGGGCACCCGACCGAGGGCTTTGGATAGTTCCAGAAGCTTGAGCAGAGTTTGGCGTCGAAGGGCGTCGGACGCACCGGCATTCTGTTGCCTGCCGGTCAATATCGCGACGAGGGCTTCCTGCTCCGGGCTCCCTTCGCGGATGCGAGATGGCTTTAAGGGAGCGAGCCGATCCAAGTCTCCAACGGTGACGCGACCTGCTTCGACCGCGGCAAGGAATACTTCGGCCAGATCGCCCAATTCGTTCCGCAGCGCTTCCGCCAGAGGCATGGCCGCGTTCAAGCAATATGGAACCGGAAGATCGGGATCATCCATGCGGATGAGATTCATTTCGCGCAACTGGCTGGCGTAAATGCCGCCAAATGCGCCCCCCTTGTTCTTCAGGTAACGATTGTCAGGACTTGCATCGGGAGCGGCGCCGTCCGCGAATTCGATGATCTGGTCCATACTCGGGTCGCTGCCGATGCCACTCACGACGCGCAAAGCCCATTCGATTCCAGCGACACCAGGTTCATAGTCGCCACGTGCGCATGTCAGCGCCAAAAGGGCCTCGGCACGCCGCTGGAAGATCCGGAAATCTTCCAAAGCGGTGCTTCCGCTTCGGCGCGCGTAGGCGTCGAGAAGCCAAGGGAAGAACGAATAATAGCGCAAACGTAGAGTGATGGTGCTGATTCCAGGCAAGAGAGATTGATAGACGACCTCAATCGGGCGTTGCATCCCCAACGGATCAAGGCCTGTGACCTGGCCGAGTTCGGTCCATTGGGGAAAGCCAGGTTCAAATTCATTCTGGTCTAGCAATTTGATCTACTCCACTCGTCACGTGCAACTGAGAGTAGAACTTGGAGACGGTCATTGGAATAGTTATTGGTTTCAATCACCCCCAAACACCCGCGCCACCTGCTCCTCCCAAGGTAGCGAGGCGATCAGGCACAGATCGTAGATCGTGATCGCGCAAGGCTCGCGGCCGACGACGAGGCGTTCCAACACGTCGGGTGCCAGCCAGGCGAGGCGCGTGAGGCGGCTGAGGTAGCGGTCGGAGAGGCCTTCGTCGGCGGCGAGATCGGTGATCGTGGCGATCTCGCCGTTCTCCAGCATCTTCCGCCAGCGCCACGCCCGGCCGATGGTCCGCAGGAGGCGGGGATCCTGACCGGTGGGCGATGCGGCCTCCATGTCCTTGGGCGGCAGGATGCGCGGGCGGCCGCCGCGTTTGCGCAAGGTGAGCGGCACGTGGACGCGGATCGTGTCTTGCGCGGGCATCAGGCGGCGTCCTCTGCTTCGGGCGTCAACAGGCTGGCCAAGGCGCCGAGTCCGTCATGGCGCAGGTCGATGTCCATGCCGTCCTCGCCAACCGTGACCCGTGCGACCAGCAGTTGCACGACGCGCGCCTGTTCGGCCGGGATCAGCGCGGCCCACATGTCATCGAACTGCGCGAGGGTGGCGACGACGGTGTTTTCGTCGAGATCTGGGCGCTCTTTCTTCAGAGCCCGCGCTGTCCGTGCCACCACCTCGGGCGTGCGCAGCATGCGCCGCACCTCGGCGATCACCGCCTCCTCGACCATCGCCGCCGGAAGCCGCTGTGGACCACGCAGCTCCGCCTTGGAGCGGCCGCTGATCACGTCCATCGAGGTATAGTAGCAATAGCGCTTGCCCTTGCGTTTCGTGTGGTGCGGCGTCATCGCGGCGCCGGTCTGGGTGAAGATCAGCCCGCGCAGCAGGGCTGGCGCGGCGGCCCGGGTGCGTCCGGCGCGGGCATGGGTATTTCCCTTGAGAACGGCATGAACAGCATCCCACAACTCGGGGCTGATGATCGCCTTATGCGCGCCGGGATAGACCGCGCCCTTGTGGGTGATCTCGCCGCGATAGATGCGGTTGTGCAGGAGCTTGTAGAGCGCGCCCCTGTCGATGGGACGGCCGCGCTTGGAGCGGATGCCGCGCGCGTCCAGTTCGCGCACCACTGAGGCGGTGGTCTCTGACCGCGCGAAGAGTTCGAAAATGGCGCGCACGTTCTCGGCCTCGGCCGGGTTGATGACCAGCTTGCGGTTGATGGCGTCATAGCCGAGCGGGACGAACCCGCCCATCCACATGCCCTTCTTCTTCGAGGCCGCCACCTTGTCACGGATCCGTTCGCCGATCACCTCGCGCTCGAACTGGGCGAAGCTGAGCAGGATGTTGAGCGTCAGCCGGCCCATGGACGTGGTGGTGTTGAACGACTGGGTGACGGAGACGAAAGTCACGCCGTGGCGGTCGAAGATTTTGACCAACTTCGAGAAATCCATCAGCGCGCGGCTGAGCCGGTCGATCTTGTAGACGACGACAACGTCCACCAGCCCGTCCTCGATATCGGCGATCAGCTGCTTCAGCGCCGGGCGGTCGAGCGTGCCGCCGGAAAAGCCGCCGTCATCGTAGCGTTCTCGCAGGCAGGCCCAGCCCTCGGCGCGCTGGCTGGCGATGTAGGCCTCGCAGGCCTCGCGCTGCGCATCAAGGCTGTTGAACTCCATGTCGAGCCCTTCCTCGGTGGACTTGCGGGTGTAGACGGCGCAGCGCAGGCGGCGCGTGGGCGTTTGTCGCGTGGTCATTTCACCCCTCCCGTCCGGTCGAGGCCGAAGAAGCGCCAGCCGTTCCAGTTCACGCCGGTGATCGCGCGCACGGCGGCCGAGAGCGACTTGAAGCGCCGCCCCTGCCATTCGAACCCGTCCGCCAGCACGGTGACGACATGCTCCTCGCCCTCCCATTCGCGCACCAGCTTGGTGCCGGGGGCGGGCTTGCGCGGGTCCGAGACCATGCCGCCCAGCTTGCCGGCGGCGACCTCCTCGGCCAGCACGTCGAGCGTGCGCCGGGTCTCGCGCCCCAGCCCGCCAAGGGCCAGTTCCTGGATGCGGTAGCCCTGCCGAAGCTCGAGATTGCCGCGGCTGGCATTCGGCGCGGGCGCATCGAACAGCTCCTCCCGTTTCTCACGCAACTGCGCCACGCTCATCGCCCGCAGGGCCATGGGCTCGGCCAAGACGTCGGACCGTCCCGCCGCACTTTCATTCGATCGAGTGTTCCTCATTCCTCGCCTCCAACTCGGTTTCGCAACTGCCTCCGACGACGGCGTCTGAGGGCGAGAATGTCCAGTGAACTGTCTGGGTCGGTGGGAGAATTCTCGTGCGTGGTCAGCGGGTTGGCGCGCGAAACGGCGCCGGCGAGAATCTTGGCCAGTTCAGCGAGCCGCTGGTTGGTGGTGAGCGTTTCGGCGGGCGGCGCGAAGGACAAATCGTCGGACATGGGGAGCGAACCTCCTGAGGCAGTTTGCTCCGTGTTCGCCGCCCGAGGGGGAGGATTTCAAGGGAAATCAGAGGGTTGTCGTAGGGGGCGTAGATGCGAGTGCGCAATCGAGAGCGATGTCGGAAGTGAAACCCGATGATAGACTCACTTCAACCGCCAGCGGTATTCACGTCGTACGAGACGTGCAAATGAGTTGCAGTTTTGAACCAGCGGAAAACGATATGTCAGAGACAGAATATACTTCGAACCAGGAGGAACGGGATCCGGTACCGGGCATCGACTATGTCGTACGTCTGGAAGCTCTCGAATCCATAGAGAGAGACCGGATCCTTCAATGAGCAGCCTCATCTGACTGGTCCAATTTGATTGTTAGTGCATGATCGGCCTGTGATCCATCGGGATGATGGTTTCCGGGGTCGGTGGGCGATAACCCAATGCACTGTGGGGCCTTTTTGTGTTGTAGTGTTTCCTCCATTGCTCGATCAGGATTTGTGCTTCTCGCAAGCTGTAGAAGATCTCGCCGTTGAGCAGTTCATCCCTCATCCGCCCGTTGAAGCTTTCGCAATATCCGTTCTCCCAAGGAGACCCTGGTTCGATGTAGGCGGTCTTGCCCCCAACAGCAGCGATCCAGCCCCGAACCGCCTGGGCAACGAACTCGGGGCCATTGTCGGAACGTATGAAGACAGGAGTGTTACGCAGGATGAACAGGTCTGTCAGAACATCAATCACATCTGTCGAGTTCAGCTTGCGCTTCACCTTGATCGCCAGGCATTCCCGGCTGTGCTCATCCAGAGTGTTCAAGGTGCGGAACGCCTTCCCATCATCTGTCCGACAATGAACGAAGTCATATGACCAGACATGGTTTCGATACTCAGGCCGCAGCCGGACGCATGATCCGTCATTCAGCCAGAGCCGCCCCTTCTTCGGTTGTTTTGCTGGAACCTTCAGCCCCTCTCGTCGCCATAGTCGTTCGACACGACCATCACTGACCGACCAACCCGCCTCCCTGAGCAGAGCCGCTATCCGACGATAGCCGTAGCGGCCGTACTGTCTGGCCAGTTCGATCATGTCAGCGACCAACCGGTCCTCATCTGCACGCCCTCTCGGAGCATGCCGCTGTGTCGAACGATGTTGTCCCAGCACGCGGCAGGTCCTGCGCTCAGACACTTTGAACTGGCTGCGCACATGATCGATGCAAGCGCGACGACAAGCGGGGCTCAGAAGTTTCCCTTCGCAGCTTCCCTCAAAATCAGCTTGTCGAGCGTCAGGTCCGAAACCGCACGTCTCAACCGCTCATTCTCCTTCTGAAGTCGCTTCAATTCCTTCAGCTGATCCACGCCCATTCCACCATACTGCTTGCGCCAGCGGTAATAGGTCTGTTCAACAACACCTATCTGTCTGATCGCGTCCAGACGGGGCATGCCTTGCCCCATCAACACTTCAACCTGCCGCAACTTCGAGACAATCTCTTCGGGCTTCGGTCGCTTGTTTGCCATTCTTGGTCCTCCGTTTCCTAAACATAGCGGTGGACCAGTTCAGTTGGGGAGGCTCAAAGCCGTCAGGCTGAAAATCCGCCAAATCCGAAGGACGTCAAACCCGCTTCATCTCAGTGGCTTGGAACGCTTGGAAATAGAACCACTATTCCCTGCGCGCTCCAAACCCCTGATGTTTCGCGGGTTTGGCGCCAGTGGTGCAGGATGAATGGGTCCTGACCCTAGCGAGACAGATCGAATTAATCTGCCAGCACCCCTTTGTCACTTTACACATTCAGAAATTGCAATTAATGATTGCAATAATGAAACCTGTACCTGCCCAGCTGTCGCGCCGCGACCTCCTGACAACGGCCGCGGCTTTTGCCGCGATGTCGGCCATGCCGACATTGGCCAGTTCGAAAATCGCCTTTGATAACGGTGCAAAACTGACAACCGTGTCTGACGGGCACCTGATCCTGCCGCGCTCGATGATCTTTGGCGACATGCCGCAGGCAGAGCTGGACGCGATCCTGCTCAGGCACGGTGCCGGGTAGTGCCCCGTGGGGTGGTGTAAGAGGCCGCGCGCGAAGCCCTTGGCGTAGCGCAGCGCGCGGCCGGGCTGGCGG